>NZ_JABAID010000001.1 GCF_012641335.1 Novosphingobium sp. ERN07
ACGGGATTATCATAGGAGTAGCGCCTCGGCCCAAATCAGGCCCGGCAAGCTCAACGCTGGGCATCACCCGCGCAAGGTGGGGGCCGCACAGCGCTTACGAAGATGGTACATAACTCGATTATTGGAAAATGGCCGCACGGACAGGTTTCGGGCTCGTCGGCTTCGGAAATCTTGACAAGACGCCATTCTTTTTTGGCCGCTTCCCAATCAGTGGCGCGGCTCAGCGCCAAATATCTCGGCCTTGAGCTGCTGAAAGTTATATCTGTCCCCCATACCCCCGTTCCTTCAGCTCCCAGGCGGTAACAATCCAAGCCCTTCGTAGATCGTCTTTAGCTTCGCCCAAGCCTCATCGAGCATCGGCTTCGCGGCGTCTCGGCTGTAGCTGTAGTCGTCGTTGGTCGCGTTAGTCCGAACGACTAGACACCACTCGCCCTTGGAGATCGTGTGCGAAGTATTCCGCCGACATTTGCGCTGGCGCTGTGCCTGCTCGATCCTAACGCCGATCAGAATATCCCTGACTTTAGCCATTCTTTCCCCCCTTCAGGGCATCGCGCACGTTGTCTCCCAGCATGTCGAGCGCAGCCAGTGCGTCCTCATTGTCGCCTGCGTCGGGCGCCTTCCGGCTCCCAGACTTGATCCCCAGATGTTCGTTGATCGCCTTATTCAGCAGCGATGTTACGGCGGCCCGGTTGTCACGACCCGCGACCGTCTTGTCTCGCTGACCAACCTCGCGGCCGGCGGGCGAGAGCTTCAGGTCCTTGAGAATGCGGGCGACGACGGAGCCTGTGCGTTCGGAGAGCCGCTTGCGCGCGCCAACCCGCCGCGCCTGCGGCTGCACTGGAAGGTCACCAGAACTGCTGACTTGGGACAGCTCTTCCTGCTTTCGGCGCAGCGTCTCCCTGAGCTTGTCCTTCGCGATGACGTCGCGCAGGCGCAGGCCCGCGCCGATCTCATGGTCCAGCATTTCCTCGAGGACGCGATCGTCTTCCGGATCAAGGAATGACCGATTGATGAACGAGCCGACGATCTCGTTGTCGACCAGCATTCCGATGTCGAAACGACGGGACTCTCCTAAGCCGTCGCCATCGCCCTTCTCGTCACCGGCCTCCAGCCACTTCTTGACCATCGCTTGGTCATCGAAATCCAGTTCGCGGAAATCGTCCCAATGGGCGTCAGTGTTCAAGCCTACATGGGAGACCACGAAGGCGTGGTTGTCCGGATGTTCGGGCTTCGCCTCATGGACGACGCGCATCACGCGCCCAACGAACTGGATGTAAGGCGACAAGCTTGCGAACGGCCGGAAGATGGCCGCCACGCTCAGGGGCGGATGATCGAAGCCTTCGCCGAGCATTTGCACCTGCACGATGCAATCGAGCTTGCCGCTGCGCAGATCGGCAAGAACAGCGTCCTGCTTGTCTCGATCCATCTCACCAAAGATTTCGGCCGCCTTCAGGCCCCGCTCTGCGTACAGCCCGCGCACTTGGCGGGCATGGTCGACGGAACAAGCGACGGCGATGACCTGGTGGCGAAAACCGCTGCGCTCGCGCAGCTCATGGAGGTATTTGATGCTGGCGTCGACGATGTGGCGATTGCACTCCGGCGCCAGCGCGACGCCGCGCCGGAACCAGGCATGTTCCCGCAAGGCCAACACCTCTTCCAAGGTGTGCCGCTTCGTGTCGTCACGGTAGGTGAAGGACAGCTCCGACGGCGCTACGTTCCGAGAGTGGATCTGCTTGATGTACCCCTTCACCATCGCGCGGGTGAACGGGTAGCGATAGATCACCTTGCCGACAGGCCGCGTTCCGTCGCCCCGGAACGGTGTCGCCGTCAGGCTGATGATCTTGGCGTTCGGAAAGCGATCGAAGACTTTTGCCCAGCTCGGGGCCACGTTATGGTGGCCCTCGTCGATCATGATAATGTCGAAATAGTTCGGCGGGAACTGCGGGAGCCAGCGATCAGCCGAGCTAGCCAATTGGTGGATGTTGGTCACGACGAACTGGCTTGCATTGCAATCGTGGAGATTGGCGTCGACGCCATCCAAAACAGCCCGAAATGGTCCTGCCGAAAAATCGTGGAGCGCGCCCGTCCGCCGCCAGAAATTCTTTGGGTTGCTGATGTCGAGCGATTCCGCGACGCCCGACCGGATCGTCAAATTCGGTGTGATGACGAGCGCGCGCCCTTTGGCGACGCCGAAGGGCAATGTCGCAATGACCCCGGTCTTTCCGCAGCCGACAGGAATCTGCAGGATCACCGGCTCGTTCGAGGTTTCGAAGTGCGTTCGCACTGCCCGGTGGGCGCCCTGCTGCGGCTCGCGAATCTTGGGGTTCGCCTCAATGTCCGCAGTCAGCGTCTGAAACATATGGTCCGGCTCGTCGGCAGCCTGTTCGGCGCGCCGGTACTCGAGGCGGAAGGGCTCGAGATCAGGCCGGCGATAGAAGCGATAGCCGCTTCCTGGGCGGCGCACCGGCTTGAGCTTGCCGGAGGCATCCCAGCGTCGAAGTGTGTCCTTCGAGACGCCAACATACTCGGCGGCCTCAGCAAGGGTTAGGAAATCGGGGGCGTCATTCTGTGACATAGGGCAACCTTATGCAACTCTATGCATGCGGTCAACCCTATGGTCGACGACCCCGGCACAGGAAGCGCTCATCAATGAAGCAGCCATGAGGCCCTTGCGGCTCATACAAGATTTTGTATATATGTTGGATGGCCCCGTGGACGGCGTTCTGAGGGCCTGCAAGGGACACTCTTCGTCATGCAGGTTCAAATTCGAAAGCTTGAAGGCAGTTGGGATCTCGGTTACGCGCTCCACAAGCATACGCTGTCGAGCGTTTACCTGGGCGACGACGAATACGGCCATCCTCGATTTGACACGACGCGTTCAGAGCCTGGCGAGGCGCTATACCAGCTTAAATATCGAGCCGATTGGAATCAGGTTCAGCCGCTTGCGGCCCAAGTGCAGCAATCCTTGCTGCCGCTATTCGGCAAGATCGGGCTGATTATTCCAATGCCTGCCTCCACGGTGCGGGCGCGCCAGCCGGTCAATGAGATCGCCAACGAACTCGGCAAACTGACGAAAACGCCGGTATTCGACAACATCATCGTCAAGGCGCCCGCGCCCGAAGGCAGCCCGCAGCTCAAGAACTTGCATGGTCGCGAGGCGAAGGACGCCGCATTGGAGGGAAGCTTCAGCATCAACCCGTCCATCACCAACGAAGGGTGTTGGAACGCGCTTGTCCTTGACGATCTTTTCGACACGGGCGCCACGATGGACGCCGTCTGCAAAACGCTGCGCACTTACAAGAAAATCAACCACGTCTACGCCGCTTCGATCACATGGAAATAATACCATGACCACTGTCTTCATTGCCGGATCAATCTCCATCAGTCGCCTGCATGATAAGGTGGTGGATAGGATCAACAAGATTGTGTCTTCAGACTTCAACGTCGTGGTCGGAGACGCCGATGGCGCCGATACCTCAATTCAGGAATGCCTGCAGCGATACCAGGCCGGAAATGTGACCGTATATTGCACCGGGGACTCGCCCCGGAACAATGTCGCAGAATGGCCGGTCCACAGGGTCGTGTCGAAGGCGAAGCCGGGGACTCGCGCCTATTTTACCGCCAAAGACCTGGAGATGGCCCGCGACAGCGACTATGGCCTCATGGTCTGGGACTGCAAGAGCACGGGCACGCTCAGCAATGTCATTGAGCTTATTCGAGAGAAAAAGAAATCCGTCGTCTTCGTGAATAAGAACAAGGATTTTGTTACTATATCAGACGTGGGTGGCCTGGAGCGCCTCGTCGCCTACATGTCAGATCATGCCCGCGCGAAGGCAGAAGAAAAGATTAATCTTACAGCAAAAATCTCCAGCATCGCACAGGAGCAATTTTCGTTGGATATCGGCGCGAATGGGCAATCGTCATCAAACCCGGTTAAGGACGCAGAGCCTCCCGTACCGGCCGACGCAAGTCCTGCGCTAAGCGAGAGTGCAAAGCTGCGCTCGGCCTTAATGTCGGCGCTTAGGGATCATATTTCTCGCGCTCATCTCAACCAGACTCAAGCCGCTAGAGTCTTTGGCGTAACTCAGCCGCGGATCTCCGATCTTAACCGCGGCAAGGTCGATCTCTTCGGACTCGACGCGCTGGTAAACATGGCTGCAGCCGCTGGCTTGCGCGTCGAAATGCGGGTCGGTGCGGCTGATCGTCCAATCGAGCTGCGCTGACCCTCTGGTTTGGGATCAATTGCGGCCTGAATGAAGGGCAGCTTCACCGCGTTGGCGCCGGATTCCAGTCAGTCTCCAAGGTCCCTAATCTTGGTCATTACCGTCCGGACTGAAATCTTGAAATGTTGAGGTACTCCCCGATCGCTGATCCGACGATCTCTGCCGCATCGAGCAGATGCGCATCATCCAGGTGAGCATACCTCGCCGTGGATCCCACCTTTGCATGCCCGAGCAGCTTCCCAATCATCGGCAGGCTTTCGCGGTTCAATGCCGCATGGCTTGCATAAGTATGGCGGAGATCATGAAGCCTTACATTGGTCAGTAGCGCTTCTTTCCTGATTGCGCACCAGACGTGCGAAACCGTTACTACCGGGCGCTGATAGCGCGAGTTCCAGAACACATAGTCCACCCTTGGATGGCGCGGGAAGGTGTCGAGAACATCCCGTGCAGGCTGGCCAAGCCAGACAGTTCGGGGCCAGCTTTGCCGTCGCGAAGATGCGCCCTTAGCCCACGAATATCCGACCACTTAAGGGCCAGGATTTCCCCAACTCGGCATCCCGTGAGGATGAGCAGTGTTATCGCCGATGCATAAGTCTGCACCATGCCGTCCGGCGAGGCACGCCGCTCCAAGAGAACCGAGCCCAATCGACCAAGTTCTTCAACTGACAGAAACCGCTTCCGGTGAATGCGTTTGTTTCGACGAACGTCCCGGCAGGGGTTAGAATTCTCTGCGCGATACCCCCACGCCTCGGCCTTGTTCAACGCGGCGTGAAGTATGTCGATGCAGCGATTGGCTGCAGCAGGTCCCGCTCGGTCGGTCAGGCTCACGAACCACCGGACGACCTGCTCTTCGGAAAGCGTATCGATGAATAGGTCAGGGAAGGCTCCGTCGATGTGGCTTTTTCGATAGTTCGTGCAGGTCGCAACGGTTGAAGGTTTCCATCCTGGCGAACACTTCTCCCAATACTCCCCCATGAAATCGTCCATTGTAGGCGAGGTTCGCGCAGCAAGTCGGGTTTCGGCCGGATCTTGGCCGACCAATGCTCGAGCCAGCACTCGCCGACCGACGGTTATAGCGAGATGCCGGGTGAGGACATTGGCTGATCCCAGCGTCACAGTTCGCAAGCGACCTGACATGCGAGCCTGCACCACATACATCTTTCGACCGCTCTCATATTGCCGAAGCCCAATGCCACGCTCACCTGGAAACCAGATTGTAGTGCGCGCGCTGCCCTGCCCCTTTTCGATCGGAGGCGAGGCCAGACCGACTTCGGCAAGCGCGCCAGCTACTATTTCCTGCAGCGATAGACGGGTCATGGCTCGATCCCCAAAGCCGCAGCAAGATGCGACGCAACTCTCGCCGCTGCATCGGCGATCGTCTGGTCGGCAAGATGCGCGTATCGCGCTGTAGTTTCGGGAAGGGCATGCCCGAGTAGGCCGCCGATGGTTGCCAGAGGCAGGCCCTCGCGAACGGCTACGGATGCAAAACTGTGCCGCAAGTCATGCAGTCTAACGTCTGGAAGTGCGCAAGTGCGTCGAAATTTGCGCCACCAATTGTTCAGGTCGAGGAAGCCCTCACCCCTACTTCTCGGAAAGACGTAAGAAGTTCCCGATCGGAGCGGGATTTGCGCCAGGACCTCGCTCGCCTGCCTGTTGAGGACAATGACTTTTGCGCCTGTTTTGCTGTCTGGGAGGACAAGCCTCGGCGGTTGGACCCAATCCCACTGCAGAGCGCAAATCTCGTTAAGACGAGCCCCCGTGAAAATCAGCAGACGCACGGCAGCAACTTCCAGTGGAGACTGCTCCGCTACCTCATCCAAACGCCGGACCAGGCGAACGTACTCGACCGGGCTGAGGTACCGCTCGAGCAGTTTCCGCTTGAAACGAGGGATCCCTCGACAGGGATTTTTGCCCTTGGGTCGCAGGCCTAGTTGCTCGGCATACTTCAACATCGACGCAAGAACAGGGACCGCGCGATTGAACCGTGCTTCTGCCACATGAGCGCAGGCATCGCGCCAGCGAACGATGTCGGTCCGGGAAATCTCTGAAAGCCGGAACTCGGCAAAGTAGGGCAGGATCTGACCATTGATGGCCGATCGATTTCTGTGTTGGGTCGATGGCTTCCAATGACGAGCGTAATCGCGCCAAAATTCGTCGGCGAAGTCGATGAATACCGGTGAAGCGGAAACCTTCTCCTGCCGTGGAAGCCCATCAAGCGCGACATCGAGAAGAATGCGCCTCGCCTCGCGCCTTGCAGCCAGTGCATCGACATCGCAGCAGCGCCCCAAGGTCACGCGCCTGTTGGAGCCACGGTGCCGCTTTCGTACGAACCAGCAGCTGCGGCCATTTGGCTGGATCCGCATGCCAAAGCCAATCAGCACGGTGTCCCAGATTTCGTATTCTTTAGGCTGCGAGGCAACGTACTGTCGCGCAAAATTACCGTCGAGGAATGCTCTTCTCACCCCGCTGTCGGTCTGCGGGTGCAAATGGCTCCTGATCGGGTCCGAAAGCTCATCCGAATGCGCTGAATTTCCAGCATTTTCAGGGTGCAGACAGCCACCAGGAGACCCCAAACTGGAAGGCGTTTTCGGACCCGCCAACTTTGAATTTACAGGGTTTTTTCTCATAAAAATGCGATTAGTCGCGTAGGGTGTGTGCACAGTCATCTACCGCAGACCCAGCTCCAGTGCCTTTGCCCGCAATTCGTAGTGGAGCCATGCAAGCCAGTCCAGTCGGCTCCGCGATGCGCCGATACCACTGAAAGCTATTTCACCAACAATTAGACGCGATGTGGGGTAAAATGTGGGGATGGACTTTTACGCAATGCATCAATGTCTTGATAATTAAAGATAATATGTAGGAAATTGGATGCCCCGCGAGGATTCGAACCTCGATAGACGGAATCAGAATCCGTAGTCTTACCATTAGACGACGGGGCAGTGTGAGGCGCGCAACTAGGGGGCGGTTGCGTGCAAGTCAAGCGGGGGAAATGGCATTTTTGGGTGCTGGCCTTGCGGGCGGGGCGCTGCGGCGCTAGCATTGCGGGCAAGTACCCGGCAGGCATTGAGCGGCGCGGGAAAACATAAGTGAATTTGTGACATGGCGGGAACCATTCCGCCGGCCAGTGGGCAAGGTGCGCGTTTCGGCAGGAAGAAGGGGCAAAGGAAAAGGCCCCGCAAGCCACGCGGCAATGCGGGGAGCAACCTCCCGCCCGGATCTGCCGGCAAGACGAAACCGCCCGCAGCGCACAGCGCGGGCAGCACCGACACTTGCGTAACCGCGCCCGTTGTATCCGTGCCGATAGTATCCGTGCCCGCCCCTGCCCCGCCGCTTGCCGAATCGTCGCGCGCCGCTGGCTGGATCAAGCCACTGCCGCACTACCGTCAGGCCTATGCCGCAATCGATCTTGGCACCAACAACTGCCGCCTGCTGATCGCGCGGCCGTCGGGCGAACATTTCGTGGTGATCGATGCGTTCAGCCGCGTGGTGCGGCTGGGCGAAGGTCTGGCGCAGACCGGTCGGCTTTCCGATGCGGCAATGGACCGCGCGCTGGCCGCGCTGCATGTCTGCGCCGACAAACTGCGCAAGCGCAACGTCCACCTCGCCCGTTCGGTTGCAACCGAGGCGTGCCGCCGCGCCACAAACGGGCAGCAGTTCATCGACCGCGTGCTGGCGGAAACCGGCATTCACCTGAATATCATCACGGCGCAGGAAGAGGCGCGGCTGGCTGTGCTGGGCTGTCACATCCTGCTCGAACAGGGCACCGGCCCCGCCATGATCTTCGACATCGGCGGCGGATCGACCGAGATGGTTCTGGTGGAAACCGGTGAGACCGTGCCCCGCATCCTTGATTGGCAATCGGTGCCTTGGGGCGTGGTTTCCCTTACCGAAAGCATCGGCGCGATTGCCGACGATCCACATGCACGCGCCGTCGCCTACGCCGAAATGCGCCGCCGCGTGGACGAAGGCTTTGCCGATTTTGCCGAACGAGTCAGCCCGATGCGCAGCGCCGCGCGGGGCGAAGGGCGCATTCGCCTGCTTGGCACCAGCGGCACTGTCACCACGCTGGCCAGCGTCCATCTGGAACTCCCGCAATATGACCGGCGCGCGGTGGACGGGCTGGTCATGCCTGCGGAATCGATGCGCAGCATCAGCCAGCGTCTTTCGGTAATGACACCGGCAGAGCGTGTTGCCCTGCCCTGCATCGGGCGCGAGCGGTCCGATCTGGTCGTGGCAGGCTGCGCAATACTCGAATCGATTCTCGACATCTGGCCCGCAGACCGGCTTGGCATTGCCGACCGCGGCATTCGCGAAGGTATCTTGCGCAGCCTCATGGCCATCGGCGCAGACCCGCGCGGTCCAAAACGAACGGAAGCAGCATGAGCCGGTCAGGTAAAAACCCCAACGAGCGCCTGAAAACCGCCAAAGGCCGCAGCGCCTCGTCCGTCCGCTGGCTTTCGCGCCAGTTGAACGATCCTTACGTCAAGCAGGCGAAGGCCGATGGCTGGCGCAGCCGCGCAGCGTACAAGCTGATCGAACTGGACGAGAAATTCGGCCTGTTGCGCGGATCGAAGCGCGTGGTCGATCTTGGCATCGCGCCAGGCGGGTGGGCGCAAGTGGTGCGCAAAATGGCCCCGGCCGCAAGTGTCGTCGGCATCGACCTGCTGCCTACGGACCCGATTGAGGGCGTGACGATCTTCCAGATGGACTTCATGGCAGACGAAGCCCCTCAAGCCCTGCAGGACGCGCTGGACGGCCCGCCAGACCTCGTAATTTCCGACATGGCCGCCAATACCGTCGGCCACAAGCAAACCGATCACTTGCGCACGATGGGGCTGGTGGAAACGGCGGTGGACTTTGCGGTGCAGACGCTGGCTCCGGGTGGGGCGTTCGTGGCCAAAGTCTTTGCGGGCGGCACCGACACCGAATTGCTGGGCATCCTGAAGAAGAATTTCACCACGGTGAAACACGCCAAACCACCCGCCAGCCGCAAGGATTCATCGGAATGGTATGTCATCGCGCAAGGGTTCAAGGGCCGCGCGGAGTGATGCGTTAACCCGCTCTGCCAGCGCTGTAGCACATCGGGACTCAGGAAAACTCCTTAGCTGGCAGCAACGTTCGACGTGGTTATCAGCGCGTTAACCCGAACGCTAATTCGAGAACCACACCGATGACTTTCCGGCGCAACCTGCTGCTCCCTCTCGCTTTCCTCGGCTTCTCCGGCGGGGCTGCGGCGGAAGGGGATGTGGCAAGAGGATGGTCTGCCGACTGGAAAGTCATCGGCGTGGCGCAAGACCGCACCGAAGTTCTGGTGCGCCCCGAATCGGTCCGCGAATTGCCGCCCAGCACCGAACGGGCCTTCGCCGTCAGGCAGGTCTGGGCCGGTTTCGATTTCGCCGGAGCCGCAGCGCTCGATACCGGGCGCAAGCTGGTGCTGTTCCGCTATGATTGCACCGGCGAGCGCGTGCTGATCGCAGCGGCGACAGACTATGCCGTCGATGGCGGCGTGATCGCCCGCAATGCCGTGGACGCGGATCGGGCCGACCGGTACGAACCGGTCGAACCCGAAACGCTGAACGCCGCCATCATGGCAGAGGCCTGCCCGGCCTGAGATCAATAGGCCGCTGTAAACCGCGCGCGCGAGTGGCGGTGCTGTTCCAGTTCATCGACCATCGCGATGGCATAGTCGGCAAAGCTGATGCGGCTTTCGCCCTTCTCGTCCACCACCAGTTGATCGGTGCCCAGCCGGAACGCGCCAGTGCGCGGGCCTTCTTCGATAAAGGCGGCGGGCGAAAAGAACGTCCAGTCGATTTCGGTTTCAGCGCGCAGGTCTTTGAGGAAGGCAATGCCGCCAAGGATCGCGGGCTTCCATTCCTCCGGCAGGTCCATCGCATCGAACAGAATCTTGCCCGATGCAACTTCAAGGCTCGCCGCCCCGCCGGTCACCAACAAACGCGGCACGCCCGCCTCCTTGAGCGCGGAAAGCAGCGTTTGCGCCTTCACGTCGAAATGCAGCGCACTGATCACCGCATCCACACCCGCGATCAACGACGCCAGCGCTTGCGGATCGGAAGCGTCCCCCTGAACGGCAGTCACACCCGGCGCGGCGGCGATCGCTTCGGGCTTGCGCGCAATCGCCACCACATCATGCCCCCGTCGCGCCAGTTCGGCAGTGATTTCCGACCCAGCCCGACCGCTTGCACCCAGCACTGCAACTTTCATCGTATTCTCCATTGGCGGTTTCCAATGGATACCAAGTGCGCTATCGAAATCACCCATGCAAGAAGGCACGATTTCCATACCTGGTCACCGCGAAGTGACTGCACCAGCCCAAAGCCGCCCGCGCGGCGATGTCTATGCTGCCAATTGCCCCACACGGCAGTTGCTTGATCGCATTGCCGACAAGTGGAGCACATTGATCCTGATGCTGCTGGCGGCCGAGGATATGCGCTTCAACGCGCTCAAGCGCCGCATTCAAGGCGTCAGCCAGAAAATGCTTAGCCAGACCCTGCGTTCGCTGGAACGGGATGGATTGGTAAGCCGCAGCGTGGAGCCGACCGTGCCGGTTACCGTCACATATGCGATCACCCCGCTGGGGCGCGGGTTGTTCGGTTCGCTTTCAGCCATGATCGAATGGGCCGAAACCTGCATGATCGAAGTCACGGCCGCGCAACGCGCTTATGATTTGAAGCAGGCGTCAGCGGGTTAAATTTATACGAAAAAGGCGCCGGGAGCGATGCTCCGGGCGCCTTTTCATTCAGGGCACCTTGCGCGAATCAGGCACCCGGTGTGGCCTCGCTGGCTGCTGCATCAGGAGCAGCTTCGCTCGCTCCTGCGTCTGCCGGCGCGTCTGCCGCCGGAGCCGCTTCGGCGGCCGGCAGTGGCAGGTTGGAACCGAGCGAGTTGAGATAGAGGATCACGTTGGCGCGGTCTTCACCCTTGGGCAGACCCGCGAATGACATCTTGGTGCCCGCTGCGAACGCCTTGGGGTTCTTCAGCCAAGCGTCGAGGTTGGCGAAATCCCAGTTGCCACCGTGGCCAGAAAGATCAGCCGAATAGGCGAAGCCAGCGGCGTGCTTGCCGATGGGCTTGCCAACGATGCCGAAAAGATTTGGACCGATGCCGCTTGCCCCGCCCTGATCCGCCGTATGGCAGGCCTTACACTTGGCAAATGTTGCTTCGCCCTTGGCGACGTCGCCAGCAGCAAGGCGATTCGGCAGGGGCAGTTCGGCAGCGCCGCCAGCGCCCGCTTCTTCCTCAACGCCTTCGATGGCATATCCCATCTTTTCAGGGCGATGTTCCTTGTCAGCCTGAAAATAATGGCCAGACAGGCTCGAAAGCCCCAGAGCCACGATGCCCCCGAACAAGGCCCATCCGGCGATGGTATTGAAGCGGTCGTCCATTTAGAAGCCCCATAGGCGCACGCCGACACCTTGCCGACACCCGCGCGAGTTGCCGGACCCTCTAGTAAGCGGCTTGCCGCAGCGCAAGATGGTTTGACACCCATAAAGCCCACAAAAAAGTGTTGTCGCTTGCCGGAAAACACGCACAAGCCTAACGGACGCGCGTTATGCAGAGCTATCCCGCCCCCGCACTCGCCCTTGTTGAACAGATGGCCGCCGCCGCCGCCGCCGATCCGACGCGCGCCGTGTCGTTTCAGGGCGCACCGGGGGCCAATTCACATCGTGCGGCGATGGAAGCCCTGCCCAATTGCCTGCCACTGCCCTGCTTTTCGTTCGAAGATGCGCTGGATGCGGTAAAGGAAGGGCGTGCCGGATGCGCGATCATCCCTATCGAAAATTCGCAGCATGGGCGCGTGGCCGATATCCACTTTCTGCTGCCCGAAAGCGGGCTTTCCATCGTGGGCGAACACTTTCTTGAAATCCACGCCAGCCTGATGGCGCTGGGCGATGGTCCCTTCACCGCAGCCTACAGCCACCCGCAAGCGCTTGGCCAATCGCGCTTCTATCTGCGCAATCTGGGCATCGTGCCAATGAGCTATGCAGATACGGCAGGTGCTGCGGCCTATGTGGCAGAACTTGGCGATCCCACGGTAGCGGCTCTCGCCCCGCGAATCGCGGCAGACCTCTATGGCCTCAAAGTGATCGAAGACAACGTTGAGGACGCGCACGACAATACCACGCGCTTTGTGATTCTTTCGAAAACCCCGCTCGATCCAGCAACGATCACCGGCCCGGCGATGACGACTTTCGTCTTCGAAGTGCGCAACATTCCCGCCGCGCTCTACAAGGCGCTGGGCGGCTTTGCCACCAATGGCGTGAACATGACCAAGCTGGAAAGCTACCAGCGTGGCGCCAGCTTTGCCGCTACCGAGTTCTTCGTCGATATCGTCGGCGCACCGGGCGAACGCGCGGTCGATCTCGCGTTCGATGAACTGGGCTTCTTCGCCAAGGATCTGCGGATGCTCGGCACTTATCCGATGGAGCGCATCCGAGGCTGATACAGTTGCGCTTGAACCGGTGGGTCGCGCGTGCAAGTTTGCGTGCGTGACATTCGGTGCGGCGGCAAATTCGGACACGGCAGTTCCCACTGGCGATGATGCTGCGGCAGCCGAAGCGGCATGGCGCTCCATGCGCGATTCGGCGGATATCCAGTTCGCGCCGGTGCCCCCCGATCCTCCGAAGCCAACGCCCGAATGGATGAAAGTGCTGGGCGAATGGCTGGAATGGCTGCTTTCACCGCTCGGCAATCTGCTTGGCAAAGGCTGGGGCGTGATCGAGATCGTGCTGCTGGTCGGCGCCGGACTTGGCGTGGCATGGATCGCATGGGCACTGCTCTGGCCGCTGTGGCGTGATCGCAAGGGCCGCAGCAAAGTCGCCGCGCCTGAATGGACCCCGCCACGCGAAGAAGCGCTGGCCCTGCTTGAAGATGCCGACAGACTAGCCGCATCGGGCCTTTTTGGAGAAGCCGCGCACCTCCTGCTCCAGCGCAGCGTCGGCCAGATCGCACGCGCGCGCCCCGATTGGTTGAGACCTGCCAGTACCGCACGCGAAATCAGCGCGATCGAGGGGCTTCCCGGTGAAGCACGCACCGCTTTCGGCACCATCGCCAGCCTCGTCGAACGCGCACGTTATGCCCTGCGCCCACTGGGCGCCGATGATTGGTCCGCCGCGCGCGGCGCCTATGCTCGCTTCGCGCTCGAATCCTTGGGACCGCGTAGTTGAGCGCCGCGCCTTCGCCCTTTTCACGCGGCACGGTGATCGGCATGTTGCTGGTCGGCGCACTGGCTTTCGTCGCGCTGCTCTGGTTCCTTGGGAATAACACCGGCGGCAGCGGCAACGATGGCGGCGCGCATGTCGGCGGCAAGGGGCTGAACGGCTTTGCCGGCCTTGCGCAAATGCTGGAAACCGAAGGGCTGGACGTGCAGCGCCTGCGCAATCGCAAGACCATAGAAAGCACGCCCGGCCTGCTCATCCTCACTCCGCCCGCCGGGGCTGAGGGGAAGGAAATCTCGAAGATCGTGGATGCCCGGCGCTATATCGGGCCGACGCTGGTCATCGCGCCCAAATGGTTTGCAACGGCTGTCCAGTCCACCAAGGCAAAACAGGGCTGGGTGCAAATCCTTTCCACCAACCCGCCCGAATGGCCGGGCTTTGCCGACAATGTAACGGTCGAGATTGGCGACAAGAAATCCACGCCCGCAGGCGGCTGGCGCGTGGGCGCGCGGCGTGGAAAGCTGCCGGATGACCGTCAGGTGGAATACGGTTCCGGCAAAGGCCTTGTCCCTATCGTCAACGCCGGAAACGGCAAGATCCTCGCCGCGTGGCTGGATGACGATGGCTATTATCCCGGCCTCAACGCCCTTGCCGGGATCGACCCTGACTATGGCGGAGACGATGAAGACATCTACCCGGTGGTCATGGTGTTCGAACCGGACCTGATGGACAACTGGGGCCTTGCCGACAAAGCCACCGCCCTGCTGGCCCGCGATCTGGTACTGGCGACGGCAGACAACCGTTCGCAACCTTTCGCTTTTGACATGACATTCAATGGCTTCGGCGCAAGCCGCAACCTGCTGACGCTGGCGTTCGAACCGCCCTTCCTTGCCGCCACCATCTGCCTGCTGCTGGCCGCGCTGGCAGTGGCATGGCGCGCGCTGCATCGTTTTGGCCCGGCCCTGTCGCAGGGGCCGGAAATCGCGTTTGGCAAGGCCGCGCTGGTGGGCAATGCCGCCGGGCTGATCCGCCGCGCAGGCCGCGTCCACCTCGCCGCCGCGCCCTATGCCGATGCGATGCGGGAAAGGATCGCGCTGGCGCTGGGATTGCCGCGCGGTCTTTCGCATGACGAGATCGAACGCCTGATCGATGCCGCGCAAGACCGGCGCGGCGTTCCCGGCCCAACATTTTCCAGCGCTGCCCGCCACTTGCGCGATGCACGCAAGCCGCATGACGTGACCAGACGCGCGCTGGTCCTGCAACAGATCGAAAGGCTTCTGAAGTGAACCTAGATGCACCTAACATGACGCTGGCAGATCTTGGCGCACTGTCAGCCGCCATCCGGGCAGAGGTCGGCAAGGCTGTGGTCGGGCAGGAACAGGTGCTCGATCATCTCCTCGTCGCGCTCTTCGCAGGCGGGCACGTTCTGCTCGAAGGACCGCCCGGAACCGCCAAGACGTTCCTCGCGCAGACCTTCGCCGCCACGCTGGGTCTGGACTTTGGCCGCATCCAGTTCACCCCCGATCTGATGCCGGGCGATATCCTCGGCTCCAACCTGTTCAACTTCCAGACCAGCCAGTTCACACTGACGCGCGGCCCGATTTTCCACGAGCTGCTGCTGGCCGACGAAATCAACCGCACTCCGCCCAAGACGCAGGCCGCGTTGCTGGAAGCGATGCAGGAACGCCGGGTGACGTTGGATGGCGAAGCGCACGCGCTGTCCGACCGTTTCATGGTGGTGGCAACGCAGAACCCCATCGAGAGTCAGGGGGTCTACCCCTTGCCCGAAGCGCAGCTTGATCGTTTCCTGTTCAAGCTGCTGGTCGAATACCCCTCCGCCGAGGAAGAAGCCCGCATCGTCACCCGCTATGGCGAAGGGCGCGGCGCGCCAAAGCCTGCGGACCTTGGCGTTTTGGCCGTGGCCGATGCCGCGCAGCTCAAGGCAGCGCAGGCGGCGGTCGCTTCGGTCACGATGGCAGAATCGGTGGTCGATTATGTCGTCCGCCTGATCCGTGCCACGCGCGAAAGCGGCGATCTGGTGGTGGGCGCCAGCCCCCGCGCCGCCGTTGTGCTGGCGGGCGCAGCGCGGGCACGGGCCGCGTTGGATGGCCGCGAATACGTGATTCCTGATGACGTGAAGGCCCTTGCCACCGCCGTCCTGCGCCACCGCCTGATGCTCAGCCCGGCGGCAGAGATTGAAGGCAAGCAGGTGGAAGCCATTGTCGCGGCACTTGTTGAGGGCACGGAAGCCCCGCGGTGACCAAACCGCCTGCCCTCCTGCCCACAGGCCGCGCGGTCCTGCTGATTGCAGGGCTGGCCCCGGTGGCGTTGCTGCTGGCCGCAGCGGCCCCCGGCGCTTGGATTGCCGCGCCCGCGCTGGGCGGCGCACTGCTGGTGCTGGTGCTGCTCGACGGGCTGTTCGCCGGATCGCTCGACGATCTGCGCGTGATCGTCCCCGGCGATGCCGAAGTCGGAGAGCCGACACGCCTTACCGTGATGGCCGATCTTTCGCGCACCGCCCCCCGCGCCCGGCCTGAAGCCGCGCTGGAATGCAATCCGCGCCTCAGCCCCGGCGGGCGCTTCGCCCTGCCGCTGGCGTTCAGCGATGGTGCGTGGAGCGGCACGACAGACCTCGTGCCCAACCGGCGCGGCACTGGGGCCGTCTCGCGCATATGGCTACGTTGGAGCGGGCCGCTCGGCCTCGCCCACCGGCAGGTTGCGCGCCCGCTCGACGCCGAAGTGCGCGTGTGGCCGAACATCGCCCCCGTGCGCAGCCCAGCTCTGCAAATCTTTCTGCGCGATGCCCAGTTCGGCATGATCGCGCGGCGCATCCGGGGCGAAGGCACCGATTTCGAAGCGCTGGCCGAATACGAACCGGGCATGGACCGCCGCCGCATCGACTGGAAAAGCTCGGCCCGCCACGCCCGCCTCTATGCCAAGGAATACGAGGTCGAGCGCAATAACCAGATCGTCTTCGCCTTCGATTGCGGACAGGCGATGTGCGAACCGATCGAGGACCTGCCCCGCATCGACCGCGCCGTCACCGCCGCGCTGACCACCGCCTATGTCGCCCTGAAAGCGCAGGATCGCGTGGCGCTGTTCGGCTTTGCCGCGCGGCCAGAAGTCGCCACGCCCTTCGTCACCGACAGCCGCGATTTCGCCCGCCTGCAACGCGCCGCCGCCAAGCTGGATTACCACCCTGGAGAGCCGAACTTCACGCTCGCCCTGTCTACCTTGGCGGCCCGGCTTCAACGCCGCTCGCTGATCGTGCTGTTCTCAGACTTTGCCGATCCCACCAGCGCCGAATTGATGGTGGAGAACGTGGGCCGACTGGTAGACAAGCATCTAGTGCTGTTCGTGGTGATGACCGACGCCGAACTGGCCGGGGTCACCACGGCGGACGTGACCGACATGCAGAGCGTGGCCGAAGCCGTGACCGCCAGCAGCCTGATCCGCCAGCGCGCCCTTGTCCTGCAACGCCTGCGCCACCTTGGCGTGCGCGTGCTTGAGGCGCGCCATGACCAGATCGGCACGCGCCTGCTCGACGCCTACCTTGCGATCAAGCGCGAAGGGAGGATCGGGTGAACGCGGTCACAACCGGCATCACAAAGCGCATCGGTGGCTGGTTCGCCAAACCGTCCGAACAGGCCATTGCCGCCGAACAGGCCGCGCTGCGGTCAGACCGCTTCCGGCTTGAACGCGAGGCCGACTGGAAGCGGCTCGACGCCATCCTCAAACGCATGGAAGCAGGCCGCACCCGCGCGCTGTCTGATGAAGACCTGCTCGCTCTCCCCGCGCTCTATCGCACCGCCGCCTCCAGCCTTGCCATCGCGCGCGAAACCTCGCTCGATGCGGCGCTCGTTGCCTATCTCGAAGCGCTCACGCAGCGCGCATGGTTCCTTGTCTATGGTCCGCGCGCATCACTGTGGTCATGGTTTCGCAGCTTCCTTGGCGGGGGGTGGAGCGCCAGCGTGCGCGGGCTTGGCATCGATCTGCTGATCGCGCTGGCGCTGATGGTCGCAGGCACCGTGGTCGGCTGGCTGCTGGTCGCATCGAACCCCGAATGGTATTATTCGCTGGTGCCCGGCGGTTTTGCCGATGAACGAGTGCCGGGGGCCAGCCGCGAGGTTCTGCACGGCACGCTGTTCGGCAATGAGAATCAGGATGGGATGAGCGTTTTCGCCGCCAGCCTGTTCAGCAACAATGCGCAAGTCTCGATCCTGTGTTTCGCGCTGGGCTTTGCCTTCGGATTGCCGACGATGCTGCTGCTGATCCACAACACCGCGCTGCTGGGGGCTTTGCTGTGGCTCTATCACGGGCAGGGGCTGCTGCTCGATCTGGTGGGCTGGCTTTCGATCCACGGAACGACAGAACTGTTCGCCATCCTGCTGGCGGGCGCTGCGGGCATCCATGTCGGGCGGTCGATGGCGTTTCCCGGAAACCTGCCGGTGCTGGACGCGGCGGCTGAAGCCGGGCGCCGCGCCGCCCAAGTGATGACCGGCGTGGTGCTGATGCTGGTGATCGCGGCCCTGCTCGAAGGGTTCGCGCGCCAGATGGTGGATGCCACGCCTTCGCGTCTGATCGTGGGCGGTTTCATGCTTGTGTTCTGGGTCGGTTACTTCTTCGCCTTCCGCAGGAATCCGCGCTGATGGCGCTTGTCCTGATAATGCCGTTCCGTCGCAGCAAGCGCAGCGCCCGCCCCCAAGGCGAAAGCGGTTTGCGCGCCGACAGCGAAAAGCGGCGGCGCATGGTGATCTCGCCCGAAGGCGTGCCCATCCCGTTCATGCTGGCATCGAGCGGTGCAAGGGCAGCCGCACTGTTCCTCGATCTGGCGATGATTTTCGGCGCAATGATCGGCTCGACGCTGATCCTCGCGTGGATTGCCGATGGCGTCGGTCTTAACTTTGACGACAAGGATAGCCCTGCTGGCCGCGCGGTGCAGGCGCTGATCATTGTCTGGATCGTGGCGCTTTTCCTGTTCCGCAACGCATGGTTCCTGTTCTTCGAACTCGGCCCGCGCGGCGCAACGCCCGGCAAACGCATCTGCGGCATCCGCGTAGCGGCGCGGGCGCGAGGTCAGAACGGCGGGCGGTTGACCACCGAAGCCGTGATCGCGCGCAATCTGGTGCGCGATATCGAACTGTTCATGCCGCTGATCTTCTTCATTTCCGCCAGCGTGCAGGGCAGCAATACCGACATGGCCGGATGGGCGGGCCTTGGCTGGTTCCTGATCTTCGTGCTGTTCCCCTTCTTCAACCGTGATCGGCTGCGCTGCGGCGATATGATCGCGGGCACTTGGGTGGTCGAAGCGCCGAAGAAGAAGCTGGAGCAGGCGCTTTCGGTGGGCGAAGCCGCGCGCGGACGATCAACCGAAACCGGCGCGCAATATCGCTTCAACGACGATGACCTTGCGGTTTACGGCGAATACGAATTGCAGGTGCTTGAGCGCGTCCTGCGCGAAAATCGCACCGACGGTATGCGCGATGTGACCGAAGCGATCTGCCGCAAGATCGGCTGGAATGCCGGAGCGGGCGATGAACGCGCCTTCCTCGAAGCATACTACGCCCAGCTTCGCGCAAGACTGGAAACCGGAATGCGCTTTGGAAAACGCAAGGCCGACAAGCACAGCGGGGGCGCGTGATGCAGCACCTTCGGATCATCGAAGACGATCTTTCCGGCGAGCCAATCCGCGAACTGGTGGCGCTGCATCTTTCGGGAATGCACGCGCACTCCCCCGCCTGCAAGGTTCACGCCTTGCCCGTCGAGAAGCTGCGCCAGCCCGGGGTCACGTTCTTCTCGGCATGGGTGGCCAAGGCTCTCGCAGGCATGGGCGCGATCCGTGAACTTGATGCGACACATGGAGAATTGAAGTCCATGCGCGTTGCTCCCGATTGGCTGGGCAAGGGCGTTGGCGAAGCGATGCTTCTGCACCTCCTGAGTGTCGCCCGTGCGCGCGGGTACGAGCGTGTTAGTCTCGAAACCGGCAGCGGCCCTGCCTTCGCCCCGGCCCTTGCGCTCTATCGCAAGCACGGCTTCGAAAACTGCGCAGCCTTTGCAGATTACGTGCTGGACGAATTCAGCCAGTGTCTCACTCTGCGGCTGTAGTCGCCTCGACAGCAGGTTCAGCCTCACCCCAACTCAACGTCCAGCCCGGAAAGGCGATTTGCAGTGCTGCGATTGTCGCATCGGGCAACGGCTCTGCCGAAAAGACCCGCGCGGATCGCCGTTCCGGGTCGACAAGAACCGATGTGACGTCACCGTCAACTATCCGTGCCAGCGTTGCCCGCAGGCGGGTAATTTCTTCCTTGCGCGCGCGTTCGGTTGCAACGGCATCTTCCAGCGCGCGGCGGGCGTCATCCGCTTCGGGCGTGCCGCTGCGGATCTGGACGAGCCGCACGTTCACATCGCGCCCCAGCAGCCCCTCCACGCGGTCGGCGAATCGATCCTGCAGCCCGTCGCTATAGGCAGGGGCCATGACCACGGCATCAATCTGCGCAGGCGCTGCGGCGAGATTGCTGTCGAGCCGGTCGATCCGTGCGGCAGGCCCCGCCAGTTCCTGCAACTGGCGATTGATCGCCGATTGCGCCCGCGCCTCGCGCACGTTGGCTGCAAGACGAAGCCCCAGCGGAATGGCCAACGCCACCAGCGTAATGATGATCCCGGTGGTCTGCGCCCAGCTTTGACGGGGCGATAGCTGGGTTCCGAATCCGCGAATGCGCGCTGTGATCGTCGCCATCAACGCGATGGCCGTGGCATTCGTGATGAACAGCAGCAGCGCGCCCCAGGCATAGTCCCAGCGCATGGTCGCTATGGAAAAGCCCACCACGGCCAGCGGCGGCACCAGCGCGGTGGCAATGGCCACGCCCACCAGACTGATCGCCTCGCGCCGTACCGTGGCATAGGCCCCGGCGATACCGCCAAATACGGCAACCAGCAGATCAAGCAGATTGGGGCGCACCCGCGCCAGAATGCTGGGTGTCACATCCTGAATCGGAGAAATCCACGTCAACACGATGGCGATAAAGATCGCCAGCACCATGCCTGCACCAAGCGCCTTTGCAGCGCGCCGCAGCAGGGCGAGTTCGAAAATGGCTACGCCGAAACCGAAGCCCATGATCGGCCCAAGCAGCGGCGAAATCAGCATCGCGCCGATAATCACCGGCGACGAATCCATCAGCAGCCCCACGTGGGCAAGCGCCGTGGCCAGCGCCACCAGCATCAGATACGTCGGCGAAAGCCGCGCCCCGCGTGCGATAGATGCCAAAAGGGCAGCGCGGCCGTGGCTCGGCTTCGCGCTGCCCTCTGGGTTCGTGCTATTCTGTGAGTTCCCGCCCATCGGGCGTCTAACTCACAGTTTCCCGGTGAGTTCCGGTACGATGGTGAAGAGGTCACCTACGAGGCCGATGTCGGCGACCTGGAAGATCGGTGCGTCTTCGTCCTTGTTGATGGCGATGATGGTCTTGCTATCCTTCATGCCCGCAAGGTGCTGGATCGCGCCGGAGATGCCGACGGCGATGTAGACTTCAGGCGCGACGATCTTGCCGGTCTGGCCGACCTGGTAGTCGTTGGGCACGTAGCCTGCGTCGACCGCGGCGCGCGATGCGCCGATGCCTGCGTTCAGCTTGTCGGCCAGCGGGGTGATGACCTGCTCGAAAGTGGCGGCGTCCTTCAAGGCGCGGCCGCCCGAGACGATGATCTTGGCGCTGGTCAGTTCAGGGCGTTCGCTCTTGGCGATCTCGGCGCTGACGAAGGTGCTGAGGCCGCTGTCGGGGGTGGCCGGTACGGCTTCGACCGCTGCGCTGCCACCGGTTGTGGCAGCCTTGGCAAAGGCAGTGCCGCGCACGGTGATCACCAGCTTTGCGTCGCTGGATTCGACCGTGGCGATGGCGTTGCCGGCGTAGATCGGGCGGGTGAACGTCTTCGGCCCTTCGACCGAGAGGATGTCGGACACCTGCATCACGTCGAGCAGCGCGGCGACGCGCGGGGCGACGTTCTTGCCGGTGGTGGTGGCAGGCGCGACGAAGGCGTCGTAATCTGCCATCAGCCCTGCAACCAGCGGGGCGACATTTTCAGCGAGCGCGTTTTCCAGCGCGGCGTCATCGGCCTTGAGCACCTTGGCCACGCCAGCGATCTGCGCGGCGGCACTTGCGGCGCCATCGCAGTTGCTGCCTGCGACCAGCGCGGTCACTTCGCCAAGCTGGGCTGCGGCGGTGACGGCGGCGAGCGTGGCGTCCTTTACCGATGCGTTGTCGTGTTCGACCAGAACGAGAACCTTGGCCATGTCAGGCTACTCCCATTTCCTTGAGCTTGGCGACCAGCGTGTCGACGTCGGGCACCTTGATGCCCGCGCTGCGCACCGGCGGTTCGCTGACCTTGAGCGTCTTGAGGCGCGGCGCGATGTCCACGCCATAGTCGGCGGGCGTCTTGTTGGCGAGCGGCTTGCTCTTCGCCTTCATGATGTTGGGCAGCGAGGCATAGCGCGGCTCGTTCAGGCGAAGGTCGGTGGTGACCACGGCGGGCAGCGCAAGGCGCACGGTCTGAAGGCCCCCATCGATCTCGCGCTTCACGACAACGGCATCGCCTTCGACGCTGACTTCGTTGGCAAACGTGCCCTGCGGACGGCCGAGCAGCGCGGCGACCATCTGGCCCACCTGGTTGCTGTCATCGTCAATCGCCTGCTTGCCGGTGATGATCAGACCGGGGGTCTCTTCACCCGCGATGCCCGCAATGATCTTGGCCACGGCCAGAGGCTCTACCTCGTCCTCGCTCGTCACCAGAACCGCACGGTCCGCGCCCATCGCCAGCGCCGTGCGCAGCGTTTCCTGTGCCTTCGCCGGACCAACCGAAACCGCCACGATCTCGGTCACAACGCCCTTCTCCTTCAGGCGTATCGCTTCCTCAACCGCAATCTCGTCAAACGGGTTCATGCTCATCTTCACGTTCGCAAGATCGACGCCACTCCCATCCGCCTTCACCCGAGGCTTCACGTTGTAGTCAATCACGCGCTTTACGCACACCAGGGCTTTCATACTGTTTGCTCCTGCGGTTTGTCCGGCATGGTGCATTCGCACCTCTGACCGTCGCGATGGCTCGGTTCGCCCGCACTGTCCACCGTAAACTTGCAAAGGTGCAAAGCGAAACTTTGCAGTTTCTAGCGTGCTACTTCTGGCAGTTCGCACAGAAAAAGCTCGATCGCCCACCCTGGACGATCCGCTGCACCGTTCCGCCGCAAGCGCAAGGCTCACCCTCGCGGCCATAGACGCGCCAGTCCTTGGCGAAGTAACCCAGTTCGCCATCGGGCTGTGCATAGTCGCGCAAGGTCGATCCGCCCGCTGCAATCGCTTCATCCAGCACTTCACGGATCAGCGGAACCAGCTTGTCCAGCGCCTTGGCCGAAACTTTCCCGCCTTCCCGCTCAGGGTGGATGCCCGCGCGGTTAAGCGCCTCGCACACATAGATATTCCCCAATCCCGCAACGATCCGCTGATCCAGCAGCAGCAGCTTCACCGCCGCGATCCGGTCCTTGAACGCCGCGCGCAGATGCTTTGCGCTCAAACCCTCGCCCAGCGGTTCCGGCCCCAGTGCCGCAAACGGCCCCCAGGTTTCCAGCACACCGCTGTCGACCAGATCGACCGAGCCGAACCGCCGCGCATCGTTGAGCGCCAGAACGCGCCCCTCCTCTGTTTCCAACACCAGATGATCGTGCTTGCCGATATCGCCGGGGTCGATTCGCCAGCGGCCCGACATGCCTAAGTGGAACACCATCGTCCGCGCCCGGTCGGTATGGATCAGCCCATATTTCGCCCGTCGCCCCATGCCGGTCACCCGCGCGCCCGTCATCGACTGGACCAGATCCACCGGGAAGGGCCGCCGCAGATCGGGCCGATTCACAGCCACTCGGGCGATAACCTGCCCATCCAGCACGGTTGCAAGGCCACGGACGGTCGTCTCTACTTCTGGCAATTCGGGCATAACCTCTTCACCCCTAACAGGCTTTGCCGTCCGGGCAATTCCCCACTAAAGGCCCTAGCCATGACGACTCCTGAAACCGCATCTTTCGGCTACGAAGACATTCCCGCAGACCAGAAGGAAGAGCGCGTCGGTGCGATCTTCTCGAACGTGGCGCGCAAGTATGACGTGATGAACGATGCCATGTCGGTCGGTATGCACCGGTTATGGAAGGACAAGTTCGTGCGTCGCGTCCGCCCGCAAAGCGGCGAGGCGATCCTCGACATGGCGGGCGGCACGGGCGATATCGCCTTCCGCATGGCCCCGTCCGGCGCGGCGATCACTGTGTCCGACATCAATCAGGACATGCTCAACGTCGGCATCGAACGCGCACAAAAGCGCGGGCTGGAAGGACTCGAATGGTCTCGCCAGAATGCCGAAGAACTGACCTTCGCAGATCGCAGCTTCGATGCCTACACCATCGCTTTCGGCATCCGCAACGTCACGCATATCGACCGCGCCCTGGCCGAAGCCCACCGCGTGCTAAAATTCGGTGGCCGCTTCTTCTGCCTCGAATTTTCGACGACGGAATGGCCCGGCTTTTCCGAAATCTACGACACCTATTCGCACAAGCTGGTGCCCAAGATCGGCCAGATGATCGCGGGCGACGCCGATTCCTACCGCTACCTGATCGAATCGATCCGCCGCTTCCCGCCGATGCCGGAATTCGAGAAGATGATCCGCACCGCCGGGTTCAAACGCACGAAGGTGGAGCCTATCCTCGGCGGCCTCGTCGCGATCCATTCGGGGTGGAAAGTGTGACGATGCATGGCACAGACCTTCTCCCCCTCCTCTTCAGAGGAGGGGGCCGGGGGGTGGTGGCCTCCAAAGCGCCACGCCTGCAAAACACCACCCCCAAACCCCCTCCTCTGAAGAGGAGGGGGCTTACGCTCATCGCCAGGGCATGACTCTCCCTGCCACGCATATCCGCCGCTTGCTCGGCTGGGGCCGCACGCTTGCGCGCCACGGCGCGCTGCGCGGGATCGAGAACGATCCGAACACACCCGCGCCGGTCCGCACACTGTGCAAGATCGCCCGCTTCGGCACGATCCAGCCCAAGGCGCCCGACTATGCCGGGGCCTTCCGCGCGATCGGCCCCGCCGCGATCAAGCTGGGCCAGACGCTCGCCACTCGCCCCGATCTGGTCGGCGATGAAGCCGCGCACAACCTGCTGGAACTGCAGGACAAGCTACCCCCGGTAGACTTCACGCTGATCCGGCGCGAGATCGAAAGCACTTTCGGCAAACCGCTCGAAGGCCTCTATTCCTCGTTCGATCCCGAACCTGTTGGCGCCGCCTCGGTCGCACAGGTCCACCGCGCCGTCACCACCGATGGCCGTAAGGTTGCGGTCAAGGTGTTGCGCCCCGGCGTGCGCGAGAAATTCGCCCGCGATATCGAGACGTACGAATGGGCTGCCGCCCATCTCGAAGCCTTCGGCGCTGAAGCCGCCCGCCTGCGACCGCGCATGGTCATCGCCAATTTCAAGCGCTGGACCGTGCGCGAACTCGATCTGCGCCGCGAAGCCGCTTCGGCCTCGGAACTCGCAGAAACCATGCGCGCCCACGCCGGTTACCGCGTCCCTGCGATTGACTGGGACCGCACCAATGGCCGCGTGATGACGCTCGACTGGATCGATGGCGTCAAGATCAGCGATGTCGCCGCGTTGGAAGCCGCAGGCCATGATCGCAAGGAACTGGCCCAGCGGCTCGTCCTCGCCTTCCTCACGCAAGCTATCAACGGCGGATTCTTCCACGCCGATATGCACCAGGGCAACCTGTTCGTGGAAGCTGACGGCACCATCGTCGCCATCGATTTCGGCATCATGGGCCGGATCGACCGGCGCGCCCGCCAGTGGCTGGCCGAAATTCTCTATGGCCTGACCACAGGCAACTACCGCCGCGTCGCCGAAATCCATTTCGAAGCGCAATACGTGCCGAGCTACCATTCAGTCGATGAATTCGCCACGGCCCTGCGCGCCGTGGGCGAACCGATGCGCGGCAAGCCGGTAAGCGAACTCTCGGTCGGCCAGATGCTCGATGGCCTTTTCGCCATCACCCGCGATTTCGACATGCAGACCCAGCCGCACTTGCTGCTGCTGCAAAAAACGATGGTCATGGTCGAAGGCATCGCAACCCAACTCGATCCGCAGATCAACATGTGGGAAACCTCGGCCCCGTTCGTGCGCGCGTGGGTACGCGATGAACTCGGCCCCGAAGCCGCGATATCGGACCGCATCCGCACGGATACGCAAACCCTGCTGCGCATCCCCGATCTGATCCGCCGCATCGAAGACCGTTTCCCGGCAAAGGGCGGCGCGCCCGAAGCTCCGCCGCTGCCCAAGGTAGACCTGATGTGGCAGCGTAAGCGCCGAAAGCGCGGCTCCGGGCTGACAGGCCAGATCGTCACTTTCCTCGCTGGCGGCGCATTGGTGTTTGGCACCCACGCCTTTGGCTGGTGGGGCTGAAGAAACCCGCCTGTTGACGCACGACCTCTCAACCTTGCGCGTGACCAAGCGCCACTTCCACGCGCTCGACCTGTCGCGCTTGCTGGCCGCGATCATGGTGCTGTTCTGGCACTATCAGCACATCTTCGTGCCGCCGGTACCCTATCACGTGAACGTGGATCGTGCGATCCAACCCTGGTACGGCACGCTGCACTGGCTTTATAACCACGGCCACACCGCTGTGCAGTATTTCTGGGCTGTTTCGGGCTTCGTCTTCGCTCACGTCTATCTGGCGGACAGGCATTACAAGGCGCGCTTCTGGCCAGCGCGCATCGCGCGGCTATGGCCGCTGCAC
The DNA here is from genome assembly GCF_012641335.1 of Novosphingobium sp. ERN07. Taxonomy (GTDB): domain Bacteria; phylum Pseudomonadota; class Alphaproteobacteria; order Sphingomonadales; family Sphingomonadaceae; genus Novosphingobium. The sequence goes on from NZ_JABAID010000001.1 coordinate 26,206, forward strand.
CTGTTGACGCTGGGCCTCATGGCAGTGCTGCAGGGTATGTATTTCGCCCGCAGCGGCACGGAATTCATCTACCACACGAACGATATCAAGCACTTCCTGCTTTCGATCCCCCTGATGCAATATTGGGGCTGGCAGGAAAACCAGTCGTTCAACGGCCCCTCATGGTCGCTCTCGACCGAGATACTAGCCTATCTCGCCTTCTTCGTGATGCTGCCCGCCTTGCGCCGCGCGCCGCTGGCGCTGGCGGCGATTGTCGGCACCGTGCTGCTGTGGGTCATGCTGATCGGCGGGCCGAACAAGGACGTGCTGTCCTGCCTCGGCTACTTCTTCCTCGGCTGCGCGGCCTATGGCGCGCTGCTGAAGGGCTGGCTGCGCCCCGCCAGCCTGCTGCCGCTCGGCCTTGCCCTGCTGGTCGGCGCATTCTGGCTGAAGGCGACATACCGCGAGGGCGATGCCGCCACCGTCGCGGGCACGTTCGCGGTGCTGTTCCTCACCCTCGCCGCAGACCTGTCAGACAGCAAGGGCCGCCTCACCTTCGGCCAGAAACTGGGCGATGCCAGCTATGGCATCTACCTCTGGCATATCCCCCTGCAACTCGCGCTCGTCCTGCTGATCGATTCCACCGGCAACAGCCGCGACGTCGCGCGCCAACCGTGGTTCCTCGTGTTCTACGTAAGCCTCGCCATCGCCGCAGGCTTCATCAGCCACGCCAAATTCGAACGCCCCGCTCAGCGCGCGGTCTTCACGTTCTGGACGAAATGGAAAGCGCGAAAGACCTGAAATCGTCCCTGATTTTCCGAAGGGCAATCGGGGAGGGCGACCGCCCGCAAAGCGGGTGGTGGAGGGGCAGAAAACCTACCGCCCCCCGCTGCGCAACCACCCCGTAATCGAATAGCGCCGATAGGCTGCCGCCCGCGTCACCTCGCTCACGCTATGCATCTGCGGCACGCGGAACATGTTCAGCGTAGTGAATGCCGGGGCAAATCCGCGCACCTCAGGTTCGTGGAACAGCAGCAACCCACCCCACTCAGTGCGCCACACCGGTGTCAGGTTCATCACATAGGCAGCGTGGCGGTTCTTGCCTGTCACCGCATCGTCATGCCCGGTCAGGAAATCGCCCGGTGCATAGGCCGTCGCCTGCGCATCGGCAAACGCGATGGCATCCACTCCCACGATCTGCCGCAACAGATCGCGGGCCTCGCCGGTAGACATCCATTCGGCAAACGCCGCCAGCGGATCGTCACTCACCGCCCGCGCATCTGCCCCATCAGGTACGCGGATCGATTCATAGCGATACTGAAAGCCGCTGCGCGCCTGCGCATAGATCGCGTTGTCCAGATCGGCGCACGCAGCTGGCGTCATCTCCGCGCGGGTCTGACGGGAAAGTTCGAAGACCTTGCCGTTGGAATTGAGCACCTGCACCCAATCGCCGCGTTCGCGCAGCAGCAAATGCAGGGCCTCGGCGCAGTCAGGCGTCAAAAAATTCTTCACCTGCACCCGCCCGTGCCGCGCGAACTGCTCGGCCAGCGCAGGCGCATCGATATCGGGATTCAACGCAAACCGGATCATCGTTTCGGCGGCGCTCGTCACCCGGCAATTTCCTCAAGTCGATGGTGCGGCAACATGCGCCATGCCGCCAGCATCAGCACAACGTGCCCGGCCTCGACCGCCATCGGCACCGGCCAGCCCGGATAGGCTCCGTTCGCCACCAGATCGATGGCGCGGCCAACGAACGATGTGCCAAACAGCAGCGCGGGCACCAGCAGCAAATCGGCGTTGCGCCGCCACGCGCCCCACATCATGCAGAATGCCGCCACGCCGAAAAACGAGGTGAAGTCTGCCCGGATCGTGGAAACTCCGCCAACCCCGGTTGCCGCGATGCCAAACCCGGTCGCTGCCGCCTCAGGCCCGGTCAGGAACCCGATGGCAAGAAACAGGTCGAACAGTCCCGCCAGAAATACCAGCGCCGTCAGGATCAATCGCATCGTCAGCCCCGCTTGTTGGTTCACGCCTGACTTGTGCCTCAAGCCTTCGCCACACGCAAAAGGATTGCGCGCAAGGCCCCGCCATTGCACAAGCGCGGCCATGAAGGGAAAGCGCATCCTGCTCATCATCGGCGGCGGCATCGCGGCCTACAAGGCCTGCGAACTGGTGCGGCTGATCCGCAAACAGGGGGCCGATGTCACCTGTGTCCTGACCGAAGGCGGATCGCACTTCGTCACCGCGATGACGCTGGCAGCGCTGAGCGAAAATCCCGTTCATACAACGCTTTGGGATCTCAAGAACGAGGTCGAGATGGGGCACATCCAACTGTCCCGCCAGGCCGATCTCGTCGTGGTCTGCCCCGCCACGGCAGACCTGATGGCGCGCATGGCAGCAGGCATTGCCGACGATCTGGCCACCACGCTCCTACTCGCCACAGACAAGCCGGTGCTGGCGGTTCCCGCCATGAACGTGCGCATGTGGCAGCATCCGGCCACAGTCCGCAATGTCGCCACGCTGCGCGGCGATGGGGTGACTGTGATGGAACCGGATGAAGGCGCGATGGCCTGCGGCGAGTTCGGCCCCGGTCGCTTGCCCAACCCCGTTGAAATCTGCGCGGAAATTGCGCGGAAGCTGGGCGGGGTAACCGGCCCGCTTTCAGGCAAGCACGTCCTCATCACCGCTGGCCCCACGCACGAACCCATCGATCCGGTGCGCTACATCGCCAACCGCTCCAGCGGAAAGCAGGGTTTTGCCATCGCCGCTGCCGCCGCGCAAGCGGGGGCAAAGGTTACGCTTGTTGCAGGCCCGGTAAATCTCGATACACCGCAAGGGGTTACGCGGGTGGATGTGGAAACGGCGCGGCAGATGGCGGCTGCGGTGGACGCCGCCCTCCCCGCCGATGTGGCCATTATGGTCGCCGCCGTGGCGGACTGGCGCAGCGCCGGAGAGGCCTCGCAGAAGATCAAGAAGGACGGTTCAGGGCAAGTTCCACCGCTGCAACTGGTTGAAAATCCTGATATTCTTGCAACACTCTGCAAATCCGACCGCCGCCCGCCACTGGTCGTCGGCTTCGCCGCTGAAACCAATGACGTTCTCGACCACGCCCGCGCCAAACTGGCGCGCAAGGGCGCGGACTGGATCGTTGCCAATGATGTTGCCACCCACGCAATGGGCGGGGAAATCAATGGCTTGCACATCGTCAGCGCGGCTGGCGTGGAAAGCTTGCCCGAACTGCCCAAGGCCGCCGCCGCCGCCGCCCTGATCGAAAGAATCGCCAATGCACTCGCCTGAAGTTCCCGTCCTCGTAAAGCGTCTGCCCCACGGCGAGGGCCTGCCGCTGCCCGCCTATGCCACCGAAGGCGCTGCCGGAATGGATGTCGTCTCGGCAGAGGATCTGGACCTGGCCCCCGGCGCGCGCCATGCCGTGGCCACCGGACTTTCTATCGCGATTCCAGCAGGTTACGAAATTCAGGTACGCCCGCGTTCGGGCCTTGCGCTGAAGCACGGCGTCACCGTTCCCAACACGCCGGGCACCATCGACAGCGATTATCGCGGCGAATTGAAAGTCATCATGATCAACCTCGGGCAGACAAGCTTCTCGATCCGCCGGGGGGACCGCGTGGCGCAGCTCGTGCTCGCCCCGGTCACGCGCGGGACGTGGTTGGAAGTGGAAGAACTCGATGCCACCGTGCGCGGCGAAGGCGGGTTCGGATCGACTGGCGGCCTTGCCGCGCTGAAGGGTTAGAAAAGGGGCCTCACATCGCTGCAAGGCCCCTCTTGGTGCTTCTAGGTGCGCGTAGGTGCATCTAGGTGCACTTCAGGATCAGTTGATCTTTTTCACCGTCGTCTTCTCAGGAGCGATTGAAATCCTTACCGTTTCTCCGTTGTGGCCGGGGAAATCGGTAAACATCGCTTCGACAAGGTTGGGCACCACATAGGACAACCGGTTGGACTGCGATGCAGCCTCAGCCTTGCCTTCGAACAGGCGCTGGCCATCGGAGCGGCGATCGATCTTGAGGTCAATGCCAGAGGTATAGACGGTCACCACGTCAACGCCGCCGCCCCAGCCGCCACCGCCGTAGAAGAACGGATCATACCATCCCCAGCCCCAGCCGCCGCGGCCATAGAAACCGGGCCGTCCCCAACCGGGACGCCCCCAGCCGGGACCAAAGCCGCCCCAGCCACCCCAACCGCCCCAATAGGGATCGTTGAAGCCGGTGGAGCGCACGCGATCACGCCCGCCATCCACGCCATAGTCGAACTTGACGATCAGATCGGCAACTTCTGCGTTAGCAGGGCGGTAGCCCAGCTTTTCCATCTGCCGCCCGACCAGCGACGCGTATTGCGAAAATTCAAGGCCGCCAGCGTCTTTGGGATCATCGGCCACCACCGCAAAAGTCGTGCCCGCAGGCGCGGGAAGCTGCGTCTGGAACCGCTTCACGTCCGCCTTGAACGGCGTGGCGCAACCCGCCAGCGAAACCATCAGCAGCGAAACCGCCGAAAGCCCCAGCAGGCGGCGCCGGGCGGGCGATCTTGGCTTGTTGTGCATATGAAAATTCATCCTGCGACTCCTATCGTGCCGTCCGCCGCCCCATGCCCCGCGCAGACCTGTATGAACTGCAAACGAAGATGCCGGACGCAACTGTGCTTAGCATGTCCATAAATTGGACGGGAAGTGCTGAATGCACGTTGAATGGTGCCTGCAACATATGTTGCAGGCAGGCATTGTTTTGCAACGAAACGGCAGAAATCAGCCGCGAACGAGGCCGAGCGCCTGATAGGTGCGTGCCAGAGTGGGCGCCGCCAGATCCCGTGCTTTCAAAGCGCCCTTCGCCAGAATCGCATCGAGCGCTTCTCCATCGGCGCGCAGTTCGCGATAGCGCGCCGCCATTGGCGAAAGCGTTTCGACCAGGAGTTCGCCCAGTGCGGGCTTGAACTGACCAAACCCCTTGCCTTCGAACTGCGCCAGCACTTCTGCCGTCGAAGTGCCTGCCATTGCAGCATAAATGCCGACAAGGTTGTTGGCTTCAGGGCGGCCCGCCAAGCCTTCGACCGCACCGGGCAGCGGTTCGGGATCGGTCTTGGCCTTCTTCACCTTCTGCATGATCGCATCGGCATCGTCGGTCAGGTTGATGCGGCTCATATCCGAAGGATCGGACTTGCTCATCTTGGCCGTGCCATCGCGCAGAGACATGATGCGCGCGGCTTCAGGCGGGATGATCGGATCGGGCAGGGTGAACAGCGGCGCGTCTTCGGCACAGAAATCGTTGTTGAACTTCTGCGCAATATCGCGCGCCAGCTCCAGATGCTGCTTCTGATCCTCACCCACAGGCACGTGCGTTGCCTGATAAAGCAGCACGTCTGCCGCCTGCAGCACCGGATAGGTGAACAGCGCAACCGAAGCGCCTTCGCGGTTCTTGCCCGCCTTGTCCTTCCACTGCGTCATCCGGTTCAACCAGCCCATGCGCGCGGTGCCATTGAGCAGCCATTGCAGTTCTGCATGGGCGGGAACCTGCGCCTGGTTGAACAGGATCGACTTGTCCGGGTCGATCCCGCAGGAAACCAGCGCAGCGACCATTTCGCGCGTGTTGGCCGCCAACTCTGCCGGGGTGTGCGGCATCGAGATGGCGTGCAGATCGGCAAGGAAATAGAGGCACTGCCCACCCTTGGCCGACCATTCATCCTGCATCCGCACCCAGTTCCGAATCGCCCCAAGGTAGTTGCCGAGGTGGAGATTGCCGGTGGGCTGGATGCCGGAAACGATACGCATCGAATGTGCCTTCAGTTGGAGCGGCGGCGCCGCAGGAGAAGTTTCAAATCGTCCACCCGGAAAGCCCCGGTGAGGACGGCGGCGAGGCCATAGACCACCACCCCGCCAGTGACCAGTGCAGCCATCGCCGCGATGCGGATGGTCCAGGTGCCATGAACATAGGGCATGATCAGCCCCTGCCCGGCCCACAGCACGCCACCCATCGCGAGCGCCGCCAGCGCCAGCCGCCAGACGCGGCGCTTCAATCGGGGATCGGCCACAAAGTGCCCGCGCCTTTTGAGCGTGTTATAGAGCAGCCAGACATTGACCGTTGAGGCAATCGCGGTGGCCAGCGGCGGTCCCATGTGTTTGAGCGGCACGATCAACAGCAGGTTACCGACAAGGTTCACCGCCATCGAAATGGTGGCATAGCGCACCGGGGTTTTCGTATCCTGCCGGGCATAATATCCCGGCGTCAGCACTTTCACCAGAATGTAGCTGGGCAAGCCGATGGAAAACGCGGCCAGCGCCTGCGCGGTGTAGAACGTGTCCATCGCATCGAACTTGCCATAGCCGAACAGGGCAGCGGCAATCGGCTCTCCACACAGCACCAGCGCGACCGTGGCGGGCAGGGTCAGCAGCAGGGCCAGTTCCATGCCCCGGTTCTGCGTGTCCATCGCGGCGGCTTCTTCCCCGCCACCCAACTGTCGCGAAATCGTGGGGAGCAGCACGGTGCCAAGGCCGATGCCGATCAGTCCCAAGGGCAACTGGTTCAGCCGGTCCGCCATGTAGATATAGGTGACAGAGCCGTGATCGAGCAACGATGCGGCAAGCGCAGTGGAGATGACGAGGTTGATCTGCACTGCTCCGGCGCCTGCGGCAGCGGGCCAGATCAGCTTGAGCAACTGTTTTACTTCAGGCGAAAGGCGTGGGCGGCGCAGGCGCAGGCTCACCCCGTTCTGGCGGCAGGCCCATGCCAGCCACAGAAGTTGCAGCGCGCCCGAAACCGAAACGCCAATCGCCTGATTGCGCGCGGTGACCAGCGGATCGTCCGAATGGAAGCCCAGCAGCGCGACAATCAATGTGACATTGAGCAGGATCGGCGCGGCCGCATTGACCCAGAATTTCTGCAGCGAATTGAGGATGCCGCCCAGCAGCGAAACGAGGCTGATCAGCATCAGATAGGGGATCGTCCAGCGCGACAGTTCCACCGCATAGGCGAACTGTTCGGCACTCACACCATTGAAACGCCCCGAAAGCACGAGCGTGACCGGCCATGCGAAGACTTCGAGCAGCACGGTCATCACAATGAGGACCGGCAGCAGCACGGCCAGCGCGGCTTCGGCAAAGTCCAGTCCATCGCGCAGGCCGTTGCCCTCAGGGTCGGCCACGCGCTTGTTGAACATGGGGATGAAGGCGGCGGCGAAGGCCCCTTCGGCAAAGAGCGCGCGGAACATGTTGGGCAGGCGGAACGCGACGAGGAAAGCGTCCGAGGCGAAAGCCGCGCCGACGAAGCGCGCGAACAGGCTATCGCGCACAAGGCCCAGAATGCGGCTGAGCAAGGTCAGCCCGCCAATGGACCCGGTGGCTTTCAGAAGGTTCAATGCTGCCTCCTTCGGGCCACCGGGATCAAGGGATCAGATCAGGCCTGCCCTGCGGGCGTTGCCTCTGCCGTGGCCTGGGCCTGCGCGAGCTGCTGCATGTACAAACCATTGAAATCGATGGGTTCGAGCATCAGCGGCGGATAGCCGAGGTCGCGCACGGCATCGGCTATCACGCGGCGTGCGAAGGGGAACAAGATGCGCGGGCCTTCGGCAAACAGGAACGGGTGCGCCTGTTCATCGGGCACGTTGCGCATACCGATGAGGCCGCAATAGGCCAGTTCGACGATGAAAGCGGTGCCCTGCGGCCCCTTCGATGTCACGTTGATCTTCAGTTCGATCTCGTGAATTTCGGGCTGGATCGAACGGGCCGAGATGTTGAAATCAACCGCCATTTCGGGCGCATCGGTCCACTGATAGGATTCCGGCGCGTTCGGATTCTCGACCGACAGATCCTTTACGTACTGCGAGATCAGGCCAATCGCGGGCGAGGTGTCTTCGCCATTGGGAACAGGACCATCGAGGTTGAGATTCGAGATGATGTTGCCTTCGTCGGCCATGAGATCGCTACTTTCTGCGTGGTTTCCCTTGGGCCGCGCGCCTAGCATTATGGGGAATGGGCCGCAATGCGCCTTTGTCTGGCGCGAGGATACAACAGCAGATCGGGAATCTTGCCCAAGTGATCGGCCCAAAAGGCCATGCACACGTTGTTCATTTGTAATCCGTACCTATTTGAGGCAGGTTGGCATGGTGCCATGCGCCCAAAGCGGGTGCAGCGGCAGTATCGGGAATTTGCGCGTGATTGTTCAGATTGTGATCCTGGCGATGATTGCGGCCTTTCTGGGCCTGCGTCTCTATTCGGTTCTGGGCCGTCGGCCCGAACATGACGAAGAGCCGATGCGCCGTCGGATCGAACAGCCCGATCCTTCGGCACAGAATCGCCCGCCAGTGAACCAGCGCACGGCCGAAGGCGGCCAACTGGCCCCCCGCGCGCGCGAACTGGCGCAGCCCGAACCCAGCACCTTCGACAACAGCGCCGAAGCAGGCGTGCGCGCGATTATCGCAGCAGACCGCCGGTTCGATCTGGGCCAGTTCCTTGCCGGATCGAAGGCCGCTTACACGATGATTCTCGAAGCCTTCTGGCGCGGGGACAAGGATGAACTTCGCCAGCTTTGCGACGATGACGTGTTTGCCGGGTTCGAATCGGCCATCGACGCGCGCCTTGCAGCAGGTGAAACCATCGACGCCCGCGTGATCCGCATCGAAGAAGCGCGCATCGTGGGTGCTTCGATCGAGGCGAAGACCGCGCGCATCACCGTTCGCTTTATGGCCGATATCGCTTCGGTCACTCGCGACGCCGATGGCAATGTGATTGCCGGATCGCTGGATGACGCCATTGAGGCGCGAGACCTGTGGACTTTCCGCCGCGACATTACCGCGCGCGATCCTGACTGGCTGCTTGACGAGACCGACGAAGCCTGAGGCTTTCCGTGCGGGGTTTTTCAAGGTTTGGCAAAAGCAAGAGCGCTGCGATCATCGCGGCGCTCTTTCTGCTTGGCGGCTGTGTGCGGCTGGTGCCCGAAACCGGCGGGCCGCGCCCGGTAACACCGTCGCCCCCGCCGGTCGTGGCAGGGCAGACGGCGGCGCTTTCCGGCATCACGCGCGGGCCGGTGGTGGCAGGGCTGGGCTTCAAGACTGATAATGCCGCACTGGCGCTGCGCAGTTTCGTGACATCGTGCCCGCGCCTGACCAAGCGCACCGACAGTTCCGGCCTGACCGTGCCGGGGGACTGGGTTCCGGCCTGCACGGCGGCGGCCACATGGCCTGCGGCGGATGCGGCGCGGTTCTTTGCCAGCTATTTCGAAAGCGCCGAAGTGGCGGGCGGTAATGCCTTTGTTACCGGCTATTTCGAACCGGAAATCGCCGGGGTGCGCGCGCGGCAGCCGGGGTTCGGCGTGCCGGTCTATGCCATGCCGCCTGATCTGGTGCGCGCAAAGCCCGGCGATGCGCAACCGCTGGCGGACGGCAAGATGCCGCTGGGCCGCTATGACGAAGCGGGCGTGTTCACCGCATATTGGGACCGCGCACAGATCGAAGCGGGCGCACTGGCGGGCATGGGGCTGGAAATCGGCTGGGCGGCCGATCCGGTGGAGTTCTTCTTCCTGCAAATTCAGGGGTCTGGCCGGTTGCGCGCGCCAGATGGCAGCGTGATCCGCATCGGCTTTGCCGGGCAGAACGGCCATGCCTATACCGGCATTGGCACGCTGATGCGCGAACGCGGGCTGATCGGCAGCAGTCCGGGCCAATATGACGGATCGTTGCAGGGCATCCAGAAGTATCTGCGCGATTTTCCCGATGCCGGGCGGCGGCTGATGCAGCAGAACCGCAGCTTCGTGTTCTTCCGCGAAATGACCGGCCCAGGCCCGGTGGGCGCGCTGAATGTGCCGGTGACGGGCCGCTCCACCGTGGCGGCAGACCCGGCCTTCGTGCCGCTGGGCGCGCCGGTATGGTTGCAGGTGGACCGGGCTGAGGCCAGCGGGCTGTGGGTGGCGCAGGACACCGGCGGGGCAATTCAGGGCGCAAACCGATTCGACAGCTTCTGGGGCGCGGGCGCGGAAGCGCGGCGCATCGCGGGCGGCATGTCTGCGCGCGGGCGAGCGCTGATCCTCCTGCCGAAGGGCGTGCTGACGCGGCTGGGGCAGCGATAATGAAAGCGCCGCGCGGGCTTTCCGCCGAAGAGGCCGAGTTGTGGCAGAAAGTGGCGGCAACGATCACGCCCATCCATCCTGCTCGCCCGAAGATCAAGGCCATAGATGCGGTGGTAGCGGTGCCGAATGCGGCCTTGCCAAAGCGCGTGAAGGGGCGCGTGCCGCCACTTCCACCGCCTACTCCAGCGCCCACGCCGATCAAGCGCCCGCTGGAAAGCCACGGGCTGGATTCGAGCTGGGAGCGCAAGCTGGCGCGCGGCGCGATTGCGCCCGATGTAACGATCGACCTACACGGCATGGGGTTGGACGCGGCGCACGCGCGGCTCAACGGCGGCATCGCACAAGCGTTGGCGATCGGCGCGCGGATCATGCTGCTGATCGCGGGCAAGCACCGCCCGCATGACGAACACGACGCGCGGGGAAACCGACGCGGCGCGATCCGGGCCAAGCTGCTCGATTGGCTGGCCCACAGCCCCCACGCCAGCCGCATAGCCGCCGTGCGCCCCGCCCAGCCGAGACATGGCGGAGCAGGCGCAGTTTACATTGTTCTCAAGCGGCCGCGTTAGACTTTTACCCAGCGGGCGGCGAAGAAGCCGTCGATCCCGCCGTGGTCTGCCAACAGGCCGGGATCGGTGCGGAAATGGCCAGTGCTGGCGGTAAGGCCTTCGGGCAGCTCGGCATCGGTAACCGGCTTGGGCGTAAGCGCGGTGAAGGCTGCGGCCTGCTGTTCACCCTCTTCCGGTTCCAGCGAGCACACTGCGTAGACCAGCGTGCCGCCGGGAGCGAGCCAGCCCGCAGCACGTTCGAGCAGGGTGGCTTGCAGGGCCGTCAGTTCATTCAGTCCGGCGTGGCGGTGCAGCACGTCGGGGTGACGGCGGCAGGTTCCGGTGGCGCTGCACGGCGCATCGAGAAGGATTGCATCGAACGGGGCGTCCGGCGTCCATGTCAACGCATCGGCCACGACGATTTCGGCGGAAAGGCCGCTACGCTCGAGGTTTTCGGCCAGCCGCTCTGTCCGGCGAGAGGACTTGTCGAGCGCGGTGACGGTCCAGCCGGCAGCGGCGAGTTGCAGCGTCTTGCCTCCCGGTGCGGCGCAAAGGTCAAGCGCGCGGCGGCCCTGTCCTGCGCCAAGCAGGCGCGCGGGGACGCTGGCGGCAAGATCCTGCACCCACCATGCGCCATCCTTGAAGCCTTCAAGCGCCTCGATAGCTCCAGCCCGCGCAAGGCGGACATGGCCGGGGGCGAGCGAGTGACCACCAAGGCGCTCTGCCCAGAGCCCGGCTTCGGAAGGATCGCGCAAAGTGAGATCGAGCGGGGGCGGTTCGGCAAGGCCCGCCGCAATGGCATCGATCCGGCCCGGCCATACCGCCTGCCAGCGGGTAGCCGCGGCTTCGGGCAGGGTCGGCGCATCGGGGAGCGTTGCCCCGCTCTTCGTCACTGCCGAAAACACGCCATGCGCAAGGCGGCGCGGGCCGCCAATCAGCAGCGGCAGGCCCGTAGCGACAACGGCGTGGCCCGGCAGGTTCAGCCGCAGCGCCTGCGCCAGCATAATGCGCAGAACTGATCGCGCCTTGGCATCATCGGGCAGCACCTGCTTTGTCGCGCCATCGATCAGCGCATCGAGATCGGCCATCCAACGCAAGGCCTCTTGCGCGATGGCGAGCGCGAGCGCGCGGTCATCGCCGCGTTCGATCCCGCGCAGGATCGGTGGCGCAGCCTGATCGAGCGGATCGCCACGGCGCAGCACCGCATCGAGCAGGCGCAAGGCGGCACGGCGTGCGGGGACGCCGGGGACTTCATCGGGAGCGGTGGATCGGACCATGACCGTGGCCTATCGGCGCTTGTGCCCCAATATGCAATTGCAAGTGCGCGCGCGAAGGCCCATCTGAAGGCGCATGGACAAGCCAATCCCTCGCGCGACCAAGCGCCCGGCGGACTTCACCCCGCCCGCGCACTGGACCAATGACCCGGTTCCCGCACCCAAAGCCATCGAGCGTGGCGACGACCCCGATGGCCTTGATCCCACCCGCTTTGGCGATTGGGAGAAGAACGGGATTGCTATCGACTTCTAACCCTCGATCACCCGCGCCTGCGGGTGGTGCTTGTCGAGATGCTTGCGCAGAATCTTCAGGTTGCGCGAATTCGAGCGGAAGAACAGATCGAAGGCATCGCCCACCAGCGGCACCGCGCCGATAGCCGTATCCACCGCCACGTTTGCCCCCATGCGCCACAGCTTCCATTTGGGCAGGCCAAGGTTGCGCGCTTCCCAAACGATATAAGCACCCATCGCGGCGGTCAGCACATCGCCCAGCACTGGCACCAGACCGGCGATGGCATCAAGGCCCACATCACGGCGCAGCACCGGGATGGTAAAGCTGCGCTCCAGAACACGCTCCAGCATTTCCACACGCTGGCGAACCGAGGCGGGATCGTTGCCTAGGCCGGGGATTTCAGCCTGAAGGCGCTGGGGGCGAATGGCGGAGGGCTTGTCCATCGACCCTATCTGGGAAGCCATGCCATCGGCGGCAAGGGATGCCAGCCCCACGGGTTCTGTGCAAAGCCGGTGGTGCCGCTGCGCAACAAGGACCAGCGCAAGGGCCGTGCGATCGGGATAAAACCATTGGCGGCGGTAATCTCTGCCTCCGCCTCGGCCAGCAGAGCCGCGCGCGCAGCAGGATCGAGCGCACGGCGCGCTTCGGCGACGCGTTCGTCCCCGGCGGGGCTGCACACCGCCTTTTGCACCGTGCACGAAAGCTGGTTGAGGAACCACGTGGCCCGGCCATAGCGCGCGGCCACATCGACCAGCCGCAGATCGCCCCGGTCATTTTCAGGAATGCGGCGCACCGCGATGCCGATCCGCGCAAAATCGCGGCGCAAGGCATCGAACACCAGTGTGGAGCCAGCACCATCGGGCATGGAAATGTTCATGGTAGGCAGCGCGCGGCCCGCATCCCTCCACGCCTTGACCCGTGCCTCTGCCTGAATATGCCGCTCCTCAAGGCTCATGCCCTGCCAGCGCTCGCCAATCGTGCCCAGATCGTCCTCGGCATCGGGGGAAACGATCCGCGTGGTCGGCAACCAGCCGCCGATGTTGAAGCTGCCAAGCAGCGTATCGCGATCAATCGCCATCGCCAGCGCCTCGCGATTGGCGGCAGCGCCAAGGAAGCCTTCGGTGCGCGTCACGACAAGGCCGAACAGCCCGGTCACAGGATCAAGCTGCACATTGCCGCGCGTCAGCCCGATCCGCCCGGCCAGAGGCACCGTATCGATCCTGCCGCCCAGCACGACATCAACGTCGCCCGCATCGAACTGCGCCACGGCACGCGCCGCCTTGGCAAAGGTGAGCGAAACCGCACGGGCGCGGCTGGCAAATCCGGCTTGCTGTGGAAGTCCCCGCTTTTCCGGCGGGATCAGCGTGAACACCTGCGCCCCTGCATCACCTGCGGCAAAAGCCATCGGACCGGTGCCCACCGCCTGCCCTTTACCGTTCTGCCAGTTCAGCGCCAGTTCGGGTTGCGCCAGCAGGATCAGCAATTCAGGCACCGGGGCGGCCAGATCGATCTCGATCACGCGGTCCGCCATCACCCGCACTTCATCAATCGCCGCCAGATCAAGGCCCAGCGCCGTGCCTTTCAGCCCGGTGATCGCCTTGCGCAACAGCGTGGCCGCGGCATCTGCACTGATTCGCTTGCCATCGGGCCAGGTGCCATCGCGCAGGCGGAAGATGTAGCTTTGGCCATTGTCGGTCACGATCCAGCGGTCGGCCAGCGACGGCACCACGCGGCCCCGCTCGTCAAAGCCGACCAGTCCTTCATAGGTTGCGGCGCGGACCAGTTGCGCCGACGGCGAAAGGCGTGTCCCCCGCTCTTTCAAAGCCGCCGCATCGCCAATCACGGCAACACCCAGCGTGCCGTCCTGCCCTTTTCCGCAGGACGCAAGCAGCAGCGAAATCAATGCAATTGAGGCGAGCCTACCAGCCATCGGCAGCAGACTAGGCGAGGGAAACCCGTGCGTCCACAACGCACCTGCCATCTGCGGTCAGATCTTGCGCACTGGTCCCAGCGGCTGGTTCAACAGCGGCGGCTTTACGAAACGCGGGGTTTGCGCCCCACTGCCAACCGGCGCACGCGCCAGTTTGGGATCGACTTCATCGTGAAAGGCGATGCCAAAGCGGTTGTCCTGAATCCAGGCCACCACGCCTTCGACCCAACCGATATTGCGCAAGTTCACCTCGATAGAGGTGCCGCGCTGCACTTTCACTGCGCCTTCGGCCATCATGCCGCCGGCCGAAAGATTGCGCACTTTCACGCGGTGTTCGGCGTCTGCCTCAGGCAGGCGCACTTCGGCCATGAGGAACAGGCTGTCTCGCCCAAGATGCCTATGGTCGATTTCAGTCACCAGAAGTCCCACCATTCCCGTGATTGCGTGCGCATCGGGCAATAATTAGACCCGATGCGGACTTATCCCATCAATTGCTGGCCAATCCCTAAACCAGCAAGGTAAACGTCGGGTTATCAGGCGGGAACGTTAACCGCATTCGGGCGGACAAAAAGCCCGCCCGGCCGCAGTAAACATTTCACATATCGCGGGAAATCTTTTCCCTGCGCTCATGCGCTTCCTGCGCTTCCACCGTCATCGTCGCGATGGGGCGCGCGATCAGGCGGCCAAGGCCGATAGGTTCGCCGGTCACTTCGCAGTAACCATATTCGCCCTCATCGATCCGGCGCATGGCAGAATCGATCTTGGCGATCAGCTTGCGCTGACGGTCACGGGTGCGCAGTTCGATGCCCCAGTCCGTCTCGCTCGATGCGCGATCGTTAAGATCGGGCTCGCGAATCGGGCCATCCTGCAGCGCCGAAAGCGTTCCGGCAGCGGCAGAGAGGATCGACTTCTTCCATTCAAGCAGCAGACGGCGGAAATAATCCTGCTGCGCTTCATTCATATAGGGTTCGTCATCGCCCGGAACGTAATCGCCCGGCATCGCACGGCGTGCCTTTGCCAGTACGTCAATCTCGTCACTCAAAACGCCAGCCATTCGGCCCTCCGCATTACAAGCTATCCGCCCCTCCCGGCCTGCATTCTCCCGTTTCCGGCGCGCAAGCTCTTGTGCTGGCGCGCCTATAGGATTGGCCTGTGACAGGCACAAGCAATTAGGCGGCTATCCTGCATTAAGGTGGCGTGAAGCGTGAGGGCGCGCACAGGTTTTTCCCAAACTGTTTCAACCGAAAACAGATCGATGTGTCAGGCCCACTTCGCCGTTAACCATTTATTGACCAAGATTGGTGACTTTCGGCCCATCGGAAGCACCCCCGGAAGGTTTGGGGACAGGCTTTCCTCAAGGGGGTAATGGTAAATGACACAGGCATGGATCAAGCTCGTCCCCGATGACGCAGCGCAAAGCGTAACCGCCCAATCGACCGAAGCGGGCGACTTGCTCGTGGCGACCTGTCTGGCCGCCGCCGCCAATGGCGATTGCAACGCGCTGTTCGATCTGGGCGTGGCCTATTCCACCGGCAGCCACGGCGTGGACTGCGATCTGATCGAAGCCCACAAATGGTTCAACCTCGCCGCCGTGGGCGGGCACGAAGAAGCCGCACACTGCCGGGCGGATGTCTCGGACGAAATGACCGCACGCGAGATTGCCGAAGCCCAGCGCCGTGCGCGTGAGTGGCTGCGCAGTGGCCGGGCGGCTGCTTGAATTAAAGATCAGTTTTTGCGGTTGCGGACGATGATGGCGTCAGCCGTCATTTCAACGTAGGCCGAAGCTGGTGCGGCGAATGCTTCAGCAAGAGTTTGCTTGAGGTGCTGCAGCACTGCGGATTCAGGCGGCGGCGACCAATCGGACTCCGTTGCGTGAGAGCGGGATGTCGTTAAGTGCTTCAGTTGCTGATCTCCGACTTGCATCAATCCGAGAATAATTAGCGAAAATCGTATTTCCGCCGATCGTATGTTGAACACTTAGAGCTGCCGCGCCGGTTACGAAGCGATTTTGGACATTCAAGCCAGCGTTAGCTTGCCGAAAATGTCAATCTGGCAGAGCGTATTTTGTCTGAGCGGTCTAAGGGGCCAATTTGCTGACTGGGATCGGTGCCGCCGGGTCAGCGAAAAAGAATGTCTCGATCTCCATGTGCGCTTTTAGGGCTTCTTCCCCGGGTAGTGGCTGATACCGCCAATTCATGGCGATGGCACAGGCGCGCTTGTCGAGCAGGTTGACACCCGAACTCCAGCGAACGATGCACCTTTTGACTGTTCCATCGGAAGTCACATCTAGATAGAGTCCCAGATTAACTCGCCGTCCCTTCGGCAACTCGCCGGTGTTTGTCCTGTTTACTCCCCGAGTCGCATCGGGGACACGACGAGCGAAGGGACTGCCATCGTCCCCATCGTCAAGAGTCCAGTTTAGAGAAACGCTGTACGGACCAACTGCTTGCGGGTTCGGATTTTTGAAGCGCATCCTAACCAAAGCGGCGCAAGAGGCGTCATCGAGTTTTGGAAAACCGCTCGACGTGACGATGGAGCAACGTTGAGGTTTGCCGGATGAGTCAATCCAAAACGCCACCCGGACAAACCCTTCTTCGTCAAGCCGACGCGACAAATCAGGATAATCGAGTCGGGCAGAAGTCGTGATTGGCGGCAAGGGGAAAAGAAAAGCCTCAGCGGACGAATCCGAGGGTGGTGTATCCGGAGTTGTGTGCGCACGCGACACAGTGATAGGCAAAGCCATGCCCACCAGCGTCAGCAATGACATGATTGTCATTGGCGTAACCGCTAACGCCGCTTTCCCAAACATCGTTTCCGATTCGCCTTGCCCAACCATCCCAGCTTGAAGCACAGAATTGTCGAGCGCAAGTCAGAAGCAAGAAGGAGAGGCCCGCCCCCCTTTGTACCGCCTCAGTTCACCTCACTCTATCCCAAAACTTGGCGTCACCTCGGGCTTGATCCGGGGGCTCGCTACCTTTGGCACGGCGGTGCGCCTTGATCTGGTCGTGCATGAGAAAGCGGGAATCCGGGGCAAGCCCGAGTAACGGGGTAGGAAGGTTGGCGCAGATGCAACACCCCTCACCCCTTCCTGAACGGCGTCCGCGTGCCCAGCACCAGTTGGTCCTGCGCCACGCCTGCGCGCTCCTGCCGCAAGAAATCGGCTACGGCACGGCGGAAGTTGGGGTCTGCGATGTAGTGCGCCGATAGGGTCTGCACCGGTTCATAACCCCGCGCCAGTTTGTGACCGCCCTGTGCGCCTGCCTCAACGCGGGAAAGGCCCAGCGCGATGGCGGCGTCTATCGCCTGATAATAGCACAGTTCGAAGTGGAGGAAGGGCTTCTCCACCAGCGCGCCCCAGTAGCGGCCATAGAGCGCATCGCGCCCGATGAAGTTCAAGGCGCCTGCCACCGGTTCATCATCGAGGAAGGCCATGACCAGCAGCACCTTGTCTGCCATCCGCTCCCCGATCAGGTCGAACGCTTCGCGCGTCAGATAGGGGCGGCCCCATTTGCGCGCGCCGGTGTCCTGATAGAACAGCCAGAAGGCGTCCCAGTGTTCAGGGCGAATCATGTCACCGGTCAACTGGCGGATGTCCACGCCGTCCTGCGCACGGGCGCGCTCTTTGCGCAGGTTCTTGCGTTTGTCGGAACTCAGAACCCCAAGGAAATCGGCAAAGCTGGCGTATCCGCGATTTTCCCAGTGGAACTGGATGTCGCTGCGGGGAAGCCAGCCAGCCGCTTCAAACAGTGGCATCTGTTCGGGCGCGATGAACGTGGCGTGGGCGGATGACAACCCGTTGTTATCGCACAATTGCTCTGCCGCGCGCAGCAATGGGGCGGCAAGGTCCGGGCGATCCCCCAGCAGCAGACGCGGGCCGGTAGCGGGGGTAAAGGGCGCGGCGATCTGCAGCTTGGGGTAATAGTCCCCACCGGCGCGGTGCCAAGCGTCCGCCCATGCGTGGTCGAACACATATTCGCCTTGGCTGTGCGTTTTAAGGTAAGCCGGGAGCGCTGCGGCGGGGCGGCCTCCTTCCCCCTCGATCACGATGGGCAGCGGCGACCAGCCGGAGCGGCCACCAACCGAGCCGGATTCCTCCAGCAACGTCAGGAAAGTGTGGGATACGAAGGGGTTGCCATCACCGGCCAGCCGGTCCCAATCCTCGGCGGCGATTTCCGATACAGCTTTGTGGATGCGCGCGGTGTAAGTCACGCAGGCTTTATGCCCCCACGCCAGCGCCTTCGGCAATAGGTCCATCGGCACAGTCTGCCGCGCGCGCGGCGTGCTCGGCGGAGCGCACCGTCCATGTCAGCACCGGAAAACCGCGCCAGCGCTGCGCCGCCACGAACTTGCTGGGCAAGTCGCGCACGTCCCACGCCAGAAACTGCGGGCGCGCCTGCCAGAAGGCCAGATGCAGCTCCACCGTAGCGGGCAGCGTGCGGCTGCCGTTCTCCGTCACCACAAGGCCGTGGACGATGTGCGGCGAATGGCGCGAGAACCAGCGACTGACGCGCGGATCGAAGCTCATCACCGCCACTTCGCCGCGATAGCCTTCGAGCGCGCGGCGCACGGCAAGGCACAGCGGGGCGGCACGGATTTCCTTCTTGGATTTCAATTCGATCAGCACCGGAACCTTGCCCGCCACCTGATCAAGAAACGCGCGCAAGGTGGGGATGCAATCGGTGCCGCCCGTCAGCGGGATCTTCGCCAGATCATCGGCCCGGCGATCGATCACCGCGCCCGTCTCGGCGGTCAGGCGATCAAGCTCCCAATCGTGGAACACCACCGCGTGTCCATCGACGGTGCGCTGCACATCGCATTCGATGCCCAAGCCGCGCTCGATGGCGAGCGCAAAAGCCTTGGGCGAGTTTTCAGGCGCGCCGGGACCATGCAGCCCGCGATGGGCATAAATGCGCCCCTTCAGCCAGCCGACCCGCGCCTCTTTCGGCGCGGGGGCAAGGAAGCGGTCAAGAAGGGCGAACGGCAAGGACAGCATCGACTTCCACCGCAGCGCCAAGCGGCAACACCGGCACACCCACCGCACTGCGCGCGTGCTTTCCGGCATCGCCAAAGGCGGCGACCATCAGTTCGGACGCGCCGTTGGCCACTTTGGGCTGATCGGTGAACGTGCCGTTCGAGGAGATGAACGCGCCCAGCTTCACCACGCGCTCTACCCGGTCGAGCGAGCCGAGCGCGGCCTTTACCTGCGCGAGGATCATCAGTCCGCAGGCCTGCGCGGCGGCGGTGCCCTGTTCGGTCGAAACGTCTTCGCCCAAGCGGCCGGTCACCAGTTTGCCATCGATGAACGGCAGTTGTCCCGATACGTGGAGCAGGCCGTTCACCTCGACCGTAGGAACATAGGCGGCCACGGGCGCGGCGGCCTGCGGCAGGGTGTGGCCGAGTTCCGCCAGCCGGGCTTCTACGCTGTCAGTCACGCATCTTCTCCATGAATTTGTTCGAGGATCCAGGGCAGCGCCGCTTCCCATTGATCGATCCGCGCATGGGCATGACCCGCCTGATGCGCGCAATCGATGTGCGGGGCAAGCAACGGTTCGCCGCAAAGGTGCAGACGGATCACGTCCGGCGTCAGTTGCGAAACCGAATCATGGTGCTGCGGCAGATCATCGATGAACAGCGCGCGCGACGGATTGTATTCATCCAGAATCGCCTTGAGCGCCGGGCCTTTCGGCCCCTGATTGGTAAAGACGCGCGCATTAATGCCCACATCGGCCAGTTGGCGCGCGCGCATATCGCGGCGGTGATCGTTGAGGTTGGTCAGGATCACCACATCTGCGTCTTCGGCAACCTTGTTGATCCCGGCAACTGCCCCTGCGATGGCCTGCTGACGATACATTTCCGTGTCGAAGAACTTGTTGAGCAAGCTCCAGATCTGCTCCGGCGCAACCAGGCTGCCATCCTTGGCATAACGCATCGCCTTGGAAAAATCGGCGCTGTCCATCTTGAACGACACGCCTTCCTTTTCCCCCAGCCAGTCACGGAACGGGGCGACCATGTGCAGCAGCACCTCGTCACAATCGCTGACGATCAGGGGGCGGCTCATGACAATTCCTTCTGGGCTGCGATCAGGGCTTCGGGCGAAATGTCGAGCGCGAAGGCCGCGTTGACAAGATCGGCTTCGTGATTGGCGAGAAATTCCAGAACTGCCGCCAGAATGGAAGAATCTCCAAGACCGGCTCGCAGTTCATCGGGTGTCAGTCCCGTAAGTCCAAGGAAGCGCTCGGCGCGATCACCATCGGACAGCACCCAGCCGAGCGCTTGCAGGGCAAGGGCTGCCACATCTGGCGTGGAGGAAGGCTCTCGGATGATTGTCAGGGCCTTTCGCGGGGCATAAGGGGCGTTTAGGTGCATCTAGGTGCAGTTCGGAAAACAGGCGTGTCAGTGGCAAAAAGAATTCTGGTTGTCGAGGACAACGACCTTAACCGCAAGCTGTTCTGCGACCTTTTGCGCGCCAAGGGATTCGAGGTGGAGCCCGTGGCAGACGGGCGCGAGGCGATAGAAAAGACGCGCCTGTTCATGCCGCACCTTGTCATCATGGACATTCAGTTGCCCGACGTTTCCGGCATGGACCTGATTGAACAATTGAAAGCGGACGAGGAACTTAAAGCCATACCGGTCCTCGCCGTCACCGCCTATGCCGGCAAGGGCGATGAAGAGGCGATCCGCGATGCGGGGGCAGAGGGTTATCTAGCAAAGCCGGTGTCGATCGGGCCGTTCATGGTGGCGGTGAACGCGCTGGTTTAGTGCACATGCCCTCCCCCGGCCCCTCACGCCTGCGGGAGGGGAGAAGCGTTCAGGAATACCGCACGACGTATTCGACCACAAAGGTGATCGAGGTGAGGCACAAGCCGACCATGAAACTGCGATAGGCGATTGAGAGATAACGGTATTTCTTGCGCTGCAAGACCTGCCCGTTCTGGTAGATATCGTGCAGCATGGTGCGGAAGATCGTTTCGTCGGCGCGCAGATCGTCAAGGATGGATTGGGTCCATTCCTCTTCGTCCATGTGCGTGAAATAGCCGAAGAAAAGCTTGTTCGGCTTGCCATCGTTCAGTTTCGCCGCCTTTGGCCCGCTGATTGATGGCAGTACAGTGAACACGGCACACATCGCTGAAACGAAAGCGAAAAGGGCCAGCACGCCAAGCGACCACGGCATTGCCCCGCTCTTTGCCTGTCCCACCGAAATGGTGAAGACCACGAAGGTCGCGCCCATCAGGATCGACGCTTTGGAATCGGCCATCTGGCTCAGCGAAAGGTTGATCTGCTGGCTGGTGCGGACGAGGTGGATGGCGTGGTTGGAAAAGCCGGACGGCGAAGGCATCGACGGCGCAGCTTTAGGCGGTTCGGGTGCCGGTTCAGGCTGCGTTACAGTCTCTGCCATGATTCCCCCACACGTACATTTCCGTCGAGTTTCGCGGATAACCGGGATGACACAAGGGGCGAGTGCTTGACAAGCGGCGGCAATGGCCGCTTTTCGGCCTCAATCGTCTGGCAGGGGCGCGTGTCTCTTGCCCATTGGAGAAGAATTGATGGATCGCGCCGCAACCGCTGAAAAGATTGCCGAACTGATCGAGCCTTTCAACAAGAAGGGCGTAGCGATCACCGAGGCGACGACATTTGCCGGTGACCTTGAATGGGACAGCCTGACCGTGATGGACTTTGTGGCGGCAATCGAGGACGATTTCGACATCATCATCAGCATGAACCAACAGGCCGAGATCGAGAACTACGGCCAATTGATCGATGCGGTGACGAAGCTTCAGGGATAAGCCGATGACGGATCTTTTCAACAAGTTCGACCCGTTGATCGAACAGCGCCGCGCACTGCTGGCGGGTGGGGTGGAAGACCCGTTCAATCTGGTGATGGAGCGGGTGATTTCGCCCACCGTGGCCGTGTGCAACGGGCGCGAGACGATCCTGCTGGGCACCTACAACTACATGGGCATGACCTTTGACCCCGACGTGATCGCGGCGGGCAAGGAGGCGCTGGACGACTACGGTTCGGGCACGACCGGCAGCCGCGTGCTGAACGGCACCTACGCCGGGCACAAGGCCTGCGAAGAGGCGCTGAAAGAGTTCTATGGAATGGACCACGCGATGGTCTTTTCCACCGGCTATCAGGCGAACCTTGGCATCATCAGCACGATGGCGGGCAAGGGCGATTACATCGTGCTCGACATCGACAGCCATGCTTCCATCTGGGACGGCTGCAAGATGGGCGACGCCGAAGTGGTGCCGTTCAAGCACAACGATATCGTGGCGATGGAAAAACGCCTGAAGCGCATTCCCGAAGGTGCGGGCAAGCTGGTGGTGCTGGAAGGCGTCTATTCGATGCTGGGCGACATCGCCCCGCTGAAGGAGATGATCCGCGTCGCCAAGGAAAACGGCGCGATGGTGCTGGTGGACGAGGCGCATTCGATGGGCTTCATCGGCCCCAACGGGCGCGGCGTGGCCGAGGATCAGGGCTGTCTTGAAGACGTGGATTTCGTGATCGGCACGTTCTCCAAATCGGTCGGCACGGTGGGCGGATTCTGCGTTTCGAACCATCCGAAGTTCGAGATTCTGCGACTGGTCTGCCGCCCCTATGTGTTCACCGCATCGCTTCCGCCGAGCGTTGTGCACACGGCCGCCACTTCGATCCGCAAGCTGATGCACGGCGCAAACAAGCGCGCGCATCTATGGGAAAATTCCAAAACGCTGCACAAGGGTCTTCGCGACAAGGGTTTCACTCTAGGCACCGACGAGCCGCAGAGCGCGATCATCGCGGTGATCATGCCCGATCTGGAACGCGGCGCGGCGATGTGGGAAGCGCTGCTCAAGGAAGGGCTTTACGTGAACCTTGCCCGCCCACCTGCAACGCCTGCGGGGATGACGCTGCTGCGCTGTTCGCTGTGCGCGGAGCATTCCGCAGATCAGGTGCAGACGATCATCGGCATGTTCGAACGCGCTGGAAAGGCCGTGGGGATCATCTGATGCGGTTTGCGTTGTGGGCTTTGATAGCGCTGGCGGCAACGCCGGTTCTGGCGCAGAATGCCCCGCCCACGGTGGTTACGCCACCGGGCGAAGGCATGATGGACAAGCCCTGCCCCGCAGACCAGCGCGGGCTGAACTTTGCTCATCCTTATGTCCGGCAATACGACTGGGCGTGGCAGTGTCGCTTTGCCGAGGCGGACAAGCAACTCGCGCAGCGCCCGCGCGTGGTGTTCATCGGGGATTCCATTACCGAAAACTGGGTGGGTCTTGCGCCTTCACTGTTCGTGAGCGGTGCGGTCGGTCGCGGGATCAGCGGGCAGACCAGCCCGCAGATTCTGGTGCGGTTCTATCAGGATGTGGTGCGGCTGAAACCCAAGGTCGTCCACATCATGATCGGCACCAACGATCTGGCCGGCAACACCGGGCCGAGCAGCCCGGAAATGTACACCAACCACGTGACTGCAATGGTCGATCTGGCGCAGGCCAACGGTATTGCCGTGGTGATCGGCAGCATCTTGCCCGCCGCGAAGTTTCCGTGGAAGCCCCAGCTTATGCCAGCAAAGCAGGTGGTGGCGCTGAATACGTGGCTAAAGGCTTTCGCCAAGACGCGCGGGGCGGCGTTTGCAGATTATCACGCAGCGCTGGTGAATGCCGAAGGCGGGATCAATCCCGATCTTGCGCCCGATGGGATTCATCCGAATGCCAAGGGTTATGCGGTGATGGAGCCGATTGCCAAGGCGGCGATTGCCGAGGCGGAGAAGCTGGGCGCGAAGAAGCGCTGAAGTCAGCCTTCAACCGGGCGCGCGCCGTAACAATAGTTTCCGCGCGTTTCCCAGCGCCCGCCTGCATCGAGACAAGCGTCACGATCAACAAAGGCCTTGGCGAGCCAGCCGACCGCAAACCCAGATGCGAGGAAAGCGGCGGCGAAGACCATTATTCGAAAGAAGTGCATTATAGCCCCGAAACTTCGCGCCATTCGCCAGGCGCGAGGCCTTCCAGCGACCAGTCTCCGATTTGCCAGCGGACGAGGCGTAGGGTGGGGTGGCCGACGGCGGCGGTCATGCGGCGGATCTGGCGGTTTCGGCCTTCGCGGATAGTGAGGCGCACCCAAGTGTCGGGGATGGATTTGCGGACGCGGATCGGGGGATCGCGGGGCCAAAGGGCAGGGTCTTCGATCAGGGCTGCTTCGGCGGGGAGCGTCAATCCGTCTTTCAGGCGGACGCCTTTGCGCAGGGCGTTTAGCGCAGCTTCGTCGGGGATGCCTTCGACTTGGGCAAGATAGGTTTTGGGCAGTTTGAAGCGTGGATCGGCAATGCGCGCTTGCAGACGGCCATCGTCAGTCAGCAGAAGCAGGCCTTCGCTATCGTGATCGAGGCGGCCTGCGGGATAGACGCCGGGGCGCTGGATATAGTCCGCTAGCGTGGGGCGCGGCGGACCGGTGCGTTCATCGGTGAACTGACACAGGACGCCGTAGGGTTTGTTGAAGGCGATAAGGGTCATTGAGGGCGGCTTAGAGCTTGGGCTGCTGCGCGGCAATCGCGCGTTGGAAAGCGGGGCGCTGTTTCAGGTGCGCAAAGTAGGCGCGCATTGGTTCGGACACGAATTCTTCGAGGCCGACCGAAAGCGCGAGCATTACCGCGTAGCCGACCGAAATGTCGGCCATCGTGAAGCGGTTGGCGGCGGCATAGTCTGCACCCATCAGCGTTTCGGCATTGCGCAGGCGCGAGCCGAACCATTCGGCGTAATCGCGCGCAATTTCGGGGCGGCGGTCTTCTGGCTTGGCGAAGACCTGATAGCGCAAGTGGATGGTCTGCGGGAAGGTGAGCGTAGCTTCGCCCATGACGAGGAAGTTGAGATAGGCGGCGTAATCGGGCTCTTGCGGGGCCACGGCAAGATCGGTGGGACCGTATCTGGTGGCGAGATAGTGCGGAATGGCGACGCTTTCGGTCAGCCGCGCATCGCCATCGAACAGGACCGGGATCGTGCCCAGCGGGTTGAGATCGTGCATCCCTTCGTGCCGTTTACGCGGGGGGAACGGCAGGACGTGGAGTTCATAGGGCAGGCCCATTTCCTCCAGCGCCCAGAGTGCGCGGAAAGAGCGGGCGTTGTGGCAGTGATAGAGCGTCAACATGAGCGCAAGGATGGCGCGACGGCGGTGGCCAAGGCAAGG
Organism: Novosphingobium sp. ERN07; assembly: GCF_012641335.1. Lineage (GTDB taxonomy): Bacteria > Pseudomonadota > Alphaproteobacteria > Sphingomonadales > Sphingomonadaceae > Novosphingobium. Next base: position 51,388 of record NZ_JABAID010000001.1, read on the forward strand.
GGATGATCTTGGCGGATTATCCTGCGGTAATCGCCGATGCCTGTTCGCACTTCGCCTTGGTTTCCGCCGTTTCACCACCACCGCCAAGCATGGTGACGGCAAGGAAGCCACCGACGACGAGCAGCACGAAGCCGACCGTGACGAGGCCCAGATACTTGTCGATGAAGCGCTTGATCGGGGCGCCGAACAGGCGGAACAGGACGCCGACGATCATGAAGCTGATCGAGCGCGAGACCACGCTCGACAGGATGAACGGGACGAGCGGCATCTGGATGAAGCCTGCGGTGATGGTCAGTAGCTTGAACGGGATGGGCGTGGCGCCCTTTAGCATGATGATCTCTGCCCCGTATTCGCGCAGGTAGCACGCGGCCTTGGGGAAGCTTTCCGACAGGCCCAGCGCGGCGAGGAGTTGGGTGCCGACGGTATCATATAGGCCATAACCGATGGCATAGCCGAGCATCCCGCCCACGACCGAGGCAACGGTGGCGATGGCAGCGAAGCGCACGGCTTTTTTGGGTTCGGCAAGGCACATCAGGCCGAGCAGCGGGTGCGGCGGGATGGGGAAGAAGCTGGCTTCCATGAACGCGAACAGCGCCAGCCACCATTCGGCATGGGGGTGCGCGGCCTTGGCCATTGTCCATTCGTAGAGACGGCGGAGCATCTTCGGTCCTGCGGTTGTTGCGGTGCAGCGTTTAGGGAAGACGCGCGCTTTCTGCCAGCGGAATTGCCGCGAACCTATTTGGCACTTTTTGGTTGACATCGTCACGCTCATTCGGTACATAACAGGAACATCGCAAAAGACCGAGTCGTTCCCAAGTGAAGGGAGGACGGGCCGCGAGACGCCTTTGACCATATCAATCTAGCACCGAGGATGGGCACGCATGGCCGGATCGACTCCGTCCAAGTCCGGCACGCGCCGGACGAGGATTTCTGCTGCGCACAAGACATCGGACAAGCCGAACAACCGCCATTGGAGAAAGCACTTTCTGGCCACGCTGGCCGAAACATCGAACGTGAGCGCGGCGGCGCGCAAGGCCAGGATCGATCCCAGCCACGCCTACAAGGTGAAGCGGACCGAGAACGAATTTGCCACGCAATGGCGCGAGGCGCTGTGCGAAGGGTACGACCTGCTGGAAATGGAAGTGCTGCACCGCTTGCGCTTTGGCGAACCGAAGGATGGGGACGCCAAGTTCGACAATGCCACCGCGCTGCGGCTGCTTTCGCAGCACCGCGAAACGGTCGCTAAGGAGCGGGCGATCCGCGACAACGCCGATGTGGAAGAGGTGCGCGCATCGCTGCACAAACGGTTGCTGGATATGCGCGACGAAGTGCTGGCCAGCCGCAAGGCCGCTTGTGGTGAGTGACGGCTTTCTGAACTGGCTGGCCGAGGCGAGCGACGAGCAGATTGCAGCGCTGATGAAGCGCATTCCCAAGAAGGAGATCGAAGAATGGCCCTATGACTGGAAAGTCTGGGGGCGGGAAAGCCAGCAGGCCCCAGTTGGAGACTGGCGGGTGTGGCTGGTCATGGCCGGGCGCGGGTTCGGCAAGACACGGCTGGGTGCCGAATGGGTGCGCAAGGTGGCCGAAAGCAACCCCGATGCGCGGATCGCGCTGGTGGGGGCTTCGCTGCACGAAGCGCGCAGCGTGATGGTGGAAGGCGAAAGCGGTCTTCTGTCCATTGGCGCACCGTGGCAGCGGCCCGTGTTCGAAAGTTCGGTGCGCCGTGTGGTGTGGCCAAACGGAGCGCAGGCTTTCCTGTATTCGGCAGCGGAGCCGGAGAGTTTGCGCGGGCCGCAGCATAGCCATGCTCGTGGGCCAATCGCAGAAGGAGGCGACCGTCAACGAAGCTCTTGTCGTTCTCGACATGCTTGTTGGCGGCGGCGTGGAAGGTGTGCGGAATTCACCACCATCATCTCCCGTAACGGGGCAGGTCTGGATTGTGGGAAATCTTCCGACAGGAGCTTTTTCAGGCCAAGCAAGCGCCTTGGCGAGCTGGTCAGACGGAGGCTGGCGCTTTGTCCTCCCTTCACGCGGTTTGCGCGTGCAGGATCTGGAAGCCGGAGCTATGCGCATTTTCGCGGACGACTGGCAGCTTGCCAACGCTCCTGCTGCACCGGCCGGCGGCGCAGTAATTGATGTCGAAGCGCGCGATGCAATTAGTGCAATTATAGCAGCGTTGAAGGTTGTCGGAATTTTTTCGACGCCCGTTTAGGAACCAAACAGGCATCCTTGCATTCCACCGGCACATGAGGGCGCAACCAGCCGAGCGTTGTATTGCACAATGGAGCAATTCCGTTGTTTTTGTGCAACAGTCGGTGTGTTTGTCCGCTTGCATGACCACTTTGGAACCGGTAGACAACCTGCACGACGTGGCATGATGTCGCTTAAAGGGGAAACGATAATGCGGAAAATGGTCCTAGGCGTAGCCTTGGCTTCTAGTGCCTTGGCATCGCCGGCATTCGCACGAGATGACTCGTGGTATGTCGAAGTCGATGCGGGTTCGATGATTCTCGAAGATATCGAAAACCTGCGTGGTTCGAACCAGCAGGGTGTGCTTAACACGCGCACCGGTTATGACTTCGGTGGTATCGTCGGTTATGACTTCGGCGGCTTCCGCCTTGAAAGCGAAGTCAGCTATCGTCGTGCTGAAGAAGATTCGTACGACACCGGCGCGTCGCGTGTCGTCCCTGAAGGCGCATTGGGCGGTGGCGCGGAAGCACTGAGCTTCATGGTCAATGGCCTTCTCGATTTCGGTCCCGATGATGGCCTTCAGGGCTTTGTCGGCGGCGGCGTTGGCGTAAGCCGCGCAAAGGTCGCTGTGATTTACAACGACACGCCCCGCAACATCGTCGATTCCGACACCGGCTTCGCATGGCAGGCTCTGGCCGGCATCCGCGCTCCGCTGAGCAAGAGCGTCGACGTTGGCCTGAAGTACCGCTTCTTCAACCAGAACCACATCGATCTGGTGACCAATGCCGGTGCCAATGCTCGTACCAAGCTGCGCTCGCACTCGCTGCTGGGCACGCTGACCTTCAACTTCGGCGGCGCTGAACCGGTTGAGGAAGCGGCTCCCCCGCCGCCCCCGCCGCCCCCGCCGCCCCCGCCGCCCCCCCCGCCCCCGCCGCCGGCTCCGGTCTGCAACAAGGGTCCGTACATTGTGTTCTTCGACTGGGATAAGTCGGACATCACGCCGGAGGCTGCTACCATCCTCGACAACGCGGTCACTGCCTATGGCAACTGCGCCAGTGTTCCGATCATGCTTGCCGGTTACGCTGACCGTTCGGGCACCGCGAAGTACAATCAGGGCCTTTCGGAGCGTCGTAACACGTCGGTCCGCTCGTACCTGAACTCGCACGGTATCCCGGATGGCTCGATCACGACCCAGGCGTTCGGTGAAAACAACCCGCGCGTTCCGACTGCCGATGGCGTTCGCGAACTTCAGAACCGTCGCGTGGAAATCACCTATGGTCCGGGTTCGGGCATGTAATTTTCGGTATTGCCGAAAATAAGAACGAGGGGTCGGAGAAATCCGGCCCCTTTTTCGTTATAGTATCCGTGTACACCCGCTCGGAGATCACCAATGCTGTCAAAACGCGCATCAATTGCAATTTCTGCCCCAATCCTGCTGGCAGCTTGCGCCACAACGGGAACGGAAAGAGCGACGGAAAAATTCGCACAGGCGACTCTCCTTGATGCAGCCGGCAAACGTATCGGTGAAGCAACGCTGATCGCAAACGGTGCAGCTATTCAGCTTGGGGCAGAAGTCGCGGGCCTTTCGCCCGGCGACCACGGCATTCACCTTCATACCACTGGCAAATGCGATGCCCCAGGCTTCACGACCGCGGGCGGCCACCTTAATCCATCGGCCCATAAGCATGGAACGATGAACGCTGCAGGGCCCCATATGGGCGACCTTCCGAACATCACTGTAAAGCCCGATGGCACCGGCACCATCTTGACGGCCCTGACCGGCCAATCAGAGGATCTCAGAGCCGCAATCTTTGATGCGGACGGTAGCGCCATCGTCGTCCATGCAGACCCCGATGATTACAAGACCGATCCCGCCGGTAACAGCGGTGGCCGGATTGCCTGCGGCGTCCTTTCCGTTATCACCCCCTGATACGCCCAACTAGATCGCTTCTCCGGCTGCGCGCGCCCTGCCTTCCAAGCTGGATTGCGCCGCAGGAACCGATTTGATCGCCACCACCAGCAAAAAGACCCCGATCGGCACAGTCACGAGCGTCGACAGCACGCCCGTAGCCAAGTCGTCTCCGTTCGTTGCCGAAACATACCCCGCCATGAATGGTCCAAGAGCCAGTCCCACGAGCGTCGTCGCCAGAAAGAACGTGGCGGTGGCAGTGCCCCGCATCCGGGGCAGCACCAGCAACTGACTGGTAGCGGCAGCGCCGCCCAAAGCACTGCTGGACATGATGTGCGCGATGAATGAATAGATCACGAATGCCGTAAAGGATTCGGTAGTATATGCTCCAATCAACGGCGCAATCGGCGCAAGCAGTCCGAAAAGCGTGACATAGAGCCGCCCGGCTGGCCCGCGCGCAAACAAGGCATCAGCAATACGCCCACCTATGATCACCCCAAGAAAGCCTGCGAGCGCCCCAGTCGCCCCTATCGTCAGCCCAAGATCGGCTTTGGCGATATCAAAGACGCGTTCGGCATAAGGCGCTCCCCAATACGACGACGCATAGGACACGAAGGCGACCATTCCGTAGCCCAGCGTCGTGCATAGAAAAGCAGGCGTTCCCCATATCAGACGGAAAGTGGGCAGATCGTGCGCTCTTAGCGCTGTCGCCCAGCTATAGACCGCGTAGATCCCTACCCCCAGAAAAACCCACTGCTGCAAAGTTGTGCGACCCAAGAGCAGTGAAAGACCATAGGCCGTCGCCGCGATCCCAAAAGCAGCAAGAACGTTGAGCGCAAGCGCTACTGGCCCGCGTCGTGCCGCTCCGATCAAAGTGAACGGGGGGATGACATTCAGAAGTTCGGCAGCAAAGCCTTTGAACGGCTGAGGCGATCCCGACGTGATCAAGCCGTCGATTGCGCCGCGCACAGGCTCGCGCAGGGTCATAACCAAGAGCGCGAGCAAAAGGCCAGGCAGGCCCACGGCCATGAACGCCGCCTGCCAGCCTACCAGCCCCAGCGGGCCACCGTCGGGATAGGCCGCATTCCATGCTTCAAGGATATGCCCACCGATGAATAGCGAAAGGCCACCTCCAAGGAACAGGCCGGACGAATAGATCGCCAGAGCTGTGGCGCGGAGACGCTGCGGAAAATAGTCCGAAATGAGCGAATAGGCCGCAGGACTGGCCGTCGCCTCGCCCACACCGACGCCGATCCGCGCCGCTGTCAACTGTGCGCCCGATTTCGACAGGCCCGAAACCGCGGTCATGACCGACCAAACGGCAAGCCCGAAACTCATCAGCTTGACCCGGTGCCAACTGTCGGCCAAGCGCCCTAACGGAATGCCGAAAAGCGAATAGAAAACCGCAAAGGCAGTGCCATAAAGGAACCCCAGATCGGCATCGGTGAGCGATAGGTCCCGCTTGATATCGTTGGCGAGGATCGAGAGAATCTGGCGGTCGACAAAATTGAGGATATAGACCAGCACCAAGATGCCCAGCACGTACCAACTGTACGCTGAGACCTCTTGCGGGGGCCGCGAGGCTTGTGCGGTGCTGCTATTCTCCGCCGTACCGGGTTCCGTCATTCAGGCCTGCCTCTTCAAATCCTGCGCGCCTCAGACGACAACTGTCGCACACGCCGCAGGCTCTCCCATCCGGCAGGGGATCGTAGCAGGACCAGCTTTGCCCAACATCAAGCCCCAGTCGCGCTGCTTCGCGCGCGATCTCCGATTTTTTCAAATGTTGCAGCGGCGCGTGAACGGTCACTGTTCCGCCCTCGCTCCCGAATTTGGTTGCAATGCGCGCAAGGCTTTGGAAACCTTCGACGAACTCTGGGCGGCAGTCTGGATATCCTGAATAATCGAGCGCATTCACACCGATAAACAGGTCCTTGGATCCCGCCGCCTCGGCCCATGCCAACGCGATCGACAGAAACACAAGATTGCGCGCCGGAACATAAGTCACCGGAATATCGTCCCCCAAACCATCCTTGGGCACCGCAATTTCGTCGGTCAGCGCTGAACCACCAAACTGGCGGAGATCGAGCGGCAGGACGACATGGCGTGCCACTTCGAGTCGTGCAGCAATCGATCGCGCAGCATCGAGTTCTACCCGATGCCGCTGGTTATAATCGATGGTAAGGGCCGCCACGCGAAAGCCCTGCTCTTGCGCCAACGCTGCGCAGACCATTGAATCAAGCCCTCCCGACAGGAGGACGACAGCAAGCGGCTTTTCGAAATCGGGAGAACTTTTAACCATTACCCCCGGGCTAGCCGGGCGGCAGCAGCGATGCAATGGTCTCGTGTGTAACTTAATACGTCAGCGTTCAACGACAAGCCCCGATCCGGCGCGCTTCGGCCACGAAGTTGAATGGCAGACCGTTGTCGATGCCCTGTGTTTCGAGATGAGCGAGCCGCGCATTCTCAAAACGGACACGGGTATGACCATATCCATTGGCTGGGCATGTATAGTGCACAGTGACCAGACCCGGCGTATCATCAACTATAAAGCGTCGGCAGGTTTCGCGCTGATGCCTGATCTGAATCAGCTTGCGACCATTATCGATGCAGATTTGCACGGTGTCTGCCTCATCACGCGCGCGAACTTCCCACAGGCCTGATTCCAGCCGATCAAGCATGGCAAGCGATGGCCCCTGCGCCACGCCGGATGTGGCAGCAAAACCGCACGCCGCGGTCGCTACAAGAACGGCACCACGACCAAAGTGGCGGTAAAGGGGAAAAGCTTTAAACATGGCCCAGACTTGCATCCTAAACCGCCGCATTACTGTGCGCACGATCATTATGGCTGCATGATATCATTGCCGCAGCGGCGTTGAAACGCCCCAAAGGTGCGCCGAGGCGTGAAAATTACTGTCATATTTGCGATAACCTGCCCAATTTCAGGGCAAATCGATGGCGAAAGCTCGTGAGCAGAATGCGCAATCGACCATGATCAGGCCGTTCTCGTCCTTCATTTCGTCGCGCTCAGGCTTGCCGAAGCGTGAAAGTACATCGCGGTAATGCTCGATCGTGCAGCGACATCCACGCGTTATTGGCAACCCGGATTCCACCCGAATCTCACGCTCTTCGTGGAACAGCCGCCACACCATGCCTTCAAGATCAAGGTCGGGATCAACCAGTTCATCGACCTTCAACGAACTACCCAGAGCAACCACATGCTCCCATTCCGGGTGATCGAGTTGCACATGAAGCCGTTCACGTCCTTCTTCGCCTTCGGGAAGGTGTTGCAGCAGCAGCCCGCCTGCCACGCAGCCCGATGGTGTGTTGTGCACCCCGATACGGATCAGTGTCGGCACCTGCTCAGACTGGAAAAAGTAGCTTTCGCAAGCCTCGGCCAGCGAATTGCCCTCCAGCGGCACTACCCCTTGGTAGCGCTGGCCAGTGGCGGCAAGATCGAACGTGATCGCCAGATAGCCCTCACCAAATAGTGAAAACAACGAAGGCGTCGGCCCCAGTTCGTCTAGCCGCGCACGGTCATGACGCACATACCCCCGCAACTCGCCATTGCGATAATCGCACACCAGCAGGTCGATCACGCCATCCTGAGTCTGCGCCTGCAGCGTCAATTGGCCTTCCTGGTCCTTCAGCAACGAACCGAGCAACGCTGTGATGGCCAAGGCCTCGGCCAGCAGGTGCCGGATCGGAGCCGGGTAAGCGTGGGCAGATAATACTGTGTCGAGAACAGGCCCCAGCCGCACGGCGCGGCCGCGCGCATTGCGATCGGGCAGCGTGAAATGCATCACCCTGTCAAAACCGGTGGACGGCTGGACCTGCTCACTCACGATTGGTTCGTTCCTTCAAAGCTGCCCGAACACCCAGCGCAGAACCGATTTCTGCGCATGGATGCGGTTTTCAGCTTCGTCCCACACCACCGAACGCGGACCATCGATCACCGCATCGGTCACTTCCTCGCCGCGATGAGCTGGCAGGCAGTGCAGGAACAGGGCGTCCGAGTTGGCTTGTGCCATCAGTTCTTCGTTGACCTGATATGGTTCCATCGCAGCCAGTTTAGCTTCGGCATGGGCCTGGCCCATCGAAATCCACGTATCGGTCACGACAACATCGGCCCCGCGCACGGCTTCGACCGGATCACGCACCAAGCGCACGTTGGCCCCGCCGAGCTTCGCCGCCTCGATGAAGATCGCATCGCTTTCATAGCCTTCCGGCACGCCGATGCGGACGTTGAACTTCATCAGTCCAGCGGCCTCGACGACGGAATTGAGCACATTGTTGCCATCGCCCAGCCACGCCACTTCCAGCCCCGGCAGTGCCTTGCCGTGTTCGATCAGGGTAAGCAGATCGGCCATGATCTGGCAGGGATGCGAAAGGTCGGTCAGGCCGTTTATCACCGGCACCGTGGCATAGCGCGCCAGTTCCTCGACCTTCGCATGATCATCCGTGCGCAGCATGATCGCATCGGCCATGCGGCTGAGAACGCGCGCCGTGTCGGCAATCGTCTCCCCACGCCCAAGCTGGGTCGTCCCCGCATCAAGGATCAGCGCCGAACCGCCAAGCTGGCGCATGGCCACATCGAACGACACCCGCGTACGCGTGGAGTTCTTCTCGAACACCATCGCCAGCACATGCCCCGCCAGCGGTGCATCGGCATCGACCTTGCCCTTAGGCAAACCGCTGCGCGCCGCCTTGCGATCAATTGCATCGTTCAGCATCGCGGCGACGGCATCGCCGCCCGCGTCGGTCAGGTTGAGGAAATGCCTGGTCATGATGCAACGGCCTCCGGCTCGTAGCTGGCGGCAGCGGCCGAAAGCCGCTCCATGAATTCGTCAATGTGACTGTCGTCGATCACCAGCGGCGGAATCACCCGCACAGTATTGTCTCCGGCAGAAACGGTCAGCAACTGATGCTTGTCGCGCATATGCGCCACGAAGGGACGCGGTTCGACATTCATCATGAGGCCCAACATCAACCCACGCCCGCGCACGCCCTTGAACAGGTTCGGATAGTTGCCGATAAACTGTTCGATCCGCCCGCGCAGGCGCTCACCCTTGGCGCGCACTTCTGCCAGAAACGCCTCGTTTGCTACCACATCAAGCACGGCTTCACCCGCAGCCATTGCCAGCGGATTGCCGCCATACGTGCTGCCGTGCGTGCCCGCGACCATGCCCCGCGCGGCTTTTTCGGTGGCAAGGCACGCCCCCATCGGGAAGCCGCCGCCAATGCCCTTGGCTGTGGCCATCACGTCAGGCTCCACGCCATACTGCTCATAGGCATAGAGCGTGCCGGTGCGCGCCACGCCGCACTGCACTTCGTCAAAGATCAGCACAAGATCATGCTCGTCGCACAGCGCACGCAGACCCCTGATGAATTCGTCCGAACCATCGCGGATGCCGCCTTCGCCCTGAATCGGCTCGACCAGAAAGCCCGCCGTATTCGGCCCCATCGCCGCCTTTGCGCCTTCCAGATCGTCGAAGTCGACGTACTTGAAGCCTTCCAGCAGGGGTAGAAAACCCTTGTGCATCTTTTCCTGATTAGACGCGCTGATCGTGGCCATCGTCCGCCCGTGGAAGGCGTTCTTGAACGTGATCAGTTCGTACTTGTGGTCATTGCCCACAACCGAATGATAGGCGCGCGCCGTTTTCATCGCGCACTCCACCGCCTCCGCACCCGAATTGGTGAAGAACACCGTATCGGCAAAGGTCAGGTCCACCAGACGCTGCGCCAGATGTTCTCCCTGCGGGCTGCCATAGAGGTTCGACACATGCATCAGCGTGGCCGCCTGCCGCTGGATCGCACCGATCAAATGTTCGTGCGAATGGCCCAGCAGGTTCACCGCGATGCCGCTGGCGAAGTCAAGATAGCGCGTCCCATCCTCTGAGATCAGATGGCAATGCTCGCCTCGCACCGGACGCACGCCGCACCGGGGGTACACGGGCATCAGCGGGGTGATCGACATAGTGCTCTCCTGTTCATTCGGAAAATGGCCGGATGGCGGAATACAACAACCTGTCCGCCGGAAAATTCGGAAATAGGGGAATCGCAAACGACAAATGGCGGCCCCAGAAGGACCGCCATCTGTGCGCGTATGTGGTTGCAAGCCGCCGGTCAAATCACCGGAAGCGATGCAATCGGGATCAACCCTGAATCGGCACCAGGTTGACCGCCGAGTGCTTGCCTCGTCGATCGACCTCAAGGTCGAATTCCAGCTTGTCGCCCTCGTTCAGTTCACGCAGGCCCGAACGCTCTACCGCGCTGATGTGCACGAAAGCATCTGGCTGGCCGTCATCGCGTGTGATGAAGCCGAAGCCCTTCATCGCGTTGAAGAACTTGACCGTTCCGGTGGCCTTTTCACCCGTCAGCTCACGCTGCGGGCTTGCAGGCTTTGCCGCAACCGGGATCACATCGCCCACGACTTGAAGGTCGGCTGCGGAGATCTTGCCGCCACGATCAACGAGGTTGAATTCGAGCGTCTGCCCTTCGGCCAGACCTTCGAGGCCCGCACGCTCGACCGCGCTGATGTGGACGAACACGTCCTCACCACCGTCTTCGCGTGAAATGAAGCCGAAGCCCTTCTGGCCGTTGAAGAACTTGACGACGCCCTTGCCGGTGCCAACCACCTGAGCAGGCATACCGCCGCCGCGTGGGCCGCCGAAGCCGCCACCGCCGCCGCCGCGCGGGCCGCCGAAGCCGCCACCACCGCCGCCGCCAAAACCGCCACGGTCACCGCCGCCGAAGCCGCCGCGATCACCGCCGCCAAAGCCGCCGCGATTGCCGCCACCGCCAAAACGGTCACCACCGCCGAAGCCGCCGCGATCACCGAAACCGCCGCCGCCGAAGCCGCCACCGCCGCCGTAGGGATCAAAGCCGCCCTCGTCGCCAAAACCGTCGCGCTTGTCTCTGCCGCGACCGCGCCGCCCTCTGTCAAAACCCATAGAAATCAATAGACCTTCAATCCGCCCCAACCTTCACGGCACCGCAAGCCGGACGCGGGAGCCGGCGGTGCGACGAGGGAATCGATGGCAAACCGGATGGCTGGCACGTTCCTCTGCGGGCAAGACTATAGAGCAAAAAAGCCGGACCGCTAACGGAATCGACAAATCGGGCACATTTCATCCCAAAAACTGTGGCTTTTGTGCCAATTGCCGGATCACAAGGCCGGTTTTTACCCGATAGAGAACCCGCTCGCAGCGGATACCTTGCCCCCGCATCGCGCTTTGGGCACAAGCACATTCTGACGACAGACGATACTACTATCAGCAGAAAGAATACGCGATGTTTCGCAAGATCGATGAAAAGACCTACGCCAGTCCGCAAATCGGCATCGCGGAAGTTGCTTATGCCAAGGCACTCGGCATCGGACTGATCGTCAACAACCGTCCCGAAGGCGAAGCCGACGATCAGACCCCCGGCGCAGACATCGAAAGCGCCGCGCGTGAAGCAGGCATCGATTACATCGCGATTCCCGTGTCGCACGCAGGCTTTTCCATGCCGCAGGTCGAAGCGATGCAGCAGGCGCTCGCCAAGGCCGGCGATACGCCGGTTCTGGCCTATTGCCGTTCGGGCACACGCTCCACCTTGCTTTGGGCGCTGGCGCAAGCCCGGTCTGGCGCAAACCCGGATGAAATCGCGGCCAAGGCGGCAGGTGCCGGATACGATATCGGCCCGATCCGCGCCACGGTCGACATGCTGGCAAGTCACGCGGGTTGAGCGCGAACAGCGCCATGCCCGCGCTTGATATTTTTCTCGCTCTCCCCGGCACCGCCTTTGCGCTTCAGGCGCTGGCATCGCTTGTCGCGATTCTTGCGCTCGGATGGTTGGCCCGCAAACTGCAGCTTGGCGGCGATCCGCGCATCGCATCCGAAGCTCAAGCCCGCGAACTCGCGGACGAAGCCATTTGCGGGTTCGATCCCGAAGCGCTCACCATTGACCGCGCAGGCATTGGCGCCATCGCGCGTGATCGGCTGGGCCGCGTCCTGCTGATCCGCCAGCACGGCAGCCATTTCGCCGCGCGCCAGCTTACCAACCACGATGGCGTGCGATTGGACGGTCGCTTCCTGACACTTTCGACCGACGATGCCCGTTTCGGCAAGATCACGCTCGATCTTGGCGATCAGGCTCAAGTCTGGGCGGCCAGCCTGCGCCGGTTGGGAGCGCCGCAATCATGAAGCCCATCGATATCGTCACATATGCCGTGCCAGCCTTTGTCCTGCTGGTCATTGCCGAAATGCTCTGGGCTGCCCGTCGCGCGCCCGAAAAGTACGAGCCGCGCGATACGCTCACCAGTCTCACGCTCGGCCTTGGCAGCACCATTGCCGGGGCGCTCACCGCAGGGGTGGTGCTGGCTGCGGCCATGTGGCTCTACGAACACCGCCTCACGACCATGCCCAACGTGTGGTGGGCATGGATCGCGTGCTTCGTGCTCGACGATTTCAACTACTACTGGGCGCACCGCACCGGCCACCGCGTGCGCTGGTTCTGGGCGAGCCATGTGAACCACCACACCAGCCAACACTACAACCTGTCCACCGCACTGCGCCAGACATGGACGGGGTTCTTCGCGCTATCGTTCACCTTCCGCATCTGGCCTGCCTTCATCGGCTTTCATCCAGCGATGCTGATCACCGTGGGCGGCGCCAATCTCGTCTATCAGTTCTGGATTCACACCGAAGCGGTTGGCCGCCTGCCCCGCTGGTTCGAAGCGGTGTTCAACACGCCATCACACCACCGCGTTCACCACGCCACCAATCCGCTCTATCTCGACCGCAATTATGCTGGCGCGCTCATCATATGGGACCGCCTGTTCGGCACGTTTCAGCGTGAACGTTATGACATTTCGATCCGCTACGGCGTGGTCAAGCAATTGGGCAGCTTCAATCTGCTTCACGCAGCGTTCCACGAATGGCGCAGCATGTTCGGTGATGTCTGGCGCGCACCGTGGCGACACAAGCTGGCCTATTTGCTCGGCCCACCGGGATGGAGTCACAACGGCAGTCGCGAGTGTTCCGAAGCAATCCGCGCGCGATGGTTGGCCAGACATCAAAACGACCCTACAAATCATTGAAATTTCTATATTTTCATTCCGTCGCGCCAGCGCGTCAGTCTATCGCAGATGATCATGAGCCTTTCCTTTGGCAGGAACTGGCAGACCGACCTTCCGTTCTCAAGTCATGCAAACCCTCAATCGCCATCGCGCTGATCATTTCGCCCTCTTTAGTAACGACCGTATCCAGCAGTCCCTCGCGCACTGGAACCGGCAGCGTCTGGCGCCAGCTTTTCCCGTCGATGACTGGACCAGTCATTTCGAAGAAGAAGCTAGGATGCGCCTGCTCGAAGCAACGTTCCTGGAAGACCTGCGTGAAGAAGTGCAGATCGCTGCAAGAGCCGCGCCGACAGACGCAAAATCATTCATCGATTGGTTTGAAAATCTCAAGCACTATGGCCCTGGTCAAGGTGACCCCTTGTTTCCGTGGCTGGCCGAAGAGGCAAGCCTCGATAAACTCAGATGGTTTTTCGAACAGGAAGCTGCCGGCGAGGCCGGGTTCGACGATCTTGTCGCGCTGACGCAAATCAAGTTACCACAAACCGCGAAACTCGAGCTTGCTCGCAATTATTGGGACGAAATGGGTCGTGGTAATCCTCGCGGAATGCACGGGCCAATGCTGGCAAAGCTGGCCGATGCACTTCGGGTAAAGCCTGCAATTGAAACGACAGTCTGGGAAAGTCTTGCGCTTGCAAACGCAATGACGGGTATGGCTACAAATCGCGCCTTTGCTTGGCATTCAATTGGCGCCCTCGGCGTCATTGAACTTACTGCTCCCGGTAGGTCAGCGCTTGTTGCAAAAGGGCTCAGACGTCTGGGGTTCAGCGATAGCGAACGCCGATATTTTGACCTTCACGCCGTTCTGGACGTTAAGCATAGCGAGGATTGGAATCGAGAAGCTCTTGGCCCGCTGGTTTGCGAAGATCCGTTGCGTGCCAGAGCATTTGCCGAGGGGGCATTGATGCGTCTTACTTGCGGGAAACGCTGCTTCGAGCGCTATCGCCATCAACTCTGGCAGGATAAGTCCTAATCCGGTTGCGCCAAACCATTGCCTAGCAAATCTGCGGCAATCTCAGCTATTTCTCCGACCGGCCTGCTATCGTCCCACACGCCGAAACGTAAGCCCAAGAATACGTTCATGCCCATGATTGCCCAAGCACGCACCTCGTGATCGCCTTCGCGCACGCTGCCGGTCGGAACGCCTTCGGCCAGACGCGCCGCGATGCGTGCGGCGGTGCCTTCGTAATGCGCGCGATAGCTTGCCGGATCGGCGAATTCGGCTTCGTCGATGATCCGGTAGATTTCCTTGTGTTCGCGCGCGAAGTGGAGGAAGCCCACCAGCGCTTCCCGCTCGCGTAGCAGTCCACCTGATCCCTCGCTGACCGCAGCTGCTGCCGTAGTCGCCACGCGGGCGGACATGTCGCGCACCAGCGCGGTGAAGATCGCGTCTTTCGAATCGAAGTAGGTGTAAAAGCTGCCCAGCGCGGTCCCCGCGCGGCGCGTGATCCCGCTGATCGATGCTTCGTGGAACCCGCGTTCGCCAAATTCCGCTGCCGCCGCATCGAGCAGGCGCCGCAGCGTTTCACGCCCGCGCGCCGTGCGCGGCACTTTGCCCGGACTGGCGGCGCTGACCTGTCCCATCTTCATGTCCTCCCCGCAACGGCCCTGCGATTACCTTTCGGCCCGGTGCCTGTTGCCATTTCGCCACGATTCGTAGCGACGAAAGTCGATCACCACAACGAGAAGTTGAAAGGTGGTTCAACTTTCAATATCAGGATGTGGCACGGACACACAAAGTCCGCGAGAGGGAGCCTGATCGATGACCCGAATTTCCACGCGCGCCGCTCTGGCCGCAACAGCAGCACTGTTTGCGCTGCCCGCCATGCCTGCCTTTGCGCAGGAAACGCCCGCCGATGAAGCCAGCGTCAGCGAAGGTTCGGGCGAAATCCTCGTCGTCGCCCGCCGCCGCGAAGAACGCCTGCTCGACGTGCCAATCGCCATTTCGGCGGTAAGCGCCGAGTCGCTCGAAAAGGTCGGTGGCCGCGATCTTTCCGCCGTGCAGGGCGCGATTCCCAACGTAAACATCGTGCAGGGTCGCGGCTCCGCCAGCAGTGCCAACTTCTACATTCGCGGCATCGGTCAGCCCGATGCGCTGCAAACCTTCGATCCGGCGGTCGGCGTCTATGTCGATGGCGTCTACCTCAGCCGCATTCAGGGCGCTCTACTCAACCTGTTCGACGTTCAGCGCGTCGAAGTGCTGCGCGGTCCGCAGGGCACGCTCTATGGCAAGAACACCATCGGCGGCGCGGTAAACGTCGTATCGAAGAAGCCGGATCTCAACACCCTGCGCGGCGAAGCCTCCATCGCATACGGCAAGTATGAGGAAGTGACCGCCAAGGGCTATGTCTCGGCCCCGCTCGTGGCAGACAAGCTCGCGCTCTCGGTCGCTGGCGTCTATGATGACCGCGAAGGCATCGTCACCGATCCCGCCACCGGCAAGCGCTACAACGATCGCAACAACCTTTCGGGCCGCGCTATCCTGCGCGCGCAGCCTTCCGAAACGGTCGAAGTGCTGATTTCGGGCGATTACACCCGCCAGCGCAACGCCCTCACGCTGGGGCAGGCCACCGCGCCACTCGTCGGCTTCAACTACAACGCCACCTTCACCGGGCTCACGCCGTTCACCATCGCCCCCGCCTCGGGTCCGTGGGAATACAAGGCCTCGACCAGCTTCCAGAACAACGAAGGCCAGAAGCTTGATCACTGGGGCGTTTCGGGCACGGTGAACGTCGATCTGTCAGACGCGCTGCAGCTTGTCTCGATCACCGCCTACCGCAAGCTGAAGACCGACTTCTTCGTCGATATCGATGGCACCACTGCCGAAGTGGGCGACGTCTTCGTCGGCACGCGCCAGCACCAGTTCAGCCAGGAACTGCAGCTCAAGCTGGATGCAGACAAGCTGAAGGGCGTGCTGGGCGTCTACTACCTCAACGAACACGTCAAATCGCATCAGGAAGCCTATGCCGACAGCTACCTGCGCTATGTGAACACCCCGCTCAACTTCCTGCGCACCATCGACGACGAGCAGGACACCAAGTCCTACGCCGCCTTCGGCCAGTTGACCTATGACTTCACCGATGCGCTCGCGCTGACGGCGGGCCTGCGCTACACGCGCGAGACGAAGGAATACTTCCGCACCACCACGGCAACCACGTCCAGCCCGGTGTTCCCGGCCATCGTGATCCGCAGCACCTTCACTTTCCCCAACAACCTGCCCGCGCCGTTCAACACGGCTGACAGCGTAACCTATGAAGCGTGGACGCCTTCGGCCACGCTGTCCTACAAGCCTTCGCAGAACACGATGGTCTATGCCTCGGCCAGCCGTGGCTTCAAATCGGGCGGCTTCAACGGTCGCGTCAACGGCATCGGCGACGTGACGCAGGTAGTGAACGGCGCGACCGTCGTCGTCCCCACGTTCAAGCCCGAAACCGTGTGGACTTATGAAGTCGGCGCGAAGGGTTCGTTCCTTGATGGCCGCGTGAACCTTTCGGCTGCCGCATTCTATTCGGATTACGAAAACTTTCAGGCCCGCGTCGGCGGTGGCAACACCGGCATCACCGGCGGCAGCTTCCCCGTGCTCAACGCTGGCAAGCTGCGCATTCAGGGCTTCGAGTTCGACATGAACGTGCGCCCTGCCGATCCCGTCACGCTCTTCGCCTCGGTCGGTTACCTCGATGCCGATTACAAGGAGTTCAACGACGGCCGCCGCGCACCTGCCTTCAGTTGCAACCCCACCGGAACGGCCATCACCTGCCGCCCCGCCTTCGCCCCGCCGCTCACGCTGCGTCTGGGCGGTGAATACCGCATTCCGCTGGGCGAAGCCTCGCTCACGCTGGGTGGCGATGCGCGCTTTGTCGACAAGCACTTCCTCTCGGTCGACAACCGCCCGGGCCTGACCGAGGATGGCTACTGGCTGGGCAACCTCTATGCGCAGGTCGATTTCGACAAGTTCTACCTGCGCGGCACGCTGCGCAACGTCGGCAACACGCTCTACAAGACCGACGGGCAGGAATTCAGCTCGGTCGGCAACATCCAGACCGCCTATTACGGCGATCCGCGCACGTGGAACGTCACGCTGGGCGTGCGCTTCTGATCTGAAACACCGACAAGGGCAGTCGGCGCTCCCTCTCCCTCAAAGCCGATTGCCCCACCGGGAAGCCCCGACCTGCAAAGGCCGGGGCTTTTCCATCCAGAACGGCGGGGACTGCGCTGTCTCCCGCGCTCGCTCTCCGCTTAACTGTCGGAATGGAAATCACATTCGACTGCACGCGATGCGGGCGCTGCTGCCATGACCTGCGCCTCACCCTGTCGGTCGACGAAGCACGGGCCTGGGCCGGCAACGGCCATCAGGTCGATCTTCTGGCCGAAGGCTGGGCATGGCCCGACGATGCCGATGAAACAGCCCCCGAAACACATTGGCGCAAGGCTACCACGATCCCTGTGATGGTGGGCGACGTCCCGTTTCGGATCAATCTGCGCCTCGTCGCCCGGCACGAAGGCCCCTGCCCTCACCTCCTGCCCGATATGCGCTGCGGCAACTACGAAGCCCGCCCCCGCATCTGCCGCATCTACCCGCTGGAAAGCCGCCCATTCGAAGCGATGATCCCCGAAAAGCGCCACTGCCCGCCTGAGGCATGGGCACCAGATCTGCCCGTTCTCGAACGCGACGGCAAACCCGCCACGTCACAAACCGCTGCGATCCTGAACGATCACCGGCAGGCAACGGTAAATGACCTGCCCCTGAAAGCCCGCCTCGCCGCCGCGCTCGATTTCACCGAAGCCGCCCTTGCCGGAGAAGGCCTCGCCAGTTGCGAACCTGCCCCCGCCAAGTTCCTCGCCGCGCTGAATACCGCAGAACGAACCGAAGAATCGCCCCCCGCCTACTGGTCCATCGTAACCAACCGCGAAACCACCCGCGCCATGCTGGCCGACTTGGATTGCCCGGTGCGGCTTGTGGCTACGGGCTACGGTTTTTTGTCGGCCTTTGCGGATGAGCTGTAGGGACGGCGCTAATAACCACCGTTAAAAATGGAGCTAATCCTCATTCCATAGTAGCGCTCTAATCTCGTCATCAAGAATCAAAAGCGTCTCGACTACTTGGCCAAAATCTCCCGGCAATGCGAAGTTTTCTGGCCGTTCATAACGAAACCAGTGCTGCTTGAACGGTTCGTTTAATACTTCAAGTAGGTTACGGAGATTCGGAGCTTCTGAGTTAAAGCCAGCTGCTTCGGCAGCATCAAGGGCGTTGACCAGATCGTGTCCGATATTCCTCAAAGCCCGCTCATCTGCTTCCCCGCCCCACGCTACAATTGCAGACTTAAGCATAAGCTCCAATCCTAGACCGAGCAGATAATGAGTAGAAAGTGAGTAACTGCCATTGAATGCGAAGAGCGTTGGATCGGCATGGCCAAGATCGACAGCTTCTTGATAAGCTGCTCTGTAAAGCAAGTCCGACGAAAGTGCATGAGATCGACCACTCTCAAACAACATGCGAGCGAATTCGATTGTCATTTCGGGACCTTAGCTTCTGACCATACTTCATCAATAGCCTTTTTTAGAACCCCCTCAAATCCCATGAAAGTCCTTATACCACCGCACAAAGTTCGGCACGCCCACATCGATACTGGTTGTCGGCTTATACCCCAGATCGCCTGAAATCGCGTCGATATCGGCAAACGACTGGCGCACGTCGCCCGGTTGCATCGGGAGCATTTCCATCTCCGCCTTGCGGCCCAGTTCGCTCTCCAGAATGCCGATCACTTTCATCAGGTGTTCGGATTTGTGGTTGCCGATGTTGTAGAGCCGGTGCGGCTTTTCGCTGCCGCCGGCCTTCACCGCGCCATCATCGGGCGGCGGATTGTCGAGGCAGGCCATCACGCCGCTCACGATATCATCCACGTAAGTGAAATCACGGTACATATCGCCGTGGTTGAACACCTTGATCGGCTCGCCCGCCAGAATCGCCTTGGTGAACAGCCACATCATCATGTCGGGCCGCCCCCACGGGCCATAGACGGTGAAGAACCGCAGCCCCGTCAACGGCAGGCGATAGAGATGCGCGTAAGTCTCGCTCATCAGTTCGTCCGCCTTCTTGGTGGCGGCATAGAGCGACATCGGGTGATCCACCCGGTCCTCCACCGAGAACGGCATCTTGGTATTCCCGCCATAGACCGACGATGACGAGGCATAGACCATATGCTCCGCCCCACGATGCCGCGCCACTTCCAGCAGGTTCAGATGGCCGACAAGGTTCGCCTGCACATAGGCATGGGGATTCTCGATCGAATAGCGCACCCCCGCCTGCGCGCCGAGGTGCACGATGCGCTCAAAGCTCTTGTACGCAAGCGCGGCGGTCAGCGCCGCATAGTCGGCAAAGTCTGTGCGGCAGAAGGTGAAGCGGCTGCCCCCCTGCTCTACCAGTCGCGCCAGCCGCGCTTCCTTCAGCGCGGGATCGTAGTAGTCGTTGACGATGTCGACGCCGACAACCTCATCCCCGCGCGCCAGCAGGCGCGTGATAAGCGAATAGCCGATGAAGCCTGCGGCTCCGGTGACGAGGACTTTCATGCTGGCAAACTACCTTCTTCGTTCTGCAAACCATGTGCCCCCGCGAAGGCGGGAGCCTCAGGCCTTTTATACAACCCTTGCGTAACACCGGGCGCTTTCAAATACCGTTCCGTGACACGACTGAGACCCCCGCCTTCGCGGGGGCGCAGGGCATGTCGTAAACGCTCAAAGCCGCCAGTCGGCCCGCTCGCCCAGCACACCTTTAAGGTCAGCCAGCGTGCCGCCCGGTGCCACCAGCGCCGCAATGCGCTCCGCCCCGGCGGCAAGGTAGTATTTATGCGGCACGGCCAGAAACACCATGTCATAGGTCTGCTCAAAGGCATCGCCCGCCAGATGCAGCCCGTATTCCAGCAGCGCTTCGGCCCCATCGGCGTGCGGATCGTGCACCGCCACGGTATGCCCCAGCGCCTGCAATTCGGCGATCACATCGGCCACCTTGGAATTGCGCAGATCGGGCACGTTTTCCTTGAAGGTCAGCCCCAGCACCAGCACCGAGCCTGCCTTGCCGCTGCGCTGCGCGTGCAATTCGCCCGCCAGCCATTTGGCCATGCCATCGTTCACCCCGCGCCCGGCAAGGATCACCTGTGGATCATGCCCCAGCGCCTCGGCCCGCGCCGAAAGGTAGTATGGGTCCACCCCGATACAGTGCCCGCCGACAAGCCCGGGGGTAAAGGGCAGGAAGTTCCACTTCGTCCCCGCCGCCGCCAGCACGTCCCAGACAGACAGGTCCATCTTCGAAAAGATCTGCGTGATTTCGTTCATGAAGGCGATGTTGATATCGCGCTGCGCGTTTTCGATCACCTTGGCCGCCTCTGCCGCCTTGATCGACGCCGCACGGAACACGCCGCCGCTGGTGATCGCGCCGTAAAGATCGGCCACGCGCTCCAGCACGTCGGGCGTCTGGCCAGAAACAACCTTGGTAATCTTGTCGATGGTATGTTCGCGGTCGCCCGGATTGATGCGTTCGGGGCTGTAGCCAAGGAAGAAATCCACCCCGCATTTCAGGCCCGAAACCTGCTCAAGGATCGGCCCGCAGATATCCTCGGTTACGCCCGGATAGACCGTGCTTTCGTAAACGACGACAGGCGCGCGCCCTTCGGCCACGGCAGCAGGCAACATCTTGCCCACGGTGCGCGAAGCCGCTTCCACCAACCGCAGATCCGGTCGGTTCTGACCATCGATCGGCGTGGGCACGGTGACGATATAGAAATCGCTCGGCGGGCAGACATTGGCATCACTCACCAGCCCCAGCGCCGATTTCGCCAGCCGCTCCGCATCGATCTCGCGTGTGCGGTCATGCCCTTCGGACAGTTCACCGATTCGCTGCTGGTCGATGTCGAACCCGGTCACGAAGAATTGCTTTGCCAGCGCCACGGCCAGCGGCAGGCCGACATAGCCCAGCCCCAGCACAACCACGCGGGTGTTCGCCGAAACCAGCGGATCGAGGCCCTGTGCGGATGCAGGGGCAAGTGGCGGAAACTGTACGGTCACAGGGCAACAAGCCTTTCATGGTTGACGCGCATGGGCGTCCATTCCCGCCAAGGCTTAAATCGAGGCTCTTATTTCACGGTTAACACTCAACGATTATTGGACCCGATATGGCCAAGACGATACTCGTGGTGTTCGGCACCCGCCCCGAAGCGATAAAGATGTTCCCCGTGGTCCACGCCCTGCGTGACGACCCGCGCTTTCGCGTTGTCACCTGCGTTTCGGCGCAGCATCGCGGCATTCTCGATCAGGTGCTCGAAATCTCAGGCATCGTGCCCGATCACGATCTCGATCTGATGCGCCCTGACCAGACGCTCGACAGTCTCACCGCCGCGCTGCTCACCGGCCTTGGCAAAGTGATGGACGAAGTGCAGCCCGATTGGGTCGTGGTTCAGGGCGATACCGCCACCGCTATGTCCGGCGCGCTCGCCGCTTATTACCGCAAACTGCCCGTCGCCCATGTCGAAGCGGGCCTGCGCAGCCACAACATCTATCACCCCTGGCCCGAAGAAGTGAACCGCAAGATCATCGGCACTATAGCCAAACTGCACTTCGCGCCGACGGACGTTTCCGCCGCCGCCCTGCTGGCCGAAAACGTAGATCCCGCAACCGTCCACGTCACCGGCAACACCGTGATCGACGCGCTCCACTGGGTCACGGCAAAGATCGCAGCCGAACCCGCGCTCGCCTCAGGCCTTGCCGAGATTGAAGCGCGCTTTGCAGGAAAACGCATCATCGGCGTTACCAGCCACCGCCGCGAAAACTTTGGCGGAGGCCTCGAAAACATCGCCGAAGCCATTCGCCGTATCGCCGCGCGCGATGATGTGGCGCTGGTCTTCCCCGTCCACCCCAACCCCAACGTGCGCAAGGTGATGGACGCCGCGCTTTCGGGCCTTGCCAACGTGGCGATGATCGAACCGCTCGATTACCCGCACTTCGCGCGCCTGCTGTCCTTGGCAGAGATCATGCTGACCGATTCGGGCGGCGTGCAGGAAGAAGCCCCTGCCCTTGGCAAACCCGTCCTCGTGATGCGCGAGACGACAGAGCGCCCCGAAGGCGTCACTGCAGGCACCGCAAAGCTCGTTGGCACCGATGTGGACACCATCGTTTCCGAAATCTTCACCCTGCTCGACGATAAGGCTGCCTATTCGGCAATGGCGCGCGCGCACAACCCGTTCGGGGATGGGCAGACTTCGCGCCGAATCGTGGAGTTGCTGGCGAATGATGGGTGATGTGAAGCCGGACGTCTGTGTTGTCGGCCTCGGCTATATCGGACTTCCAACCGCTGCCATCATAGCGCGCGCGGGTTGCAAGGTGCTCGGCCTCGATGTGTCGCAACACGTGGTCGACACGATCAACCGCGGCGAGATTCATATCGAGGAAGTCGATCTCGACGGCCTCGTCCACGGTGTCGTCCAGCGCGGCCTGCTGCGCGCTTCCACCCAGATCGAACCGGCAGACGTTTTCGTGATCGCGGTGCCCACGCCTTTCGCCAAGGACGGTCACCACACGCCCGACATTTCCTACGTCCTGTCCGCCGCCACGCAAGTCGCCGCCGTGCTGAAAGCAGGCGATACGGTCATTCTCGAATCGACCTCACCCGTCGGCACCACCGACCAGATGCGCGACCTGATGGTCGGCCTGCGCCCCGACCTCAAGTTCCCCGGCAAGACCAAGGAAACGCCCGACGTCTCCATCGCCTATTGCCCGGAACGCGTCCTTCCGGGCCGCATCCTTGAGGAACTGACCAACAACGATCGCTCCATCGGCGGCATCACGCCTCGCTGCGCGCGCAAGGCGCTGGCGTTCTACAAGCGCTTCGTGCGCGGCACATGCGTCACCACCGATGCCCGCAGCGCGGAAATGACCAAGCTGGTCGAAAACGCCTATCGCGACGTCAACATCGCCTTCGCCAACGAGCTGTCGATGGTGGCCGACAAGATGGGCCTCGATGTCTGGGAAGTCATCCGCCTCGCCAACCGCCACCCGCGCGTGAATATCCTGCAGCCCGGCCCCGGCGTCGGCGGCCACTGCATCGCGGTGGACCCGTGGTTCATCGTGGCGGGCGCGCCGGATGAAACCCCGCTGATCCGCACCGCCCGCAACGTCAACGACGGCAAGATGCACCACGTGGTGAAGAAAGCGGCGGAACTCGTCGAAGCCAACCCCCACGCAAAGGTCGCCTGCCTCGGCCTCGCCTTCAAAGCCAACATCGACGATTTCCGCGAAAGCCCGGCCCGCTACGTCGCCGCCAGCCTCGCCCGCCAGTTCGGCAGCCGCATCCACGTGGTCGAACCCTATGGCGCCTTGCCGCGCGAGTTCGACGGCACCGGCGCGGTCCAGATCGATGTCGATACCGCGCTGGAGGAATGCGACGTGCTGATCGTGCTGGTGGACCACGACGTGTTCAAGGTCATCCCGCTGGCTGAACGCCAAGGCAAGGTCGTCTACGACACCCGCGGTATCTGGCCCGATCAGCCGGGCGCGGAAAGCGTAAGCACAGGTTTGCGGCTAGCCAGCTAACCCCAAAATCCTCCTCGTTTTCACGAAGTGAAAACGGGGAGGGGGACCGCCCGCAAAGCGGGTGGTGGAGGGGAAAGAACCCCTCCGTCATCGGCTACGCCGATGCCACCTCCCCGTTTGTGCATTCGCAAAAACAGGGAGGATCAGGTGGCCCTTACGCCAAAACCTTCGGCATCTGCTGGCTCGCACAGTGGAACCCACCCCCACCCGCCAGCACCGCATCGCCCATCAGGCCCACGGTCGCGCGGTCCGGGAACAGTTCTGCAATCGCCGCCACGCCATCGGCGTCATGCGGTGCCCCAAACACCGGCACCACCAACAGATTGCTGGTGATGACAAAGTTCATGTAGCTCGCCGGCTGCACCACGCCTGCCCACTCGATCAACCCCGGCGAAGGCACTTCCACCACCTCCACCCCGGCATCCAGTGCCCGTGCCTTCGCATCGGCATAGATCGCCGCGTTCGGATCATCCGGCCCGGTGGCACGCGGCAGCGCAAGCCGGTTCGGCCCGACGAACCGCGCCAGATTATCGACATGCCCGTCGGTATGATCGTTGATCAGCCCGTCGCCCAGCCACAACACCCGATCATAGCCCAGATCGCGCCGCAACCGCGCCTCAAGATCAGCGCGCGACAAATGCGGATTGCGGTTCGGGTTCAGCAGGCACTGCTCGGTCGTCGCCACAAGGCCCGTGCCATCGCCATCCAGCGCGCCGCCTTCCAGAATCCAGTCCGCCTTCGCGCCCGCTTCAAGCCCGGCAGAAGCCACCAGTTCCGCACCAATCTCCTGATCCCCCGGCATCAGGTACTTCTCACCCCAGCCGTTGAACCCGAAAAGTCGCGCCGCGCGACTGCCCTGCCCGTCCAGCACCACCAACGGCCCCGTATCACGCAGCCACACGTCGCCATAGGTCCGCCGCTCCAGCGTCACCGCAGCGGAAACCAGCGACCGCGCCCGCATCTCGTTGGCCGCATCGCGCACCACCAGCCGCACCTGCTGCCCGCTGTCCGCCACCGCGCTGGCAAAGGCCGCAATCTGCTCCTGCGCCTGATCGATCAGGCCAGACCATTCCTCCGCCAGATGCGGAAAGCCCACCCATAGCCAGTCCTGCGGGTGCCATTCGGGCGGCATAAGGAAAGTCGAAGTCATTTGGCCGGTCCTGCCTCAGAAAGCCTGCGTCACCACTGCCCGGCTCTTGTCCCGGATCGCGCGGAATTCGTCGCCCGCATTCCAGTTCGGCCAGTCAGAGCCTTCTGCCAGCGGACGGCCGAGCCGGTAGTAGAGGTCCACTTCCTGCACAATCCCGCGCATGTCCCAACTATCGGAATATTCGTCGCTCGGTTGGTGATAGCGGTTGACCACATAGTCCTCGGCCAGCGCCTTGCCCGCTGCCACGCCGCCATCCACCAGATCGGTGCCGCGCTTCACATAGAACATCGGCACCCCGCGCTTGGCCAAGCTGAAATGGTCGGAGCGATAGTAATAGCCCTTCTCGGCGTTGTCCTCAGGCCCGGTCTTAAGCTGCAATTCGCGCGCCACTCTGGCCAGCAGCACGGAAAGTTCGGACTTGTCACCCCCGGTCACCGCCACATCGCGCGCCACACCACCGGGATAAAGCGCATCGATGTTCACCCCGCCCACTGTCTTGGCCAGCGGAAACACCGGATTGCGCGCATAGTATTCCGATCCCAGCAGCCCCGATTCCTCCAGCGTCCACGCCAGATAGACTTGGCTGCGCCGCGCAGGCCCCGCCGCCTTGTTCATCTCCGCCAGCGCAACCAGCGCCGCGATACCCGTGGCGTTGTCCACCGCACCGTTGCAGATGTCGTCGCCGGCCTTGTCAGCCTTGCACCGCCCCAGATGGTCCCAGTGCGCGGAATAGAGTACATATTCATCCGGTGCAGCCGTACCCGGCTGAATCCCCACCACATTGCGTGATTTAGACCGCGTGATGGATGACTTGAACGAAAGGTTCGCCTTCAAGCCCAGCCGCACTGGCTTGAAGCCCTTCTGCCCCGCCGCCGCTGTCAGCGTCGCCAGATCCTTGCCCGCAGCCTTGAAAACGCTCTCCGCTGTGCTTTTCTGAATCCAGCTATTGAACGCCGTCTGGTCCGCCGCATCGTTGGGCGTCGCCACATAGTGCTGATCGCCAGACCAGCTCGATTCCACCACGTTCCAGCCATAGGCCGCAGGGAACGTGTCATGCACGATGATCGCGCCCGTCGCCCCCTGCCGCGCCGCTTCCTCGAACTTGTAGGTCCACCGCCCGTAATAGGTCATGCGCCGCCCCTTGAACGGCCCGTCCTCGCTCTCCATCGCATAGTCGGGATCGTTGACGAGGATCACCGCCACCTTCCCCTTCATGTCGATCCCGGCATAGTCGTTCCAGCCCAGTTCCGGCGCATTCACGCCATAACCTACGAAGACCAGTTCAGCGTCCTTCACATGGGTTTCGGGCACCACGCGATAGCTGCCCGCCACAAAGTCCGTGCCGTGCGCAAAGTTAAGCACTTTGCTTCCGCCCGAAATCGTGAGCGGCGAAAACTCCGAAGCCGTCATCGAAACTGTCGGCACATCCTGAAACCAGCTTCCGTTGTTCCCCGGCTGCAACCCCGCCGCCTTGAATCGTGCCACGATGGCATCCAGCGTCGGCTGCTCCTCCGCGCTCGCAGGCCCGCGCCCCGCCAGTTCGTCCGCCGAAAGCGTCTTCACCACGTCGCGCAGGAGCGCCTCATTCACCGGCGGGACCGGCGCGGCCACCCCCGCGCTGGCAAAGCCCAGCGCGACAAACGAAGCGGCAACAAGTTTCAGACGATGGCGACGCATCATGGGTCTTCTCCGAAAAATCCGTTGCCCCTTGCTGGCAGACCACCCCCACCATCGCAAGGCGGCTTGATACGCAGCTTAGTTGAGGGCATCGCCTGTGGTGATGTTTGATTTCGGCTCTGCCCTCTCCCGTGCCCACACCCATGCTCCGTTTCTTTCGCGTGCGCTGGATCGGTTGCCCGATCTGCAAGCGCTGCTGGCTGCTGGCGATGTTGAACAAGCCTTAGCGCAGGCCCGCAGCGCTGGTGATGGCATTGATGATGCCGCCGTGGCCTTGCGGCGTGAACGGGCAGCGCTGGCGCTCGTCATCGCAATTGGCGATTTGGCCGGAGCCTTTCCGCTATCCCGCGTCGTTACCGAACTGTCCGACTTTGCCGACCGTTCGCTCGATTCCGCCATCGCCGCCGCCATCCGCCGCCGCACGCCCGATGCTGAACCTGCGGGATTTTCCGCCATCGTTCTGGGCAAACACGGCGCGCAGGAACTGAACTATTCGTCCGATATCGACCCGATCCTGCTCTACGATCCTGAAGTCCTCCCCCGGCGGGATCGCGATGATCCTGCCGAAGCCGCGCAGCGTGTGGCGCGCGCGCTGATGGAAATCATGTCAGCGGTCACGTCCGAAGGCTATGTCTTCCGCGTTGATCTTCGCTTGCGCCCCGCGTCTGAAGTCAGCCCGCTCGCGCTGCCGTTCGAAGCGGCGATCACCCACTATGAATCCAGCGCGCTGGCGTGGGAACGCGCTGCCTATATCCGCGCACGCGCATCATCGGGCGATGTGGCGCGCGGGCAGGCTTTCCTCGATACGATCCGCCCTTTCGTGTGGCGGCGCAGCCTTGATTTCGGCGCGATTGCAGAGATCGGACGGCTGACCACGCGCATCCGCGATCACTATTCCGCCGGGCAGGCCATCGGCCCCGGTTATGATCTGAAGCGCGGGCGCGGCGGCATTCGCGAGGTTGAATTTTTCGCGCAGACTCATCAGCTTATCCACGGCGGGCGCAACCCCGCGCTGCGCCTGCGCGGCACACGCGCCAGTCTCGATGCGCTGGCCGATGCAGGTATCATCGGTGCCGAAGATGCCGCCGTCATGGGCCAAAGCTATGACCGGCTGCGTACGCTTGAACACCGCTTGCAAATGGTGGCGGATCAGCAGACGCATTCGCTACCGACAGACGCACAAGCACTTGATTCGGTTGCCAAACTCGATGGCCTTGCCAGTGGTGCGGAACTGGTGGCCGAACTTTCGGCCATTTCCGAAACCGTCGGCGCGCGTTTCGATACGCTGATCGCCACTTATGCCCCCACAGGCGCGGTCGTGGTCGAATCCACCCCGCTCGCGCTCGAACTCGGCGCGCTGGGCTTCGCTCAGGCCGATAGTCTGGCAGAGCGGATCGCGGCATGGGAGGGCGGGCAATACCGCTGCCTGCGCTCTGCCGAAGCGCGCGAAGCCTTTGCCCGCATCCGCCCGCAACTGCTGCGTGCGCTGGCCGAAGCGCCTGATCCTGATCGCGCGCTGCTGCGTTGGGAGCAATTGCTGGCGGGATTGCCTAGTGCAATCAATGTGTTCCGCCTGCTCGATGCGCGCCCCGGCTTGCTCGCTGTGGTCATGCGCCTGCTCGCCCATGCGCCGGTGCTGGCCGATGAACTGGCCCGCCGTTCCGACCTCCTCGACACCCTGATTGATCGCTCCGCCTTCGATCTTCCCGGCAGCGTCAATGAAATCGCCGCCGAACTTTCGCGCGGAGAAGCGGGCGACGATTACCAGCGCCTGCTCGATAATGTGCGCCTGCGTGTGGGCGAAATGCGCTTTGCCTTGGGCGTGCAACTCATTGAAAGCGAACGCGACCCTCTCGATGTCGCAGCAGCGCTCAGCCGCGTTGCCGAAGCCGCGATAGAAGTGCTGGGCCGCGCCGCCATTGACGAATTTACGCTAAACCACGGGGTTGTTGCGGAAAGCGATCTGGCCATTCTCGGCCTTGGCCGCCTTGGCGGTGCGGCGCTTACGCACGCTTCGGACCTCGATCTGGTGTTCCTGTTCAGCGGCGATCATGCCGCCGAATCCGATGGCCGCCGCCCTCTGGGCGCTACGCTCTACTTCAACCGCCTCGCCCAACGCGTCATCGCGGCGCTTTCAGTGCCGACGGCGGCGGGGGCATTGTTCGAGGTTGATACGCGGTTGCGGCCTTCGGGCGCGCAGGGGCCGATCTCGGTCAGCCTTGAAAGCTTTGAACGATATCAATGCGAAGATGCGTGGACATGGGAACACATGGCGCTCTGCCGCGCCCGCCCTTTGTTCGGAACAGTGGCAGATCGCGCCGCCCTTTCCGCCATCATTGCCCGTGTGCAGGACCGGGATCGCGACGTCGCCAAGTTGCGTAGCGAAGTGCTTGAAATGCGGGCAACAATGGCGGAACACAAGCCGCCCAAGGGGCCGCTGGACGTGAAGCTGGCGCGTGGCGGACTGGTGGATCTTGAGTTCATCGTCCACTTCCTGCAACTGCGCGATCATGTTGCGCAGTTGCCAGACCTTGGACAGGCCGTGCAACTTCTTGAAGAAAAAGGCCTTCTTCCCACCGGCGCACGCGCCGCGCACGATCTGATGACGCAGCTTTTGGTCGTCGTGCGGCTGGTTGCCCCTGATGGCATGTATCCGCCTGAGGCAAGCCGGGGCATTGTGGGGCGGTCCTGCGGGCTGGAAAGCTGGGACGCCTTGCTTGAAGCGCTGCATCAGGCACGGCTTTGCGTGGCTTTGGCCTGGAGCCAAGTGTTTGATATTGAACTGGAGATTGAGGCATGAGCGAGCGGATCGGCGTGGGCGAGGCATTTCCCGATATCGCGATGACGACGCCGGATGGCGGCAGCGTCAAGGCTTCGGACTTTGTCGGGCAAAAGTTGGTCGTATTCTTCTATCCAAAGGACGATACGCCCGGCTGCACCACTGAGAACAAAGACTTTTCAAGCCTTTATGCCGATTTTCAGGCGGCTGGCGTGGCAGTTCTGGGCGTGAGCAAAGACCCGCCGAAGAAGCACGTGAAATTTACCGAAAAGCACGGCCTCACCGCGCCACTCGCGTCGGACGCGGAAGAGGGCGGCGTTTCGGATGCGCTGGGCGTCTGGACCGAAAAATCGATGTATGGCCGCACCTACATGGGCATGGAGCGCACGACCTATCTGATTGGTCCAGATGGAAAAATCGCGCGCATCTGGAACAAGGTGAAGGTCAAGGGCCACGCCGAAGAGGTGCTCGTCGCGGCGAAAGCATTATGATTTCCGAAGTGCACCTAGATGCACCTAGCAGCACCTAAGCGCGTATGAACGCCACTTCGCTGGGGGCAGCGATCCGCGAAACCATGCTTACCGCAGACCCGTTCGCCAAGGTCATGATGACCCGCGATCTGTTCCGGCGGTGGCGTGCCGGAACCCTCGCGTTCACGTTCGACGCCTCCCTCCCTGATGTGCCCGCTCGCCCCGAAAAGCCCGAACTCCTCCCGCCCAACGCAATGCCCAAACGCGGGCGCGGCGGATCGGAGCGCGGGCGGCTGGCGTTGCTGCACGCGCTGGCGCACATCGAATTCGTGGCAATCGATCTCGCGCTCGATGCGGCGGGGCGTTTCGGCGCGGACATGGGCCGCAATTTCGTGGATGACTGGCTGTCCGTCGCCGCGGATGAAGCCATGCATTTCAGCCTCCTGGAGCGGCGGCTGCGGACTTTGGGCAGTTTCTATGGCGCCATGCCCGCGCACGACGGGTTGTGGGACGCCGCGCGCGAAACCGCGCACGATGTGGCGGCGCGGCTCGCCGTGGTGCCGATGGTGCTGGAAGCCCGCGCGCTGGATGTCACGCCGATGACGGTGGAGCGGTTTCTGGCGGCGGGAGACGAACGCTCCGCGCGCATCCTGCAAAGAATCGTTGACGACGAAATTCGCCATGTGCGGTTCGGCACAAAACATTTCGCCGCACTGTGCGAAAGCCGTGGCGAATCCCCGGCGAATCTTTGGAAATGCTTGGTCCAGCGCCACTTTCGCGGCCTCGTTAAGCCGCCGTTCAACGACTCGGCGCGCCGATCAGCCGGTTTGTCGCGCGAAATGATGGCAGGGGTTGCCACCCCGCCAAGCCCTCCTCATACCCCAATGCACGAGATGGCGGGGGGTTCCGACCAGCTCTGAAACATCCCAAGGCAGCCGGTTTAATCCTGCTGACTGCCATAAAACGGGTTCGCTCTGGGGGTTTAGAGCGGACCGATCGACAAGGCCGAATGGCCAGAGATCGGGACGCAAAGAAAAGGTCGTACGGGTCGTAATGTTGTTCAACACCAAAACCTTCAAGACAGCCTTCAGCGCCGTAGTGGCAGTTGTCGCATTCTCTTCCGCTCCGGCTTTCGCCAACAGCGCTGCCTCGGCAGACATCGCCGCACCGCTTCGCGCCGCCGAAGCGGCAAAGGCAGGTGTCTCGGCAGATCGCGGTGACGATGAATTCCGCCGCCTGTTCGCAAGCTGGCAGCAGCTCGACAACGGCATCCTGCCTTCGGCCAAGCCCGTCACCGCAAAGCGCACGGGCGTTTCGATCCCCTCGCTGGTGCCGGTTGCGATGACGCGCCTTTCCAGCGGTTACGGGATGCGCAATCACCCGGTTCTGGGCGGTCGCCGCGCGCACAAGGGCATCGATCTTTCCGCGCCCACCGGCACCCCGATCCGCGCAACTGCCGATGGCACCGTGGAAATGGCTGACTGGTTCGGCGGTTATGGCCTTTACGTTCAGCTCGATCACGGCGCAGCGATGGAAACGCGCTATGGCCACATGTCGCGCATCGCGGTTGCCGCTGGCCAGCAGGTCCGCAAGGGCGACATCATTGGTTATGTCGGCTCGACGGGCCGTTCCACCGGCCCCCACCTTCATTATGAAGTCCGCGTTTCGGGCGAAGCGGTCAACCCGCTGCCCTACATGCAGGGCAAGAGCGAACAGCTCTATGCCAGCAACGCGACCGATCACGCAGGCATCGGCGGCCCCGAAGAATAAGCCGAGCCTTCGCACCGAGTGCATCTTGGAGAGGATGCGGAAAAGGGCGCCGGTGACGGTG
Organism: Novosphingobium sp. ERN07; assembly: GCF_012641335.1. GTDB lineage: Bacteria > Pseudomonadota > Alphaproteobacteria > Sphingomonadales > Sphingomonadaceae > Novosphingobium. Next base: position 83,087 of record NZ_JABAID010000001.1, read on the forward strand.
CCCTTTTCTTATGTGCCATAACGGCCCTCACCCAAGTTGTGCCTCGATTTCAATGCGGCAGCGCGATATGTGCGGGTGCAACTGATGGGCGATCGGCCCAACTCGTGGAAGCCGCATGAACCACCCCACTCTGCCTTTGACTGCCACCCTGGCGCTTTCGATCATGGCCACGCAGCTTGGTGGTTGCGCCGCCGCAGCGCTGGTCCCGCTGATGGCTGGCGGCACGTTGACCGGCAAGGAAATCATCGAAAACGGCAAGCGTGGCGATAGCGAAGGGCCCGCCAAGCCCGTGGTAATTGTCGGCAAGGGCGTGAGCACGGTGCCGCCAGCGATCAACACAACGCCGACGCAACCGATTGCTTCTGCACCGGGCAGCGCCGAGGCCCTTGCGCCGCCCGCAGCGTCCGAAACTGCGCCCCTTCGCGTGGCAGAGGCTGCAACGGCTGCACCGTTTCCACCTTCGGCGACGGACGTTGAAAGCATCAGCCCCGCTGCCGCGCCTGATGATGATGGCTATGCCGCGATGACCGCGTTCGTGCTGGCCGCCGCAAAGGACGTGAAGCCCGCGCCGGGCCGCAAATCCGCGCTGCTGGACCAGCGAACGCTGGCGTCGCTGCCCTCCACACGCCCCTGCGGCGAGCAACGCGGCGCATTGCTGATTGATCTGGACCCTGGCGACAAGGCGTTCGACCTGGATGATCCGCCCTCCCCTGCGCCGGGATTGGCCGACCGACTGCGCGCGATTCGTGGCACCGGCACGGCAGTGGTGTGGATCGCCAGCCTGCCCGAAACCGCCGAAAAGCCGATTGGCACGATCCTGAAAGCGACCGGACTGGACCCGCTGGGCATTGATCCGGTGCTGCTGCTGCGCCGCACCGAAACGCGCAAGCAGCAGATCCTGCAGCGCGCCGATTCGGATTGGTGCGTGCTGGCCATCGCCGGGGACCGCAAGGCGGACTTCGACGAAGTGTTCGATTACTTGCGCAATCCCAACGGCCCGGTTGCGGTTGCGCTGGACGCGAACATCGGAGACGGGTGGTTTCTGGTGCCGCCGCCGGTGAAGTGAGATGCAATGATGTCCTACGTTCTGATCACCGCGAACCGAAACTATTCAAGCTGGTCGCTGCGTCCGTGGGTGCTGATGAAGGCGCTGGGCATCGATTTCGAGGATCGGATCGAGCCGTTTACCAAGCCCACGAACTATGACGAGTTCCGCGCCTTCTCGCCCACGGGCCAAGTGCCGGTGCTGCTCCACGATGGCCGGACGGTGTGGGATTCGCTGGGGATCGCGCTCTATCTGGCCGAGCGGCACGAAGGCATATGGCCAGCGGATGAAGCCGCCCGCGCCTTTGCGATCTGTGCGGTGGCCGAAATGCACGGCGGGTTTTCCGCGCTGCGCAACGATTGCACGATGAACGTGGGCGTGCGGATGCGCCCCCGCCCGATGCGTGAAGCGCTGCTGCGCGATGTGGCCCGTGTGCGTGAGATTTTCGAGCAGAGTCTTGCGCAGTTCGGCGGCCCCTGGCTGGCGGGCGAGGCATTTACCGCGTTGGATGCATTCTTTGCGCCAGTGGGTTTCCGCATTCGCACCTATGGCCTTGATGTGGGCAAGGGGCAGGCGTGGGTTCAGCACATTCTGGCCCATCCGGCGATGCTGCAATGGGAAGCCGAGGCGCTGGCCGAGACATGGCGCGAAGAAGGCCATGAAGCGGAACTGGCGGCCTGTGGTGAGATCGTGGAAGATCATCGGACGGGGTAATCGAAACGCCCTGAATGCATCGACCTTCAGTTACGCAATGCAATTCGTGGTTGCTTCCTGAGCCACTTCCGGCAAGATCGCGCGCAACGAAAACCGGGATCGAGGGGCCTGAATTGTCAACGCTGTCACTAAAAATCCGCCTGTTCGCCATGATGGCGTTGCAATTGGCGATCTGGGGCGCATGGGCGCCAAAGCTGTTTCCCTACATGGGAATGCTGGGATTCAGCGCGGGCCAGCAAGGGCTGGTCGGTACATGCTGGGGCATTGCATCGGTGGTGGGGATCTTTTTCTCCAACCAGTTCGCTGACCGCACGTTCTCGGCTGAGAAGTTTCTGGCGGGCAGCCATGTGATCGGCGGCCTCGCGCTGCTGGGCGTGGCCTTCAGCAGCAGCTTCGTGCCGTTCTTCGTGTGCTACATGATTTATAGCCTCGTCTATGTGCCGACGCTTTCGGTGACGAACACCGTTGCCTTCACCCATCTGCCCAATCCGGCCGAGTTCGGATCGGTCCGTTCGGGCGGCACTGTCGGCTGGATCATGGCTAGCTGGCCCTTCGTGTTTATCCTTGGCGCACAGGCTGACGCATCGCAGGTGCGTTCGATCTTCATCGTCGCTGCGGTAATCTCGTTCGCGATGGCGGCGTTCTCGCTCACCTTGCCGCACACCCCGCCAAAGCAGGGCGGCGATGTGGACAAGCTGGCATGGCGGCGCGCACTGGGCCTGCTGAAAAAGCCGGTGGTGGCCGTGCTGTTCCTCGTCACCTTCATCGATTCGGTCGTTCACAACGGCTACTTCGTGCTGTCGGACGCCTTCCTGACCAATCGCGTCGGCATTGCCGGCAACCTTTCGATGGTGGTGTTGAGCCTTGGACAGGTGGCCGAAATCCTGACCATGCTGGTGCTCGCCAAAGTGCTGGTGCGGCTGGGCTGGCGCTGGACGATGATCGTGGGCATTCTGGGCCACGCGGCCCGGTTCCTCGCCTTCTCGTTCATGGCTGACAGCATTCCGGCGATCATCGCAGTGCAACTTCTGCACGGCATCTGCTATGCCTTCTTCTTCGCCACGGTCTATATCTTCGTCGACGAAGCCTTCCCCAAAGACGTGCGCTCTTCGGCGCAGGGGCTGTTCAACCTGCTCATTCTGGGCCTGGGCAACATGGTGGCCAGCTTCGCCTTCCCGGCGCTGGTCGCCGGGCTGACCGATGCGCAGGGCGTGGTCGATTACACCACCGTGTTCCTCGTTCCGGCGGGCCTTGCCGCGATTGGCGCGATGCTGCTGCTCGTCGCCTTTCGTCCAGCCACGCACGGTCCCGCCAATCCGCAGGAGATCCATTGATGTCGCAAGTTATGATGAATCGCCGCGCGCTGCTGGCCGCGCTGGGCGCAACCGCAGCGCTGGCATTAAGCGAAACACCTGCAATGGCCGCTCTGCGGCGGAGCAAGCCGTTCTTCCAGCGCATCGGCAAGCCGATTGGCCTGCAGCTTTACACGCTGGGCGATATGCCGGTTAAGGATCTCGATGGCACGCTGGCAAAGCTGGCGGCGGTGGGCTTTACCGATATTGAACTGCCGAACTTCTATAACCGCACGCCTGCAGACCTGCGCGCGGCGGCGGACAAGGCGGGCGTGCGCTATAGCTCGATCCACATGAACATGCCGGGGCCGTTTACCGGCGGCACGCTTTCGCTGATGAGTTCGCCGCAGGAAATTGCCGATGGGCTGAACACGCTGGGCATCTATCAGGTGTTCATGCCGCTGTGCCCGCTGCCCGAAGGCTTTTCGATTCCGGAAGGCAAGAACCCGCAAGTGGCCATCGGTGATGCCCTGCGCGAAGCCGGGGCGGACCACTGGAAGCGCACGGCAACGCTGCTGAACGAACGCGCGGCGGCGCTGAAGCCGTTCGGGATTTCGCTGGGATATCACAACCACAACATGGAATTCGCGCCGCTGCCCGATGGCACCACGGGTTGGGAAATCCTGATGAAAGAAACCGATCCTTCATTGGTGAATTTCGAGCTGGACCTTGGCTGGACTTCGGCTGCCGGGCTTGATCCTGCAGTGGAGCTGGGCAAGCTCAAAGGCCGGGTGAAGGCGGTTCACGTAAAGGACGTGAAGGCGACCACGAAGACCAACTATGTGATGAGCCAGGACCCGACCGAGGTTGGTTCAGGCCGTTTGCAATGGGCGAAGATCCTGCCTGCGGCACAGGCGGCAGGCGTACAGCACTTCTATGTGGAGCAGGAACCGCCCTTTGCGATGGACCGGCTGGCCGCAGTGACCAAGAGCCACGGCTTCCTGTCACGCTTCGTCGCCTGACGTTCTATCCCTGCGAAATGACGGAAAGGGAGGCCACCGTGCCTCCCTTTTTCGTATGTGCTGCACACGAGTGAGTTGCGCAAAAAGAAAGGCCGGTCCGAAGACCAGCCTTGGAAAGTTTGGGAGAGGATGCCTGAAAGGCCTGCTCTATGTGCGGTTTTCAGCGCGTTACGGCAAGTGCGAAGGACGGCAAAGCAGTTGTGTTTTACGCAATTATAGTTTTCCGGTGAGTTCCGGTACGATGGTGAAGAGGTCGCCGACGAGGCCGATGTCGGCGACTTGGAAGATCGGGGCGTCTTCATCCTTGTTGATGGCGATGATGGTCTTGGAGTCCTTCATGCCGGCAAGGTGCTGGATCGCGCCCGAGATGCCGACCGCGATGTAGACTTCAGGCGCCACGATCTTGCCGGTCTGGCCGACCTGGTAGTCGTTGGGCACGTAGCCTGCGTCGACCGCGGCGCGCGATGCGCCGATGCCTGCGTTCAGCTTGTCGGCCAGCGGGGTGATGACCTGCTCGAAAGTGGCGGCGTCCTTCAGCGCGCGGCCGCCCGATACGATGATCTTGGCGCTGGTCAGTTCCGGGCGTTCGCTCTTGGCGATTTCGGCACTGACGAAGGTGCTGAGGCCGCTGTCGGCGGTTGCCGATACGGCTTCGACGCTGGCTGATCCGCCGGTGGGGGCCGCCTTGGCGAAGCCGGTGCCGCGCACGGTGATCACCAGCTTGGCGTCGCTGGATTCGACCGTGGCGATGGCATTGCCGGCATAGATCGGGCGGGTGAACGTCTTCGGCCCTTCGACCGAGAGGATGTCCGACACCTGCATCACGTCGAGCAGCGCGGCCACGCGCGGGGCGACGTTCTTGCCGGTGGTGGTGGCGGGCGCGACGAAGGCGTCGTAATCGGCCATCAGCCCTGCAACCAGCGGGGCGACGTTTTCAGCGAGCGCGTTGTCGAGGCTGGCGTCGTCGGCCTTGAGCACCTTGGCCACGCCAGCGATCTGCGCTGCGGCACTTGCGGCACCATCGCAGTTCGATCCTGCGACCAGCGCGGTCACTTCGCCCAGTTGCGATGCTGCGGTGACGGCGGCCAAGGTGGCATCCTTGACCGAGGTGTTGTCGTGTTCGACCAGAACGAGAACCTTGGACATCAGGCGACTCCCATTTCCTTGAGCTTGGCGACTAGCGTATCGACATCGGGCACCTTGATGCCCGCGCTGCGCACCGGCGGTTCGCTGACCTTGAGCGTCTTGAGGCGCGGGGCGATGTCCACGCCGTAATCGGCGGGGGTCTTGTTCGCCAAGGGCTTGCTCTTCGCCTTCATGATGTTGGGCAGCGAGGCATAGCGCGGCTCGTTCAGGCGAAGGTCGGTGGTGACCACGGCGGGCAGCGCCAGACGCACGGTCTGCAAGCCGCCATCGATCTCGCGCTTCACGACGACCGCATCGCCCTCGACCGAAACCTCGTTGGCGAACGTCCCCTGCGGACGGCCCAGCAGCGCGGCGACCATCTGGCCGACCTGGTTGCTGTCATCGTCAATCGCCTGCTTGCCGGTCACGATCAGGCCCGGCGCTTCTTCATCGGCAATGCCCTTGATGATCTTGGCCACCGCCAGCGGTTCGACCTCGGTGCCGTCATCCACCTGCACCAGAACCGCACGGTCCGCGCCCATCGCCAGCGCCGTGCGCAGCGTTTCCTGTGCCTTCGCCGGACCAACCGAAACCGCCACGATCTCGGTCACAACGCCCTTCTCCTTCAGGCGTATCGCTTCCTCAACCGCAATCTCGTCAAACGGGTTCATGCTCATCTTCACGTTCGCAAGATCGACGCCACTCCCATCCGCCTTCACCCGAGGCTTCACGTTGTAGTCAATCACGCGCTTTACGCACACCAGGGCTTTCATGGCCAAGCGTCCTTTCCCTTAAAATCAGTAGCAAGGGCATAATTTGCGCTTACGTAAACGTCAACCACAGGTGCAGCCGTGTCCTGCTCTATCGGCGATACGCCGCCGTTAGGCCACTGGCACAAGCAAAAGGGGCGCCGGTTGCCCGACGCCCCCTGCAATCACATTGCAGTGCTTTGCGATCAGGCGACCGCGCGCACTTCGGCGACGATCTTCTTGGCGGCATCGCCCAGATCGTTGGCAGGGACGATCGGCAGGCCGGAGTTGGCCAGAATGTCCTTGCCCTGCTGGACGTTGGTGCCTTCGAGGCGGACGACGAGCGGAACCGAAAGGTTCACTTCCTTTGCCGCCGCGACGATACCATCAGCGATGATATCGCACTTCATGATCCCGCCGAAGATGTTGACGAGAATGCCCTTAACCGCCGGGTCCTTCAGGATGATCTTGAACGCTGCGGTGACCTTTTCCTTGTTTGCGCCACCGCCCACGTCGAGGAAGTTGGCCGGGAATTCGCCGTTCAGCTTGATGATGTCCATCGTGGCCATAGCAAGGCCAGCGCCGTTAACCATGCAGCCGATGTTGCCATCGAGCTTGATGTAGGCGAGGTCATACTTGCTGGCTTCGATTTCCGCCGGATCTTCCTCAGTCTCATCGCGCAGCGCGAAGACATCGGGGTGGCGATAGAGCGAGTTCGAATCGAAGCTCATCTTGGTGTCGAGGACCAAGAGGTTACCGTCCTTGGTTTCCACCAGCGGGTTGATCTCGAGCATGTCGCAATCGAGCGCGACGAAAGCGTTGTAAAGCTGCTCGGCAATCTTGCCGGCCTGCTTGTTCAGGTCACCCGAAAGCTGGAGCGCATAGCCAACGGCGCGGCCGTGGTGCGGCATGAAGCCTTCTGCCGGATCGATGGTGATCGTGGCGATCTTTTCGGGCGTAGCGTGAGCGACTTCTTCGATGTCCATGCCGCCTTCGGTCGACACGATCATGGCGACGCGGCTGGTGGCGCGGTCCACCACCATCGAGAGATAGTATTCCTTGGCGATATCAACGCCATCGGTCACGTAAAGACGATTCACCTGCTTGCCAGCTTCGCCGGTCTGCACGGTCACGAGGGTGTTGCCGAGCATTTCCTTGGCGAACGCTTCGACTTCCTCAATGCTCTTGGCCAGGCGCACGCCGCCCTTGGCATCGGCAGGCAGTTCCTTGAACTTGCCCTTGCCGCGGCCACCGGCGTGGATCTGCGCCTTCACGACATAAAGCGGCCCGGGCAACTGCTTGGCAGCGGCAACGGCTTCTTCAACGGTAAGCGCGGCGATGCCAGCCGGAATGCCGACGCCAAACTTCGCGAGCAGTTCCTTGGCCTGATATTCATGGACGTTCATGCGTGATCCCCGACTTGAATGGCGTTCCGGCATGGGCCGAAAAACCGACAGGCGCGCCACCATCGGCGCAAAGGTATGCGCCCCCGATGGCGCTTTGAGTCGCTATGCCTTAAGCACAGCACGCAGAGCTTGAAAAGGGGCGTAAATGCGAGGTCTCGACCTATCTTTGATAACAACTCGCAATTGCACCGACATACAAGAGCCGACACGATCAGGGACGCACGATGATCGACTATGACCGCTTTCACGCTATCATCCGCAGTGCGGGGGAAATGGCGCTCGCGCTTTGGCCCGGCCACGGCCATGCCCCGCAAGTGTGGGAAAAGACGCCGGGCAGCCCGGTATGCGATGCAGATATCGCAGTCGATGCCTTTCTAAAGCGCGAACTGGCTGCCCTGTTGCCATCGGCTGGCTGGCTATCTGAAGAAACAGTGGACCATCCTGATCGACTGGAGCGCGGGCTTTGCTGGCTGGTCGATCCGGTGGACGGCACCCGCGATTTCGTGCGTGGCCGCCCCGGTTGGTCCGTTTCAGTTGCGTTGGTAAGCGAGGGTCGCCCGCTGATCGGCGCATTGAGCGCACCGGCGCGCCGCGAATACTGGGCTGCGATTGCGGGACAAGGCGCGACGCGTAATGGGTTGCCCCTCCAAGCCAGCAAGCGCGGCGTACTGGCCGGTTCGCGCGTCCCGGCAGACAGCCTACCCAAAGCGGACGCCGATCTAGTCACCGTCGATAAGCCCAACTCCATCGCGCTGCGCATCGCGATGGTCGGCGCGAACGAGGCTGACCTGCTGGCAACACTGCGATGGGGGTTTGAATGGGACATCGCCGCCGCCAGCCTGATCGCACGCGAGGCAGGTGCGGCTGTGAGCGATGCTTTCGGTCAACCGCTTGCCTACAACAAGCGCGATCCGCGGGCGTTTGGACTGCTGGTGACAGCCCCGGCGATCCATGCGGCAGCGGTCGACCGACTGGCCGACCGCGCGGCGAAGATGGTTTAGAAATCCTCGGTGTCGATCGTGGGGAGGATCGCCCCCGCATAGCGATGGCCGGAAACGGTCTGCTGGTTAATCAGCGCATCGACTTCTGCGGCGACGGCTGCGGGAATTTCCCAGTCCCAGCGCGCGATGTTTTCTTCAAGATGGGCGATCTTGCCGGTGCCGGGGATGGTCACGATGTGATCCCCGCGCGAATGCACCCAGGCAAGGCTGAGTTGCGCCGGGGTGACGCCTTCGCGGGCCGCAATCGCATTGAACTGATCAATCAGTGCAAGATTTTTGGGCCAGTTTTCCGCATTCATGCGCGGCATCGCCTTGCGGATATCGCCATCGGGTAGCGCGGCAGGATCGCGCAAGCCATTGGCAAGAACTCCGCGCCCCACGGGCGAAAATGCCACGAAAGCGGTGCCAAGTTCGCGACAAGCATCAAGCACGGCAATTTCCGCCTGCCTTGTCCACGGCGAATATTCGGTCTGCATGGCCGCAATCGGGTGGACCGCGGAAGCGCGGCGCAGCGTATCAGCCGACATTTCCGACAGGCCGATGCCGCCAATTTTTCCCTCCTTCACAAGGTCAGCCATCGCGCCGACCGATTCCTCGATGGGGACGTTCCGGTCACGCCGGTGCATGTAGTAAAGGTCGATGTGATCAGTCTGCAGCAGCTTGAGCGACACTTCGAGTTCGCTACGGATCGTATCGGGATGACAATCGACCCCGCGCTTTTCTCCGCTGGCAAAGATGCCCATCTTCGACGCGAGATAGACCTGATCACGCCGCCCTTTGAGCGCGATACCCACCTGCGTTTCGTTATGGCCAAGGCCATAGAGGCGCGCGGTATCGAAATGATCGTAGCCGATGTCTATCGCGCGGTGGAACAGGCGGATGCCGTCTTCCTCACTCGGCCGCCCGGAATAGGCCCAGCTCAACGACATGCAGCCAAGGCCAACGGGGTTCACCATACGTCCGTTAAGGGGGCGGCGTTCGATCGGCATTGGCAGTCTCCTTTGCGCGAGCCCGATGCCAGCCCATGCCGACGGGGGTCAACCGCGAAACGCATGGGACAAACAAAAACGGCGCCGCCCGGGTGGGGCAGCGCCGCTTGTCTGGGTGGAGGGCGCTTACTGGCCGCTGCGCGCGGCGTTCACGTCATCCTGGCTGATCGGCACGATCTTGATCTCGACACGACGGTTGGCAGAGCGGCCCTGTTCAGTGTCATTCGAGGCAATCGGCTGCGATTCGCCAAAGCCCTGGCTGCGAATACGGGCATAACCCACCCCGCGCGAGGTCAGGTAATCGGCAACCGCGCGGGCGCGGCGTTCGGAAAGCGACTGATTGTAGGCGTCCGAACCGGTAGAATCGGTGTGGCCGTAGACGTCGATAAGCGAGTTGGGATATTGCACCAGCGACTGCGCAACACGATCAAGCGTTGCGCCAAAAGCAGGCTTTACGGTCGAGCTATCGACATCGAAGGTAACGCCGTTTGGCAGGTTCACCAAAATAGCGTTGCCACCATCGGTTTCGGTCACGTCAATGCCGGTCCCTGCGGTCTGTTCGCGCAGTTCGCGGATCTGCTTGTCCTTCTGGTAGCCGATCACGCCACCGGCGACACCACCGATGCCCGCGCCAACGATGCGCCCGGTCTTGCCGCCGATCAAGCCGCCCAAAAGGGCGCCACCCAGCGCGCCGCCGATGCCACCGATAGCGGTTCGGGAAACCTTCTTTTCACCCGTGTTAGGGTCGGTGACGCAGGCAGAGAGGCTGACCAGCGAAACTGCACACAAGCTCGACATCATGATGCGGCGAATTTTCATTTCCTGTCCCCTTTGAACGGCATCCTGTTTCAAATGTAGCGACAGGACGTCGTAATGACAGGATGAAATACGCCCAGTTCGGCTGAACGGTTCCCGAACGTAAAATGTCATTGCCGTGACAGGAGACATGATAGGGAACTATTGCGTCGCTATTCGCCTTTTGCGGGAAATCTGTTAGGGGCCGCTGTGTGACACCTTATCCTTGGTCTGATGTCCTGGTCATTCTTGGCCTCGTTGTGCTCAACGGCTTGTTTTCCATGTCGGAACTGGCGATCGTCTCCGCGCGTCCGGCACGTTTGAAAGTGGCCGCGGAGGAGGGCAGCAAAGGCGCAAAAACCGCGCTGGCGCTCGCTTCCGATCCCGGAAAATTTTTATCGACGGTGCAGATCGGCATCACGCTGGTCGGCATCATCGCCGGCGCCTATTCGGGCGCAAGCCTTGGCGGGCCAACGGCGGAACGACTCGTCGCTTGGGGTGTGCCCGCACGCTATGCCGACGATGCGGGCTTCGCCATCGTCATCGCGATAACCACCTACCTCAGCCTTGTGGTAGGCGAACTGGTGCCCAAGCAACTGGCATTGCGGGCTGCCGAACCGATTGCCAAGATCGCTGCGCCAGCGATGGCGCTGATGTCGAAGGTCACGGCGCCGTTCGTCTGGCTGCTCGACAATTCATCCAGCCTCATCATCCGCCTGCTTGGCCTGAAGCAGGGTGGCGAACAGGAAGTTACCGCCGAAGAACTGCACATGATCTTTGCTGAGGCCACGCGATCCGGCGTGATCGAGGAGGAAGAGCGTGCACTGATGACCGGCATCATGCGCCTGGCTGAACGCCCCGTGCGTGAAGTGATGACACCGCGCACCGAACTCCACTGGATCGAGCGCAAGGCCCCCGAAATCGAATTGCGGGCGGCCATCGAGGACAGCCCCCATTCGCTGCTGCTGGTGGCGGACGGTTCGGTAGACAAGATCGTGGGCGTCGTGAAAGTGCGCGATGTGCTTTCCACCCTGCTGCGTGGGCGCAAGGTGCAACTGGGCCGGTTGATGAAGAAGCCTGCCATCGTGCCCGATCAACTCGATACGATGGACGCATTGGGCATGATCCAGCAGGCCGAAGTGGCGCTGGCGCTGGTGCACGACGAATACGGCCATCTCGAAGGTATCGTCACTCCGGCAGACCTGCTGGCCGCTATCGCGGGCAATTTCGTCGGCCATGCAGATGCGGGCGATGAACCGATGGTGATTGAGCGCGAGGACGGTTCGCTGCTCATCGCAGGCGCGCTTCCCGCCGACGCGCTGGCCGACCGGCTGGGCATAGACATGCCCGATGACCGCGAATTTGCCACGACGGCAGGCTACTGCCTTTCCGTCCTCAAGCGGCTGCCCAACGAAGGCGAACATTTCACCGATCAGGGCTGGCGCTTTGAAGTGGTCGATATGGATGGGCGCAAGATCGACAAGCTGCTGGTCTGCCGCAAGAAAGCGGCGCCGATGGCCGAGCCGGAAGGCGACGCCTGAGAACAACGAAAAAGGGGGCATCCGAACCCGGACACCCCTTTTCTGATCGAGCTTTGATCTGACGATCAGCGCGGCAGTTCGGTCACGCCCATCAGCGCTTCGTCCACGGCGCGAGCGCATTGGCGGCCTTCGCGGATTGCCCAGACAACAAGGCTCTGGCCACGGCGCATGTCGCCGCAGGAGAACACGTTCTCGACGCTGGTCTTGTAGTCGACGACATTGCCCTTCACATTGCCGCGTGGGTCAAGCTCTACGCCCGACTGTTCGAGCAGGCCCTGCTTGCGCGGGCCGACAAAGCCCATCGCCAGCAGGATAAGGTCTGCCTTGAGCACGAATTCGCTGCCCGCGACTTCCTGCATCTGGCCGTTCACCCATTCGACGCGGACGCATTCGAGGCCGGTAACGTCATTTTCGCCCACCACGCGCTTGGTCAGCACAGCAAACTCACGTTCGCAGCCTTCCTCGTGGCTGGAAGATGTCCGCAGCTTTAGCGGCCAGTTCGGCCACGACAGCGCCTTGTCTTCCTTTTCAGGGGGCTTGGGCATGATTTCTAGCTGGGTGACCGAAGCCGCGCCCTGACGGTTCGAGGTGCCAACGCAGTCAGATCCGGTATCGCCGCCGCCGATGACCACTACGTGCTTGCCGGTGGCCGTGAGTGAGCCGCGCGGCGCGGCGCGCAGTTCATCGTCGCCTGCGTTGCGCTTGTTCTGCTGTGTCAGGAATTCCATCGCCATGCGGACACCGGGCAGCTCCGCGCCGGGGATGTTCAAGCCACGCGGATCTTCGGCGCCACCTGCCAGCACCACGGCATCGAAGTTTTCTTGCAGCGACGCGAAAGAGACGGTTACGCCCACCTCAACGCCGGTGCGGAACTGGACGCCTTCGGCTTCCATCTGCATCGCGCGGCGATTGATGTGGGTCTTTTCCATCTTGAAGTCGGGAATGCCGTAACGCAGCAACCCGCCAACGCGATCATTCTTTTCGAACACCGTCACCGAATGGCCAGCACGCGCAAGCTGCTGTGCAGCAGCCATGCCCGCGGGGCCGGAACCGACGATGGCGACCGACTTGCCGGTCTTCTTCGCCGGAACCTGCGGTTCGATCCAGCCTTCTTTCCACCCGCGATCAACGATAGCGCATTCGATCGACTTTATGGTGACCGGTTGATCCACGATGTTCAGCGTGCACGCAGCCTCGCACGGAGCGGGGCAGATGCGGCCAGTGAATTCAGGGAAATTGTTGGTCGAATGCAGGTTGATCAGCGCATCGCGCCAATCGCCTTCATAGACCAGATGGTTCCAGTCGGGGATCTGGTTGTTCACCGGACAGCCGTTGTGGCAGTACGGAATACCGCAGTTCATGCAGCGCGATGCCTGCCCTTTGAGGCCGGAATCATTGTGCGGGATCACGAATTCGCGGTAGTGCTTCAGACGTTCCGCAGGCGCATCATAGGTGCGATCCTTGCGGTCGATTTCGAGAAAGCCGGTTGCCTTGCCCATTGTAATCTAACCCTTACTCAGCCGCGACCGAGGCGGCTTCGAGGCGCTCGGCCTCCATCTGGCGGAGCGCACGCGCATAATCGCGCGGCATCACCTTGACGAATTTGCCCAGCGCTGCGTCCCAGTTATCGAGAATCTCACGCGCCCGGCTGCTGCCGGTGTAGAGGTGGTGGCGTTCCACCAGCACACGCAGGCGCTCCGCGTCATGACGCAGCATGTCACCCATGCCGTAGTCGTAAACGTCAACCCCGCGCTGCTGCGGACGGCCTGCACCGTCATCTTCGTCACGCTCTGCCGAAACCGGTACGACATCGACCATCGCGCCATTGACGAGCTTGGCGAAATTGCCATCCACATCATAGACGTAGGCCACGCCACCCGACATGCCCGCCGCGAAGTTGCGCCCGGTGCGCCCGAGCACGACGACGACGCCGCCAGTCATATATTCGCAGCCATGATCGCCGGTGCCTTCGACCACTGCGACAGCGCCCGAATTGCGCACCGCAAAGCGTTCGCCGCCCACGCCGTTGAAGAAGGCCTCACCGGCAATCGCGCCGTAAAGCACGGTGTTGCCGACAATGATGTTCTCGGTCGGATCACGTTCGACATGCGAAGGCTGGCGCACGATCACCCGGCCGCCCGAAAGCCCCTTGCCCACATAGTCGTTGGCATCGCCAACGAGATCGAGCGTCACGCCATGTGCGAGAAAAGCGCCGAACGACTGGCCCGCCACACCCTTGAACGAGATGTGGATGGTGTTGTCGGGCAAGCCCTTGTGACCATACTTCTTCGCCACTTCCCCCGAAAGCATCGCGCCGACCGTGCGGTTGACGTTGATGACCTTACGTTCGAGCCGAACCGGTTCACCCTTGTCCAGCGCAGGCGCGCTGGCAGCGATCAGATCCTGATCGAGTGCGGCTTCAAGGCCGTGATCCTGCGTTTCGCTCCAGTTCAAGGTCGTGCCCGCAACTGGATCGACCTTGTGCAGCAGCTTCGACAGATCGATCCCCTGAGCCTTCCAGTGCGAAACCGCCTTGTTGGCATCGAGACGATCCACGCGGCCGACCATTTCTGCGACCGTGCGGAAGCCCATTTCGGCCATGATCGCCCGCAGTTCTTCGGCAACGAAGAAGAAGTAGTTGATCACATGCTCAGGCTGACCGGTGAAGCGCGCGCGCAGCACCGGATCCTGCGTGGCAACGCCGACCGGGCACGTGTTCAGGTGGCACTTGCGCATCATGATGCAGCCTGCGGCGATCAGCGGCGCGGTGGCAAAGCCGAATTCGTCTGCGCCCAGAAGCGCGGCCACGGCCACGTCACGGCCTGTGCGCAGGCCACCGTCTGCCTGCACGCAGATGCGGCTGCGCAGGTTGTTGAGCAGCAGGGTCTGCTGGGTTTCGGCAAGGCCGATTTCCCACGGAGAACCGGCGTGCGTCAGCGAGGTGAGCGGCGATGCGCCAGTGCCGCCTTCGTAGCCGGAGATCGTGACGTGATCGGCGCGCGCCTTGGAAACGCCCGCAGCCACGGTGCCCACGCCCACTTCGGACACCAGCTTGACCGAAATGCGCGCGCCGGTGTTCACGTTCTTGAGATCGTGAATGAGCTGCGCAAGGTCTTCGATCGAGTAGATATCGTGGTGCGGCGGCGGCGAGATCAGGCCGACGCCGGGCGTCGAGTGGCGGGTCTTGCCGATGGTCTTGTCAACCTTGTCGCCCGGCAACTGCCCGCCTTCACCGGGCTTTGCGCCTTGCGCCATCTTGATCTGCACGTCGTCGGCATTGACGAGGTATTCCGCCGTCACGCCGAAGCGGCCCGATGCCACCTGCTTGATCGCGGAGCGCATCGAATCGCCATTCGCCATCGGCGTGAAGCGCGCGGGGTCTTCGCCGCCTTCGCCGGTGTTCGACTTGCCGCCGATGCGGTTCATCGCCACGGCCAGCGTGGTGTGCGCTTCCCACGAGATCGAGCCATAGCTCATCGCGCCGGTGGCGAAGCGCTTGACGATTTCGCTGGCAGGTTCGACTTCGGAAATGTCGATAGCCTGATCGGCCTTCTTCAGTTCCATCAGCCCGCGAATGGTCAGCATCCGTTCGGACTGGTCGTTGATCGACTGGGCAAATTCGCGATACTTTTCGGGCGTGTTGCCGCGAACTGCGTGCTGCAGGCTGGCGATGTTCGATGCGGTCCACGCATGTTCCTCGCCCCGCAGACGGAGCTGGTACATGCCGCCCACGTCGAGCATCTTGCGGTAGATCGGGTTGTCACCATAGGCCGTGGCGTGACGGCGCACGGCTTCTTCCGCGATTTCCTTGAGGCCCACGCCTTCGATGGTGGTGGCCGTGCCGGTGAAATAGGCGTTCACGAACTCGGTCGAAAGACCCACGGCATCGAAGATCTGCGCGCCGCAATAGGACTGGTAGGTCGAAATGCCCATCTTGGACATGACCTTGAGAATGCCCTTGCCGATCGCCTTGATGTAGTTCTTCTTTACATCCTTGGGTTCGAGCGGAAGCTCCTTCGACACGCGGATCTGCTCCAGCGTTTCGAACGCCAGATAGGGGTTGATCGCTTCCGCACCATAGCCCGCCAGCACGCAGAAGTGGTGCACTTCGCGCGCTTCGCCGGTTTCCACGACAAGGCCGGTCTGCATACGCAGACCCTGACGCACAAGGTGCTGGTGCACCGCTGCCGTTGCCAGCGCCGCCGGCATCGGGATGCGAGTTTCGCACTGCGCGCGGTCCGACAGGATCAGGATGTTCTTGTCAGCCAGCACAGCTTCGGTGGCCGCCCAGCACATTTCCTTGATCGCCATTTCAAGGCCATCAGCGCCGGTTGCGGCATCCCACGTCGCATCGACGGTGGCGGTGCGGAAAGCACCATCCAGCGCGGCTTCGACCGAACGGATCTTGGCGACTTCCTCGTTCGTCAGGATTGGCTGATCGACTTCGAGACGCTTGTGGCTGCCAGCATCGTGGCCCAACAGGTTCGGGCGCGGCCCGATCATGCTGACCAGCGACATCACCAGTTCTTCGCGGATCGGATCGATCGGCGGGTTGGTAACCTGCGCGAAGTTCTGCTTGAAGTAATCGTAGAGCAGGCGCGAACGGTTTGACAGCACGGCAATCGGCGTGTCGGTGCCCATGGAACCCAGAGGATCGTCGCCGGCCACGGCCATCGGCTCCAGGAACCGGGAAATATCTTCCTGCGTGTAGCCAAAGGCCTGCTGGCGATCGAGCAGCGAGGTGGTTTCCACCGGCAGCGCGGCCAGTTCAGGCTCAATCACGTCGAGCTTTTTCAGGTTATACTGCGCGGAATCCAGCCATTCCTCGTAAGGCTCAGCGCCTGCGAGTTCGGCCTTGATTTCCTCGTCCTCAATGATCTTGCCCTGCTCCATGTCGATCAGGAGCATCTTGCCGGGCTGAAGACGCCACTTGCGAACGACATCTTCCTCACGGAAGGGCAGGACGCCGCTTTCGGACGCCATGCAGATCAGATCGTCGCGCGTGATCGAGAAGCGCGCAGGGCGCAGACCGTTGCGATCCAGCGTCGCGCCGATCTGGCGGCCATCGGTGAACGCCACGGCGGCGGGGCCGTCCCACGGCTCCATCAGCGCGGCGTGGTATTCGTAGAACGCACGACGCTTGGCATCCATCAGCGGATTGCCGGCCCATGCTTCCGGGATCAGCATCATCACTGCGTGGGCAAGGCTGTAGCCACCGGCCAGCAGCAGTTCGAGCGCGTTGTCGAGACTGGCGGTATCCGACTGACCGTGCGGGATCAGCGGCCACATCTTGTCGAGATCGGGGCCTAGCAGCTCCGATTCCATCGTGCGGCGGCGCGCGTTCATCCAGTTCACGTTGCCGCGCACGGTGTTGATTTCACCGTTGTGGGCAATGAAGCGGAACGGGTGCGCCAGCTTCCAGCTTGGGAAAGTGTTGGTCGAAAAGCGCTGGTGAACGAGGCCGAGCGCCGAAACGCAATCGGGATCGCGCAGATCGTCGTAGAACGAACCGACCTGGTTGGCGAGCAGCAGGCCTTTATACACGATCGTTCGGGTCGAGAAGCTGGGCATATAAAGCTGCGTCACGCCCGGAAGACCGTGCTTATCAGCCATCGCCGCCAGCGGGTTCTGCGTCTGCTTGCGGATGGCCAGCAGCTTGCGTTCGAATGCATTCTGATCAGGCGTGTTCGGCCCGCGCTTGATGAAGCACTGGCGGATGACCGGCATCTGTTCGATCACGGTCTTGCCAAGGCCTTCGAGCGTGGTCGGCACATCGCGCCAGCCGATCAGTTCCTGGCCTTCCTTGGCGATGAACTTCTCGAAAAACTCGGTCACGAACAGGCGCGCAGCTTCGTCCTGCGGCAGGAAGCACATGGCAACGGCATAGTCGCCCGGCTGCGGCAGTTCACGGCCTTCGGAAGCGGCCCACTTGCGGAACAACTGGTCGGGAATCTGGATCAGCAGGCCCGCGCCGTCACCCAGCAACGGATCAGCACCCACCGCGCCGCGATGGTCGAGATTGCGCAGAATCTCCAGCGCCTGATCCACGATGGCATGACTTTTCTGGCCTTTAATATGGGCAATGAAGCCCACGCCACAGGCATCATGTTCGTTACGCGGATCGTACAGGCCCTGAACCGGCGGAAATCCCATCTCGATGATCGTCCTACATCCAAAAAGAGGCAACACGCGCGAATCACCCTCGCGGAAAAGCGACGAAAATTGCGCGAAGTGCCCCCATGACTGCAGGAAAGTTATTTTGCAACTGCGCAGGAAGCTCAACCGAGCGCTTAATGCCGGAAATACGGTTGCGACATGGCAGAATGTGCGGTTTGCCAAGGCTCAGCAGCACAAAAGCGTGGCACATAGGCCACGCTTGGGCAGCAGACCACCCTTACGGACAGCCATTTGGCGCGGAGGGTTACCCCTGCGCAGTCATCCGCTGCAAAGTGGCAAGGGCAGCGCGAAGGGCGCGGTCGGCCTCTTCCGCATCAGCCACCACACCGGCGGTTGCCGATGCCGTATCCGCCAGAGGATCAACCGGGCTTGAAGGTGCCGCACGCCCCGGCGCAGCAAGGGGTGACCCGGCCACCGCGATGATCGACGACGGCGCGGATACGGCAGGCGCCGTAACGGAGGCAGCGCTCGCCGCAGGACCATCGAACGGACGGGGGGCACTTTGAAGCGGCGAAGACTGGCCGGGGAACACGACAACCGGCTCCAGGTCATCGATCTCAACGTCGCTGTCGTCATCATCGTCGTGTGAAAGGCGCAGCGCCTGGGCACGGTGGCTGCCAGAACCCATATCGAGAAGCGACGGATAGCGCTCTTCGATCACTTCGGTCGTGTCTTCACCCTCGTCCCAGACGGCAACCTCGTCGTCCAGTGCATCGGTATCCAGTGCGTCGCTGCTTTCGGGATCAACAGCAGGCTCGAATGCCTGCACCGAAGCGGGCACGCGCAGGAAACGGTCAAGGCCGGGCACATCGTCTTCATCGAAGGCATCGGCTTCGGGCTCGAAAGGCTGCAGCGCTGCGGGGCGCAGTTGCACGACGCGCTCTGTGGAAAGCTCCGACGCCTGCAACGGAGCCTCGACTTCAGTCTGGGCTGAATGGAAACGGGCAATAGCCGGAGCGGGGGTCGGCGCGGCGATGGCAAAGGACGGGGCCTCTTCCGGCGCATCCACAGGTGCGATTTCGCTGGCAGCGGACGACGACACGAAAGGTTCGGCAGCAGGAACCGCATAAGGCGCGACCGGTGCCTGCGGCGCAGCAGCGGCGCGTGCGCTGCGGCGGCTAATGGCCAGCGCGAGGCGCTCGGTCAACTGGACCAGCCCCAGATCGTCCAGCGGCGTGCGCGCCAGCGGCAGGGCTGCGGCAGCAGGAGCCTGCAGCAGCGGAGTCTTGACCAGCGGGGCGGACGGTGCAGGCGCTTCTTCGCAAGCAGACTGTTCGGTTGCCGGTGCGTCGTCCGCGACAGCTTCGACAGCGGCGGTTCCGGCGGGAGCGGCGAATTGCTGATAGGCATAGCCCTCCTGCTCATCGGCCACGCTCTCGTGCGCGACCACTTCGGCATCACCGAACAGCAGGTCGAGCGCCAGTGGGTCTTCGGCCCCTTTCTCGCCATGTGCCGGATCTTGGTCAGCAGCGGGCTGGTCGAAGTCAAAATCGTCATCCCACGGCAGGTGCGCAGTTTCGACGATTGCGGGGGTCGGTTCGGCAAAGGGCGCAGCACCATCAGCGGGAAGCTCGTCGGTCAACGTGAACTCGCCCACGACCGATGGTTCGCCCAGATCTTCGATGGGATTGAGCGGGCGGCGGTGATTTGCAGACTTGACGTTTGACGGCTGCACCACGGGGGCGTTGGCGGCCTCGGCACGACCGAAAGCGCGGGCGCGAACCGGCACCTCCTGCTTGGCGCTCGCAAGGCGACGACCGATCACATAGCCGATCAACCCGCCCACGCCCATCATCACGATGGCCACCAGCGCCCGAACGGTGAAGCCGAGCGGCGGCTGCGCAGCAGGCAGAATTTCTGGAATACCGAGTGCGACGACCGGCCCTTCGAGCAAGGCAGGTGCAACCGCAAAACTGCCAAGGCTGAGGAATGCCGCGAACCACAAGGCTGTCACAACCGGGAACATCGGGTGCGCGGTGATGGGCTTTGGCTTGCGCTTGGTCACGGTCACTGGCGTTACGTCCTGCTCTCTTCCCGGTTGATTCCCGGCTCCGTCATGGTCCGCAAGCAGCGCCGTTCAGGCTGCCACTGCGGGCACTTTGACGGTGGGTAACAGGACTTGGTAAACGGGATGATAACGCATCACGTTGATTGCCCAGTCATGGCTTTCGCGCACGAAACACTTCGCCACCTCGCGCCGGGCATCCCAGCCTGCGCGATTCTGCAACAAATCCACCATTGCAGCCGCCAGCGCGGCAGGATCATCGGGCGCAAAGAGCGTACCGGTGGCACCATTCTGGATCAATTCCCGGTGCCCACCCACGTCCGATGCGGCAACCAGCTTGCCTTGCGCCATCGCTTCCAGCGGCTTGAGCGGGGTAACCAGTTCGGTCAGACGCATGGCCTTGCGCGGATAGCAGACGACGTCGACCAGCGAGTAATAGCGGTCTACCTGATGGTGCGGCACGCGCCCGACGAAACGGATCGCGTCCGCCGCCGAAGAGGCCGCTGCCTGCACGCGCAGTTCGGCCTCAGCCGGACCGCCGCCCACCAGCAGCAGTCGCGCATCGGGCACTTGCGCCACAATTTCGGGCATGGCCGCGATCATGTCGTCCAGCCCCTCATAGGGATAGAAGCTGCCGAGGAACCCGATCACCGGGCCATCGCCCAAGGCCAATTCACTTGCCAGTGCAGCATCGCGCGGCAAGGGATCGCCAAACATCTCCAGATCGACCCCGTTGGGCATGATCGATATTTTTTCGGGCGCAAAGCCCCGCGCGATCAGATCCTGCCGCAACCCATCACAAATCGTCACAACCCGGTCCGCACCGCTGACGACCTCGTTTTCCAGCACGCGCGTGAGCCAGTATTTGGCGGAACCTTCGCGCCCGGTGCCGTTGCCGACCGCCGCATCTTCCCAGAAAGCGCGGATTTCATAGACCACCGGAATACCCAGCTTGCGCCCGGCCTTCACCGCCGCAAAGCCACACAGCGAGGGCGAATGGGCGTGAAGCACATCGGGGCGCCATTCCTGCGCCAACGCCACGATCCGTTCGGCCAGCGCAGAGACCTCGCCCCATTCGCGCACCAGCGGCAAGCCCTGTGCTATGCCGGGCGTGCGGTAGAACAGCAGGCCATCCACTTCTTCCGGATCGCCGTAGAGTGCAGCACTGTGCCGTTGCCCGGTCACGCCGCGCACTTCCAACCCCATCGCCTGCTGCGCCTTCAGGATCGCGCGCGTGCGGAAGGTATAGCCGCTGTGCAGCGGCAGCGAATGGTCAAGGACATGAAGCACGCGGGTCATCGCCCGCTTCCTGCCAGACAAGCCTTAACGCCGCGTCAACCCCGATGGTCTAACCGCGTCTGCACCATGATCGACAAGTTCACCGTCTTCCTCCCGCATTTCCTGATGGCGCTTGCCGTCTGGCGGCTGCTGAAGCGCGATGATCTTGATGACGATCCATCACTGCCCAGCCGCCGTGCGCCGTTCCGCAACCGACGACAACAAACGTCTGGCGACGCCGATGCTTGACCTGTTCCTGCTCAGCTTCGTGCTGGCCTTCATCGGCGCGGGCTTCCGCCGCCCGTTCATCTTCGTGCTGGCCTATACTTATATCGACGTGGTTTCGCCGCAGAAGGTCAGTTGGGGGATTCTCAGCCACATCCCGGTTTCGCTGATCGCCTTCATCTGTGCGTTCGGCGCATGGTTTGTGGCAGAAGACAAGAACGGCACCCGCTTTTCGCTGCGCCAGTTCGTGATGCTGATGTTGCTGATCTATTGCGGAATGACCACGCAGCAGGCCGATTTTCCGCTCGAAGCGGCTGAGAAATGGTCATGGGTGTGGAAAGCACTGATCTTCGCGATGTTCCTGCCGCTCACCTTGCGCACGCGCCTGCGGATTGAAGCGCTGACGTTGGTCATGGTGCTGTCGATCGGCGTGATCGTGATCGGCGGCGGGATCAAGACGATCACCGGCGGCGGCGGCTATGGCACGCTGCGCCTGCTGGTGGACAACAACACCGGGCTTTATGAAAGCTCGATCATCTCGGCCGTATCCATCGCGGTGATCCCGCTGGCGCTGTGGCTTGCGCGCTTCGGCACCATTTTCCCGCCCGACTGGCGGGTAAAGGCCTTTGCCTGGGCACTATGCTTTTCCTGCGCGCTGATGCCCATCGGCACCGGCGCGCGCACGGGGCTGGTCTGCGTAGTGGTGCTCGCCGCTCTAATCCTGCGCACGGCCAAGCGGCGTGTGCTGATCCTGTCGCTGATGGGCGCAGGCGCGCTTATTGCCCTGCCCTTGCTGCCGGCAGAGTTCGTCGCCCGGATGAACACCATCGGCAATCACCAATCCGATGAATCCGCCTCCACCCGCGTGGCGGTGTGGATGTGGACGCTCGATTTCGTGAAGGATCGCCCGTTCGGCGGCGGTTTCGATGCTTATCGCCAGAACAAGCTCGAATACAACGCCGTCACCGCCGAAAACGCGGGCGACAACAACACCGCGCTCGAATACCGCCCGGTCGTGGATCAGGCCCGCGCCTATCACTCCAGCTATTTCGAGATGCTGGGCGAACAGGGGTGGCCCGGCCTTGCCATGTGGCTGGCGCTGCACCTCTTGGGCCTGTGGCAGATGGAAGTGCTCAGACGGCGCTTCCGCAAGGAAGAAAGCGAGGCGTTCCGCTGGGTTTCGCCACTGGCCGAAGCCTTGCAGCAGGCGCAGGTGATCTACCTTGTCGGCTCCACCTTCGTCGGCATCGCCTTCCAGCCGTTCTGCTACATGCTGGTGGGCCTGCAATGCGGGCTGTGGGCCTATATCCAGCGCGTGAAGGCAGCTAAGCCCGAACCATTTCGCAAGGCGCGTGGCATGAAGAACGCACCCGCCGCCGCTTAACCGCCTGCTTAAACCGGCTTGCACATCGTTCGGCTTGCCGCCATCCTGCCTTGCAATAGAGCAAACAGGAGAGCATCGCGCCATGACCCGGTTCATCCCCGCCAACGCAATCAAGGAAATGGTCGGCCAGGTCGTCGGCACGTCTTCATGGGTGGAAATCACGCAGGAGCGGGTGAACAAGTTTGCCGAGGCGACCGGCGATTTCCAGTTCATCCACGTCGATCCCGAAAAGGCAAAGCTCACGCCCTTTGGCGGCACCATCGCGCACGGCTTCCTCACCCTCTCGCTGATCCCCCTGCTGACGATGGAAAGCGATTGCCCGCGCCCTGAAGGCATCAAGATGGGCGTCAACTACGGCGGCAACCGCACCCGCTTCCTTGCCCCTGTCCGCGTGGGCAAGCGCGTGCGCGGCCATTTCAAACTGCTGGAAATGGACGAAAAGCGCCCCGGCCAATGGCAACAGACAATGGAAATCACCATCGAGATCGAAGGCGAGGACAAACCTGCGCTGCTGTGCGAATGGGTCAGCCAGTTCTTCGTTTGACTTTTTGGGTATGAAAAAAGGCTGGTCGAGCCATGCCAGACCAGCCCTTTTCGTGTCCGATGCTCGGTGGTTTTCAGGCCACCACGCTCAGCTTCCGACCATTGGCCTTCTTCTCGAACGTCGCAATCCATTGCTCTACAACCGGGGCAATGGACGACCGCCAGCGCGAACCGTTGAAAATGCCATAGTGGCCGACTTCGGGGGCCAGCAGGTATTGCTTCATTTCATCGGGCAGGTTCGGCGTCACCTTGAGCGCGGCCTTGGTCTGGCCGATGCCGGAAATGTCGTCACGTTCGCCCTCGATGCACAGGATCGCGGTGTCGGTGATTTCGCCAAGGTCCACTGCCTGCCCGCGATGCACCAGTTCCCCCTTGGGCAGGGCATGGCGCTGGAACACCACGTCCACGGTCTGAAGATAGAACTCGGCAGGAAGATCGCAGACAGCGCGATATTCATCATAGAACGCCTTGGTCGCATCGGCGTTTTCGTCTGCGCCGGCATTCATATGCTGGAACAGCTTGTAATGGCTCATCATATGGCTGGCCATGTTCATCGACATGAAGCTGGCAAGCTGCACGAAGCCGGGATAAACGCGCCGCCCCTCGCCCGGATAGTTGGCGGGCACGGTGGTGATCACGTTGTGCTTGAACCAGACGTGCGGCTTGGTGATCGCGTGATCGTTCACCGCAGTGGGGCTTTCGCGCGTATCGATCGGGCCGCCCATCATGGTCAGCGTGACCGGACGACAGGGGTGCTTGTTCGCCCCCATGATCGCGGTTGCCGCAAGCGATGGCACCGAAGGCTGGCACACCGCCAGCATATGCGCACCTTCCCCAATATGTTCGAGGAAGCCGGTAAGGTAATCGATGTAATCATCAAGATCGAACACGCCCTCAGCCAGCGGCACGTATTTCGCATCGGCCCAGTCGGTGATGTAAACGACGCAGCGTTCCAGCATCCGCTCCACCGTGCCGCGCAGCAGCGTGGCATAGTGCCCGCTCATCGGCGCAACGATCAGCAGACGCGGCGCATTCTTGGGCAGGCCATCGTGCGTGAACATCTTGAGGTCACCGAAAGGCCGCGTGACCACCGTGGTCTCTTTCACCGCATGAACGTGGCCATCGACATGGATAACCTTGATCCCGAAGGCGGGCTTGCCACGCGGCGCTGCGGCATGGGCGAACACGTCAAGCGCGTTGGCGATGGTCTGCGACGGGCCGACGCCCGCCCAAGGATTGCGAGGATCGGTGAGAGCGTCGGCCATCATCGAGGCCCAGGCGCTGCCCGCATTCATCAGCGAACGCTGGATTTCATAAGCCTTGTAAAGCACTGCGAACACCTTTTTGCTTGTTGCCCCGCCAGTGGCAAATGCCGCCGTACAGGGAGTCGTTGCAGGCAGATTGCCGCGATTCGATTGTTTGTGCAATGCAACAAACATCCAGTCAGGTTGTGGCCACCCAACGCTCCCCCTTTCGGCAGGGCGTTGCTTAGGCTAGGCGAGGCGCATGGACGAGCAGACCCAGCAGCCCGAACCGCTAACATACACGCCTGCCGAACCGGCCGCCAAGGCCCGGAACCTCGGCCCGCTACGCATGATCTGGGCTGAAGCCGCGCGCTACCCGGGACACCTTGCCGCCGCTGCTGTCGCTTTGGTGGTCACGTCCGCCGCCACGCTGGCGATCCCGTCCGGCTTTCGGCTGATCATCGACAAGGGCTTTGCCGCCGGGGCTGACGTCGACCAGCTTGGGCGCTGGTTCCAGTATCTGCTGCTGATCGTCCTCATCCTTGCCATCGGCACGGCCGGGCGCTTTTATTTTGTGTCATGGCTGGGCGAGCGTGTCGTCGCTGACGTGCGCCTGAAAGTGCAGGCCAACCTGCTGCGCCTGCCCCCGTCATTCTTCGAAACCAACAGCCCGAAGGAAATCGCCTCGCGCATGACCTCGGACACGGCGGTGATCGAACAGGTCGTTGGCACCACAGTCTCGGTCGCCTTGCGCAACACGATCACCGCCATCGGCGGCGTGGGTTACCTGCTCTACCTCGCGCCAAAGCTAACTGCGATCCTGCTGATTGGCATCCCGCTCGTCGTCGGCCCCATCGTGCTCATCGGTCGGCGTTTGCGCAACGTATCGCGCTCAAGCCAGGACCGCGTTGCCGGGATCGGCGTGATCGTTTCCGAAGTGCTGGGCGCGATGAAGATTGTGCAGGCCTTCGGGCAGGAGAGCCGCGAACTTGCCCGCTTTGGCGGAAAGGTCGAAGCCACTTTCCAGACCGCGCTCCGCCGTATCTCGATCCGCGCAGGTATGACCGCCGTGGTGATCCTGCTGATCTTCGGCGGCATCACCATGCTCGTCTGGGAAGGTGCGATTGGCGTTGCCAATGGCACCATAAGCGGCGGAACGATCTTTGCCATCGTCCTTACCGCCGGCCTTGTCGCAGGCGCATTGGGTGCGCTGTCCGAAGTCTATGGCGATCTTCTGCGCGGCGCGGGTGCGGCCAGCCGCCTCAACGAACTGCTGCGCGAAGAGCCGGAAATCGCCCCTCCTGCCCGCCCCACTGCGCTGCCGGTGCCGCCACGGGGACAGCTTGCGTTCCAGAACGTCGCCTTCCGTTATCCGTCGCGCCCCGAAGTGCTCGCGCTCGACGATTTCTCGCTCACCGTCGAACCGGGCGAAACGGTCGCTATCGTCGGCCCATCGGGCGCCGGCAAGTCCACGCTGTTTCTCCTCGCCCAGCGGTTCTACGATCCGCACGGCGGCACCATCCGCATCGATGGCGTGCCGCTGACCAGCGCCGACCCGGCAGAAATCCGCGCCCGCACGGCGCTCGTCCCGCAGGACGCCACGCTGTTCGCCGCCTCCGCACGCGATAACCTGCGTTATGGCAACTGGGGCGCAACCGATGAAGCGATCTGGGAAGCGGCCCGCGCTGCCAATGCCGAACAGTTCCTGCGTGATCTGCCACAGGGCCTCGACACGTTCCTTGGCGAAGACGGCGCACGCCTTTCGGGCGGCCAGCGCCAGCGCATCGCCATCGCCCGTGCAGTGCTGCGCAATGCGCCGATCCTGTTGCTCGATGAAGCCACGTCCGCACTCGATGCCGAAAGCGAACGCCTCGTTCAGGACGCGCTCGACCGGCTGATGAAGGAACGCACGACCTTGGTCATCGCCCACCGCCTCGCCACGATCCGCGCGGCAGACCGCATCGTGGTAATGGATGACGGCCGCATCGTCGAGCAGGGCACGCACGCTAGTCTGACCGCTGCGGACGGTCTCTATGCCCGGCTCGCGCGCCTGCAATTCGATGGGATGGCTGCTTAACCCTTGACTTGATGCTGCACTGCGGCGAACCCACGAGGCATCATGGATTCCATCATCACTGCCATCCTGCTCGGCATCGTCGAGGGTCTTACCGAGTTTCTCCCGGTATCCTCCACCGGCCACCTGATCCTCGCGACAGAACTGTTCGGCTTCGATCCGCACCAGTGGGCGATGTTCAACGTGGTGATCCAGTTGGGCGCGATTCTGGCTGTGGTCGTGCAATACTGGCGCACGTTCTGGGCGGTCGGCATGGGCCTGCTCCGGCTTGAACCGATGAGCTTGCGCTTCTTGCGCAACCTGCTTGCCGCGTTCATTCCCTCTGCCATCCTCGGCCTTACGCTCAAAGACTATATCGACGTTCTGCTCGGCAGCCCCTCGGTTGTCGGGTGGGCGCTGGTGATCGGTGGTATCGCCATTCTGGTGATCGAAAAGGTCGCCAAGCCCGGCGAACTCACCGGCATCGGGCAACTTCCGCTCAGCCAGGCGCTTGGCGTCGGCTTCGTGCAATGTCTGTCGATGGTTCCCGGTGTCAGCCGTTCGGGCGCAACGATCATGGGCGCGCTGGCGATGGGCATAGAACGGCGCACGGCGGCTGAATTCAGCTTCTTCCTCGCCATCCCCACCATGCTTGGCGCAACCACGCTTGAACTGCTCGACAATCGCGAAGCGATCATGAGCGGCACCTTGGGTGCTGGTGGCGTTGGCTGGACCGAGATTGCGGTCGGCTTCATCGTCTCGTTCATCGTGGCACTGGCAGTGATCCGTCTTTTCGTGGCCTATGTCAGCCGCGCAGGCTTCAAGCCCTTTGCATGGTATCGCATCGTTGCCGGTGCCGCCGCGATCATCTGGCTGGCAATGCGCTGATTTTTCAAGACTGAACACAAGTCCCGTCAACACCCCACCGCAAATGCGGAACGAATTGCGCTGTCCTGAATTTACCGGACACACAGCCACTTACGGCAACAGTTCAAGGGGTACTTACAATGGGCCTGATCGTTCTTCTCATCGTCGGCGGCATTCTTGGCTGGCTGGCCAGCATCGTCATGCGCACCGACGCACAGCAGGGCATTTTCCTCAACATCGTGGTCGGCATCGTCGGCGCTTTGCTTGGCGGCTTCCTGCTCGCTCCGCTGATCGGTGGGGGCAGCATCACGCAGGGCATTTCGGCCGGCACGCTGATCGTTTCGTTCCTTGGCGCGCTGATCCTGCTCGCGATCGTCAACCTCGTCCGTCGCGGTTCGGTTCGCTAATCGCGCTGATCAAACACCCAGAGGGCGGTTCGCAAGAGCCGCCCTTCTTAACGAAAGGGATGCACATGAAAGGTTTCCTCAAAGGCGCGCTGATGGTGCCCGTTCTCGCGATGGGCCTCGGCCTCGCCGCTTGCGACAGCAAGCAGGAAAACGCCGCCGAAGATCAGGCTGACGCCGTTCGCGATGCGGCAGACGCCACCGCCGATGCGATTGATGCTCAAGCCGATACAATGTCCGGCGCGTCGGAAGACGCGATGGAGAACAAAGCCGATGCGGTTCGCAAGTCGGGCGAAGCCAAAGCCGACGCAATGGAAGACAAGGCCGACAAGATGTAAGCTCCGGTTTACCCGGAACACTGCCTTGATGGCCAAGGAAGCCCGGCACTACCCTGGAGGTGCCGGGCTTTTTCTATGCCGACGGGACATCTACGTGGGCACCGCCCCCGACCCGTGCCCGCCGCGCAGGTGATACTCCAGCGTCCCCCGCTGCAACACGTCGTCCACGTCGATCACAGCCGTATTGGCATAGGTGAACCCCGGTCCCAGCCCGCGATAGAGGCGGTCGAAATCGCGCTCCACGGTCTGGTGATAGAGATCAGCAAAGCTCTCGATCACGAAATACGTCGGCTGCAGATCGTCGATCACGTAATCGGTGCGCATTACCCGGTCGACGTTCAGCATGATCCGGTTGGGCGATGCCCCTTCCAGCGCAAACACGGCCTCGCGCGGGCCGGAAAGAATGCCTGCGCCATAAACCTTCGGCGCGCCGCCCTCGATCACCAGCCCGAATTCCACCGTGTACCAGTAGAGCGCGCCAAGCGCCTTCAGCCGGTTGTGCCGCATCGCCTTCCACCCGGCGCGGCCATACTCCTGCATATAGTCGGCATAAGTCGGATCAGTCAGCATCGGCACATGCCCGAACACATCGTGGAACACGTCCGGCTCTTCGATATAGTCGAACGTTTCGCGCGTGCGGATGAAATTGCCCGCAGGAAAGCGCCGATTGGCCAGATGCCAGAAGAATACGTGATCGGGGATCAGCATGGGCACGGGCACCACGCTCCACCCGGTCAGCGCATCCAGTTCGCCCGATAGTCGCGCAAAATCGGGCACCCCGCCTCGCCCAAGGTCCAGTCGCTCAAGCCCCTGCAAAAAGGCGCTGCACGCCCGCCCCGGCAGCACATCCATCTGCCGCGCATAAAGCGCGTCCCAAATATCATGCTCGTCGCTGGCATAGCGCCGCTGTGCAGGCTCAACCCAATCTTCTCCCACCCGCTCCGGGCGCTTGAGCGGCGCGGTATAGACGCCTTCGGGCATCTCAGGCAGGCGCATGTAATCAAAGGCGGAAGTATCAGCAGCGGTCATCGATTTATCAATCTGGTTACGTATGCAACCAATATCACGCCCGCTGCGTTCCGGCAAATCGCAAGACCTGTCTCTCCGTGCTTGACTTCACGGTGATTCTACCCCAACGGCCCACCCCTGTGACGGCGGCGTGGAAACGCGCCGCCACATTCGTTTTCAGATTCGCGCGCGAAATATCAGGATAGAGTCATGGCAAAGCCCACCACCGTCAAGATCCGTCTGGTCTCGACCGCAGAAACCGGCTTCTTCTACGTAACCAAGAAGAACCCGCGCAACACGACCGAGAAGATGACCTTCCGCAAGTACGATCCCGTCGTGCGCAAGCATGTCGAGTTCAAGGAAGCGAAGATCAAGTAATAAGGCGCTTTTGCGCTTTACAACCGCCTGAACCGCCGGTCTCCTCGGAACCAAGGCGGTTCACGGCGAGTTCAACGCCGACACTGCAAGGAACGGCGATGAACACGATCAACACCTCACTTCGCAAGATAGGCCGCCTTGGCGCGGCCTTTTCCCTTGCCTTGGCGGCGGGTGCGCCCGCCATGCTTGCCGCGCCCACCGTGGCGCAGGCACAGGCTTCCGACGTCGAACGCGCTGTCTCGGCCCTTCGCGGCATCAGCACGCTGCGCGCCAATTTCGTGCAGACGGATCGCTCCGGCCAGTCGATTTCGGGCGTGCTCACCATGAAGCAGCCCGGCCGCATCCGCTTCCAGTATCAAAAGGGCGTGCCCCTGCTGATCGTGGGCGATGGTAAAGCGCTGACCATGATCGACTATGAAGTGCGCCAGGTGCAGCGCTGGCCCATCGGCAACAGCCCTCTGGGCGCGCTGCTCGATCCCAAAAAGGACGTGGCGCGCTTCGCCAAGCAGCTTCCCACTGGCGATGCTGGCGTGATCAGCCTGCAAGTGCGCGATCCAAAGCATCCTGAATATGGCACGATCACCATGATCTTCGTGCGCAATGGCGCCGCGCCCGGCGGTCTCCAACTTGATTCGTGGGTTGCGCTGGATTCACAGAACAAGCGCACCACGGTCCGCCTTTCAGGCCATCAGTATGGCGTGGCGGTAGATGACCAGACGTTCAAATGGAAAGACCCGCGCCCCACCACCCGGCGCTGATCGAAGCCAGACATAGCGAAACAGAATCCCCCTCCGCGCAAACGGAGGGGGATTTTTATCAGTTCACGGTGCCCGGTGCGATGGGCTGCTCTGGATCGTGCAGCGGCATCCCCCGCGTCTTCCACAGCGAATAGGCCACGCCACCCGCTATCAAGGCAAACGTCACGCCAAGGCTCAACGCGGGCGGAAACTTGTCGCCGCCCAGCAGGAAATCCGAAACGAAAATCTTGCTGCCGATGAACACCAGCACCGCCGCCAGCGCATACTTCAGGTAGGCGAAGCGTTCGATCATCGCAGCCAGTGCAAAGTACAGCGCGCGCAGGCCAAGGATCGCCATGATGTTCGACGTGTAGACGATGAAGGTGTCGGTCGTGATCGCAAAGATCGCGGGCACCGAATCGACCGCGAACACAAGATCGGCCAGATTGATCACCACCAGCGCCAGGAACAGCGGCGTGGCGGCGTTGACCATCTTTCCGGTCTTCGCGTCCGGCACTTTCACGAAGAAGTGCTGATCGTGCAGTTCCTTGGTCACGCGCATGTGGCGGCTGATCCAGCGAACAGCCGGGTTGTTGCCGATGTCGGGATCATGATCGTTCGCAAAGAACATCTTGATGCCGGTGAACACCAGAAACGCGGCAAAGATATAAAGTACCCAATAGGCCTGTTCGACCAGCGCAGCACCACCTGCGATCATCGCGCCGCGCAGGATGATGACAGCCACGATACCCCAAAGCAGGGCGCGGTACTGGTATTTCGGCGGGATGGCGAAGAAGGTGAATATCAGGCTGATCACGAACACGTTGTCGATAGACAGCGCCTTTTCAATGAAGAACCCGGTGTAATATTTCATTCCCAGATCCGCGCCCTTTTCGGCCCAGACCCATGCGCCGAAAAGCAGTGCGATGGTGATGTAGAAGGCGGTCAGCTTCAGCGATTCACCGATGCCCATCGCCTTGTCCTCCTTGTGGAGGACGCCAAGGTCAAACGCGGTGAGCGCAACCACAAGGCCGAGGAAAGCCAGCCAGAACCACGCGGGCGTTCCCAGCCAGTCTGCGAAAAGAAATTCCATCTATCGTCTCCGCACCCCGCCGTGCCCGCAATGCGCAGGGAACAGCGGGGTTCCTCTATTTCAGACTGTTGCCAGAACAGCCGCTTCGGGGCGGCGCAGGAACAGGCGGGCGAGACGGCTTTTCACCGTGGCCTTCAACTGGCGCAGGCGCATGGCTTCCAGCGGATCGCGCGCTATGCGCAGCGCCGCGTCCAACTTCTGGTGGCGTTCGAGCAAGTGGAAGTAACGGTCGGACATCAAAGTAACCCTTCGAAAGCATTGCGTTCGATCGGGGATGACGTGCGTTGGACCCGTCAGGTCAGGAACTGGGATAAGACCCGGACCCAAAGCATCGGCATCACCCGATGCGGTCCGACATCACGAGGCGCTTCCCATATTGGCGAAAGCACCGCGCCAGAGGGGCCCGGTCCGCTCACATAAATTGGAGCGATTCGATCTTGATTGCAAGTGAAATCGGAATCGCTTGCGGGCAGCGCCGCATATGATATTAAAGTGATATCAGATTTAGAGGGATGAATTCGATGGCTGATTCGAAGACGCATTCGGCAAGCACGGAAACCTCGGCATGGTCGACCAATGGGTACGCCATGCTGATCCTGATGATCGTGCTGGTGGTGCTGACCGCCGCGCGCGTGCTCGGCTTTGCTTCCAGCGAACCGGGCGAATCCGACGTGCTCTCTTTCCTCTCCACGATTTTCCTTGGCCCGGTAGTCATCGTCCTGATCGCGTCGGGCTTTTACATGATCCAGCCCAATCAGGCGGCGGCGATCATGCTGTTCGGCTCCTATCGCGGGACGGATCGCAACCACGGGCTGCGCTGGGTCTGGCCGTGGATGAGCAAGACCAAGATTTCGGTCCGCGCGAACAATGTCGTGTCGGAAAAGCTGAAAGTGAACGACCTGCGCGGCAACCCGATAGAGATCGCCGCCAACGTAGTCTGGCGCGTGTCAGACACCGCGCAGGCGCTGTTCGACGTGGACGATTACAAGGCCTTCGTCTTCGTCCAGATCGAAAGCGCGGTGCGCTCCATAGGGTCGCGCTATCCTTATGACGATATCGAACATCACGAAGTGACGCTGCGTGGCCACCACGATCAGATCAACGCCGAACTGCGCGCCGAACTGAACGCGCGGTTGGTGCTGGCCGGGATCACCGTGGACGAATGCGGGCTGACCCACCTTGCCTATGCCCCCGAAATCGCCGGCGCCATGCTCCGCCGCCAACAGGCCGAGGCGGTGATTTCCGCGCGCAAGAAGCTGGTCGAAGGCGCGGTGTCGATGGTCGAACTCGCGCTCGATCAGCTATCGGCCAAGAACGTGGTCGAACTCGACGACGAACGCCGCGCGGCGATGGTATCGAACCTGATGGTCGTGCTGTGTGGTGAGCGCGATACGCAGCCGGTCGTCAATACCGGCACGCTCTACCAGTAAGCCGATCGCGTGGCAGCCGCCCCCAAGAAAGCCTTCCCGCTGCGCATCGATCCGGCGCTCTTCGCCGCGATCGAGCGCACGGCGGCGGCTGACCTGCGCTCTGCCAATGCCCAGATCGAAGTCCTGCTGCGCGAGGCACTGGCCAAGCGCGGCGTCAAGCTGGCCGATGCAGAACCTGTGCGCCGGGGAAGACCACCCAAAGCCTAACCCTTAGACCAGCCCTTGGAACGCAAGGGCCTGTCAATCATTTCGCGCTATCCCGGCACCGAGAACGCCGGGACAGGATGCGTATGATGAACCCTTTTGCCCTTCGTGAGCGCCGCCATCATGGCCAGCGCCTTGCCGTGATGCTGCTGGGCGTCGCGGTGGTGGCGGCCATTCCGGCAACAGCGCTGTTCGCGCAGGGCCAGCGCACGCCCTATACCGTCGTCGAAACCGGGCGCACCTTCGCCGCCCTGCAGGATGCCGTGAACGCCATTGGCGAAGGCTCCGGCACCATCCAGATCGAACCCGGCGTCTATCGCGATTGCGCGGTGCAAGGCGCGGGCGATGTCGGCTTCGTGGCGCAAGTGCCGGGGCAGACCGTGTTCGATGGCGCAGCGTGTGAAGGCAAGGCCACGCTGGTCGTGCGCGGGCGCTCCACCCGCGTCGAAGGGCTGATCTTCCAGAACGTGCGCGTGCCCGATGCCAATGGCGCAGGCATCCGGCTTGAGCGCGGCAATCTGACCGTGCGCCAATCATGGTTCCGCGATAGCGAACAGGGCATCCTCTCTGCCGACGATCCCACCGGCGCGGTGCTGATCGAACAGTCCACTTTCAGCCGCCTTGGCCGCTGCGACCGTGGCCTGTCCTGCGCGCATTCGGTCTACTTCGGGGAATACGGCAGCGTCACGATCCGCCGCACCCGCTTTGAAGCCGGACGTGGTGGCCACTACGTGAAAACCCGCTCAGCCCGCGTCGACGTTTCGCAATCCAGCTTTGACGATACCGGCGGCAAGACCACCAACTACATGATCGACCTCTCCGCCGGAGCCACCGGGCGGATCGCCGACAACATGTTCGTGCAGGGACCGGACAAGGAAAACCACAGCGCCTTCATCGCCGTGGCCGCAGAAGGCCGCGCGCACAGTTCCGCAGGCCTGCTGGTCAGCGGCAACGACGCGCGCTTTGCGCCGGGCGTGCGCTGGGGATCGGTCTTCGTGGCAGACTGGTCGGGCGATGCGATATCCATCGGTCCCAACACGCTGGGTAGCGGCCTGACCAAGTTCGAAAAGCGCTGAACTTGCCCTTGGCGGCCCCTGCCCCTACCTTAAAGGCGTGTTGAGCCGCCTTTCCCTGAACCTTGCCGGACGGATCTGGGCGCTTGTTCTTGCCCTGACCGTGCTGGCACACGCCACGGTGCCGTTCGAGGCACCGTTGCAGGCGCGTACCGGATCGGCGTTCAGCGCGGCCACGGTGGATCTGGCCGTCGCGCCCGAACGCAAGGTTCAGGTGCAGCGTGCGATGGTGCCCGTCACCCCGCCAAGGCCCGTGACAACGCTGGTTCCCCCTGCCCCCGCCGTAGAGCACGCTGAACACTTCTGGCCGCCCCAAACCGCGCCACCCGCGCCTGCGCCGCTGCTGCTGCGCCCTGCGCCAAGGGCACCGCCCCTCTCCTGAACTGCCGCTGCGCCCCACCGGGCGCCGATCAAACGCATTTCAGGAATACAACAATGGCAAACAGTTCAACCATCGCGGCTGCGGTGGACGCGCGCCGCGCGCATGTCGAAGCCCTGCTCACCGCCTATCCCGATGTCACCCCCGAAGAACACGCCCTGCTGATCAACTGGTTCAAACGCGAAGCCAGCGCGCTCGACGTGGCGCTCGTGGCCAGCAATCCGGCGGCGCAGCGTGGATACCGCAAATTCCGCGCGGAACATGTCGACCGCTTTACCGCGAAAGATATGGTTCGTGCGCTGCTGTTCGTGGCGGTGGTCGCCGGGCTGGTGCTGGTCACCGTGGCAGGCGCGCCAGTCTGAACCGGCAAGGACGGGGCCTTTGCTCTCTAGCGGAGCAGATGCCCCGTCCGGTCGCGCTTGGTTTCCAGATAGCGCTGGTTGTGCGGGTTGGCCGGAAGCTGGTGCGCCACCCGTTCAACCACTTCCAGCCCCAACCCCTCCAGCGTCGCCACCTTCTGCGGATTGTTGGTTAGCAGGCGCAAGGAGCGCACGCCCAGCAGATCGAGCATCCGCGCCGCCACCGGAAAATCGCGCGCCTCGCTCGGCAGGCCAAGCCGCTCGTTGGCGTCCACCGTGTCGAAACCCTGATCCTGCAATTCATAGGCGCGCAGCTTGTTGATCAGCCCGATCCCGCGCCCCTCCTGCCGCAGATAGAGCAGCACGCCCCAGCCGCCCGCATTGGCCTCTTCGGCCATGCGTGCCAGCGCGGCATCAAGCTGCGGGCCGCAATCGCATTTCAGGCTGCCCAGCACATCGCCTGTCAGGCATTCGCTGTGCAGCCGCACCAGCGGCGCACGCTCGCTGGTCTGCTTGCCCAGCACCAGCGCCACATGCTCGCGCAAGTCATCCCGCGCCCGGAAGGCAATGATTTCGGCATGTTCACAAGCGTGCACCGGCAACCGCGCGCGTGCCTGAATGCTGATGTTCAGCGGGTCTTTGAACGCGGCCAGATCGGCGGTGGAAACCTCCGCCGCAATGTCCACGCCGGTAGAGATCATGAACGCCGGCAGGATACCCGCCAGCCGCGCCATCTCCATTGCGGCGGTGGCGGCATCGTGCGCCACGATGGGATCGGCCTTGAACGGCCCGCGCAAGGGGCTGCGCAAGTCTTCGGCAGGATCAGCCAGATTGCGCGCGGCAGAAAGGCTGAACGGTTCCGCCCCGTGGATCATCACCGGCGCTTCGGGCACAGCGGCATCGCGCTGGTTGGCCAGCTTCAGCGTGGCGGCGCGCGCGGCAGAGATCAGCAGCCGCGCGGCATAGATGCCTGGCTGCACGAACGCCGTCTCCGCAGGCAGCAGATCGAGAGCGCCCTCCGCCCCGGTCACGCGGATCGCCCAACCGTGGCGCAGCGCGTCGAGCGCCCTTGCTACATTCCTGGATTCGCTCACAAATCCAGCTCGGTAATCAGCGGAATGTGGTCGGAAGGCTGGTCCCACTTGCGGGTTTCTTCCACAAAACGGTGCCCGCGCGTCTGCGCCGCCGCTTCCGGCGATGCCCACATATGGTCAAGCCTGCGGCCCTGATCCTTGGCCCGCCAATAGGAACGGTAGGACCACCACGAATAGTTGCGCTCCGGCGCGGGGATATGCTTGCGCCCCAGATCCACCCAGCCATGCGCATCGGCAAAGCGCTGCAACGTCTCCACCTCGATGGGCGTGTGGCTCACAACCTTGAGCAGCGCCTTGTGATTGTAAACGTCGCACTCCAGCGGCGCGATGTTGAAATCCCCGACGATCAGCGTGGGCCGTTCGATCTTCTCCGCCCAGCGCGTCATCCGGCCCAGAAAATCGAGCTTCTGCCCGAACTTCGGGTTCACCTCACGATCAGCCACATCGCCGCCCGCCGGGATATAGACGTTCTCGATGATCAGCCCGTTGCCCGGCCCCAGCAGCTCCACGCCAATGTGCCGCGCCTCGCCATTGTCCTGCCAGTCATGCTTGCTGAAATCACGGAACGGAATGCGGCTGACGGTGGCAACGCCATGATACCCCTTCTGCCCATGCACCGCGCGGTGGGTATAGCCGAGCCTCTCGAACACCTCGTGCGGAAACAGATTCTCCGGCGTCTTTATCTCCTGCAGGCACAAGACATCGGGCGCCTCCTGCGTAAGAAAGCGTTCAACCTGATCGGCGCGCAAGCGGACCGAATTGATGTTCCATGTGGCAACCGAGATCATGGCGCTGCTTTAGGGTTGCGGGGGGGCGATTGCTAGATGGGATGTGGGGGTGCCGTCAAAGCTGCCGCAAAGCAACGATAGCAAAGACAACTGCGAATATACCGTGAACCGCCGCACTCCAGACAGCGAAGCCGCGCTTGAAGCTGCCTTTTTCCGATTTGTGCGTGATGATAGCGGCGGCAACTGTAATAGGCACCGCGATAAACAATCCAATCAGGGCAAACACGCTAGGAGCCGGGAAACTGAGACCCGCTTGCGCAATTGCATAAGGGACGGCCGCAAGGATCATTGCAGCATGTCCACCCGAATTCCAGCGCCTCTCCTGTTTTAGCATAACAGCACTTCTTCGGCCTCCTGCAACCGCCGCACAACAGGCTGTGGGTGCTGCCGCGCCCGCCACAGATCATAGTTTGCCTGCATCGCCAGCCACGCCCGCGCCGAGCTTGCCCCTACCTGCTCCAGCCGCAGCGCCAGATCGGGGCTGATCCCGGCCTTGCCATTCAGCACGCACGAAAGGGTTAGGCGCGACATCGCAAGGCGACTCGCCGCCTCGGCCACCGACAGGCCCAGCGCTTCAATCACCTCTTCACGAAGCAGTTCGCCGGGATGGGGAGGGTTGTGCATCATGGCCATGACCTCAACACACTATACCGTTAGGCGCGTGATACCACCCCTCCACCACCAGCTTCGCTGGCGGTTCCCCTCCCCATTTGCGCTTCGCAAAAACAGGGAGGATTGGCATCACAATTTTTTCGTTCGAGCTTTGGCCTCTGCGTGAGCGAGGATGGTGGTCTTCGAGAACCGGCGCCCAGCGACCTTCATGGTCGTGAGCACCGGAAGCGCAAGAAGGCTGCCGTCCGCAGCCGCGCAGGGGGCAAAGATCGAATGAAAAAACAAAACCCTCGGACCGGGGGCATTGGTCCGAGGGTTCCATTCGCGTTCGTCACGCTTGACGGGGGGCCACTAGGAGACCGGGCAACAGGGGGGAAACCCGCCTCGACCGCCTCGTCGAAAACCGTTCTAGGCCCCGTTCGCTTGCGCCCCGATGAACGGCTCTGACAGGCTTGTCGCAACTTGTCGCAAGGGGCGAACGGCTGGCGGTTCAGATGGTTCGGAGTGTCGATAAGCCGAGGCAGCACTTGGTCAAGCGCGAATCTGCGCTTCCGTCACCGCCCTAGCTTCACCATTGCCGCAGCACTTCCAGAAACCGGTCGCCATAGGCCTCCAGCTTGCGCGCGCCCACGCCGCCGATCTGGCCGAGTTCGGCAAGGGTCGCCGGACGCGCGGCCGCCATCTCACGCAGCACCGAATCGTGGAAGATCACATAGGGCGGCACGCCAGCCTCGCGCGCCAGATCGCGGCGCAGCGCGCGCAGCGCATCGAACACCGGATCGCCCACGGGATTGAGCGCGGCCCCGCTGCCGCCACGCGCGCGCCTGCCCGAACGCGGCTCTTTCTTCGGCGCCAACACCAGCGGCACTTCCGCTTCGCCTTTCAGGATCGCCCGCGCCTCGCCGCCCAGCGCCAGCCCGCCATGCTCGGTCGCCACCAGCGCGCCGCGCGCCTGCAGTGCCCGCGCCAGTGGCCGCAACAGTTGCGCTTCGTCCGCGCCCACGATGCCGAACACCGAAAGCTGATCGTGCCCGCGCTGCATCACCCGCTCGTCGGCCACGCCGGTCAGCACCTTCTCCACATAGCCGAAGCCGAACGATTGCCCGGTGCGGTAGACGGCAGACAGCAGCTTGCGCGCGACCTCGGTCGCATCGGTCACCCCCGGCGCGTTCAGGCAATTGTCGCAGTTGCCGCAACTTGGCGGCGGGTTTTCGCCAAAGTGCCGCAGCAGCAGCGCGCGGCGGCAGTGCGGCGTTTCGACCAGACCCGCCAGCGCATCAATCCGCGTCCGCTCTCCGGCGCGGCGGTGTTCTTCCACTTCGGCCACGCGCTGCCGCGCCCGCACGAAATCTTCCGCGCCCCACAGCATCACCGCCACCGAGGGATCGCCATCGCGCCCGGCACGGCCCGTTTCCTGATAATAGCCCTCGATGCTTTTCGGGCAGGCGGCATGGGCCACAAAGCGCACGTCGGGCTTGTCGATCCCCATGCCGAAGGCAACCGTCGCCACCATCACCATGTCTTCGGATTCCACGAACGCCGCCTGATTGGCCGCACGCACCTGCGGATCAAGCCCCGCGTGATAGGGCCGCACCGGCCTCCCGCTCGCCCCCAGCTGGTTCGCCAGTTTCTCCACCTGCGCGCGGGTCGGCGCATAGACGATGCCGGGGCCGGGATTTTCGGCAATCACGGTCATCAACTGCCGCAGCGGATTGTCGCGCGGGGTGATGGCATAGCGGATGTTGGGCCGGTCAAACCCCGCGACGATCAGCCCTTCTTCTGGAATGCCCAACTGGCTGAGGATATCGGCGCGCGTGTGCCGGTCCGCCGTGGCCGTCAACGCAAGGCGCGGCACATCGGGAAAGGCATCCATCAGCGGACGCAACAGTCTGTAATCGGGGCGGAAATCGTGGCCCCATTCGGAAACGCAATGCGCCTCGTCAATGGCGAACATCGCCACCCGGCCCCGGCTCAACATCTCAAGGAAATGCGGCTGGCTAGCGCGTTCGGGCGCGACATAGAGCAGATCGAGATCGTCCGACAGGAACCGGTCGATGGTCTGCCCCCGGTCCATGTCCACGCTGGTTAAGGTCGCGGCGCGGATGCCGTTGGCGGTGGCGCTGCGCAACTGGTCGTGCATCAGCGCGATCAGCGGCGATACCACCACGCAGCACCCCGGCAGCATCACCGCAGGCAACTGATATGTCAGCGATTTTCCCGCACCGGTCGGCATGACCGCCAGCGTGGACCGCCCCGCCAGCACCCGCTCAACCACATCGCTCTGCACACCACGAAACGCGGTGAATCCAAACACCGCATGAAGACGGTCAAGCACATCGGACGGCGAAAAATCGAGCGTGGAAAGGGTCACGCCCCCGCTATGGCAGATCGCGCGAGGTCAATCCACGCCGACGATCACATGAAGGCGGCTGATGCGGCTGGTCACGATCTTCCAGCCATCGGATTCCTTGCGGTAGGTTTCGTGGTAGTGGCCCATGCCGTGCAGGAAGAGCTTGCCGGCCGCGTCCCAGATCTGGTCCTCCATCGCAATCAC
The DNA here is from genome assembly GCF_012641335.1 of Novosphingobium sp. ERN07. Taxonomy (GTDB): domain Bacteria; phylum Pseudomonadota; class Alphaproteobacteria; order Sphingomonadales; family Sphingomonadaceae; genus Novosphingobium. The sequence goes on from NZ_JABAID010000001.1 coordinate 122,993, forward strand.
CCCGCGCGCTTCGGTTTCCGAAACGATTTCAACCTCATGGCAGTGCCCGTGGTGGACGGTCCGCAGCGCGGCGACCGCATTTTCGACGAAAGCGGCGATATTGTCCCCGCCTGCATGAATCCAGTTTTCGGCGTCAGCGGCAGGTTCGATGGAGAGCGAGCACGAAGCGTCGAACACAGCATCGTCGGCAAAGACCTTGCGCAATCCAACGAAATCTTTCGTGTCCATGCAGCGGAAATAGCGGGCCTTAAGTTGCTTGATCTCCTCGATGGCGATCAGGCGCGTGATGGGGTCGATTGCAGTCATGTTGGCCGCTCTCCGGTGCGCTTTGGTGCATTTAGGTGCATCTAGGTGCACTTTGGAAACACACTGTCCAAGCGCGCCAGAAACGCCACTCTCACTTGTGCGAGAGGGCCAGTTTCTTCAGTCCCGGCGTAACGATCGGCACGGTCAGCATGGTGCTGAGTACCGCCATCAGCAACAGCGCGGTGAAGGTTTCGTTGGTGACGATGCCCTTGTCCAACAGCACGTTGACGAAGATGATCATGATCAGCGCCTTGGTCTGCAACAGCCAGCCGATCACCGATGCCTCCCCCTTTGCCCAGCCCAGAATGCGGCCTGCGATGCGCACGCCAATCAGCTTTCCGGCGACCGAGGCGGCAAGGAACAGAAACGCCGCGCCAAACACCGCCACGCCGCCCACGTCCCACTTGGTGCGCAGGCCGGTGGAGAGGAAGAACACCGGCATCACGGCAAGCAGAAGGAACTGGCGGAAGCCGTCCAACCGCTCCCGCGAAAACCATTGCGCATCCAGCACCGCGCCAGCCAGAAACGCGCCGACCATGAAATGCAGGCCCGACCAGTCCGCCGCAAAGCCGACAGCGGCGAGCCAGACCAGCGAGACATACCAGCGGTCGTTCTCTCCCAGCCGCCGGAACAGCGCGCGCACCGCCCACGATGCGAGCGCGAAGGCGACAAGGAAGATCGCCTGCCGTCCCACCCGCTCCCAATCGACGAGGATCAGCGCCAGCACGCCCCAGATCGCCACGTCATCAAGGCTGGCATAGCGCAGGATGCGCTGGCCCAGCGGTTCGCGGAAAATGCCGAGCTTTTCCATCAGCAGCACGAGGATCGGCAGAGCGGTAACCGCGCAGGCCATGCCGATTCCCAGCACCGCCTGCGGATAGGTGCCGTTCGGCCCGATCCAGCCGGGCGAACGCAACAGCAGCGCAGCGGCAGCAGCCCCGGCCAGCAACGGTGTGAGCAGCGCGCCCGCCGCCGAAATCGCGGTTTCGCGGCGGTTAGCCCAAGCGTCCGATATATCGAGTTCAAGGCCCGCCACGAAAACGAACATCATCACTGCCCACCACGCGATGCCGTTCAGCGATCCTATGACCTGCGAGTTGAACACAAAAGCGTAGTAATCGGGGAAGGCAGCCCCCAACACGCCGGGGCCGAGCAGAATGCCCCCCACGATCTGCACCACGACCAGCGGCGCCCAATAGTCGGTGCGCAGAAGCCGCCACACCAGATAGGGCACGGCAAGGATGATCGTCAGCGCGATCAGGAAGATTTCCGAGGTGCCCATCGCCTGCGTCATGCGCACCTGTTTGCCGCGTAGCCGTTGCAGAGGCAAGCGACGGTAAAAAATGGGTTACCGCTTAACCATTCGCACGCTCCGGCATGGTGCGCGGCAAGGGGTTAAGCGTGGATTCCGTTTCTCCTGACAGCTTGGCTGCATGGCGGATGGTTCGCCGGATACGGAGATCTGCGATGGGCTTTGAGATGCGTGACAGCTTCGTGCGCCGTGAAGAATGCAAGGCGGCGTGGGAAAGCGAAGTGGAGTTTGCCGAAATGGCGCGGGTGCTGAAAGCGCTGGCTGCAGAGCTGGGGCAGGATACCGACGCGGCGCTGGGCGAACTGGCGCATCACGGGCTTGGCGCAGCGCTGGGCGTGCTTGCGGGGCAAGCTGACGTTACGGACGTGGAGGCCGATTATCTTCAGCGGCGCGCGCAATCACGCCTGGCGGCCAGCCGGTTGCAATAGGGCCGGTTGGAGTAAGTCTGCCGCCCGACCTTCGTCATTCCCGCGCAGGCGGGAATCCGGATTGATGTTGCGCTTTGTCGCTCTGGATCCCCGCCTGCGCGGGGATGACGAATGGTTTGGGAAGCCACTACCCCCAACCCCCTCCTCTGAAAAGGAAGGGGCTTTTGTCCGTCAATCGAGATTCGGCCGCAGCCAGCGTTCCATGACCGGCAGGTCGAAGCCGCGACGGCCCGCATAGTCTTCCAACTGATCGCGGCCGATGGTGGCGACGCCGAAGTACTGGCTTTCGGGGTGGGCGAAGTAGAAGCCTGAAACAGCCGACGTGGGCAGCATGGCCTGCGATTCGGTCAGCGTGATGCCCGCTGTGTTGGTGGCATCGAGCAGATCGAACAGGATTGGCTTCAACGTGTGGTCCGGGCAGGCCGGATAGCCCGGTGCGGGGCGGATGCCGCGATACTGTTCGCGGATCAAGGCTTCGTTGGTCAGCTGTTCGCCGGGCGCATAGGCCCAGAGCGTCGTGCGGACGTGCTGGTGCAGACGTTCGGCAAAGGCTTCGGCAAAGCGGTCTGCCAAGGCTTTCAGCAGGATGTCCGAATAGTCGTCGTTATCGGCCTTGAAGCGCGCGAGGTGCGGTTCGATGCCGTGGATGCCGACCGCGAATCCGCCGATCCAGTCGCCCGCCGGATCGATGAAATCCGCAAGGCAGAAATTGGCGCGGCCACGGCTCTTGATGAACTGCTGGCGCAGGAACGGCAGGCGCACCGACAGTTCATCGTCGTTCGGATGCAGGATCACGTCATCGCCGTGACGGGCACACGGCCAGAACTGGGCGACGCCCTTGGCTGTCAGCCACTTTTCGCTGATGATCTTTTCAAGCATCGCGCGGGCATCGGCATAGAGATTGCGTGCCGATTCGCCGATCACTTCGTCTTCGAGGATCGAAGGCCACGTTCCAGCAAGTTCCCAGGAACGGAAGAACGGGGTCCAGTCGAAGCACTCCACCAGATCGTTGAGATCCCAGTCTTCAAACACATGGCGACCGGGCTGTTCGGGCGGGGGGGCCTTTTCCGAAAGGTCGGGCGCGAAGGCATTCAGGCGCGCGTCTTCAAGGCTGAGCAGCTTTGATGCGCCCTTGCCCGCACGCGCATCACGCACGTGCTGATAATCGGCGGCAGTCGCCTTGATGAAGCCCTGCGCCTGCGTATCGGACAGAAGCTGCGAGGCCACGCCGACCGCACGCGAAGCGTCGAGCACATGGACGACGGGGCCATCATAGGCCTGATCGATGCGCAGCGCGGTGTGAACCTTGCTGGTGGTAGCCCCGCCGATAAGCAGCGGGATGGACATGCCTGCACGCTGCATTTCTTCGGCCACGGTTACCATCTCGTCCAACGAGGGTGTGATCAGGCCGGACAGACCGATGATATCGACCTGTTCCTTCTGCGCGGTGTCGAGAATCGTGGACCACGGCACCATCACGCCAAGGTCGATCACTTCATAGCCGTTGCACTGAAGCACCACGCCGACGATGTTCTTGCCGATGTCGTGAACGTCGCCCTTGACGGTGGCCATGATGATCCGGCCCTTGGCCTTGGCACCTTCGGCCTTCTCCGCTTCGATGAACGGGATCAGGTGGGCCACGGCCTTCTTCATCACGCGGGCGGATTTGACCACCTGCGGCAGGAACATCTTGCCCGATCCGAACAGGTCACCGACCGTGTTCATGCCTTCCATCAACGGGCCTTCGATCACTTCGATCGGACGGCCACCGCGGGCGGCAATTTCCGCGCGGGCTTCTTCGGTATCATCGACGACATAGGCGTCGATGCCCTTGACGAGCGCGTGTTCAAGGCGGCGCACCACGTCCCAGCCGCGCCATTCCTCGGCTTCCTTCTCGGCAACCTTGTCCTTGCCCTTGAAGCTTTCGGCCAGTTCGATCAGGCGTTCGGTGGCGGTCTTTCCGTCGTCGGCCGCCGGTTTGCGATTGAGCACCACATCCTCGCAGGCCTCGCGCAGGACCGGGTCGATCTGGTCATAGATGTCGAGCTGGCCTGCGTTGACGATGGCCATGTCCATGCCCGCAGGGATCGCGTGGTAGAGGAACACCGAGTGCATCGCGCGGCGCACGATCTCGTTGCCACGGAACGAGAACGACAGGTTGGACAAGCCGCCCGAAATATGGACGTGCGGGCAGCGCGCCTTGATCTCGCGCGTGGCTTCGATGAAGTCTAGCCCGTAGTTGTCATGCTCCTCGATGCCGGTGGCGACGGCGAAGACATTGGGATCGAAGATGATATCTTCGGGCGGGAAGCCGATGCCGGTCAGCAGCTTGTAGGCACGCTCGCAGATTTCGACCTTGCGGTCCTTCGTATCGGCCTGGCCCTTTTCGTCAAAGGCCATGACGACCACGGCAGCACCATAGTCCATGCACAGGCGGGCGTGGTGCAGGAAGGCTTCCTCGCCTTCCTTCATGCTGATCGAATTGACGATGGGTTTGCCCGAAACGCATTTCAGGCCTGCTTCGATCACGTCCCACTTCGAACTGTCGATCATCACCGGCACGCGGGCGATGTCTGGCTCGGCCGCGATCAGTTTGAGGAACGTGGTCATCGCCTCAAGCGCGTCGAGCAGGCCCTCGTCCATGTTGACGTCGATGACCTGCGCGCCGTTTTCCACCTGCTGACGCGCAACTTCGACGGCCTTAGGGTAGTCGCCCGCAAGGATCAGCTTCTTGAACGCGGCAGAGCCGGTGACGTTGGTGCGTTCGCCAACGTTGACGAAACGGGAGCCGGTAAATGTATCGGTCATGGAAATCAGGCAGCCATTATAAAAGGTTCGAGACCAGCGAGCCGGGTAACGGTTTCGGGCACGGCCATCCTGCGCGGAGGCAAGGCGGCCACCGCCTGCGCCATCGCGGCGATGTGCGCAGGCGTGGAGCCGCAGCAGCCGCCCAGCACATTTACCTGCCCGTGGTCGGCCCATTCCTTGACGAGACCTGCGGTGGTCTTTGGCATTTCGTCATATTCGCCGAGTTCATTGGGCAAGCCGGCGTTGGGATAGACCATGATCAGCGTGTCGGCGATTTCGGACAGCGCCTTTACGTGCGGGCGCAACTGGGTGGCACCGAACGAACAGTTGAGGCCAACGGTAAGCGGCTTGGCATGGCGGATCGCGTACCAGAACGCCTCGACCGTGTGGCCCGAGAGATTGCGGCCAGACAGGTCGGTCAGCGTCATCGACATCATGATCGGGATTTCGCGCCCCAGCGCCTTCTCGACCTTCCGGACCGACATGACGCCGGCCTTGGCGTTCAGGGTATCGAACACCGTCTCGATCAGGATGAAGTCGGCGCCGCCTTCGACCAGCGCATGAACCTGCTCGGCATAGACATCGACGAGGTGGTCCCAGTCGATCTCGCGGAAGCCGGGATCGTTGACGTCCGGCGAAAGCGAGAGGGTCTTGTTGGTCGGGCCGATCGCGCCTGCCACGAAGCGGGGGCGGCCATCCTTGGCGGTGAATTCATCCGCCACGCGGCGGGCGAGCTTTGCCGATTCCACGTTGATTTCGCGCACCAGATGCTCGGCGGCGTAATCGGCCTGGCTGATACGGTTGGCGCTGAAGGTGTTGGTTTCGGCGATATCGGCACCGGCGGTGAAGTAGGCGCGGTGGATCGATTCAGGCACTTCCGGCTTGGTCAGCGCGAGGATGTCGTTGTTGCCCTTCTGGTCCTTGGCCAGACCCAGCGTCCCGGCATAGTCCGCTTCGGAAAGCTTGAAGTTCTGGATCTCGGTTCCGAATGCGCCATCGGTGATGAGAATGCGCTGCCTGGCCTGTTCAAGGAAGGCGATGCGGGCAGTGGAAGGGGTAAGGCTCACGCGGCTTTCTCCAGCGCCGGAGCCTTGGGGCGAAGGCCAAGCAGGTGGCAGATCGCATAGGAGAGTTCGGCGCGGTTGAGGGTGTAGAAGTGGAAATCGCGCACGCCGCCAGCGTAGAGGCGGCGGCAGAATTCGGCGGCGATGGTAGCGGCGACCAACTGGCGCGAGGCGGGATGCGTATCCAGCCCTTCGAACAGGCCGTCCATCCATGCCGGGATCGCGGCACCGCAGGCGGCAGCGAACTTGCGGGTTTGGGCAACGTTCGAGACGGGCAGGATGCCGGGGAGGACCGGCGCATCGATGCCCGCAGCGGCCAGCTTGTCGCGGAAGCGGAAGAAGGTTTCGGGTTCGAAGAAGAACTGGCTGATGGCGCGGGTGGCCCCGGCATCAAGCTTGCGCTTCAGGTTGTCGATATCGGCGGTGACGCTGGGCGAATCGGGGTGCGATTCAGGGTAGGCGGCGACCGAGATTTCGAAGGGGGCGATTTCCTTTAGGCCTGCGACCAGTTCAGCAGCGTTGGCGTAGCCTTCAGGATGTGGGGTGAAGGGAACGCCGGGTGCGCCCATGTCTCCGCGTAGCGCGACGATGTGGCGCACGCCCGCTTCCCAGTAGCTTTCAGCCACTTCGCGAATTTCGGCCTTGGTGGCATCGACGCAGGTCAGGTGTGCGGCGGCGGGAAGCTTGGCGTCCTTGATGATGCGCGCGACGGTGCCGTGGGTGCGATCGCGGGTGGAGCCGCCCGCGCCATAGGTGACCGAGACGAACTTGGGCTGCAGCGGAGCCAGCGTTTCCACCACGTCCCACAGTTGCGCCATCAGCGCGTCTGTTTTGGGCGGGAAGAATTCGAACGACACAGCGATGTCGCCCGGCAGCCCTGCGAAGAGCGGGGTGTCGAGCGCGGTGCGGGCTTCGCGGAGTTGGTCGTAGCTGGCGTTCATGGGGCTTTCCGGCTTTGCCGTGGTTCGAGTTGCGTAACGCTGTCTTCCCGGCGGGTGCCGGTCCACAGCTTGACGACGAGTTCGTGGCCCGCCAGCGCACGCGTTTCGTGCGGGGCGAAACCGGCATCGCCCAGCATCGCCTCGATCTGGGCATCGGAAAAGCCGAGGCGGGCGTGGGCGTGGCTCTGGCGCAGGTCTTCCCGATCGTGCGCGGCAAAATCGACGATGGCGATGCGGCCACCCGGCGCGGTGACGCGCGCGGCGCCTGCGAGCACGGCTTCGGGCGCCTGCGCGTAGTGCAGAACCTGGTGGAACAGCACGGTATCGAAGCTGCGCGCGGAAAACGGCAGTTGGGCGAAATCGCCCTGCACCAGTTCTACGCTGTCGGCCCGCAAGTGCTGCAGGCGGGCGCGGGCAATGCGTAGCATGTCGGGACTTTTGTCGAACGCGACGACATGCCCGGCGTGGGGTGCCAGCAGTTCGGCAATGCGGCCCGTGCCGGTGCCGACATCGAGAAGGCGACCAAGCCCGGCATCGCCAGCAAGGCGAAGCAGCATATCGGTAAGCGCGGATTCGACCGGACCATCGGCAATGTGCAGCGAGCGCAACTCGTCCCACTCTTCGGCGTGGCGCGCGAACCATTCGAGCGCGTGGGATTCGCGCGAGGACCGGATTGCATCGAGGTGCTGACGATCTTCGGCGCAGCGGCGGGCGAAAGCGGCGTCCTGCTGCTCTGCCACATCAAGCAGGCGTGCGATGGCGGCGATCAGCGGGCTTTCGGCGTTTTCGGCAAGGCCGCTGCGCAGGAACACCCACGCCCCTTCCTTGCGCCGTTCCGCAAGGCCCGAATCGCACAGGATCTTGATATGGCGCGAGACGCGCGGCTGACTTTGCCCCAGCACTTGCGCGACTTCACCCACCGCCAGTTCCATGCTGGCGAGCAAGCGCAGAATGCGCAGGCGCGTGGGATCATCAAGCGCGCGAATGGCGTCGTGGATGGCCATGAGGAAAGGCATATAAAGAAACCTTTATACGTGTCAACGGATATAAGGATGTCTTTATATCAACTGTTAGCAACACATACTATATGCAGGGTACAATCGCCTTGGGCGGCAGGTTGCAATTGCCTTGGGCCAAGCGCCCCGATAGAACGACCGCCACTGACCGGCAATGCGTGCTTTGCGCCATGATGTGTCCGGTTTGCCTGCCAGTGTCGCAGGTCTACGCCTGATCAGCCCTTAACCGGGCTTCATGAGAGGTAATACGATGAAGAAGTACCCAAGCCTCGCGATCGTCGCAGCCGCTGCCCTTGCGCTTTCGGCCTGCGGCAAATCGGACGATGCTTCCGAAGCTGCCGAGGAAGATACCGTGGAAATGCCGGCCGACGAACTGCCCGCGATGGAGCCTTCAGCGGCTGCCCCTGCACCGGCACCTGAAGTCGATGCTTCTGCCGCAGCAGACACCGAAGCCGATGCCGCCCGCGATGCGGCCAACAATGCCGCCGCCGTTGCTGCCGCAGCACAGGCCGCCGCCGCTGAGGGCGACGAAGCCCCGACCCCGGCCCAGTAAGCCAGAGCAACGCCCATGCCCGCCGGAACAGCTTTACGCACCGCGCTTGTCGCCGCGCTGCTGGCCGTTCTGGCGGGTTGCGGTTCTGCGGAAGAAAAGCCCGGCGGGGTTACCCGCGACGAGGCTGAGGCGCTGGATGCCGCCGCCGAAATGCTCGACAAGCGCGAATTGCCAGACCTGCCCGAAGCGACGGTTCCGGCTCAGGATGCGCCAGCGCCTGCGGCCTCCTGATCTGGTTCGGCCAAGAGCCGAGTTACCAGCCAGATTCGCACTGCGCCAGCCAGCCCCGGCGGCGTCTTGCTGACGATGCGGTCCGCATCGATCTGCGCCACCAGCGCATTGACCGGAACGCCTTCTGCCACCGCCGCGTCCCGCAACATATCCCAGAACAATGGTTCGAGGCTGATCGAAGTCTTGTGCCCGGCGATCTCTACCGAGCGCTTGACCGGAGGGTGATAAGGCGGGGTCATTCCGGCAGGTTAGCACGAATTGCTGACTTTAGGCTTAGCGATGCAAACAGTGTGTAAGCCCTCTGGCGAGGGCAAAGCCGCCGCCTCTACGTCAGACGAGGCGGCCGTGCCTGCGGCACCGGTCGATAACTTGGCGTCCGCTGCGCGAACACCTACGCTATCGACCTCGGCCCGTCAGTACATATGCTGGCCGCCGTTGAGCGACATGGTGGAGCCGGTGACGAAAGCGCCTTCGTCAGCGGTGAGAAACGCCACGCCCCGCGCGATTTCTTCAGCATGGCCAAGGCGACCAACCGGGATCTTGGCGACGATCTTTTCCAGCACTGGCGCGGGCACGGCGGCAACCATATCGGTATCGATGTAGCCCGGCGCGATAGCGTTCACGGTCACACCATATTTTGCGCCTTCTTGCGCCAACGCCTTGGTAAAGCCGTGGATGCCCGATTTGGCAGCGGCATAGTTGACCTGACCGTACTGGCCCGACTGGCCGTTGACCGAGCCGATGTTGACGATGCGGCCCCAGCCGCGTTCGCGCATACCGGGGAACGTGGCCTTGGCCATGTTGAAGCACCCGCCAAGGTTGATGCGCATCACTTCGTTCCAGTCATCGAAGCTCATCTTGTGCAGCACGCCATCGCGCGTGATGCCCGCATTGTTCACGACGATATCGATATCGCCCACTTCCGCCGCGATGCGCGCGCAGCCATCCAGCGTTGCCTGATGATCGCCCACATCGAAGCGATAGGCGGGGATGCCCGTTTCTGCGGTAAAGGCCCGCGCCTTATCATCATTTCCGGCATAGTTGGCGACCACGGAGCGCCCCTGCGCCTTGAGCGCCAGACAGATTGCCTGACCGATTCCGCGCGTACCACCCGTAACCACTGCAACTCGCGACATTAGTAACCTCCCAATATCCCTCTCGGACCTACGGTAGGTGCATGACGGAGATGCGACAAGTTGCCAAATACGTAATTGCTGCAGGTGCAGCATCGAATTGCTGCAAAGCAACCAACAGCAACAAAGTGTAATATTGATAATAGTTGCGCAGACAAAAGTAACTGACGAAACCAGTTCTTCGTCAGTTCAGTGGCACATCAGAAGCGGAACTGGGTTCCGACGTAGACGGCCTGATTGTCCTGCTTGCCATCTGTGAGCGGCAGCAGGCGATCACGTTCCGGCGAATAGCGCACGCCGGCAGTTACGTTGAGATTGCGCGTCAGGCGGTAGCTGCCGCCAAGATCGACCTGATAATCCCCCTGTCCTTCAAGCGTGCGCGGCGCGCGGCCTGCCTGATCGCGACCTTCTGCCTCGATCCGGGGCGCAAAGCGGCTGGGCTTTGATGCAGGGGTGGAAGATTTGAACTTTGCCAGATCAGGCATTTCGATCCGCTGCACATCGCTAAGCGGCGAAAGCGCAGCGACATTCCCTGGTGCGGCGAAGCTGGCGTAACCGCGCGCAAGGCCAAGATTGAACGCGACCGGTGCGATGCGGACAGCCGAGGCGCCCGCAGGAGCGGCGCCATCGGCCAAAGTCTTGCGAACGGAGAAAGCCTGCGCACTCAACGAATCGACACGCACGGCGACGGTGACCGAACGATTCGGACGGCCATCGGTGCCAGCAGGCGTGAAGCGGAACAACTTACCGCTCTTCAAAGCGCGGACTGTGATCTGCGAAGCGAGGCGCTCATCCACCGACGCCGGTGTGAACGAACCGATGCCACCGCGCGCTGCGAGACTCACCGGAGCGGCATCGAAACCACTGGAAAAAGCAGAAGTTACGGTCGGTGCGACGAACATGGCGGCACCAACGGCACCGCCGAGAATCAGCGACGTGCGCACGCCAGACGAGCGCAGGCGGCGGCGCAGTGCGCCCATTCCCGCTGATTTGCTGCCCCATCCGAACATTGCAAAAACGCCTTATCCCCACTTCGGGCGGTTCATGCAGAACCTGCTGCCGCCCTGTCCTCCGTTATAACGCCTGCAAGATTGCCTTTGAGCGAATCCGGTGCAAGCGCTTTTCCGACACCCTTCAATACGGATGAAGCCCGAAAGTTTCCAGTAGCCTAGGGGCAATTGTCATCGCTGACAGACTCAATCCTTCGAAGGTGTGGCGCAATGTCCACAGGTGGGAGCAAAGTTCAGCGAACGTTCACCCGTTGGTCAGCCATTAAGCCGCCATGTTCATCCCGCTTGCCGCATGGCGCGCGGCGGTGATAGAGGCTCAAATCGAAGACGCGCGCTGACACGGCGCGTTCACATGCGCGCAAACCTGCGGCGCTGCCCAAAACAGGGTGGACCGCAAGCCAAGGATCGTTTCGTAGTGATCAAGACCGCCAACGCCCGTAGCAATACCCGCAAGCTTATCGTTCGCGGCATCATGATCGGGACTATGGCCGTCCTCGTAACGGCCTGCGGCAAGAAGGAGCGCCCCAAGGCCGACCTCGCCGCCAGCCAGGTGACGACGATCGGCGTCAATTCCTATCTCTGGCGCGCCAGCCTTGATGCGCTGTCGTTCATGCCCCTGCTCCAGACCGACAGCAACGGCGGCGTGATCGTGACCGATTGGTACGCGAACCCCAAGAACCCCGGCGAACGCGTGAAAGTGACGGTTTCGATCGTCGATCAGGATCTGCGCGCCGATGCGCTGCGCGTTGCCGCAAGCCGTCAGGTTTCGCAGGGTGGGCAGTGGGTGGATGCGCCGGTGCAAGCCGCCACCGTGCAGAAGCTCGAAGATATCATCCTGACCAAGGCGCGCGATCTGCGCCGTGCCGCTATCGCAGGCTGAACTTGCGCGAGCCATGCGCGCTGCCTAGAGAGCGCGCATGACCGCCAATACCACTCCTGAACGCTTCGATCCCGCCATTGCCGACACCCGCTGGCAGCAGGTGTGGGACGAAAAGCAATCCTTCCGCGCCGACGATTCGAGCGTGAAGCCCCGCAGCTATGTGCTGGAGATGTTCCCCTATCCATCGGGGCGCATCCACATCGGCCACGTGCGCAACTATACGATGGGCGACGTGCTGGCCCGCTACAAGCGGATGCGCGGGTTCGAAGTGCTGCACCCGATGGGCTGGGACGCCTTCGGGATGCCGGCCGAAAACGCGGCGATGGAAAAGGGCGTCCACCCCGGCGGCTGGACGCGCGACAATATCGCCAACATGAAAGCGCAGTTGAAGCGGCTGGGCTTCGCGCTCGACTGGAGCCGCGAGATCGCGACGTGCGAGCCGGAGTATTACGGCCACGAACAGGCGCTGTTCCTCGATCTGTACGCTGCGGGACTTGTCTATCGCAAGGAATCGACGGTCAACTGGGATCCGGTGGATCACACCGTGCTGGCCAACGAACAGGTGATCGACGGGCGCGGCTGGCGGTCTGGCGCGCTGGTGGAAAAGCGCAAGCTGAACCAGTGGTTCCTGAAGATCACCGACTTTGCCGACGAACTGCTCGAAGGGCTTTCCACGCTCGACAAGTGGCCCGAAAAGGTCCGCACGATGCAGGAAAACTGGATCGGCAAGAGCCAGGGACTGCAGTTCGGCTTCACGCTTTCGAATGGCGAGCGCGTTGAGGTTTATACCACCCGGCCCGACACGATCTTTGGCGCGAGCTTTGTGGCCGTGGCGGCGGACCATCCGATTGCGCAGGGCGTGGCGGCTGGATCAGCTGAGGCGCAGGACTTCATTGCGCTGTGCAAACAGGGCGGGACGACCGCAGCCGAACTGGAAACGGCGGAGAAGCTGGGCTTCGACACCGGGATCACCGCAAAGCATCCGTTCACGGGCGCGGACCTGCCGGTCTACATCGCCAACTTCGTGCTGATGGAATACGGCACCGGCGCGATCATGGCCGTGCCGGGGCATGACCAGCGCGACTTTGATTTTGCGACCAAATACGGGTTGCCGATCCTGCGTGTAGTCGCCGCCGATCCCACCGACGCGGACAAGCCCTTTGCGGGTGAAGCCGAGGCGGGCGATGGCGTGCTGGTGAACTCCGGCTTCCTTGATGGCATGAGCGTGGCTGACGCCAAGGCTGCGGTGATTGCCCGCGCCGAGGGCGAAGGCTGGGGCGAAGGCAAGACGGTGTGGCGCCTGCGCGACTGGGGCGTTTCGCGCCAGCGCTATTGGGGCACGCCGATCCCGTTCATCCATTGCGAGGTTTGCGGGGTGGTGCCGGTGCCCAAGAAGCACCTGCCGGTAACGCTGCCTGAGGACGTGACGTTTGACGTGCCGGGCAATCCGCTGGATCGCCACCCGACGTGGAAGCATGTGGACTGCCCACAGTGCGGCCATGCCGCGCGGCGCGAGACGGATACGCTGGATACCTTCGTCGATTCGTCGTGGTATTTCCTGCGCTTTGCCAGCCAGCCCGAGGATCGTCCGTTCGATCCAGAGGAAATCAAGCGCTGGCTGCCGGTGGAGCAGTATATCGGCGGGATCGAACACGCGATTTTGCACCTGCTCTATGCCCGGTTCTGGACGCGCGCGCTGGCGCGGATTGGCAAGATCGAGGTGACCGAGCCGTTCGGCAGCCTGTTCACGCAGGGGATGGTCACGCACGAGACGTATGAGCGTCGCAATCCCGACAACGGCCAGCCGGTGTTCTTTTCGCCTGCCGAAGTCGACCGCACGGGCGATGGCGCAACTCTGAAAGCCGATGGCGCGCCGGTGGACGTTGGCCGCGTGATCAAGATGTCCAAGTCCAAGAAGAATGTAGTGGACCCGGACGAGATCGTTGCGAAGTATGGCGCGGATGCGATCCGCTGGTTCATGCTTTCGGATTCGCCGCCAGAGCGCGACCTGCCGTGGTCCGAAGCCGGGATCGAAGGTTGCGCGCGCTTCGTGCAGCGGTTGTGGCGTCTGTTCGGACAGTTCGATGCGGCTGCGGCTGGCGAGGATAAGGCGCTGGACCGCAAGACGCATCAGACCGTCGATCTTGTGGCAGCCGATATCGAAGCGCTGGGCTTCAACAAGGCCGTGGCGCGCATCTATGAACTGACCGGCGCGATCGAAAAGGCCGCGCCATCGGCCAGCCGCTCTGCCGCGATTGCCAAGCTGTTGCTGCTGGTTGCGCCGATGATGCCGCACTTGGCCGAGGAAGCCCACGCGCGCTTTGGCAGCGGTCTTGTGGCTGACGAAGCATGGCCCGAAGTCGATCCCGCGCTGCTCGTCGATGATGAAGTGACCGTGGCAGTGCAGGTCAAGGGCAAGCTGCGCGATACGCTGACTGTGGCCAAGGGCACGCCGAAAGAAGAGCTTGAGCGCCTTGCCCTTGCGTCCGAGAAAGTGCAGCGTGCGCTGGAAGGGGCGGAAGTGAAGAAGGTGATTGTCGTGCCTGACCGTTTGGTGAACCTTGTCGCCTAAGCGTCTGCTTTTGCTGAGCGCACCGCTGGCGCTGTCGGCCTGCGGGTTGCAGCCGATGTATGCGGGCGGTGGCAACGGCACGGTGGCGCGCGCGCTTTCGGACATCGCGATTGCGCCCATCGAAGGGCAATCGGGCTGGCTGGTGCGCAATGCACTGGCCGACCGGCTGGGCGCTGGCGCGAAAAGCGATGGCTCGCGCTATCGGTTGGACATCCGGCTGGATGACAAAGTTGAAGGCCTTGGCCAGCTTTCCAACGACACGATCACGCGCGAACGTCGCACCTTGCGCGCGCGCTACCAACTGGTGGACCAGCAGAGCGGCGAAGTGCTGCTGGATGCCACCGCCGGGTCCGACGCCGGGTTCGACGTGGTGAACAGCGAATATGCGGTGATCGCGGCAGAGCAGACCGCGTTGGAAAACCTGTCGCAGGAAGTGGCCGACCAGATCGTCACCCGCGTTTCGGTGCGCTTGCGCCAGAGCCGTTGAGGCGGCGGTGAAAGTCACCCAGAAGAACTTCGCATCCAGCGCCGCCCGCGCAGTAAAGGATTGCCGCATCTTCTATTTCTGCGGCCCTGACGAATCGGGGGCTAGCGATGCCGCCGCCCGGATCGCCGCACTTCTGACCGAATCGCTGGGCGCGGCGGAGAAGGTCGAACTGGGCGGAGCGGACTTGCGCCGCGACCCGGTGAAGTTGGCGGATGAAGCGCGCTCCGTCTCACTCTTCGGTGACAGGCGGATCATCCATGTCCGCGCCACAGGCGACGATGCGCACGATGCGGTAGAGAATCTGCTGGAAAGCCCGGTCGATGGCTGGCCGGTGATCATAGTTGCCACATCCGCCACCGACAAATCGCGCATCGCGAAGCTGCTGGACAACCGCGACGACGCGATGGTCGGCATGTTCTACTTGCCCGACCTGCGATCCGTGGCCGGGACAGTGCGCAGCATGGCCGATGCAATGGGCGTGCGATTGACCGACGATCTGGCCGAACGAATCGCCCGATCAACCGCGCTCGACACGCGCATGGCGCGCAGCGAGATCGAGAAGCTGGCGCTGTTCCTCGATGCGAGTCCGCAGGCCCCCCGCCCTGCGGATGCTGCAGCGCTGGACGAGATCTGCGCGGTGAGCGAAGACGATGGCATGATGCCGCTGGTCAACGCCGTGCTGGGCGGCAAGGCGCGGCGAATTCCCGCCGAACTTGCACGGATGCGCGAACAGGGCATCAACCCTGTGGGTCTGGTTCTTGCGCTCCAGCGCCGCACTGCACAACTGGTTCAGCTTACCGCCCGGATGGGCGAACGCAGCGATGTGGACAGCTTCGTCCAGCAGGAAAAAAGTGTCTTTTTTCGGGACCGGCAAGACATCTCGCAGCAGTTGAAGCGCTGGCGCGGTGCGCGCCTCACGCGGTTGTGCGAGCGCCTGATGATGCTGCACCGCACACTGATCGAGGACAATCGCAACGGGGAACTGGCTGTTGCACAAGGCCTTGCCGAGATTGCACGCGCTGCTGCGCGATAAACTGTGGCGGTTTTCCGTTAGCTCGTGTGGTAAATCTCACTAAGGGACAGGAACCTGCTTGCTATCGCAGCAGCACTAGGTATTTTTGCGCAGTGCAATAAGAACAGGTCGGTCGTCACAAGCACAAGTTCGAACCTGGGTTAACCTGTCAGACTTTGGCAGGCTATCCAGGGATGAGGGGCAAGCAGAAGCGATGACGAAGCACATCCCGGCAAGCGAAATGCGCGCGTCGCAGGAACGCAGGCGGGTTACCTTACCTTTGGCTCCATCACTGGAGCAGCGGCGGTTGCAGCTTTACGCTGTATTCCTGCTGCTGGATGCGCTGGCCATCTTCGGCGGGCTTGGCACAGCCTCGTGGTTGTACCTGGGCGATTTCTTCGAAGCTGATTCGCTGCTGCACACCCAAGTGATGATCCCGCTGTACTGGACCATCGCGCTCAGCCTTCAGGTCTATTCGCTTACCGCCCTCCGCCGCATCAACTTTGCACGCGGACGTGCGATGGTGTCGCTCGTCGGAGCAGAGGCTGTCCTGCTGTTCGTCGGCTTTGCAACCAAGAGCACGGACGATTTCTCGCGCGTTTCCGCCATGCTTGGCCTCGCGCTCAGCATGGTATTGCTGGTCTGGCTGCGGTCGTTGGTATGCCCACTGATCCGCGCACGGTGCGGCGAAGCGGCAACCAACACGCTGCTGATCGACGATGGCGGCGCGGCACTGCGCGTGGCACACGCCTTTCACATCGATGCGCGCGAACATCATCTTGCGCCGGATCTGGGTGATCCGCACATGATGGACCGCCTCGGTCTCTACATGCTCAATATGGACAGGGTTCTGGTAAGCTGCCCACCGGAACGCCGTGCGGCATGGGCGCTGGTATTCAAGAGCGCGAACGTTTCGGGCGAGATCGTCGATCCTGATGTGCGCACGCTGGGCGTGATCGGTGCGCGGCGGGAACGCGATTACGGCGCGCTGATCGTGGCCAGCGGACCGCTGGGCCTGCGCGCGCGCGTGATCAAGCGCGCGCTCGACGTGACACTGGCGGGTGGTGCCGTGCTGGCCTTTGCCCCTCTGCTGTTGCTGGTGGCGCTTTTGGTCAAGCTGGAAGACGGTGGCCCGGTGTTTTTCGTGCAAAAGCGCACGGGGCGCGGCAACCGCTTCTTCCCGATCTTCAAGTTTCGTTCGATGCGCGTGGAAAAGCTGGATGCCAGCGGCAACCGCTCCGCCAGCAAGGACGATGATCGCATCACGCGCATCGGCCGCTTCATCCGCCGCACGAGCATTGATGAACTGCCACAGCTTTTCAACGTCTTGCGTGGGGAAATGTCGGTCGTTGGCCCGCGTCCGCACGCCATCGGCTCACTCGCCGGTGACAAGCTTTTCTGGGAAGTCGACCACCGCTACTGGCTTCGCCACTCGCTCAAGCCCGGCCTGACTGGGCTTGCACAAGTGCGCGGCCTGCGTGGCGCAACGGATACCGAAAACGATCTGGCGCACCGTCTTCAGGCCGACCTCGAATATCTCGATGGCTGGACGATCTGGCGCGATCTGAAGATCATCGTCAACACCGCGCGCGTCCTGATTCACGACCGCGCATTCTGATCCGACCCGTTCGAGCCGAAAGGTTTTTCCGTGTCTGTAGCATCAGACGGCCGGATGGGGCGTAGCTGGACAGGTGAGTCCGGGTATCTCGCCCTGCAACCGCTCCACGCGCTTGGCGAACGAGCGGTGCGTGGGCGCGCGCAGAAAGCCCAGCCAGTCACGCTTGCGCAAACGGTCGAACAGCATGACGCCTGCAGAGGCGTGATACCCCGCGCAGTGCAGCAGTTGCAGCCCCAGCGAATCGGCAGCGTCTTCCATGCGCCTGCGCTTGCCAATGCCGCCGCCCCGGCGATCACGGTGGATGATGTGCGCCATTTCGTGCCCCGCCACCATCGCCAGTTCATCGTCGTTGGCCGAGAGCGTGACGAGGCCGGTAGAGATCGACACGTTGCGCGCATCGCTGTGCGCATCGATGCTGCGGTCTGCTTCAAGCACCAGCCGAACGGCGCAATGGCGTGCCGGCATAACGCTGACTGTTCTGCTCTGCGCGCCACGACGCACCACCAGATCGATAGCTTGGCCCTGCGGTGTGGCCGCAATATCGCCCAGCACCGCTTCGGCAACCAAAGGTCCGGCCTTGTGGCGTTCGATTATCGAATCGACCGTCTGTCCGTTGACCGCTTCGATCTCGTCCCCCACCATCAGCCCCGCCTGAGCAGCCGGACCGTCTGGAATCAGCGCCGCGACGACCGGCCACTCGCCCATGCCGAGCGTCCGGGCGAGCAAAGGCCAATCTGCCTTGCGGTAGGCCCGGCGATCATCAAGGACAGCGCCAATGTCGGACGCCATCGTCGGGCACAGATCGCCGGAGACCTGCCGCAAACGCCATTCGACCTGCGCCACGCGCGCCATGTCAAAGCGCAATCGCACCGGCCAGGCAGCATCGGTATCAACGGAATCCGCAGCATCGGAAGGATGGGCCGCGAAAAGCGCCATCGTGCCAAACATTGCCATGCAGCAGCGCATCCAGACTTTGCTGCGCGGTCGCGCGCTAGATGCGATCTTATCTGCGATCATACCGACGTCATTCCTTTGGGCCCCTTTGACTTTGGCAAAGGACAGCCGCGCCTTGGCCCAGAAAGGGATATGCATTTATGCTTATGCCGCATTGCACCATTTCGACATGCTTGCTAGGTCCAAAATGGAACCATCCAGAAGACCGTTCGAGCGCAGGTTCGAACATCTTCTTTGCGCAAGCCATCTGCAACCGATGACTCGCGCAAAACGCGCGGAATTATTGCCAGCCGACAGGAGTATACATTGAAGATCGCCATTCTCGGCCTTGGCTATGTGGGTTGCACTGCAGCAGGATGTATTGCCAGCCAAGGGCACCATGTCCTCGGCATCGATGTGAGCGCGGGCAAGGTTGATACGCTCAACGCCGGACGTTCGCCGGTCTATGAGCCGGGACTGGACGATCTGATCGGCAAGGCGCGCGCCGAAGGCCGTCTGGACGCCGTGACCGAGATCGGTAACAAGTTGGACGATGCCGATATCGCTATCGTCTGCGTCGGCACGCCAAGCGGCGTCGATGGCGCACACAACATGAGCTTCATCGTGCAGGTCACGCGCGCCATCGCGGCGTCGATCAAGCCCGACCGCGCGCAGCCGCTGACCGTGGTCTACCGGTCCACCATGCGCCCCGGCACGACCGAGCAGATGATCCTGCCGATCTTCCGCACCGCGTTGGGCGACGCCTGCGACCGGCTGGTGGAACTGGTCTACAACCCTGAATTCCTGCGCGAAGCGACCGCGATTGAGGATTATTTCCACCCGCCCAAGATCGTGCTGGGCACGATCGACGGCACACCTTCGGAAAAGATGGTTGCGCTGCACGACGGCATCGAAGCGCCGATCTTCCACGTGGGCATCCGCGAAGCCGAGATCACCAAGTTCGTCGACAACACGTGGCACGCGGTAAAGGTGGCCTTCGCCAACGAAGTGGGCCGCGTGTGCCAGAACCTCGATATCTCGGCACGCCAGGTGCACCAGATCTTCGTATCTGACACCAAGCTCAACATTTCGCCCTACTACACCCGTCCCGGCGGGCCGTTCGGCGGATCATGCCTGCCCAAGGACGTGCGCGCGCTGCAGCATATCGCAGCCGATACCGGGGCGCAGACCCACCTTGTCGATTCCCTGCTGCGCAGCAACGATGCACACAAGCACCACCAATTCCTGCAAGTGACACAGGGGCTTGAACCGGGTGCGCGCGTGCTGCTGGTGGGCCTTTCGTTCAAGGCCGATACCGACGACTTGCGCGAAAGCCCGGCGGTGGACATGGCGCGCAAGCTGCTCGACGCGGGCTATGCGCTTGATGTCTATGATCCGCAGTTGAAGCCCGAAAGTCTTGTTGGCCAGAACCTTGGCTATGCCTATGCGATCCTGCCAACCATCGACGGGCTGCTGGTAGACAAGGCCACTGCCGAAAGCGGTGATTATGCAGTGGTTATCGCCACCAACCGGCTGATCAAGGATTTGTCCTTGGGCAACAAGCGTGTCGTCGATGTGAGCGCGATTGCATGAACGCGCCCGTCGCCGCCTCTGACTTCGAGTTTCCCACGGAGATTCCAGGCCTTCCGCTAAAAGGCAAGAAGGTGCTGATCGTGGTTGAAAACCTGCCGCTGCCATTCGACCGGCGCGTTTGGCAGGAAGCGCGGACGCTCAAGGCGGCGGGCGCGCTGGTTTCGATCATTTGCCCCACCGGCAAGGGATACGAAAAGCGGTTCGAGGTGATCGACGGCATCGATATCCACCGCCACCCGCTGCCGATTGAGGCGAGCGGCGCGCTGGGCTTTTTGCTGGAATATGGTGCAGCGCTGTTCTGGGAAACGGTGCTGACGTGGAAGATCTTGTTCAAGCGCGGGATCGACGTGATTCAGGGCTGCAATCCGCCAGATCTGATCTTTCTTGTCGCGCTGCCGCTGAAGCTCTTCGGCGTGAAGTACATCTTCGATCACCACGACATCAACCCAGAGCTTTACGAAGCCAAGTTCGACAAGCGCGGCTTCTTCTGGAAACTGATGGTGCTGTTCGAAAAGCTGACCTTCAAGGCCGCCGACGTTTCGATGGCGACCAACCAGTCCTATCGCCAGATCGCCATCGAACGCGGCGGGATGGACCCGGACAAGGTTTTCGTGGTCCGTTCAGGCCCCGATCTCAGCCGTTTGAAGCGCGTGCCCCCGGTGGATAGCTGGAAGAACGGGCGCAAGTACCTGGTCGGCTATGTCGGCGTGATGGGCGATCAGGAAGGCATCGATCTGCTGATCGATGCCGTTGAACACATCGTGCGCGTGAAGCAACGCGATGATATCCAGTTCTGCCTGGTGGGCGGCGGGCCAAGCCTTGCCAAGCTGAAGACGCTGGTGGCGGACAAGGGGCTTGCGGACTTCATCCACTTCACCGGTCGCGCGCCCGATCAGGATCTGTTCGAAGTGCTTTCGACGATGGACGTGGGCGTGAACCCTGACCGGGTAAACGCGATGAACGACAAGTCGACCATGAACAAGATCATGGAATACATGAGCCTTGAAAAGGCGATGGTACAGTTCGACGTTACCGAGGGCCGTTTCTCGGCGCAGGAAGCCTCGCTTTACGCCAAGGCAAACGATCCGGTCGACATGGCCGACAAGATCATCGAACTGATCGAAGATCCGGCCCGCCGTGCCGAAATGGGCAAGTTCGGGCGCAAGCGCGTGGAAACCGAACTGAACTGGGGCCACCAGATCGCACCGCTGATCGCGGCCTATCGCAAGGCGCTGCGGCTGGATGCCTGAAGCGGCCCGTCATAAACCTTCAGCGGCGACGCTGGTGTCCGGTACGGGCGGCGTAGAGCCATGCCAGCGCGCCGGTCATTGCGGTCGCGCCTATATCCACGATCCAGTTGAGGCGCGGCCCGCGATAGAGCAGCACGTCGAGAGCGTGCAGGGAAACCACGCGGACAACGATGAGGATTACCATCGCCGCGCAGGCCAGCCCTGCCATCAGGGCAATGCGCGAAAGTCCGCTGGACCGCAGCACCCCGCTGCTGATGACCTTTGCGGCACCGATCATGCTGGCAATACTGCCTGCAATGATGATGCCACTGGCGACCATAGCCTGATATTCGCGGCGCTCGGCGTAAAGGCGCTCGTCGCGCAATTCGCCGCGCAGCAACTGACGCAAGCCCTCTTCGACGCCGAACAGGCGCGAAGCGGCGCAGCATACGAACAATACCACGGCAACGATCCACACCGTGCGGTGCCAGTGCGGCGTGCCGCGCGCGGCTTGCACGGAACGTGCCGCTGGCACGGCAAGAATCGCAGTGACGATATAGAACGCTGCCGCCACAAGACTCAGCAGTTCGGTAGACTTGTGCATTGCGAAGCGAAACTCCCGTTCCGTAAACAGGCGATCAGCCGGTTTGCTGCTTCGCAGCATAAGCCATCGCGTGTTTCCTGCCAAAGTGTCACAGGCCTGTCCAGAACTGGCAGAACATGGCAGTTTTCCCAACCTAGGCCAGACTTGCGCCAAAGGTGTGCGGGGGGTATGCTGTTAATACTTAATATGCCGAATAGTTTTTCAGGCAGTTTTTCAGGGTGAAAGCCAGCATGGACAATACAGTGGCTCGCTGCGCTGCAAGAACGGCATTCCTTTTCGGAGCCGCCGTCACCATCGCAGGATGCAGCACAGGTCCGACTGCGCGCATCGGCATGGCCGCAAACACGCCGGTAGCTGAACTGGGTCAGACCAACTTCTCGGCAGACGAGGCCGAGATTTACACTCTGCGCCCATCAGACGTCGTTTCGGTCACCGTGTTCCGCGAACCCGACCTTTCGGTGCAGAACATTCCGGTCGGAGCCGACGGCATGCTGTCGCTACCGCTCATCGGACCGATCAAGGTCGAAGGTCTTACCACCGGCGATCTTGAACGGACCGTGACCGAACGCTTGGCCAAGAGCCAGCTCATTGATCCGCGCGTCTCGGTCAACGTCATGCAGTTCGGCTCGCACCTCGTCACGGTCGAAGGTTCGGTTGAAAAGCCCGGCATGTTTCCGTTCAAGCCGGGCACCCGTCTGACCGGGGCAATCGCGCTGGCCGAAGGCCTGAAGCGCGAAGGCAAGCTCAGCGAAGTGGCGATCTTCCGCCAGACCAAAGACGGCATTGCGGTGGCCAAGTTCGATTACGGCGCAGTGCGCGCAGGCACAATGATGGACCCTGTGTTGCTGCCGAGCGATCGCGTGATTGTTGGCACTTCTGGCCTGTCGCTGTTCTGGCAGGATCTGATCAAGGCATTGCCCGCTTTCGCGCTCTTCACACGCTTCTGATAGTCCGCTCCCTCGGAGCCGATCGCGCAAAGAATTCCAGAAGGTTTTGACCCGAATGACGAACGCCAGCCTGACCCGATCGCCTTCCGAGCAGTACCTGCTCGATGATGGAGATGCCGCCGGTGGAGCCCCCAGCCTGATCAGCCTTTCGATGATCCGGGGCATTCTCTACCGCCAGCGCTACATGCTGGCCGGGATCATTGGCCTGGCGCTGGTCGCGGCCCTGGTCATCACGCTGCTGACACGCCCGATGTACAGCGCTGCAGCCACGGTGCGGATCGAACCGTTCATATCCTACATCGTCAACGGTCAGAACATCTCGCCCGAAATCCCGGTCAACGAAGTCGACCGGTATATGCAAACGCAGTCGACGGTCATCACCAGCCGTCGCATCGCCTATCAGGTGGTCGATGCACGCAAGCTGGCTGATCGCGAAGACTTCATCGGTGAACTTGCCAAGGTGCGCCCCGAAGGCATGGACGATGCCGGCTGGAAGAGCGCGCGACGCGAAGCCGCCGCCGATATTGTCGAGGGTGGCACGCGCGTGGTCATCCCGACTGAAAACCGGATCATGACAATCGCCTTCGACTCGCCCAGCCCGACCATTGCGGCCGAAATGGCGAATGCGATCACCGATGCCTTCGTGCAGGAAGATGTCCGCCGTAGCGTCGAAACCAATACCTACGCCCGCAACTATCTGCGCGACGAGATCGGCAAGTTGCAGCAAAAGGTGCAGGAAGCCGAAGTGGCGACCAACGCCTATGCCAGGATCAACGGCATCGTTGCGCAGGCTCCGGTAATTTCTACGGCCACCGATGGTCAGGCTAGCCCGGCCCAAACGGTGAAGGTGGCCACACTGGCCAGCGTCAACCAGACCTATACCGAAGCGCGGGCCAAGCGTATCGCTGCAGAACAGCGCTGGAATGCTATCGCCAACGTGCCTGCCACGCAACTGCCCGAAGTTCAGCAGAACACCGCCATTCAGGCGATGATCACCGAACGCTCCAAGGCGATCACCGAACTTTCGCAACTGCGCCAGCGCTATGGCGAAGGCTATCCGCGCCTGCGCGAACTCAACGCGCAAGTCACCTCGCTGACCACGCAGATCAACAACGCCACGGCGGCGGTTAAGAACAGCATTCGTGACGAATACCAGATCGCGCAGCGTCAGGAATCAGCACTGGAAGGCGAACTGACCAAGGTTTCGGGCGATACGCTTGTCGAACAGGACAAGCGCGTGCGCTACAATATGCTTGATCGTGAAGCGACCGCTCTGCGCACGCAGCTTGCATCGCTGCTCACCCGCTACAACGAAATCTCCGCCGCCGCGAACCTCAACTCCGGGGTCAGTACCAAGCTTGACGCCGCGCGGGTTCCGGGTGGTCCGGTTTCGCCCAGCCTGCCCAAGAACATGCTGATCGGCCTGCTGTTGGGCACCGCGCTCGCCGTGGGCATCGCCATCCTGCGCGAAATCTTCGACGACCGCATCCGCAGCACCGACGAGGTGGAGCGCAAGCTTGGCCTGCCGCTGCTGGGCTATACCCCGGATGTGGGCGACCGCGATCTGGCCGAGGAAGTTTCCGACCCGTTCAGCGTGCTGATGGAAGCCTACTCCTCGATCCGCAGTTCGGTGGACTTCGTGGTCCCCGGCAAGCATCGCGTGCTGCAGATCACCAGTTCCGAACCTTCCGAAGGCAAGTCGCTCACCGCGGCCACCATCGCCCGCAAGTATGCTCAGCTTGGCCGCCGCACGCTGCTGATCGACGCCGACTTGCGCAAGCCGTCGCTCTTCGCGTTGTTCGGGACCAAGCGCCCCGACACCGGCTTTGTCGAAGTGCTGCTGGGTGACGTGAAATTCGAAGATGCGCTGATCAAGGGCACGCCCGAAAATCTCGACGTGCTTCCGGTCGCCCGGTCGAAGATCAACCCGGTTGAACTGCTGTCTTCGCAAGTGCTGATCGATTTCGTGGAGCACTACCGCGAACAGTATTCGCTGATCATCTTTGACTCGGTGCCAGTCATGGGCCTTGCCGACGCGCCGTTGCTGTCGCGCATTGCCGATGCCACGATCTTCATCGTCGAAGCCAACCGTGCGCATTACGGCCAGGCAAAGACCGCGATCCGCCGTCTGGCAAGCGCAGGCGCAAAGCTCGCGGGCGTCGTCCTGACCAAGTACCGCGCAGGCGAAGCCGGCATGGCTTACGATTACCACTACCAGTACTACGCCTACGGAGATCGGGCGAAGGACTAAGAGGGAACCTGGAAAGCAAGCGGGGCAGGCACATCACCTCCCCGCAACGACTGTAGAACGCCAGTCGGCAGGGACGGCACCCACCGCTCCTGCCCTTTCGGCGGAAGTCTTTGCGCATCCTTCGGGATGGTTTCTTGAGGAGCAGTTGCGTGAACCTCGACGAGCTGAAACCCGAAGGAGGGCGCAAGCCGCTGATCCTTCATGTTTCAGCGGATTTCCCCGATCCGATCGAGGCTGCAAAAACCAAGGTCATCCGCACCCTGCTCGATCTGACGGCGGACAGGTTCCGCCACCGGGTCATCTCGATCAACCGCCAATCCCCCCCGCCCGCAGCCTTGCTGGGGTCCGTGGTGCGCGGACTGGGCACGCCGAAACTGGAAACGCAAACCCAGCCGTTCGAATGGGGCGAGGCGCTGATCTATCGCGCGCCGGGGCGCGGGCTTTATCACAAGGCCATGCTGGTCCAGTTGGGTGACCGGATTGCAGAGAGCATCGCGGCGGGCGAAAAGCCCGATCTGATCGTGGCGCACAAGCTGACGGTTGAAGGCATTGCGGTGATGCAGGCGGCACGCACAACCGGTGTGCCCTACGCCGTTACGATACAGGGCGATACTGACACCAAGATCCTGTCTGCACGCCCTGATCTGCGGTCTGTGTGCCGCCAGGTGCATCTAGGTGCAGTTCAGACGACCACATTTGCGCCCTGGGCGCTTGACGCCGTGGAGGCGAAACTGGGCACGCGCACCGGCCCGGTTTCCGTGGTGCCCTGCCCGACCGAAATCGACATGCCGCGCGCACCGGTGACGGGTGGGAACGGGTTGCTCAGCGTGTTTCACCTGAAAAGCCACGCCCGCAAGAACCTGTCCGCGATGGCCCAAGCATTGCGGTTGCTGGCAGCAGATGGGCGAACGCCGCATCTGGCGATCTGCGGCGGCGGCAGCGATGCCGATATGGCCGCCGCGCGCGCAGCGGCAGGCGATGCGCCGGGGCTGACTCTGGAAGGGGCGCTTGACCGCACAGCGGTGGCGGCGCGGATGAACGCCGCAACCGGCTTCGTCCTACCATCGCGCCGCGAGACATTCGGCCTTGTGTTCATTGAAGCGCTGTTTGCGGGGCTACCGGTGATCTATCCGGCAGGGCAGGCGGTTTCGGGCTATTTCGACGATTGCCCCTTTGCCATCGCAGTGCCCCCCGACGATCCGCGCGCGCTGGCCGATGCGATGGCGCGCCTGATCGACGAGGAAGCAGCGCTCAAGGCCGCGCTGCAATTGTGGCAGCAATCGCCCGCCGCGCAGCGTTTCACCCGCGCGGCCATCGCGCAGGACTATGCCGCAGCGTTGGACAAAGCTCTCGCGCCATCCCCCACTCTTGTTGCCGGAGCGGCCTGAATGCCCATTTCCCGTGCCCCGCTGACCACCACCCATCCGCACGGCCACGTTCTGGTGCGGGCCGACCGCAAACTTGGGCTGCTGCGCATTTCCAAGAACGCCTCGACTGAATCCAAAGTCCGGCTCGATTGCCGCGACTGGATCGCGTTCGACCAGTTCGATGGCCCCAGCGTGGCCTTCCTGCGCGATCCCTATGGCCGCTTCCTCAGCTCGATTCCCGAAACGATGCTGCGCGTCACCCATTTCCAGATCGAAGACCCCAGCCGCAAGGACCGGGTGACCGCGCCGGAAGATGTCTACCGCGAACTCTGCGCCATCGCGCATCTGCCGATCGAACAGTTCGCCGAAGGATTCTTCGAACTCGTCCGCTACAGCTTCTTCGATGCGCATCACGAACCGCAGGTCAGCTTTCTGGCCGACCGGCACGGCGCGCTGCGCATCGATCCCTATCTCTATCGCACATCCGCCTTCGATCAGGCGCTGGACCAGATCGAGGCGCGGTTTGGCGTAAAGGCCGTGCCGGTGGCGCAGCAGAGCAACAAGGGCGGTGCCAAACCGCTCGCCGGGCGCAGCAAGCCCATCGACATGGCGCGCAAGCTGACGGGCACCGGGGTTTACAAGCGGGTGGAGCATGGCGGGCCGCTGATGGTGCGCCACGGCGGCGGCATTGATGGTCCCGCCACGATCCGCGAGATCAACGCATGGTGCAACCAGTTCACCGCCGATCTTAAACGCGCGGCCCTGCCAGCCAGCCTGCGCGCCGGGATCGAAGAGCTTTATGCCGACGATATGGCGCTGTGGCAGCGGATCCAGACCGTCGGCGGCGATGTGCCCGCCAGCACGATCTGGAACGCCGCAGACACGCCCGCGCAAGCAGCCGCACAAGGGGCCGCGGCATGAGCGCAGTCTGGACTCCCAACCTGATCATGCCCGGCGTGGCCAAGTGCGGCACCACTACGCTTTACGATCTGCTAGTCAGCCACCCCCGCGTAACCGGCGGCATCGAAAAGGAAGTGCGCTTCCTGATGGACGCGGGCGACGAACTGGCCACCGCGCAGAATGTGCGCGATCTGGGCGTAGCAGGCTGGGCCGATCAGTTTGCCGATAAAGGACAGGGCGATTTCGACGTTTGGCTCGATGCCTCGCCCCAGTACCAGTATCAGCAGGTCGCGCTCAGCACGATTGCCACGCTCGATCCGCAGCCCAAAGTGCTGTTCGTGGTGCGCAAGCCATCGGCGCGGCTGTTCTCGCTCTATCAATACGCGCGTTATCATCACAAGCGCCTGCCGCATGTAACCTCGTTCGCGCAGTTCATTGATGAGATCCGCCCCCCGGTGGACAGCCGGCTGAATGACCAGAAGATGATGGTCAACGCATGGGCCGACAGCCACTATGACCAGATGCTTGAGCGCTGGAGCGCGGTGGTGCCGCCCGAACGGCTCTATGTCACATCGGTAGAGGAACTGGGTGCCGACCGCGATGGCGTTCTGGCCGACATCGCACACTGGCTGGGCATCGACCCCGACCCGCTGCTGACGTGTGAGGTTGACCGGTCAAACCCCACCGTAAAGACCCGCAGCCGTCTGATCCGCATGGTCGGCGGGCGCGCGGCAAAGCTACTGCCTGAAACGCCGCTGGTGCGCCGCCTGAAAACCTTCGTGCGCGAGATGAACTCCGCCCCGCTGGACCGCGACGAAGTGAAACAGAACGCAGACCTCCTCGCCCAGTTGGACGCCGAATTCGCCCCTTCAATGGCAAATTTTGCCGCCCTGCGCGCCAAGCTCGGCCTTGCGCGAAATCGGTCCGAATTGGTATGAAACCGGAATATATCGACGAATCCGACGCAACGGGGGGCCGCACCAACACCCTGTCGGGCAATCTGCGAGTTACGGCCGAGAGTTCCGGGGAGAATTTTCTGGCAACCCAAGGACCATTTGGTCCCGATCACGGATTTTAAGACAGATGAGCATTCTTGAACTTGAAGAGACCGCGGTCGGCCTGCCCTTTTTCAATGAAGAGCAGGCTCGTGAGGCAGGTCGCGCGCGAGCGGACGAATATCAGAACGCGGAACCCTTTCCGCATATCGTTATAGACGATTTCGTGGATTCGACCTTTCTTCGGAAAGTGATTGCCGAGTTTCCTTCCAATTCAGGAAGAACGTTCGCGCGTGCGCAGGAACTGAAGAAAACGCAGTTCCATCCGGCGGAGTGCAGCCCTTTCATCCGCCACCTGCTGAACGAACTCAACAGTCAGGCATTTCTCGCATTCCTGCGCGAAATGACCGGGATGAAAGGTCTGGTCGCTGACCCCTATTACACTGGCGGCGGTCTGCATGAAACAAAGCAGGGTGGCCTGCTGGGCGTCCATGCCGATTTCAACATGCACCCCAAGATGAAGCTGCAGCGTCGCATCAATCTGCTGATCTACCTGAACGAGGATTGGGACGAGTCTTTTGGCGGCAACCTTGAGCTTTGGGATCGCGGTATGACCGCTTGCCAGAAGAGCGTTGCACCCGTGCTGGGACGCGCGGTGATGTTCAACACCGACCTTGACAGCTATCACGGGCACCCAGATCCCTTGACCTGCCCGCCGGAAGTATCGCGTCGTTCTATCGCGACGTATTATTATACGGCTTTCGAAGGCAGTGAGCGGTTGGCACCGAAGCGGACAACAGCATTTCAGGCACGTCCCGGCACAAGCGACAAGTTCGATTTCAAACTGCACATGCGCCATTTCCTGCGCGATTGGGTGCCGCCGATCATCCAGCGCAAATTGAATGCACGCAAGCCGAACGACATCGACACCTGATCGTGAGCGGAAGTTCCGCAACGCACCCTGATGCCGCAACGCAGGCGTCCGGGGCAGGGTCAGAGCATCTTTGGGACGTTGTTGTCATCGGCAGCGGCATGGGCGGTGCAATGGCTGCTGCCGTTCTTTCGCAAGCCGGCCATTCGACGCTGGTTCTTGAAAGCGCACGGCCACCGCGTGAGGGCAAGGTAAAGCTGTCGTTCAAGGCAAAGCTCAAAGCAAAGATTTCGAGCAAGCCTACTGCCGATCCGGGTGGAGAGCGATGGCCCGACCCTCTTCTGCTCCGCTCACATGCAGATGCTTCCTATCGCGAAGTTCCTTCGGTGGTTGCGCGCATTCCCGGCGGTTCATCGCAGGTATATGGCGCGGCGTTGGCGCGTGCGCGACGCACCGATTTTGAGCAAGACTGGCAGCCGGATGCGTGGTTGCCCGGCGCACAGCAAGCCCTTCCCAATGCCTGGCCTGTGACCTTTGACGAAATGCGCGGCTATTACGAACGGGCGGAACAATTGTTTCGCGTGGCCGGGACACGCGATCCACTGGATACCGACGATGACGCAGACCTTCTGCCGCCGCCACCGGTATCTGCCACTATCGCAAAGCTGGCAGAAAGGTTGGAGGCCAATGGCCGCCATCCGTTCAGAATGCACGTCGGGATCGATTATGTGCCCGGCTGCAAGGAGTGCCAAGGCGAACGCTGCCTGCGGCTATGCAAGTCCGACAGCTTTACGCGAGCCTTGCGTGAAGAACTGACTTCACAACGTGCCAGACTTCGCACTGACGCGAGCGTCGAGTGCATCACACCGCGCCGGGCGGGTGGTTACAATCTCGTCGTCCGATCTGCGGCAGGAGAAACGGACGTCGTTTCTGCACGACGGGTGGTGTTGGCGGCTGGCGCCCTCAACACGCCGCTGATCCTCCAGCGGTCGCCTGAACTCTGGCCGGAAGGGCGCGTGCCTGCACTGGTCGGCGGCGGGCTGATGTTTCACTTTGGCGATATCTTTGCGATACTTAACGCGGGAGATCGCTCTCCCGCTCATGGCCCGATGAAGGTTCTTGGCTTTCGGGATCACTACATCGATGGCGTAATGCCGCTTGCCGAATGCCAGTCCCTTGGCATGGCTGGGTCGCCGTGGATGGTCAGCAAGTATCTGGAAGGCGAAGCGATGGAAATGGGCATTGGCAAGTTGCCCATGCTGCGCCTGATCACCGATGTGATCGGCACGTTCGCTTCTGCAATGTTCAAGCGGTCGGTTCTGTTCACTTCAAACCTTGAAGACCTGCCCTATGCCTCCAACCGGGTAGATGCAGCGGGTGATAGCGTGGTTCCCGGTCTTGGCCGGGTTGCGGTGACCTATCATGCACCGGATGAATTGCTGATGCGCGCCAAACGCTTTCGCAAGCTGATGCGCGAAGCGTTTGCACCATTTTCCGTGCGCTTTCTCAAAAGGTTGGGCGCG
Organism: Novosphingobium sp. ERN07; assembly: GCF_012641335.1. Classification (GTDB taxonomy): domain Bacteria; phylum Pseudomonadota; class Alphaproteobacteria; order Sphingomonadales; family Sphingomonadaceae; genus Novosphingobium. Next base: position 153,577 of record NZ_JABAID010000001.1, read on the forward strand.
CCCAACCTTGGCCATCCGATGGGAACTTGCCGGATGGGCACATCGCCCGAAACATCGGTTACGGCGCCGGATGGTTCCGTGTGGGGACACGAAGGGCTGTATGTGGTCGATGCTTCGGTGTTTCCATCGTCGTTAGGCATCAATCCGGCCCTGACGGTGGCGGCCAACGCCATGCGCGTGGCAGAAGGAATTGCTGCGATTGCAGCAGGAGCGCGGCCCTGCGCAAAGGGCACAGGAGAACCCTGTGTTGATTGACACCCTATCAGCGTTAATACATAGCTTGCGCAGCAGTTCTGCTGCACTTGCGAAGGGGAAGCGGTACTTTTGATGGCGCCAATGCCCGCCTTGAATGCTGCGCGCCCTCCCCGGCCCGCAAACGCCCGCCCCGCGAACCCCCGGTTGACACGGGAAGAGCTGAAGCGGCTAACCATGCCGCTGGTGCTGTTCTGGGCGCTGCTGCTGCCTGCTGGCCTGTCGCTGGACTTGGGCGGTGTGGTCATTCCGCCCTATCGCCTTGTCGCGATGGTTCTGATGCCGTTTGCGGTGGTGGAAATCGTGCAGCGGCGGTTGCGAATGACCATGCCCGACTGGCTGATCATCGGCGGCGCTGCCTATGGCTTTGTCGCGGCATTCGGTGCGCTGGGCCTTGATCGCGGTTTGCAGTTTGGCGGCAGCTTCGTGATCGATTCGCTCGGCACTTATCTGGTGGGGCGCGCCTATCTGGTCGATGCCCGAAGGCTGCGCGAATTCCTGCGAAGGGCATTGCCGGGGGCGCTGATCATCGCAGGCATTCTGGTTTTCGAATCGATTTCGCACCAGTTGCTGATCGCGCCGCTGTTCCCACAGCGTGGCACGATGGAAAACCTCTACGAAATCCGCATGGGCCTGCTGCGCGCGCGCGCCACGTTCCCGCATTCCATTGCGGCGGGCATGTTCATGATGTCGCTGCTGTCGCTCTATTTCCTTTCGGGGCTGCCGCAACAGACACGGTTGCTGGGCGTGCTGGCCTCGCTTGCCGCGATTTTCACGGTCAGCAGCACGGCCTTTCTGGCACTGGCGCTTACGGCATTCCTGCTGAGCTATCGTGGTTTCTTCAACGTGGTTCTGCGGATGCGCGAGCGGATGATCTATCTCGTCTATGCGTTCATCGCGCTTTATGTTGCGCTGGAAGCGTTCACCGGGCGCGGCGCCATCCGCACCCTGATCCAGTACGCCACGCTGAACCCTCGATCGGGGTATTACCGCATCCAGATCTGGACCTACGGCACGGCATCGGTCGAACGCAATCTGTGGTTCGGCATCGGTGACAAGGCGATGGGGCGCGCGCACTGGATGGTCATGGAAACCATCGACAATCACTGGCTGATGCTGGCTGTGCGCTATGGCCTGCCCACCGCTGTGCTGTTTGGCCTTGGCGTGATCTGGGCCTTGTGGCGGTGCGGCGCAAAGAACCGCCGCCTGAACACACTCGATTACGGCACCACCATCGGCGCGATGATCGCGCTGGCAGTTTCGGCCACGGTGGCGTGGGCTGGCGCGCTGTGGGCAAACAACATCGCGTGGTTCATGATGACCGCAGGCTTCGTCGTTGCGCTTTCCGAACAAGTGCGGCTGAACACCGGAACCCGCAAGATTGTGCAGCGCAGGCAGGCTTCTCCGCTCAGCATGGCGAACACGCCGCGCCATGCCTGAAACATCGCCAGCACTTGCAAAGCGCTATGCCGCGCTTGATGGAATGCGTGGCCTCGCTGCACTGGCGGTTGCGCTGTATCACTGGGGGCTTGCCACCACGCCGATCGTGCCTGCGGGCTATCTGGCTGTCGATTTCTTCTTTGTGTTGAGTGGGTTCGTCATCGCGCTCACATATTCTGAACGATTGGCGGGAACGCTCTCGGCGCGCGAATTCATGATCATGCGCGTGATCCGGTTCTATCCGATCTATCTGGTCGGGCATGTGCTGGGTTTCCTGCGCAGCATGGCAATGCTGGTGGCAGGCAATCCGAACGTGCGAGGCGGGACGGAACTGGCGCTGGCCACTGTCTTCGGCACCTTTATGCTGCCGGTGCCTCTGGATGCCCGCAATCTGTTTCCGCTTAACGTGCCTTCGTGGACGCTGTTTCTGGAACTGCTGATCAACGTGGCGTTCGCGCTGGGCATGTTCCAACTGTCAAATCGCGCGCTCGCGGGCATCATGGCGGTAAGCGCGGTAGTGTTGATCGGGTTTACCGGCCCGCCGCACTTCATGGACGTGGGATATTCCGCAGCCACGCTGCCGCTTGGCATTGCGCGCGTCTGCTACTCGTTCCCGTTCGGCATCATCCTGTTTCGGATGCTTGGAACGCAGCCCCGGCGTTCGTCGTGGCTTTCCTTCATTCCGTTGGGGGTGCTGGTCACAGTTCTTGCCTGGACGCCGGGCGAAGCGCAGCGCGGGGCATGGGAACTGGCCTGCGTGTTCGGGCTGTTCCCTGCCCTCGTCGCTGCAGGCATTCGTCTGGAATTGCCAGCCGCGCTGGCCCGTCCTTTCGAGTTTCTCGGCGCAATCTCCTTTGCAGTGTACGCCATCCACGGGCCGCTGATCATCTTCGTGAACAAGTTGACGGAGAAACTGTCGCTTGATGGATGGGCTGCGGTCGCGGTCTATCTCTTCATCCTGATGGCGGCGGCGCAGGCTGTAGCGAGCCTGTTCGATGCGCCGGTTCGGGCCATGATCGGCAAATGGCGGCGGCAAAGGCGTGTGGTGGCCGGATGATCAGTCTTGAAGGGCGGGTCGGGCAGCCTGACGTCAGCATTCTGATCGTTGCCTACAATTCGCGCGACTTTATCAGTGATTGCATCGGTTCGGTCATCGCGCATACCAGTTGCAGCCATGAAATTCTGCTGATCGACAATGGCTGCGATGGGACGGCGGATCTGGTCGCCCGCGAATTTCCATCGGTGCGGATCGTGCCCAGCCGGGGGAATATAGGCTTTGGCAAGGGCAATAATGCACTGGCAAGCGAGGCGCGGGGGCAATACCTGCTGCTGCTCAACCCCGATACCCGGCTGTACGATGCGGCAATCGACCGGCTGCTGGACTTTGCCAGGCACCAGCCGGCCGGGGCGTGGGGCGGGGTGACGACGCTGCCCGATGGCACGTTTGACACGGGCAATTTCCTTTCGATCCCCACGGTGCCCGGCCTGCTGCGCAATGCCTTTGTTGGCAGCAATGTGGGCGTGCGGCGAGCCGAGCTTGAAGCGCTGAGCGAACCGGAGCGGGTGGACGTGCTGTGCGGCGGGCTGATGATGCTCTCGCGCCAGACGTGGGACAGGCTTGGCGGCTTTGATGAAAGCTTCCTGCTCTACTCCGAAGAGATCGACCTGTTCGCACGCCTTGCCCGGATGGGTGAGCAGGCGTGGATCACGCCGCATTGCAAGATCATTCACAATGTCGGCAGCGGCACGCCGCATTCCGCCACGCGGCTGATGTTCGCGACGACTGGGGCGATGCACTATGCCCGGCGGCACTGGCAGGCCCCGCTGGCACAGATTGCCGGGCTGGCGCTGTGGCTTGAAGCGGCGCGGCGTTGGGGGACGAGCACGGTTCTCGGCCTTGCTTCGCGCGGACACCGGGCGCGGCGCAAGGCCTATGACCGGGTGGTGCTGCGTCCGTGGCTGTGGTGGAACGGGTATCGCGGGCGCACTTCGCTCGACTGAGAGGTCAGCCGAAGAAACTGATCCCGACGACCTTGCGCACGACGATCGAAGCCGTGATGCGGCGCACCAGAATACCCGCTGAAACGGCCCAAGCGGCACCCATGACGCCATAAAGCGGCACGAGAACGTAGCTGAGCACACCTGCGACAAGGCAGCCAACGATGCCGAAGGTCAGCGACCATTTCTCTTGCCGGGCCATCAGCAGAATCGATGAAACCGGGCCGGTGGCAATGTTGGCCATCTGCCCAAGCGCGATCAGGCGCAGCGCATTCGCCCCACTGCGGAACTCTTCACCGAACAAGCCGAGCAGGAATTCGGGCGCAACGAGGATCACGATCATCAACGGCGCACCGGCAGCGATCATGGCCAGCGAGACGCTACGCGCCAGACGGGCGACTCCTGCCTTGTCCCCCTGCGCGAGCTTGCGCGCAAAGTGTGGTGCCATGATCGATTCGGACGCCATCATGATCAGGCCGAACAACGCGCCGATCTGAAAGCAGACGCGGAAAATTCCGGCGTCTGCAGTCGTCGCGGTGTTGGTCAGCATCAGCGTGGCGAACCACTCCACAAGGAACACGGTGACCTGTGAACCCAGCACCATCAGGCCGGAGGTGAGCATGGGCGAGTGTTCGCCCACGGGCCACTTGCTGATCAGGCGGTAGACGGCGATGAGCGAAACGACGAGACAGACGACGTTTCCGAACAGATAGAAACCGGCAGCGTAGATCGTCGGAAACCCGCTGCCTGCAAGGGCGAAACCGGCCAAAAGGGCAAGCGCGAGGCCAGTGCCCAGCGGCCCCTGCACGGCTTGCGACAAGGCAATCTTGCCCAGCGCGCGCAAAGTTGATCCCAGCAGCCGCATCGCGGCCATGACCGGGATCAGCAGGCCGGTGACCAGAATGAACGGTGCGGCTTCCCCGCCCTTTACCCAAAGCTCTGAAATCGGGCGATTGCCGAACACGAAAATCGCACCGACGAGCAGCGAGGCGATGAGCGTGACGCCGAGGCCGTGGTGGATCGCCTTGCGCGCGACGCCAAAGTTGTTTTCGACCTTTGCCACCGAGATCGTGCGAACGATCACGATGTCCAGCCCAAGCGCCGTCAGCGTGGAGAACAGCACGCCAGTGGTCATCACGATCGCATAAAGGCCTGAGCCGTGCGGCCCGAACTGCCGCGCCACCAGCCAGTTCAGCGCGAAGCTGATGCCAGCGGTAAGAAACCGCATGGCAAATGCGATCAGCATTTCGCCGCGAACGCCGCCAAGCTTCGCCTTCAGCATCTGCACGTCATTTCACCCGCAAAAGGGCTGCGTTGCCGCAGTTCAGGCTGGATCGCGGATCAGCAGCAGGGTTTCGAAGGGATCAAGCTCCCACTGCGTGGCCAGCGCCGCATCATCGGCAAAGGCGTTGAACGGCTCTACCGCGAAGCCTGCGCTTTTGAGCGACTGCTCATAGGATTCAGGCGTAAACAGGCGCACGTGATCGTCTTGGCCAAACACGTCGATCCGCTCTTGCGGTCCCATGTTCTGGCCACCATCGCGATGTTCGCCCATCTTGAGCGCAATCGGCACCTGCATAATCGCAAGGCCGCTGCCCGGCTTGAGCACGCGTCGCACTTCAGACAGCGCCTTGGGCAGATCGTAAACATGTTCCATGATGTGATTGGCCACGACCAGATCGACCGAATTGTCGGCCAGTGTCAGCCCTTCGAGATTCTGCGGCTGGACATCGTTCATGTGACGATAGCGATGCGGCGCAAGATCATAGGCAGTATAGCCCGATCCAAAGCGGGACCGCAGTTCGATGGACAGACCCTTTTCCGGTGCGAAATGGGCAACTGTCATGGCCGCACCGGTGCCACGGAATGCCGTGTGATGCCGCGTCAGGTAAAACCAGATCAGCCGTTCGCGCGAACCGGAGTGACAAACCGGGCAAAGATCCTTGCGGCGTTTCAACCCGCCAACGACCTGAAGTTCTTCAAGGACGGGAAAGCCGTATCCGCTATCAATCCGCCCACGTGTTGCAGTGCCGCACACTTCGCAGCGGTTGGGTCCGAAATGGACGACCTTTCGACCGATCGCGATGGCCGGATAAGGGATCATCGATCCGATACGCTTTTTCAGGCTCAAAAGCTTATGCTCCGGTGAAGAGGTATTTTCCCGCTGCACAAAGTGCTGCGCGCGCGACATTATCGAATTGCCCGCCGCTGACAATGATTTTTGCTGCAATGCGGAATGGCTTTTGCCAACAAACGTGATTATGCCGTTTTGGATCAGTTCTGCGGGAAGGCGTTTGAAGGTGACGGAAAAGTCCGGGGATGCCGATAATGCAGCGGGTCAGGCAACGAGCCAGCAAGGGACACCCGTTTCGCAAAGCGATGCTGCCACGATCGGTGCAGCATTTGCTCGCCTTGGCAATCGGGGGCCGGGCTTTGATACGGTGCGAATCTGCGCAGCGAGCGCGGTGGTCTTTCATCACAGTCTTGCCATCAAATACGATATCGTGGCCGTAGACTGGATAAACGCTTTCAGCCGGGGCTATACCAACCTTGGCTTCCTTTCCGTCGCGATCTTCTTCGTTCTCAGCGGGTTTCTGGTTACGCCCGGCCTGCTGCGCAATGGTGATGTGCTGGAATATCTGTCACGGCGCTTCATGCGGATCATGCCGCTACTGTTCGTAGTGGTGGCGACAACCGCGCTTGTGATCGGCCCGATCGTTTCCGACCTTGCTCCGGCAGAATACTTCACCCGCCCGGCACCGTGGCTCTATTTCCGCAATCTCCTGACATGGTTGAGCCTGCATCTGCCGGGCGTGACCGATTATGACGGGGGACGCACGATCAACGGGCCAATGTGGACGCTGCACTACGAATGGCTGTGCTACATCACGCTGGGCGTGCTGCAATTGCTGGCTGTCACGCGCAATCGCCAGCTATTTCTGGCTCTTTGGTGCATGATAATCGTTGCAGGCGCGCTGATCTACTTTCGCGTGGTGCCGACCGGCCCGTTCAAACCGCTGCGCCTGTTCGAACTGTTCGGCTATTTCGGTGCCGGATCGCTGATCTATCTCTATCGCGACAAGATCCCCTATTCACGCAGCCTGATGGCGCTGGCTTTTTCGCTCCTGCTTGGCTCGCTATGGCTGAGCATGGGCGTGATCACGGCACCGATGCTGGTTGCTTATCTTGTCGCTGGCCTTGGCATGATCCGGTTTCCGTGGGGGCCGCTGCTGGCCAAGGCTGACCTGTCCTACGGAATCTATCTGACGCACAGCGTGGCTTTTGTGGTGATCATGCGGTTCTGGCCTGTGGAAGCGCCACTGGTGCTGTTTGTGCTGGGATGGGGCATGGCCTGCCTGATCGCGCTGATGACCTGGACGTTCATCGAAAAGCCTGCCTTGCGCTACAAGGACGTACCGGCACGGCTGGTGCGTTCGCTAATCGGCCCGCGTCTGGCGGGCAAGTTCGGAGCCGTAGCCTGATGAGTTCTTCTGTAGCGCGCGTGATCGAACCGCGCGATTTGCGCAACGTGGTGATTACGGGGGCAGGGTCAGGCATTGGCCGGGCATTGGCGCGCGCTTTTGCAGCCAAAGGTTTTACCGTTGCCGCGCTGGGCCGGACGCAGGCCGCGCTGGAGCAGACTGCCGATGGCAATCCGGCGATCCGCCCCTACACCATCGATGTGTGCGATGCGCACCAGTGTCTGAGCGTGTTTGCACGCATCGCGCAGGAGATCGGCCCTGTTGACGTGCTCGTCGCCAACGCCGCGATCTATGACAAGGTTCATTTCCTGGACCAGACGCCTGAATCATTCTCGGCCATGATGCGCACCAATATCGAAGGGGTGGCCAATGCGGTGCGCCCGGTGCTGCCGGGAATGCTCGAACGCAATTGCGGGCGGATCATCGTCATGGGATCGCTGGCCGATGTAAATCCGTTCCCCGGATCGATGGCCTATGCCACCACGAAAGGCGCGCTTCACCCGCTGACACGCGGCATCGCGCTGGAGATCGACCGCGATCGCTATCCCAATGTGCTGGTCAACGAATTCAGCCCCGGTGCAACACGCACGTCGATGAGCGATCATGGCAATGCGCCCGAAGATATCTTCCCCATGCTTTTCCGAATCGTGGAGTTTCCATCGGGCGGGCCACATGGGAAATTCTTTTCGGAATGGCGGCAGGTCCATGTGGGCGAAAGCTGGAAGGGCGCGCTGAAACGCATTGTTCTTCGGAAGAAATGAGCCTGATCGGGTTGCGGAAATTCCATCGAGAAAACATTTTCCTACAGGCATTGGGCAGTGATAGTTGAATGTTCGCCTTTTGTTCAAGCAAGGAGAACATTCATGGAAGACCCATTCCTCAACACCGTCGACAGCCCGATGACGCCCGCCGGAACGTGCTTTTCGATCACACCGCATGATACGGTGGAGTTCGAACGTGCGACCAAGGCCATTTACATCGGCACTGGCGGCGATCTTGTGCTGCGGCCGGTCAACGGCACCGCAGATGTGACCTTTCGCAACCTGCCAGCCGGGTTCATTCTCGACGTTCGGGTGCGCGCGATCCGTGTGACCGGCACCACGGCTGCTGATCTCGTAGGGCTTGCCTGATGGCGGGTTTCGGCTTTGGCTATGGTCCGTCACTGGCCAGCCGTGTGCGGCCAGCGACGACCAGACTGGCCGGGATCGTTCCCGGTGCGGGATGGACCGGAATTGCCGGGAGCGGATTCCAGTCCGTTCCCGTCGATCCTGTCAGGACGGTCGGCAAGCCCGCCATGCGGATGCTGGTCCCGCCCAATCAGGTCTATACGGACCGGATGCTGGTGGGGGTATATGCGGGCGCCAACAATGGCGGCACGCTGATCGACAACATGGGGCTTGAGAAGGTTGTGGTCCATTACGAGGGCCACACAATCGACATTGCCGAACCATCGCTGCAATCCTTCAATGATGCCAACGGCAACCCGGTTACATATTTCGGCTGGTGGATCGAACTGCGCCGCGATGGCCGCGATGGAGCAGCCAACCTTTATTTCGAGGCGGTACCGAAAGACCCTGAGCTTCAACGGCGGGTCATGGGGCCTTACGCATTCTTCCCGAAAGCTGTGCCCCACGATTACGCCGTGGCAGTAGCGCCATCACAGCCGGTGGTGGCAGGTGCCCGCTATCAGTCCGTCACCGCAGCGCTAACTTATATGCGAAGCGTGGAGGCGCATCATCCGCTGATCACGATAACAGAGCCGGGACTTTACGACATTCTCAACACCGGCTCCCCCGCCTATCTGGGCGCGGGATACTGCACGATCGCGGCCGATGTTCCCGTAACGATTGGCAAGGCCGCCTATACGAACGATTCCAATGCGATCATGCGGATCAACTATGAAGGTCTGCGTTTCCGTGGCGAGAACATCACCTTCGACCTGAAAAACGTGTCGTATATGCGCAACGAAGGCTTGCGCGATCTGTGGTTCGACGGGGTAAAGTTCATCAATTCCGATGGGCGATACCATCTTTGGCGCAAGGGCAAGCGTCCGATCCCGCAATTCGGGGATGGTTCGCCGTGGTATACAGAGTGCGACTTCTTCAACGTTTCCTATGCGGCGTGCCGTTCGTCGCTGCTGCGCGGATCCAAGATGCGCGAAGGGTTCAACGACGTAGCCACCGATGGCGCATGTGTTATCGGCAATCGGGTTGACGACTGGGATTCCACGCCAGACTGGCACAAGGACGTGGATGCTATGACCGTGCGCTACGTGGGGCCAGAAGCCACGGCAACGCTGGCGCTTGCAGGCGGCAACGATGTGAGTAGCGTCCGCACCTTCACGGCGCGATGGGGGGCAAACAGCGCGACTTTCCAAGTGAGCGCATCGGAAGCCTATTACCTTGCCGGGACGAATTACGATGTCTCGGATGTCGTCGCCTGGCTCAACGGCCTTGGCGTCGGCTTTGAGGCTACGCTGATCGATGATTCGCGCCGTGCATCGGCCCTGTCATTGCCGGGATTGAAGGGCATCGGCTTTGGCCAAGTGAGCGTAAAGAACACCACGCTACTGCTGGTCACCGAATTCGATGTTCATGCCGATTTCTGGCAACAGAACAGCATTGCCGGTGGCGGGATAGTGGAAAACGTCATCATTGCCGAGAACACCGTCGTGGGAATGGTCGGGCAGGACATTTTCATCAAAGGTGGCGATGGGGCGAAGGACTTCCTCGTGCTCAACAACGCATTCTGGAACAAGATTGGGGAATCGGTTTACGCCACCAACTCCGGCACCGCCAGCCAAGTGCAACAGAACCACAGCCACGTCGTTATTGCGCACAATACTTGGGCTTCGCAGCAGTTCAACCTTCGCACGCAGGACACCTATAACCCCGACAGGTTCTGCCTTTTTGCCAATAATGTTCTACGCCGGATCAATTGGCTCGGCCCTGCCGATGCAGACCTCAAGATCGCAGACAACCATATCTTCGACGGCTGGACCGCCCCTGCACTGGGAGCCGGCACAACCATTGCCGGCAATTACGATACGTTGTTCGTCGATCCTGCAAATGGCGATTTCACGCCTACCGCTTTGCTGCAAGGCATGACGCGTGCACCCAAGGTCGGGCATGATCGCAAGCGGAAGAAGCGCGCGGAAAGTTGCCCGCCTGGCGCTGATTGAATCAGACATCCCGGCTCTGCCGCACAATAGGGCCGGGATGCCCAAACTTGGTCAGGAAGGTGATATCACCAGATAGCTTTTCGGCAGGCCCAGCATGTGTTCAGTCTGGATTTGCGATCCTGGGAAGAATTTTCGCAGTTCTGCTTTCCCCAACAATTGCGTTTGGTCGAAGTATTCTGCAGCGTTGGCATCGCTCAACAAACCAAACGGCGATACCCGAACCAATATCCGTCCCAGTGAACGCGGCAGCCAGTGCACCAGCGGCAGGCCGAAATGGAGTTCGACCGGGAACGCCGGCGAGGGAGTCTGCACCACAAACCGCTTTGCAATGCGGCGTAACTCTGCTGCGAATCCCGCACGCGCTGCGACAGGCACATGTTCGATGACGGAATTGCAAATCACAATATCTGCCGAACCGTCTTCTTCTGGAATATGGGTGCCATCGTAAATGCGGATTTCGATGCCGTTTTCGTCGGACAGCGCCATTGTCGCGCGCCCCATATCTATATTGTAGATGATCACCCGCCGGGGTCGCAGAATATCTGACACCCCGCGCCAGAAGGCGATAGAGCCACCGATATCGACAACACGCGCTCCGACGATTTCGGGAAAGGCTTCAAGAATGCGTTCGGCGCGGCTGCGCCGCAGCTTGCGCTGTATCGGGCGGATGATCCTGCCCCAGAGACGGATCTTTGCCTGCGAACTGCCTTCAACCATGATCAACGCTCCTGAAGCGGTCGCCACCATGCCTCGTTTTCGAGATACCAGCGCAGCGTGCTGCGAAGGCCATTCTCGAAATCATGCTGCGGTACATAGCCGAGTTGTGCCCGCGCCTTGGTCTCATCAATCGCATAGCGACGATCATGACCCTTGCGGTCTTCGACAAATGTCTTGAGTTCGCTGGTAGGACGGCCCTCGGCCGCCGGTGCATCGGGGAAACGCGCGGCCAAGCCGTCGATTTCGCTAAAGGCGCGGTCGACCTCGGCGCAAATGCGATCAATCACTGCCATGTTGGGCAGTTCCTCACCACCGCCGATGTTGTACGTCTCACCTGGCTTGCCGTTCTTGAGCGCAGCTTCGATGCCACGACAGTGGTCCTCGACGTAGAGCCAGTCGCGCACGTTCATGCCATCGCCATAGATCGGCAACGGCTTACCGGCGAGCGCGTTGAGCACGAACAGCGGAATCAGCTTTTCGGGATAATGATACGGCCCGTAATTGTTCGAACAATTCGTCGTCGTCGTGTTCAGGCCATAAGTGTGCTGATAGGCGCGGACCAGGTGGTCGGATGCAGCCTTTGACGCGGAATAGGGCGAGTTCGGCTGATACTGTGTTGTTTCGGAAAACGCCGGGTCATGCGGACCAAGCGAGCCATAGACCTCGTCCGTCGATATATGGTGGAAACGATGTTCGCGCCCGCTGCCTTCATCGAGCCAGACCTTGCGCGCAGCCTTGAGCAGGCTGTTCGTGCCCAGAATATTGGTTTCAATGAACGCATCCGGCCCGGTGATCGAGCGGTCCACATGACTTTCGGCAGCGAAGTGGACCAAGGTCTGCACATCCCGTTCGCGCAGCAGCGTTTCCACGAGATCGGTATCGCGGATATCGCCCACCACCAGTTCGGCCTGTTCAACGTCTGCGATGGTCGAACGGTTACCCGCATAGGTCAGGCAATCGAGCACGATGATGGCATCAGCAGGATTTTGCTTGGCCCAATAGTGGACGAAGTTGCCGCCGATAAAACCGGCACCACCGGTGACGAGCAGGTTAGCCAAGGGCTTTTTCCTCTTTGAGCATTGTTTTCAGGTTCGTGCGCCAATGAACATGGGCATCGCCCAAGAGCTTACGCGTGCCCGATACGTCGAGCACGGAAAAAGCCGGACGCTTTGCCGGTGTCGGATAATCAGCGGTTGCAATCGGAGTTATCGACGGGATACGCGACAGCAGCCCGATTGCCTCGGCCTCCTCGGCAATCGCAACCGCAAAATCGTACCAACTGGCAACGCCTGCATCACGGTGATGGTAGATGCCCGGCTGATCCTTGGCCGCCAGCCTCCACAACGTATCGGCCAGGCAGGTGGCCCATGTCGGCGTGCCGATCTGGTCGGCCACCACGTTCAGGCTTTCGCGTTCGCGCATGAGGCGCAGCATCGTCCGCACGAAGTTTGCGCCGCCCGCAGCATAGACCCAGCTGGTCCGCACAATGATCGCTTCGGAACCCGCCGCATCTTCGCCCGCAGCCTTGCTTGCACCATAGACCGACTGCGGGTTACGCGCATCATCGGGCCGGTAGCCGCGGCCACTGGAGCCATCGAACACGAAGTCGGTCGAAACCTGCACAAGCCGCTTACCGGAATTTTCCAATGCACGAGCGAATGCGTCTGGTGCGCCCGCATTGATCGTGTGCGCCAGATCAGGTTCGCTTTCGGCACGGTCTACTGCGGTATAAGCGGCCGCATTCAGCACAAGGTCGGGCTGTTCGGCATCCACCACGCGGGCGATTGCATCGGAATCAGACAGATCGAGTGTTTTGCGATCCAGCGCCACGCAATCCCAGCCTTCAGGCCGTGTGGCAAGAAGAGCCTTGCCCAATTGGCCGTTCACGCCTGTGACCAGCGCTTTCATGCAAAGGCCTTCACATCTGCCAGCGGAACGCCATCAGCATCTTTCGCTGAAAGCTTTGGCTCGATGCCATCAAGTGGCCATTCGATGCCGACCGTAGGATCATCCCAGGCAAGGCTGGCTTCGTTCTGGGGCAAATAGGGCGCGGTGCACTTATACAGGAAATCGGTATCGTTTTCGAGCGTGAGAAAGCCGTGGGCAAAGCCTTCGGGCACCCAGAACATACGCTTGTTTTCTGCCGAAAGCGTCACACCGGTCCATTTGCCGAATGTGGGCGAAGACCGGCGAAGATCGACAATCGCGTCAAACACTGCGCCGCGCACTACACGCACCAGCTTTCCCTGCGGTGCCGGATTTTGGAAATGCATACCACGCAGCACGCCCTTTTGCGAACGGCTGTGATTGTCCTGCACGAAGGTCATGTCCAGCCCGGCTGCGGCAAAGCCTTGCGAGTTCCAGCTTTCCAGAAAGAAGCCGCGATCATCACCGAACACGCGCGGTTCGATGATCAGTGGCCCGGCGATATCGCACTCGATGATGTTCACAGCGTGCCCTTTTGCAAAAGCAGTTGCATCAGGTACTCACCGTAGCCGGACTTGCGCAATGGCTGGGCGATGTTCTCAAGCTCTGCATCGCTGATAAAGCCCTGACGCCAGGCGATTTCTTCAGGACAGCAAATCTTCAAACCCTGACGCTCTTCGGTGATGCGCACGTAAGTTGCAGCATCCAGCAGCGAGCCGTGCGTGCCAGTATCGAGCCAAGCATAGCCGCGCCCCATGATCTCGACCGAGAGCTGGCCTTCATCCATATAAAGCCGGTTAAGGTCGGTGATTTCCAGTTCGCCGCGTGGCGAAGGTTTCAGATCACGGGCACGATCCACCACCGTCTCATCATAGAAGTAGAGACCGGTGACCGCGTAGTTCGATTTGGGTTGGACAGGCTTTTCTTCGATCGAGTTGGCAATACCATCCCCATTGAATGCCACCACACCATAGGCTTCGGGGTTATTGACCCGGTAAGCAAATACGCTTGCTCCCGATGCTCGTTGGCTGGCATTCCGCAGAAGCTCCGGCAGGCCATGACCATAGAAGATGTTGTCACCCAAAACCAATGCGCTTGGTCCACCCGCGACGAAATCAGCCCCGATATGAAAGGCTTGAGCCAGCCCGTCAGGGCTTGGCTGAATAGCATAGCTGAGAGCGACTCCGAAGGCCGATCCATCGCCAAGGACGCGTTGAAACTGGCCTGCATCTTCAGGTGTTGTGATGATCAGGACATCACGAATCCCCGCCAGCATCAGTGTGCTGAGAGGATAATAGATCATCGGCTTGTCAAAAACGGGCATGAGCTGCTTCGAAACGCCACGCGTCAACGGATAGAGCCGCGTTCCCGATCCGCCAGCAAGTATGATGCCTTTGCGAGACTTGCCAACCGTCGGTACAGTCACGAGTCGTGTCACTCCCAGTCCACCGTTCGCGGGCTATGTTGCGGAGCGTCACGCAAAAAGTGCGAGATCCGCGTTGCCGGTCAAACTACGTTTACCTACCTATTTTTTGCTGCATCGCAGCGCAAACTTGGAAGGTCAACCACTTGTTGGAGAAATGCCGTTACGCAGGTGCGGTAAATACACGTGACGAGCAAGGCCCGCGATGATAATCAGTATCCATGCAGGAAACGCTTGTCGATCCGCTCTCCTTCGGGTGGTATGATTCCCTTTGGCTTCGACGCTATTTCGAAGCGAAAGTTGTTATCAGTCGGGTGGCGCCGGCCCGTCTGGCGGAATTTGACGCCGCCATGACTGTCTTCAAGACCGATCCTGCCTACGAAGTGAAATATGTGCCGGGCTTCCTTGACGAAGACTTGCGCGCATCGATCAAGCAAGCCGTCACCGCCATCCCACGCGACAAGCTGGAATTTCACGAGCTGGAGAAGTTCGGTCGACTTGTGGTTCACGATTGGCCGCCGTTCACCGCCTTGCAGTCCGAAATCACGGGCATGGTGTCTGAACTGGCCGGGGAGCCGCTGGAACCGTGTTACAACTTCCTGTCGCTCTATGCCCGCCGTGGCGTGTGCGAAACGCATCTAGACACGCCCTCAGCCAAGTGGACGTTCGACATCTGCATAGATCAGAGCGAACCTTGGCCGATCAGCTTCACATCGATCATCGACTGGCCTGAGACCGGCGAGGCCCTGGTTGATCAGTGGCAGGCAGTCAAGGAAGGGCGATCGGGCCATGCAATACGCGCAATGGCGCTGGAGGCCGGGGATGCGCTGCTTTTTTCAGGAGCGAGCCAGTGGCACTGGCGCGAACCTATTGCGCCGGCAAAGGGTCGCACATTCTGCGATCTGCTGTTCTTTCATTACATTCCCGCAGGCACGTCCGAACTGGTTCAGCCACGCAACTGGGCGCGGTTGTTCGATGTGCCAGAGCTTGCAGCGATCAAAGGCATCGAATTGGCAGTCTGAACCGGCATCGAAGCTCAGACTGTGGCCACAAGACCCTTTGCTGCCAGTTCATCCAGCAGTGTTGAAAGGTCAGCGTCGAGAACATCTGCTTCAACTTCAAATTCATCGAGCAGACAATCGCGCGCCTCTGCCGCGCTGCGGCCCTCTTCCAACAATTGCCAGAACCGGCCGCCGACCGGATTCAGTCCGAAATAGGTACCGCTAGCCAGATCGAGAAGCATCGTTTCCTCGCCCACTTCACGGGCAACGACGTCTTCCGAAAGCGTGAAGGAGCCGGTCAGTTCCACGTCAATTACCCCTTTGTGTTGCATTTGCTCTTGCATGTGCTGCGATTGCGGCAACAGTGTTCTCAATCCGGGCGAAATCGCGCGGATAATCCAGAGCGAACATCGGACAGGATTCTGCCAGTTCCACCATCGATCTGAAATGCGTACGAACCCTTGCCTTGTCGTGCGAATCGAGCAGGAACGAATGCTGCAGCAGCGCATCGACGCCCGCCGGAACAGACAGCGGCGCAAACGTCACGCAATCGGACTTCGGCTCGTCCAGCAAGTAGATCGCCGCCAGCGGCGCGGCATTCGCCGCATGAGGTATCATCGCGCTGGCTGGGATGCGTGCTTTGGGTGCCCAGTCGTCATCTTCGTCAACATCGACGCTTTCTTCGCCCAGCAGCGCACTGCAACTATCAGGCAGCAAGCGGATCGAAGCCAGGTATGGCCTGACTTTCACGCCATTCCCATCGGTCTCGATAACCATGCCGTCGTCGGTCAGAAAGGCATGGCCGAACCGTGCGAAAGCCGCCGCAAGGGTAGACTTCCCACGACCGCTACGGCCAAGAAAGCCGTAGGCCTTCTCATCAATCACCACGCAACTGGCGTGCAGCACGGGCGTCCCGTCATATGTCCAGAGCAACGGGAGAATCTGGTTGGTGAACAGGTTCAGCGCGTAGTCTTCGGAAACTTCCGGCACGGGCGTGCAGGTGACGTGGCCACAGGCAAGGTCGATGTGAAAATCGCCGCCATCAATGAACCGGACAAGAAAGCCCGCAAGCGTGCGATGGAACATCGTCGATGCTCCTCCATCGTCATCGCGCCAGACATCAAAGGGTTGCCCGGCAATATCTTCCATTTGCTGCGCCGGACGCCACGCAAGCGCGTAATTCATGCGGTGTAGTCCGCAAGGGCATCCTTCACGAAGCGCGCAGTCTCGTCAGCGCTGGGGAACAACGCGGGATGTTCCCGGAGGATAGCCTGCTCTATCTCCTGTCCGGTCAGGCTCTGGTCAAGGTAGCCCAGAACGACCGAGAGTGCGCGTCCGCGATCGTTCAACCGGCGCGGCGCGGCGTGAGGCTTGAGACGCTCACCCGCCGACATGGGCATTGCTGCCCAGTTGGAATAGCGCTGCAACCACCCGGTTGCGGGATCGCGGACGCTCCACGCGATGATGCCGTTGCGGTGGCTCAAGCGCACGGACACATCGACCTTGCTGCCAGCCGTAACAGCCAGCGGCTGGTCGAACCCAAGGAATATCTGGTGACGGCAGATCGCATCGCGGGCCAGGGGCGAATTGCTCATGCTTACGCCGCCGCCCAGTTCGCAGACGAACCAGCCGCCAATCCCATCGAGCACGCCATTTTCGTCGATTTCCAGCGTTGCCTTGAAAACCAGCGTTTCGGGAGCGTCGTCGCCCAATACGACGTGGCCTGAAACGACAGGCGCAGTGGCGATATCTGTCGGCACGAGATCGACGGCATGTTTGGTGTTGACCGCATAGCTGCGGAGCCAGGCATAATCGCCGGGAACATCGTCGGTTTCCCAACGATCCAGCATCTGCCTGCAACCTTCCGAACGAACCCCGGCAAGATAAAGCTCAAGCCGTTCGGGTATCATTCGCCCGCCGGGCTTCAGAAAGCGCCGCCGAGCATCGGCCATCAGATGTACTATGCTGTAATCGACGCCAAAATAGCCCACGTGATCGCATATCAGAACATCGACCTTTTCGGGCAGTTCCGCCCTGAAGGTCTGGTCGTGAATGCAGTGATAGCGATCGCCCAGACCGGCGCGGTCAGCGGTTTCGCGGGCTATATCAATGGCATCGGTGGCATCGATGCCCCACGCCTTTGCGGCCCCGGCTTTCAGGCACATCATGCCCAGAATACCGAAGCCACATCCGAGATCGACTACAGTGTCGCCTTGCGCAACGACCTGATCAATTGCGTCGCCATAACGGGCGACGCGACGTGTATCGACCAGATAACCACGGTGTTCGGAAAGTGTGTCGGACACCAGCCAGTACTACTCAAAAAGCGTGAAGGCTGATCAGACGCCCATCATGTTGAGCATGAGCATGGCGTCAGAACCGGCTGCCGACATACCGCCGGTCAGTTCACGGACCGAACCGTAAACAGTCAGCGCCGGACGTGCATAAGCGCGGCGGGCAGCAACGTTGCGAACGTTCGAGTTACGGTCGGTCACATCTATTCTCCAAGCCAAGTCTCAACGTTTTCAGCCGATTTAGTCTTCAAATGGACGTGTCGGATTCAGAACGAAGATAACAAAAAGAGCGTTAACACTTAAGTAAACGACAAGACCAATTTGGGCAAGTTTTTTGCGGCGCACAAGAATGCCCCAGCAACCCGAACCCCATCAAATACACAAACGAAACATATGATTTATAACAATAATTTTTCCGCCGGCAACCTTGCGCATAATAACATAATTCCTCGAATTTGGCGAAAACTATTCCATTAGATACTATCTATAGTTTATATTATTACTTGTATAATATATCGTTCGTTTAACCCAAGGATATGTTTGGCGTAAAACGGGAGCACCCGCCGCATTCGGCTCGCCATGATTCGTGGAATCGCGGGTAGGGTGTGCCCTAGCTGCGCGTCAGACCGGCACCCAACGGCAGTATTGCTGCGATGCAACGCAGGCCGACAGGACCACCTAGCCCTTAGGGCAACTCTTTGGGCAGCTCTCAGGCTGAGGTAAGCGCCTTCAGGCGATACCAGCCGAAAATGCGCCACAACTCCCATATGCCATCAGCACTGGTCCGATAGGTATTCCAGAGGCTGGCCAAGCCTTCGGGGCATACCTCTTCCGGTGCCGCAGCGGGCAGTTCCTGTTCGAAGAACGGGGCAAGCTGCGCGAATTGGTGCTCGAACGTAAAGCTGAACTCGGCCTTGCTGCGGCGATCGAGCACGGATCGCGGCAAATCCTTCTGCAAGGCCTGAATGTGAATGTGCTTTCCGTAACCATCACGGTAAAGGATCGTTTCGGGCAGGGCGCTGATGAACTCGAAATACTTGCGGCTATACATCGCCGTACGCATTTCCACACCGAGGCGCGCCAGCATACGCGCATTGATATCGCGGATCGCATCATAGCCGGGATCGCGCAACTCGCGCCACAGGCGCCGCTTGGATGGATTACGGATTTTCCATGAATCCTCCGACAAACGGAACTGTTCGCGCCGCTCGGCCAACTGATCGCGCAACGGGCGAACAACCCAGTGCGGCCCCTTGCCAAGATGATCCGGCCACGGTTCACGATGGCGGTGCAGGTGCCGCATCGCCGCATCGAACGACAGGGGGGCCAAAGGCCGCAGCCCATACCGGAACAGGCGCTGCGCCACATAGGGCAGGCCGTTGCGCTTTCCCATCAACTGCAATTCGCGAGAGAGCGTCCCGAACCTGCCCGCGCGCAGCAATTCATGGATAAAATAGGCCGAACCACCGACGAACTCATCTCCGCCTTCACCGTCCAGCACGACACGACAACCGTGATCGCGCATCATTTCCGCTTCGGCAAACATGGATTGCGCATTGGGAAAGAACGGCATGTCGCGATCCATCGCGATGTGCTGTTCGAACCATGAGATGTCAGCACAGGTCCGTGCCTTTTCGTGGATCGGAACGCCAAGAAAGCGTCCGACATCGCGCGCATAGTCGATCTCGTCGGAAATCGTCCCGGGGACGCCCGAAAGCGTGAAACCCAGCGCATCGGGAGCCTGCAGCCGCCCGCTTTCCTTCAAGCGCCGCGCCAGCGCGAAGATCGCGGAGGAATCGTGTCCACCGCTCACCTCGCAACCAATCGCCACTTGCGAGCGCGACGCCCGGCGCACGCAATCCATCAGCAGTTCGCGGTATTGTTCGTAGTAATCCTCATCGCGCTTGTATCGGATCGAATAATCCAGCGGCAACGACCAGTATTCCCACACGCGTGGCCCCGATGCGCCGACCAGCATCGCGGATGCCAGCGGCATTCGCATGACCCCGGCCCACACCGTCTCGTCACGCGAATAGAACTCGCTCGCAAGGTTTTCGGCCATGCGATAAGCATTGGGCTTCTGCTGGAAATCCCCGGCAGCCAGCACACCGGCAACGTCTGTCGCCACCACAAGCCGCAGTCCATCCCAATGGTAATGCAACGGGCGCATTCCCAGATGATCGCGCACGCACATCACCTTGCGGCGGTGCCCATCCCAGATGACGATGCCGTATTCACCCTCGAAATGGTGGATGCAATCCTCGCCCCACTGGTCATAGGCATGGAGGATCAGTTCTGCGTCAGAATGGTTGCGGAGCCTTGCGCGCCTTGCTTCAAGTTCGGTGCGCAACTCGTCTGGATTGGCCAGCCAGCCATCCATGACCAGCCCCTGCATCCCGTCCGCGCTCAACCACGGTTGCGGGGCCTCAGCCGAACCGGGTGTGGTGTGAAACGCGCAGTGCCCTAGCGCCACGCCGTCACTCACATGATGATGGATTCCGTCGTGTGCGCGAAAGTCCATTGCAACGGTCATCCGCCGGATCGCAGCTTCGTCCACTGGACGTCCGTCAAATCGAACGATCGCTGCAAATCCGCTCAAGTCGATACTCCGCATTGAAAATGTGGGGCCAAGGCTGCCCTCTTGTGCACTGGACGCAGTCTGTCAGCCTTCGCCGTTCCGGCACGGTTGCGCACCGGAAGCCAATGCGGGGATTGATTCACCACCTCCCGCGCTTTAGCAAGATCGATGTATCCGCGATCGGCTCGGATCATGACCGGACCCGCTTTTACCCATGCCAAACCCTGCGCCAGATCTCGTAGCGCCAGATTCTAAAGGGCCAAATTCTACAGCGACTACCCGGCTGGAACGCCCCGCACAGGTCAAAGTGCCCCTTGCGCACGTTCTGCACGAACTGCCCGCCCTTGCAGCGGCTGGTCCGGTGCGCGCGCTCGATATCGCGCGGGCAGCAGCCGAACTTGCTTTCGCCCGCGTACTGCTGGCGCGAAAAACGGTGCGACAACTCGGCATCCCGGATCTCACGCCCGCTCCCTCCCCCTCATTCCAGCCCGACCAACAGCAGCAAGCGCAACTGGATCGTATCGCCAAGGCCATCGCCATCGCCGTTCCGCGCGTGCCCTGGCGGTCAGACTGCTTGGTGCAATGCCTCGCTGCCAGACGCTGGCTTGCGACGTTCGGCATCCCCGCCCGCATCCAGATCGGCATGAAGCGTGAGCCGCGTGATGGGTGTAAAGACGCCCTGCTTGCCCACGCATGGCTGGCCGTGGGCGATATTGTCGTGACCGGTGGCGACGTTTCAGACTTCGCCGCATTTGGCGATCGCGCACAGACCTGAATGTCCCGCCCTGAATACAGCCACTTTACCCTAATACCTTACGGGAAACTCCTCTGAACACCGCTCTGCAAATCGTCATGAGCCAGATCGACAAGCGCCGCGCTGCGCTGCTGCTCACGCTTTCGCTGGCCTCTGCTGCGACAGAGAGCATCGGCCTGATCCTGCTTGTTCCGATCCTTGCGGTGATGACCGGACAGACCGCGCTGCCCGGCATCCTGAGCGATTTCGTGGCAAGGCTGGGCGGCAAGGATGCCCTAGGCACCATGCTGGCGCTGTTCGTCGTCCTGATCGGTTTGAGAGGCGCGCTCAATCTCGCACGGACACTCGTCAGCCTGCGGGTGCAGCGCGAATTGATCGACGGCTTGCGGCTGCGCGCGTGGCGTGCGTTGCTCCACTGCGACTGGCGCGTGCTTTCGGGAATGCGGCAGACGGGCAATGCCAATCTGCTGCTCACCACGCTGGATCGCGTCGGTCACGGTATCGAACGCCTGCTGACGGCTGGGGTCACGATCATCACGCTGGCGGGCGTCGGGATTGCGGCCCTGGCCATATCGCCGTTGCTCACCGCGGGCGCACTGGTTGGCGGTAGCCTTGTCATCCTCGCCTATCGCGGAATGCGCCGCCGCGCGCAGCGCCTTGGCATGGCTCTGGATGGCGTTTACGACCGGATTCATGCGGAACTGACCGAGGGCCTATCTGCCCTGCGCATCATCAAGAGCTTCGGTGCCGAGGCTCGCACCGAGGATCGTTTGCGCCGCGAACTGGGCGCACTCCATCGGGCAGAGCGCCACTTTCTGCGGGACAACGAACTGGGCCAACTGGCCATGCAGGTCGGCAATGCCACCTTTCTCGCAATCGTCGTGTGGATTGCGCTGAAATACTGGCATTTTGATGTGATGGACATGCTGCCGATGATCGCGCTGTTCGCGCGTGGCCTGCCATTGCTGCTGACCCTGCAGGGCTGCTTACAGGACATTGCCTATACTCGTCCGGCGGTGGATTCCGCTGCAGCGATGATCACCGCCGCCGAAACTGCGCGGGAAGCCGAGGCGGACAGCAGCATCGTGTTGCCCACTGTGACCCGCGAAATCGCGTTGCGGAACATCACCGTCCAATTCGAAAGTCGTGCCCGCCCGGCGCTTGATCGGATCAGCATTGATCTGCCGGTGCGCACCATCACCGCACTGACTGGCCCTTCCGGTGCCGGTAAAAGCACTTTGGCGGATGTCATCGGCGGCTTGCTCACGCCAGATGCTGGCCAGCTCACGCTTGACGGACAGCCGCTGGACCCGTCCTTGCGGCGGGCATGGCGCTCGCACGTCACTTATGTGCAGCAAGTGCCGATCCTGTTCAGCGGCACCGTGCGCGACAATCTGCTGTGGGCCAGCCCTGATGCCAGCGACGATGCCTTGCGCACTGCGCTGGCCGAAGCGTCGGCGGACTTCGTGCTGCGTCTGCCGCAAGGGCTGGACACGAAAGTGGGCGAACATGGCCATCAGTTTTCCGGCGGCGAACGCCAGCGCATCATCCTCGCCCGCGCCATGCTGCGTGCACCGGATCTGCTCATCCTTGATGAAGCCGCCAACGCGCTCGACCGCGAAAACGACGCCGCGATTGCCCGCACCATTCAGGCCCTGCGCGATCGTTGCACGGTGCTGGTTATCGCGCATGGCGGCGCGCTTGAGGACATTGCTGACCGCACCGTGCGCATCGTTGGCGGCGTCATCGACTAGATAAGGGGCGCTCCTGCCTTTACGCCAAGGGGGAAAGCCCATAGGGTCCGCCCATCCGAAAGCGATGTCCCTGACCCGTGAAGCGACCGATTTGAACGATTTTCCCGCCCGGACAGAAGCTTCGGCTTGCCGCAGCGCAACGCTTTCCCGCTCGGCCAGTGTGCTGCTGCGCCTTTGCGCCGCGCCGGAGGCAGATCTGGCCGCAGACTTTGCGGCGCTTTCCGAAGATGATTGGTACGATCTGGTCGAACAGGCCATTCCCAAGCGCGTCGCAGCCCTGCTTGATCGTGCTTTGCAGCGGGCCAATTGCTTCGCTCTCCTGCCCGAAGAATGCCACGATGCGATGGTGCATGAACGGCGGCGGCTTTCCATGTCTGCCTTCGGACACATGATTTCGCTTACCGATACGATTTCCTTCCTGAAATCTCACGATATTCCTGCAATCGCCCTCAAAGGTGCGCGGCTTGCCTATCGCGATTATCCCGATGCACGGCTGCGCCCCTTGCGCGATCTCGATCTTCTTGTCCCGGCGGATCAGGCCGAACAAGCCCAGCAGCTTCTCATTTCCAGCGGCCGTTATGAAATTGCGCCTTGGGCGGAATTCTACGGTGTCGAATTCGGCCACCAGCTTCCCGAACTGGTGGACCGGAAACATGGCATCAGCATCGAAATCCACCACCGTCTCAACGCGCGCGACTGGGCGGAAGAGCCGCACTTGGTCGCAATGGTTTTCGCGCAGGCCGAAGGTTTCGATGTTTCGGGCACAACGGTGCTGGTGCCATCCATGCACGCTAACTTCCTGCATCTGGTGGAGCACGCAACGCTTCATCATATGTTTGAAAATGGCCCGATAACCTTGGCGGATCTGCACTTTGCCGCGCAAACCGGAAAGATCGACTGGCCCCTGCTCATTGCACAGGCAAATGACATGGGGCTTGCGCGCGCCCTGCAATTGATCGCAGCGGTGGCCTTGGCCCACGGAGCCACATGGGTACCAAACACGCTGCTGCTGCACGTGCCGGCCGATCTGGCTGGCCACCTCGATGTCTGCACCGCCGCAATGCTTCGCGATGAAAGCCTTGCCGAACACGCATCGATGTTACGCGGCATTTCCTTGCGCAAGGGGCAGTCCCCCGGCTGGGGGGCAGCAATTCGCGCCGCTTTGACCCCTGCCCCGCTCAAACTGGCTGGCCTCCTTCGCGTAAAGGGCAGCAACCCCCTTCGCTGGCTTGCCTATCCGCTGTGGCTGTTCCTACGCGGCAAGGCCTATCTCGCCGCACGACGGGCCGAGATCGAACCCGGCAGCGCCGTGCAAGAAGTCGAGACATTGCACTGGCTCCGCAACGGCTGACCTGTTCCACCCTGTTTCGGCACATCCCGGAAATCGTAAAAAAACAAACCATTCAGGGTGTTTTCAAGGCAGTTTGCATTGCACTGCAAAATCCAAAACGGCACAATTGTGCGGAATGTGCGTTGAACGCTCGGAATGCCGTTTTGCGCGGTATTGCCCTACAGTCGCAGTCAATTCCGCCCAACACCGCCACTTTCAACCTCACTTTGGTTAGGGCAAAAGCAATCCAAATCAGGGTTAATACGTAGTTTTAGTTGCGAATCATTTTGCATTGCGGTATTCGACCGGCGAGAGGGCGGTACACGGAAGCGATACTGCTTAGGAGATTTGAGCATGAAGATTGCACGCATTGCATCGGCGCTTGCCGCCACGGCTCTTATGGCCGCTCCCGTTGTGGCCGAAGCCGGCACCCGTGCCAGCAGCTCGTCGGTCTATCCGGCTGCCAGCTACTCGGCCAGCCGCGCCACCACTTCGGTGAGTGCAGACAACAACCTGCTCCCGTTCCTGTGGATCATCATCATCGTAGCCGTTGGTTCGGTGGCTTATGGTGTGTCCAAGGCTGTCGATAACGGCACGAACGGCGCAAACTGATCTGATCAGCCGGAATTTTAAAAACCCGGTCGCTGAAAGGCGACCGGGTTTTTTCTTGTCCGTCACCTAGCGCTCACCCTACGATACGCGCCGGACTTGACCTTCCCGCGCAGCGGTTCAAACACCCAATCATGCATAAGAACCTCTCAATCATGCTTCTGGCAATCGTCGCCGCTGCTTGCCTGCTTGGCGGTGGCGGAGTCGGCTACGGATTGTCCAATCTCGTCGTGCAATTGATTGCCTTTGCCGTACTCGGCCTCAACGGCGATCTTGTCGGACGATTCATCACGCAAGGGCCACGCCCCCTCGTCGTATTGGTGATCCTGACGCTGGCGCTTCCTTTGCTGCAGCTCGTGCCGCTGCCTCCAGCGTTCTGGATGAGTTTGCCGGGACGGGATCTGGTGACAGAAGCGATAAAGTCTGTCAGCGAGCCGGGCTGGCGGTCGCTTACCGTCAACTCGTCCAGAACATTTGTCGCCTTCATCGGCCTTGTCGCACCATTGGCAGTGCTGATGGTGGGCCTGTTCGTTTCGGCCGAAGTTCGGCAGCGCATTGCCTTCACGTTCGTCACCGCAGGTGTCGCAAGCGTGCTGCTGGGTGTCGTTCAGGTCATGGGCAGTGACCAAGAAGGTCTGCTCTATCCCGAAAACCCGCTGCCCGGCGTGCTGTTTGGTTTCTTTGCTAACCGCAATTCGGAGGCTATATTTCTGGTATCCTGCCTCCTGCTGCTGATCGGGTGCTTTGCGCCACAGCGCGTGCTTTCGCCGCGCTGGATCGGCAAGTTTGCAACGGCAATCCTTATCGTCACCGGCGTCGTTCTCACCCAATCGCGCAGCGGCATTGCCCTACTGACCTTGCCCGCAGCCTTGTTTCTGCTGAAGGCCTATGCGCACCGTGGCCGCAGCAACGTCGGCTCCGGGGCGCTTCCACGGCCTGTGCAGTTCGGCGTGATCGCCGCTGCAATAACTGCACTAAGCCTTGGCGCCGTGACAGCGGTTCCCGGATCGCGGCTCGAAGCCGTGATGGCGCGGTTCGAACAGGATGGCGAACGCCGCCCCGAGATATGGGAAGACGCCCGTTTTTCGGCCGAGCGTTTCTGGCCAGCCGGTGCTGGCATGGGCACGTTCGACGAAGTTTTTCAGGTGGACGAATCGCTGGAACATATCAGCGCACGTCGCGCCGGGCGCGCGCACAACGAAGTTCTGGAACTTGCAATCGAAGCAGGGCCGATTGCCCTGCTTCTGGTTGCCGCATGGGCCATATGGGTTCTGCAAGCCGGCTGGGGCGCATTGCGTGACGAACAGCGGCGTTGGCCCGCCCTTGCGGGCATCGGCGTGTTGCTGGCGGCGGCGCTGCAATCGTTGCTCGAATTTCCGCTGCGCAATCAGACAATGCTTTGCCTCGCTGCTTTCGCTCTGGTCCTTATCGCGCCACCCATACTGACACGCAGGCCCACACCTTCATCATCACGCCATGACGGAGATCACGCAGCATGATGGGCAAACGTATCTCCAGCAGCATCTGGGCAGCCTTGATGGCGGTTCTCGCCATTGGCGCAGTCGGGGCGCAGGCTGATCGCGCGGTTCGGCGCCAGCCCGCACTTGCCCCCGTAGTGCCGCCCCTCTTCCGCAACTTCGCGCAATGGCAATTGACGATGAGCAGCGTGCGTTCGTCACCGCCCGCCACCGCATTTGCCGAAGCGCAGACGCTGATAGAACGCAGCCCGATTCCATCAGAAAGCTTTACGTTTCTCTCAGTGGCGTTGATACGGAACAACGATCAGAAGGCCGGCGGCCTCGCCATTCAGCGCGCGGCTCAACGCGGCTGGCGCGATCCGATTGCACAGCGAGCGATGTATGACATTGCCCTGTCGGCAGGCGACCATGCCGAAGCCGCGCACCGACTGGCTGCGCTCTATGGCCTGCAGGATTCGCAAGTCCCGCTCAAACCGATGACAGACAATCTGCTGATAACGCCGCAGGGACGCGCGGCGATGGCAGATTCACTCGTCAGCGGTGGTTATTGGACACGCGCTTTCATGCGTGGTGCGGTTTCAGGCTTCAGCCCGGATATTGCCACGACCGTCAGCACGGCATTGCGCCGTGGTGCAGAGATCGACTGCCGCACGGCCGCAGCCTTGAAAAAGCGCTATTTCGACAATGGCCTTGCTAAGGATGCGCCACCGTTCGACCGGTGTCGGAGGCGCACCTAATCGATCTGGCTCTATTGAGCCCGATTGCGGACCTTGAACGTTCCGGTCACACGCCCGCCATTGTTGGCCCCGCCACCGGACTTGCCATCCACACTGGACAGGCCTGAATCGAGATCTATCACCAGACGCCCGCCATTGAGCGTATCGGTTCCCCTGCGCAGCGCGACGTTGCCAGTCATGGTGATCACATTGCGGTTGAAGTCATAAACGGCCACATCGCCCCGCGCCTGTTCAGCCCCACGATTGACCTGAACCCCGCCAGTCGCATCGATACGATCGATCTTGATGTCGCCCGCGTCGCTATAAGCCACCGTCGTACGATTTGCCTTCAGGCGCAAGTCCGACTGGTTGATATCGACATTGCCCGAAAGCACGACGCGCTTGGCCTTGTCCTGCACTTCGATGCGATCAGCCGCATAGTTCACCGGGGCGTTGCTATCGTGGTTGGCGATGCCCTGCGCAGAGAGGTGCTGCGCGCCCGCAATCAGCGCCGCCGATCCGGCAAAGCCCAACGCGCCCCAGCGCAAGGGGCGGGCAGCACGGACGATTTCGAGCGTGGTCATGCGGGTCCGACGTTTCATGGTCAGGGGCCTTTTCAAGGTCAGGGCATCTTCATCTGGCCCGGCACCATGCGGAGGCGGGCGTTTCCATCAAGTGTCACAGTGCGCTCAGAAAGATCAGCGCTGATCCGGTTGGCAGAGAAGGTTCCAGCCGGAATACGGCCTTCCACCGGCCCCCTGCTTTGCAAACGCTTCTTGCCCAGATCGATATCGACGTTGGTTGCGGTCATCCGATAACCGTCAGACGTCTGAAAATTGATCGGCCCTACGATATCGACGATTTCCTTGCCGAAATCATAGGCCCCGTTGCCTGCTGTCAACTGCGCGGGGCCATCGTCGAGCATGATCCGTGCGGTAAGCTGGTCCAGTTCGATCAATGGGCGCGCCTTCGTGCGCTGAACGGCAGAACCAGCGGTGATCGAAAAGTTCCGCCCATCATCGTCCTGCCCGCGATACATCGCACTGGAAACCTTCATCCGGTCTTCCAGAATGGCAACCTTGCGCCGATCTAGCAAAAAACTGATTTCACCGCGCGGCGAAAGCGGCGCGATGATCATCACCGCCAGCATCGCGCCCACCGCCGCCGGCAAGCCGCGTGCCAGAACCTGCACAAGCCGGTCATGAAACCCTCCGGGCGCGGCAAAGCCGCGTCGCCGGGAACGGATCATGTCAGCCTGCACGGTCATCGGCTAAGCCTTGCGTCTGCCAACCTTAAGCGTGGCTGAAAATGTCTTGCTCTGCCCAACCGGCAAGGTCGAGCCGCGCACGCATCGGCAGAAAATCGAAGCACGCCTGCGCCATCGCCGTGCGCCCTTCACGTTCAAGCCGTTCGATCAGGATGGTGTGCATGGCGTGAAGATGGCGCACATCGGATGCGGCATATTCCTGCTGCGCGTCAGAGAGCACGGCACCGCCCCAGTCACTCGACTGCTGCTGTTTGGAAATCTCCTTGCCCAGCAGTTCGCGCACCAGATCCTTCAGCCCGTGGCGATCAGTATAGGTCCGCACCAGCTTTGACGCGATCTTGGTGCAGAATACCGGCGCAGCCACCACGCCCAGATAGTGCTCGATGGCGGCCAGATCGAAGCGGGCGAAGTGATAGAGCTTCACGCGCGCCGGATCACCCAGAACAGCCTTGAGATTGGGCGCGGCATAATCGCTTCCCGGTGAAAAGCGGACGAGATGCTCATCCCCCTCGCCATCGGAAATCTGGACCACGCACAGACGATCGCGCGGGGTGATCAACCCCATCGTTTCGGTGTCAACAGCGACCGGACCGGGCGCAAGAACGCCTTCGGGCAGGTCATTTTCATGAAAGAATACGGCCATGTCTGTCGCTTAGGCGGTCATGCCGGTGGCTGCAAGCGCAACCGCCTGCAACTCGGTCACACCCGTCCCACGCTGCTATATTCAAAGCCCGCTGCGCGCACCTCGGCGGGGTCGTACACATTGCGGAGATCGACCATGACCGCCGCGTTCATCAGCTTCTTGAGCCGCGCGAAATCAAGCGCGCGGAACGCATCCCATTCGGTCACCAGCGCAACCGCATCGGCACCTTCGACAGCGGCATAAGTGTTGCCGACCATGCGGACATCCGGCAGCAACGCGGCAGCCGCCTCCATGCCTTCAGGATCATAGGCCACGACCTCTGCCCCGGCATCAAGCAACGTCTGCACGATTGCGATGGATGGTGCATCGCGCATATCATCGGTGTTGGGCTTAAACGTGAGGCCGAGCAAAGCCACGCGCTTGCCCCGCGCATCGCCGCCCAGCGCCTCGATCACCTTGCGCCCCATCGCGCGCTTGCGGCTATCGTTGACCTTGACCACCGCTTCGACCAGCCGGACGGGGCTGTTGAAGTCCTCCGCGGTCTTGAGCAACGCCAGCGTATCCTTGGGAAAGCACGATCCGCCATATCCCGGCCCTGCGTGCAGGAACTTGCCCCCGATCCGCCCGTCAAGGCCGATGCCGCGTGCCACATCCTGTACGTCGCCGCCCACCTTCTCGCACAGGTCGGCCATTTCGTTGATGAAGGTGATCTTGGTGGCAAGGAAGGCATTGGCCGCGTACTTGATCAGTTCGCTGCTGCGGCGCGAGGTGAACAGGATCGGCGCACGGTTGAGGAACAGCGGGCGGTAGACCTCCTTCATCACGCCGCGCGCCCATTCGTCTTCCGCGCCGATCACGATGCGGTCGGGCCGCTTGAAATCACCGATGGCCGCGCCTTCGCGCAGGAATTCAGGGTTCGATACGACCGCGAACTGCACCTGCGTGCCGCTCTCGCGAATGATGCGCTCCACTTCATCACCCGTGCCGACCGGCACAGTGGACTTGGTGACGACCACAGTCGGCGTCTTGATACTGACAGCCAGTTCCTGCGCAACGGCGTGAACATAGCTCAGATCCGCGTGACCGTCGCCACGGCGCGAAGGCGTGCCCACGGCGATGAAAATCGCCTGCGCACCCTCGATCGCTTCGGTCAGATCGGTCGAAAACGAAAGCCGTCCGGCCTTGACGTTTGCGGCGACCAGTTCAGCTAGACCCGGCTCATAGATCGGCATTACGCCATCCAGCAGCCGCGAGATCTTGCTCTCGTCCTTGTCAATGCAGACCACATCGTGCCCGAAATCGGCAAAGCAGGCACCAGACACCAGCCCGACATAGCCTGAACCAACCATTGCGATCTTCATTCGAACACTCCGTACAGACCTGCGCTGTTAGCAAGCACCGCGCCATCCCGGAACCCTGCTTGCGAACGGCGCTCCTAAACGGCTAACCTTGCGGCAACATGACTGTATCCTCTTTGCCCGAAAGCTGGCGCCCCGCCCTGGAACCCATCCTGCAATCCCCGCCGCTGCGCGCGCTGGGAGGCTTCCTTCAGGCCGAAGAGGGCGCGGGCAAGGTGATCTATCCCCCGCGCGGCTCCCGCCTTGCGGCGCTGGAAATGACTCCGCTCGACGCGGTGCGCGTGGTCATTCTGGGGCAAGACCCATACCACGGACCGGGGCAGGCCCACGGCCTTGCCTTTTCGGTGCCGCAGGGCGTCAAGGTGCCGCCCAGCCTTGTGAACATCTACAAGGAACTGGAGGCAGACCTCGGCATTCGGCGCGCGCCCCACGGCAATCTCAACCATTGGGCGCAGCAGGGCGTTCTGCTGCTGAACAACGCGCTCACTGTCGAAGCAGCCAATGCCGGATCGCATCAAGGCAAAGGGTGGGAACTGTTCACAGATGCCGCGATCGAAGCTGTCGCCGCCCGGCCCGAACCAACCGTGTTCATACTGTGGGGAAGCCATGCCCAGAAGAAAGCGGCTCGCGTGGCCACACTGGCGAACGGTCCGCATCTGGTACTGAAAGCCCCACACCCCAGTCCGCTTTCGGCCTACAGCGGGTTCTTCGGCTCCCGACCGTTCAGCCAGGCCAATGCTTTTCTGGAAGCGAACGGGCGCGGCGCGATAGACTGGCGGGTCTGACGCAAAAAGCCCCGCCGGAGCGGGGCTTTCGGTAATTCGATAGCGGCTGGATCAGCCGGGGATCGAGGCCGAGGCGGCCTGCCCATCACCTTCAGGCGCGGCGAGGATATCGCGGACGACCTGGCCCTTGGCCACGGTCTGCGTGCCCGGATCGCCCACGGTGGAGCGGATCGAAGCGGCGGCGGTGCCGGAGCGGTTGAGGGCGTCCGTCTCAACGCTGGAACGCGCCGAGGGGCCACCGAACAGGGTTTCGAGCGTCTGCTTGCCGGTTTCCGAATCCTGCGGGCGCGGCGCGCCGGGGCTGGGCGGGGTGAGCGCGAAATCGGGTGGAACGACCAGCGGCGCGGCGCGGGTCACGGCCATTTCATCCGGGCGATCACGGTTGAACAGCGAGCCGCCGCCACCGCAAGCGGACAGAAGAGTCGCCGCCGAGACGACCAGAGCAAGGGCGGCAGCTTTACGCATCATGCATTCTCCGTGGCGGTATCGTCGCCGGTTTCATCAGGCTTTTCGCGCGATTTGAACGAGCGGGCAAGCAGTATCAGGACGCCGAAGGTGATCGCCACATCGGCAAGATTGAAGATCTGGAACGGGCGCCATTCACCGAGGTTGAAATCGGCATAGTCGATCACGTAACCAAAGGTCAGCCGGTCATAGATATTGCCGATGGCCCCGCCCAGCACGAGGCCGAGGCCAAGAATATCTCCCCGCTGCGTTTCGCGCAGCATCCACACCAGCACGCCGCACGCGATCAGCGCGGTCATGCCGATCAGGCCCCAGCGCATTTCCATCGTATCGGCGGTGAACATGCCGAACGAAACGCCGTAATTCTCGGCATAGCGCAGATCGAAGAACGGCAGCAGTTCGATCAGCCCACGTTCGCGCAGGGCCAGTGGGCCGACCATCACGGCTTTCACCACGCGGTCCACCACTGCGATCAGCAGCGCAAGGCCAAGGCCCTCAATGCGCGGACGGGTGAGCATCAGGCCGCAGCACCCGCATCGATTTCAGCCACCACGTCTTCGCAGCGCGCGCACAGCGCACCATCTTCCGTCACTTCGGGAAGCAGGCGCCAGCAACGGCCGCACTTGTGGTCGGTTGAGCGCCCAATTTCGAATTTTACGGGGTGAAGGCCGCGGGTTTCCGCGACAGTTTCCAAGCTCATTGCTTCTGGCTGTCCTTCGACAACCTTGAATCGAGAAACAATCGTAAGTTCAGCAAAGTCCACCGAGCCAAGGATAGCAGCCGTTTCTGAATTGTAGCTGACTCCGACGACTTCTGCCTCCAATGAAGATCCCAACGCCTTTTCCCGGCGCAACGGTTCGATGGCTTCATTCACCGTCTGGCGAAGCGCACGAAGTTCGGTCCAGCGGGCTTCGTCCACGGTAACCGCAGGCACGTCCGGCCATTCCAGCAGATGCACGCTGTCACTGCCCGGATAGCGCGACTGCCAAACTTCTTCCGCCGTGAACACCAGCACCGGCGCGCCATAGCGGACCAGCGCGTGGAACAGCGTGTCGAGCACGATGCGATAGGCCCGGCGCTTTGCGTCCGAAGGCGCATCGCAGTAGAGGCTGTCCTTGCGGATATCGAAGAAGAACGCCGAAAGGTCTTCGTTGCAGAAGTCGGTCAGCGCGCGGACATACGTGTTGTAGTCGAAGTCCTCGACAGCCTGCCGCAGCGTGGCGTCCAGCTTGCCCAGCAGGCCGAGCATGTACTGCTCCAGCTCGGGCATTTCCGCCACCGGCAGCCGCTCGTCCTCGGTAAAGCCTTCCAGCGCCCCCAGCAGGTAGCGATAGGTGTTGCGCAGCTTGCGGTACTGGTCGGCAACGCCCTGGAGGATCTCCTTGCCGATGCGGTGGTCCTCGGTGAAATCCACCGAGAGCGCCCAGAGCCGCAGAATATCCGCGCCGTAATCGCGCATCAGATCGATCGGGCTGATCGTGTTGCCGAGCGACTTGGACATCTTCATGCCCTTCTGGTCCATCGTGAACCCGTGCGTCAGCACCGCGTCATAAGGCGCCCGCCCGCGCGTGGCGCAGCTTTCCAGCAGCGAGGACTGGAACCAGCCGCGATGCTGGTCAGACCCTTCGAGGTAGAGATTGGCAGGCCACTGCAGGTCAGGCCAACGCCCCGATTCCAGCACGAAGGCATGGGTCGAGCCGCTGTCGAACCACACGTCAAGAATGTCGGTGACGCGCTCGTAATCCTCGAGCTTGTATTTATCGCCCAGATATTCCTGCGCGTGCTCCTCGTCCCACGCATCCACGCCGCCCGCCATGACGGCAGCGACGATGCGCGCGTTCACTTCCGGATCGTTGAGGTACTGCCCAGTCTTGCGATCGACGAACAGCGTGATCGGCACACCCCACGCGCGCTGGCGCGAAAGCACCCAGTCAGGACGGCCTTCGACCATCGCGCCGATGCGGTTGCGGCCCTTTTCGGGAACGAAGCGCGTGTCGGCGATGGCCTTGGTGGCCTTCTCGCGCAGGGTGCCGCCCTCGGCCTCGCGATCCATCGGCACGAACCACTGGGGCGTGCAGCGATAGATCACCTTGGCCTTGGAACGCCACGAATGCGGATAGGAATGCTTGTAATCGGCAGACGCCGCCAGCAATCCGCCCGCCTCGCGAAGATCCGAACAGATCGGACCATCGGGCGCGTTGAACTTGGGATTGATGACCGAGCCCTGCCCGCCGAGCCAGCCCCAGTCCTCACGATACTTGCCATCGCCCTGAACCGCGAAGACCGGCTCGATCCCGTACGCCTTGCACAGCGCAAAGTCGTCCTCGCCATGATCGGGAGCCATGTGGACAAGGCCCGTGCCGCTGTCGGTGGTGACGAAGTCGCCGGGCAGCATCGGACGCGGCTTGGCGAAAAACCCGCCGAGTGCATGCATCGGGTGGCGGCAGATGGTTCCGGCGAGGTCGGAGCCTTTGAACTGGTATGTTCTCGGATTGAAGTTGCTTTGCTCGAAGCCGACTCCAGTCCTTCGCTTAAATTCGTCTTGGAGATCGGACGCGACAAGGAACGAACATGAACCAAGCGGACCATCGGTCTGCATGAAAAGCGTATACTCAACCTCCGGCCCATAAGCCAAAGCCTGGTTCACCGGGATCGTCCACGGCGTCGTCGTCCAGATCACCGCATAAGCGCCGACCAGTTCGGCAATCGGCGACTCAACGATCTCGAACGCCACGTCGATCTGGGTCGAGACAATGTCCTCATACTCGACCTCCGCCTCAGCCAGCGCGGTCTTTTCGACCGGTGACCACATCACCGGCTTGGCCCCGCGATAGAGCTGGCCGCTTTCCGCAAACTTCAGCAGTTCGCGCACGATGGTGCCCTCGGCTTGGCTATCCATCGTCAGGTAGGGATTGTCCCAATCGCCATTGATGCCGAGGCGCTTCAATTGCTCGCGCTGCACGTCGACCCACTTCTGGGCATAAGCGCGGCATTCGGCGCGGAATTCGCGTGGCGGAACCTCGTCCTTGTTCTTCTTTTTCTTGCGGTACTCTTCCTCGACCTTCCATTCGATGGGCAGGCCGTGGCAGTCCCAGCCGGGCACATAGGGGGCGTCCTTGCCCAGCAGCGTCTGGGTGCGGCAGACCATGTCCTTCAGGATATGGTTCAGCGCATGGCCGATGTGCATGTCGCCATTGGCATAGGGCGGGCCGTCATGCAGGATGAACTTCTCGCGACCGGCGCGCGCCTCGCGCAGCTTCCGGTAAATCCCCTCGTCCTGCCAGCGCGAAAGAATGACCGGCTCCTTCTGGGGGAGGCCAGCCTTCATCGGGAAATCGGTCTTCGGCAGGAAGACGGTCGGTCGGAAGTCGCGTGGTTCAGTCATGACCGGCGGGCACTAGAGCAATTGCGCGCGTTGGGGAAGTCTCTGGCGGAGCATTGCCCACCCCGCTGCAACTAGGTTCGCGACGCTCTCCAAGTCTCGCGGCCCTCCCGCCTGCCGGAGGGCAAGAACAGGTCTTTCAACTCCCCTCCCGCAGGCGGGAGGGGTTGGGGGTGGGCAAGAGCGCTACGCCAGCAACTCGCGCGCTCGTTCGCAGTCCCTCTCCATCTGCGCCACCAGCGCATCGAGGCCATCGAACTTCGCTTCTGGCCGCAGGAAATGGTGGAAGGCCACTTCAATTTCCTGCCCGTAGAGATCGCCCGAAAAATCGAAGAAGTGCGGCTCGAGCAGTTCCTTGGGCGGATCGAAGGTCGGGCGAATACCCAGATTGGCGGCGCCTTTCACCAAGCGACCATCCGGCAAACGTCCCGTCACCGCATAGATGCCATAGCGCGGGCGCAGGTACATGCCGATGTCGAGGTTGGCGGTGGGGAAGTTGATCGTGCGCCCCAGCTTGTCGCCATGCTGCACCATGCCCCGGATCGCGAATGGCCGCGTCAGCAGCTTCGTCGCCGTTTCGCAATCGCCCGACTTCAACGCATCGCGAATGCGGCTTGACGAGACGACCTCGCCCTCCCGCGTGACCGGCCCCACCGCGCGCGCGGTTAGACCGAAACGCGGACCATCCTCCCGCAGCACCTGTGCATTGCCGCTGCGGCCCTTGCCGAAGGTGAAGTCCTCACCCGTCACCACGCCCACGGCACCCAGATGCCCGACCAGCCCTGCCTCGATCCATTCGAGCGCGGTCATCCCGGCCACGTCCGCACCGAAGTGGATCACCAGCATGGCATCGGCCCCGGCTGCGGCGAAGAGTTCCTGCCGCTGGTCCAGCGTGGTCAGGCGGAACGGCTCGGCATCAGGCTTGAAATGGCGCACGGGGTGAGGATCAAACGTGGCGACGATGGCCGGACGGCCTTCGGCCCTGGCCCAGCGGATCGCCTCACCCACCACGGCCTGATGCCCGAGGTGAAACCCATCGAAATTGCCCAGCGCCACGATACCGCCACGAAGGGCTTGCGGCACAGGTTGCAGGCTGTCGAGACGGATCATGCGCCAGCCTTGGCGTAAGTGACGAAATCGAAAGCGGGTCTGCCAGACTCAGCCTGATGCACGTCGCGCGAAACCTCTATCCACTCCGATCCGAGCGGCTCCAACACGGTATCGCCCTCGAACGTCCCGTGTACTTCGGTCAATTCAACGCGTTCGGCAAGGGGCATGAACAGGCGATAGATCTCCGCCCCGCCAACGACGGCGATCTCGCCCTCTCCCGCCAGCGCCAGCGCCTGCTCGACGCTCGTTGCCACTTCCGCCCCCTCGGCGCTCCACCGGCCATCGCGCGTCAGCACGATATGGCGGCGACCGGGCAGCAGGCCCGGCAGGCTCTCAAAGGTCTTGCGGCCCATGATCATGGGCTTGTTCATGGTCAGCGCCTTGAACCGCTTCAGGTCCGCAGGCAGGCGCCACGGCAGGGCATTGTCCTTGCCGATCACGCCGTTGGTGGCGCGGGCATAGATCAGGAAAAGTCCGGGACGGACTGCGCTCACAGCACCAGCCGCGTCACGTGGCCCATCTTGCGTCCGGGCCGTACCGCCGCCTTGCCATAAAGATGCAGGTGGTTGGCGGGGTCGGAAAGGATCGCGGGCCAGTCGTGCGCATCGTCGCCGATCAGGTTGTCCATGACCACGCCCTTCGCTGCCAGCGCGGTCGATCCCAACGGCAGTCCGCAGATCGCGCGGACGTGGTTCTCGAACTGGCTGGTGAGCGCCCCTTCGATGGTCCAGTGTCCGGAATTATGCACGCGCGGGGCCATCTCGTTGAATACCGGACCGTCCGCCGTCGCGAAGAACTCCAGCGTCAGCACGCCGACATAGCCCAGCGCATCGGCCACTTTCGCCGCCAACGCCCGCGCCTCTTCCACCTGCGCCACGATCACAGGCGATGCCGGCACGGTCGAGCGATCGAGAATGCCGCCCTTGTGCACGTTCTCGGCGCTGTCCCAGAAGCGCACTTCGCCCGCTTGCGTGCGCACGAGGATCACCGAGAACTCTGCCTCGAAGGTCACGAACCCTTCGTAGATCAGCGGCTTGCCCGGAAGCTCCACCGCCTCGGCATCGGACGGCTGCATGATCCGCCACTGGCCCTTGCCGTCATAGCCATCGCGCCGCGTCTTGAGGATGCCCGGCGCGCCGATGCTCGCCACCGCCGCGCGCAGATCATCCATCGAATCGACCGTGGCCCAGGGCGCAGGCCGGCCGCCCAGCGCTTCGACGAACGACTTCTCGTTCACCCGATCCTGCGCCACTTCCAGCGCCTTGGCCGGTGGATGGAGCGGCGCATGGGCCGTCACCGCCGCCAGAGGCGCAGCAGCCACGTTCTCGAACTCGTAAGTCACGACAGCGCACTGTGCAGCAAACGCCGCGAGCGCCGCCTCGTCGTCGTACTCGCCCTGCGTGAAGGCCGCGCAGACGTCGGCGGCAATCGAATCCGCTTCCGGCGCATAGACGTGGCAGCGATAACCGAGGTTCGCCGCCGCCAGCGCGATCATCCGGCCAAGCTGGCCGCCACCGAGGATGCCGATCGTCTCGCCGGGAGGGATCATCAGACCGGCTTCTCCGCCACCGATTCGGTCTGCGCGGTGCGGAAGGCGATCAGCCGCTCGGCCAGCGCTTCGTCCGACGTCGCCAGGATCGATGCGGCCAGAATACCCGCATTGGTCGCGCCCGGAACGCCGATGGCCAGCGTCGCCACTGGAATGCCGCCTGGCATCTGCACGATCGACAGCAGCGAATCCATGCCCTTCAGCGCCTTGGATTCCACCGGCACGCCAAGCACCGGCAGGTGCGTCATCGAGGCGACCATGCCCGGCAGATGCGCCGCACCGCCCGCGCCTGCGATCACCACCTTGAAGCCTTCGAGGTGCGCGCCCTTGGCAAAGCTCATCAGCCGATCCGGCGTGCGATGCGCCGAGACGATGCGGCAATCGTGCGCCACGCCCAGCTTTTCCAGCACGGCCGAGGCGTTCTTCATCGTCTCCCAATCGGACTGGCTGCCCATGACGATGGCGACTTGCGGCTTTTCAGACATCTCCCCTGCCCCCTTCAGGCCAACGGGCGCTCAGCGCTCCGAAAGGTAGTAGCGTTCCACTTCGGCGAGGTTGTCGTCGAGTTCGTAAACGATCGGCTGCCCGGTCGGAATCTCGAGCCCCGTGATGTCCTCGTCCGAAATGCCCGACAGGTGCTTGACCAGCGCGCGAAGCGAATTGCCATGGGCAGAGACGATCACCGTCTCTCCGGCGCGCAACGCAGGCGCGATCTTTTCTTCCCAGCACGGCAGCACGCGCGCGATGGTGTCCTTGAGGCTTTCGGTCGAAGGCACCGCGATCCCGGCATAGCGCGGGTCCGAAGCCAGATCGAACTCGCTGCCCGCTTCCAGCACCGGCGGCGGCACGTCAAAGCTGCGGCGCCACACCTTGACCTGATCTTCGCCATGCTTGGCCGCGGTCTCGGCCTTGTCGAGCCCGGTCAGGCCGCCATAGTGCCGCTCGTTCAGGCGCCAGTCCTTGTCTTCCTGCACCCACAGCCGTCCGGCCGCTTCCAGCGCCAGATGCAGCGTCTTGATCGCGCGGGTCTGCAGCGAAGTGAAGGCCAGCGTCGGCAGCACGCCCTTGTCCTTGAGCAGCTTGCCTGCCGCGAAAGCTTCGGCCGCACCCTTCTCGGTCACGTCAACGTCCCACCAGCCGGTGAAGCGGTTTTCGAGGTTCCACTGCGACTGGCCGTGGCGAATCAGGATCAGGCGGGGCATCGGGGCATCCTGTAGCTGACTGAAATATGGAACCGCGCCCCTAGCGTCAGGAGGCCGGATTGGAAAGCCCGGTTTCCAGCGAATCAGGCGATTCGGCTTCGCCGCCCGCATCACCATCTGTGCCTGCGCCCATCGCCCGCGCCTGCGCCTTGCGCCGCTTCAGGTTCTCGCGCAGGCGGGCGGCTAGCCGTTCCTCGCGGCTCAACGGGGGTTTTGCGTCGCTCATGCGGGCTTGATTGCAGGGATACGGCATTTACCGCAAGGCCCTCAGGAACAGTCGCTTGACAAAGGCCC
This sequence comes from Novosphingobium sp. ERN07, assembly GCF_012641335.1. GTDB lineage: Bacteria > Pseudomonadota > Alphaproteobacteria > Sphingomonadales > Sphingomonadaceae > Novosphingobium. Next base: position 192,565 of record NZ_JABAID010000001.1, read on the forward strand.
ATGCCCCCGTCATTAGCGCGCCCCTGCCCACCCCGCCGGTTCGTCGGCGCAATTGGTGGCCAAGCGGAAATGGTGTGCTGCTGTAGCTCAGTGGTAGAGCGCATCCTTGGTAAGGCTGAGGTCGGGAGTTCAATCCTCCCCAGCAGCACCATTTCCGGAAACCTTGTTTCCAGTTCTGGCTTCCATATCTGGAACTTTTGCCAGAAACGGTGCTTATAGACCCGTCTTCTTGGGGACGATTTGCCCATGCAGGGGTGGGGTCTTTTATGCTGTCCAAAGCAGAACTTTCTCCGGAAAGCCTTTCGCACGTAATCGAACAAAGCACCGACTGCGTGAAGCTTGTCGGCCCTGACGGTTCATTACTGTGGATGAATCCCAACGGGCTTTGCGCGATGGAGATTGATGATTTCACCGCGCTAGGTGGCAAAGAATGGGCATCGCTCTGGCCAGAAGATGCACAGCCGATGATCCGTTCCGCACTGGCCGAAGCCAGCGCCGGTGGCGTCAAGCGGCTTGAGGCGTTTTGTCCTACTGCCAAAGGCTCGCCTCGCTGGTGGGAAGTAAGCGTATCAGCAGTGCGTGGCCCTGACGGTGTTCATGCTGGCTTTATTTCCGTCTCGCGCGACGTAAGCCAACTCCACGCCGACCGTGAAGCGCTCAAGATTCTTCTTTCGGAAATGCGCCATCGGCTCAAGAACAGCTTTGCAATGGTCTGTGCAATGCTTCGCACGGTAGCGCGTGGTCACCCGGCGAACACGGAGTTCGCCACCGACATGATTGCCCGCATTTCAGCACTGGCAATGGCTCAGACCTTGTTTGACGGTGAAGCCGAAGAAACCGACCTTTATACGCTGCTGTCCACGCTCATCTCGCCCTTCCGTGAAAGCGACGCTTCACACGTTGAGCTTGATTGCGATGGAAACTATGAAATTTCCCGGCGGGAGGCAGACGTCATTTCGTTGGTTATCGGGGAACTTACAGTCAACTCGACCAAACACGGTGCAATCGGCAGCGGCGGCACAATCACATTGAGTGCCCGAGCAGTCGATATTGGTGGGAGCGGGCGACATGTGATCGTGTGGCAGGAGCAATCCGATGTTGCCGTCAAGGCAACGTCTCGGTCTGGCGGCCAAGGCCTGAACCTGATCGAACGAATCTGCGCAGCGCGCGGCGGCGTGTTCGAGATAGATTGGCAGGGAAGCGGATTGGTCGCCACACTGTCTTTGCCAAGAAGTGCCTGATCAGGCCCGCAAGTCAGCCCAATCCGGGTGCCGCCGGAACGCAGCTTCCACATAGCTGCACTGTGGCACGATCCTGAAACCGAACTTGCGCGCATCAGTAACAAGCGCCTTGACCAGTTCGGCAGCCACGCCGCGTCCGCCGATCTCGGTGGGCACCAGCGTATGGTCGGCCACCACCACATCGCCGTTCCGCTGATAGGTCAGCCTACCGATGGCTTCGCTTCCCTCCACCTTTGCATGATATTCCCCGCGTGCGCCCTGATCGAGATGGGTGATGGCGATATCCGACATTTTGATTGGCCTCTTGTGACTGCTTGACCCGAAACGCGCAGGCCCACATTGCGGTTTCCGATGAAGTTCTTCTCCGACAACGCCGCCGCCGTCCACCCCCGCGTATGGGAAGCGATGCACGCCGCCGATGCGCCCGATTCGGGTTATGACGGCGATGCCCTGTCCCGCCGCATGGACGATGCCTTTTCCGATCTGTTCGGCACCGAATGCACCGCGCTGTGGGTTGCGACCGGCACGGCGGCCAATTGCCTTGCGCTGGCCGCGATGGTGCCACCCCACGGCGGTGTGCTGTGCCACCGCGAGGCGCATATCGAGATGGACGAAGGCGGCGCGCCCGGCTTCTTTACCCACGGCGCAAAGCTGATGCTGGCCGATGGCGAAGGTGCAAAGCTGACGCCGCAATCCATCGAACGGGTGATCGACCCGATCCGCAACGATGTACATCAAGTGCAGCCCCATGCAATTTCGATCACGCAGGCCACCGAATACGGGCGGGTCTACAGCCCCGAAGAAGTCGCCCGCATCGGATCGGTGGCCCAAGGTCGCGGGCTTGGCCTGCATATGGATGGGGCGCGCTTTGCCAATGCTGTGGCGCATCTGGGCTGCCACCCGGCGGAAGTGACCGCGCAGGCAGGCGTTGATGCGTTGACGTTCGGCTGCGTGAAAAACGGCGGGATGAATGCCGAAGCGCTGGTGTTCTTCGACATGGAACTGGCCGACGTGGTGCGTTACCGCCGCAAGCGGGCCGGGCACCTCCAATCGAAAGGCCGCTACCTTGCCGCGCAGGTGCTGGCGATGATCGAAGGCGATCTGTGGCTGGGCAACGCCCGCACAGCCAACGCCGCCGCGCAGGAAATCGCCGCCGCCTGTGGTGAAAGACTGTTTCACCCGGTAGAAGCCAACGAACTTTTCGTGGTCCTCTCCCCCGCCGAACAGGGCACGCTACGTTCGCAAGGCTTCGATTTTTACGATTGGACCGCCCCCGAAGGCGCCCCCGGCGCAGCGCGTTTCGTCACCGCTTGGAACAGCGACCCAGCCCACGTTTCCGCGCTCGCCAAGGCCATCGCCGCATTATGAGCGCGCCAGAATTTCCGGGACAAGCCAGATTCTGGCAGCTCAGCGTTGCCGGGCCGTTTATCCTTGTCGCGCTGATTTGGGGTTCGACCTGGCTGGTCATCAAAGACCAGATCGGCAGCGTGCCGCCAAGCTGGTCTGTCACATGGCGCTTTACCGCCGGAGCCATCGGCATGGCTGCGCTGGCGCTGTTCCGGCGCGAATCCTTGCGGATTTCGGTCAAGGGGCTGCAAATGGCCGCATTGTTGGGCCTGTTGCAATTCGTGATGAACTTCCAGTTCGTCTATCGGGCGGAGCATCACCTGACATCCGGCATTGTTGCGGTGTTCTTTGCGCTGCTGGTCGTGCCCAACGCGCTGCTGGCATGGGCCGTGCTGAAACAGCCCGTGACGCGCGGCTTCCTGATCGGATCGACGGTGGCAGGCGCAGGCATCGCGCTGCTGCTGCTGCATGAATACCGCATGGCCCCGCCTGAAGGCCAAGTGTTGACCGGCATTGCGCTGACCGCCGCAGCACTGTGCAGCGCTTCGTGCGCGAACGTGCTGCAAGCCGGCCCCACGGCACGGACCTTGCCGATGGTGCCAATGCTGACATGGGCCATGCTGATCGGCGCACTGATCGACGGCGCTTTCGCATGGGCGGTGGAAGGCCCGCCGCAGTTCGATACGCGCCCCGGCTATGTGTTCGGTGTGCTCTATCTTGGCCTGATCGGATCGGTTGTCACGTTTCCGCTCTATTTCCGCCTGTTGCAGCGCCTTGGCGCAGGTCGCGGGGCCTATAACGGGGTGCTGGTGCCAGTGATTGCCATGCTGCTGTCCACCCTTTTCGAAGGCTATCGCTGGTCAGTGTTGGCCGTTGCGGGATCGGCACTGGCGATGCTCGGCCTTGTGCTGGCGCTCAAGGCACGCAGCCCTTCGCGATAAGTGGGGAAGGCAGGCTTCCACCCCAGCAAACGCTTGGCCTTGCCATTGGCCACGCGCCGGTTCTCGGCATAGAAGGCCAGCGCCATAGGCGATAGCTGCGCCTCCTCCAGCGACTGCATCGGTGGCGGCTCTTGCCCCAGCAGCCGCGCTGCTTCCTCGATCACCGCGTTCTGGCTGCACGGCTGATCGTCGGCCAGATTGTAGACCCCCGGCGGCCCATTGAACGCGGCGAACACCCCGCTGGCAATGTCGCCCACATGCACGCGGCTGAACACCTGATCGGGAATGGCGATGCGATGTGCCTTGCCATCCTTCACGCGATCCAACGCGCTGCGCCCCGGCCCATAGATTCCCGGCAGGCGGAACACCCGCACTTGGTCGGCAAGCGCCTGCCAGTCGGCATCGGCCTGCGTCCGCGCTGATCGTCGCCCGTTGCCCACCGGCGCGCTTTCATCCACCCAAGCGCCACCTGCATCGCCATAGACGCCGGTTGATGAAAGATAGCCGATCCATTTCGCGCCGCTGTTCGCAATCGCCGCGCCATAAGTTTGCAGCACCGGATCACCGCCTTCGCGCAAGGGCGGCACGGATGACAGCACATGCGTCGCCTCGGCCAGTGCAGCCTGTACCGCTGCCCTGTCGGCAAAGGCGAAATCCCCGGTGCTTCCAGTCCCACCTACCGTCCAGCCCTGCGCCCGCAGCCGCCCTGCCACCACTTGCGCGGTGTAGCCCATTCCGAAGATCAGCATATTTCCCATCGTTTGGACCATAACCGCGATTGCCGCGCCGCGCACGGGTTCCTAAGTTCACCTGCATGAACGATCTCTCCGGCACGCCCGTTATCGCCCCTACAGTCATTCACCGCGCGGACTATCGGCCGCCCGAATGGCTCGTGCCCGAAATCGCGCTGGATTTCGCGCTCTCGCTCAACGCCACGCGCGTGCAGGCAACGCTGAAGGTTGCCAAAAATCCCGCCGGAACCGGCACCACGCACCTGCGCCTCAATGGCGATGCGCTGAAAGCCAAGGCCGTGACCGTTGATGGCCATGCCCATAACGATTGGCACATGGACGGCGCGGATCTGGTCATCGCCCTGCCCGGCGATGCACATGATGTGGGCATCGAAACCCTGATCGATCCCGCCGCAAACACCCAGCTTTCTGGCCTTTACGCCTCAAACGGCCTACTCTGCACCCAGTGCGAGGCTGAAGGCTTCCGCCGCATCACCTTCTTCCCCGACCGACCCGATGTGCTTTCGGTCTATTCCGTGCGGATGAGCGGCGACAAGGCGCAGTTCCCCGTGCTGCTTTCCAACGGCAACCCGGTGGCTTCGGGCGACAATGGCGATGGCACGCATTGGGCCGAATGGCACGATCCTTGGCCCAAGCCTTCGTACCTTTTCGCCTTGGTGGCGGGCGAACTGGTGGCCAACCGCGATAGCTTCACCACCCAATCGGGCCGCAAGGTGAATCTCGCGATTCTGGTGCGCCCCGGCGACGAAAGCCGCACCGACCATGCCATGCGCTCGCTCATCGCGTCGATGCAGTGGGACGAACAGGTCTATGGTCGCGAATACGATCTCGATGATTTCAACATCGTGGCGGTCAGCGATTTCAACGCGGGCGCGATGGAGAACAAGGGCCTCAACGTCTTCAACACGCGCTATATTCTGGCCGACCCCGAAACCGCCACCGACGGCGATTACGATGCAATTGAAGGCGTGGTTGCGCACGAATACTTCCACAACTGGTCGGGCAACCGTGTGACCTGCCGCGACTGGTTCCAGCTTTCGCTGAAGGAAGGCTTCACAGTGCTGCGCGACCAGCAGTTCAGCGCGGATCGGGGATCGCCCCCAGTCAAGAGGATCGAGGATGTGCGTGTGCTGCGCGCGGTCCAGTTCCCTGAGGATTCCGGCCCGCTGGCCCACCCGATCCGCCCCGATTCCTATCAGGAAATCAGCAACTTCTACACTGCCACCGTCTATAACAAGGGTGCCGAAGTCATCCGCATGATGACTGTGCTGGCAGGCATGGAGCGCTTCCTCAAAGGCACCACGCTCTATTTCGACCGGCACGATGGCGAAGCGGCGACCTGCGAGGACTTCGTAAAAGCCATCGAGGATGGCGCGGGGCTGGACCTCGCGCAGTTCCGCCGCTGGTACGAACAGGCGGGCACCCCCAAGGTCACCGTCACGATGGCGCTTGAAGGCACCACGCTGACGCTTACCCTCGCGCAAAGCATGGCTCCCACTCCCGGCCAGCCGCTCAAGCAGCCGATGGTCATCCCGCTGCGCACCGCCTTGTTCGACCGCGCGACGGCTGCGCATCGGGGCGAGGAATTGCTGGTGCTGACGCAAGCGGAGCAGACCTTCACCTTTGAAGGTTTCGATGCGCTTCCCGTCCTCTCGATCAATCGCGGCTTCTCCGCGCCCGTTGAGGTGATCGCGCCGGTCACCACCGAAGACCTCGTGTTCCTTGCGCGGCACGATGACGATCCCTTCGCCCGCTACGAAGCGATGCAGCAGTTGATCGTGCGCTATCTGGTGGGCGCGGTGGCAGGCACGCTGGACGACCGTGATGCTGCGCGCGATGCCATCGGCGCGGCGATGGGGGCCATCCTTGATGATACCGCGCTCGACGATCTGATGCGCGGCGAACTGCTGATCCTGCCGGGTGAAGCCTACCTTGCCGAACAGCTCACCCGCGCCGATCCCACGCGCATATTTGCCGAACGCGAAAGTCTGAAGCGCTGGCTGGGCGAGGTGCTGAAGGCAAAGTGGCTTTCGCTGCACGACCGCTGCTCTGCGGTGACCTACAGCCTCGAAGCCGCCGCACGCGGCGCGCGCAAGTGCAAGACGCAAGCGCTGGTCTACCTTGCCGCCGCCGATCCGGCAGAGGCCGCGCGCCGGGCCAAGGCGCAATACGATGCCGCCACTAACATGACCGACCGCCAGGGCGCGCTGATGGTGCTGTGCAGCCTCGATTGCCCTGAACGCGAAGCCGCGCTGGCCGATTTCCACGCGCGGTTCGAAGGCAATATGCTCGTCACCGACAAGTGGTTCTCGCTGCAGGCCGGATCGCTGAACCCCAAAGTCACCGAACACGTCAAAGCCTTGGGCGACCACCCCGATTTCACCATGACCAACCCCAACCGCGTCCGCGCGCTGTGGATGGCCTTTGCTGCCAATGCCCAAGCTTTCCACCGCGAAGGGGGTGAAGGCTACCGCCTGATCGCGGACCTGATCCTCAGGTTAGACCCGATCAACGGCAATGTCGCCGCGCGCTTCGTGCCCTACCTTGGCCGCTGGAAGAAGGTCGACGAAAGCCGCGCCGCGCTGATGCGCGCGGAACTGGAACGGGTCGCCGCCGAACCCAGCCTGTCGCGCGATGTGCGCGAGCAGGTGAGCAAGAGCTTGGAAGCGTGAGCGTCGAAGCGCTGACTCACCCTCTGCTGAGGGGGGCCGCGCATGGCTTCCTGGGCCGCAAGGGCGGGGTTAGCACGGGTGACCTTGCCGGGCTGAACGTCAGTTATAGTGAGGATGACCCGGCACTCACGTCCGAGAACCGTGTCCGCGCGGTTGAAGCCGTGCTGCCCGGCGGCACCTTGCTGACCTGCTATCAGATCCACTCGCCCGATGTGGTGACGGTGGCTGAGCCTTGGACCGATGCCGACCGACCCAAGGCCGATGCGCTGGTCACCAACCGCCCCGGCATCGTCCTTGGCGTGCTGACGGCAGACTGCGCGCCGGTGCTGTTCTATGATGCAACAGCCGGCGTCGTCGGCGCGGCGCACGCGGGCTGGAAAGGCGCGTTCACCGGCGTGACAGACGCCACCATCGCGGCGATGGAAGCACTCGGTGCAAGCCGCGCGAACATCGCTGCGGTCGTCGGCCCCTGCATCGCGCAAAAAAGCTATGAAGTGGATGCCGCATTCGAAGCGCGATTCTTTGAACAAGCGTCCGAAAACGAACGCTTCTTCCGTGCCGGGCGTGAAGGCCATGTGTGGTTCGACCTCGAAGGCTATGTCGCGTCACGCCTGCGCGATGCTAGCCTTGCCAAAGTGGGGATGCTGGGTGAGGACACTTATGCGCAGGAAGATCGCTTCTATTCGTTTCGCCGCGCCACGCATCGCAAGGAGCCGGGTTATGGTCGGCAAATCTCGCTGATCGGCCTTCCCGCCTGAACGCGCCGCCCATCCTCTACAGCTTCCGCCGCTGTCCCTACGCCATGCGCGCGCGGCTGGCGGTGGCGGTGAGTGGGACGCAAGTAGAACTGCGCGAAGTAAAGCTCTCAGCCAAACCCGCCGAAATGCTCAGCGCTTCACCCAAAGGCACGGTCCCAGTGCTTGTCCTGCCCGATGGCACGGTGATCGACGAAAGCCTCGACGTGATGCGCTGGGCGCTTGCCCTGAACGACCCCGAACACTGGCTGAAATGCACTGACGATGCGCTGATCGCGCGCAACGACGGCCCGTTCAAGCACGATCTGGATCGCTACAAGTATCCCGAACGCCACGGCAGCGATGCAATGGCCCACCGCACGTCGGGCCTCGCCTTTCTCCACGAACTCGACACCCGCCTTGCCGGGCAGGGCCAGCTTTGCGGGGCCACGCGCGGGCTTACCGACATGGCAATCATGCCTTTCGTCCGCCAGTTCGCCGCCGTCGATCCCGCATGGTTCGCAGGGCAGCCGCTGCCGCATCTCCAGCGCTGGCTGGCGGGGCACCTTGCATCCGATCTCTTCGCAGCCGTGATGGCAAAGTTTGCGCCGTGGAAGCCGGGTGATGCGCAGGTGCTCTTCCCTACTTGAATCGCCGCTCGAGCGGTCTGCCATACGAAACCACCACTTCGGTTCGTCGCAACCCCCGCCCGGCTAACCCGCAGAATTACGGACTCGATGAACCACGTTCATCCGATAGAAAGTTTCGTCGCAACACCGACAGACCTGCAAGTTTCCAAGGAGCAGTGTCATGGCAAAATTCAACGCGAAACGTGGGGGCATGATAGCTCTCGCCGCTCTCGCCGCATCGGTTTCAAACCATGTTATCGCGCAGGATGCAGCGCAAGACCCCAACATCATCGTCGAAGGCGAGGCCCTTCCTGAAATGGCCGATCTGGTCAAAGGGCCAGAGATCAAGGGCGTCATCACCGCGCGCAAAGGTGACAAGATGAAGGTGACGGCAGAGGACGGCACCAGCTCGGTCATCTACCTGAACGACACGACCACCGTGAAAGCCAGCACCGGCCTCTTCGGCAGCAAGAAGCTGAACGTGACCAACTTGCTCAACGGTCTGCCGGTCAGCGTCAAGACCATGCAATCCGGCACCAACCTTGTCGCCAGCCAGATCACCTTCAAGAACGGCGATTTCAAGACAGCGAACATGATCCGCAACGGTACCGCACAGGGCTTTGCCGAGCAGACCGCCGCCACCGAGGGCCTGCGCAGCCGCATGGGCGATATCGACAACTACAACGTGAAGGCGACCACCAACGTCTACTTCGATACCGGCAAGGCCCAACTTTCGCCTCAGGCCCGGTCCGAACTGTGCCAGGCCGCATCGACCGCCGAAGGGATGGACAACGCCCTCCTGCTGGTCGTGGGCTATACCGACGCAGATGGCCCTGAGGAGTTCAACCAGACACTCAGCGAAAAGCGCGCCGCCAGCGTCATCAACTATCTGCAGCAGCAGTGCCGCTGGAAGCCTTATCGGATGCTGACGCCAACCGGCATGGCCGAATCCGATCCCGCAGCGGATAACTACACGCCGGAAGGCAAAGCGCAGAACCGCCGCGTGGCGGTGAACGTGCTGGTCAGCAAAGCCATCGACGGCTTCTGATGGAGCGCAAGGGGCGGGCCACGGCTCGCCCCCGTTTACAGCAGGCCCAGCGCCGTGAGCCGGGCTTCCAGCACCGCTGTATCGCGCACGAAATGGTGCACCTGCCAGCCCAGCGCGCGTGCGCTGGCGATATTGGCGGCACTGTCATCAATGAACAGCATCGTTTCCGGCACCCGCCCGAACCGCGCTGCCGCCAGATCGAAAATCGCCCGGTCGGGTTTGATCAGGCGCTCCACGCCCGAAACCACTATATCGCGCATATGGTCGAGAATCGGGAACGTGGGCCGGAACATCTCCCACCCATCAACTCCGAAGTTGGTGATCGCATATTGCGGCACGCCCCGCGCCGCCAGCCGCGCAATCAGGTCGTGCGTGCCCGCCACCGGTCCGGGCAGACTATCCAGCCAGCGATCAGCATAGAGAGCGATTCGCGCTGCGTGCTGCGGATACTCAGCCGTGCGCGCAGCAACCATTTCCGCGAATGACACGCCTTCGTCATGCTGGGCGTGCCAGTCTTCGGTCACCACTTCGGCAACGAAGCGCGCGCGTTCTTCCGGATCGGGAATCACATCGCGATAGATGCGCGCCAGATCGAATTCGACCAACACCCGCCCGATATCCCAGACAACGGCCTCTACCGGGGCTTCACGTGGAGCTGTTACTGGCATCGGCATCCCACAAACGACATCGCCCCCGCGTTTCAGCGAGGGCAACATGGCCGCACTGGCAGCCTGCCGGTTTCCGATGCAGCCCCGCCGTCGCGAGACTGCACCGAAACTTGTTCAATCAGCCCTGGCGCGCCTTGAAGCGCTTCTGGGTCTTGTTGATCACATAGACGCGGCCACGGCGGCGGATCACGCGGTTATCCCGGTGGCGGTCCTTGAGCGACTTCAGGCTGTTGCGAATCTTCATGTCGAATCCCTTTGCCCGAAGCTGACCGGGCTGAAAACTGAAGCGTGGCCGTTAAAGACGGCGCGGCCCCAAGTCAACCGCTCACGTCATCCTTCGCAGCCGTCCAGCGCAGGATTCTCCCGCCCTGCCCGTTCATTGCGGTGACAGCCACCCTGTGAGAAACCAAATCATGCACCGCAAAGCACTTCTGACAGCCCTTATCGCGCTTTCCCTGCCCACCGCCTCCCACGCGCAGCCGATGGGTGGGCGCTGGGGCGGTTCGGCAATCGACCAGCGATTCGATGGCCCCGCGCGCCGCTCAACCCAACCGGCCAAGAAGGTTGACGTAACCGCGTTTCAAGCCGCCGATGCCGCACCGCTGCTGGGCAAGGGGGCGATCACGGTGGCTGCGGCCAACGGTGTTGAGGCAGAATGGAAGCTGCCAGTCTATGAAGCGGCCGTGGTCGATCAACTGGCAAAGCTGGGTTACGATACCGCCGTCAGCGGTGCGGAAAGCGGCCAGATCGCGCAGATCGGCATCACGCATTCGGTCGTTGCGCCCGAAGAGCAGAAGCGCAAGCCCGTGTCGGGCGCGATGGAAGTGGGCGTATCGAATCGCGGCAACTATCAGGCGATGGCGCTCAACATCGATCTGTCGAAGCCCGCAAAAGCCATTATCGCCACCCGGCTGGACGTGCGCATTCGCGACAAGGCGACCGACCGCGTGCTGTGGGAAGGCCATGCCGAAGCCCAGACGCGCGAGGATGATGACGGGCTGAACGATGGCGCGGTTGCCGCACGGCTGGCCACGGCGCTGTTCGCTCGCTTTGCCGATGCGCAAGTGGTGCAGATCGGGGGGTGATCGATTCATGATCGGTTGTGCCAATTGGCATTGCGGCCAAGCCCGATAGCGCCCACCTTTGAAGCACAAAGGAAATGGACGCCTGCATATGAAACGCATCTTCACCGCCCTCGCCCTTTCGGCTCTGACCATTGCCCCCGCGCTGGCCAAGCCTGCACCGGTCGAAGTCACGCGCTTTCATACGCCTGAAACGCTGGCTCGCCTGAAAGGCGTAGCTGCAGTGGTCGAACCGGCCCCCGGCAGCGATCCCGCAAGCCTTGAAGACAAGACATGGCTCGCCGCCGTCCAGCGTGAACTGTCCGCACAAGGCTTTGGCGTGGCCACCCCAGGTGCCACGGACGTGATTGCTGAAGTGCTGGTGGAACGCGAAGTGCAGAAGCGCGAACGCACGCGCAGCCCGGTCAGCGTCGACGTGGGCGGATCGACTGGCAGCTACGGCAGCGGGCTGGGTCTGGGCCTTGGCTTCAATCTCGGCGGCGGTCCGAAGGACTTTGTGGTGACGCGGCTTTCCGTGCGTATTCGCGACAAGCGCACCGGTGAAGCGCTTTGGGAAGGCCGCGCCGACAACCGCGAAAGCGCAAAAGCAAAGGAGGCCGCCATCGGTGAAGCAGCCCCCCGCCTTGCTAAAGCATTGTTCTCAGGCTTCCCCGGCACCTCGGGTGAGACTATCAGCGTTAAATGAATGACATTCGCATCAATGCCGCGTTCGATTCCGGCAATATCGAAGTGCTCTCCGTTTCCGGGGCCAGCGCCCGCCTTGCCATCCGCAAGGACCGGGATTCAGACTTCTTCCAATGGTTCCACTTCCGCGTCGATGGCGCTGCGGGCCGCGAACTGAAACTGAAGATTACAGGACTGGCGGCTTCGGCCTATCCCGGCGGCTGGCCCGGGTATCGTGCCGCCTTTTCCGAAGACCGCGAATTTTGGGGCCGCACCGACACCACCTATGACCCGCGCGAGGGTGACGGCACGCTCACCATCCGCCACACCCCGCAGGCCGGCACCTGCTGGTTCGCCTATTTTGCGCCCTATTCGATGGAAAGGCATCATGATCTGATTGCGCAAGTCTCAGCGCAGCCGGGCGTGGACTACCGCTGTCTTGGGACCAGCATCGAAAGCCAGCCGATCGATTGCCTTGAACTGGGCGAGGGGGACAAACATGTGTGGCTCTATGCCCGCCAGCACCCCGGCGAATCGATGGCCGAATGGTGGATGGAAGGCGCGCTCGACATGCTCACCGACCCGACCGACCCGCACGCTCGTCGCCTGCGCCAGCTCTGCCGCTTTCACATTGTGCCCAATGCCAATCCTGACGGATCGTGCCGGGGCCATCTGCGCACCAATGCCGTGGGCGTAAACCTCAACCGCGAATGGCACGAACCATCGCCAGAACGCTCGCCCGAAGTGCTGGCGATCCGCAACGCGATGGACGAGACCGGCTGTCATTTCGCAATGGACGTGCATGGCGACGAGGCGATTCCGCATGTGTTCATCGCCGGGTTCGAAGGCATCCCTTCGTGGACCGAAGCGCTGGGCGAAGGCTACGCCCGTTATCGCAGCATTCTTGAACGTCGCACGCCCGATTTCCAGACAAAGCGCGGTTATCCCGTGGCGTCACCGGGGCGCGCCAATCTCACCATGTCCACCAATCAGGTGGCAGAACGCTTCGGTTGCGTCGCGATGACGCTGGAAATGCCGTTCAAGGACAACGATGATCTGCCCTGCAAGGAGCAGGGCTGGAGTCCCGAACGCTCGAAACTGCTGGGGCGCGAATGCCTTGCCGCGCTGCTGGAATGGCTTCAGGGATAAGTGCTTTTACCGAGTGTTAACGGATCAGGGCGCATGGCTGCGGCATGGCCCGCACTATCGCCTTGATCCACGCTACCACGCCCGCGAACCTGCTGACTGATTTGCCGCGCAGGCTTATCGTGCTGGGCTGCGCGGCGGCGCTGATCCTTGCCGGACGCCCGCTTCCGTTCTGATCTCTTAAAGAATCTCCAGCACCTTTTCCTTCGGACGGCACAGGCGCACGCCTTTGTCCGTTTCTACCAACGGGCGCTCGATCAGCTTCGGCTCTGTCGCCATTGCCGCCAGCACGGTCGCGTCATCGGCCTGCACAAGGCCGCGCTCTTCCGCATCGGTGCCTTTCACGCGCAAGCCCTGCTGCGGCGTGATCCCGGCATCGCGATAAAGCTGCGCCAGCTTGTCGGCGCTTGGCGGCGTCTTGAGATATTCGACAACCGTCACATCGGCCCCGGCATCCTGCAGCATCGCCAGCGTATTGCGCGATGTACCGCAATTGGGATTGTGCCAGATCGTTGCCTTCATCGTCGGTTCTCCATGCATGTGGCGGCGGGCGTTCATAGCCCGATTGCTTCTGTGCGCAACGCCTGCCGCATTTGATCGACATCAATGTTAATGCAACCAAGTCTCATAAATCTCCTTGCAAGTGAATTTGACTCGCAATAGGCGGCGTGACTGCAAGTCATTATCGCATCGCCCAGCGCGCGAAATGATCAGGGAGATTTCGTGAACTACCTCACCAGCCTGCTGCTCGCCGGAACCGCGCTCGTGCCATCCGCTGCCTATGCCGAAGACGCCGTTCCCGCCGATGCGGCGCTCGAATCGACCGGCACGGTCATCGTCGTAACCGGCACCGCCGACGGCTATCGACCAGTCGATGCAAACGCGGTCAAGACGCCCACCCCGCTGCTTGACGTGCCGCAGACCATCACCGTTCTCACGCGCGAACAGTTGGACGATCAGGGCATCACCCAGCTCGGCGACGCGCTGCGCTATGTCCCGGGCGTGGTGCTGGGCCAGGGCGAAGGCCACCGCGACCAGATCACCCTGCGCGGCCAGAACACCACCGCCGATTTCTACCTCGACGGGTTGCGGGATGACACGCAGTACTACCGCTCGCTTTATAATATCGAGCGCGTCGAAGTGCTTAAAGGTGCAAACGCGCTGCTGTTTGGCCGTGGCGGCGGCGGCGGCGTGATCAACCGCGTCAGCAAGACGCCCGATCTTGATCGCGTGAAGGGTCAGGCCAGCGCCAATGTCGATAGCTTCGGCGGTTTCGCCCTTGCGGCAGACTGGAACCAGCCGCTTACCGAAATGGTCGGCGCGCGCCTCAACGCCACTTATGAAGAGTTCGACAACCACCGCCAGAACTTCGAAGGCCGCTTCATCGGCGTGAACCCCACGATGGCGTTCCAGCCGGGCGAAGCCACGCGCATCGAACTGTCCTATAACTACGACGATGATCGCCGCACCACCGATCGCGGCGTGCCCTCGCTCGGCGGCAAGCCGCTCACCGGCTATGATGAAACCTTCTTCGGGCGCAGCGATCTGAACGTCGCCACGGTAAAAGCGCACATTGCGCAGGCCCGGCTCGACCATGATCTGACAGACAACCTCAGCTTCAATCTGCTGGGCCAATACAGCCACACCGACAAACTCTATGGCAACGTCTTTGCAGGCGGCGCGGTGAACACCACTGCCAACACCGTCGCACTTTCAGGCTACGAAAGCGGCACCCTGCGCGATAGTTGGATTGGACAGGCAAACCTCGTGTGGACCGGGCAGACCGGCGGCATCGGGCACACTCTGCTGGCCGGCTTCGAAGTGGCCGATCAGGACACGCACGCCACCCGCCGCAATACCGCCAATGCTACGGTCACGCTGGCCAAGCGCATCAGCGTCCCCGCGCTGAGCTATGGCGCGCTCGTCACCAACAGCCGCACCGATGTACGCACGCTTTCGGCCTATGTGCAGGATCAGGTGGAACTCGCCTCGTTCCTGCAAATCGTGGCAGGCGTCCGCTATGACGAATTCCGCATCACCGGGCGCAACGCGATCAACGGCGTGGGCGCATCGCGCACCGACCGCAAGTGGTCGCCCCGCTTTGGCGTGGTGCTGAAGCCGCAGACGAACGTCAGCTTCTACGGCAGCTTCACCCGCACGTTCCTGCCCCAATCGGGCGACCAGTTCGGTGCCTTGGACGCAACGCAGGCAACGCTCGCGCCCGAACAGTTTGAAAACCTTGAAGCGGGCGTGAAGTGGGACGTGAACCCCGGCCTCGCGTTCACCGCCGCCGCTTATCAATTGAACCGCGAAAATTCGCGCTTCAACAACCCCGTAACCGGCCTGCCGGAACTTTCGGGCAAGACCCGCGCCAAGGGCATCGAGCTTTCGCTGGCTGGCCGCATTCTGCCGCAGTGGCAGGCCAGCCTCGGCTATACGCTGCAGGATGGCGAAGTGCGCTCTGCCACCACCGCCGCACCTGCGGGTCGCAAGCTGTCGCAGCTTCCGCGCCATCAGGCCTCGGCATGGACGCGCTATGACGTGACCAAGGAGATCGGCCTCGGCCTTGGCATCACGCACCAGTCGAAGAGCTTCACCACGATCAGCAACGCGGTAACGCTGCCGGCCTTCACGCGCCTCGATGCTGCTGTCTTTTATGACCTGTCCGAACGCTTCTCGATCCAGCTCAATGTCGAGAACCTGACCGACACCGACTATTTCCCCGCCGCCCACACCGACAACAATATCTCCACCGGCGAACCGCTCAACGCGCGCATCTCTATTCGCGCGAAGTTCTGAACCAGACCCCCGCCGCGCCCTCTCCCACCCCCTCCCAGGGAGAGGGCGCAAACCGGGTTTTCAGCCTGCGCCGGGCGTCACAATAGCAGGCGGCGGCGCAGCGCTGATCGTTTCTTCTCCGCGCATTACCCGCGCCGCGCGCTGGATCGCCCGCGTCAGCCGGGGATAGACGCCGCAGCGGCAGATATTGGTGATGGCGCGCGCAATGTCCTCGTCCGCAGGACTTGCATTCGTGGCCAGCAGCGCTGCCGCCGCCATCACGATCCCCGGCGTGCAGAACCCACACTGAATCGCCTGTTCCGCCACCAGCGCCTGCTGCACCGGGTGCGAGCGGTCGCCCGATAGCCCTTCAATGGTGGTAACGTTGCGCCCTTCCGCCTCGCCCAGAACCAGCGTGCAGCTTGGCATCGCCTGCCCATCGACGATCACCATGCACGCGCCGCATTCGCCCGTGCCGCAGCCATATTTGGTGCCGGTCAGGTTTGCCGCATCCCGCAGCGCCCACAGCAGCGGCGTATCGTCCTCAAGCCGATAGAGGACAGGCTGGTTGTTCACGGTAAGGCGAGCCATGCGCGTCGCTTAACCCGCTCCCACCTTGGGAATCAATCCCGCCAGCTACGGTCGATCCGGTCGATCCGTCGCGTCCACGCCGCAAAATCCGCCATCCCCGCCGCGCCGGTTTCACGGTTCACCAGCGAAAGATCGCGCTGATGCACGGCAACCACCTCGTCAGGCACACGCACCACGGGGCGGCCCATCGAAAGCGTGGCCATCTGGATTTCGCAGGCGCGCTGCAGGCTCCACTGCATCAGGAACATCTGCTGCACGTTCTGCCCCAGCACCACTGGCCCGTGGTTCTGCAGCATCAGGATGCGCTTGTCGCCAAGGTTGGCCAGCAAACGCTCGCCCTCCTCTGCCCGCACCGTCACGCCTTCGAACTCGTGATAGGCAAGCTGGCCGGCAAAGTTGCAGGCATAGAAGTTGATCGGCATCAGCCCTTCTTCAAGGCTGCACACCGCCATCGTCTCAGTCGTATGGACATGCGCAATCGCGTGCGCCCACGGCAGATGGCGGTGGAAATAGGAATGCTGCGTAAAACCCGCCGGGTTCACCGGATAAGGGCTGTCATCCAGCTTGTTGCCATCGATATCGATCTTGACGAGGTTCGATGCCGTAACCTCGGAATAGAGCAGCCCGAACGGGTTGATCAGAAACGCACCTTCCTGATCCGGCACCCGCACCGAAATGTGGTTATAGATCGATTCGGACCAACCAAGGTAGTCATAGATGCGATAGCACGCAGCCAGTTCCTGCCGGGTCTGCCATTCGGCATCGCTGCATTCGATGTTCGACCTCAGGTGCGTGGCCATCGCGCTCTCTCCGTTCATGCTCTTTGCACAAACTCTATCGCATGGTCGGCAGCACGCAAGTGATGGCGGCGTGATCAGGCCATCCGACATCTATTTGTGCCGACGCCTATTTGTGCCGATGCCTATTTGTGGTCGTCCTCCCATCGCCGCAGAACGCGCCGCTCCACCGCGCGGAACAGCGCATCAAGATCGTCCGGCTCCACGTCAAGGCTTTCGCCCCAGTCGGCCAGCACCGCATCGAGATCGGCCCGGTCATAGGTCACCGTGCGCAAGGGCGCGGGCTGCGGCGGCGCGGTTGCCACATGCGGCCAGGGATGCCCGGTCATCGTGTTGTAGAGCCACCCCACGCCCACGATGCCCACCACGTTGAGCGCCAGTGGAGCCAGCGGTCCCGGCAGATGCGCATCGGGTGCCACGCCTGCCAACGCCCCCAGAATCGCCGCCGCCCCTCCGGGCGGATGGGTGCAGCGCGCCAGCGCCATCGCGGCAATCGCTCCGCCCACGGCAAGGCTCACCGCCAGCGGCGCACCCAATCCAGCCTGCGCGCAGATCCAGCCCACCGCCATGCCGAGGGATACTGAAATCAGGTTTCCGCCCACCACTGACCACGGCTGCGCCAGAGGGCTGGCCGGCACAGCGAAGACCAGCACTGCCGATGCGCCGACCGGTGCCATGATCCACGGCAGGCCTTGGCTCGCCGGGATCAGATGCCCCATAAAAGCCGCCAGCGCGATGCCCAAAACCGCGCCTGCGCCTGCGCGCGGCCAGCCTGCCGGAACCCATATGCGTCTGGCGGTCATTACCTCTCCCTACTCCAAGCGCAGCCCATGCCGCGCATGTCGAAGCATCTGAAACAAGCACAGGGCAAGAAAAAAGGGGCTGGCCGAAAGACCAACCCCTTGATTTTCTTTGGCCTTGCAGCCGAAGCGCGATTAGCGCTTCGAGAACTGGAAGCTCTTGCGCGCCTTGGCACGGCCATACTTCTTGCGTTCCACGACGCGCGGGTCGCGGGTCAGGAACCCGGCGGCCTTCACGGCGCTGCGCAGTGCAGGCTCGAACTTCGACAGGGCCTGGGCGATACCGTGCTTCACAGCGCCGGCCTGGCCCGAAAGACCACCACCCTTGACGGTGCAAACGATGTCGTACTGGCCTTCGCGACCGGCAACTTCGAACGGCTGGTTGATCACCAGACGCAGGGTCGGACGGGCGAAGTATACTTCCTGATCGCGGCCATTGACGGTGACCTTGCCCGAACCGGGCTTCAGCCACACGCGGGCAACGGCGTCCTTGCGGCGGCCGGTTGCATAGGAACGGCCCTGTGCGTCAACTTCACGTTCGCGCAGCGGAGCTGCGGGACCAGTGCGGACGACGACGGGAGCTTCCTCGCCAGCAGCAGCAACGGCTGCTTCGGGCGCGCCTGCGGTCAGATCCTTCAGATCAGCCAGGCTGGAAACGGAGTTTTCGGTTTCGGACATGGATTACGCCCCCACCTTGTTCTTGCGGTTCATCGAAGCGACGTCGAGCGCCACCGGCTGGGTGCCGCCATGCGGATGCTCGGCACCGGCATAGAGGTGAAGGGCGCGCATCTGCGCACGGCCAAGCGGACCGCGCGGAATCATGCGCTCAACCGCCTTTTCAAGCACGCGCTCGGGGAAGCGACCACCGAGGACCTTATCCGCAGTGACTTCCTTGATGCCGCCGGCATAACCGGTGTGCTTGTAGTAGGTCTTGTTCTTGAGCTTGTTGCCCGTCAGGCGCACCTTGTCGGCGTTGATCACGACAACGTGATCGCCGCAATCGACGTGAGGCGTGAAGCTCGGCTTGTGCTTGCCGCGCAGACGGTTGGCGATGATGACAGCCAGACGGCCAACCACCAGACCTTCGGCATCGATCAGATGCCAGTTCTTTTCCACCTCGGCCGGCTTGATCGACCGGGTGACCTTGCTGAGAGCCTTCATGGCTGCGAGTTCCTTAGAATTTCAGTGCGTCGGCCACACGGAATCCCGCATTCCCGACGAAGGAAGCGCGCCTTTGTTGCAAATGCCCGCCAGAGTCAAGCAAACTGCGGCTTTTCGGAGAGGTAAAATAATACCGCCCCGATCTTGGAGCGATGCTTTCGCCCTGCTCTCTCACCCCAGAGGAGAGATACGAAGGCTTGACAGCTGGGCTGGCTAGCCAAAGTTGAGAGGGGCCTGCACCAGGCGCGTGGGTCAAGCCGCCCTCGCAAACCTCTCAACCTTTATTTCGCCCTCATGCTCACGCGCTTGCGCGAGTTCATAGGTCGTCTGCATCCGCAGCAACGTGTCTGCCTTCACGCCGAAGGCCTTTTCGAAACGGATGGCCATGTCGGCCGAAAGGCTGGCGTTGCCATTGAGCAGGGTGCTCAGCGCCTGCCGCGAGACACTGAAATGTTCGGCCAGCGCCGTCACGCTCACGCCTGCGGGCTCGACGATTTCCGCCTTCAGCCACTCACCGACATGGATGGCCAGCGACGGGTGCATCTTAAGCGCCATGATAATCCTCCAAATCCATATCAACGAGCGCGCCTTCCGCATTGATACCGAAAGTCATGCGCCAGTTGCGCGTCACGATCATCGACCAAGTGCCCTTCCGGTCGCCCGTCAGTTCGTGCAGCCCGAAGTTTGGCGGAACGGCCAGTTCCTCAAGACTGTGTGCTGCATCGATGTAAGCCAGCATTCTGCCCACCCGACCAATATCGCCAACCAGACCCTTTGGGTTACCAGTTTCGAAGAAGCGGCGCAGGCCTTTGTGCCGTATGCTCTCGATTTCCATAGCTGCAGATAAACCAGAGCAACCAAATTGTCAAGTGTCGCCCGACACATTACAGGCGCTATCTGTCGCCAGAACCACAATCCACCTCCAGCCACCCTAGCGTCGCCACCCCCGCAGTATCGCACCGCCACCCCACAATCGCAGGCGCATCATAGGGGTGTAGCGCTTCCAGTCGCGCCACGGCGGCGTCGAGCAGGTCGGCGCGGGTCTTGAACAGGACGGCGATTTCGGTGCCTTCGCCCCGATCCCCCTTCCAGCGATAGAGCGAGCGGACGGCGGGGAGGATGTTGGCGCAGGCGATCAGGCGTTCATCGAGCAACTGGCCAGCCACCGCCTCGGCGGTTTCCATATCGCCAAACGGGCACCAGATCAGCGCGGCGGTCAACGTTCCCGGCTGCCGAGCAGGTGTGCGCTCCAAACCGTTGCCGCCACCAGCAGCGCGCCGACCAACTGGTGCAGCACCGCGATCCACAGGGCAACGCCACTCCACACCGTGCAAATGCCGAGGAGGACTTGCGCGCCGAACACGCTGTGCAGCACGACCGATGCCTTGCGGTCGGTCTTGCGCAGCCGCCGGGCGACCACCACCAGCACCGCTACCACGGCCCATGCCCACCACCGATGGATGAAGTGGACGAGGAACGGGTCAGACAGGAAAGCGTGCGCTGCGCCCAGCGCCCAGTCCACGCCATCGGGATAGAACTCGCCCTGCATCAACGGCCATGCGTCCATGCTGAACCAGCCCGCCCCTGCTGATGTGCCTGCACGCATTCCCGCCACCAGTGCGCCATAGAACAGTTGCACCAGCAGCATCAGCAGCGCGATCAGGCCAAGCCCTTGCAGCCGCGCGCGGGGCTTTCCCTTGGCCAGCGCGATCAGATCGAGCGCGGTCCACACCAGCCCGCCCAGCGTGAACAGGGCTACCAGCAAGTGCGCGGCGAGGCGGAAGTGGCTGACTTTCACATCGTTGACGATGCCGGATTTGACCATCCACCAGCCGACCGCCCCCTGCGCTGCGCCCAGCGCCAGCAACGCCAGCAGCCGTGGTTTGTAGCCTTGCGGAACGCGCCCTTTCACCCAGAACCACGCGAGCGGCAGGGCGAAGACCAGCCCGATGGTCCGCGCGATCAGGCGGTGGACCCATTCCCAGAAGAAGATGAACTTGTAGGTTTCCATCGTCATCCCCGCCGGGCCATTGATCAACTGGTACTGCGGCGTGGCGCGATAGGCGTCGAACTCTGCCTGCCATTGCGCATCGGTGATCGGCGGGATCGTGCCCGTCACCGGCTTCCATTCGGTGATCGAAACCCCCGATTCGGTAAGGCGCGTAATCCCGCCTATCGCCACGATCGCCACGACCATCAGCGCGACGATGAACAGCCAGCGGGCAAGGGCGAACGCGTCCCTTCGGACATCGGTTGAGGCACTGGACGACATGCGCACGCCCTGCGCCTGTGCCCCGGAAATCTCAAGAGGATTGTCGGAGCCTCGCGCATGGTCCTTGGGGCAAAATTGTTATGGTCCCTCACTTGCGTCATGTAATACTATAACATATATGGACGGCGAGATGAGCGATGCCCTTCCTTCCCTGCGCGCCCGGCTTGATCGGTTCGGCGTGGTCCTTTCGGGACTGTGCTTGCTGCACTGCGTAGCGGGCGTATTTCTGGTGGGCGTGCTGGGGATCGGCGGCGGCGTGCTGCTTGATCCTGACTGGCACCGCTGGGGCCTTGCCTTCGCGCTGGTGATTGGCGCACTGACCATCGGCATCGGTGCGCTGCGGCACGGGCGGTTCCTGCCGCTAATTATCGGCAGCACCGGCCTTGCGCTTATGGGTGGCGCGGTTGCCGTGGGTCACGGGGCCGAAGAAGTTGTGCTGACAGTCATCGGCGTGCTGTTGGTTGCCGTGGCACACCTGATAAATATCCGCACCAACACCTGCCATTCCTGAAGTGCACCTAACTGCACCTAGACGCACCTAACCCGCCCTTGCGCGCATTGAACGCATCGCTAAAGCGGGCCGCATGACCGCAACGCTATCCCTCACCGTCAATGGCGAACCACGCCGCGCAAATGTCGGCTCGATCGCCGATCTCGTGCGTAGTCTCGAACTCGATCCCGCCAAAGTCGCGGTCGAGCGCAATGGCGAAATCGTCCCGCGTTCGACTCTCGCCAATGTGGCGATTGCGGATGGGGACGTGCTGGAAATCGTGCATTTTGTAGGTGGAGGACAGAGCGACGTGACAGACAATTCAGACATATGGACCGTTGCCGGCCGCACCTTCCGTTCGCGCCTGATCGTCGGCACGGGGAAATACAACGACTTCGCACAGAACGCCGCGGCGGTCGAAGCGTCGGGCGCGGAAATCGTCACTGTCGCGGTGCGCCGCGTCAACGTGTCGGACCCCAAGGCGCCGATGTTGACGGATTATATCGACCCCAAGAAGATTACATATCTCCCCAACACCGCCGGGTGCTTTACCGCCGAAGACGCGATCCGCACCTTGCGGCTGGCGCGTGAAGCTGGTGGCTGGGATCTGGTGAAGCTGGAAGTTCTGGGTGAGGCGCGCACGCTTTACCCCAACATGGTCGAAACCATTCGCGCCACCGAAGTGCTTGCCAAGGAAGGCTTTCTTCCGATGGTTTACTGCGTGGACGATCCGATTGCGGCCAAGCAGCTTGAAGATGTGGGCGCTGTTGCCGTCATGCCACTGGGCGCGCCGATTGGCTCCGGCCTTGGCATCCAGAACAAGGTGACGGTGCGGCTGATCGTCGAAGGCGCGAAAGTGCCGGTGCTGGTCGACGCGGGCGTGGGCACCGCGTCCGAAGCCGCCGTGGCGATGGAACTGGGCTGCGATGGCGTGCTGATGAACACCGCGATTGCCGAGGCCAAAGACCCCATCCGCATGGCCCGCGCGATGAAGCTGGCGGTGCAGGCGGGGCGCGATGCCTATCTGGCGGGCCGCATGCCGACGCGCAAATATGCCGATCCCAGCAGCCCGCTGGCCGGGTTGATCTGAGCCGCCAGTAGCAGCGACCCAATTTGCATCGAATTGTGCGCCCCCGCACAGGCGGGGGCCTCAGCCGGTTTGCGAAAGCGTTCCATAACAACACCGAGGCCCCCGCCTGCGCGGGGGGACAAGAGTGTTGATTCAGCCTGCTGCTTCCAGTGCCTCTTCCCGCGCCAACCGTTCGACAAGACGCTGATAGAGCACCACGCCCTTGTCAAAAGTGGCGGGCATCGGCGAGCGCGACGGATCGATGTCGATCACGCGCTGCTGCGCTTCGATCATCGTCTTGTCTTCGGCAAAGGCCTTTGCAGCGAGGCCCATCAGCAGATCACGCAACGCTTCATCGCCATGATCGCGGTGCGGCCCCCAACTGAAGAAATAGCGGCTGGTGGTGTCAGTCAGCGCGGTTACCGCCTGACTGGTGAACGTGACGCCGCGTTTGGGCAGATCGGGTGGGGGCGGCGCATCGCCAAGGCGGTCTGCGGTGCCGACCGGGTAGGACGCGGTGGGCATCAGCAGAATACCGGGCGCGTGATATTCATAGCACGACCAGACATCGACCCGTTCCGGCCCTGACCGCCCACCCGACTGATTGCGCACCCAGCGTTCGAAACGCACACCGCGCGGCAATTGCGTGACTTTGGGCCGCGTGCGCGCCCATTCCTCATCCGCGCCGAAGCTGGCGGGGTGAACGAAGGCAAGGTGCGTGAAATCGCACAGGTTATCGTGGATCAGTTGCGCATTGGCGGCATAGTCCAACTGGCCGCGACCAAGGATATAGTCGGGATCGTCAAACCCCACAGCTTGCGGAATCAGCGCAGGATCCGCCTTTGCCGGATCGCCCAGCCAGACCCAGATCCAGCTATGGCGTTCCTGCACAGGATAGCTGCGCACCCGCGCGCTGGCGGGAATCATATCCTGCCCCGGAATTTCCACGCATGTACCATCGGCGGCAAAGCGGAAGCCGTGATACATGCAGCGCAGGCTTTCCCCTTCGCACCGGCCCAGCGAGAGCGGTGCGAGCCGGTGGACGCAGCGATCTTCCAGCGCGACCAGCCTGCCGCCTTCGGTCCTGAAAATCACGACCGGATCGCCCGCCATCGTCAAAGCAAACGGCTTTGCGACTTGAAGGTCCATCGCCCAACAGGCGACATGCCATGCGTTGCGCACGTGAATCATTGCGGCTCTCCCAAACTGCTGCGGCCACTTTACTTAACATTGTTAAATTGTCAAACGGAGCTATGGCCCGCCAGCGCGACATCTCCATCGACAGGGACGCGATCCTGCGCGCGGGCTTTGCGTTGCTGGAAGACGCAGGGCTGGATGGCGTGACCATGCGCGCGCTGGCCGCGCGACTTTCGGTGCAGGCCCCGGCGCTGTACTGGCACGTGCGCGACAAGGCCGAACTGCTGGCGATGATGGCCGAGGATATCTACGCGCGGGGGCGAGCCGGGCTGGTGGCGTGCAGCGATGCGCGCAGCTGGCTGCTGGAACTGGGCCGGGGATTGGCGCGCGTGCTGTGCAGCCACCGCGATTCCGCCCGGCTTCTGGCTGTAGCGGCCCCTGCGCGCGAAGCGGACGAGGACCGCGCGCAGGCGATGGCCGGTGCCTTGCGCCACTATGGTTTCAGCGTGGAAGCCGCGCTTGAAGCGCAGGCATCGGTGCTGTCATTGACGGTGGGCTGGGCGCTCTATCGCGAGAACGCCGCGATGGCGGCGCATCTCAAACGCATGTTCGATCTGGATGCCAGCTATGCCAACGGGCTGGAACTGCTGGTCGATGGTCTGGTGCGAAAAGCAAACAGTTAATCCCCCGCGACGCTCATACCGTCCACCCGCAAGGTGGGCGTATCGATGCCGCGATAGATTTCCAGATCATCGGCGGCGGTCATCGCAGCGAACATATCGATCAGGTTGCCCGCCACGGTGAATTCGGCAATCGGCCCGACCAGTTCGCCGTTCACGATGCGGAAGCCCGATGCGCCCCGGCTGTAATCGCCGGTCACGCCGTTCACGCCCTGCCCGATCAGTTCGGTCACATAGACGCCATCGGCAATGTCGGCCATCAGTTCGGCAGGGGTGACGCTGCCGGGCAGCAGCGCGACGTTGCTGGAGGTAACGTGCGGCGCGCCCGATGAGCCGCGCGAGGCGTGGCCGGTGGGCGCAGCGCCGAGCTGGCGTGCGGCGGCGGCATCCATCAGCCAGCCGGTGATGTGCCCGGCATCGACCAGCTTGCGCGGGGCGGTGGGCAGGCCTTCACCATCGAAGGGGCGCGAGCGCATTCCGCGCTGGCGGAGAGGATCGTCGGTGATAGTAATCACGCTATCGAACAGTTTCTGGCCATCGCGATCCAGCAGGAAGCTGGCGCGGCGCGCAATCGATGCGCCCGACATTGCGCCGAGCAGGTGGCCAACCAGCGAATTGGCAACGCGCGGATCGAATACTACCGGCATCGCGCCGGACTTTACCCGACCGGGATTGAGGCGGCGCACCGCACGTTCGCCCGCTTCGCGCCCGATGGCTTCGGGGCTGAGCAGATCGGCGGCATGGCGCGTGCTGCGCCATGAATAATCGCGCTGCATCGTGCTGCCCTCTCCGGCAACGACGCTGGCGGAAAGGCTGTGGCTGGATGCGGCATAGGCGCCGGAAAAGCCGTGGCTGGTGGCAAGCGCGAACAGCCCGCGCCCGGCGCTGGCTCCGCCGCCTTCGCTGTTGGTCACGCCGGGGATGGCGCGCGCGGCATCCTCGGCCTGTTCGGCAAGATTGCGCAGTTCTGCCGGGGCGCGCTCGGTGGAATCGTCGAGATCGAGATCGGGTACATCGCCGCGCAACAGCAGGTCTTCGGGCGCGAGGCCTGCGAACTTGTCTGCCGGAGCAAGGCGCGCCATCGCCACCGCGCGGCTGGCCAGTTCATCGAGCGCCGCATCGCCAAGATCGGTCGATCCGATGGAAGCCGATGCCCCGCCGACGAAAACGCGCAGGCCCACACTTTCGGATTCAGACCGTTCCACATCTTCCAGCGCGCCCAGCCGGACCGAAACCGATTCGGACGAGCTGCCGACATAGACCGCATCGCCCGCATCGGCGCCCGCACGGCGCGCACGCTCGATCAGCGCTTCGCAGCGTTCGCGGGCATCGGCGGGTGAGAGCATGAACAGACCTTTCGCAACAGCAAGGCTGCGCGGTCTAGAGCAGGGATGGCTGGCAAGCAATCGGCGGAGCGGATGGCGTTAAGGATGGGCGCATTTTGCAAACGGTGCCCAAACCGTCATCCTGAACTTGGTTCAGGATCCATTTTGCCGATCAGACCAAGGCGCTCGGTCGAGAAATGGACCCTGAGACAGCTCAGGGTGACGAGAGTGAGATGGCAGGTCAGCCTACAAGCTGTACCTTGCCCGTCAAAACAGCAGCGACAGCGCGCGATAGAGGCCGGTGATCAGGATAGGCAGGATCGCGGCCAATGCCCAGACCTTGATCTGATCGCGGCGGAATGCGGCTTTATAGGCCATGTTGTGGGCCTGTTCATCGGTCAGGTGTTCCCAGCGGCGTTCGAACTGGCGGAACATCGGAATGATCGCGGCGACCAGCACGACCAGCACGAACAATGGCAGGATCGACGCGCTCGTCCCCTGAATTTCGTGCATTGTGACGAATATCTGCAGGCCGGTGTAAACCAGCAGGCCATAAGCGACATTATCGCTCATCTTCTTGCGCCAATCGACCTTTTCGGCCTTGGTGGCGGCTGAGTGGAGGGCCTTGTTCATGGCGCCTAACCCCTTGTTCCTATCCCACGGGAGTAGAACATGCAGGTTCTGAAGGCGCAAGAGCAATTCCGGCATCGTTGTCCTTCATCGGGATTTAATCTCGGCGCGCTATCAAGCCATGCATAAATCCTGCCAAATTGCAGCGCGGGGTTTGAACTGGCGGGCCGACCCGCTATTGAATGCCACTGATCGATTGAAACTGCCGAGTTTGTTGATGACCATGATCGATGAAACTGCCGCGCCCGCCAATGCGGCACCGCCTATTCCGCAGGGTGGGCTTGAAGTGGTTTCGATCGCCAAAAGCTATGACAAGCGGGCGGTGCTGACTGATATCTCGCTTTCAGTGGGCAAGGGCGAAGTGCTGGGTCTGCTGGGGCCAAACGGCGCGGGCAAGACGACCTGCTTCTATTCGATCATGGGGCTGGTGCGACCGGATTCGGGGCGCATCCTGCTGGATGGCGTGGATATCACCAAGCTGCCGATGTACCGCCGATCAATCCTGGGGCTGGGCTATCTACCGCAGGAAACCTCGATCTTCCGGGGCATGACGGTGGAACAGAACATCGCCACCGTGCTGGAACTGATCGAGCCGGACAAGGCCTCGCGCGAGGCAGAGCTTGAACGGCTGCTGGAGGAATTCGGCCTGACCCGGCTGCGGGCCAGCCCGGCAATGGCGCTTTCGGGCGGCGAACGCCGCCGGTGCGAAATTGCCCGCGCACTGGCCGCGCGGCCTTCGATCATTCTGCTGGACGAACCGTTCGCGGGCATCGATCCGCTTTCGATCAGCGATATCCGCCATCTGGTGAAAGACCTGAAGCGACGCGGCATCGGCGTGCTGATCACCGATCACAACGTGCGCGAAACGCTGGATATCGTGGACCGCGCCTGCATCATCTATGGCGGGCAGGTGCTGTTTGCGGGAAGCCCCGAAGCGCTGGTGGCCGATGCCAACGTGCGCAGGCTCTATCTGGGCGAAGGCTTTACGCTGTGAGCGTGACTGCCGGTCCCTCGACAGGCCCAGGACGTGCGGGGATTGTGGGTGGGTTTATCTTCCCCCCGCTCATGCTGAGCCTGCCGAAGCAGGCTGGCTGATGACGATGCTGGGGGGCATCTAGATCATGGCGCTGGGGCCAAGGCTCGACATACGGCAAACCCAGTCGCTGGTGATGACGCCGCAGTTGCAGCAGGCGATCAAGCTGCTGGCGCTGTCGAATCTTGAGGTGGAAACCTTTATCGGGGAAGCGCTGGAAGCCAATCCGCTGCTGGAAATCGGGGATTCCGCACCGGCAGAGCCGGTTGATGCCCTGCCCGAAGAACTGCGCCGCACCCACCTCGAATCCTCACCGGTCGATCAACTCGTAGCCGAAGGGCGGGTGGCGGAAGACCGTCCGCTGGATATCGATGCTGCCGCGCTCGACCGGGACCGCGACACCGGGGACGGTTCGCTGCTGGAACTGTCCTCCGCGCGCGAAGGCGGCGGCGGTGGCGAAGCGCCGGATATCGACGAGCACGGGCGCTTCGACATATCGCTGGCCGAGCACCTTCACGGCCAGATCGGCACCGCCACGTCTGACCAGCAATTGCTGTTCGTGGCGCGCTGGCTGATCGATCAACTGGACGAGGCGGGCTATCTGCGTGTGCCCTTGGCCGAAGTGGCAGAAGCACTGGGGCTTTCAGCGCTGGTGGTGGAACGCGCGCTGGGGCTGGTACAATCTCTCGACCCCACAGGGGTTGGCGCGCGCAATCTGGGCGAATGTATCGCGCTGCAGGCGAAAGAGGCCGACCGCTACGACCCGTGCATGGCGCGGCTGATCGACAATCTGGAACTGGTGGCGCGGGGCGAAATCGCGCGGCTGAAACGGCTATGCCAGGTCGACGATGAAGACTTTGCCGATATGCTGGCCGAGCTGCGCAGCTATGATCCGCGCCCCGGCCTGCGCTTTGGCAGCGGCATGGCCGAAGCGGTGGTGCCCGACCTGCTGATTCGCGCTGCCGGAACCGGGTGGGACATCGCGATCAACCAAGCCACTCTGCCGCGCCTGATCGTGAACCGCAGCTACTATGTTGAAATGCGCGGGGCCTGCGTCGGCAAGGAGGCCAAGGCGTGGCTGGGCGAGAAACTGGCCGATGCCAACTGGTTGCTCAAGGCATTGGACCAGCGGCAGAAAACGATCCTGAAAGTGGCGGCAGAGATCGTGAAGCAGCAGGACGGCTTCTTTCGCCACGGCGTTGCCCATCTGCGCCCCCTGACATTGCGGCAGGTGGCCGAAGCGATAGAGATGCACGAATCGACCGTGAGCCGGGTGACATCTAACAAGTACCTCAATTGCGATCGTGGCACGTTTGAACTGAAGTATTTCTTCACGTCAGGCGTGGCATCATCCGACGGCGAAGGCGCATCGGCAGAGGCGGTGAAGGCCGCGATCCGCCAGTTGATCGATGCCGAAGACCCCAAGGCGATCCTGTCGGACGATGCGCTGGTCGATCTGCTGAAAGCCAAGGGCTTCGACCTCGCCCGGCGAACGGTGGCGAAGTACCGCGAGGCGATTGGGCTTGGCAGTTCGGTACAGCGGCGGCGGCAGAAGGCGCTGGCAGGCGTAAGGTAAAGTCAGGTCGCGCTTGGTCTTTCGGCCAGCATTTCGCGCACCATCGTCGTGAGATTCGCGTCGAACTTGGCAAGAACCTGATGATCTTCAGCCGTGTCCCAATGCGTGACCAGTTCGCGCCCGTTGAACCAATGCAGCGCATAGCCAGGTGGATCTGCGATGATCAGGTTGCGTTCGTCCGGCTGATCTGGATCAATGGGGCGAAGGTCGAGCGCGACTTGGGGCGCGGTGGATGGGCAGGTGGCGACGATGGTGCCTTCCCATGCCGTAGCGATGGCGCGGTGGATATGGCCGCAGACCATGCCGACAATGTTGCTGCGCCCGCGCACGCAACTGGCAAGCTGTTCCACCCACGGCTCTGCCGGATCGGTGTTCATCCACGGAATGCCCGCTTCGAACGGGGGGTGGTGAAGCACGATCAGGTTGCGCGCATCAGGCGCTTCATCCAGCCGCGCGTTCAGCCATGCGGCGCGCGCTTCGCAGAAGGCACCGCCGTGGCGGCCCTCTTCCAGCGTATCTAGAACGATCAGCCGCAACGGCCCTGCATTGACCACATATTGCAGAAAGCCGCCATCAAAGCGCGCTTCGGGAAAGACTTCGGCAAAAGTCGCACGAACATCGTGGTTACCCAGCGCGTAGTAGACCGGGAACGGCAGGTCGGCAAAAGCTTCGCGCAGGCGGAGATAGCTGTCCTTGTCGCCCCGGTCGATCAGGTCACCGGTGGCGAGCAACAGAGCGGGACGGGGTTGTAGCGCAGCCAGTTCCTCCAGCACCCGGTCAAGCCGCTGCCGGTTGAATTCACCGGGGCAGTCAGGCTCAAACCCCAGGTGGATGTCGGTGACTTGCGCGATCAGCATCGTCCCCCCAGCATCCCCTTAATGCGGCTTCATCGGGAAGCGCGGACGATCCGCGATTGCCACGATCTGACCGTCAGACTTCTTGCGATCGTTCTTCGGCACCCACGGAGCGCCAGCGTCCATATGGTAGGAGTGGCACATCGCGCAGGAGGATTCGACCGGATCCTTTACCGAATTGGATGCCATTTTGGCGCCTTCGCCGCCGACGTGGCAGGTGCGGCAGCCGCCCCTGCCATCCATGCCGGGCACCAGAAGGTCGGTTGCCTTGTTCGATGTGGCAGCGCCGGTGTGGCAGTCTGCGCAATCGCTTTGGACGTGGGCCTTGTGATCGAACCAGCCCTTGCGGAAATAGCGGTCATTCTGGGCCACCGGCGCAATGGCAAAGCCTGCCGTCTGCGCGGTGCCGCCGCGCGTGACGACGTGGCAATCATAGCACATGCCGCCTTTCGAGAAGACCTGATTGATCGCCTGATCCGCCCCGCCGGGATAGAACCGCACCGCGCGGGCATAGTCTGCCGCCGTGGACCGCATCGCCGCATCACCGGGCACCCTGCGGGCCATGCCCGAAAGGTTGGCCGGGCGCGCGGGCGCGGTTCCACGATAGAATGCGCGCAGATCGGCCACGACTTGCGCAGGATCGCCGTGGCGCAGCGTGCGGTTGGTGCCGCCGATCTGATCGAAGCTGAGCGCGTGGCACGACTGGCAGGATTCTTCCATGTCCACCGGTTTGAACCGCGCCCCGCTGGAATCGGCAGCGTGGCAATCGGCGCATTGCAGGCCATCGCCACCTGCAAACTTGCCCGGCATACGGCGTACCATCTGCGCGATGCCATTGGTCTTCGACAGGTGCTGGCCATGCGTGAACTTGAGGCCGTTTTCTTCCTTCAAGCCCGCTTCCCACGCCACGCGCCGGAACAGCGGCTTGTCCCCGTCCATGCCGCTCAACAGAGTCGGCCTGAACTGGGGGTGAGCCGTTCCGAAATCGGCGGCATCAGCGATCTTGGTGTCGGGCAAGCGACCTTTCATCCCGTCATGGCAGTCCGCGCAGAACTGCTGCTGCGTTGCGGGCATAGCACCCGCCCCTTCATGTTCGGTGTGACAATCGACACAACGCCCGGCAGGCCGGTTGAAAGCGCCCGCTACTGCCCGCTGCATGGCAGCCATGCCGGTCGGCTCTCCACGCGCCTTTAGCAAGCGCGCCTTGTCGGCGATATGATCGTGCGCATCCTTGGTATGGCAGGTGAGGCAAGCCTTGTCGGTCACCGCAACGAAAGCCTGTGTGTGGCAGGCCTGACAATCACCGTTCAGCGCCTTGTGCGAAAGGCTCAAGGCCCCGGACGTCCATGTCTGATCGGCGTGGAAACCATCGGGCCGCCGCGCTTCTTCCTTCATCGCTAGCGGCTTATATGTGGCATAGCTGTAGAGCGGGTAGGCAAGGAACGCGAACAGCACCAGCAGCGAAAACGCCCATGCCGAAAGGCGCTTTCCGGGCAGCAGGCCTTTGAGCGAGTAGGCTGCGCCTATATCGCGATCTTCCGCTGATTCGGACACCGCTTCGACGCGGCGCACGGTCAGCACCGGCGTTTCGCCATCCTCATCCTGCGAAACGGCAATGCGGTGGCCGCCAAAGGCTAGTTCACCACCCACCGCAGGATCGATTTCGGCAGACTTCGTGCTGCGACCGTTGACTTCGAACGGCTGATCGGTGGTTGCGGTGACCGTGAGGATGCCATCCGCCCCCCGCACGATACGCGCATGGACCGGGTTCACCGCAAGGTCGGGCAAATGGATCGCGCAGGCCGAATCGCGGCCAACGGTCATCTCGCGCATGCCATAAGTGGAGCCGCGGACGATTTCCTCGCCACTGGACTTGAGCGCGATCTGGCGGACAACAAAGCTCATCGTTCGCTCACCAGTAGAAGAAGACGCTGACGACATGCGCAGAAAGCGCGGCGATCAGCGCGAAAGTGACGGGGACGTGGACGTAGAGCCAAGCCTGCAACCACGATTTGAGTTTCAGATGTTGTCGCAACCGTTCGAGCATCGATTCCTTACGCGTAAGCTGCGCATCGATCCGGCTCAGCAGATCGTCCTTGGTGCGCTGGCGCGTGGCACGCAGCGCGCGCAACTCGTTGATCGCGTGGCGCGTGGCGCAATTGGGGTAATTTCCGGTCACGCGGTTCCAGATTGTGCCGCCGAACGGATCCTGATCAAGGCTTTGCCCCACCAGAGTGGCCGCCTGCGCATCCAGTGGTTGCGCGGCATCATGGATCTGCCGATCAAGCGAGCGCAGCGCCTCGATCATCTGCTTTTCGGTGATCGCGCCTTCTTCGTCATAGCGATTGGCCGAAAGCGCGCGGGGCAGCGTGGCATAGACCCAGATGCCAAACACCCCCGATCCCACCACCAGCAGCATCAGCGCCCACGCCAGCGTGTGGACGTTCCAGCCGAATTCGAAACCCGAATGCAGCGTGCCCACCACGGTGACGAGCAGGCCGAGATAGACGTGCGCGCTTGTCCATGCCTTCAGGCTCCACCGCCCCGGCGTGATCGCGCGCTTGCGCATTCCCAGCATGGTCAGCCACAGGATCAGCAGCGCGCCGATGGTGCCAAGCGTATAGCCCAGCCAGCTCGATCCGAAGTGCGTGCCCGGCAGCGGCACGAAGATATAGAGCAGCGTCAGCACCAGCGCGAGCGCAGCGGAAAGCTTCGCCCAATACATGTTGCGATGGGTCAGGAACCCTTCGTGCGTGTTCTGGCGCTGGCGCGATGAGCCAGTCTTCTTGCCCGAAACAGGCTTGTTTGCGGTCGATGCCATCGCTCAAGCCCCCTCGTTCTCAAGCCGCGCGACAGTCAGGAACTCGTCGGGCGAAACGCGGATGGCAGCGCCCGTGGGGCAGGCCCTCACGCAGCTTGGACCACCTTCGATACCGGAACACATATCACACTTGATCGCCTTCTTCCGGTCGAGCGCTTCGTCGATCACCGGATCGCCGGTATACTTGGTGTTCTTCTTCGACCATTTATACGGTGGCTCACCCGGCCCCGGCCCTGCGCCGAAGAACAGCCACGAAAGCAGCGACGGCTTCTTGGGTGGCACCTTGTCCATGCGAATCACGCCATAGGGGCAGTTGCGCTGGCAATTGCCACAGCCGATGCAGGTGTCGTTGATCTTCACTTCGCCGTCCGGCCCGCGCTGGATCGCGTTGGGCGGACAATCGGCCATGCAATGCGGATGTTCGCAGTGGCGGCACGATGTGGGGACGTGGAGATTGGCAAAGCTCTTACCGGCCTCGCGGTCCAGCCGCGAAAGGCCGTCATGGCTGTCGGCGCACGCCTTTTCGCAGTTGTCGCAACCCACGCAGAGCCGTTCATCGATGAGCAGAACGTCGGTCGCCTCACCCAGCCCTTGCGAAACGAGGAACTTGGCCTGTTCGGAATAGAGATCGACGACGCCGGAGAACGTGTCCTTCTTCGTTTCGATGAAGGCGTTGGTCGCGCGGCGCACTTCCATTTCCTTGCGCGCACGATCCAGCAGGGCGGGTTTGGCCGCCAGCACGCGACGAAAAGCCTTGCCATCGATGCGGATCACTTCGCTCTTGATCGCGGCCCGCACCGTGGCGGTGCGGGTGCCGCCATCGATCACCGCCATTTCGCCCACATAGGAACCAGCCGGCAGGTAAGACAGGAACACCGGCTTCCCGCCAACTTCCTTTTCCACGATCATCGAACCGACGCGAATCACATAGATATCGCGGTCATCATCACCTTCCTTGATGATGGGATCGCCCGCGCGGACCTGCACGATCTTCGATCCATCGACCACTTCGGTGATGTCTGCGGGGGTAAGGCCCGATCCGAACATCTGCAGGATCTGGCGCTCGGTCGAGATGCGTTCGATGGCGCGCTTGGCCGTGGGCACCTGGCTTTGCAGCTTGAGCGCGGCGTTGCGGCTGATTTCGACGCAGACGGTATCTTCGGCGGCAACGATGGTCGCGCCGCGCTTGCGCCCCGATATCAGGCCCACTTCACCGAAGATGGACCCCGAAGGGATCGGCACGATCTTGGACGGATCATTGGGATCAAGCCGCACGTTGACCCCGCCCGATGCAATCGCGAAGAGCGATGAACCCGGATCGTTCTTCTCGAAGATCACATCGCCCTTCTTGTAGGCGCGCGCTTCGGAATCGAGCATGAATTCGCGCAGCTGCAACGTGGTCATGCCTTCAAGAATGGTCACGTTCGAGCGCAGGAATTCCAGCCATTCGTTCACCGACCTGCGGCCCGGCAGCCCTGCGAACTTGGCTTCCAGCAGCGGTTCGTCCGCCGGTTTCAGATCCTTGTTGCCGTTGATGAATTCGACGACATCGTAGCCCTGATTCATGCAGTGCTTGATCAGCGGGTAGCCGGCCAGCGCGCCGATCACGAAAATGCCGGGCGCAGTCGATTCAAACTGCGGCGATAGCGTCGGGAAGGCCAGCCGATCGGAACTCGCAAATTCGATGCCACACCCTTCAACGAAGGCGCGCGGCGGGGCCGACCCGATTCGCGCAATGATCCGGTCACAGCGGATGCGCTCCTCGCCATCGCGCGTGGACAGCGTGATCCAGCCCGGTTCTACCGATTTTGTCTCGGTCTCGTAGCGAATCGTCAGCTTGCCCGCCGCGTCGTCCTCAATCAGTGCCTTCGCGTTCGGCTCCTTGGCCGTGGCGAAGCTTTCGCGGACGTTGGTGGATTTGGGGCTGCGGTTGAGGATGGTGACCGTGTTGCCCTGCGCCGGATCTTCCACCAAGCCGCGCGCGTTTTCGATCCCGGCGTCGCCGGTGCCGATCACCACAATGTGCTGGTCCAGCACGGCATAGGGATCGTCAAGCTGGTAGGTAACGTGCGGCAGATCGCCGCCGGGGCAGCGCATAAGATTTGGGTTGCCCTGTGTACCTATGGCAAGGACGACGTTTTCCGCCATCACCGTTTCGCCATTGGTCAGCGTGATGGCATAGGGCGGCGCGAAGCGTTGCAGTTCCGTGGTGGTGGTCGATCCATCGCGCGCGCGGGAAACGATCTTCTGGACCGATCCGGCAATCGCCTCGCCGGTGCCTTTAATCGCCTTCACATCGGCATTGTACATCACGTTCACACCGAGTTCGGCGGTGCGCCCGTTCCACTTGTCGAGGATATCCTCGCGCTTGCCGGCGTCGAATTCCTGATCGGATCGCAGGACGAGTTGCGATGGCGTGGCCATCACATGCTTGCCCTTTTGATATTTGAAGATCGTATCGGAAAGATGGTCCGTCTTTTCGAGCAGGACATGGCTAAGGCCAAGCTGCGCCGCACGGCTGGCCGCACTCATGCCTGCCGGGCCGGAACCGATAATTGCAACCTTGAATATCTCGCCCACCGGCCTGCGTCCCCCGCATCGCCGACTGACGGCGCATGTACCTGCGCCTGCCCGTCTCCTTACCGATTTGCGACCCCTGAAGCCCGACTTTACCTGATGCTCTGCGCATTGCCAGAAACAATTTGCAAACAGCGCCCCATATGCACGCCTACTGTCCACCCTTGTTGATATCGCAACGGGTTGCGCACGACATGCCCTGCGCGATATGCGCAAGATTGCCCGGTCGCCTCGCCCTTGCCTGAAAGGGAGGCAGGTGGCCCGTCAGGAGTGTGCGATGACCGAGCCGAAGCCTGCCCCCGGAACCCGCGATAGCGCGGAAGGGACATCGCGCCTTGGCCGGTTCGCGCTGATCGCGGCGGGGCTGATCGCGCTTGGTGCCGGGGGCATGGCCATGATGCGCGGGCCGGAAACGCCACCGCCCGCCGCCGAACCGCCTCCCACCGCGCCGAGCCAGCAGCCATCAGTGGACAACGTGATCGCCAAACTTGAGGCGAAGCTGGCCGAAACGCCCGATGACGCCGAAGGCTGGCGGATGCTCGGCTGGTCCTATTTCCAGACGGAACGCTATGCCGAAGCTGCCACCGCCCTGAAAAAAGCGACCAAGCTTGATCCCGAAAACGCACAAACATGGTCGTTTCTGGGTGAATCGCTTGTCCTTGCCAGCAAGGAAGAAGGCCGGATGCCGCGCGATGCGCGCGCTGCTTTCGACAAGGCGATCAAGCTTGATCCCAAGGATGCGCGCGCCCGCTATTTTCAGGCGGTAGCGATGGATCTGGGCGGTCGGCACCGGCAGGCGATCAACGCATGGTTTGATCTGCTGGAAGATACGCCTGCCGACGCGCCCTATGCCGAAGATATCCGCTCGGTCATCCGCGCGGTGGGCGAAAAGCACAAGATCGATGTGGAGAAGCGGCTGGCCGAAGTGCAGTTCGCCGCACCCGCAGGCGGTGCGATCACCGATGGCCCGCACAAGGCCGCAGCAGGCATTCCGGGGCCGACGTCCGACCAGATGAAGGCCGCCGCCGCTCTGCCCAAGGGCCAGCAGGAAGCGATGATCCGGGGCATGGTCGATGGGCTTGAGGCAAAGCTCGATGCCAATCCCGCCAATGTCGATGGCTGGATCATGCTCCTGCGCAGCCGGATGCAACTGGGCGAACCGAAAAAGGCCGCCGAAGGTTTGCAAAAAGGCCTGACCGCATTGCGCAACGACAGTGCAGGCGCGCGCAAGTTGCGCGAAGCGGCATCGAGCCTTGGCGTGACCGGGGCCTGATTCGCACTGCAAACCGCGCAAAAGCGCCGATTTGGGAGATTGTCGGTTAACCTTGCGCCGATATGGATGCGTTAGCGCACCCCCGCTGATTCATTCCGGGACAACTGGAATCATGAGATTTTTCGCCCCGTTCTGAATCACTTCGCCCCCCGAACGATTCGTTTCCGCACGCATCGGTGGTTAACCGCGCCGAAACCCCTGCCCGCCTTTACAACAAATTAACCTTTCACGTTCATTCCTCATATGGTTAATGGCGGGCAATCCGAATTGATATCGGGTTAATTGCCAACGGGGACTGGCAAGAGAAGGGGCAGTTCAATGCGCGTACTGCTGATTGAAGACGAACCGACTACCGCCAAGGCGATCGAGCTGATGCTCACGACCGAAGGCTTCAATGTCTATTCCACCGATCTCGGCGAAGAAGGCCTCGATCTGGGCAAGCTCTATGATTACGATATCATTCTGCTCGACCTGAACCTGCCGGACATGCACGGCTACGATGTGCTGAAAAAACTGCGCGTCGCCAAAGTGCAAACGCCGGTCCTTATCCTGTCGGGCATTTCCGAAATGGATTCCAAGGTCCGCTCGTTCGGCTTCGGCGCCGATGATTACGTGACCAAGCCTTTCCACCGCGAAGAGCTGATCGCCCGCATCCACGCCGTGGTGCGCCGGTCGAAAGGCCATTCGCAGTCGGTCATCCGCACCGGCAAGCTTTCGGTCAATCTCGATGCCAAGACGGTCGAAGTCGATGGTGCCCGCGTGCACCTGACCGGCAAGGAATACGCGATGCTGGAACTGCTCAGCTTGCGCAAGGGCACGACGCTGACCAAGGAAATGTTCCTGAACCACCTTTATGGCGGGATGGACGAACCCGAACTCAAGATCATCGACGTGTTCATCTGCAAGCTGCGCAAGAAACTGGCGCACGCCTGCGGTGGTGAAAACTACATCGAAACCGTATGGGGCCGTGGCTATGTGCTGCGCGATCCCGATGACATGAGCGTGATCGAAGCGGCCTGATTCTTCCCGGCCTCAGATTGCATCCCGATGAAGCGGCCCGCCCTCCCCGGCGGGCCGTTTCCGTGTGTGGCCTTTTCGTTGACTGGCAGTGCGGCTCCTGCCATCGGCGCGCCCTATGACAGCATACAAACCCGGCGATCCCACTACGATCAACCGCCTCTATGGCCGCGCCAAGGGCAAGCCCTTGCGGCAGGGCCAGCAGGCGCTGGTGGATGACCTGTTGCCGCAGATTTCCATGCCTGCCGAAGGGCCGATCACGGCCGAAGCGCTGTTTGGCGAAGCGCGCCCGCTGCATTTCGAAATCGGCTTTGGCGGGGGCGAACATATGGCGTTCCGCGCTGATATGCTGCCCGATCACGGCTTTATCGGGGCCGAGCCTTTCCTGAATGGCGTGGCGCAGGCGCTTACCCATGTGTCTGGTGACAACGGTCAGCACCCGCCCATTCCCAACGTGCGCATCCATCACGGCGATGCGCTGGAAGTGCTGCGCCGCATCCCCGATGGCGCGCTTTCGTTTCTCTATCTGCTGCACCCCGACCCTTGGCCAAAGGCC
Organism: Novosphingobium sp. ERN07; assembly: GCF_012641335.1. Classification (GTDB taxonomy): domain Bacteria; phylum Pseudomonadota; class Alphaproteobacteria; order Sphingomonadales; family Sphingomonadaceae; genus Novosphingobium. The sequence continues at coordinate 230,925 of NZ_JABAID010000001.1, forward strand.
CGCCATGCCAAGCGCCGCATGATGAACGACGGCCCACTCGACATGTTCGCCGCCAAGCTGCGCCCCGGCGGCGAGTTCCGCTTTGGCACCGATCACGCGGTCTACCTGCGCCACGCACTGATGGTCATGCGCCGCCACAAGCACCAGTTCGATTGGCTGGCGAGCGAGGCGAAGGACTTCCAGAATCGCCCCGGTGGCTGGCCCGAAACCCGCTATGAACACAAGGCGCGGACGGTCTATGGCCACGAAGTCTGGTACTTCCGCTATCGCCGGAAAGCCGATTGAGGCCCGCCGCAACGGTTCATCGCAAAAAACTCTCCCTTTACGGTTGAGTTTAAATTCTTCCTTTCCGGTAGACATTTCTTGCCGCTAACTCCCTGCGCCGCCACGAGGCGGACAACAGGGTGGGATTCGCGATGGATTTTCTGGCAGGTTTCGATTGGTCGGCACTTTTGCCGTTCATCGCAGTCGGCTTTGCTGCGCAGATGGTAGATGGCGCGCTGGGCATGGCTTTCGGGGTGATCTCCAATACTCTCATGGTGGGCGTTCTGGGCATACCGCCCGCGCTTGCTTCGCAGCGCGTCCACATCGTAGAATGCTTTACTACGGCCACGTCCGGTATCAGCCACCTGCTCCACGGCAACATCGACAAGAAGCTGTTCTTTCGACTGCTATTGCCCGGCATGGCTGGCGGCATCATCGGTGCCTATGTGCTGACATCGGTCGATGCTTCGGTGATCAAGCCTTGGGTGCTGCTCTACCTCTGCGGCATCGGCGTCTATCTGCTCACGCGCGGCATTCTCTATCCGCCCAAGATCAAGGAGGCTACGCATGTCGCGCCTCTCGGCCTGCTCGGCGGGTTCCTTGATGCGGTCGGTGGCGGCGGCTGGGGGCCGGTGGTCACGTCCAACCTGTTGATTCAGGGGGCTGATCCGCGCAAAGTCGTGGGCACCGTCAACACGGTGGAGTTCTTCCTGACGCTCACCGTGTCGGCCGCTTTCATCTTCCATCTCGGCGTAGCAGACGTGGCGGGTGCCACGCTCGGCTTCCTGATTGGCGGCATCGCAGCGGCACCATTCGGCGCGTGGGCGGCCAAGCACATTCCGGCCAAGGCCATGCTGATCATGGTCGGCATCGTTCTGACCCTTACCAGTGCTTACGGCGCTTACCGGGCCTTTGCCTGAGGCCTTGCCGCCAAACATGGTTACGCACCGTTAACCACGCCATGTCATAATCCTCTTGCCGCAAGGGCCGAGTCCCGAATGCGGCAGGAGGACACAACGATGGCTCGCTATGACGCAAGCGGCATGACCATTTCCGAAATGCGCGAATTCGCCAGCTTCGCCGCGTGCGAACAGCGCTATATCCGCCGCAGTCTGGATATAGCGCTGGGCCGTGGCGATGCCGAACATCGCTGGGCGCGCAGCGGCGACGAGATTGCCTCGATCCGCCAGCAGGCCTCGCTCTATGCCGAAATTCCGATGCTGCGCCAGTTGATTGGCCACGTTGACGGGCTGGACAGCCTCGAACCCTTCATGGGATCGCTGATCCGCGTGACCGCCTTCGATCTGGCACAGGGCCGCATCACTGGCTTTTCGGCCTACCGCTTCCTCTACGAACGCCTGCTGGGTGCAGAGGCCCGCCCGTGGCTTCCCGGCGCGTTCTGCGGAGCGGCAGCCCTGCCGATGATCCGCCCTGACCGCCGCCGCCACCTGCTCCAGTCGATCAGCGAAGCGGCCGCCACGGCGCATGGCTGGTCTACCCGTCCCCCGGTGTTCTACCCGGAGTTCGTCGAAGCCGAAGCCGCGTAATTTTCTGGCCGAAACTCGCGTTTCGGCAAGCGGCACCGGCCCACTCCCCCGGCTGACCACCCATAGGGTACTGTCGTTGGGTGGTCGGCCGGGGGAGCGGGTCGGTGCTGTGTCAGTAACGCTGCAAGCGTTCCGGTCCAGACATCAAGGCACCAACACCGTATCCTTGGCCACAGCATCGGTCTGCGGATAGTCCAGCGTATAGTGCAAGCCCCGGCTTTCATGCCGGGCGCGGGCAGATCGCACGATCAGGTCGGCGCTTTGCAGCAGATTGCGCAGTTCGATCAGGTCCGTGGTCACGCGGAAGTGGCCGTAATAGTCGTTCACCTCGTCAGACAGCAGGGCGATGCGGTGCGCCGCGCGTTCCAGCCGCTTATTGGTGCGCACGATCCCCACATAGTTCCACATGAAGCGGCGGATTTCGGTCCAGTTCTGCTTGATCACCACTTCCTCGTCGGAATCGGTAACCCGGCTTTCGTCCCACCCGCGCACTTGCGGCGGGACATCGAAGGTGTACCACCGCCGCAGGATATCGCGGGCCGCTGCATCCCCGAACACAAAGCATTCCAGCAGCGAATTCGACGCAAGGCGATTTGCCCCATGCAGCCCGCTTTCGGTGCATTCCCCCGCAGCATAAAGCCCCGGCAGATCGGTCCGCCCGTCCAGATCGATCAAGACCCCGCCACAGGTATAGTGCTGCGCCGGCACCACCGGAATCGGTGATTTCGTCATGTCGATCCCCAGCCCGATCAGCTTTTCATAGATGTTGGGGAAATGGCCGCGCACAAAATCAGCCGGCATGTGGCTGATATCCAGATGTACGTAGTCCAGACCGAACTTCTTTATCTCGGCATCGATCGCGCGGGCCACCACATCGCGGGGAGCCAGTTCCATGCGTTCGGCATCGTAGTGCGCCATAAAGCGGTTGCCGGTGCGCGGATTGATCAGCCGCCCGCCTTCGCCGCGCACCGCCTCGGTGATCAGGAAGTTCTTGACCTCAAGATGATAAAGGCAGGTCGGGTGGAACTGCATCATCTCCATGTTCGAAACACGTGCGCCCGCGCGCCACGCCATCGCGATGCCATCGCCGGTGGCCCCGCGCGGCGCAGTGCTGAACTGATAGACGCGCCCCGCTCCGCCCGTGGCAAGGATCGTCGCGCGCGCAACATGCGCCGCAACCTTGCCCGTCGCCTCGTCCAGCGCATAGACGCCCCATACACGCCCCGAACCGGAATAACGCGCTGCCTCGTGCCGACCGGTGATCAGATCGACGCAGGTCTGGCCTGGCAGCAGAGTCACGTTGGGATGCTCGCGCGCGGCCTTCAGCAGCGCTTTCTGCACCGCCGCACCGGTCGCGTCATCCACATGCACGATTCGGCGGTGCGAATGCCCGCCTTCGCGCGTCAGGTGCAGCGATCCCGCTTCTGCGTTGAACGGCACGCCCAGTTCCACCAGCCGCGCGATGGCCTGCGGCGCGTTCTCGACCACGAATTCCACCGTCTCGCGCCGGTTCAGGCCTGCGCCTGCAATCATCGTATCGCGGATGTGATCGTCGAAGGTATCGCCCTCATCCAGCACGGCGGCGATGCCGCCCTGTGCCCAATTGGTCGATCCGCCGTCCAGCCCACCTTTGGCCAGCACCAGCACGCGGCACTTTTCCGCCAGCACCAGCGCTGCCGTAAGCCCTGCCGCGCCCGATCCGATGATCAGGACGTCATGCGCGTCTGTGTGATCTCCAGCGCCATCCGCAGCCTCATCCACAGTGCCGTCCGTCCTCTCGCAGTACGGGCCTGATGCCCGCCAACCTCGCCCCGTCAACCCTGCCGTAGCCGCTGGTCCCCGCGCTGGAAAGTGCAAGGCGCGATGCAAACGTAATCACGGTCACATTCCGCGCATGAAATCGACGGATAATTTTAATGCAGTTTAACCGGACGAAGAGTTGTTCTTCGCAACCGCAGCATGGTACGCAGTGTGACTTACAAAGCCCTTGCCCGAACGGAGTGGCCATGATCGGCTCAAGATTGGTGTGCCTGTTCAATCGCCATCGCCCCGCACGCGAAACCGTGGAGTGGAACGGTCACGCCTTCGTCGGCAGGTGCAAGCGTTGCGGTGTCGAAATCCGCCGCCGCGAGGTGGGCGGATGGCGTCGGCGAACAAGCGGTGAAGAACCGATTTTCAAGCCCTGACACGCACTTGCCGCTCAGCGCGGCAAATCGTTAGGCCACCTCACGAGGCTTGCTCGTCAGAGTCACGAACACGTCTTCAAGATCGGCCTCGCGCGTTGATACGTCGATGATGGCATAGCCCTGCCCCTGCACCACGCTCATCACTTCGCCTGCTGTCATCGCATCCTTGTCATACCCGATCTCGACCTGCCGCTCGGCGGAAACCACGCTTTTCAGGAACGCGGGATGCTGCGGCGCAACATCAACATCGCGGTCCAGCGTCAGCACCACGATTTTCTCGCGCGCCATGTCCACCAGTTCGCGCGTCGGCTTGTTGGCGATCAGTTTGCCGTGATTGATGATGGCGATGCGGTCACACAACTCTTCCGCTTCTTCCAAATAGTGCGTGGTCAAGACCACCGTCACCCCATCGTTGTTGAGTTCGCCGACCAGTTCCCACAACTGCCGCCGCAGTTCCACGTCAACGCCCGCCGTCGGCTCGTCCAGCACCAGCACCGGCGGCGCATGGACCATTGCCTTGGCAATCAGCAAACGGCGCTTCATCCCGCCTGAAAGTGACCGGGCATAAGCATCAGCCTTGTCCTGCAGATGAACCGCACGCAGCAGGTCCATCGTGCGCCGAAGCGCCTTGGGCACGCCATACAGTCCTGCCTGGTTCTCCAGCACTTCTGCAGGGGTGAAGAACGGATCGAACACAATTTCCTGCGGCACGATCCCGATGGAAGCCTTGGCGTTGCGCACATCGTGATCGATATCGTGGCCCCAGATCTCGACGCTGCCTGATGTCTTCATGACAAGGCCTGCGAGCGTGTTGATGAGCGTCGATTTGCCCGCGCCATTCGGCCCCAGCAGCCCGAATATCTGCCCCTGCGGCACATCGAAGCTGACGCCATCCAGCGCCAGTTTGCCCGCAGATTTTCCCGTGGGCGCATAACGCTTCACCAAATCGCGGATACGGATTGCCGGGGCGGGATTTTCGATGGTTGCCATGCGCCGCTTCCTGCCGTGTCTGGATCGAGCCGTAAAGTGCCCAGTGCGCCAGCGCACAGCAACGCCGCGATCTTCGTGCAAGTTTCGCGGCCTTTGTTATGTATCAATGGTCAGCTTGCCATTTGCAAAAGGGAGCGGGCAATCTTGCGCACGATAAATCAGGATTGGTTCGAACGGCCCGAATCGCGGCTTCTCGCCAGCGGTGGCAGCCCCGGCAACCCTACCTCCGAGGTCGTAAGCCCTGAAGGAGAAGTGCTGCTGCGCATCACAAATGGCGGCATAGTTTCACCCCGCGCGGTCACCTTGCCGGCGGGCACGCGGATCGTGCGGCTGGCGGGCAGTGGCCTGCCCCATATCGCGCTGGCGGGGTGCTGGTGGCTGCGCTGGGATCAGTACAAGCGGGTCGAACAGGTGGCAGATTTGCGCGGCCTCTCGATGCCGGTCGCATTGCGACTGCTGGCTTGCGTGCCGCCGGAATGGAACGAGATGACAGTGGTGGTGCAGGCCCGACTGAAAGTCCCGCTTCTCGCCTGGTCCGGCGTCAGCGCTCCGGTCATCCGGCGCAATCCGCAAATCGGCGTGAACGAGATTCTCTCAGGCGTCGATGAATCGGGCATCACCCTCGAGCAGCTCTACATTCCCGGCCTGACCAGCCCCGACATCCGCCACGACAGCCTGATGGTCGAAGGGTATGGCCACCTGCCCCCGGAACAATCGCGGGCGGGCTACATCATCCGCATCCAAAACTAGGCCGTAAACTCATAAATGGCACCATCAAGGCACCAGAATGGCGAACATATCGGGCCGAAACGCCCTTGCAGGGGCTTGTTGCCCCTGCAAGGGCGTTTCGGTTCGAGATGGAAGCCATTCTGGCGTCCCTTCGGGATTTGACCAAAACGGCCATCTGCCGCGTCAGTCGGGCTTGAAATATCGACATATTCCTGCGCCCGCCTTCCTTGCACATGGCCGTTTTGCCTCAAACCTCGATGGTGCCATTTATGAGTTTACGGCCTAACGGCAAGGCTGGAAATCTGCCGCCGCCGCTGCTATCGGGCGCACATGATGCAGGCACCTGAAACCGTCTTCACCGATCATCACCGCGTAAGCTGCGATGGCGCGTCCGACATTCGCGGCGGTGCCGCACTCGGCCACCCGCGCGTGTGGCTCGAAATTGACGAACGCGGCTTTGTCGAATGCGGCTATTGCGACAAGCGCTTCGTGCTCAAGGGCGGCCCGGCGGACACTGCGCAAGCCGCCTGAACAGGCTGCTATGGCCTTTGCGGAATGAGCGCTTATATCGGTCTGCATGACCGCTATGGATACCCGCTCGCTGCTTTACCGCTCCGGCCTGCTAACCCCTGACGAAGCGCAGACGCTCACCGCCAATGCACTGAAGGCCTGCGATGATGGCGAACTGTATCTCCAGTTCATCGCCAGCGAGAGCTTTGGCTTCGATGACGGTCGGCTGAAAACGGCGGACTATTCGCGCGATGCAGGCTTCGGCCTGCGCGGCGTTTCGGGCGAAATGACCGGCTTTGCCCACGCGAACGAAATTTCTGCCGCCGCCATCGCCCGCGCCGGGGAAACGCTGAAACTTCTCGATCCGGCAAAGGGACAGGCCGCTCCGCCGCCGCGCCAGAACAACCGCCATCTTTATACCGAAGCTTCGCCGCTTGATGCCGTACCGTTCGAAGCCAAGGTAAAGCTGCTCGAAACGATCGATGCCGCTGCCCGCGCACGCGATCCACGCGTGGCACAAGTCTCGGCCTCGCTTTCCGGTTCGTGGTCGGTGGTGGAAATCGTGCGCGCCGATGGCTTCGTCGCGCATGATGTGCGCCCGCTGGTGCGCCTGAACGTGTCCATCGTGGCCGAACAGGACGGACGGCGCGAAACCGGTTCTTTCGGCATCGGCGGCCGCCGCCTATATGATGATCTGTTTTCGCCCGAAACTTGGAATCGCGCTATCGATCAGGCACTGACACAGGCGCTGGTAAACCTTGAATCGGTCGCCGCCCCGGCGGGGGAGATGACCGTTCTGGTCGGCCCCGGCTGGCCCGGCGTGCTGCTGCACGAAGCGGTCGGCCACGGGCTTGAAGGCGATTTCAACCGCAAGGGCACCAGCGCCTTTTCGGGCCGCATTGGCCAGCGCGTGGCCGCCCCCGGTGTCACCGTGGTCGATGATGGGTCGCTGCTCGGCGTCAATGGGCAGGGCCGTCGCGGCTCGCTCTCCATCGACGATGAAGGCACGCCCACGCAGGAAAACGTGCTGATCGAGGACGGCATCCTGAAGGGCTATATCCACGACCGCCTGAACGCTCGCCTGATGGGCGTTGCCCCCACCGGCAACGGGCGGCGCGAAAACTTCGCCCATGCCCCGATGCCGCGCATGACCAACACTTTCATGCGCGCCGGGAACGACGATCCCGCCGAATTGCTTTCGCGCGTGAAGAACGGCATTTTCGCCAAGTCCTTCGGCGGCGGGCAGGTCGATATCACCAGCGGCAAGTTCGTGTTTTCCTGCACCGAGGCTTATCGCATCGAAAACGGCAGGCTGGGCGCACCGATCAAGGGCGCGACGCTGATCGGTGATGGGCCGACCTGCCTGACCAAGGTGACCGGCATCGGCAACGATCTGGCGCTGGACGAAGGCGTGGGCGTGTGCGGAAAGGGCGGGCAGAGCGTGCCCGCAGGTGTCGGCCAGCCTACGCTGCTGATCGAAGGCCTGACGGTGGGCGGAACGGCCTGATTTTAAGCATGGGTTCAGCCGGTCTCGGCTATCGATCACAGATCGAACAAAAGGAAGTGCCAGTCATGAAGACCACCGCCAGCAAAATCGCTGCGGCACTGGCCGCCGGATCGCTGCTCCTTATGGGAGTCGCCGCCGACGCCAAGCCGCGTCTGACACCCGAACAAAAGCTTGAAAAGGCGCTGGAAGGGCGCGTTGCCGGGAAACCGGTGAACTGCATCTACATGCCCCGGGTGATAAACACCCGCATCTACGACAAGACCGCGATTGTTTATGAAGCAGGCAATACGATCTGGGTAAACCGCCCGGATTCCGGGGCTTCCTCGCTTGATGACGATGACATCATGCTGACCACGCCCTGGGGTTCGCAGCTTTGCAATGTCGATATCGTGCGGATGATTGATCGCACCGTCGGCTTCTGGCGCGGTTCGGTGGGTCTTGGCCAGTTCGTGCCCTACACCAAGGTGAAGGCCGAAAAGGCAAGCTGACGGGCTTGGAATCACGCTGCGGTGCGGAGTAAAGCGGAGCCATGACGCTCCGCCCTGCTACTGCCGCCGATATCCCAGCCCTGTCAGATCTTGGCCGCCGCGCCTTTGTGGCGAAGTTCGGCCACCTCTATAGCGCTGAAAATCTTGCGCAATTTCTTGACGAATCGCACTCTGAAGCGACCGTTGCCGCACAACTTGCCGATCCCGCCATGAAGATCGCGGTCATCGATGAAGGTGGCAAGCTCGCCAGCTTCTGCAAGATCGTGCGCCACAGCACCCTGCCCGCACGCACCGCCGCCGCCGCGCCGATGGAGCTCAAGCAGCTTTACACCGACCCCGACCTGATCGGACGCGGCCACGGTGCAAGGCTGATGGATTGGGCGCTGGCGGAGGCCCGCGAATGGAGCGCGGATGAAATGCAGCTTTCGGTCTATGCGCACAACCCCCAAGCGCAGCGATTCTATCAGCGTTATGGCTTGGCCAAAGTGGCCGACATCACCTTTGCCGTTGGGGACCATATTGACCCCGAATTCATGTTCGCCGGAGCCGTTTAAACGCACTTAGGTGCGTCTAGGTGCATCTAGGTGTATTTCAGGACTCACCGTTTGCGCCTATAGGACCGCCCATGTCTTCCATTCGTCCCTGGCGCGATATCGCGCGTCGCAAGAGCCGCCAGATCATGGTTGGCGCGGTTCCCGTTGGCGGCGATGCGCCGATCACGGTGCAGACCATGACCAATACGCTCACGTCCGATGCTGTGGCCACGATCGACCAGATCCGTCGCTGCGAAGACGCGGGCGCAGACCTGATTCGCGTGTCGTGCCCCGATGTGGAAAGCACCGCCGCCTTCAAGAAGATCGCAAAGGCCGCGCGCGTTCCGCTGATCGCGGACATCCATTTCCATTACAAACGCGCACTGGAAGCCGCCGATGCGGGCGCGGCGTGCCTGCGCATCAATCCCGGCAATATCGGATCGTCAGACCGCGTGGCCGAAGTGGTCCGCGCCGCCAAGGCCAACGGCTGCGCGATCCGCATCGGCGTGAACGCGGGCAGCCTTGAGAAGGACTTGCTGGAAAAGTACGGCGAGCCTTGCCCCGAAGCGCTGGTCGAATCCGCTCTCGATCATATCAAGCTGTTGCAGGACCACGATTTTCACGAATACAAGGTAGCAGTTAAGGCCAGCGACGTGTTCCTTGCGGTCGCAGCCTATATGGGTCTTGCCGAAGCGGTGGATTGCCCGCTTCATCTCGGCATTACCGAAGCGGGCGGTCTGATCGGCGGTACGGTCAAATCCTCCATAGGCATCGGCAACCTGCTTTGGGCGGGTATCGGTGATACCTTGCGTGTTTCGCTTTCGGCAGAGCCGGAGGAAGAAGTGCGAGTCGGCTTCGAAATTCTGAAAAGCCTCGGCCTGCGCACGCGCGGCGTCCGCGTGGTTTCATGCCCAAGCTGCGCGCGGCAGGGGTTTGACGTAATCCGCACGGTAGAAGCGCTCGAAAGCCGCCTCAGCCACATCAAGACGCCGATTTCGCTGTCTGTCCTCGGCTGCGTGGTCAACGGCCCCGGCGAAGCGCGCGAAACCGATATCGGCCTGACCGGCGGCGGCAACGGCAAGCACATGGTCTACCTTTCCGGCGTGACCGACCATCACGTGCAGTCGGCAGACATGCTCGATCACATCGTTGCGCTGGTGGAACAGAAGGCCGCCGAAATCGAAGCGGCAACCACCGATGCGGGGAACGTTACCGAGGCTGCGGAGTAACGCTTCTGCCGTGCACATTCGCCTGACGCCATGACCATAACCCTACGCCCTGCGACCTCCGCCGATCTACCGCTTGTCGCCCGTCTGATCCGAGCGCTGGCCGAGTATGAAAAGCTGGCGCACGAGGTGCGCTTCGATGAGGCCGTGTTGGGGCAAAAGCTGTTTGGGCCGCGGCCTTATGCCGAAGTCGTCATTGGCGAAGTGGATGGCGTAGCGCAGGGGTTTGCGCTGTTCTTCCACAATTTCTCCACCTTCGAAGGCAAGCCGGGCATCTATCTGGAAGACCTGTTCGTGCAACCTGAAGCGCGCGGAAGCGGGCTGGGCAAGGCGCTGCTGGCGCATCTGGCGGCGCTGGCGGCGGAACGTGATTGCGCACGGCTGGAATGGTCTGTGCTCGATTGGAACGAACCGGCCATCGGGTTCTACAAGGCGTTGGGCGCGAAGTTCATGGACGAATGGACGGTGATGCGCGTGGATGGGACCGCATTGGCTCAGCTTGGCGCGCAGCCGGGCGCACGGGCTGGAATTTCTGGCGCAATTGGCTAGAATGCGCCGTTCACGCCCGGTAAGGACGCGGTGTGATACGGGACTGAACATGAGCATGAAAGTCGATCGGCGAACGGTAATCGCAGGCGTAGCGGCAAGTGCCGTTGCCGCCGTGGTGCCGCCGCGCGTGGCGGCTGCGGTCTATTATCCCAATGAACAACACCGTCGTGTGCTGGAACTGGCGAAGGAAAAGGTCGAACAGCATCGCGCTGCGTTGTGGCGCACCGATATCGTCGGGATTGCCGATTTCGCGATGCCATCGTCTCTCCCGCGCTTCCATTTCGCCAATCTGGAAAGTGGCAGCGTGCGCTCCTTCCTTGTCGCCCACGGGCGCGGGTCTGATCCTGAACACGATGGGTTTCTCAAGACCTTTTCCAACGAAGTGGGCAGCCTTGCCACATCACGCGGGGCCTATGTCACCTACGAATGGTACAAGGGCAAGTACGGCACCTCGATCCGGCTTGGCGGTTTGACGCCCGACAATTCCAACGCGCTCGACCGCGCCATCGTGCTGCATCCGGCATGGTACGCGAACGAAGACATGCTGGCAAAATGGGGCAAGCTGGGCCGGTCTGACGGCTGCCTGGCGATGAGCGAGGCGGACTTCAACGAAGCGCTGTGGCATCTGTCTGGCGGGCGGCTGATCTATGCGGATCGGCTGGGGTTGGGGTAACTCCATTTGCGATCCTCCCTGTCTTTGCGAAGCACAGGCGGGGAGGGGGACCGCCCGCGCAGCGGGTGGTGGAGGGTTGGAAAGAAGAACCCCTCCGTCATTCGCTGGCGCGAATGCCACCTCCCCATTTGTGCCTACGGCAAAAACGGGGAGGATCAGGGGCGTGTTATGCGTCGCCCCTTGGTGCGGCTGGTCAGATGCCAGCGCCAGCAGCGGTCACACCGATAGGGGTGAAGGACGAGGCCGCTTTTCAGCGCGGCCTCGGTGGCGTCCTCCCGGCTCGCATAACGCACCTTGCGCTGGCACACGCTGAGCCGTGTTCTCACCTTAAAGCGGATTATCCAGCTTGATCACTTCCTCGGTGCTCTTGCGCTGGGTCGTGTGCTCTTCGCGCGGTTTGGCGAAGCTGGCGAGGACCGGGGCATCGCGGTTGTAGATATCGGTGAACGATCGCAACATGCCGTTCACGTCGCGCGCAACCGTGAAGTAGGTGATGTAGACCGGAAAGGTCTTGGTCATCGGGACTTTGGTGTAAATCTTCGACGTGTGCGCCAGCGCCGCATCTTCCGGCGTCATCGCGGCACCCAGAATGCCCATCGTCATTGCCAGTTCCACTGCGCCTTCGACACGGATGCAGCCGTGGCTGAGCGCGCGCACCGGCTGGTTGAACGCGGCCTTGCTGGGCGTATCATGCAGGAAGATCGCGTGTTCGTTTGGCATGTCGAGCTTCATGCGGCCCAGCGAATTGTTGTCGCCCGGCTGCTGGACGACATAGATCGTGCCATCGGCGGCCTTGGTCACCTTGTAGCCCTCGCGCTCGGCTTGGCGTGGGTTGTTGACCAGTCGCGCACCGAGGCCTTCGCCCGCCACGATTGACTGTGGCACGGTCCAGGTAGGATTGAAGATCACGCCTTCTACGGTTTCGGCAAGCTGCGGCGTGGCAGTACGGCCCGGCTTGCCCACGACGACCTTGTAGCTTTTGATGATCTTGTTGCGCACGGTCAGCCGCAGCATCTGTTCGGGCACGTTGGTGAGCAGATATTGCGAGCCGAGATCGCGCGCGAGCCAGCGCCAGCGGTCCATATTGGCGCGGATCTGCGCGGCCTGCTTTTGTGTGGTCGCCTTGGGCAGGGCAGCTTTCAGCGCGGCGTAATCAGGGTGGGTGGGCAGCAGGGCGACAAGCGCGCCCTTGATATCGTGCTTTTCCAGCGCCGAGGCGATGATCAACTGGGTGGGGTTCACGTCCTGATCGGGATCGACGGCAAACCACTGCACGCGGGCAGGCATGGGGGTGCGGCCATCGCGGTAATCTTCGATCAGCCAGCCGAACAGGCGCGTGGCTGTTTCGTCCAGTTCCTTGCCTTCGCCCTTCACGATGGCGGCGGAGAGCGCATCGGGCTGATAATCCTTGGGGAACAGGCCTTCGCTGCCGACCGCCTTGATCGCCACGAGCAGTGCCTGTGCATCGGCCTGCGTCCAGTGCGGGGCGGGCACGGGTGCCACAGGCGCGGTAACAGGCACCGCCGGCGCGGGTGCGTCTACGGTTGGCGTCGGTGTGGATTGCGGAGCAGGTTGCGCCTGCCGGGTCAGGTCTACTGGTCCGCTGTTGCGGGCGGACTGGGCCTGCGCCGGGGCAGAAGCCAAGGTCAGGGCCATGATCGCCGCACCAACCGTTGCGCCTGCGCGGTTCCCGTCAAACTTGCGTATCACTCGATTCCATTCCCTGTTCACTTGCGCGGTGACGTCCGGAGACGCGCCTTGATCACTCTGTCGTCCTGCCCCAAGCCGGTTGCACTATCAAGCACGGTGCCTGTCTGAACGCTGAATCGCGGCCTTTTGCCACTGCCATCTTTTCCCTATGGCTCTGTGATGAACGAGCCACGCCTCCCTTTGCTCCCGATCCTTGCGGCCATGCTCGGCCTTGCGATGTTTTCGGTCATGGACGGGGTGATGAAAGCCGCATCGCTGGCTGTCGGCGCTTATGCCGCGATGTGCTGGCGCGGACTTGCCGGAACGGTGATCATGGCGCCGATCTGGCTGATGCGCGGGCAGGGCTGGCCAACACTGGCGGTGCTGAAGGTTCATGCACTGCGCGGGGTGGTTGCCTCGGTCATGGCCGTGCTGTTCTTCTATGGCATCGTGCGGCTGCCGCTGGCCGAGGGCATCGCGCTGTCCTTCATCGCGCCGCTGATCGCGCTTTATCTGGCGGCGCTGCTGCTGGGCGAGAAAGTGCGGCCTGCAGCGATTGGCGGATCCGTTCTGGCGCTTATCGGCGTGGCGGTGATCGCGGGCGGCAAGTTTAATGGACCTGCCGATGGAGAGGCGGTGAAAGGGCTGGTCGCCACGCTGGTGTCAGCCGTGCTCTATGCCTGGAACATCGTGCTGCAACGCCAGCAAGCGCTGGTGGCCAAGCCGGAAGAGGTCGCCTTTTTTCAGACGCTGGTGCAGTTCCTGTTTCTGGGGCTGGGCGCATGGTGGTTCGCCCCCTTGCCCGACCAGACGGTGTGGTGGCTGCTGATCGTATCGGCGGGGCTTTCGGCCGCTTCTCTCATGGCGCTGAGTTGGGCCTATGGCAGAGCGGAAGCGCAAGTGCTGGTGCCGCTGGAATACACTGCCTTCATCTGGGCTGCGATCGTTGGCTGGCTGGCCTTTGCCGAACCGGTGACGATGCCGATGCTGATCGGTGTAGCGCTGATCGTGGCAGGGTGTCTTTATGCCACGCGCGGTGCGAAGTCATCGCAAGAGCGTACTATTGCTATTGAAAATCAATAAAGCGTATTGGCCGAAAAATTGTGCTGCGCATGCGTAAAATGGCGCGCTCCCGCCCTTGACGCATGGCCGGTTTGCGCGCATCGCGCACGGGCTTTCTGGCCGTAATCCGCCGCGCCGCCCTTGGGCTTTTGGGCTCAGGCGATTCCCCGCGTGGCACCTTACAGCAACGGCCGCGACAGGAGGGAAGACGCACAGCCATGACCCAGGTCGGACAGGATACACTCGGCACCCGCAGCACGATGACCGTGGGCGGCAAGGAGTTCGCCTACTACTCGCTCAACAAGGCCGCAGAGAAGTTTGGCGACATTTCGCGCCTGCCCTTCTCGATGAAGGTGCTGCTGGAAAACCTCCTGCGCTTCGAAGACGGCGGCTTTACCGTTTCGACCGATGACGTGAAGGCCGTGATCGACTGGCAGAAGAACCCTGCCGAATCGAACAACGAAATCCAGTATCGTCCCGCGCGCGTGTTGCTGCAGGATTTCACCGGCGTTCCCTGCGTGGTCGACCTTGCCGCGATGCGCGATGCCATCGCCACGCTGGGAGGTGACACCAGCAAGATCAACCCGCTGGTCCCGGTAAACCTTGTGATCGACCACTCGGTCATGGTGGACGAATTCGGCCACCCCAAGGCCGCCGAACAGAACGTGGAAATCGAATATCAGCGCAACATGGAGCGCTACGACTTCCTCAAGTGGGGTTCCAAAAGCCTCAACAACTTCTACGCCGTGCCGCCGGGCACCGGCATCTGCCATCAGGTCAACCTTGAAAACATCGCGCAGACGGTGTGGACCAGCATCGACCAGAACGGCGTGACGGTGGCCTACCCGGACACCTGCGTTGGCACCGACAGCCACACCACGATGGTCAACGGCCTTGGCGTGCTGGGCTGGGGCGTTGGCGGGATCGAGGCCGAGGCCGCGATGCTGGGCCAGCCCGTGTCGATGCTGGTTCCCGAAGTGGTCGGCTTCAAGTTCACGGGCGAACTGAAGGAAGGCGTGACCGCGACCGACCTCGTGCTGACCTGCACCAACCTGTTGCGCAAGCATGGCGTGGTTGGCCGCTTCGTCGAATACTTCGGCCCCGGCCTTGCCGCGCTGTCGCTGGCTGACCGTGCGACGCTGGCCAACATGGCGCCGGAATATGGCGCAACCTGCGGCTTCTTCGGGATCGACGACAAGACGCTGGATTACCTGCGCCTGACGGGCCGCGAAGAATCGCAGATCGCGCTGGTCGAAGCCTATGCCAAGGAGCAGGGCTTCTGGATCGATCCTGCGGTCGAACCGATCTTCTCATCGACGCTGGAACTGGACCTTGGCACCGTGGTGCCCTCGCTCGCTGGCCCCAAGCGCCCGCAGGACCGCGTTTCGCTTCCCGAAGTGGACGACGTGTTCAACGCCGACATGGCGAACACCTACAAGAAGGCGCAACAGCGCGTTCCGGTGGCAGGCACCGACTACGACATCGGTGACGGCGACGTGACCATCGCAGCGATCACCTCGTGCACCAACACGTCGAACCCCGGCGTGCTGGTGGCGGCAGGCCTCGTTGCGAAGAAGGCCAACGAACTGGGCCTCAAGCCCAAGCCGTGGGTCAAAACCTCGCTGGCACCGGGATCGCAGGTCGTCACCGACTACCTGAACAAGGCCGGCCTTCAGGAGCATCTCGACGCGGTGGGCTTCAACCTCGTCGGCTATGGCTGCACCACCTGCATCGGCAACTCCGGCCCGCTGGCCGAGCCGATCAGCAAGGCGATCAACGACAACGGCCTTGTTGCCGCCGCCGTGATCTCGGGCAACCGCAACTTCGAAGGCCGCGTTTCGCCAGACGTGCGCGCAAACTTCCTCGCCTCGCCGCCGCTGGTCGTCGCCTATGCGCTCAAGGGCACGGTGATCGAAGACTTCACCACCACCCCCATCGGCAAGAGCAAGGACGGCGTTGACGTATATCTGAAGGACATCTGGCCTTCGAACAGCGAAGTCGCCACCACGATGGCAGGCTGCATGGACCGCGCCATGTTCCAGGCACGCTATGCCGACGTCTATAAGGGCGATGCGCACTGGCAGGCAATCAACGTCACCGGTTCGGAAACCTATTCTTGGCGCGCTGGATCGACCTATGTCGCCAACCCGCCCTACTTCGAAGGCATGTCGATGACGCCGGCTCCGGTCAGCGACATCATCGAAGCCAAGCCGCTGCTGATTCTGGGTGATTCGATCACCACCGACCACATCAGCCCTGCCGGTTCGATCAAGGCTGACAGCCCCGCTGGCCAGTGGCTGATGGAGCATCAGGTTTCGAAGGCGGACTTCAACTCCTACGGCGCGCGCCGTGGCCACCACGAAGTGATGATGCGCGGCACTTTTGCCAACATCCGCATCAAGAACGAAATGGTCCCCGGCACCGAAGGCGGCTTCTCGCGCTATGGCGACGAGGTTGGCTCGGTCTACGACGTGGCGATGAAGCACAAGGCCGATGGCGTTCCGACCGTGGTGATCGCGGGCAAGGAATACGGCACCGGCTCTTCGCGCGACTGGGCGGCCAAAGGCACCAACCTGCTGGGCGTGCGCGCCGTTATCGTCGAAAGCTTCGAGCGTATCCACCGCTCGAACCTTGTTGGCATGGGCGTGCTGCCGCTGCAGTTCAAGGAAGGCCAGAACCGTACCTCGCTGGGCCTGACCGGGGACGACACCTTCACGATCAAGGGCGTTGCCAATCTGCAGCCGCGTCAGGACGTGGAAGTGGAAGTGCTCAAGAAGGACGGCACCAAGCTGACCTTCACCGCGCTGTGCCGCATCGATACCGCCAACGAAGTGGAATACTTCATGAACGGCGGCATCCTGCACTACGTGCTGCGCAAGCTCGCTTCGTAAGAAGCGGGCTCAAGCCAAAACAGAGAGGGCGCGGGGACTTCGGTCCTCGCGCCCTTTTCTTTGGCCTGAGCAGCGCTGTTACGCTGCCGCGCTACACCCGCTGCATTCCGGGTCAGGCGCTATGCGCATCGTGCGCAAGGAGGGCTTCAGGCCGTCCAGCACATGCAATTGCCCCCAATGCGGATCGCCCAGCGTCGAGACGCCTTCGAGCAGCACACGCATTGCCGCCATCGCGCCGAACGCGCCGACCATGCCGACCATCGCCCCCAGCACGCCAAGATCAGCGCAGGTATCGCAATCCTCGGCATCGAAGGCATCGCCCACGAAACAGCGGTAGCAGGCGTGATCATCGCGATGCCCAGCAAAGTTCGCCACCTGTCCCTGAAAGCGCCCCAGCGCGGCACTGGTGAGCGGCGCGCTCGCTTTTACGCAAGCGTCCGAAACGGCAAGGCGCGTCGCGAAGTTATCGCAGCCATCAAGCACCACATCGGCCCCGGCAATCAGTTCGGCAGCGTTATCGCGCGTGATGCGGGCAACATGGGCGGTAACATCCAAAGCGGGATCGAACTGCGCCACCCACGCAGCAGCCGCCTCGGCCTTGGACTGACCGATGTCGGCCTCGGTATAGATCGTCTGGCGTTGCAGGTTGCTGGCCTCGACCACATCGTCGTCAATCAGCGTGAGGCACCCTACGCCAGCGCCTGCGAGGTATTGCAAGGCGGGACTGCCGATACCGCCCATGCCGACCAACACGACATGGCTCTGCGCAAGCCTTGCCTGCCCCATTGCGCCCACTTCGGGCAGGACGATGTGGCGGGCGAAGCGGTTCAGGCGATCAGGCGTCATGGGACGCAATTAGGGAGAAAGAAGGAGAAATGCGAGGGTCATAACCCTCGCGCTCCCATGAGTTTGGCGCATTATTCAAAGGGACAGCACCAATCCGCGAAGCGGCTCCAATAATACGGCTTCGCCGGGGCACTGGCTTTCAACCCAGCACCAATTTCCGGGAGCGCGAGGGTTGTGACCCTCGCCCTTTTCCTTAGTCTTCCAACTGCCGCAGCAAGGTTCGCACATCGCCATCCATATCGGCATCGCGCGTGCGCAGTTCCTCGATCAGGCGCACGGCGTGGATCACAGTCGAGTGATCGCGTCCGCCGAACTTGCGACCGATTTCCGGGTAGGACCGGGGAGTCAGCACCTTGGCGAGATACATCGCCACCTGACGCGGACGCACGACAGCGCGGGCGCGGCGCTTGGAGGCCATTTCGGTGCGATCCACACGGTAGAACTGGCAGACCGTGCGCTGGATTTCGTCGATGGTGATGCGGCGGCGGTTGGCCGAGAGGATATCGGTCAGCTGCTCCTCAGCCAGTTGCAGCGAGACGGGCTGGCCGGTGAGCTGAGCATAGGCGATCAGCTTGTTGAGGCCGCCGACCAGTTCGCGCACGTTGCGATTGATCGTGCGGGCAAGGAACTCGATCACGTCTGCCGGCACTTGAGTGCTGCTGAAGCGGGCGAGGCGGTGTTCAAGGATCTTGCGGCGCAGTTCGATATCGGCGGGCTGGATATCAGCCACAAGGCCCATCGAAAGACGCGATAGCAGGCGCTGTTCGACGCCGTCCAGAGCCTGAGGCGCACGGTCTGCGGCCACGATCAGACGCTTGCCCGCGCTCATCAGCGCATCGATGGTGTGGAGGAATTCCTCCTGCGTCGAAGCCTTGCCGATGATGAACTGAATGTCATCCACCAGCAGCATGTCGAAGCCGCGCAACCGCGCCTTGAACTCGATCATCTCGTTCGAGCGCATGGCCTGAACGAATTCGATCATGAAGCGTTCGGCCGAACAATAGAAGATGCGCGCGCCGGGCTTGTTGGCGGCGAAGGCGTGACCGATGGCGTGGAGCAGGTGCGTCTTGCCCTGCCCGGTCGAGCCTTTGAGATAGAGCGGCGAGAACTGCGGGGTTTCAATGGCCGCCATGCGCTGCGCAGCGTTGACCGCGAGCACATTGGCCGAACCGGAAACGAATTCGGCAAAGGTCAGCGAAGGATCGAGACCCGACAGCGCGGTATCGATCATTGCCGGGCCTGCATTGAGGTGGCTGGGCAGATGGGCCGAGGCACGCACCGGCACCGGCGCTTCGCCTCCGACGCGCAGCTCGGGCATCGAACGGCGGCGGGGGTGCACGGTGATGCGCACCTGACGCACTTCCGAACGCGCGATCTTCCACGCAAGGCTCAGGCGATCGGCAAAGCGATCCGCCACCCAGTTGGCCGAGAACTCGGTTGGCAGGAACAAGTCGAGCGTGCCGGTTTCCTTGCAGAATGCGCCAAGCTGAATCGGCTTGATCCACTGGGCGTGCAACTGCGAGCCGAGATCCTTCTTCAGCCCCTGGCTGATGTCGGACCAGTCTGCTGCCAGATCCAGCGCTTCCTGGTCCTCGATCATCGCGTTTTCTTTGCCTTTCTTGCCAGTCGTGCTGGTGCCGGCCATATTCTGGGCCATCATGTTGCGGTCGTTGCCGAGCGGGGCGATGCTCGCCGAACCGCCAGTGCTGCCCCCTGCGTAATCTTCAATCTTCACGCCTAGCTGCCTCGACTGCCGTGCCTGACACACCCCCCGGTACGCAGGCACGAGTGATCCCTTCCTGCCGCGCATCAAGCGACAGGCTTGGTCGGAAAAATTTCAAGTGACACCGGTTAGGAGTGATTCCCGCCGCCGGTTCGCTCTGTCTATTGGCCATCGGTGCCTTCGCGCAAGCCGGGGACGCGCAAAAAAACTGAAATAAATGCCCTTGACTCTCGCTAACCCGCAGAGATGCGTCAAAGTGCTGATTTATAACGGTTTTTACTTATGACCAACCCTTATCCCGTGCGAATCGCGTAGTTTCCGTGACTTGCTGCAACTGCACAGTGTTACAGCGCAGACTTGAACCGTTCATGGATGCAAAAAATGAAAAGGGCCGACGATACGCTCGTCAGCCCCGTTCCATTTTTGTGCCGTCTCGATTCAAATCAGCAGTGCCGGATAGCTCCGCGATTCGCCCGAAATGGTCTGATTCTGTTAGATCAGACTGCGCAAATTACAGCGCGGCAACACGCTTCGTCAGGCGCGACATCTTGCGCGCGACGGTGTTCTTGTGCAGCACGCCACGAGCGATGCCACGAGCCATTTCCGGCTGTGCAGCCTTCAGCGCTTCCGCAGCAGCAGCCTTGTCACCACCTTCAAGCGCGGCTTCGACCTTCTTGACGAAAGTACGGATGCGCGACAGGCGGTTGCCGTTGATTTCGGCGCGAACTGCATTGCGACGGATACGCTTACGGGCTTGCGGCGTGTTGGCCATGATGTTCCTGTTTCTCGTGCCTTGGCGGGCGCGCAAGGCGGCCGCGTGAATTCTCATGGGTTGATGGGATGTCCCATCGGAAAGCGCGGCCCTTAACCGCAGTGGCGCGAATCGTCAACAGATTCGGCACGCTTCCGGTTTCGATCACTGCAAAGGGCGAAGCGTAACCTTCAAGCCATCGCGCGGCTTGGGGATAGGCCATGCCTGCCACTGCGGCTCTGCGCCCGGTTGCATCGCCACTTCGAAGCGGGTGAGGATATGATTCGCCAGCAATTTCACCTGCATATAGGCAAAGTGCAGGCCCAGGCACATATGCGCGCCGCCGCCGAATGGCACCCACGCATATTTGTGCCGGCGGGCAACCTTTTCGGGCGTGAAGCGCAGCGGATCGAACACGTGCGGCGCGTCCCAGTGCGCCGGATCGGCATGGACCGCCGCCGGGCTGATGCCGATGGGGGTGCCTGCGGGAATGTCATAGCCGCCAAAACGGAAATCGCGCAGCGCCCGGCGCGGCATGTTGGGCACCGGCGGCATGAAGCGCAGCGCTTCCTTGAACGCCATCTCGGTCAATTCCATTCGCCCCAGATCGTCATAGGCCAGAGGCAGAGCATCGCCACCAGTCACGGCGCGAGCCTCCGCACGCAGGCGTTCCTGCCAGGCCGGGTTCTTCGCCAGTTGCCAGAACAGCACCGTGGCGGACGACGTGATCGTATCGTGCGCGGCCATCATCAGGAAGATCATGTGATCGACCACGACGTCTTCCGGCAGGAGCGTGCCATCTTCGCGGGTAGCCAGCGCGAACTGGCTGAACATGTCCTGCCCCGGGCTGGCGCGACGTTCGCGTACCAGACGCCCGAAGTATTCAACCATCAGCCGCCGCCCGGCGACACCCCGGCCCATCTTGGTGAACGGCAGGGGCTTTCGCACCACGCCGACCGAGGCCTGCACCATATCGACGAAGGCCTTGTTCAGCCGGTCCGCTTCTGGCCCCAGCGGCAGGCCGAGAAAGCTGGAAGCGGCGGTATCGAGCGTCAACGCCTTGATCGCATCATAGAACCGCATATCACCGCCCCACTGCGATAGCGCCGAAGCGATGCCGGTGTTGAGCACCGAGCAATAGGCGCGCATCGGTTCGGGCTTGAACGCAATGGACAGCGCGCGGCGATCAACGCGGTGCGCGTCGAAGTCCATCAGCATCAGCCCGCGCGGGAACAGCAGGTTGAGCACCGGCCCCCAGCCCTGTTCGTTCGAGAACAGCTTGTCGCGGTCGAACAGCACCAGTTCGTTGGCTTCGGCACCGATCAGGTTCACCCCGCGCCGCCCGAAGCTGCGCGTGCGGAACACCGGGCCGTAAACATCGACCATGCGTTTCTGGAAGCCCAGCGGATCGGCCAGTTGCATCAGGGTGGTGCCCAGCACGGGCCAGCCATCCTCGCCGGGAATATGATCGAGCTTGTGATCGCCACCGAGGCGCACCCAGTGCGGGTTGGCGCTCTCTGTGTGGAGGTTCGCGGCAACGTCGGGCGCTAGGCTGGCCATAATGTCTCCCGGTTTCTGATTTAACCGAGCAATTAACATGCCTGTCAGCAGTGGCCAAGCCTGTTGTTCAGATCCAGCCCGAAAGCTCCCGCCGGGTCAGCACTTCGAGCATGTCCATGCCCGCATCCCCCGCATTGAGGCAGGCCAGCGCGGCGAAGTGGGTGCCGCCCGCCTTCTCAAAGTCCTCAGCCCCGCGAATCGCCAGTTCCTCCAGCGTTTCGAGGCAATCGGCGGAAAAGCCGGGGGCGGCGATGGCCACGCGGCGCGTGCCCTTTTCCGCTTCCGCGATCAGCACGGTATCGGTTGCGGGTTCCAGCCATTTGGCGCGTCCAAAGCGCGATTGGAACGTGGTTTCAAGACGCAGGCCGGGGTGGCTCTGCGCAAAGCGTTCGGCCAGGAGGCGCGAGCTCTTGCGGCAATGGCAATGATAGGGATCGCCCAGATGCAGCGTGCGCTCCGGCATTCCGTGGTAGCTCAGAAGCAGCAGTTCGGGCGTGAAATCCAGCGCGGCGAGTTGCCGCGCCATGTCCGCATGAAGCGCGCCAATATAGGCCGGATCATCGTGATAGGGCGGCAACGTGCGCAGCGCGGGCAGGCGACGGCGCGCCTTGATCCAGTCTGCCACGGCATCGAGCGCCGAAGCAGTCGTCGCGCCGGAATAGTGCGGATAGAGTGGAGCGATGAGAATGCGCTCGCACCCAAGTGCCAGCAGCGCGTCGAGTTCCTGCGCCATCACGGGCGATTGATACCGCATGGCGTGGCGCACGATTACGGCATCGCCCAGCCGCGCCTGCAAAGCCGCCGCCTGCGCCCTGGTGATCGCGGCGAGGGGCGAGCCGTCTTCCGACCACACCTGTCCATAGGCATGAGCGGATTTCTTGGGCCGGGTGTTGAGGATGATCCCGCGCAGGATCGGCTGCCAGATCAGCCTAGGGATTTCGACCACGCGGGGATCGGAGAGAAACTCCTTGAGATAGCGCTTCACCGCGGGCGCATCGGGCGCGTCGGGCGTGCCAAGGTTCACGACAAGAACGCCGACCTTGCCGGTAAGCACATTGGGATGATCGGCGGGACGTTCCATTGTAATCCTCAGGCGAAGGTTCAAAAGCCTTCGGAAATCAGCGGCAGACGGCGGAAGCGCACGCCCGTGGCAGAGAACAGAGCATTGGCGATGGCGGGGGCCACCGCGACCATGCCCAGTTCGCCGGGGTCGAACGGGTCTTCGTTGCTGTCGGCAAAGGCAATATCGACCTTGGGGCAATCGGCAAGCAGGGGCAGCCCCAATTGCGCGAGGCGCCCTGCCAAGGGCCGCCCCTTGGCATAACTGCTTGCCCCGCCAACGGCATGGGCAAGTCCGAACATCAGCCCGCCTTCGATCTGCTGGCGGGCAATATCCATGTTGATGACGCGGCCGATGTCGGCGTAGGCGCTCAGGCGCTCAACCCGCACCACGCCCGCTTCCTGCCGCGCGGTGGCGACAACTGCGATCAGGCCTTTGCGCGTGATGCCGCCGCCAGTGGCCAGTTCCATCTGGTGACAGGCGATGCCCTGCCCCGAAGCCTCGATCCCGCCACCCCACTGCGCCAGACGCCCGGCACCTTGGAGGCAGGCGACCAGACGCGGTTCACCTTCGAGCATCCCGACGCGGAACGAAAGCGGCTCCTTGCCCGCCGCATCGGCCAGTTCATCGATGAAGCTTTCGGTGAAAAAGGCGGTGTAGCCATGCGCCTGCCCGCGAAAGCGCGCGGTGGGCTGGCGTAGGGCCAGCGGTACCTGATCCACCGCTTTTTCAGGAATATGATAGAGCGGCAGCGCGCCTTCGCAGGCCATCGGATCAGCTTGATCCTGCAAGTCCATCGCCTGCTTCAAGCCCCAGCCGTCCAGCAGCCGAGCGCCCGATTCGAACGCGGTGGCCGGAACCGCCAGTCGCGCGCGCCAGCCCAGCACGCGCGTCTTGTCCGGGCTGATCGCGCCATCAAGCTGCGCCGAAAGCGGCGTGCGCGGAATGCCTGCCAGCGCTTCCTGCCAGCGCGAATAGGTAAGCTGCACCGGCTTGCCCACGATCTTGCAGATCGTGGCGACTTCAGCCGCAATTCGGGTATCGAGCCGCGCATCGAAACTGCCGCCTGCCTGCATCGGATAGACGATCACATCGGCCCGCGCGATATCAGCCGCCTTTGCCGCTGCACGTCGCGCACGTTCGGGTGCTTGGGTGGCGATCCACAGTTCCAGCTTGCCGTGCCGCAACCGCGCGGTGGCGCTGGCGGTTTCGAGCGGAGCATGGAACGCGGCTTCGACATCGTAACGAACCGACAGCGAAGGCTTGGCCAGCAGAGCATCGGGATCACCTTCGGCCAGAAGGCGCGTCGGCTCCCCCTTGGTCAGCGCCTTGTCGAGCGCGACCAGCGTCTTTTCGCTATCGGCAATCGGACCATCGGAGCGGAAGCGTGGCTCCATCGCACGCACGGCCTTGTCCGCCGCGTGCCAGCCTGTCGCCACTGCCGCTAGCCAGCGCTTGGCCTTGACCACGGTGACAAGGCCCCGCACTGCAGCGGCGGCCTGCTTGTCATAGCTCGACAGCACGCTGGCCCCTTGCGGCCCATGCGCGATGGCGGCGAAGACCATGCCGGGCAGACGCACATCGCCCGCAAAGGTAAAACTGCCATCGACCTTGGCCGGAAGATCGAGCCGGGGATGGCGCGGCGGCGCGCCTTCGGGAAATTGGCCGGGGGTCTCTCGCGGCGGCTCTGCGCGCAGGACCGGGACCGAGGGCGGATCGTAATCCACCGCCGCATCGAGCAGTTCGGCAAAGGACAGGCGCTTGCTTCCGTGGATGACGAAGCTGTCCTTCGTATCGCACTCTTCCCAGCCCACGTCCCACTTGTCCGCCGCCGCCTGCGCCATCATCGCGCGCAGAGCCGCGCCTGCCTCACGCAAGGGGGTTTCGAAGGCGGCGAGGGCCGTGCCATCGGCTGTGACCATCAATGGCCCGCGTTCGGCATGGAGCCGGGCCAGTGTGCCATCGGCATCTTCGCCCAGCGATGTGAAAGCGGGCATCCACAGCGGTGCCCATTTGGCGGACAAGACCGGGTCGGCATAGGCCGGGCTGATCGGCGCAGCCTCTACCGCCACCTTGCGCCAGTCCGCGCCGGCTTCATCTGCCACGATCTGCGCAACAAGCGTGGTGATGCCCTGCCCCATCTCGCACAGAGGCACGGCCACAGTGAGAATGCAGTCCTTACTGCCCTTAACCCGCCCCACTTTCAGGAAGGCATCTACGACATGTTCGCCCTTGCCTGCCAGCAGCGGCACCGGATGGCGGCGCGGCAGCAGCGGGAAGGCGATGAGCAGTGCCCCGCCTACGCCTGCCCCCACCAGCAACCCTCGCCGCGTCAGGCGCATCCGGTCAGCGCTTCCCGTCAAGCCAAGCGAGCACGCCGCGCGCGATGCTGAGGAACGCTTCGGCCTGCGCGCTGTCTCCGGCGGCAGGCGGATTCCCTGCGTCGCTCTCACGCCGGATCGCCATGTCCAAAGGCACCCGGCCCAGGAACGGCAGCTTCATCACCTTGGCAGCCGCTTCGGCTCCGCCCACGCCGAAGGGATCGCTTTCCTCGCCACAGTGCGGGCAGATATAGCCCGCCATGTTTTCAACCATGCCGATCAGCGGCACCTGCCCCTGTTCGAACAGACCGATAGCGCGCGTGGCGTCCATCAGCGCCAGATCCTGAGGTGTCGAAACGATGACCGCGCCCGCAGGCTTGTGCTTGGCCAGCATGGTAAGCTGCACGTCGCCGGTGCCGGGCGGCAGGTCCACCACCAGAATTTCCGTCTCGCCCCAGTGCGCATCGATCAACTGGCCCAGCGCATTGCCCGCCATCGGCCCGCGCCACGCAATCGCCTGCCCCGGCTGCACAAGATGCCCCATCGACAGCATCGGCACGCCATAGGGCGAGGGCACCGGGTGCATCTTGTTGCCCTCAGCCTCAGGCTTGCGGCCTTCGGTGGAAAGCAGGCGCGGCTGCGAAGGGCCATAGATATCGGCATCGACCAGCCCCACCTTGCGCCCCAGCCGCGCCATCGCCACTGCCAGATTGGCCGAGAGCGTGGACTTGCCCACGCCGCCCTTGCCCGATCCCACCGCGATGATCACGCGCGCCTTGCGCTCTGCCGTCATGCCAAGGCGCAGATCGGCCACGCCCGCCTTGCGCGCTGCGTCGCGCACGGCCATTTCCAGCTTGTCGCGATCCAGTCGCTCCAGCCCGCCCACTTCGAGCATGATCGTGGCCACGCCATCGGCCAGCTTCAGCGATTGCAGGCGGTCCCCTGCCGTTTCAGCCAGTGCCTCGCGCAGTGCTTGTTCTTCGACGCTCACATCAATTCCCTGTTCCGCTCCGCTTCAGAGCCGCTTTACCGCCCCTAGCAGATGAATTTTCGGGAATGGACACTGTTTTTCGCGGGAAGGGTTCCTATAACGAAGACATGACAGACTTGGGCGGATTGATCGCGCGTTTTGGCCGGGAGAAGGGCCTTTTCATGACCGGGAAAAAAAGCCCGTGGGGTTCGGGCGGGGGCAACGATGCGCCACCGTTCGGCGAAGGCACTGGCGATGCGCCGCCTCCTGCTGGAACGCCCGGCACCGAAGGCCCGCGCAACCCGTGGCTGCCCCCACAATCGGGCACTCCGAGCAAGGACGGCAATGCGGGCCAGCGCCGTGGTCCCAACATCGAAGACCTGTTCAAGAACCGCAAGGGCGGTGGCGGCGGAAGCGGCGGCGGTGGTCGTGGCCCCACCATGCCGCGCCTGCCGCAGCGCCCCGATGGAAAATCGTGGCTGCCATTCGGCATCGCCGCCGTGGCGGTGCTGTGGCTCGGCACGTCGATGGTGCACCTGATCTCCCCGCAGGAAAAGGGCGTGGTCACCACGTTTGGCGCCTATAGCCGCACGCTCGATTCGGGCACGGCGCTGACCCTGCCCTGGCCGATCCAGTCGGTCACGCTTGAAGACGTAACCTCGGTGCGCAGCGAATCCATCCCCGAAGGCGATGGCGAAAAGCTGATGCTGACAGGCGACCAGAACCTTGTCGACCTGACCTATCTGGTCCGCTGGAACATCAAGGACTTGAAGCAGTTCATGTTCCAATTGGCCGAACCGCAGCAAACCGTGCGCGAAGTGGCCGAAGCCGCGATGCGCCAGTCGATTGCCGAAGTGACGCTGAACGACGCGATGGGGTCGGGCCGCCAGCAGATCGAACAGAACGTGCGCGACCGGATGCAGCGCGTACTCGATGCCTATGGCGCGGGCGTGATGATTCAGGGCGTAGACATCAAGAAGACCGATCCGCCGACCAAGGTGGTCGATGCCTTCAAGGAAGTGCTGGCCGCGCAACAGGACGCGCAGAGCGAGATCAACCGCGCGCAGGCGTGGGCGCAGCAGCTTACCGCGCGCGCTGGCGGTGAAGCGACCGCGTTCGACAAGGTCTACGAACAGTACAAGCTCGCCCCGGAAGTGACGCGCCGCCGCATGTATTATGAAACGATGGAGCGCGTGCTGAGCCAGACCGACAAGGTGGTGGTGGAAGCGCCGAACGTGCAGTCCTATCTGCCGTTGCCCGAAATGAAGCGCACCCAAGCCGCGCCGCAATCCAGCGAAGGAGGCCAGTAAGATGACCTTGCAAACGCTGTGGCAGGAACAGAAAGCGGTGATCATCGCGGCGGGCCTTGGCCTGCTGGCGGCGGCAAGCTGCCTGAAAGTGATCGACGAGACGACGCAGGCCGTGATCGTGCGGCTGGGCCAGCCAGACCGTGTGGTCAACCGGTTCAGCCCCAAGACCGATTTCGGCCAGACCGGCGCGGGCGTGGTGTTCCGCATCCCGTTCCTTGAACAGGTGGTTGAGGTGGACAAGCGCATCCTCGATCTCGACATGGAACGCCAGCAGGTGCTTTCGGCTGACCAGCGCCGCCTTGAAGTGGATGCCTTCGCCCGTTTCCGCATCATCGATCCGGTGCGCATGGTGCAAACGGCAGGCACGACCGAGCGCGTGGCGCAGCAGCTTCAGCCCATCATGAACTCCGCGCTGCGGCAGGAACTGGGCAAGCGCACATTCGGTTCGCTGCTGACGGCCGACCGTGGCCGCGCGATGGAACAGATCAGGCAGGGGCTTGATCGCGAAGCACGCGAATATGGCGCCCAAGTGCTTGATGTGCGGATCAAGCGCGCCGACCTGCCCGAAGGCACGCCGCTCGAATCCGCGTTCACCCGCATGGCCACTGCACGCCAGCAGGAAGCCGCCACGATCCGGGCGCAAGGCCAGAAGCAGGCACAGATCATCCGCGCCACGGCAGAGGCGACCGCGGCAAAGACTTATGCCGACGCCTTCAACAAGGATCCGGCGTTCTACGATTTCTACCGCGCAATGCAGAGCTACGATGTTACCTTCTCGCAAAAGGGTTCCAGCACCGCAGTCGTGCTTTCACCCGACAACGAATACCTGAAGCAGTTCAAGGGACGGTAAGCCGCCTTTTCGCTGAACATCACGGAACAGTGTCATTCAAATTCCGTTCATCGCAAGAACGCTGAATCGAAGTCGAGTGACCGAATTTGAGTGACTCATGGCGCGCCGTCCCCGGCGCTTGACGATACAAAGAGGACCAGGCCACGTGCGATACGCTTATGGTGTGACTTCGGCGCTGCTGCTTGCAGGCAGCGCACTGACCCTGGTGACAGGCTTTCCCGCAGGCGCGCAGGTCGCGCAGAACGACCAGTCCGAGATGCGGACCGTGGTGCCACGCGCGGGCGCGCCGTCCAGCTTTGCTGATCTGACGCAGCAATTGCAGCCTGCGGTCGTGAACATCTCCACCCGTCAGCGCGTGAAAGTGCAGACCAACAATCCCTTCGCGGGCACGCCCTTTGGCGATCTGTTCGGCGGCGGGCAGGGTGGCCCTCAGACGCGCGAAGCGCAGTCGCTGGGTTCAGGCTTCATCATTTCGGCCGATGGTTATGTGGTCACCAACAACCACGTGATTACCGCCGACGGTCAGGGTGAAGTCGAATCAATCACCGTCACCACGCCCGATGGCACCGAATATCCAGCCAAGCTGATCGGCAAGGATGCCGCATCGGACCTTGCCGTGCTCAAGATCAGCGCGCCCAAGGCCTTCCCCTTCGTGAAGTTCGGGGATTCGCGGCAGGCCCGCGTGGGCGATTGGGTAATCGCCATCGGCAACCCGTTCGGCCTTGGCGGCACGGTAACGCAAGGCATCATCTCTGCCGTCTATCGCAACACCGGTTCGGGTTCGGCCTATGACCGCTATCTGCAGACCGATGCTTCGATCAACCGGGGCAATTCCGGCGGTCCGATGTTCGACATGGCAGGCAACGTGATCGGCATCAACAACGCCATCTTCTCGCCCACCGGCGGTTCGGTTGGCATTGGCTTTGCCATCCCGGCAGAAATCGCGGCCCCCATCGTGGACAAGCTGCGCGCCGGTCAGGCGATCGAACGCGGCTACCTTGGCGTGCGAATTCAGGCGCTGTCCGACGATCTGGCCGCATCGCTGGGTCTTGCCAAGAAGCGCGGCGAGTTCATTCAGGCAGTGGAACCCGGCCAAGCCGCGGCCAAGGCGGGGATTCAGGCTGGCGACGTGGTGGTCAAGGTGGATGGCAAGGACGTCACGCCCGACCAGACGTTGTCCTTCATCGTCGCCAATTCCGCGCCCGGAAAGCGCATTCCGGTGGAACTGCTTCGCAACGGTCAGCGCCTCACGGTGCAAGCGGTTGTAGGCAAGCGCCCCAGCGAAGAGGAACTGGCGCAGAATTTCGATCCTGACAGCCCTCAAGATGAGGACAGCTTTGGTAGCGACCAGCAGCAACAGCAGGGGCCGGGGGCGCTGCAAAGCAACCTCGGCGTAACCGCAATCCCGCTGAACGCACAGATCGCGCGCCAACTCGGCGTAAGCGAAGAGACCAAGGGCGTGGTCATCACCGCTGTCAGCGCATCGTCGGACGCTGCGGCCAAGGGGCTTCAGCGCGGCGACATCGTGCTGTCGGCAAACTACATCAGCGTTGCAACCGTGGCCGATTTTGAAAAGATCGTCCGCACCGCCAAGACCGAAGGCCGCGAAGCCGTACTTCTGCGCATCCAGCGCCGTGGCCAGCCGCCGATCTACACCCCGATCCGTATCCGATGATCGCGAGCTTCAGGGCATAACAAAAGGGCCGCTCCTTCCGGGGCGGCCCTTTTCATTTGGATTATCAGTAATTTGCCGGCGGATCGCTGGCTGGGAAGCTTTCATCCGAAGCCTGATCAATCTTGTCCCAGCGCTTCGGATCCGAACGCATCCCTTCGGCTCCGGCAGAGCGGACGCGCGCGAAGTTCTTGCTCGTATCCTCGCCCTCGGCAAAAGCCGCAGGCGCATGTTCCTCTTCCTTGCGGCGCACCGCGTGCCAGATCGCGTACCCAGCCGCTCCGGCAGCGGCCCAATGCAGCAGGCTCATCGTTCATCTCCTCTCGCAGGAGGCAGGGGCCTCCATTCGAGCAGCAAAACGCGCGAAAAGCTGAAAAGGTTCAGGGATTTGTGTTGGGCACAGGACGCTGCGGTGAAACGGGGCGTGGGCGCGGGACGTTGAGGACCGGTGGCGGGTTTTCATTATCACGCCGACCGGTCGCCCGGTTCAGGAAATCGTCGTTCGCAGCTTGCGGCATGTCGGGCGCGCCCTCGCCCGGCAGTGCATCGTGATCAACCGGTTCGCTTCCATCTTCGGCACGCCGCCGCGAAGGATCGACGAGATTGCCCTGTTCGTCGACGTAGAAGTAGTCGTCCGGGTTACCCATCATGGCCTCGTCATCCGGTTCGAGCTGCCATTCAGGAAGCTTGAGTTCGGTATCGAACTTCTCGACCGGACGCTTGGCCGTGGCGACCTTCATATAGGCAGCAAAAGCGCGCGCGGGAGCCGCACCGCCCTGAAGGCCGGGAACGGCCTTGGCATCGTCACGCCCCATCCACACGCCAGTGGTGATCCCGCTGGAGAAGCCAAGAAACCAGCCGTCCTTGTTCGATGATGTCGTGCCCGTCTTGCCCGCTACAGGCCTGCCAATCTGCGCCGCGCGGCCCGTGCCGATGTTGACGGCGGTCTGCATCAAGTCGGTCATCCCGGCGGCGACATAAGGCGGCACAAGCTGCTGCGGCGATTCGGTGCGGTGGCGATAGAGAACCTCACCATCGGTCGTCGTCACCTTGCGGATGCCATAAGGCTCCACCGACATGCCCTTGGCCTGCACCGAAGCGAACGCGCGCACCATATCGATCACGCGCGCTTCGGACGATCCCAGCACCATCGACGGCAGCGTGTTGATCGGCGTGGTAATGCCGAAACGCCGCGCCATGTTGGCCACCTGTCCAAAGCCTACTTCATTGCCAAGCTGCGCCGCAACGGTATTCTTGGAATAGGCAAAGGCCGTGCGCAGATCGATCTCGCCCGCATAGCGACCGCCATCGTTGCGCGGTGTCCAGCCGTCGATCGTGACCGGTTCGTCCACCACGCGGTCACCAGGCGTGTAACCGGCCTCAAGCGCGGTGAGATAGACGAACAGCTTCCATGCCGAACCGGGCTGGCGCACAGCATTGACAGCGCGATTGTAGTTCGATGTCACGTAATCCGTGCCGCCCACCATAGCCAGCACCGCGCCATCGCGATCCATCGAAACGAGCGCACCTTGCGCGCCCTTGGGCGCAAAGCCAGCAACAGCACTGGTTGCCGCCTTCTGCATCACCGGATCAAGCGTGGTCCACACTTCGATCGGCTGATCGTTTTCGGGCAGAAGCAGATCAAGCTGCGGCAGCGCCCAATCGGTGAAATAGCGTGCCGAGTTCTGGCCCGAACGGTCCTCGACCATCTTGACCTTCTTCAGATCAACTCCTTGCGCTTCCTGCTCGGTCAGATAGCCGTTCGACACCAGCGTCTGCAGCACCACGCCTGCGCGGCCCACGGCAGCATCGGCGTCGGCAGTCGGCGAATAACGGGAAGGCGCTTTCACCAGCCCGGCGATGATCGCGGCCTCCGGTAAAGTGATCTCTTCACCCGAATGGCCGAAGAACTTGCGCGCAGCGCTGTCGATGCCATAGGCGCCGCCGCCGAAGTAAACCTTGTTGAGATAGAGTTCGAGGATCTGGTCCTTCGAGAACTTCTGCTCCAGAGCCAGCGCGAGCACCCATTCGCGCGCCTTGCGAGCGAAGGTCTTGGTGTTGTTGAGGAAAATGTTCCGCGCAAGCTGCTGCGTGATCGTAGATCCGCCCTGCCGCCAGGCGCCGCTTTCCACGCGTACCATCAGCGAACGCACGATGCCAATCGGGTCGACGCCCATATGGCTGCGATAACGGCGATCCTCGACCGAAACCATCGCATCGCGCATCACCTGCGGAATGCGCTCGTAAGGGACCCATTTGCCGTAGCTTGGCCCCAGCGTGACGATTTCGGTGCCGTCAGCCGCGCGCACCACGATCATCTGCCCGGTCTGGCTGGACTTCAGTTCCTGGTAACTGGGCAGCGATCGCATTGTCACGGCCACAGCCACCACCAGCGTGATCACGCCCAGCAGCGCAAAGCCTGCGCCCCACACCATCAGACGCTTGAACCAGCGCCCCAGCTTCGAACCACTTTTAGGTTGCGGATCGGACCTGCCGCCATCGGGGCGGCGGGGAATGTCCCGTCTGGCCATCAGTCTTGCACCGCTTCCCTTAACTCGGCCAAGGCACGGATCGCCCCGGCGCAAACTCGCGGCCCTTTGCATAGGGCAAACGTAACACAGGGTTAACCGCTAATCGCTGAGCCGCTGATCTCAATCCTTGGGCGTAAAGTCCAACGAGGCGCTGTTCATGCAATAGCGCAGTCCGGTGGGGTTGGGACCATCGGGGAAAACGTGGCCAAGATGTCCGTCACAACGGGCGCAGCGCACCTCGGTACGCACCATGCCGTGCGTCACATCGGTATGCTCATCCACTGCTGCCGCATCGACCGGGGCATAGAAGCTGGGCCACCCTGATCCGCTGTCATACTTGGTGTCAGACGTGAACAGCGGTGCGCCGCACCCGGCGCAGGTATAATCGCCCTCGGCCTTGTTCTTCTCGTAAGCGCCGGTGAACGCCCGCTCGGTCCCGCCCTGCCGCAGCACGTGGTACTGTTCGGGCGAAAGCCGTTCGCGCCATTCCGCGTCGGTGAGGTTCATCTTGTCGGACATTGGGAGATCTCCTTTGCCCGCAATATGGGTTGCGCTTGCCGCGTCCTCAATAGTGCGATTTCTCGTCCGGCTTGGCGAGGTCATAGCAGTGCGCGATGTCAAACTGGTCGGCCGCACCCGCCGCCGCCATCGCCCCACGCTCTTGCGCCAGGGTGCGGTCCGCCGCTTCGCTACTGCCGCCTGTGGAGGCAATGCTCTTGCGCTGACGGTCCGCCAGCACCATCGCCAGCGTCTTCAGATCGCGCGCCGCCGCGCTCATCCCTTCGCGCGCGTGGACTTCCTCATAGGCCAGATCCAGAATTGCCGCGCACTGCGCCAGATCGGGCTTTTTGAGCGGCGGCACCGTGGCATCGAGCCGCGCTGCGCAAGGCTCTGCCAGCGCCGCCAGCGCCGCGTCAGGATCAGGGGCAGCCTGCAAGGCCTGCACTTCAGCCGCGATCAGCGCCCGCACTCCATCGCGCGTCAGGCCAGCCTCGCGCATCACCCGCTCGCCCGTATCGGCAAAGAAGCTTTTGCCCCGCAGCGCCAGCGGCGGCCAGCCCGGCAGCGCATCGCCCCCGGCTTGTTCCATAGCGACGATGGCAAAAGCGGCAGAGCAGCGCAAATCCGTGCGCTGCACCTCGGTCAAAGCAGGCGGGGGCGTCTGGGCGCCAACCGGCGAGATGCCGAGAAGCAGGGCGGGCAGAAGGGCAAGCAAGCGCATCTGCCTGCCATAGCCTCAAAAAAGGGGCCGCGAACAGGGTTTCTCGTTCGCGGCCCAATGACCTTCACGGTCAGGGATTGCGTGACCCACAGGGTATAGGATGGGGCACGCGCTGGAGACTGTATCGATTATCCGGCAGCAGCTTCGTTGCAGCGGGCCAGATCATCGGCGGCAAGTTCGCCCTGTGGCGTGGCAAAGCGCGCCACCGGGCCGACCTTCTGCGCAAGGCGCGCGCAGACGATCACCGGGCGCGACGTATCGCGCGCGGCAAAGCATTCCGCGCCTTCGCACTTCCACAGCAGGCCCTTCTGCACCAGCTTCTGCGCGCCATCCATCGGACGGGTCAGCGTGGCGGAATAGAACGGGCCATTGGCGGCAGCGCGCACCGGTGCGGCGGTCATGGCAAAGCTGGCAGCCGTGCCGGCCAGAGCCAGAACAGCCGGAAGAAGCTGGCGGAAAGCGCCATTGCGTTGTGCGAACATCATCGTGTTTCCCCTGAATTCGGTCTTTATTGGGGCCACGGAAACATGCTGCTTGGAGAGGATGCTATTTCCGTTGCGAATCACTACCTATCAGTATAGGTTTTAGGTTGCAACTAGAAACTTAAATAGGCGCATGTGATGGGCTATGACGAGGACGATATGGAAAAGCACAATGCCCCCCACATGCGGGAACCCTTATGCGAAATCGCCCAGTGCGGCCTCCCGCTCGCGCTTGAAGCGATGGGAGAGCGCTGGTCATTCATGATCCTGCGCGCTGCGTTCAATGGTGTCCGCCACTTCGAAGATTTCCTCGAAGCGCTGGGCATCGCGCGAAACATCCTTTCCAATCGCCTGTCAAGGCTGGTGGAGGTCGGCATCCTGAAGCGCGAGCATTGCGCCGATGATCGCCGCCGCATCGAATATCGCCTCACGCCCAAGGGGTTGGACCTTCTCCCTGCCATGCTGGCGCTGCGCCAGTGGGGTGAAAAGTGGCAGCTTGGCGTGCCCGCCAACCCGGTGATGTGCGACGATCGCGATGGCCAGCCGATCCGGCCCATCGGCATCGTATCGCACGATGGGCGGCTGCTTGCCCCGGCCGACCTGATGTGGCGCGATCGCAGCGAACTGGATGCGGAGACAGCTTTCGAACCGCTGCGCAAGGTTCCATAGAAGCCCATGAAAAAGGGGCCACCGGTTACAGCGATGGCCCCTTGAGTTTGGCCCGGTGGGGGACTGATTTCCGCCGGGCAGATTGAACTGGCCACTACTGCCCCAGCTCAAATCCTTAACGCTGGCTCAGCGCATTCCCTTCACTTCGCCGTCACAGCGCGTGGGCGCAGATCGTCCTTGGCGCGGCGCGCATCGGTCAGTGACTTGACGTAGCACTTGCGCGCCGATTCGAATTCGGAGCGCTGCAGGTTCGGCGATTTCAGATCGCACACCTGCTTGGCCGCGGCACGCAGGCGGCTGTCCAGCCTGGCCTGACCTTCCTTGGTCGACAGATCGAGATCGCCATAACCGACCACGCGGGTTCCGGCGAACGCAGGCTGGCTGGCGGACAGGGCAAGGCCGAGGAGGCCTACGGCACAGAAAGACTTGGCGAACAGGGTCTTGGTGAGCATGACTACTTCCTTCGGTGCCGGAGGATTGTCCGGCTTGTGTTGACGGCTGCCGGACGAACCCGGCGGGCTTTTCTTGCTGTGGCGACCGGGGCTTTGGCCGGCGGTTTCGGGGGTCTTTGGCTGGGAGCCTCGCCGGTCACCACATGCAGTCTTCCTACGCCGTCCGGTGATGCGAAGCGCGCACGGCTCGACCGAAATTCCCCTACGTCCGACAAAGGTTTAATCCGTCCGACCAACGACATTGGCAGGTCCACGAACTACAGGTGTGACAAGTGCAGCGCGTTTTCATAAGCTGTGCAGACATGGCGCTCGTGATCACCTTCCTGCTTGGCATCGGCAATTTCGCGCTGCACCGCGCGGTCATGGCCAGCGGCCACCCGCTGCTGGGGCGGATGCCTGGGTTCGTCCATTCGCTGGGTGGGCGCTTCACTTTGGGGATCGAATTTCTGCTGCTTTTCGCCGCGCTGATGTTCGCCTCGGACGGCAATACCGCAGGCCCTATCGCCTATGTGATCTACTCGGTGCTCAACAGCTTCTCGGCATGGCTGATCCTGACGGACAGGGTATGAGGAACCGCCACAGCATTCACCGGTTCTGCGGGGCATGACCCATCCCCCCGTCTGGTCCCCTGTCTGGCTCGTGACCAACCCCGCAAGCGGCAGCAACAGCCCCGCAGCGGTAGAAGCGCTCACGGCTGCGCTCGCTCCTGCACGCACGCTGGCCTTCCCCAACGATCTGCTGCCCACGCGCGCCGATCTGGAAGAGGCAGGCGTCGGCACGCTTGCCGTGTTCACTGGCGATGGCACGATCAATTCCGCCGCTGCTGCGCTGGAAGGCTGGGGTGGCGCATTGCTCGTCCTGCCCGGCGGCACGCAGAACCTGCTGTCAAAGTCGCTGCACGGTGATCGTCCGCTGGATGCCATCCTTGCCGATCTGCCGCGCGCCAATCGCACCCGCCGCCGCGGCATCCGCACGTCGCAGGGCATGTCGCTGATCGAGGTTCTGGCAGGGCCGGGTGCCATGTGGGCCGATGTGCGCGAATCCGTGCGCGACCTTGATCTCGGCGCGATGGCCGAGACCTTCTCCAACGCCCTGCGCGAAACACGCGAAGGCCCCGCCGTCCATCTGTCCGATCCGGCAGAGGGCAAACCCGAAGGCTATCGCGCCATCCTCCTCGCACCCGAACGCGATTGCGTGCTGGTCGAAGGCTATGACTTTGCCGATATTGGCGAATTTGCCGCGCAGGGCTTTGCCATGCTGGTGAAACGCAATTTCCGTGAAGGCCCGCACGACGATATCGGAATCTTCCCCACCGTAACCGTGGCCAGTGATGCCCCCATCGCGCTGATGATCGATGGCGAGCGGCGTCAGGGCGAATCGCGCGAGAGTTTCACGTGCGAGGAATTTGCCCTCGACTTTCTCGCCACGGCCAAAGCAGACTCTTGACCGGCGCGCCAGCAGCGTCAATCACCCGCCCCGATGACCCGGCTCTTCCATATCAGCGATATCCACTTCGGCCTTGAAGACCGCCGCGCGCTCGATTGGGTGGCGCAATGCATCGCGCGCGAAAGGCCCGATGCCGTGGCAATTACCGGCGACCTTACGATGCGCGCCCGCCATCGCGAATTTGATGCCGCCTGCCACTGGATCAGATCGCTCGACGTGCCGGTCACTGTCGAGGTGGGCAATCACGATCTGCCCTATTTCAACCTGATCGAACGCTTCATCGATCCCTACCGCCGCTTCCGCGCCATCGAAGGGCTGGTCGAACGCGAACTCGACCTGCCCGGCATGGTCATCGTCCCGCTCAAGACGACGGCCCGCGCGCAGCTTCGCCTCAACTGGTCAAAAGGCAATGTCGGCACAGCCGCCCTGCGCCAAACGCTCGCCGCGATTGATGCCCTGCCCGCCGGAACGCGCGCCGTGGTGGCCTGCCATCACCCGCTGGTCGAAGCCGGAACGCGCGGCAAGGCGCTCACGCGCGGCGGCAACAAGGCGCTTGCAGCGCTAGCCAGCCGAAACGTCCTTGCCGTCATTTCCGGCCACGTCCACGATGCCTTCGATCTGATCCATCCGACCAGAAACGGCCCGGTGCGCATGATCGGTGCGGGCACGCTCAGCCAGCGCGTGCGCTCCACCCCGCCCAGCTTCAACGAACTGACCCTGCAAGGTGGCCAGATCACCGTCCGCGTCCGCAATCTGGAACATGTGCCCACGCGCGACATGATGATCGATGATGTGCCCGAAAATGCCCTGCCACCACGGGCCGAGGGCGAACCCGTCGCCCCCGTAGCCGCCGTGCCTGAAATCGATCCGCCGGTTCATTGATTTAGCTGGGTGGTTTATCCGTGGCTTCCGACACGAAGTTGGGCCGGACATATCTGCCATTCCAGCACCGCGAAGGTGCGCTGGACAAATCCTGACGCTAAGGGTTTACACTACATACCTTCGTGCAGGTTTGTTACCCCACGATTGGTAAGCTCTGCCCACTAAAAATGTGCGCAAACCGTCAAGGATACGCACTTGGCAAGGGTTCGCATCATGCTCGACTGGTTTGAAAGAGAAGCGCCAATCCGGCAAAAGTTCGGTGCTTTGCTGGCGATCTACACCACGTTCGCCTTGATGGGGCTGATAGGTGCTGGAACCGCCTCTTTCTCGCTGGTTCCCGGCGCCGTGTCACTTGGAATAGCCTTGGTGGCAGCGACAGCGATCATCGCAACCACCCTGGTTGCACGGGACCGCATCTGCACGCCCTACGTCAACACCGTCCTGCGCATGGAAGCGCTGGCAGCCGGAGACACCGAGAGCCAGATTCTCTATACCGACTATCACGATTGCGTCGGCCGCATGACCAAGGCGATGTCGACGTTCCGCGACAACGCGGTCAAGGTTCAGCAGGCCGGTGAAGCGCAACACCTTGTCGTGAGCACGCTCAAGACCTCACTCAACGCGCTGGCGAAGAACAAGTTGGATTGCACGGTAGAACAGCGTTTTCCCGGAGAATACGAAGATCTGCGGCAAGACTTCAATCGCGCAGTGGCATCGCTCGCAGAAGCGATGGCCCTCGTAAACGCGACCGCCCAAAGTGTGCTGGCCGGCTCGGAGGAAATCCACAAGGCTTCAAATGACCTCGCGCGACGCAATGAACAACAGGCTGCCAGCGTCGAGGAAACGTCCGCCGCGCTCAATCAGGTCACCGACAGCGTGAATGCAATGGCGCGCTCTGCAACAGAAGCGCAAAGCTCAATCGGTCAGACACACGAAGAAGCGACCAACGGCGGCGCCGTCGTCGAGAAGGCCGTCGATGCAATGGCGGCAATCGCCAAATCGGCAGACGAGATCGGCCAGATCGTCGGCCTGATCGACGGCATCGCATTCCAGACCAATTTGCTGGCACTGAATGCAGGCGTCGAAGCGGCGCGGGCAGGCGATGCTGGCAAGGGATTTGCCGTCGTAGCCACCGAAGTGCGTGCGCTGGCGCAACGCTCTGCCGACGCGGCGCGCGACATTCGCGGCCTGATCTCAACGTCGACCGAACAGGTCAGCGCGGGCGTTGATCTTGTAGGGCAAGCAGGCACCGTGTTATCTGGAATTGTCCATCGCGTTGGCGAAATCAACGATCTGGTCGCCGCTATTGCAACCAGTGCCCACGACCAAGCCGACAGCCTTCATCAGGTGAATGCCGCTGTATCCGACGTTGATCGGGTGACACAACAGAATGCAGCGATGGTCGAAGAATCCACCGCAGCCGCACGGTCGCTCTCGGTGGAGGCAACCGAACTGACCGAAGTGGTCAAGCGCTTCGATACCGGAACCCATCGGGCAAACGTCAGGCAATTACCTCCACGCAAGTCAATCGGCATCCCGTCAGGCAGTTATGCCACGGCGGGGAACGCGGCACTCAAGGTGAACAACGCCGTCGACTGGTCGGAGTTCTGATCCCTCTCGCTGCCCGCCTAGGGTCAGGACCTTTTAATCGCCCCGCACGACTGTAACAGCCATCGGCGCGCCACTTGCCTGAACGTCGAAGAGGCGGTCGATATTGGGATGGGCTCCGGGCCGGGCTTTTGCGTCTGCGGAATGCTCCGCAAACACCTCCAGGCCGTGCGCGGCAGCTTCCGGTGTCACCGCTCCGAAGCTCTTTGCGAGATACTGGTAAACCGCCAGCGATCCCTGCTTCCCCGCTTCGTTGGGGATGCTGGCCACCACGCTCCCGCTCGCGTCAATCAGGTCAATGCGCGCCAAGCCTTCGATGGATGGCAATTGCGCAAGGTTTTCCTTGAACGATGCGCCCGGTGCAATCTTCGCCATAAAACTCATTCCATTCCCATGTTGTCGATCAGCCGGGCCGCGCCGATGCGCGCGGCCACCAGCACGCGCGCATCGCGCCTATCCCAGCCGAACAAGGTCTCAAGTGTCGCCGCATCGCGCAGATCGCCGTAATCGACCGAGGTGAACCCGGCGGCCAGAATTTCGGCCTTCATCGTATCCAGACTCTCGGTCACGTCGGCGCCGTCCTTTATCGCCGCAATCGCGCGGCGCATGGCGGCAGAAAGCTGTGCCGCTCGGTCCCGCTCGACCTCGGTCAGATACTGGTTGCGGCTGCTCATGGCGAGGCCGCTTGCCTCGCGAACGGTTTCCACACCCACGATATTGTCGACATGCGGCTGGGTCAGGTCCAGATCACGCGCCATGCGGCGGATCACGGCCAATTGCTGCCAGTCCTTCTCGCCAAACAGCGCCACATCGGGCCGCACCTGGTTGAACAGCTTGCACACTACCGTTGCCACGCCATCGAAATGGCCGGGCCGCGCGGCCCCGCAAGCCACCTCGCTCACCCCCGAAACGCCGATGTTGGTCGCATAGCCCTGCGGGTACATCTGATCGACCGTGGGCGCCCACAAAATCGCCACGCCCTCTGCCTCAAGCAGCGCGGCATCGGCGGCCATGCGGCGCGGATAGGCATCGAGATCCTCGGTCGGGCCGAACTGGCGCGGGTTGACGAAGATCGAGGCGACGACATGGTCCGCGCAAGCCCGCGCTTCGCGCACCAACGTCAGGTGCCCTTCGTGCAACGCGCCCATTGTGGGCACGAAGGAGATAGTTTTTCCCCCGATTTTAAGCGCATCGACCGCCTTGCGCAGGTCTTCCAGCCGGTTGATCGTTTGCACCTTGGCGGCCTCTCCAGTAAGTCGGAATACGTGGGCGATAGGGGGGCTGGCGGCCTCTCGCAAGTCCGCGCTATTGCAACTGAACAGAGAGTGCCCAGCCTTGTCCACCGGCCCCCATCGCATCGTCTTCGCCAACGAAAAGGGCGGCACTGGCAAGTCCACCACGGCGGTCCACGTCGCCGTGGCGCTGGCCTATCAGGGCGCGCGGGTGGCCACGATCGATCTCGATTCGCGCCAGCGCACGATGCACCGCTATTTCGAAAACCGCGCCGAAACCATGCGCCGCCGCGCCATTTCGCTGCCCACCGCCACGTTCGAAGTCTATGGTGGCGATAATGCGGAAGAACTCGATGCACTGACCGCGCGCCTTGCTGAAGCACACGATTT
The DNA here is from genome assembly GCF_012641335.1 of Novosphingobium sp. ERN07. GTDB lineage: Bacteria > Pseudomonadota > Alphaproteobacteria > Sphingomonadales > Sphingomonadaceae > Novosphingobium. Next base: position 271,746 of record NZ_JABAID010000001.1, read on the forward strand.
CCTGATCTTCGACACGCCGGGTCGCGATGATCCGCTCGCTCGCCACGTCGCCACCCGCGCCGATACGCTGGTCACCCCGCTGAACGACAGCTTCGTCGATTTCGACCTTATCGGCCAGGTTGACGCCGAAACCTTCAAGGTCCGCCGCCTGTCTTTCTACGCCGAACTGATCTGGGAAGCGCGCAAGAAGCGGGCGATGACGACGATCACCGAACAGCGGCGCGAGATGGATTGGGTGGTCGTGCGCAACCGCACAGGCTTTACCGAAGCGCGCAACCAGAAGCGTATCGATCAGGCGCTGACCGAGCTTTCCAAGCGTGTCGGCTTCCGCGTTGCCAGCGGCCTTTCAGAGCGCGTGATCTATCGCGAATTGTTCCCTAGTGGACTGACTTTGCTGGATAAAGGCCATCTTGGCGAACTGGGCACCAGCCATCTTGTTGCCCGGCAGGAACTGCGCACGCTGGTCGGCGGATTGAACCTGCCGAAGGTAGATCCTGAACTGCACCTAGAAGCACCTACGAGCACCAAGACCCCACTTGAGAGCGCCGCCTGATGATCAAACTGCTCACGATCATCGCCTTGGCGAGCGTTGCCTGCAAGCTGCTCGCCGGGCGCTGGCCGTGGGAAATTCTGTCGGGCGATCCACGCGACCGGAACGAGAAAAAAGCGCGCAGCCTCCTCGGCCTGAATGCCGATGCCGGGTATGAAGACGTGATCGAAGCGCACCGCCGCCTGATCCAGAAAGTCCACCCCGACCGCGGCGGCACAAACGAAGCCGTTCACGAAGCGAACGCCGCGCGCGACCTGCTGCTGGCACGCCTTTCGGATCGTCGCGGTTCCTGATCACGAATGTCGGGGCACCGCTTTCACCCCTCGATCCTGCGCGAATACGACATTCGCGGCGTCTTTGGCGAAACGCTGACGGTTGAGGACGCCCACGCGGTTGGGCGCAGCTTTGGCACGGTGGTGCGGCAACGCGGCGGGAGCCGAGTGGCTGTGGGCTATGACGGACGGATCAGTTCGCCCGTGCTGGAACACGCGCTGGTCGAAGGATTGACGGCAAGCGGCGTGGATGTGGTGCGGATCGGGCTTGGGCCCAGTCCGATGCTCTATTTTGCGGCAACGCCTGCCGCCAAAGCGTTATTTCCAGAGGTGCAGGGCGGCGTTCACGTAACCGGCAGCCACAATCCCGCCGATCACAATGGCTTCAAGATGATACTTGAAGGCGCCCCGTTTTTTGGGACCGACATAATCGATCTCGGGCGCATCGCCAACGAAGCCGCGTGGATGAGCGGCAGTGGGAGCATCAGCCACGCCGATGTTACCGAAGCCTATGTCGATTGCCTGATCGGCGCGCTGGACGGGATCGACCGCGATGTTCTGGAAAGTATCCGCATTGGCTGGGATGCTGGCAACGGTGCGGCTGGTCCCGTTATCGACGCGCTGGCTGCGCGCCTGCCCGGCACCCATGTCCTTCTTCATACGAGCGTGGACGGCCATTTTCCCAACCATCATCCTGATCCGACTGTGGAATCCAATCTTGCCGATCTTCGCGCCGCTGTCTTGGCAGGATGCCTCGACTTCGGTGTGGCATTTGACGGCGACGGGGACCGGATCGGCGCGGTGGATGGCAAGGGGCGGGTGATCTGGGGTGATCAGTTGCTGGCCATCTATGCGCAGGATGTGCTGCGCGAATGCCCGGAATCAACGGTTATCGCGGATGTGAAGGCCAGTTCCACGCTGTTCGCGCGCATTGCCGAACTGGGTGGAAAGCCGCTGATGTGGAAAACCGGCCATTCCCCGATAAAGTCCAAAATGAAGGAGACAGGTGCGCCACTGGCTGGCGAGATGAGCGGGCACATGTTCTTTGCCGACCGCTACTTCGGTTTTGACGACGCCCTTTACGCCGCCGTGCGCCTCATTTCCGCCACCATCCGAATCGGAACAAGCCTGACCGCCCTGCGCGATGCAATGCCCGAACGCGTGGCCACCCCGGAACTGCGCTTCCATGTGGACGAGGCGCGCAAGTTTGCTGCTGTGGATGAGGTTCTGCACGCGCTGCGGGCCGATGGCGTGGGCCTGAACGATACCGACGGCGTGCGCGTTGACACTCTGGACGGGTGGTGGTTGCTGCGCGCATCGAACACGCAGGATGTGCTGGTCGTGCGCGCCGAAAGCGACAGCGACGAGGGCCTCGCCCGCCTCCTTTCAGAAGTGGACGCGCGCCTCGCCGCCGTGGGTTTACAGCGCGGCCCGCAGGCCGCGCATTAGCTTCAGGCTACAGGCGTCCCCCCGACGCCCCAGCCCAGCGTTCCGCCTTCGCGCGCTTCTTCGCGGTTATCTGCTGCACCGGTTGTGGCAACGCGCAAGTTGTTCTGAACGTGCTTCACGCCGCTGACATCATCGACGCAATCTTCGGCGCGGCGTTTGTCCGCACGGCTGGTCACGGTGCCGGTCAAAGTAACCTCGCCTTCGGTGACACTGACCGAAATCTGGCGGGCATCAATGAACGGATGGTCGGTCAGACGGTCATTGGCATCTTCACGGATGCGTTCATCGGTGCGGGTGTAGTCGCTCGGTCCGCGACCGCGATGATCCTGTTCGCGCCGCCGTTCCGCATCGTCATCACCGAACCAGCTCCACACTTCATCGACGGCACGATCTACGAAGCCGCGCGGATCATCGTCACGGTATGCGCCGCGACCGCTGTATCCGGCGCCGCCTGACGCATGATTTGTCCGGCCTCCCCATGCGCCAATGCCTTGGCCATAGTCCTGTGACGTAAACCAGTCAGCGCCGGACGGACTGGGATTACCTTGTCCATCCTGCCAGCGCGAACGACCGTAAGTCTGATTCTGACCACGGTCATTGTAGGGGTTGTAATGCCGATCCCCCACTTCCCAATCATGGGTGCGACGATCCCCGCGCATATCGTCATTGCTTTGGTAGCCGCGCGACGTACCCGCGCCGGTATTGCCCGAACGGTCCCAACGGTCGCGTCCAAATTCGCCTGCATAGCCCCCGCGCGCATGATCGTTTCCTGCCATGCGATTGCGGCGCTCATCTTCCCAGCGATCACGCGATTCCCAATCAAAACGGTTTGCCATCGTCACTCTCCTGCGAAATTGGCATAAGTTATTGTGATGGAAAGAGAACGGGCGTCATGCGGGTTTGTCCCCGGCGGCTGTCGCATGCATCAGGCACCTCGTCGCGCCATCGCTTTGTCCTTGCCAAATCCGCCACGCCTGACGCATCACCAGCGGCCTTCGACGTGCGGGATGACGAATGCTTATCGGGATCGATCTGGGGACCACCAACAGTGCGGTGGCTCTTTGGCAAGGCAGCGAAAATGGGGGTGAAGCGCAGCTTGTGCCCAACGTGCTCGGCTCACTGCTGACGCCGTCTGCCGTCTCGGTCCTGCCCGATGGCTCGATTTTGACAGGGGCTGCCGCGCTGGAGCGGATGGCTCTCAAAGACGGCGCTACCGCAACCAGTTTCAAGCGGCTGATGGGCACCGACCGCAAGGTCAGGCTTGGCAAGAAGGAATTCTCTGCTGAAGAGCTTTCTGCACTGGTGCTGATGGCGCTGCGAAGCGATGTGGAGGCCCACACCGGCACGCGCCCGACCGAAGCGGTAATCACGGTGCCCGCCTATTTCAACGACCGCCAGCGCAAGGCCACGCGCCGCGCGGGCGAACTAGCGGGGCTGACAGTGCGCCGCCTGATCAACGAACCCACCGCCGCAGCGCTGGCTTTCGGATTGCAGGACAAGGCAGAGCGCGAGCCGTTTCTGGTGTTCGATCTGGGCGGCGGCACGTTCGACGTTTCCATCGTCGAGATGTTCGAAGGCATCGTTGAGGTGCGCGCCTCTGCCGGCGACAACCGGCTGGGCGGGGACGATTTCAACAGTGCCATCGCCACGGCGGTGCGCGGTCGGCTCGATCCCGATGGCCTGCTGGGCAAGATCGACGAACGCCGCGCGCAAGCGCTGCTGCTGCAAGCCGCAGAGCGCTCGAAGCGGGGTTTGAGCGAGGCACAGGAAGCCGAATTTGCGCTGACCGCGGACGGCACCCGGCTTTCCACCACCGTCACCGCCAGCGAATTCGAAGCGCAAGCCGAAGGGCTGATCCGCCGCCTGCGCGATCCGGTGGTGCGGGCATTGCGGGATAGCCAAATCGATGCCGCATCGCTCAGCGAAGTCGTGCTGGTGGGCGGTGCTACGCGAATGCCGCTGGTGCGCAAGGCGATCACGCGGCTGTTCGGGCGTTTTCCCAACTCATCGGTCCACCCCGATCATGCGGTGGCGCTGGGCGCGGCGATTCAGGGCGGGTTGATTGCGCGCGATGGCGGATTGGAAGAAATCCGCATTACCGACGTGTGCCCTTTCACGCTGGGGATCGAGACGGCGGAGCATTCGGCGCGAGGCACCGTGCAGCAGGGGCTGTTCTCCCCGATCATCGAACGCAACACGCCGGTCCCGGTCAGCCGTTCGGGCCTATTCAGCACGATGGGCGACGGGCAAAAGCAGATCGAGGTGAAAATCTATCAGGGCGAGGCGCGCGAGGTTTCGGGCAATGTCCACCTTGGCCAGTTGAAAGTGCCGGTGCCGCCGCGCCCGGCAGGCGAAGTGTCGATCGACGTGCGGTTTTCCTATGACAGTTCCGGCCTGCTGGAAGTGGACGTGGAAGTGCCGCTGACCGGCGCGAAGCACAATCTGGTGATCATCGACGAGGAGGATCGCAAGGCCGCGAGCGATCTGGAATCGCGGCGCAAGGCACTGGCCGCGCTGAAGCACCACCCGCGCGAAGAAGCCGCAAACCAGATGCTGCTGGCGCGGGCAGAGCGCTGTTATGAAGAGTTTCTGGGCGATGTGCGCGCGGTGGTGGGGGACCGCACGCGGCAGTTCGTGGCTGCGCTCGACAGCCAAGACCCGCGCCGCATTGCCGATGCCGCCACCGATCTGACCGGGCTGCTCGACATGCTCGAAGCGAACCCGCCGCTTTGACACACCCATGACACTGGCACGCCCATGACACCGACTCAGGCCTGGAGAGTCCTTGGGATTGCCAAGACGCCCGATGTGGGCGTGATCCGCCGTGCCTATGCCGATCGGCTGAAGGCGATGGACATCGACCAAGACGTCGATGGTTATGCCCGGCTGCGCGAAGCGCGCGATGCGGCGCTGCGCTGGGCAAGGATGCACGCGAAACCGGAGGTAGAAGAGGAGTTCGATCCTTTCGCCGGGGTTGCGCCGCTGGACGAGGGAGAGTCGGACAAGGTATTGGAATCCCCTTCGGAATCCGAAACCTCAAGCTGGCTTTATGCTGCGCCTGCCGCATCGGGCGAGGCCGATCCGAGCCTGACGACGCGGTTGGGCGAAGCTGCGCCGAAGCTGGACGTGACCACCGGCTTTTCGGCGGCGCAGGCTCCCGCCGACCAGGCAATTGCTGTTTCGCGCGATCCCTTTGCCCAGCCGGTTCTGCTGGGTCTGGAACCCACATCCGACGCCGTAATGCCCGCATGGGCGCACGAACAGGCGCTGCATCGCCTGCTCTTTGCGGTTCAGCGGCAGGGTGACGACGATGACACGCCGCCGCCGCTGGAAGGCTGGGAAGAGGCGATGGCGCTGGGCCATCTCAAGGCCGTGCTGCGCCATGCCGAGACGGTCAGCGTCACCGCGTTCGACGAAATCGACAACTGGCTCGCCCGGATGCTGGCCGATAGCTGGCCGCGTTCGGCCCCGCTGCTGGAGCCGGCAGCGGCGGTGTTCGGGTGGGAAAACGAGCGCGGGCAGGTTTCGGAACGGCCTGCCATCGCCTTTCTCAACGCACGGCTGCGGGGCCTGCGCTTTCGCGAAAAGGTGCAGGAGCCGGGCCATCCGCTGCACAAGGCTTGGAAGGAACTGACCACGCCTGCGCAGCAGAGCAGCCGCAAGGGCTGGTTCGTGAAACGCGCACAAGTGGAGCAATTGCTGGCAGGCGTGCGCAAGAACTTCCCCGAACTGGAGCACCATTTCGATCCGTGGCGCGTGGCGCTGTGGGATAAGCAGGACGGTGCCGATGTGGAGACCGGGTGGTTCAGCAAGGGCCGTCTGTGGATTTTTGCAGCGATCTTTCTGATCCAGATCGTGCGTTTTGCGTTCAACGACAGCACGCCCGATACCTCGCCACCGCCCCCCGCGATTTCCGCAAGCGCGGTGGCCGAGGATACGAAGGCGATTGGCGGGGCCATCGCGGCGATCTTTGGGCCGGAGATCACGCTGGAGGGCCTGAAATCGCTCCAGCCTGATCTGGCCGCGCTGTTCAGCGCCAACCGCACGATTGCCCGCAGCGATGGCAGCGACGATGCTGCCTATCGCGCCAAAGTTCACGATCTGGTGCGCGAGCGGATGTATATGACCGCGCTTGTCGAAAAGGGACCGTTGCTGGCCGATGTGCAGCGTGTGCGTGCCGATCTGCTGCGCGCTGCGCGCAAGGTGGGGGCGGCGCAGTGCATGGCCTATGTTCGCACGCATCGCCTTGATCGCCAGATTGTGGTGCCCGATGCGACGCTGGAGGCCGAACGCAAGCTGGCGTTGCGGATGCTCGATGCCAGCCAGCTTGGCCCACCGCAGCGGATGGCTCCGGCCCGCGCGCAAGTGCCGGGGGAACTGGTGGGCAAGGTGATCGCGCTGACCGGCATCCCGGACGAGCGCGTGCGCAAGGCGATGAACGGCAAGGGCAGTGATGCCGACCAGTGCGCCGTCAATATCGCGCTGATCGACGCGACGCTGGCTTGGAAGGGCAAGGACCGCGAGGCGATACTTTCGGTTCTGTAAGAGCGTGCCTATCTTGGGCGGGATGACGCTGCCCGCCTCCATTACCGACTGGTTCACCGCGCGGGGCTGGCGCGTGCGGCGGCATCAGAGCGAGATGCTGGAAGCTGAGCGCGCCGGGCAGCACGCGCTGCTGGTGGCCGATACGGGTGCGGGCAAGACGCTGGCGGGGTTCTTGCCGACGCTGGCGGACTTTGCGGGCGACTGTCCGCCCGGCGATGGGCTGCATACGCTCTATGTTTCGCCGCTGAAAGCGCTGGCGCATGACGTACAGCGCAATCTGCTGACGCCTATCGAGGAAATCGGGCTGCCGATCCGGGTGGAGACGCGCAGCGGGGATACGCCTTCTGATCGCAAGGCGCGGCAGCGGGCAAGGCCCCCGCATGTGCTGCTCACCACGCCTGAATCGCTCTCGCTGCTGCTGAGCTATCCGGAAGCGGCGACGATGTTTGCCGGGCTGCGGCGGGTGATCGTGGACGAGGTTCACGCCTTTGCCACGGGCAAGCGCGGCGATCTGCTGGCGCTATCGCTGGCGCGGTTGCAAGCCATCGCGCCGAATATGCGGCGCGTGGCGCTATCGGCCACGGTGGCGGACCCGCAGGACTTTTGCGCATGGCTTGCGCCCGGTGGCAATGCGGGATCGGTGCGACTGGTGGAGGGGGAGCCGGGAGCAAAGCCCGAACTCGCCATCCTGAACCCGGAAGATGAACGGGTGCCGTGGGGCGGCCATGCGGCGGCCTGGGCCGTGCCGCAGCTCTATGACGAAATCCGGCGCAACCAGACCACGCTGATCTTCACCAACACGCGGTTCCTGGCCGAATACATCTTCCAGCTGTTGTGGGATGTGAACGACGACAAGCTCCCCATCGGCATCCACCACGGTTCGCTGTCGAAGGAAGCCCGGCGCAAAGTGGAAGGGGCGATGGCGCGGGGGGAGTTGCGCGCGCTGGTCTGCACCGCCAGCCTCGACCTGGGCGTGGACTGGGGCGACGTTGATCTGGTGGTGCAAATGGGCGCGCCCAAGGGATCGTCGCGGCTGTTGCAGCGGATCGGTCGGGCCAATCACCGGCTCGACTGCCCCAGCAGGGCGCTGCTGGCGCCGGGCAATCGCTTTGAATTTCTGGAGGCCTTTGCCGCGCAGGAAGCCGTTCACGAAGGGCGGCGCGATGGCGAGGAGTTCCGCGCGGGCGGGCTGGACGTGCTGGCGCAGCATGTGATGGCCTGCGCCTGCGCGGGGCCGTTTAATGAGGCGGCGCTATTGGCCGAGGTGCAATCAGCCCACCCCTATCGCTGGATCGATGAGGTGCAGTGGCGGCGTGTGCTGGCATTCGTGGCTACGGGCGGATACGCGCTGCGCGCCTATGACCGGTTCAAGCGCATTGTGCGGGACCGCAACGGAACGTGGCGGCTGACGCATCCCGAACATGCCGCGCGGCACCGGCTGAACGCGGGGATCATCGTCGATTCCGAAATGCTGGACGTGCGCTTCCGCAACGGGCGGTCACTGGGCAAGGTGGAGGAGAGCTTTGGCGCGACATTATCGCCGGGCGACACGATCCGCTTTGCTGGCATGGACCTTGAAGTCGAAGGCGTGCGCGATCTGGAACTCATCGTGCGGGCGGCGAAAAAACCGGGTCAGATTCCAAGCTATATGGGCGCAAGGCTGCCGCTGACCACGCACCTTTCGGACCGTGTGCGCGGGCTGATGGTGGACCGGGCAGGATGGGCGCGGTTCCCCGATGATGTGCGCGAATGGCTGGAAATGCAGGACTGGCGCAGCAAATTGCCGGGGCCGGGGATGCTTCTGGCAGAGAGTTTTCCGCACCAGAACAAGCACTACACCGTCTATTACACGTTCGAAGGGTGGAACGCGAACCAGTCGCTCGGCATGCTGATCACGCGGCGGATGAACGAACGCGGGCTGGTGCCACTGGGGTTCGTCGCCAACGATTATTCGCTGGCGGTGTGGGGTGCGCGGCCGGTGGAAGACCCCGCACCTCTGCTGTCGCCCGATATCCTTGCGCATGAGTTCGTGGAATGGGTGCAGGAATCGCACCTTCTGCGCCGCGCCTTTCGCGAAGTGGCGGTGATTTCCGGGTTGGTGGAGCGGCAGCATCCCGGCAAGCGCAAGTCGGGCAAACAGGTCACCTTCTCGACCGACCTGATCTATGACGTGCTGCGCAAGTATGAACCTGACCACCTGCTGATCGAGGCCGCATGGGCCGATGCGCGGGCGCGGATGACCGATGTGGGGCGCCTGGGCGATCTGCTGGATCGCGCGCAGGGGCAACTTGTCCATGTCGAACTCGATCGCGTCAGCCCGCTGGCGGTGCCGGTGCTGGTCATGATCGGGCGCGAAACGACGCCTGCGGGCGCGGCTGACGATGAACTTTTGGTGGAGGCGGAAAGCCTTGCAGCGGCGGCTATGCGGGCGGATTGACCGCCGTTCAATTCGTCTCGCGCGCCAGCCGATCAGCCAGTTCGGCAATTTCCGAGGGATCGAGCAACCATGTGCGCGTTGCCCGGCCTTCGCGGTGGATCGGCTTGGTGAGCAGCACCCGCGCGTTATCGCGTGCGTGGGGCTTGTAGAGGCCATAGTGCAGCGCGCAATCGCGGATCGTGCCGATGATGGGCGCGCGGCCTTCAAGATCGATCATCGTGGCCGGCTGGTCCCACGGGATGTCATCGGTAAATGCCACGATCAAACGTCCAGGTTCGCCACGTTGAGCGCATTTTCCTGAATGAAGTCACGGCGCGGTTCCACCACATCGCCCATCAGACGAGTGAAGATTTCGTCGGTCACGTCGGCGTCTTCGACCTTCACCTGCAACAGCGAGCGGATGTCGGGGTTGAGCGTGGTTTCCCAAAGCTGTTCCGCGTTCATTTCGCCCAAGCCTTTGTAGCGCTGGATCGACAGGCCCTTGCGCCCGCCAGCGAAGACGGCATCAAGCAGTTCCGAAGGCCGCGTGATCGCGTCCTTGGGCTTGGCGGTGACGACCGCAGGAGCCTCATCATCACCATCTGCCACAGGCGCAGTCACTTCAGCCTCAGCGGCAGTGGCGCGCACCAGCCGCGCCATGCCGGAATAGACATCGGCGTTTTCCGCCGCGAGGCGCGCAAGTTTGCGAGCCTCTGCGCTGACAAGGAAACCGGCTTCGATCATGTGATGATCGGTCACGCCGCGCCACAGGCGCTGGACATGGTATCCGCCTTCTTCGGAAACGATGACGCTCCACCGCGCTTCGGTGTCGCCGCGATTGAGCCAGTCTGCCGCACGGGCAAGCGCCGCATCGCGTTGCTCCGCCGTCATTTCAGGTTCGAGCGCACCCGCCAGAGCCAGCGCCTCGATAATCGAGGGGTTATAGCGGCGTGGCGCGAAGCCCATCAGGTTGCGCATCCGCAGCGCATGTTCGACCAGCGCTTCGAGATCTGGTCCGCTGCGCGCGCCACCGGTGGTTTCCAGCACACGCCCCGAAAGACCCGCTTCGACCAGATAGCGGTCCATCGCGGCGTTGTCTTTCAGGTAGACTTCGCTGCGGCCCTTGGCGACCTTGTAGAGCGGCGGCTGGGCGATGAAGAGGTGCCCGGCCTTGATGATTTCGGGCATCTGACGGTGGAAGAATGTGAGCAGCAGCGTGCGGATATGCGCGCCGTCAACGTCGGCGTCGGTCATGATCACGATCTTGTGATAGCGCAGCTTTTCAAGGTTGAATTCATCGCGCAGGCCGGTGCCCATCGCCTGAATCAGCGTGCCCACTTCCTTGGACGAAATGATCCGGTCAAACCGCGCGCGCTCCACATTGAGGATCTTGCCCTTGAGCGGCAGGATCGCCTGCGTCTTGCGGTCACGCCCCTGCTTGGCACTGCCGCCTGCGGAGTCACCCTCGACCAGAAACAGTTCGCACTTCGAAGGATCGCGCTCCTGACAATCGGCCAGTTTGCCGGGCAGGCTGGCGATGTCCATCGCGCCCTTGCGCCGGGTGAGTTCACGCGCACGCTTGGCCGCTTCGCGTGCTGCGGCAGCATCGATCACTTTCTGGACGATGGCCTTGGCGTGGCCGGGGTTTTCCTCAAGCCATTCGACCATCTTGTCGGCCATCAGGCTTTCCAGCGGCTGGCGCACTTCGGAAGAAACCAGCTTGTCCTTGGTCTGCGACGAGAACTTGGGATCAGGCAGCTTGACCGAGACGATGGCGGTGAGGCCTTCGCGCATGTCATCGCCCGTAAGGCTGACCTTTTCCTTCTTCAGCAGGCCCGAACGCTCGGCATAACCGTTCAGCGTGCGCGTCAGCGCCGCGCGGAAGGCCGCAAGGTGCGTGCCGCCATCGCGCTGCGGGATGTTGTTGGTGAAGCACAGCACGTTTTCGTAGTAGCTGTCGTTCCATTCCAGCGCGACATCGATGCCGATGCCATCGCGGTTGGCCGAAATCGCCACCGGCTCGGGCATCAGAGGCTGCTTGTTCCGATCCAGATACTTCACGAAAGCCGCAATGCCGCCTTCGTAATAGAGATCGTGTTCCTTCACGTCCTCGTGCCGCTTGTCACGCAGCAGGATGCGCACGCCCGAATTTAGGAAGGCAAGTTCGCGGTAGCGGTGTTCGAGCTTGTCGAAATCGAACTCCAGCACGTTTTTGAAGGTTTCATGGCTGGCCGAGAAGGTCACGCGCGTGCCCTTCTTGCCCGCAGGCGCATCGCCCCGGACCACCAGCGGACCTTCGGCATCGCCATTGGCAAAGCGCATCCAATGCTCCTTGCCTTCGCGCCAGATCGTGAGTTCCAGCCATTCAGACAGGGCGTTCACCACCGAAACGCCCACGCCGTGCAAGCCGCCCGAAACCTTGTAGGCGTTATCGTCAGACGTGTTTTCGAACTTACCGCCCGCGTGAAGCTGGGTCATGATGACTTCGGCCGCCGAAACGCCTTCTTCGGGGTGAATGTCGGTCGGGATGCCGCGACCGTTGTCTTCCACCGAAACCGAACCATCAGGGTTCAATTCGATCAGCACCAGATCGCAGTGCCCGGCCAGCGCTTCGTCAATCGCGTTGTCCGAAACTTCGAACACCATGTGGTGCAGGCCCGATCCATCATCGGTATCGCCGATGTACATGCCGGGGCGTTTGCGCACCGCATCAAGGCCTTTCAAAACCTTGATCGAATCCGCGCCATAGGAATTGGTGTTCGGGGTGTTTTCGTTCGTACTGGCCATCCTTTTGCACATAGTCTTCAAGGCGCAAAAACCCAAGCGAATCCGGCCTGTTTTGCACAGGACCGGGCGCATATTCATCCAATCCGAAACAAGGGGAAAATCGCCCCCTGTTCAAGGCGTTGCAACTCTGCTGAATTGCCTGTCAGTAACGGTGGCAGGGCCGCCGTTTCAGGGGACCACTTTCATGCGCAAAATGCTTCTTGCGGCACTGGCCGCTTCGCAAATCGGCACCGCGGCACAGGCGGCGGATGCGCCGCTGGCACCCGATGTTGCCGAATTCCGCGATCTTTATCGCGAACTGATCGAGACGAATACCACGGTGAAGAATGGCAGCTGCACCGAAGCTGCGGCGAAGATGGGCGCGCGGCTGAAAGCGGCGGGCCTGCCCGAAAGCCAGATCGTGCCTTTCGCCACGCCGGAACACCCGAAGGACGGCGGGCTTGTCGCGATGATCCCCGGCACGTCGAAAAGCCTCAAGCCGATGCTGCTGATCGCGCATATCGACGTGGTGGAAGCCAAGCGTGAAGACTGGACCCGCGATCCGTTCAAGCTGATCGAGGAGGACGGCTATTTCTATGGCCGGGGCACGGTGGACGACAAGGCGCAGGCCGCGATCTGGACCGACATCTTCGTGCGCTTTGCCAAGCAGGGGTACAAGCCCAAGCGCACGATAAAGCTGGCGCTGACCTGTGGCGAGGAAACATCGGGAGCGTTCAACGGTGCGGAATGGCTGGCGAACAACCGCAAGGATCTGATCGATGCAGCTTTTGCCCTGAACGAAGGCGGTGGCGGACGCACCAATGGCACGCCGATTTCCAAAGGCGGGAAGCTGGAAGTCCAGACGCTACAGGTGGGCGAAAAGGCCTATCAGGACTTCACGCTGACCGCCACCAATCCCGGCGGACATAGCTCGCAGCCAGTGCGGGCAAATGCGATCTATGACCTGTCCGAAGCGCTGCTGAAAATTCGCGAGTTCGAATTTCCGGTAGAGTTCAACGATACCACCCGCGCCTTCTTCACCAAGGCGGGCGCAGCGCGCGGCGGTGAGGTGGGCAAGGCGATGCAGGCCATCGTCGCCAACCCGGCTGACAGCGCGGCGCTGGCCGTGCTGCGGCAGGACAAGATGCTCAATTCGATGCTGCACACCAGTTGCGTGGCCACGCTGGTGGATGCGGGCCATGCGCAGAACGCGCTGCCGCAACGCGCCACGGCCAACGTGAACTGCCGCATGTTCCCTGGACGGACGACCGAGGAAACGCAGGCGATGCTCGAAAAGGTCGTCGCCAATCCGGCGCTGAAGCTGGTGCCCAAGGTGCTGGGCAAGCCAATTGCGGTGGTGCCGCCGATGGACCCGGCCATTGTCGGCCCGATCGAAAAGCTGGCGGCAAAGCACTATCCCGGCGTTCTTTTGCTGCCGACGATGCTGACCGGCGCGACCGATGCGGTCTATCTCAAGGGCATCCCGACGTATGGCGTGCCGGGCGCATGGCTCGATCCCGATGGCAACGGCATCCACGGGCTGAACGAGCGGATCGAGGTTCAGTCTCTCTACAAGGCGCGCGAATATCTGACCGATCTGGTCAAGACGCTGGCTGGCTAAACTGCACGGCAAAGGGGGCAGGCTGTGGATAGCGCGACCTGCTCCCCCTTGACGCGAGAGTCGCAGGGGTGTTTCTTCCCTTCATGCGTAACACAGCGGTCACGAGGTTCAGCCATGACTGCCCCTGCGGAGGCGATCCTGCCCCCGTCTTCAGGGACCGGTTCAGGACGTGCTGCACAAGGCGCTGATCGATCGGGCGGCTTCGGCCAGGCCCAACAGCGGCGATAGCGCCGCGATCAACGACGTTCTGCATAACGACCGCCATCTTTCGAACTGCCCGGCGCTGGTGCTCAACGCAGATTACACGCCGCTCAGCTATTATCCGCTCAGCCTCTGGCCGTGGCAGACCGCGATCAAGGCCGTGTTTCTTGAGCGTGTGGACATCATCGACACGTATGACCGCGAGGTTCACAGCGCCAGCTTTGGCATGAGGCTGCCTTCGGTCATCGCGCTGCGGCAATACGTGCGGCCCAGCGAATATCCGGCCTTCACCCGCTTCAACCTGTTCCTGCGCGATGGCTTTCACTGCCAGTATTGCGGGACACACGAGAATTTGACCTTCGACCATATCGTGCCCCGCCGTCTGGGCGGGCGCACATCGTGGGAAAACGTCGCCGCTGCCTGCGCGCCCTGCAATCTCAAGAAGGGCGGGCGCACGCCGGAACAGGCGCACATGCGGCTGATGAACCGCGCGATCCGGCCCACGACGTGGCAATTGCAGGAACGCGGGCGCGCTTTCCCGCCAAACTACCTGCACGAAACGTGGCGCGACTGGCTTTACTGGGACGTTGAACTGGAAAGCTGATCCTGCTTCGTCAGCAGCGATGCGCCTTTGAGGAACAGCGCCAAGGTCAGCACCGAAATGCCCGCCGACAGCAGCATCGGCATCCCCGGCAGGTGAACCACCGCATCAGGGCCGCTGAACCGCTCCAGCGTTTGGGTATAGATCGGGGGGCCAATGATCGCCGCGATGGAACCGATGGACTGGACCGCGCCCTGCAATTCGCCCTGGCTGCGCGCATCCACCGCGCGGCTGTTGTACGCGGATATCGGCGGCTGCACGAACCCTTGCAGCGATCCCACGGCGATGGCCAGATAGACCTGCCACGTCTCTACCGCCAGCACATAGAGCACGGCCGAAACACATAGGCCCGCCACGCCCAGCATCACCGCGCGCCGCTCTCCCAGTTTCGGCAGGAACAGGCGCAAGGCGACGCCCTGCACCAGCGCGCTGGTAAAGCCGACCATCGCCAGCGCCAGCCCTACCTGCCCAGTGGTGAAGCCATAGGCCGCAATCGCGAAATAGGGCCAGACCGCCGGGTAAACGACATGCGCCAGTTGCCACATGCCCAGCGCCGCCACGAACCACAGTACGGTGGGACTTTGCCCTTTGAGCGCCCGCAATGATGACAGCGCATTTGCCTTGCGCCACTCGAAAGGGCGGCGGTTTTCCAGCGCGAGCGATTCCTTCAAGAAAAAGAAGCCGAACGCCGCGTTGGCCAGCGCCAGTCCTGCCGCCGCAAAGAACGGCAGCCGCGCATCGACCGAGCCGAGCAAGCCGCCCAATGCCGGGCCGACGACGAAGCCGATGCCGAATGCAAGGCCCATCATACCGAAATTGGCGGCGCGCTTTTCGGGCGGGGTGACATCGGCAATATAGGCGTATCCAGCGGAGAAGCTGGCTCCCGTGACGCCCGCCAGCAGCCGTCCGATCACCAGCCAGCCGAAATTGGGGGCCAAAGCCTGCAACAGATAGTCCAAGCCCAGCATCAAAACCGCGCCAAGCAGCACGGGCCTGCGTCCAAAGCGGTCCGAAAGGTTGCCAATCACCGGCGCAAAGACGAACTGCATCGCCGCATAGCCAGCGCCCAACCACCCTGCATAACCCGCCGCCGTGCCGACATCGACATGGGTCAGGTCCATGATCAGGCCGGGCAGCACCGGCGCGACGATGCCGAAGCCCAGCATGTCGATCAGGACAATCGCAAAGACGATCCCGAAAGAGGCGCGCGCACCCTTCATCCGGTCAGCGGCGCGAAAGCGCGTCCTCGCTCTGTGCCATCAGTTGCGCGATGATATCGGCCACCGGCTCTTCAGCGTTGACCATACCCACCGATTGCCCGGCCATGATCGAGCCGCGTTCCACATCCCCGTCGATCACCGCGCGGCGCAGGGCACCTGCCCAGAAATGCTCGATCTCAAGCTGGGCGGCCGCCATATCGACCTCGCCCGCGTCCAGCTTCTTGGCCACTTCCACCTGCTTGGCAGTGAACTCTTCGGTGCCCTTGTTCTTCAGCGCGCGGACCGGGATCACCGGCAGGCGCGGATCGACCTGAACAGAGGCAACCGCATCGCGCGCATTGCCCCGGAAGAACGCCGCCTTGAACGCGGGGTGCGCGATGGATTCAGTCGCGCAGGCAAAGCGCGTGCCGAGCTGGACGCCCGAAGCGCCCATTTCCAGATAGCTCGCCACCATCTCGCCCCGGCCAATACCGCCCGCTACGAAGACGACGTATTCTTCGGCCAGCGCGGGCAGGAATTCCTGCGCGAGCACCGACGTGGAAACAGGGCCGATGTGCCCGCCCGCTTCCGATCCCTCGATCACCAGCGCATCCGCGCCCGAGCGCAGCAGTTTCTTTGCCAGCGCCAGCGTGGGCGCGAACACCAGAACCTTGGCACCGAAAGCCTTGATCGCCTCGACGCTGCCCTTGGGCGGAATGCCGCCTGCCAGCACGACATGGCCGACCTGATGCTTGGCACAAACCGCGATCAGATCGAACAGCATCGGGTGCATGGTGATCAGGTTCACGCCAAAAGGCTTTGCGGTCAGTGCCTTGGTCGCCGCGATCTCTACGTCGAGCAGTTCGGGCGTCATCGCGCCGCAGGCGATCACGCCAAAGCCGCCCGCGTTGCTGATGGCCGAAACGAGATTGCGTTCCGAAACCCAGCTCATCGCCCCGCACAAAATGGCGTGTTCGGTGCCCAGAAATTCGGCACCACGGCGCATCAGGGCAGAGGTTTGGGGCGTTGCGGTCATTATGGTGTGGTTCCGTGCGATAGTCCGGCGCGCGCTTTAGGGCTGGTTCGTGTCGGCAACAAGGCAAGACTTGCACCACACGCATCAGTACTTGATCAACCGCAACGATCACTCTGTCCACATCAATGCGTTTTACCGATCAATCGCATGGAGGTATCTCATTGGCATAGCCCAGAGCCGCAATGCTCAGATCTCCCCCTCATCGGGCTGGCTCAGGGTCGCACCCCGTCTTCCGGCATTGGATCGGCCGGAAGACGGGGTTTTGCTTTTGCATGCCGTCTGGGTGGCGTAAGCGCTGCGGATGAGCGATACCGCACCTGCCCGCACCCCTACCGGCCAAACCCTTGATCGCGCTGCCGTGGCCGATCTTGCGCGGCAGGGCGCGCACCACCTGATCGAATGCGACCTGACGGAAGCAGACCTTTCGAAGATCGATCTTTCGGGCTGGACGTTCGAACGCTGCAATCTGCGCCATGCCGATTTTGCGGGCTCAAAGTTGAACCGCACGACCTGGCGCGGGTGCAAAGGCCCCTTTGCCAATTTTACCGGGGCGGACCTTGACGAAGCCGTGATCGCGGCATCCGATTTCAACAACGCCGTATTCCGCCGCGCCAACATTGCATCGGCGCGTATTACCGCATCGCGGATGACCGGGGCGGATTTCCACATGGCCAAGGGTATGGATTTCCGTTTCGAGGAGGTTCTGCTTGTCGGCGCGCGCCTGCCCGGTCTTTCGTTTCGCAAGGAAGTGCTCCAGCGCCTCGATCTGGCGCAGGCAGACCTTGCGAAGTGCGATTTTCGCGGCGCGGTGTTCGAAGGCTGTTCGCTGCGCGAAGCCAACCTCGATGGCGCACAGTTCAGCGGTGCAGACTTGCGCGGCGCGGATCTGGGCGGATTGCAACTGGACGACGCCCGCGTCTTCCGCGGCGCGGTGATATCGCGCGAACAGGCAGAGCAGTTGCTTTCGGGCTGGGGCCTGCTCATACGGTGATCACGGCAGACTGAAGGGGCGGCAGGACATGATGCGGATGCACCGCCCACCCCCCGGCCTGATCCCCCGCGTCGCTTTGGCACTTGCGATAGGCGTGATCGCGCTCGCGCTGTGGCGGCTTGCGGCCAGTCTTGCGATAAACAGTTTCTGGCAGGACGAACTGTTCTCGATGAATCTCGCGCAGGTGCCGCATTTTGCACAGATGCTGCGCAGCGCCGCGTCCGACACGCATCCGCCCACCTTCTACGCCCTGCTGTGGGGATGGACGCGCCTTTCCGGTTTCGGCGAAGTTGGTGCCCGGCTGCTGCCGATGCTGTGCTCGATTGGCCTGCTAACAGCGATCCTCCTGCTGCCCCGGCCCGGCATAGGCGTGCTGCCTCGGCTGTTCGTGGCGGCGCTGGTGGCGACAAGCCATTTCTGGAACGAACATGCGGGCGAAGTGCGGTCCTATGCGCTGGCGGCACTGCTGCTTGCCGTGGCCGCGCTTGCCTCGTCCCGGATCGTTGCCGCGCCGACGGTCACGCGGAAATGGCAGATCACGCTTGTCCTTTCCGCAACGCTTGCCGCCGCAACGCACCTCTTCGCGCTCTATGCGGCGACATGGCTGGCGCTGGCTCTGGTCGTGCTGCGAACCGACCAGTGGCGAACGGCGCTCGGCGCGATCGCTGGCGTCGTTCTCGCAGGGGCGGCCTATTCCACGCAGATTCTGCTGTTCCACGATTTCGGCAATTCGGGACTGCTGTTCGCCCCCACTCCCGCTTTCCTGCTGAACCATGTGATGATCGGCCTGCGCTCTGCCGGGCTGCCTATGCTGCTGGGTTGCGCCATGCTGGCTGGTCTGGTCACCCTAGGGACTGCCGCGCGGCGCGGATTTGCCGACCGGGAAGACCGCGCCACTACGCTGCACGACCTTGCGCTTCTGGCCGGGCCGCTTGTGGTAACGCTGGCGGGCCTCGCCGTAACGCTCATCGTGCCCAGCCTGAACTATCGCGGGCCGCAAGTTGGCCTGGCGCTAGGCTGGTGCGGGTTGATTGGCCTGATCGACCGGGCCATGCGCCAACAGCCCCGCCTTGTGCCCGCCGCTCTGCTGGCGGCGCTGGCGATCACCGGTGCATGGCTGCTGTCTTGGCAGGGACTGCGCCCGCTGCCCAGCCGCCCGGACTTTCGCGAACTGGCCCGGCAGCTTGCCGCCCAGCCCGCCTGTGCCGGTGCGGTCATTCCCGTGCTGCGCGATGTGGACGCAGCCGAAGACATCGCATCAGATGGCACCGGAATGCGCACCCTGCTCCGCGAACGCTTCGGCTTTTACGACACTGCTGGCCAGCGCTTCGAACCGTTCACGCTGGTGCGCGGTGAATATAACGCCGCCACCGCCCCGCGCAGCTTGCTGGCTGCCCGCATTGCGGGGCAGGACGCTTGCAAGGTCATCGCCGCGACGGCGGACGTGCGCGGCTATGCTCCCATCAAGATCGAAAGCGCCCTACGCGCCGCAATAGCCGATAACGCCGGTGACCCGGCACGACTGGAAGCGCGATGGCTGGTCTGGCACGTCGACGCGCATCCCGATCAACCGGTGCGCTCAATCGCGCTGTTCACCCTGCGTCAGCCGACCGCCAACGAAAAAGCCCCGACTTTTCAGCCGGGGCCTTGATCGAGCAATAAGAGAAAACGGCTTATTCGCCGTCCATCTCATAGGCCGTGTGCAGAACGCGAACCGCCAGTTCGGTTTCGTCCTCGTCGATCAGCACCGAAACCTTGATTTCGCTGGTGGTGATGGCCTGGATGTTGATGCCCCGATCAGCCAGCGCGCGGAACATGGTGCTGGCAACGCCGGCGTGGCTGCGCATACCAACGCCGACGACGCTGATCTTGGCAACCTTGCTGTTCGACAGCATTCGGTAATACCCGATGGTGTCCTTGCGCTCTTCCAGCAGCGCCTGCGTGCGGGCCAGATCAGAGATCGGCACGGTGAAGGTGACATCCGTCTCGCCTTTGTCCTTGGCGATATTCTGGATAATCATGTCGACGTTGATGTTGGCCGCTGCCAGCGGGCCGAAGATCGCGGCGACCGCGCCCGGACGGTCCGAGATGCGCGTCAGAGTGATCTTGGCTTCGTTCTTGTCGGCAGCGATGCCGGTGATGAGCTGGCGTTCCATATCGAGTCCTTCAAGCTCTTCGTCAGAGACAATCATTGTGCCGGGAATCGTATCAGCGGCGGGGGCATCGTCATCGATGAACGAGGACAGCACCTGCACGCGCACGCCTTCCTTCATGGCAAGGCTGACCGAACGGGTCTGCAAAACCTTGGAACCGACCGAGGCCAGTTCGAGCATTTCTTCATACGTGACGTTCTTGAGCTTGCGCGCCTTGGCCACGATGCGCGGGTCTGTGGTGTAGACCCCATCGACGTCGGTGTAGATGTCGCAGCGATCAGCCTTGACCGCAGCCGCAACCGCCACCGCAGACGTATCCGAACCGCCACGGCCCAGCGTGGTTACGCGGCCCGTGGGCGCAACGCCCTGAAAGCCCGGAATAACCGCGATTTCGCCGGAAGCCATGCTCGCCAGCATCGCTTCGGCATCGATATCCTCGATGCGCGCCTTGGCGTGGGCATCGTCGGTCTTGATCGGCACCTGCCAGCCCAGCCACGACCGCGCCTTGCAGCCCAGTGCCTGCAAGTGCATCGCCAGAAGACCGGACGTGACCTGTTCGCCACTGGCGACAACCACGTCGTATTCGGCGGGATCGTACAGCGGGTTGGCTTCACGGCAGAAATTGACAAGGCGGTCGGTCTCGCCCGCCATTGCCGATACGACCACCGCAACCTCGTGGCCTGCCGCCTGCTGGCGCTGCACGATGCGCGCCACGCGGCGGATGCGCTCGGTTCCGGCCATCGAAGTGCCGCCGAATTTCATCACGATGCGGGCCAAGGGCTTGCTCCTGGAATCTCAACGAAAGAATCTTTCCCGCAAGTCCGGTAGAAAATGCGGCGCGGGCGCTTTAGGGAGGCCTTATGAGCAATGCAACCTCTGCGCATACCATTCGCCCTCAAACGATCCGGGCGGATGAAGCCGCACATTTCGGCAAGCTGGCGGCGGACTGGTGGAACCCCAAAGGGTCTTCCGCCATGCTGCACAAGCTGAACCCGGTCAGGCTGGGCTTTATCCGCGATGCTATCGACGCCCATTTCGGCAGCGATTCGCGTGGGGTTAAGCCGCTGGCCGGGCGGCGCGCGCTGGACGTTGGGTGTGGCGCAGGGCTGCTGTGCGAACCGCTGGCACGCCTTGGCGCAAGTGTGACCGGCGTGGACGCGGCGAACGAAAACGTGGCCGTTGCCCGGCTCCATGCCGAAGGCGCAGGGCTTTCCATCGATTACCGTTGCGGCGATGTCGGCCAGCTTGGCCTTGCCGGATACGATCTGGTCACGTCGATGGAAGTGATCGAACATGTGGCCGACAAGGCCGCATTCATCGGCGCGCTGGAAGCCGCGCTTGCCGATGGCGGGCTGATGATCCTTTCCACCCCCAACCGCACTACCCGATCGCGCCTGCTGCTGGTCGATGGGGCCGAAGGGCTGGGCATGGTGCCAAAGGGCACGCATCACTGGGATGATTTCATCACGCCTGTCGAACTGCACGACCTGCTCGACGCGGCAGGCCTCAAAATGGGCAATCCGATGGGCATCGCGTGGAGCGTGTCACGCGGGCTGCATCTGTCAGACGATCTTGCGCTGAACTACATCGCCACCGTGACGCGGAAGGATTGAACGATGGCCGCAGAACGCTTCGAACGCCACAAACAGGCGTGGACCGCTGACGAGATCAGCAAGTTGCACACGTTGGCGAAGAAAGGCATGGCGCTCAAAGCCATCGCCAAGGCGCTGACCCGCAGCGAAGAATCGGTGAAGCAGCGCGCGAAGAACGATGGCTTGAGCATCGCCAAGCTGCGCTGAACTTCATTTCCAGAACTGGTGGGCCAGATCCCAACCGTTCCAGCAGACGATCCCCATCACCTGCAAAAACGCGATCATGTGAAGGTGGCTCACGAATGGCTGCTTGCGCGTCTTGTGACGGAACAGCTTGCGGCCAAGGTAAGCGCCCGGCGTTCCGCCAAGCAATGCCAGATGCAGCAACGTTGATTCGCTCGTCCGCCAGCGCCCGGTCTGCGCTTTCCACTTGTCGATGCCGAATGCCGCAAAGGCGAGGATGTTCAGCGCAGTCAGCGCCATTACGATATTGGCTGGCGTCAGCAGCGAGACGAGCAGGTCTTTCATCCGCGCAGCATTATCGGCGCAGGATCAACGAATCGTATAAAGCTTTATGTCAACGAAGACGGCAGGAACTTTTCCACCAGATCGCGTGCCAGCCGCGCCGGACGCAGCGTTTCGGCATCGAGGCAGCACCAGCTTGATTTTACCTCGGCCAGCACGTCTTCACCGCGCTTGATCACGGTTTCATAGAACGCCCGCGCGCCCTGCACTTTTTCAAGGATTACGTGGGCAATCACCGCATCGTCAAGAAACGTGGGGCGGCGATAGGTGATCTCGTGCTTCAGCGCGACCCACAGGTGCGCGGCAACCGCCTCTGCCGGAGCCAGCGCCTTCCAGTGGTCGATCACCGCGTCCTGCACCCATTTGAGGTAGGAGGCGTTGTTGACATGGCCCATGAAATCGATGTCGGCAGGGTCGACAGAAATCGGGACGAGATGGGGAATCGCGTTGCTCACACTGATGTAGATAACACGATTCGCGCGCGCCGGGTAGAGCGGTGGCAATCCTTTTGCGCGAGCAACACTTTATGACGAAAGCAGTTCGTCCACCCATTCAGGCACGATCTGTGTGGCCGGACCAAGCCGGGTTTCGTGAAACCAAGCCGACCCTTGCGAACGTTCGAGATTGAGTTCTAGCGTCGGCATCCCCAGATCGCGCGCGGTGCGTACAAGGCCCGCTGCCGGATAGACCGCGCCGGATGTTCCGATGGATACGAAGAGATCGGCAGCCGATATCGCCTGATAAATCTCGTCCATGCGATAGGGCATTTCGCCAAACCACACGATGTCGGGGCGCAACGCAGGTTCCCCGCACGAAGGGCAAGGCGGACGGTCGATCAGCGGCCCGGTCCAGCGATGGCGCACATCGCAGGCAGTACACCATGCGTTGAGGTGCTCACCATGCATATGCAGCACGTTCAGCGCCCCGCCCCGCTCATGCAGATCGTCGACATTCTGCGTCACAATCAGAACTTCGCCACCCGCCAACTTCGGCCATTCCCTGTCCAGCCGGGCAAGCGCGATGTGCGCGGCATTGGGCTGCCGCGTCTGGATCGCCTCGCGCCGCATATCGTAGAATCGCAGCACAAGATCGGGATCGCGGGCAAAGGCTTCGGGCGTGGCCACATCCTCCACCCGGTGCTGCTCCCACAAGCCGCCCCCTCCGCGAAAGGTGTCGATGCCGGATTCGGCGGAAATTCCGGCTCCGGTGAGGATCACGATATTGCGCGGGCGTTTCATCCCGACCATGAAGCACGCAACGCAAGGGGTAGGCAATGAGCAGAATCGGAATCATCGGCAGCGCAGGGCGCATGGGCAATGCGTTGCAGGCAGCAGTGGCGGCGGCAGGGCACGACTTTGCCGGCGGTATCGACAAGGGCGGCGATCCCAAGGCACTGGCCCAAGCCGCCGACGTGCTGGTCGATTTCTCCGCTCCGGCTGCGCTGGAGTTCAATCTCGACGCCGCGATCCACGCAGGCATCCCCATCGTCGTCGGCACCACCGGCCTTGAAGAGCGCCACCACTGGCTGATCGATGCCGCGGCGGTGAGCATTCCCGTGCTGCAGACCGGCAATACCTCGCTCGGCGTCACGCTGCTCGCCCATCTCGTGCGCGAAGCAGCATCGCGGCTTGGCGATGACTGGGACATCGAGATCGTCGAAACCCACCACCGCATGAAAGTGGACGCCCCATCGGGCACCGCCCTGCTGCTGGGCGAAGCCGCGGCCAAGGGGCGCGGCGTTGCGCTGGCGGACGAAGCCGTGCGCGGGCGCGATGGCATCACCGGCGCGCGCCAAGCCGGCACCATCGGCTTTGCCGCCCTGCGCGGCGGATCGGTGGCGGGCGACCATTCCGTCCACTTCCTTGCCGACAATGAACGGCTGACCTTTTCCCACCTTGCCGAAAACCGCGCGATCTTTGCCAAGGGCGCAATCCGCGCGGCCGAATGGATGCTGGGCCAGAAGCCGGGCCGCTACACCATGCCCGAAGTGCTGGGCCTCTGACGTGAAAAAGGCGGACGTCTTCGAATTCTTCCGCCGTCTGGCCGAAGCCAACCCCGCGCCCGAAACCGAGCTGGAGTACGGCAACACCTACCAGTTGCTCGTCGCCGTCACGCTTTCCGCGCAGGCAACAGATGTGGGCGTGAACAAGGCGACGCGCAAACTGTTCGCCATCGTCAAGACACCGCAGGACATGCTCGATCTGGGCGAAGAGGGACTCAAGAGCCATATCAAGACCATCGGCCTGTTCAATTCCAAGGCCAAGAACGTGATGGCGATGGCCGAAATCCTTGTGCGCGATCACGGCGGCGAAGTTCCGGCTGATCGTGATCTGCTGACCGAACTGCCCGGCGTCGGGCGCAAGACCGCCAACGTGGTGATGAACTGCGCCTTCGGGGCGGAAACCTTTGCCGTGGATACGCACATCTTCCGCGTCGGCAATCGCACCGGCCTTGCGAAGGGAAAGACGCCGCTCGCCGTTGAGAAAGGACTGGAAAAACACGTCCCCCAGCCCTTCCGCGTGGGCGCACATCACTGGCTGATCCTGCACGGGCGTTATGTGTGCAAGGCACGCACGCCCGAGTGCTGGCACTGCGGGCTGATTGACCTTTGCGCGTTCAAGGACAAGGTTCTGGAAAAGGGGGCGAAACCCGCGACGGCAGCGAAAAAGCCCGCCGCGCGCAAACGCAAGGAGAGCATGGCATGAAGCGCAAGACTCCGATCCTTCTGACAGGCATCGCCCTGACCGCAGCGCTGGCGGGTTGCGCCGCCAGCACCTCGCCGGGCAACGATGGCCACCGCAGCGATATCCCCAAAGCAAAGGTCATGGGCAAGGCGGTCAACTGCCTGCCCATCCAGTCCCTTCGCGAAAGCATTGTCCGCGATGACTGGACCATCGATTTCCGCACCGGTGCAAACACCTGGTATCGCAACAGCCTGCCCCGCCGCTGCAACGGCTTGGGCTTCGAACGCGCGTTCAGCTACGCCACATCGCAGACGCAGCTCTGCAACGTCGATATCATCACGGTGATTTCGAACACCGCCGGGCCGGGACCGATCAATCGCGGATCGTGCGGTCTGGGTGAGTTTACGCCGGTAGAACTGACAAAGTAGGCCTGCCCCTACAATCCGCATTCGTCACCCCCGCGAAGGCGGGGGCCCAGCTCCAAAGACGTCGTCGCCACGCGACGGCAATATGGTCGCTGGATTCCCGCCTGCGCGGGAATGACGAGCGTTATCTCAATTCTCGAAGTTCGCCGGATCAAGGTTCAGCCCCGCACGCCCATCTGCCGCCGTATGCGCGGGCGCGTGCGCCGGCTCCGCATCTGGGTCCATCGGCGGCTGCAGCATCCCTTCCCACTTGGTAATGACCGAAGTGGCCACCGCATTGCCAACCACATTGGTGGCCGACCGCCCCATATCGAGGAAGTGATCCACCCCCAGCACCAGCGCAATGCCTTCCACCGGCAGGCCGAACTGGCTGAGCGTGGCCGCGATCACCACAAGGCTGGCGCGCGGCACCCCGGCAATGCCCTTTGACGTGACCATCAGCGTCAGCAGCATCACGATCTGGCTGCTCACTGGCAGTTCGATGCCATAGGCCTGCGCGATGAACATCGCCGCAAAGCTGGTGTAGATCATCGACCCATCAAGGTTGAAGCTATACCCCAGCGGCAGCACGAAGCCCGAAATGCGACGCGGCACGCCGAACCGGTCCAATTGCTCGAACAGCTTGGGCAACGCCGCTTCGGAACTCGCCGTGGTATAGGCCAACAGCAGCGGCTCGCGGATATAGCGGATCAGCGTGAAAATCCGCCCGCGCAGGAAAATCGCACCTGCCCCCAGCAACACGGCCCACAGGATCACCATCGCCAGATAGAACGAACCGACCAGCTTGCCATAGGTCAGGATGATCCCCAGCCCGCGCACCGCGATCACCGATGAAATCGCGCCAAACACCGCAAACGGGGCAAAGCGCATGACATAGCCGGTGATCGTCAGCATGATCTGCGCCAAAGCCTCGGCCCCGCGCACCAGAGGCGCGCCCTTTTCGCCCACGGCAGACAGCGCGATGCCGACAAACAGCGAGAACACCAGCACCTGCAGGATATCGTTCTTCGCCATCGCCTCGATCGGGCTGGCCGGGAAGACCGACAGCACAAAGTGGCGGAACGTGAAGTCGCCCGTCGCTAGCTCGCCCAGATCCCCGGTAGCCGTAAGCTCCAGCCCCACCCCCGGCTTCAGCAGGTTGACCAGAATCAGGCCCAAGCTGATCGACACGAAGCTGAACGTGATGAACCACGCCAGCGACCGCCCCCCAATCCGCCCCAGCGCCGCACTATCGCCCATCGAAGCGATGCCGGTGACGATGGTCGCCAGCACCAGCGGCGCAACGATCATCTTGATCAGCCGCAGGAACACATCGGGCAACAGCTTCAGCGTATCGGCCACATAGGCCAGCGTCGCATCGCCCTTCGGATACGACACATTCAGCGCGTAACCGACGACGATGCCCAGCACCATGCCGATCAGGATGTAGAGAGTAAGGCGCCTGGCCAAGAACTGTGCTCCCGCAATTTTGTTGCGAGAGAGACTAACGGCGTTTCACGACAGGCTCAACCGTTGAGGGGGAGTTTATGGTTGGGTGTGCCCAGCATAGACCGATTGGCAATTATCCCGTTCGCAACCCCCCACCCCAACATCGTCATGCTGAACTTGTTTCAGCATCCATTGTGCCAAGCAAACGGCGTCTTGTTATGAGAAATGGTCCCCGGCCTTCGCCGGGGTGACGAAAATGTAGAGGCTGGAGGCTAATCGCGTAGCTGCCAAAAGATCGTCGGTGGCTGCTTGCGTAAATCGATACGATGGCACATCAGGCGTTCATTCCGGCTTGCTTCAAGGCAAGAGCGCGAATGTCACGCATCGTCAGGTCACTTATGCCGCTGGGCCGCGCTTCATCGACAAGTCGCTGCATCCGGGCGATCTTGTCCCCGCGCTCCTGCTCCCGCCGGATCAGATTGCGCACATAATCGCTGACATTGCTGTAGCGGCCTGTCTCAGCCTGCGCTTCCACCCATTGCTTCATGGGATCTGGCAGAGAAATATTCATGGTTGCCATCTTCAAGCCTGATTGCCGGAAATATGGTGTATTCTGGCAAAGTTTGTCAAGCTTGCGATGGAGGCAGAGAGATTGACTAAGTCGACAGCGTAGGCACAAAATTGTTGTAAATTAAGTAATTCTGGAATTATCTTTGAACGTCTATGGCGATCCGTTTCTCAGCCTAGTGGGTCCTCAAATTATGGTAGAAAATGGAGACAAAAAGCCAAAATCGGAGGATTCATTTAAATACTCTAGTGAGTATTTTAACTACCACAGAAATACGATGGTATTTTTCTCGCTTTGCTGCTTGATGTCAATTTTCGGCTTAACCCCGTCATTTAAAGAGTTTTTGACTGAAGAGTCAGCAAAGAATAGCGCCATATTTATACCAATTATTTTATTTGCGTGCGGCGCATATTCTATATTGATGTTCATCCCCGAATGGATGGAGTGTGCCAAACCACATAGAGCCAATCAACGAAATTTCGTAGAAAAAGTAGATTTATCCGTAGAAGAAAGCATCAATTTAATTCGATCTTCAAAAGACAATATTGAGACATTTAGAAGCCTATTTGAAAATTTGAAAGAGCAGTTGGAGTTAGACAAAAAGCAGTTGACGATGGCTTTGCATTTTGAGTTCTTCTCCATCGCAAAATCTGCGGTGAACACATTGAATGATAACGGAATGCCGGAGTTGGCTATGAGCATAGATGATGTTCAAAGTCTTTGTGACTCCGATCCAGGCCCTCTTTTCTCTGAATTAGTTGCGATGGGGCTTACGGAAGAACAGGCGGAACTTGCTCATCAAAGATGGCAGCAATACGCAAAACCGCACATCGCAAGATTAGACAATGCTTGGCAAAACCTTCAACAGAAGATCGATGAGGCAAATCAGGAGAATGATCATAACTCCATGATTATCAATCAACGGATAACTGATATGCAGAGTAACATGAGTCAAAATATCGAAAGAACTACATTATACACAAAATCTCTAGACTCATTATCTGACAGGCTGAATGATATTTTAGGATTGTTTAAAAACGCAAAGAAATTTGCAAGAAAAGATGAAAAATCAATATTCATCAAAACGGATATAGGCGGAATATGGATGACGTCGGCCGCAGCTATTTTTGCTTTTTTTGGAATTATAAAGTTTTACTATGACTATTTTAGCTCTACATGCCTTGCAAACTTTATTTGCACGGCTAAGAACTATATCGCTATCAGCCCGTAAATTCACAGTTTGGGTACATACGCAACAAACTCCGGAACTCAGCGTCCCGCCACCTCACCCCTCACCCACACTGCCCCCGATGCAACAGCTTCTGATCGGCCAGCACCAAGGCCATCATCGCTTCCACCACCGGTACGCCGCGAATGCCGACGCAGGGGTCGTGGCGGCCCCTGGTGAACAGTTCGGTCGCCTCCCCTTCCCGCGTGATCGTGGGCATGGGGGTGAGGATCGAGGAGGTGGGTTTGAAGGCCACGCGCACGCTCACCGGCTGTCCGGTGGAAATGCCGCCCGCGATGCCGCCCGCGTGGTTGGCGAGGAATTCCGGGCCTGCTGAACCGGGCCGCATCGGATCGGCGTTGCCTTCGCCGGTGTTGCGTGCGGCGGCGAAGCCATCGCCGATTTCCACGCCCTTCACCGCATTGATGCCCATCATCGCGTGGGCGAGTTCAGCGTCCAACTTGGCATAGAGCGGCGCGCCCCAGCCTGCCGGAACCCCCGTGGCCACGCATTCCACCACCGCGCCCAGCGAGGAGCCGGATTTGCGCGCCTCGTCTACCAGCGCTTCCCAACGCGCCGCCGCCTGCGCATCGGGGCAGAAGAAGGGGTTGCGGCTGATCTCTGCTTCATCGAAGCGCGCCATATCGATGGCATCGCCGCCGATTTCGCTCACCCACGCCAGAATCTTCACTTCGGGCAGCACCAGTCGCGCCACGCCGCCTGCGGCCACCCGCGCCGCCGTCTCACGCGCCGAGGATCGCCCGCCGCCGCGATAATCGCGGAAACCATACTTCGCGTCATAGGCATAGTCGGCATGGCCGGGGCGATAGGCCTTGGCGACATCGCCATAGTCCTTTGACCGCTGATCCACATTCTCGATCATCAGGCTGATCGGCGTGCCGGTGGTGCGCCCTTCGAACACGCCGGAAAGAATGCGGACCTGATCCGGCTCCTGCCGCTGCGTGGTGAAGCGTGATTGGCCGGGACGGCGCGCATCAAGGAAAGGCTGGATATCCGCCTCGCTCAATGCCAGCCCCGGAGGGCAACCATCAACCACCGCGCCAAGCGCCGGCCCGTGGCTCTCGCCCCAGGTAGTGAAACGGAAAAGGTGACCGAAGCTGTTCAGGCTCATGCAGTGCCTTTGTCGCAATAGGACATGAATGTCCACAGTTCCGGGCAAACGGCGTCAAAGCCCCCTCCTCTTCAGAGGAGGGGGTTGGGGGTGGTGCTTTTCCACGCTAGAGACACCCCATGTTCCTCGTCGTCTTCCGCAATCGCAAACGCGCCGATATCGATACCTCAGCCTATGCGCGCGATGCCGATGCGATGGCGCAACTGGCGGCGGAGCAACCAGGCTATCTCGGCTTCAAATCCTACACCGCAGATGATGGCGAAGTGATCGCCCTGTCCGAATGGGCGGACGAGGCAGCGGCGCTGGCTTGGCGGCGCGTGGCGCATCATGCTGAAATACAAGGCAAAGGCCGCGCCGAATACTACGAAAGCTACACCCTGTTCGCGGGAACGCCAACGCGGGTGCATCACTTCAATCGGGACGAGCGATGACCATTACAGTTTACGGCATTCCCAATTGCGACACCGTGAAGAAGGCGCGCAACTGGCTGGATTCCAAAGGAATTGCCTACACCTTCCACGATTACAAAAAGCAGGGTGCGGACCCGGCGCGCATCGCGCAGTGGATTGCCGCCGCCGGGTTGGACAAAGTGGTCAACAAGGCCGGGACGACATATCGCAAGCTGGATGACGCGCAGAAGGCAGCGCTGGGTGGCGATGCGGCTCCGGCGGTTTTGGCCGAGCATAGTTCGGTGATCAAACGGCCGATTTTGGAGCATCCGAATGGACTGCTCGTAGGGTTCAAACAGGAGCAGTGGGAAGGCGCTTTGACGTGATCTTGCGCGGCTTAGGTGCATCTAGGTGCTTCTAGGTGCAGTTCAGAAACACGCCCGGATCGTGACCAATTTTCGGCCTTTGGAGCGGCATTGGTGAACCCGGTCGAGCTTGCGGCAAGCGTGCTGGGCCTTGCCAATATCGCGCTGCTGGTGCGCCGGTCGGTGTGGAATTTCCCCTTCGCGCTCGGTTCGGTCACCTGCACGGCCATCGTGCTGTTCGAAGCGCGGCTCTATGCCGAGACGGGGTTGCAGGCGTTCTTTTTCGGCGCGAACCTTTGGGGATGGTGGCTGTGGTATCGCGCCAAGGGCGGCGATGACCACGCGGTGCCAGTCGGCTGGCTGAGCGGGCGCGAACGGGTGATCTGGAGCGCGGTTACAGCGGCGCTTAGTCTGTCGCTAGGCTGGCTGCTCCACCGGTTTACCGATGCTGCGCTACCCTTTGCGGACTCGGCGGTCGCAGGCGCGAGCATTGCGGCACAGATACTGCTGTCGCTGCGGCGGATCGAAAACTGGGTGCTGTGGGTGGTGATCGACGTGGTGGCCATTGGCCTTTATCTTTCGCGCGGATTGCCGCTGCTGGCCGCGCTTTATGCAGTGTTTCTGGTGATGTCGGCGCTGGGTCTGCGGGAGTGGATGAAGGCGGCGCGCGCGTGCTGACGGTGTGCTTCCACGGGGCGGAGAGCACCGGAAAATCCGTGATGGCAGCCCGGTTGCAGGAGCGGCTCGATTGGCCCGTCGTGGCGGAATATGGCCGCGAATATTGCGAAAAGCACGGCACCGATCTGACGATGGATGACCTGCTGGCCATTGCCGCCGGGCATGTGGCGGCAACGGAGGCGGCCGCGCGGGCACGACCGGACGTTTTGCTGCTGGACACCGATCCACTGATGACGGCCGCTTGGGCACAGATGCTGTTTGGTGAGGTGCCCGACAGGCTGCTGACGTACCCGAAGGCCGACCTTTACCTGCTGTTCGAACCTGATGTGCCGTGGGTGGCCGATGGCACGCGCTTCTTTGGCGACAATGCGCAGCGGGCGCGGTTTGCAGCACTGTCGGAGGGGGTTCTGGTGCGCGCAGGTGTTCGGTGGGAACGTGTAGGTGGATCTTGGGCCGAGCGTGAGGCCAGTGTTGTGTCCGCCATCCAACAGGCGATTTTGCCCGCGCGCTGATCGCCCACGAAAAAGGGGAGTGGATTGCTCCACTCCCCTTTTCGTTCTGCAAGCCTTGCAGCGAGAAACTTATTGGCCAGCCTTCTGGAAGGTGGCGAAGTTTTCGTTGCCGACGAAGCCGAACTTGGTGACCTTCGAATCCGTGATGATCTTCATCATCCGGTTCGCGATCTCGTAGCTGGCGTATTCCTCGGGCTGGAACTGAAGTTCCGGCTCGGGGGTCATCGCCTTAGTCGCCTGAAGCAGCGAAACCATCTGACCCTCTGTGGTGGGAACACCGTTCCAAAGGATTTGGCCTGCATTGTTCAGGACAAGCTTGTTCTTGATCGGGTCCACCTGCTGGTTAGGCGTCGGCGGAGACGGCTGCGGAAGGTCGATGTTCACCGCGTGGGTGGCCACGGGGATGGTGATGATGAACATGATGAGGAGAACGAGCATGACGTCGATCAACGGCGTCGTGTTCATTTCCATCATCGGCTCGCCATCATCCTTGCCGGCGCTCATTCCCATGATTGTTGCTCCTGTTCGCTCTCTGGTCCGGTCGGAAGCGGCTTAGCCGTTCGGATCGACCGGGGTAGAGATGAAGCCGACCTTCGGATAGCCAGCCGACTGCACGTTGTAGATGGCACCCGCGATGCACTTCCACGGCACGTTCACGTCGCCACGGATATGCACTTCGGGGATCTTTTCGGGATCGATATTTTCGGCGCCGCCTTCACGCTTCACGATGCCGTCGAGACGGTCGAAAGCCTTCTGGTACAGTTCCTGGTTATCGACCGGGGTCGTATTGTTGAAATACACGCGGCACTGACCGTTGCGCGTGGAGCCTTCATAACCAGGCTCCTTCGGGCTGCGGCCTGCCCCGTCGGTAGCGACCACCGTGAGCATCAGGTTTTCGACCTTATCCTGCGACTCTTCGCTGGGAAGGACCGGAACCTTGAGCTTTTCGACAGTCTGGATCGCGACCGGCACTGCGATGAGGAAGATGATCAGCAGCACCAGCATCACGTCCACGAGCGGCGTGGTGTTGATGTCCGACATCGGGCGTTCTTGACCGCCAGCGCCGCCTACAGACATTGCCATGAGTTACATCCTATCCGTTCTGAGCCGCGGAAGGTGCCGGAGTTTTCCCGATGGGAATGGACTCCGGCAGAAGTCCCGCGTTTCCGGAAAGGGGCCGGCAGCAAGCCACCAGCCCGGTTTCATGCTTACTTCTTGACCGGAGCGGCCGGGGTTGCCGGAGCCGCCGGGGTGGCGGGCTTCACAGCGCCCTTCGAGTTGATGTTCGCCAGAACGTCGGTCGAGAAGCCCGACAGCAGTTCAGCGATCTTCTTGTTGCGAGCCTGCAGCCAGTTGTAGGCAAGCACGGCAGGCACAGCCACGAGCAGACCAAGCGCGGTCATGATCAGAGCTTCACCGACCGGACCTGCGACCTTGTCGATCGAAGCCGAACCAGCCAGACCGATGTTGATCAGAGCGCGGTAGATGCCGACCACGGTGCCGAACAGACCGATGAACGGCGAGGTTGCACCCACGGTTGCGAGGAAGGGCAGACCGCCAGCAAGCTTCGAGTTCACAGCGGCTTCCGAACGAGCCAGCGAACCGTGCAGCCAATCGTGCGCTTCAAGAGCGTCGGTCATCTTGGCGTGCTGTTCTTCAGCGGCGATGCCGTCGTCGACGAGCTGGCGCCATGCCGAGTTCTTGTCGAGCTTTGCAGCGCCTTCCTTGAGCGAAGGAGCCTTCCAGAAGGTCGAGCGGATGGTCTTGTACTGGCCAAGGATCTTGTTCTGTTCGAAGAACTTGGTGAACAGGATGAAGAACGAGCCGAACGACATGATGCCGAGGATCACGACGGTAGCATAGGCGATGAAACCGCCCTGTTCGAGGGCTTCGGCGAAACCGAACTTGTTCTGCGGCGCAGCAGCAGCGGCAGCAGCGGCCAGAGTGTAGATGGACATTGCGAGTCTTCCTCTTCAAATCAAATCAAAGTGCGTGAAAGCCGTTCAGACGAGCTTTCGTGCCATTCGGTGAGACGATTGCCGTCGATCAATCCTTAGGGATGACCCAACGAATCGAGTTGGAGTACGAACCAGTGGCCGGGTTCCCTTCACCATCGGTCGCAGGCGTGAAGCGTGCGCGACGACGGATGTTGGAACACGCGGCTTCGTCCAGATCAGGGCTGCCCGACGAGCGGGTAACCTGACAGTCCGTAACCTTCCCATCGGTGCCGACAGTGACACGGAAACCCGTGGTGCCTTCACGCTCTTCACGAAGAGCACGCGAGGGGTAGTCGTTCGATGTCGCCCAGTTGCCGGGGTTGCCCTTGGGAACGGCAGCCTTCGGCGTAAAGCGCGGGGGCGGCGGAGCTGCGGGCGGCGCAGGAAGAGCAACCGGTGCCGGCGGGGCCGGAATCGGAGGCGCTTCATTAACCGTCTGCACCTGCGGCGCTGGCGCGTTAAAGCTGATCGGCGGCGGAGGCGCGACGATCGGCGGGGGCGGCGTATTCTCCTTCGGAGGAGGAGGCGGCGGCGGTTCTTCCGGCGGCTTCTCTTCCTCGATGTTGACCGCCGAGGTCACCTCTTTGACCTTCTTGATCGCCTCGTACGCGAGCCCTGTGACAAGCGCGTAGCCGACGGCGACATGAAGAATCGCAACGATGATGAGCGCGGTGATCTTGTTACCGCTCATCTGTTGGTCAGCGTATGCCATTCAGCTCCAATACTCCTGATCGCCCACCCGGGCCCGGAGCACGCGCAATACGGCCCTGAACCAAGGTGGTGCCGACGCACAGGATCACCGTCCTGCCCGCAGGCCAATCCAGCAAATTTCAATCCACCCTGCCGGCAACCCGGTCCGCCGACATCAAACCAGGGGGTTTGGCGGCGGCAAGCGTCGGGCTGCTTGTTTTTGGATTGCCCGAACGGGCGCATCTTTAACGGCGAAGGCATAGCCGCGCAAATGCTTTATCGGTTAACCAACGATTCAGGGTTGCACTGGCTGAAATTGGCGAGAAACACAGGGGCGGCTGCAAGGGTCAAGCACCGCCGGAGATACGATAATGCCTAGGTTTGTTGTCCGTCCGATCATCGCCGCCGCAATCGCCGCGGCCGCGTGGTCTGGATTCGTTCCGGCCGCTGCGCAAGCCCAGCAGGCCCTGATTCGCGGCGATGCAAGCGGTGACATCACCGTTGCGAACGCTGCATTGACCTATGCCGATCTGGCAAGTCTGGCCGACACATCCGAAGTGGTGCTGCGTGTGCAGATCAAGAAAGTCAGCCTCCTGAAACCGGAACAAGCTCCCGGCCTACCCCTCGGCATGGCCCGCGTGCTGGTGGAAGCCAAAACGCAGACTGTGCTGAGCGGCCCGGCGATGGGCGAAACGGTGCGGTATCTGGCAGACGTGCCGCTTGATGCCAAAGGCAAGGTGCCGAAGCTGAAGAAGCAGGTCGCACTCGTCTTTGCGCGGACCGTGGCCGGGCGACCCGGCGAGTTGCGGCTGGTCGACGGGGCCGCGCAGATCGCATGGTCGGCCGCAAACGAAATGCGCACGCGCGGCATCCTGACAGAACTGCTTTCACCCGAAGCCCCGCCGCGCATCAAGGGCGTGCGCGAAGTGCTATACGTGCCGGGCAATCTTGCAGGCGAAGGCGAAACGCAGGTGTTTCTGCAAACGCAGAACAATGCTCCCGTTTCGCTCACCGTGGTGCGCCGCCCCGGAATGGCGAAAGCATGGGGGGTGAGCCTATCGGAAATCGTCGATCAGGCGGCCCGGCCACCCGAACGCGATACGCTGACATGGTATCGCCTCGCCTGCTTCATGCCGCGCTCCATGCCCCCCGGTGCCAGCCTTTCGGGCACCGCAGATCAGGTGCGCGCAGCAGCGACAGACTATGCCTATGTCATCGAGCAGCTTGGCGAATGCACGCGCACCCGCCCCGCCGTGCAGGAATGATTCGGCAGAACTGACCCACCGGGGCATTTCGCGAAACGCCAATCGCGTTGTTGCCCCGCAGCCTTGCGTCCCCTAAGGCCCGCCGCGCAGATTCTGCAGGTTTCCAGCGAACGGGAATGACATGAGCGAACCTTTGCGCATCGCGCTGGCCGGGCTTGGCACGGTCGGCGGCGGGGTAATCCGACTGATCGAGGCCAACGCCGATCTTATTGCGCGACGCGCGGGCCGACCGATCGTGATTACCACCGTCAGCGCGCGAAACCGGCAGAAGGATCGCGGCTTCGACGTTTCACGCTATGCGTGGGAAGACGATATGGTCATCCTGGGCGAACGGCCCGACGTGGACGTGGTGGTCGAACTCGTCGGCGGGGCTGACGGCCCGGCGCTGGCGCTGGCGCGCACCACGTTCGAGGCTGGAAAGGCGCTTGTCACCGCCAACAAGGCGATGATCGCGCACCACGGCGTTGAATTGGCGACAAAGGCCGAAGCGACCAAAGTGGCGCTGAAGTTCGAAGCGGCGGTTGCAGGGGGCATCCCGGTGATCAAAGGCCTGAAAGAAGGCGTGGCCGCGAACGAGATCGCGCGGGTCTATGGCATTCTCAACGGCACCTGCAACTATATCCTGTCGACGATGGAAGACACCGGGCGCGACTTTGCCGATGTGCTGGCAGAGGCGCAGGCCAAGGGCTATGCCGAGGCCGACCCCACGTTCGACATCGATGGCATCGATGCTGCGCACAAGCTTTCGATCCTGTCTTCGATTGCGTTCGGCACGGCGGTGGACTTCAAGCCAGTCGCCGCCACGGGCATTCGCCGCGTGCTGGCCGCAGACATCGCGCAGGCCGACGCGCTGGGATACTATATTCGCCTGATCGGCATGGCCGAAACGGAAATCGACGCGGAAGGCAATCGCCGTCTGTTTCAGCGGGTGCATCCACATCTTGTGCATCGCGATCATCCGCTGGCGCATGTTGATGGCGCGACCAATGCGGTGGTGGCCGAGGGCAACTTCGTGGGCCGCCTGCTGTTCCAGGGCGCGGGCGCGGGCGATGGACCTACGGCCAGCGCGGTGGTGGCCGACCTCATCGACATCGCGCGCGGCGATATCGGCGCGCCGTTCTCGATCCCGGTGGCTGAATTGCAAAAAGCGGCTCCGGCAGAAACCGGGCACCGCACCGGCAAGGCCTATATCCGCTTCAACGTGGCGGACCGCCCCGGCGTTCTGGCAGAAATCACTGCCGCGATGCGCGATGCGGGCGTTTCGATTGAAAGCCTGATCCAGAAGGGCAATTCGGACAACGCGCAGGTCATGGTGGCGATGGTCACGCATGAAGGCCCAGAAAGCGCCATTGCCGAAGCGCTGCGCCTGCTCGAAGGATCGCCGGTGCTGGCCGAACCGCCGCTGGTCATGCACATTCTGGGGGAATAACGATGTCCCGGCGCATCAGCGTGCCGGGATCTCACCCTTGGCAATCCGATCCGCGTCCGACCCTGGCGGCGGGGCGGGCAGCGCCTTGATATCGAAATAATACATCGGCGGGGGCACGCCACCCACGCCGATGCAGCCACGGCTGCAATCGCGCAGGCCCGAAACGTTGGGCGCGCGTGGCACGCCGGTATCGGTCGATTTCGCGCCATCGGTTTCATCGCGCAGCGGCACGCGCTCACGGTCGCTCGCTTCCTTGCCGCCGCATACCACGATGGTTCCGTCAGACCGCTGCATCGGGCGACAGCGCTGCGTTTGCGAAGTGGACAGCAGATTGCGCGCCACATCTGCGTCGGAAGGGGGGGCATCCGGTGCGGCAGGGCCTTGCACGGCACCGGGATTTGGCACACTCGAATTTTGGGCAAAGGCCAGCTCAGCGCCAAAAAGAAGCGCAAGGCTGGCCAGAACTGCTACTGTCCGTCTCGACAACACCCTTCCCTCGCGTCTAGTGCCGGGTCACACCAATGTCATCTGTGTCACGCAATGCCAATCGCGTGATCGCCTGATGTTTGTGCATACGTTTGCACAGTCATTGCGTCCCGTCGAGCCGGTCGTGCCGGTGCGATGCTGCACAGTGGCTGAACCGACCGCGCTTTATACCCGTTCCCGCCACCATCTGACGAAGTTGGAGCCCACGTGACCGACCAGACCACCAACCCCGCCGCCTCTCAGGTACTTGACCGCGTTCTCGTGCTGGAAATGGTCCGCGTGACCGAAGCCGCCGCCATCGGCGCATCCAAGCTGATCGGAAGGGGCGACGAGAAGGCCGCCGATGCCGCTGCAGTCGAAGCCATGCGCGCCGCCTTCAACGAGCTGTACATGGACGGCACCGTGGTGATCGGTGAAGGCGAACGCGACGAAGCGCCGATGCTCTACATCGGTGAAAAGGTTGGCGCAGCACCGGGCAAGGGGCCGAAGATCGATATCGCGCTCGATCCGCTGGAAGGCACCACAATCACCGCGAAGGCCGGCCCGAACGCGCTGGCCGTGCTGGCCGTGGCTGAAGAAGGCGGGCTGCTCAACGCGCCTGACGTCTATATGGACAAGCTGGCCGTCGGCCCGGGCTATCCCGAAGGCATCATCGATCTCGACAAGTCGCCCAGCGAGAACGTGAAGGCGGTGGCCGCTGCCAAGGGCGTGGAGCCGGGCGATATCATCGTCTGCGTGCTGGACCGCCCGCGCCATTCGGACCTGATCGCGGAACTGCGCAGCATCGGCTGCGGCATCAGCCTGATTCCCGATGGCGATGTGGCAGGTGTGATCGCGGTGACCGATGAGGATACCGGCATCGACATGTACATGGGCACCGGCGGCGCCCCCGAAGGCGTGCTGGCCGCAGCAGCGCTGCGCTGCGTGGGCGGGCAGTTCAAGGGCCGCCTGCTGTTCCGCAATGAAGACGAGAAGGCCCGCGCCCGCAAGTGGGGCATCGAAGACCTGAACAAGCAGTACGATCTCAAGGAACTGGCCAAGGGCGATTGCATCTTCGCCGCTACCGGCGTGACCGACGGCTCGCTGCTTTCAGGCGTGAAGATCCACAAGAACGGCGTGATGACCACCGAAAGCGTGGTGATGCGCGCTTCGTCGGGCACGGTCCGCTGGGTCAAGGGCGAACACCGCAAGGGCCGCTGAGTAGGCGCGCTCCGTCAACAGAAAGGCCCGGCTTGCATATGCGAGCCGGGCCTTTGTCGTTTCAGGTTCCGTATCGGACCACAGCCGGAACATGGAGTGCGGTTTCAGCGGCCGAATGGCGCCTCAGGTTGTCCGGGTTGCTGACTTGGACGGGGCGCTTGTCGACATCGCGAGTCCGGAAGCGCGTTACCAAGGCCGTGAGAGTTTGTGCCTCGGTTGACAGACTGTGGGTCGCAGCAGAGGATTGCTCTACCATTGCGGCATTGGCTTGCGTCATCTGATCCATTGCCGCGACAGCAACGTTGACCTGTTCCAGGCTTGCCGCCTGATGGACGGCAGCTTCTGCGATCTGTGCAACCAATCCATCAACAGTTGCGATCTGATCGACGATCCCGGTTAACCGTTCGCCCGTCGCGCCGACGAGGCGAACGCCTTCCTCCACTTGAGCCGTGCTATTTTCGATCAGCGTTTTGATGTTCTGCGCCGCCTCGGCAGAACGCTGCGCCAATGCACGAACTTCTGTGGCGACAACCGCGAATCCCTTGCCCGATTCACCTGCACGCGCAGCTTCGACACCGGCATTGAGCGCCAGGAGATTGGTCTGGAAGGCGATGCCATCGATCACCGTGATGATCTGGCTGATCTGCTGCGCGGATGCTTCGATCTGTGCCATCGCTGCCACCGCCTGCCGCACGACATCACCACCAGCATTGGCCTGCTCTTGTGCTGTGGCAATCGCCGCCTGCACATCCTGCGCACCGCTTGCCGTATCCCTAACACTCCCGGTAACGGCATTCATCGCCCCGGCTGTGTTTGCAAGGCTGGACGCCTGCTGTTCGTTGCGCATCGCAAGGTCGTCCGCAGCAACGCTAATTTCGGAGATTGAGGAAAGCACGCTAGCCGCCCCGACGCGAACGGTGCGCATCGCTGCGGCCAGCGAATCGACAGCCATGTTGTAATTGTTGCGCAGTTCCTCATACCCTTCAGGAAATGCCTCATCGATACGGTATTCGAGGTTCTGGCGGGCCATGCAATCCAGACCTGCGGAAAGGGCAGCGACCACCTGCTGCTGATTCTCCTGCGCTCTCTGGCGGGCCATTCCGCTTTCTTTGAACACGGCAATCGCGCGCGCCATAATCCCTATTTCGTCCTGCCGTTCGCTTCCGGGCGCGGTTAAGGCATATTCGCCATTGGCCATGTGCTCCATGACACTTGCCGTCTCGACCAAGGGCTGCACGACCGAATTGCGAATCATGCGAGCCGCGCCATGCACCATCGCAAGGATAGTCAGCGCAAGCAGAGCAAACAGTGCCAGCAAGCTTCCGACCACGGTTGATGCAAAGCTCATCAAACCTTC
The DNA here is from genome assembly GCF_012641335.1 of Novosphingobium sp. ERN07. Taxonomy (GTDB): domain Bacteria; phylum Pseudomonadota; class Alphaproteobacteria; order Sphingomonadales; family Sphingomonadaceae; genus Novosphingobium. Next base: position 311,496 of record NZ_JABAID010000001.1, read on the forward strand.
CCGATACTTGCCTGACGAAGCGACGAGGTGGGTCACTGCATCGTGCTGCTTGCGATAGGCCGGTGTCAGCTCGGCAGCATGGACCCGCTGCATCGTTGCCATATCGCCTGCCTTCATCGCGGGCAGGAAGCTGCGATCCATTGCGCTCCAGAAAGCATCGGCGGTTCCGATAGTCGCAGCAACTTCTGCTTTCAGTTCTTCAGGCACTGGTGCCGTGGCCCAATAAGCCTTGCGCTGTTCGAACAAGGCACGCTCGTCAGCCAGGTCCTTCGCCGCCTCTTCTGCGTGGGTGGGGTCAGCAATCGCCCAAGTGGTGTGGAGATATGGCTCAACCACAAAGGCGGGCGGTGGCAGGATATCGGCCAGGAGTTCGTCCTGCAGCAAGTTCTGGCGATGCAGAGGGCCACCAAAGCGGATGTACCCGATCGTCACCGCAGCCAATGCAATAGAGACGACGATAAGTCCGACAACCAGTCTTGCACCGCGCGTTGTGCGATCTCTGATCATGTTAGGCACCCAAGGATTGTTTGATGCGCTAACATTCGCGAACAAAGTAAATTTCGAAAATGTGCGGCCCAGTTTATAAAACCTAGGTGTCGGTAAACACCTGATAAATACCCCGAAACGGATTGAATGCATCAAAAAACCCCGCCGGTTCGCTCCGGCGGGGCCTCTTGTTTCTGGCGAAAATCGAGGATCAGGCCTCGTCTTCACCCTTGATCAGGTAGTCACCCGCATCGGCATCAAGCCCGTGGGTTTCGCCTTCGACCACAGCCAGCGGATCATCGCCAAGTGCAGCTTCCGGTCCCTGTGCCAGTTCGGCCGCGTGTTCTTCGGCTGCCGTCGCCGGAGCGATCAGCGATTCCTGAAGCTTGCGATATGAAGCGCGCAGCGCCGCATCGCGCGACGAGGCGGCAACGCGCAGACGGTTCATGCCCGCGCCGGTGCCGGCGGGGATGAGACGGCCCACGATCACGTTTTCCTTCAGACCGATCAGGCTGTCGCGCTTTCCTTCGACCGCCGCCTGCGTCAGCACGCGAGTGGTTTCCTGGAACGACGCAGCCGAGATGAACGAGCGCGTCTGCAGCGAAGCCTTGGTGATGCCCAGAAGCACCGGCTTGCCTTCGGCGGGCACCTGGCCCTCTTCCAGCTTGCCGTTGGTTTCCAGCATTTCTTCCAGATCGACCTGTTCGCCCGGCAGCAGGGTGGTGTCGCCACCGTTGGTGATCTCAACCTTCTGCAGCATCTGGCGAACGATCACCTCGATGTGCTTGTCGTTGATCTTCACGCCCTGCAAGCGGTAGACTTCCTGGATTTCGGCAACGAGGTATTCGGCCAAAGCCTCAACACCCATCACTTCCAGAATGTCATGCGGATCGGGCGAACCTGAAATCAGGTTGTCGCCCTTCTTGACATAGTCGCCTTCCTGCACGTCGATCACGCGGCTCTTCGGCACCAGATACTCAACCGGTTCACCCTCTTCCGGGATGATCGCGATCTTGCGCTTGGCCTTGTAGTCACGCACGAATTCGATGCGCCCTGCGATCTTGGCGATGATCGAATTGTCCTTCGGCTTGCGCGCTTCGAACAGTTCGGCAACGCGCGGCAGACCGCCGGTGATGTCGCGGGTCTTGGCGGCTTCGCGCGAAGCACGGGCAAGAATGTCGCCCGCTTCGACCTTCTGGCCGTCTTCCACCGAAAGCGTCGTGCCCGGCGCCATCAGATAACGTGCAGCTTCGCCCGAATCGTCGTCCAGCAGGGTCAGACGAGGACGCAGATCCTCCTTCTTGCCCCGGCCAGCGGCACGGTTTTCGGTAACGACGCGGCTCGACATGCCGGTGGCTTCGTCGGTCTGCTCGGTCAGGGTCTTGCCGTCGACAAGATCCTGATAGCGCACGATACCGGGCTTTTCGGTGATCACCGGCGTGGTGAATGGATCCCATTCAGCAAGGCGATCACCCTGCGAAACAATGGCGCCATTCTCGTGCAGCAGGTGCGTACCGTAAGGCACACGGTGGATTGCGCGCTCACGTCCTTCGGTATCGACGACCACGATTTCACCGTTGCGGGCCAGCGACAGACGACGGCCACGCTTGTCGGTGATCGTCGGGATATCGCGGTACTGCACGGTGCCGTCGCTGATCGCTTCGAGGTGCGACTGTTCGTTCACCTGCGCCGCGCCACCGATGTGGAAGGTACGCATGGTAAGCTGCGTGCCCGGTTCACCGATCGACTGCGCGGCGATAACGCCGACAGCTTCACCGATGTTGACCGGCGTACCGCGTGCAAGATCGCGGCCATAGCACTTTCCGCAAACGCCCTGCGTGGCTTCGCAGACCAGTGGCGAACGGATGCGCGCCGACTGGAAACCGGCTGCTTCGATCCGGGCAATCGCCGGCTCGTCCAACAGGTCGCCCTTCGAGGCGATCACTTCGCCGCTGCGGGCTTCGATCATGTCTTCGGCCAGCGTGCGGCCAAGGATACGTTCGCCCAGCGATGCGATGGTCGCGCCGCCCTGCACGATCGAGCGCATTTCCAGCGCGCGTTCGGTGCCGCAATCTTCCTCGATCACGACGCAATCCTGCGACACGTCGACCAGACGGCGGGTGAGGTAACCGGAGTTTGCGGTCTTCAACGCGGTATCCGCGAGGCCCTTACGAGCGCCGTGGGTCGAGTTGAAGTATTCAAGAACGGTCAGACCTTCCTTGAAGTTCGAGATGATCGGCGTTTCGATGATTTCGCCCGAAGGCTTGGCCATCAGGCCGCGCATACCCGCAAGCTGCTTCATCTGCGCCGGGGAGCCACGAGCGCCGGAGTGCGACATCATGTAGATCGCGTTGATCGGCTTTTGACGGCCAGTTTCGGGATCGATCGGCGACGACTTCAGCTCTTCCATCATGGCGTTCGCCACCTGATCACCGCAACGGCTCCAGGCGTCGATCACCTTGTTGTACTTTTCCTGCTGGGTAATGAGACCATCCTGATACTGCTGTTCGTAATCAGCCACCAGTTCCTTGGTTTCGTTGACCAGCGCATCCTTGCTGTCGGGGATGATCATGTCATCCTTACCGAACGAGATGCCTGCCTTGAACGCGTTGCGGAAGCCCAGCGCCATGATGGCGTCGGCAAACAGCACCGTGTCCTTCTGGCCGGTGTGACGATACACTTCGTCGATCACGTCGCCCACGTCCTTCTTGGTCAGAAGGCGGTTCACGACGTCAAACGGCACCTTGTGGCTCTTCGGCAGACATTCGCCAATCAGCATACGACCCGGCGTGGTTTCGAAGCGCTTGAGGTACTGCTTGCCGTTTTCGTCGGTCTGCGGAACGCGGGCAATGATCTTCGAGTGCAGTGTCACCGCCTTGCATTCGAGCGCCTGATGCACTTCGGCCATGTCGGCCAGCAGCATGCCTTCGCCCGGTTCGCCAGCGCGATCCATCGACAGGTAATAGATGCCGAGAACCATGTCCTGCGACGGTACGATGATCGGCTTGCCGTTGGCGGGCGACAGGATGTTGTTGGTCGACATCATCAGCACGCGCGCTTCAAGCTGGGCTTCCAGCGAAAGCGGCACGTGGACGGCCATCTGGTCACCGTCGAAGTCGGCGTTGAAGGCCGAGCAAACGAGCGGGTGAAGCTGGATCGCCTTGCCTTCGATGAGGACCGGTTCGAACGCCTGAATGCCAAGACGGTGCAGCGTGGGCGCACGGTTGAGCATGACCGGGTGTTCGCGGATCACCTCGTCAAGGATGTCCCAGACTTCCTTGCGTTCCTTCTCGACCCACTTCTTGGCCTGCTTCAGGGTCATCGACAGACCCTTGGCATCAAGACGCGCGTAGATGAACGGCTTGAACAGTTCGAGCGCCATCTTCTTAGGCAGGCCGCACTGGTGCAGCTTGAGTTCAGGACCGGTCACGATGACCGAACGGCCCGAATAGTCGACGCGCTTGCCGAGCAGGTTCTGGCGGAAGCGGCCCTGCTTGCCCTTGAGCATGTCGGACAGCGACTTCAGCGGACGCTTGTTGGCGCCGGTGATCACGCGGCCACGGCGGCCGTTGTCGAACAGAGCGTCAACGGCTTCCTGCAACATGCGCTTTTCGTTGCGGACGATGATGTCCGGCGCGCGCAGTTCGATCAGACGCTTCAGGCGGTTGTTGCGGTTGATGACGCGACGGTAGAGGTCGTTGAGGTCCGACGTGGCGAAGCGGCCGCCGTCGAGCGGCACCAGCGGGCGCAGTTCGGGCGGGATGACCGGCACGACATCAAGGATCATCCATTCGGGGCGGTTGCCCGAATCGATGAACGATTCCACGACCTTGAGGCGTTTGATGATCTTCTTGGGCTTGAGTTCGGACTTGGTGGTCCGCAGCTCTTCCATCAGATCGTCGCGTTCCTGCTCCAGATCGAGGTTCATCAGCATGTGCTTGACAGCCTCGGCACCGATCCCGGCGGAGAAGGCGTCTTCGCCATACTCGTCCTGCGCGTCGAGCAGTTCGTCTTCGGTAAGCGTCTGGTACTTTTCGAGCGGGGTCAGGCCCGGCTCGGTAACTACATAGCTTTCGAAGTAAAGGATGCGCTCAAGAATCTTGAGCTGCATGTCGAGCAGCAGGCCGATGCGCGAAGGCAGCGACTTGAGGAACCAGATGTGCGCGACAGGCGCGGCCAGCTCGATGTGGCCCATGCGCTCGCGGCGCACCTTGGTGACTGTCACTTCGACGCCGCACTTTTCGCAGACGACGCCCTTGTACTTCATGCGCTTGTACTTGCCGCACAGGCACTCGTAGTCCTTCACGGGGCCGAAGATGCGCGCGCAGAACAGGCCGTCACGCTCGGGCTTGAACGTGCGGTAGTTGATGGTTTCCGGCTTCTTGATCTCGCCGAAGGACCAGCTGCGAATGCGCTCAGGCGACGCCAGACCGATCTGAATCTGGTCGAAGGTCTCGGGCTTGGCGAGCTGGTTGGTGAATTTGGTCAGGTCGTTCATTTGGTGCCGTTCCCTTGCCTCAAACCGAGGCGTTGGACGTGAATTTCTTTGCGAAGGGGAGGGCGGCGGACGGGCCGCCGCCCATGATCCTTACTCCGCCGCCTGCGCGAGACCGTCGTCGTCGGTGTCGTCGATCGACGACAGTTCGACGTTGAGGCCGAGCGAGCGCATTTCCTTGACGAGCACGTTGAAGCTTTCGGGAATGCCGGCCTCGAAGGTATCGTCGCCCTTGACGATTGCTTCGTAGACCTTGGTGCGGCCGACCACGTCGTCCGATTTCACCGTGAGCATTTCCTGCAGCGTATAAGCCGCGCCATAGGCCTGAAGCGCCCATACCTCCATTTCACCGAAGCGCTGGCCACCGAACTGCGCCTTACCACCCAGCGGCTGCTGCGTGACGAGCGAGTACGGCCCGATGGAACGGGCGTGGATCTTGTCGTCGACGAGGTGGTGCAGCTTCAGCACGTACTTCATGCCCACGGTAACCTTGCGGTCGAAGGCATCGCCGGTGCGACCGTCGAACAGCGTGACCTGACCCGATTCATCGAGGCCAGCCAGACGCAGCATGTCGGTCACGTCCTTTTCAACGGCGCCGTCGAACACCGGCGAACCCATCGGCACGCCAAGGCGGACCGACTGGGCGAAGTCGATGATCTGTTCGTCGCTGCGCGCGGCGATTTCGTCAGTGTAGTTGCTGCCGTAGATCTCCGAGAGCAGTTCGCGCACCGCTTCCGGCGGTTGACCAGCTTCGGGGTTCGGGTTGGCTTCGCGCCACGAATCCAGAGCGGCACCGATACGCTTGCCCAAGCCGCGCGCGGCCCAGCCAAGGTGCGTTTCAAAGATCTGCCCGACGTTCATGCGCGACGGCACGCCCAGCGGGTTGAGCACGAAATCAACCGGCGTGCCGTCTTCGAGGAACGGCATGTCTTCCTGCGGCAGGATGCGGCTGATGATGCCCTTGTTACCGTGACGGCCGGCCATCTTGTCGCCCGGCTGCAGCTTACGCTTCACCGCGACGAAGACCTTGACCATCTTGAGCACGCCAGGGGCGAGTTCATCACCACGTTCGAGCTTTTCCTTGCGGTCCTCGAACTTCTCCTGGATCGCCTTCACCGCCGTGTCGTATTGCGCCTTGACTGCTTCCAGCTGCTGCTGGCGCGCATCGTCGGCCACGGCGAACTTCCACCATTCGTAGCGTTCGACATCGGCAAGCACCTGCTCGTCGATGACTTCGCCCTTCTTGATGCCCTTGGGCGCCGCTGCCGAAACCTGTCCGAGCAGCATGTCCTTGAGGCGATTGAAGGTTGCGCGGTTGAGAATGGCGCGCTCGTCCTCGCGGTCCTTGGCGAGGCGTTCGATTTCCTCGTTCTGGATCGCGCGGGTACGGTCGTCGATCTCGATACCGTGGCGGTTGAAGACGCGCACGTCGACAATAGTCCCAGCAACGCCCGGCGGCAGGCGGAGCGAAGTGTCGCGCACGTCGCTGGCTTTTTCACCGAAGATCGCGCGGAGCAGCTTTTCTTCTGGCGTCATCGGCGATTCACCCTTCGGGGTGATCTTGCCGACGAGGATGTCACCGGGGTGAACTTCAGCGCCGATATAGACGATGCCCGCTTCGTCGAGGTTGCGCAGCGCTTCCTCGCCGACGTTCGGGATGTCGCGGGTGATGTCTTCAGGCCCAAGTTTGGTATCGCGGGCCATGACTTCGAACTCCTCGATATGGATCGAGGTGAAGACGTCTTCCTTCACGATGCGTTCGCTGATCAGGATCGAGTCTTCGTAGTTGTAGCCGTTCCAGGGCATGAACGCGACGAGCACGTTGCGACCCAGCGCCAGCTCGCCGAACTCGGTCGAGGGACCGTCGGCGATGATGTCACCCTTCTCGATCAGGTCGCCCACCTTCACCAGCGGACGCTGGTTGATGCAGGTCGACTGGTTCGAGCGTTCGAACTTCTGCAGGCGGTAGATGTCGACGCCCGACTGGCCGGGTTCGATATCGCCCGAGGCGCGGATCACGATACGGGTTGCGTCAACCTGATCGACCACGCCGGAGCGCAGCGCCGAGATTGCCGCGCCCGAATCGCGGGCAACCGTTTCTTCCATGCCGGTGCCGACGAAAGGCGCATCCGCCTTAATCAGCGGAACGGCCTGACGCTGCATGTTCGAGCCCATGAGCGCGCGGTTCGCGTCGTCGTTTTCCAGGAACGGAATGAGCGAAGCGGCCACCGACACAAGCTGCTTGGGGCTGACGTCCATCAGCGTAACCTGATCGCGCGGGCTCATCACGAATTCGCCGTTCTGGCGAGCCGAGACGAGTTCTTCGACGAACGAACCATCTTCGGTCAGTTCGGCCGAAGCCTGCGCGACGGTGTGCTTCTGCTCTTCCATCGCGGAAAGATAGATGACGTCCTTGGACACCTTGTTGTCCACGACCTTGCGGTACGGCGTTTCGATGAAGCCGTACTTGTTGACGCGGGCGAAGGTCGACAGTGAGTTGATCAGACCGATGTTCGGGCCTTCCGGCGTTTCAATCGGGCAGATGCGGCCATAGTGCGTGGGGTGAACGTCGCGCACTTCAAAGCCTGCGCGCTCACGCGTGAGACCGCCCGGCCCCAATGCCGAAACGCGACGCTTGTGCGTCACTTCGGAGAGCGGATTGGTTTGATCCATGAACTGCGAGAGCTGCGAGGAGCCGAAGAATTCGCGCACAGCAGCCACGGCCGGCTTTGCGTTGATCAGGTCGTTCGGCATGACGGTGGAGACGTCAACCGACGACATGCGCTCCTTCACGGCGCGCTCCATGCGGAGCAGGCCGACGCGGTACTGGTTTTCCAGCAGTTCGCCCACCGAACGCACGCGGCGGTTGCCGAGGTTGTCGATATCGTCGATTTCGCCCTTGCCGTCCTTGAGGTTCACCAGTTCCTTGACCACGGCGAGGATGTCCTCGGTGCGCAGGGTGGTGACCGTGTCTTCGCATTCCAGCGCAAGACGCATGTTCAGCTTGACGCGGCCCACAGCCGAAAGGTCATAGCGGTCAGCATCGAAGAACAGGCCGTCGAACAGCGCTTCGGCGGTTTCGCGCGTCGGCGGCTCGCCGGGTCGCATGACGCGATAGATATCGGCTAGCGCGTGATCGCGATCCGGTGCCTTGTCGGCCTTGAGCGTATTGCGGATCCAGGGACCGGTCGAAACGTGGTCGATGTCGAGCAGTTCGAGGCTGTCGATCCCGGCCTTGTCGAGCAGATCGAGGTTTTCCGGCGAAACTTCGTCACCGGCTTCGATCCAGATACGGCCCGTCGATTCATCGATCAGATCGCGTGCAGCATAGCGGCCGAAGATTTCCTCGGTCGGGATCAGCAGTTCTTCCAGACCGTCCTTGGCCGCCTTGTTCGCGGCACGCGGGCTGATCTTCTGGCCTGCGGGGAAGATCACTTCGCCCGACTTGGCATCGACGATGTCGAACATCGGCTTCGATCCGCGCCACTGTTCAAGCACGAAAGGAACTTTCCAGCCGCCTTCGGCGCGCGCCCACTTCACGATATCGTAGAAATGGTGGAGAATGCCTTCATCGCTCAGGCCCAGCGCATGAAGCAGCGCGGTGACCGGCAGTTTGCGCTTGCGGTCGATACGGACGTTGACGATGTCCTTGGCGTCGAATTCGAAATCGAGCCACGACCCGCGATAGGGGATCACGCGGGCAGCGAAGAGGTACTTGCCCGAAGAGTGCGTCTTGCCACGGTCATGGTCGAACAGCACGCCCGGCGAACGGTGCATCTGCGAAACGATCACGCGCTCGGTGCCGTTGATGAAGAAGGTGCCGTTCTCGGTCATGAGCGGGATGTCGCCCATGTAGACGTCCTGCTCCTTGATATCGATGAGCGACTTGGTTTCCGTCTCGGCGTCCACTTCGAACGTGGCGAGCTTCAGCGTCACCTTCATCGGCGCAGCATAAGTGATGCCGCGCTGGCGACATTCGTTCACGTCATACTTCGGAGCTTCGAGAACGTAACCGTCGCGCTCCTTGATATCGAGGCTGGCGGTGCCGGCGAAATCCTGAATCGGGAAGACCGAGCGCAGCGTCTTTTCGAGGCCCGAGACGTAGCCGATGGACGGATCGGAGCGAAGGAATTGCTCATACGATTCGCGCTGAACCTCGATCAGGTTCGGCATCTGCACGACTTCGTGGATATCGCCGAAGATCTTGCGGATGCGCTTCTTCACGCCGGGGCGGTTGGCTGTCTTGGTAACCATAAAGGTTGCGAGCCTCTTCTCAACAAATGGCCGGAAAACCGGCGGAAATTCTGCCACGCGCAAGGATGGCACCATCAAACGGGAAAAGGCCGCACAGCGCACAGCTTTCCGTTGAACGGAAGCTATGGCCCGCAGCCTTTCGCGTCAGATGGTAAGTCCGTTGCTTCCTTCCCGAGCCATCCCCTGCGCATGGGACGGCCTTGCTCGAAGCATTGGACAGGCGCGGCATATAGGTGAGGTATGGCCCGAAGTCAAAGGCCTGTTCAGCGTTGCCTGAGAAAGCTGGAAAAGCCGATTCCGATATCGGCAGAGTAATCACAAGAACAAAGCTTATTCCTGAACCGCCGTTCATAATCATTGTTCTGGAGAGGAAATTACCGTGGCCTAATCTCAATTCAGGGGCAATAATGGCTCGATTCATCGCCAATAAGGAACCCGAATCGCGTTTCACCGCGTTTTCCGGGCATGACACATTTCAGCCCCTTATCGCCCCGCGGCTCCATGACGATTTCAGCCATGCTGCTGCTTTCTTCCGCTATGGCCCACGCTCAAGAAGTCGTGCTGCCGCCAACGGCAGAGCCGGTCATAGCCGCGCCCGCTGTGACTCAGGCAGCACCGGCCTCAACTACGCCGACAATCGTGCTGCCAACCGTTGAGGCAAGCCCGATTGCCCCGCCGGTGGAAGCGCCTGCCACCACCACTAGCGCAGTTGCACCGCCAGCCGTCTCACGGAATGAGGCCGCTCCTGAGCGCCCAGCGCCTCGTGCCGTGCAGCGCACCGCGCCTTCACCTACCCAAAACGCGGTAGCGCCCGCTGCGCCGTCAACTACATCCGTCAGCACGGCAGCCAGCATGGCTGATTCTGAACCTGTACAGCCACCCCCGCTGAATGCGCCGACCACAAGCAATAGCGCAGTCGCTCCCGTTGCCCCCACCGCGCTCGAAAGTTCTTCAGATGGATCGGACTGGGCACTGCCTATTGGCGTGGGTGCAAGCATTCTGGTGCTGGGTGTAGCGGTTATTACGCTGCGCCGCCGCCGCCGTCCCTACGAACAGGACGTTGATTTCGTACCGCCTGTGATTGTGCCGCCAGCCAGCATGGAAGGACGCCCGCCAATGGCCGCCCGTATGGTTGCGATGCAACCGCCAGTCATGCCGCATCCTGCAAGCATAATGCCAACAGTTGCGCCCGCCGGAGCGCGGGAACGGGAGGCACTTATCGAACGGATGGTTGCGTCTGCCCCGGATGCGTCCAACCCTTTCACTTCGCGCAAGGCCCGTCGTCGCCGGGCAAGGCTGATCATGCAGTCGATGCCGGATGCGGCGATGTCGCAGCCTGCTGCAGGTCCTGAGCGCGCCGAAACGATACGCCCCGTCCACGCGCCGATGACCAGAACGCTCGTGGACGCCTGATCGGCCAGGAGTTCTCGGCCAGCAGTTCACCCGTCGCCACGTCGTGGTGAAGGGAAGCGATCCAGCCCATACCAGGCCGGGTCGCTTCTTTTCATTATGACGCCCCGATCAGGCAGCAATTGACTCTCCGGCGAGAATCCGCCAATGGCCCGCCCGACCGGCAGGCCGCAATGCCCGCCGATCATCCGTCCGAGACAGTTGGTGTGCAGGATTTGCCCGCACTTAATCTCCAACCTAGGCGGGGAAAAGAGTTTCAGGCCTTTCGCTCCTTTGGATCGTGGTGCCATCAGCGCTTAACCGCGCACCTCCTTCCCTTGTCACGGACTCGCCGGTGGTCTTCGGGCCATCGACAAACGTAGCCGACTGTCCGGTTTGCGCCGTGCAGTCATTTGTGAAGGAAAAAGGCATGGATCGTTCGCAGAAAGCCGAATCGGTCGCGTTCCTGAACGGCGTCTTCAACGAGGCTGGCGCGGTGGTGATCACCCGCAACCTCGGCATGACGGTGGCCCAGTCCACCGCCCTGCGCACGAAGATCCGCGAAGCTGGCGCGTCGTACAAGGTTGCGAAGAACAGTCTTGCCAAGCTTGCCATCGCAGGCACCGATTACGAAGGTCTGGGTGATCTCTTCACCGGCCCGACCGCAATCGCTGCATCGGTCGATCCGGTTGCTGCCGCCAAGGCAGTGGTCGAGTTCGCCAAGACCACCGACAAGATCGAAATCGTCGGTGGTGCAATGGGTTCGCAGGTTCTCAACGAAGCTGGCGTCAAGGCACTTGCCTCCATGCCCAGCCTCGACGAACTGCGTGGCACGCTCATCGGCCTCATCCAGGCTCCGGCAACGAAGATTGCCCAGCTCACCACTGCTCCGGCAGCGAAGCTGGCGCGCGTCTTCGGCGCCTACGCCAAGGAAGCCGCATAAGACTGTCCTTTCGATTTACGCTCGCTGCGCCAATCGGGCGCGCGGGCACCACAAGATCAGGAGTGAAATATCATGGCCGATATCGCCAAGCTCGTTGAAGAACTTTCGAAGCTGACCGTCCTCGAAGCCGCTGACCTCGCCAAGGCTCTCGAAGAAGCATGGGGCGTTAGCGCCGCTGCTGCTGTTGCTGTTGCCGCTGCACCTGCTGGTGCTGCTGCTGAAGCCGCTGAAGAAAAGACCGAATTTGACGTGATCCTCACCGGTGACGGTGGCAAGAAGATCCAGGTCATCAAGGAAGTCCGCGCGATCACCTCGCTGGGCCTGACCGAAGCCAAGGCTCTGGTCGAAGGCGCTCCGAAGGCGATCAAGGAAGGCGTGTCGAAGGCTGAAGCCGAAGACATCAAGAAGAAGATCGAAGAAGCCGGCGGCACCGTCGAAGTCAAGTAATCTTCTTTCCGGTCTTCCGGGCAGAATTACGGAAAGGGCGGCTCTGCAAAGGGCCGCCCTTTTCATTTGGCCTTCTTCAACTGGCCTCATCACCCCGGGCAACCGGAACGGTCACCGTCACTTCCAGTCCACCGTCGGGCGCTTTCGAAAATGCAAGCCCTCCGCCAAAGCGTTGCAACAAGCGATGCGCGGTCGGGACGCCCAGACCGAATCCCGCCGTATCGCGCGCCCGCGCCTCGTCGATGCGGTAAAACGGCGCAAGGATGCGGTCGAACTGGTCTTCAGGAATGCCGGGCCCGGTATCGGTAATGATCACCTGCCAGCAACCGTCGCTGTCTGGCTTCACTGCAACGCGCGCGCTGCCGCCATGATGCACGGCGTTCTCGATCAACGGATGCAGCGCCAGCAAAAGCGGCTCGCGCCAAGTGCACACCACCGCGCCGGGGGCGGCATCAATGGTGACCTTGCCGGGCCACACTCCGTCGCACAAGTCGGCCACGGCCAGTCCCAGATCCATCACCGCCGGAACCGCAGCGATGTGTTGCGCGCGCAGATATTGCTGGAGCGACATCAGCATCGCTTCCATTTCGTGCGTGCTATCGCGTACCAGCCCCGCGATCTCGGCATCATCGATCAGGTCCGCCGCAATCGTCACGCGCGCAAGCGGCGTGCGCAGATCGTGGCTGATCGCTTCAAACGAACGCGCCTGATCTTCCATCGTCGCGGCAATGCGTGCCTGCATTCCGTTCATCGAACGTGCAAGGCTGCGCAGATCGTCAGGCCCGCTTTCGCGCACGGGCACCACCTGCCCCTGTCCGATGGCATCGGCCGCATCGGTCAATTCGCGCAAGGGCCGGGTGATGATGCGCAAGGAGAACAGCGCAATAGCAAAGCCAACCACCGCCGTGATCAGCGTCAGTACCGTGGCGCGCAATGCAATCGGCCAGCCCGAAGTGATGTTGAGCGAGCGGAAGTTCAGCCAGTGCCCATTGGGCAACTGCATCGCGCCCACAAGATTGCCATAGCCGAACCGCGAAGGTTCCAGCCCCAGAAGCAGCCGCTTGTCCGCCAGCGTGGGCTCCCAATGGAGGATATGGGCATGGATTTCCCCGACCATGTCGTCGCTGGTCCCAGCTATGGCACGTGGGACGCGGGACAGTTCCACCTCAAGATGGCTGGTACTCATCGTGCGCGCCAGATCATCGGGCGCGATATCGTGCAGGCGGCTGCTCACGACCAGCAATTCCGCCACACGCCGCGCATGATCCTCGCGCAGGGTTTCCTTGTCGATCACATTGTAGAACGCAAGGCTGGCAATTGCCTGCACCGCCGCAAGCACAAGCAGCAGCGTCCCCGCACGCACCGCCAGTCGCGAAAGCCTTGGACCGTGATGCCAATCACGCCCCATCGCCACACGCCTGATGACCGCCAGCCACCGGTTCAGGGGCTTTGAGGGCGCCTTAGCCAGGTCTCTCGGCGCTTTGGCGGCATCATGCGCTCTGTCAGCGACTCTCTCCATGTTCATCAGGCTGTCACTGCCTGACAATACGGTCAACAGGCACCACACTGCGGACACGATTTGTGACACACCGCCGATGCACGAAACGATCAGTCCTGCCGGACAATCAGCTTCCCATGACGCGCCGTGCCGCCTATGCCCCGCCCCCTGATGTTCGATACGCCACCACATAGCTGGACCGATGAATTGCGCGCGATGCTTCGCCTCGCTGCGCCGCTGGTTGGTGCCAATCTGCTGCAGATGGCAGTTTTCGCGGTCGATGTGGTGTTTGTCGCTCGTCTCGGCCCCGAAGCGCTGGCGGCATCCTCGCTCTCGGTTTCGCTCTTCGGCCTGCTGATCTGGTCGCTGACCGGGCTTGTCGGCTCGGCCTCTCCGCTGATCGCCGCAGAGCTTGGCCAACGCCGCCATGCCGTGCGCGAAGTGCGCCGCACGGTGCGCATGGCCGGATGGGCCGGGCTGCTTGCCGCGCTTGTCGCAATGGGTATTTGCCTGCTGGGCGGACCACTGATGCGCCTTACCGGGCAGGATCCCGGCGTTATCGCGCGGGCGGTACCGTTCCTCGCCGTCCTCAGCCTCGCGTCGATCCCTGCGGTGCTGTCGGCCCTACTGCGCACGGTTGTGGCCACGCTGGGCAAGCCGGGTATCGGCACGGCCATCACCGGCATGGCCGTGGCGGTAAACGCGCTGGGCAACTGGGCATTCGTGTTTGGCAACCTTGGCGCGCCCGAATTGGGCCTGCAAGGGTCCGCGATTTCCAGCGTCATCACCAGCACCGCCATGCTGATCGCTTTTGCCTTGGTCATCCGGTTTGACCGGCAGCTGCATCGCTATCGCCTGCTGGGACGGTGGTGGAAGCCCGAATGGAAGCGCTTTGCCGACGTGCTGCGCATCGGTCTGCCCATCTGCGGCACGATTGTGGCCGAGGCAGGCATGTTCAACGGCGCGGCGTTCGTCATGGGCCGCATCGGTGAGGTTGAACTGGCCGCCCACACGGTTGCCCTGCAGTTTGCGGCAATAGCCTTTCAGGTGCCCTTCGGCGTGGGCCAAGCCGCCACGATCCGCGTCGGCCTTGCTTTTGGGGCGCGGGACAATGCCGCCATCGCGCTGGCCGGAAAGGTCGCCACGCAGCTTGGCATCGGCTTCATGGCGCTCTCAGCCGGTGTCATGCTGGCGTTCCCCTATCCGCTGCTGCACCTCTATATCGATCCCGCCGCGCCTGAAAACGCGCGCATGGTCGCCCTCGCGCTGCAATACATGGTCGTTGCAGCGGCGTTCCAGTTGTTCGATGGCGCGCAAGCCGTGGCGGCAGGGATGTTGCGCGGACTTCAGGATACGCGGATGCCCATGCTGATCGCGATTTTCGGCTATTGGGTGCCCGGCGTTTGCACTGCGCTGGCGCTGGGTCTTTTGACCCCCATCGGCGGGCTTGGCGTATGGATCGGCTTGCTCGTCGGCCTCGTCTTCGTCGCCGGGTTGCTGCATTGGCGCTGGCGGCAGCGTGACAGGCTGGGCCTTCTCCCGCACTGAAAGGGCGCTTTGCCGCATCTTTCATCGGGCTGAAAAGAATCTGCGCCAAGCCCATTGACGGCCCGACGGCATAGACCCATATCCCGCCCGCTGGCACTCTCCCCCTGAGAGTGCCAAGCCCCATTTTTAATATGGAAGAGGGAGCAACCCATGTCATTCCGTCCTCTGCACGATCGCGTGCTTGTGCGCCGCGTCGAAGCTGAAGAAAAGACCGCAGGCGGGATCATCATCCCCGACAGCGCCAAGGAAAAGCCCGCTGAAGGCGAAATCGTCGCCACGGGCACCGGCGCACGGGCCGAAAACGGCACGATCACCCCGCTGGACGTCAAGGTTGGCGACCGCGTGCTGTTCGGCAAGTGGTCGGGCACCGAAGTCAAGGTCGGCGGCGAAGACCTGCTGATCATGAAGGAATCGGACATCCTCGGCGTGATCGGCTGATCACGTTCCTGTTCTGAAACCAAAACACTTCTTCAAAGGAAATCAACATGGCAGCCAAGGACGTAAAGTTCGGCCGTGACGCCCGCGAACGCATTCTGCGCGGCGTCGACATTCTCGCTGATGCCGTAAAGGTCACGCTCGGCCCGAAGGGCCGCAACGTCGTGATCGACAAGAGCTTCGGCGCTCCCCGCATCACCAAGGACGGTGTTTCGGTCGCCAAGGAAATCGAACTCAAGGACAAGTTCGAAAACATGGGCGCCCAGATGCTGCGCGAAGTGGCTTCGAAGGCCAACGACGCAGCCGGTGACGGCACCACCACCGCCACCGTTCTGGCACAGGCCATCGTCCGCGAAGGCATGACCGCTGTTGCTGCCGGCATGAACCCGATGGACCTGAAGCGCGGTATCGACATCGCCGTTGGCAAGGTCGTCGAAAACCTCAAGGCCCGCTCCACCCCGGTTTCGGGTTCGTCGGAAATCGCCCAGGTTGGTATCATCTCGGCCAATGGCGACGCTGAAGTCGGCAACAAGATCGCTGAAGCGATGGAAAAGGTCGGCAAGGAAGGCGTTATCACCGTTGAAGAGGCCAAGGGCCTCGAATTCGAACTCGATGTCGTTGAAGGCATGCAGTTCGACCGCGGCTACCTCTCGCCCTACTTCATCACCAACCCGGAAAAGATGACGGTCGAACTCGAGAACCCGTACATCCTGATCCACGAGAAGAAGCTTTCGTCGCTCCAGGCGATGCTGCCGATCCTCGAAGCGGTTGTGCAGTCGGGCCGTCCGCTGCTGATCATCGCTGAAGACATCGAAGGCGAAGCGCTGGCAACCCTCGTGGTCAACAAGCTGCGCGGTGGCCTGAAGATCGCTGCCGTCAAGGCACCGGGCTTTGGTGACCGTCGCAAGGCCATGCTGGGCGACATCGCCACGCTGACCGCCGGTGAAATGATCTCCGAAGACCTCGGCATCAAGCTCGAAACCGTGACGCTCGCCATGCTCGGTCAGGCCAAGAAGGTCACGATCGACAAGGACAACACCACGATCGTCGACGGCGCCGGTTCGGCTGAAGAGATCAAAGGCCGTGTCGACCAGATCCGCGCCCAGATCGAAGTCACCACCAGCGACTACGACCGTGAAAAGCTGCAGGAACGTCTGGCCAAGCTGGCTGGCGGCGTTGCCGTGATCAAGGTTGGCGGCGCGACCGAAGTCGAAGTGAAGGAACGCAAGGACCGCGTTGACGACGCGCTCCACGCTACCCGCGCTGCGGTTGAAGAAGGCATCGTCCCCGGTGGCGGCACGGCGCTGCTCTATGCAACCAAGGCTCTCGAAGGCCTCAAGGGCGCCAACGACGACCAGACCAAGGGCATCGACATCGTGCGTCGCGCGATCCAGACCCCGCTTCGCCAGATCGCCGCAAACGCCGGCCATGACGGTGCGGTTGTTGCTGGCAACCTGCTGCGCGAAAACGACGAAAATCAGGGCTTCAACGCCTCGACCGACGTTTACGAAAACCTCAAGGCTGCCGGCGTGATCGACCCGACCAAGGTCGTGCGCACTGCCCTGCAGGACGCAGCATCGGTTTCGGGTCTGCTGATCACCACGGAAGCTGCGATCAGCGAAAAGCCGGACGACAAGCCCGCAATGCCCCCGATGGGTGGCGGCATGGGCGGTATGGGCGGCATGGACTTCTAAGTCCAAGCCAGCATACGCTGACCAAAACGGGAGCCGGAAGGAGCAATCCTTCCGGCTCCTTTTTTATGGCTTGTTCATATTTGGGAACCGAGTGAGCCGAACTGCGATGAACTGTGCCCGCCCTTCGAACGCAGCCGACCTTCGGCCATGATGGAACGGACGACGACGGCGTATGAATCGCAAAGAGCGGCTGCCGTTGATCGCGAGATTTATCGCATCCTGTTTGAAAACATGGACGATGGCTTTTGCGTGATAGAGTTTCTCGATGGTCCGCATGGGCCATTGAGCGATTATGTCCATGTCCTCGCCAATCCCGCTTATGAACGCCACACCGGCATTCCGAATGTCGTCGGGCAATACTTGCGCGAAATGGTGCCGGACGAAGCGGATGACTGGATCGCTTTCTACGGCCAAGTCCTGCGCACAGGGGAGCCGATTAGGTTCCGTAACGAACTCGTTGCTACCGGGCGTCATCTTGAAGTTTCATCCTTCCGCATCGGGCCTTTCGAGGATCGCCTTGTTGCGGTCCTGTTCAAGGACGTGACCGAGCGTGTGACGGCTGAAAGCGCATTGCACCAGCTTAACGAAACGCTGGAACAGCGGGTGGCCGAAGAACTGGACCAGCGCGAACGCGCCGAATCCGCACTGCGGCAGGCGCAGAAGATGGAAGCGGTGGGCCAGCTTACCGGTGGCCTCGCCCACGACTTCAACAATCTTCTGGCCGGCATCACGGGCGCGCTGGAAATGATCGGGCGGCGCCTTGATCAGGGCCGCGTGGCCGATCTGCCGCGCTACGTGGAAGCAGGACTTGGCGCTGCACACCGCGCTGCCGCACTTACCCACCGTCTGCTGGCCTTTTCCCGTCGCCAGACGCTTTCACCTCGGCCTGCTCAACCCAATCGGTTGCTGGAGGATTTCATCGATCTGGTGCGCCGAACGATGGGACCATCCATCGCGGTGGATGTGAACGCTGACCCGGCACTTTGGCCGACACTGGTAGACGCCAACCAGCTTGAAAACGCGATGCTCAACCTGTGCATCAACGCACGTGACGCGATGCCTGATGGCGGCACGCTCACCATCACCACGCAGAACGTATCGCTTTGCGACGTTGAAGCCGCAAAGCGCGGGCTGGAACCGGGCGACTATGTCACGATCATGGTCAGCGACGATGGCGTGGGCATCGCGCCTGAAGACATTGATCGCGTCTTTGAACCGTTCTTCACCACCAAGCCGACGGGGCAGGGCACCGGCCTTGGTCTCTCGATGGTCTACGGCTTCGCGCGGCAAAGCAACGGTTTGGTCCGCGTGCGTTCACGGCAGGATCAAGGCACCGATGTGCGGCTTTACCTGCCCCGTCATCGGGGCGAGATTGAAACGACAGCTTCTGTAGGCGCAGCAAGCGCACCCGATGCCATGCCCGGCGCAACCGTACTGGTGGTGGATGACGAACCCACTGTGCGCATGATGATGATCGACGGTCTTGGCCTGCTTGGCATTCACTGCATCGCTGCGGCAGACGGCGCTTCGGCGCTCGCCATGCTCGACCGGATGCCGCCGATCGATCTTCTTGTGACCGATGTGGGTCTTCCGGGCGGACTGAACGGTCGTCAGGTCGCGGACGAAGCGCGGCGGCGGCAACCCGATCTCGGCGTGCTCTTCGTGACCGGCTATGCCGACAATGTGGTGCTTCAGAAAGGCCACGCGGAGCCGGGCATCGATGTGCTGACCAAACCTTTCCCGATTGAGGAACTACAGCGAAGGGTCGCTCTGCTGCTCAGCAAGAAAGCCTCCGCTATCGACTGATCCGCTCGAACAGATCGACCAAGGCCCCATCGTCCAGCGGGTGTTCGTCATACCGCACGAAGCTAAGCCTTTGCGCCAGCGTAACCGATGCCACATTGCCGCGCTCGATCATGCAGGCAATCCGCTTGGTATCGTGGGTACGGCCAAACCAGTCAAGCGCGGCACGCATCCCTTCCTGCGCATAGCCTTTGCCCCAATGTTCGCGCGCCACGATCCAGCCGGCTTCGACCACATCATCCATGCCTTTGCCGAAGCCCCGCATCGAATGAAACACGCCAAGCTGGCCAACGAATCTGCCACCTTCCCGCTCGAACGCCAGAAACAGCCCATAGCCATAAAGCTGCCAGGATCCGGCAGCCCGCAAGGACCGGCTGAACATGTCGGTGGTCGGATCGTTAGGACGTGGCCCCAGAAACCGATGCACAAGCGGATCAGCCACCAGATCGCGCAGCAACAGATAGTCGGCGTGGCCAGGAAGGCGCAGCAATAGCCTGTCAGTTTCGATCCGAGGCATATCCGGCATCATCACAGGGCCACATCCAGCACATGCAGGACCAGCCCGACAAGGCCGCCCACCAGCGTGCCGTTGATGCGGATAAACTGCAGATCGCGCCCCACTGCGCCCTCGATACGGTCGGTCACGGTGCGGGCATCCCAGCGCTTCACCGTTTCGGAAACAAGCCGCACGATCTGCGCGCCATAGCGGGTCGATACGCCCACCATCGTCCGCCGGGCAAAGCGATTGACCACGCGCTGCAAGCGCACGTCGCGCTGCAAAGCATTGCCGAGTTCGGCCACGCTTGCGCCAAGCTGCCCACTCAAGGCACCACCGGGATTGCGCACCATCTGCAACAGCTTGATCCGCCCGCGCTCCCACAAGGCATCCAGCCAGCGCGCAAATGCCGGATTGGCCAGCACTTCCTGCTTCAGTCGCTCCACGCGCGCGCGCATTTCTGTATCGTGGACCAGATCGTGCGCCAGCGTCTCCAGCCCGTCCTCGATCTTCCGGCGAAGCGGGTGATCGGGCACCACCAGCGTCTCTGCCAGCAGCTTGTAGAGGCCGTCCAAAATCGCGTTGGCGAGTTTTTCGTCCAGCCCGGTCCAACGCAGGATGGTATTCGCGCGCTCGTGAATCGTGGACTGGATCAGCGCCTCGTTGGCCTCAATCGTCTCTGCCGTCTTGCGGATCAGGCCTTCGATCACCGGCATGTGCCGCCCATCCGCAATTGCCGCGCCCAGCAACTGGCCCAGCAGCGGCGAAAGCTCCAGCTTTTCAAGCTGCGTCCGCAAGGCTCCCTTGGCAAGGCCGCCCAGTTCTTCGGGGTCGAGCGATTCCAGCACATCAGCCACCAGCCCTGCCGCACCATCGCGCAGCCGACTTTCGCCCGTGCGCGGATCGGCAAGAAAACCGCCCAGCGCCGCAGCCGCATTGACCGCTCCCATACGCCGGGCGACGACCGCCGGCGTGAGGAAGTTGTTCTGCAGGAACGCCGCCATCGTATCGGCAATGCGGTCCTTGTTTTCAGGAATGATCGCCGTATGCGGGATCGGCAGGCCCAACGGATGGCGGAACAACGCCGTTACCGCAAACCAGTCTGCCAGACCGCCTACCATCGCCGCTTCGGCAAAGGCGCGTACAAAGCCAAGCGCCGGATGCAAACCCTCGTAATGACGCGTCACCGCATAAATAACAGCCATCGCCAGCAGCAGGCTTGTGGCGACCACGCGCATCCGACGCGCCCGGTCTATCGGAATGCCCGTCCGCAAGGGGAAAGGGCGTCCGAACAATGTGCGGTTCGGTCCGCGTGGGACCGGAGCCAAAGCCCCGGCCATATCTGAAGGTTCAGCGGTCACTCCGCCGGAAATGCCTCATGCTGCGGTTCGTTCCGCCGTGCAGGTATTGCCGGTGCAGAAACAGGAGCGGCCGCAGTAGCCGGTTCGGGTTCATGCCCAAGGACATGGCGCGCCAGCCACGGCCCGATGCGCTTTTCCAGCCCATCAGCAAGGCTGAAGCCCGCCGGCACGATCAGCAGCGTCAGCGCGGTCGAAAGCGTCAGACCACCAATCACCACGATGCCCATCGGTGCGCGCCAGCCACCGTCGCCGCCAACCGAAACGGCCGTCGGGATCATGCCCGCCACCATCGCCACGGTGGTCATAATGATCGGCTGCGCGCGCTTGTGCCCAGCCTCGGTAATCGCCTCCAGCTTGGTCTTGCCCGTCGCCATCTCTTCCAGCGCGAAGTCGATCAGCAGGATCGAGTTCTTGGCGACGATGCCGAATAGCATAAGGATGCCGATGAACACCGGCAGAGACAGCGCGCCACCCGTCAGGGCAACCGCGATGAGGCCACCCAACGGCGCAAGGAACAGCGATCCCATATTGACCAGTGGCGAAATGAATCGGTGGTAGAGCAGCACCAGCACCGAGAACACCAGCAGGATGCCCGCCGCCACGGCAATCATGAAGTTGTTCAGCATTTCTGCCTGGAACTTGTCTTCACCCGCCGCCGTGTTCGAAACGCCCTGTGGCAGGTTCTGCATGATCGGCAGCTTCATGATGGCCGTCATCGCATCGCCCTTGACCACGCCCGGCGGCAAGTCCGCGCCCACAAAGACGCGGCGGCTCTGGTTATAACGCTGGATCTGCGTCGGGCCGGAACCGAAGCTGATTTCGGCCACGCGCGAAAGTGGGACCGAACCGGTAGTGGTCGGCACCGGCAGGTTCGCGATCGTCGAAAGATCGCGGCGCGATTCTTCAGGCAGCTTTACCCGGATCGGAACCTGACGATCGGATAGTGAGAACTTGGCGCTGTTCTGATCGATTTCGCCCTGCGTCGCGATGCGGATCACCTGACTGAGCGTTTGTGTGGTCACGCCCAGATTCGCGGCAAGATCAAGGCGCGGCGTGATGATCACTTCGGGGCGGCGCAAGTCCGCACTGATGCGCGGCGCCACAACCAGTGACAGTCCGCTCATCTGATCGACCAGCGTCTGCGCGGTCTTCTGCAGCAGGTCAGGATCGGACCCGGCCAGCATGATGCTGATCGGACGGCCCGAACCGCCGCCTGGCCCACCCGGGCCCTGCGCCTGGAAATTGACCCGCACGTCCGCGATCTTCTGCAATTGCGGCGTTAGTTCGCGTTCGAAATCAAGGCTGCTCCGCACGCGATCCTTGCGCAAGTTGACATAGATGTTGCCCCGCGCCTCACGCACGGAAGCGAGCTGGGATTCCACCTCCTGCTGCTTTGCCAGAAGCGCCGAAATCTCGGCCACCTTGCGTTCGGTCTGCGCTAAGGTCGTGCCCGGCACCATTTCTATGGTCACCGTACTCGAGTCGCTGTCGGTATCGGGGAAGAACTGCGCCGGAATCGTGGCGAACATCACGAACGTGAGCATCAGCGCGGCAAAGCCGATGCCCATCATCCAGAGACGATGATCGCGCAGGCGCGCCCGGAACCGGCGGCGCGGATGTTCGGCGCGATAGGCTTTGGCCTTCGACGTATCGAGCGACCAGCCCAGCACCTTCATGTACCTGTCCATCCACGGCCCGCCGCCGTGTTCCGCTTGGCCATGCGCCTTGAGGAAATAGGCAGCGACCATCGGTGTGATCATGCGCGCTACCAACAGCGAGAATAGCACCGAGATGACCACGGTCAGGCCGAAGTTCTTGAAGAACTGGCCCGATACGCCCGGCATTAGCGCCACCGGGAAGAACACCGCAACGATCGAGAATGTCGTCGCCACAACCGCAAGGCCGATTTCGTCCGCCGCGTCGATCGACGCCTGATAGGCCGTTTTGCCCATCCTCATGTGCCGCACGATGTTCTCGATCTCCACGATAGCATCGTCCACCAGCACACCCGCAACAAGCCCCAATGCCAGCAGCGACATCTGGTTGAGCGTGAAGCCCATCAGATCAAGAACCCAGAACGTCGGGATCGAGGACAACGGAATGGCGATTGCCGAAACGATCGTCGCGCGCCAGTCGCGCAGGAAGAAGAACACCACGATGACCGCCAGCACAGCACCTTCGACCATGGCGTTCATTGAGGAACGGTACTGGTCCTTGGTGTAGCCGACCGAAGTGAACAGCAACTCGAAATGAATCTTGCCACCCTGTTCCTTCTCCAGCTTCGCCATCTCCTCCAGCGCGCCTTCGTAGACCGAGACGTCAGATTCGCCGCGCGCGCGCGACATCGAGAAGGTGACGACCTGCTTTCCGTTGAACTTGGCGTTGGACGTCAGTTCGCTGTAGCTGTCGCGCACGTCGGCCACGTCGGCCACGCGAATGCGACGGTTACCCCCCAGTGTGATTTGGGTCTGCGACAGGTCATAGGCCGATTGCGCATTGCCCAGCACGCGCACAGACTGGCGCGATCCGGCGACTTCGGTCTTGCCGCCTGCGGCGTTGATATTGACCTGACGCAGCGCAGCGTTGACCTGACTGGCCGTTACGCCCAGCGCGTTCATCTTCGCCGGGTCCAGCGTAACCGCAATCTCACGGCTCACCCCACCCGAACGGCTTACTTCGGCCATGCCCGGCACAGTCAGCAGCCGCTTGGCAATAGTATCGTCGATGAACCACGAAAGCTGCTCGATCGTCATATCGTCAGCCGCGACCGCGAAATAGGCGATAGGGTTCGACGATGTTTCGACCTTGAACACCTGCGGTTCAAGAATGCCTTCAGGCAGGTCCGACCGGATCTGGTCGACCTGATTCTTCACCTCGTTGACCGCAGCGTTGATGTCCTGCCCGATCTTGAACTGGACCTGTGTCTGGCTGCTGCCTTCCGATGCGGTCGAGGTCAGCGTATCGACACCGGCAATCGAACGCACGGCAGATTCGACGCGCTGGGTGATCTGGTTTTCGATCTCGGTCGGTGCCGCGCCCGGTTGCGAGATCTGGACGATCACGATCGGAAATTCGATGTCAGGATTGTCCTGCACCTTCATCTGCATGAAGGACACCAGACCCGCCAGCGTCAGGCCAAGAAAGATAACAATCGGGACGACCGGATTGCGAATGCACCAGGCCGATATGTTCTGAAAGTTCATATCCGAACCCTACTTCGCCAGTACCGGCTGAACCTTGTCGCCCGGATTGAGGAATCCGCCCGCACGCAACACAATGCGCTCGCGCCCGTTCAGACCTTCCATCACGGCAATCCCGCGCTGGCTCACCTCGCCGGTCTTCACCGGGCGGCGCTGCGCCTTATTGTTCTCGTCGATCACATAGACGAACGAGCCTTTTTCATCGCTCAGGATCGCGGATTCGGGAAGAAGCGGCGCGGTGATCGTGCCTGCGCGCAGTTGTGCCGTGGCAAATCCGCCGGGGCGCAGATCCTTGTTATAGGACAGCGCAATGCGGACGATCCCTTCCCGCGAAGTCTGGTCGATCGTAGGCGAAACCTGCCACACCTCGCCGGTGAAACTGCGGGCAGCACCAACCGGAGTGATCTCGGCTGTGGCACCCACGGAAAGACGCGCCAGATCGGATTCGGACAGGCGTGCCTGCATTTCCATCTGTCCGTCCCGTGCCATCGAGAATAGCACGCCGGCGCTGGGGCCGACGATCTGGCCCGGCTCGGCCGCGCGTGTCAGCACAAGGCCTGCTGCTGGCGCCACGATGTTCAGCCGCGCCGCACGTTCGCGCAGCTCGCCCAGCCCTGCACGCGCCACGCCAACACGGGCGACAGCGGCATCGCGCGTCGCGGTCAAACGGTCGACATCCGCTTTGGAAATGAAGCCGCGTTCCACCAGTTTGAGCGCACGATCCAGATTCGCCTGCGCCAGCCGCGCGTCGGCAGCCGCCACTTCGACGTTCGCGGCCTGGCTGGCAATCTGCTGCCCCTGCACGGCACGGTCGATCACGGCCAGCACCTGTCCGGCCTGAACCCAATCACCCGCATCCACCAAGACGCGCAGAACCTGCCCGCCTTCACCGGCAACGCCAACCGGCATTTCGCGGCGCGCCGCAATGGTGCCGCTGGCAGTGATGGTATTGGCAATCGTCGTCTGACCGGGAACGACCACGGTCACGACCTGCGCCTGCGCAGTGCCACCGTTCTGCGTGGCGGCAGAGTTGCTGTCGTGCATGAAGTACCAGGCAATCACCAGCACAGCCAGCACCACACCAGCGATCAGCCAGTTGCGCCGCCGCCCGGACTTTGCCTCGTCACCACCACCGTCGAGGGTGTTGATTTCGCGTGCTGCATCGGCATCAATGGTCGATTCGTAATTCATGCTTTTCTCTGCCATCCCCCGCTACGGCAAGACCACTGTGGCACTCTGCCGCGCTGGCATCTTACCGCACCGGAGCGAAGGCTGACCCCCTCTGCTCAAGTTGGTGTGTTACATTCATAACGCACTAGCCGCAAGCATTGCGGCACTGCCCCTATGGCAGATCGGGCCACAGCAATAGACTTCGATCCGACGAGGCGCAATTCAGTCTCGACGAGGGACTTACGCCAAAACGGATCGCGTGTCTTTCTTGCACCTGTAACTTTCTGTAACGTTCTATACGCACTTTTCAGCCAGCCGTGTATGCGTGACCTGTCGCGCACCATAGGCCCAAAAGAACAACGGCCGCCTCCCGAAGGAGACGGCCGCCGCGGATGGAGCTGGTGAAAGCGATCAGTATTTGAGCTGGCGCTCGTAGAGATCGCGATAATGCTGAATACGGGTCACGCGCAGGCCCTGCATCCCCGAACGGTCTACAGCGCGCTGCCACGAGGCAAATTCCTCAAGCGTCAGGCTGTAGCGTTCGCAAACTTCATCGATCGTCAGCAGACCACCGTTAACGGCAGCCACGACTTCAGCCTTGCGACGCACAACCCAGCGGGTGGTGCTCGGCGGCGGCAGGCTGTCGATCGTAAGCGGCTCTCCGAGCGGGCCGATCACTTGTGCCGGGCGGATTTTCTGGTTTTCGATCATGTCAATCTCGTGCTTCAGCGCGGTCCGTCCAGACCCCGGTCATTGCGTCATCCGATTTGGCAAGAAGGGCTTTGCCATTCACTGAAGAGTTTGGGTTAACAGGGCTTTTACACATCGCCACCTGCGCCGAAGCGCCCGAAAACCCGGCCACGATGAGCGCCGCAGTTGCCGCATCAAAGCTGCCGACAGATCCTGCCTCGCCTTGCGCGGGTTGTTGCCACAACGTGCGGCGCAGGTCTTGCATCGCAGTGATCTGCGCACAAAGCCCGTGCCAAGTCAGCGGTCGCAGCCCATGCGCCACCTCGGACGCAGAACCGTCCAGAGCCCAAGCGGCAGAATTTTCAAAGCTCATGTCCATCGCCAAGCCTTCTAGGGGCGAGATGGCTAAGGTCCGGTAAAGGCCGCACTTACCTTTTGTTCAGGTCATCGCATTTTTGTTACGCCTCAAAGGGTTGCCCCTTGGATTTTGCGCTGCGGGGCGAATCCGCCTATGGCGCGCCGATGATCGCAGACTCCGACACCTCCAGCCTATTCGATCTTGCCGGCCCGCTGTCGGCGCAGCGCATAGTCGTCGCCATGTCGGGCGGGGTCGATAGTTCTGTTGTGGCCGGCATGGCCGCGGCCACCGGTGCGGAAGTCATCGGCGTCACGCTTCAGCTTTACGATTACGGTGCCGCCACCGGGCGCAAGGGCGCGTGCTGTGCGGGCGACGATATCCGCGATGCGCGGGCCGTGGCTGACCGGCTCGGCATAGCGCATTACGTGTTCGACCACGAATCGAGCTTCCGCGAGGAGGTCGTCGAACGTTTTGCCAATGATTACCTGAATGGCCGCACCCCAATTCCGTGCGTCCGTTGCAACATGGGTCCGAAGTTCACCGATCTTCTGGCGATGGCGCGCGAACTGGGTGCCGATTGCCTTGCCACCGGTCATTACGTGCGCCGCGTCATGGGCGCGCACGGCCCCGAACTGCACCGAGCGGCCGATCCCGCACGTGACCAGTCCTACTTTCTCTACGGCACGACCGAAGAACAGCTCGCGTTCCTGCGCTTCCCCTTGGGCAGCCTTCCAAAAACTGAAACGCGCCGTATGGCAGAGGCGATGGGCCTGGTCGTTGCCGCCAAGCCCGACAGTCAGGACATCTGCTTCGTGCCCGATGGCGATTATGCCAAGATCGTCCGCGCCGTGCGCCCCGAAGGCGGAGCGCCGGGCGAAATCGTCCATGCCGCAACCGGTGAAGTATTGGGCCACCATCGCGGGATCATCCACTATACGGTCGGCCAGCGCCGTGGCCTTGAAATCGGAGGCCAGCCCGAACCGCTCTACGTGATCGGCCTCGATGGCCCATCGCGCCGGGTGCTGGTCGGCCCGCGTCCGATGCTGGCCGTGGGCAGTGCGGTGATCACCGAAACCAACAGAATCGGCCCGATCCCCGAAGGCCCGCTGACGGCAAAAGTGCGCTCACTGGCCAAGCCGGTGCCGATCGCGCTCGAAGGCCCGTTCGGCAATGGCGCAACCACCACGATCCGCTTTACGCAGCCGGAATATGGCGTGGCCCCCGGACAAGCCGCGGTGATCTATGCCGGGGAACGGGTCATCGGCGGTGGCTGGATCGATTCGACCGAGCGCTGGATTTCCTGATCCACTCTTATTACTTCCAAGGCTCCAGCACGCAGCCCCAGCCTTCCTTGTAGGTCGCGGTCTGGCTAAACATCAGCGCGAATCGCGCCGTCACGCTTTTGGCCTCGCTGTCTTCGCTCAGGCTGACCAGTTCCATGCCCGGTTCGAAGTCTTTCCGGCAATCCGAAAGATCCCGCCCCCCGGCATAACGGCAAGAACAGGCTACCCGCGCGCCATAACTGGTGCCGGTCATCGCATAGCTGCTAATCGAGGACCAGAACACCGCCAGCGTGATCAGCGACAGCGCCAGCAACACCAGCACGACGCGCAGCCACCACCGCCGTTTTGGTCCAATCGTCAGGGACGGAGCTGTGGGGGAACTGTGGTTGCCGGTTGCCATCACTGCCGATTCTGGTCGAAAGCACGGACCGATGGCCCGCCGTTCGCTCTCCCTTATCCTCACGCTTGCGCTGCTGCCAGCCCTCGGCAGTTGTTCGCAGGGGACGAATGCACCTGAAGGTCCGCCACCGCTTTCCGATCAGGCACTTAAGGCTGTCGTCAAATCACCCGGAACCGACCGGGAAAAGCTCGCCCGCGCGGTGGACGCCCTGTTCGACGAAGATATGGGCGAAACCCGCGCCCTGATCGTGATGCGCGGCGGGCGGATCGTGGCAGAACGCTATGCCACCGGCTATCACGAAAATACGCGCTTCGTCAGTTGGTCGATGGCCAAATCGGTCACCGGCGTGATGATCGGGATGCTCGTGTCCGATGGCCGCCTGCGGCTGGATGAAACCGCCCCCGTTCCGGCATGGCAGCGCCCCGGCGATCCGCGTGGCGAAATCACGCTGCGCCAGCTTCTCCAGATGCGGTCTGGCCTGCGCCACGCCGAAGCGATTGAACCGGTTTACGAATCCGACGAAGTGCGGATGCTGTTTCTGGATGGGCGCGACGATATGGCCCGCTACGCCGAAGATCAGCCGCTTGAAGCAGAGCCGGGCCGCAAGTTCGAATATTCCAGCGCCACTAGCGTGATCCTTGCAGACCTTGCCGCGCGCGTGCTCACCCCCGCGCCCGATCCCGAAAGCCGCCGCAATGCCGTGGCGGATTATTTGCGCACCCGCCTGTTCGAACCGGCGGGGATGAAGTCGATGTTGCCCGAATTTGATCGGACGGGCACCTTGGTCGGCGGATCGCTGATCCACGGCAATGCGCGTGATTGGGGCAAGTTCGGAGAATTTCTGCGCAACAAGGGTTCGGTCAAAGGTGCGCAGATCATGCCACGCCAGTGGATCGAATTCATGGTCACGCCTTCCCCGCGCGAAGCGCAATATGGCGCGCAGATCTGGCTGAATCGCAAGGCGACCAGCGGCACATCGGCGCTCTTCCCCAATCGCGGCCCGAAAGACCTCTACGCCTGCATCGGCCATCTCGGCCAATACGTGCTGGTCAGCCCGTCACGCAAACTCACCATCGTTCGCCTTGGCAAGACGCAAGACGATCAGCTTGGCAAAGTGGTCGATGGCCTTGCCGATGTAGTGGCGCTTTACAATTAGGGCAGTCGGAACAGTCCCTCCACCACCGTCACGCACCCACCGCCCAACAGCACGCGATTACCCGCCAGACGGCACGCAAAATCCGCGCCCCGTGCCGAAGCCTGATGTGCGGCAAACGTATCACGCCCCAACTTATGCGCCCACAGTGGCGTCAACGCGGCATGGGCCGAGCCGGTGGCCGCATCTTCATCGATCCCGCCGCCGGGCACGAACACACGGCTGACCACATCTGCGCCCGATGGATGGCCCGCGCCTGGTGCGGTGGCGATAAACTGCACGTCCCCGAATTGCAGCAACGCCTTGAAATCCGGCGCGAGCGCAAGGACATCGGCAGCACTGGGATAAACGAACAGGTTGTAGCCCGCACACTGCCGCACTTCATCCGGCACCGGCGCGCCCAAAAGTGGCACAGCAGCATCGAAGCGGCCCGGCGCGGTCGCCACAACCGGCACCGACAGGACATAGCGATCCCCGTCGCGCGCCACTTCCAGAATCCCTGCCTTGCGCGTGGCAAACGTCACGCGCCCGCGCATCGGATCCTGCGCCAGCACCACGTGCCCCGATGCCAGGGTGGCGTGGCCGCACATCGCCACTTCGACCGCAGGCGTGAACCAGCGCAGTTCGAAATCCGCAGCGCCCGTATGATCGGGCACAAGAAAGGCGGTTTCGGCAAACATGTTTTCCGCACCGATGGCCTGCAGCGTGGCATCGTCCGGCCATGCCTCCAGCATCATCACCGCCGCCTGATTGCCGCCCAGCGCCCGCGCGGTGAAGGCATCGACGTGGAAATAGGGAACCTTGCTGCTCACTTGCCGGGCGCTCCTTGCGCAATGATGGCCGGGCTGACGCCGTCGGGACCGGGTTCGAGCAGGTTCTCGGCTCCGATGGAATCCTCATCCACCAGCCCTTCCGGGTCTGGATGGATAAGGATTTCGACGCCGGGAAAGGCCGCCATCAGCTTGTCCTCGATCTCGTCCATAACCCGATGCGCCTCGGTCACGGTCATCCGCCCGTCGATCCAGACGTGAAACTGGACGAAATCACGATTGCCGCTCGTGCGCGTCCGCAGATCGTGCAGTCCCTTCAGTTCGGGATGCTGCGCGACCACTTCGAGAAAGCGCTCACGCTTTTCGAGTGGCCATTCGTGGTCCATCAACTGATCAACCGCTTCTTGGGAAGCGCCCCATGCGCCCCACGCCAGCCACATGGCAATGCCGAAGGCAAAAACCGCATCCGCCCCGGTGATCCCCAAATACGTATCCAGCACCAGCGCCGCAATCACCGCAAGGTTCAGAAACAGGTCGGACTTGTAGTGCACATTGTCCGTGCTGATCGCGAGGCTGCCGGTCTGCCGAATCACATGGCGCTGATAGGCTAGCAGCGCCAGGGTAGCCCCCAGCGCGATGGTCGAAACGATGACCCCCGATTCCGCCTCGGCTACCTGAGCTTGCCCAAGGAACTGACCAACGGCTCGGAACGCAAGCCCGATGGCCGAAATCGAGATCAGCACTACCTGAAACATCGCGGCCAACGCCTCGGCCTTGCCATGACCGAAGCGGTGGTTGGCATCGTCAGGTTGCGAGGCCACCCACACGCCGAGCAGCGTGGCCACGCTCGCCACCAGATCCAGCGCCGTATCGGCAAGGCTGCCGAGCATCGCGGTGGAGCCGGTGGAAATGACCGCCCACACTTTCATCCCCACCAGCAGCAAGGCGACGGAAATGCTGGCGAGTGCGGCCTTCTTGTTCAGATCGGCATGTTTGTCGGTCATGGCACACCCTTAGGGATAAAGCAGGCTGCTGGTCCACCCACCCGCGCCGTCGACAACAAAACGGCGACGTTCGTGCAGGCGGTAATCGCGGTCCTGCCAGAATTCGATTGCCGCAGGCGTCACGCGATAGCCTGACCAGTGCGCCGGGCGCGGGACGTTGCCATCGGGATATTCCGCCCGCAGTGCCGCCACACGATCAAGGTAAACCTGACGGTCGGGCAGAGGACGCGACTGGTCGGATGCGGCAGAACCCAGCCGCGATTCGGGATGGCGGCTGGCGAAATAAGCATCCGCTTCCTCCGCACTGACCTCGGTGATCGGGCCTTCGATGCGGATCTGGCGCCGCAGCGACTTCCAGTGGAACAGCAGCGCAACGTGGCCGTTTGCCGCCAGTTCCCCACCCTTGCGGCTGTGGAAGTTGGTGTAGAACACGAAGCCGTCCGGCCCATGCCCTTTCAAAAGCACCATCCGCACTGAAGGCAGGCCATCGGGCGTGGCCGTTGCCAGCGCCATCGCATTGGGATCGTTCGGTTCGGATTTCTGCGCTTCGGCAAACCACGATTCGAAGATCGCGATGGGATCGGCATGGGGAATTGCTTCGGAATTCTGTTCAGGTTTCACAGGCTTTTCCTGAAAGGGTTTACGGGGTTTACATAGTCCAGAGAGAAACAGTCATGCCCCTCTTCTGCGCTGCGCATGAGGCCCCACTTGCGCAGACATCATGGCAGGGGAGCCTTGTTTCGCCATGACAGGGATCAATTGCATGCCCCCGGCCTACTCCCGTAACGCGAAGTAGGAAAGCCAGCCTTGCGGGCGGGCTTGGCGCGCCCTAGCTATGCGCACATGGCCGATCCATATTCCACTCTGGGCGTTCCCCGCAGCGCGAGCGAGAAGGACATCAAGTCCGCCTATCGCAAGCTGGCGAAAGAACTGCACCCTGATACCAACAAGGACAACCCCAAGGCTGCCGAGCGCTTCTCGGAAGTGACTCGCGCCTACGATCTGCTGTCCGACAAGGACAAGCGCGCCCAGTTCGACCGCGGCGAGATCGATGCCGAGGGCAACCCGGCAGGCCCCTTTGGTGGCGGGTTTGGCGGTGGCGGGTTCCGCGGCCAGCAAGGCGGGTTCCGCCACGATGGCGGTTTCGAAGGCGGCTTCGGTGGCGGGGCCGAAGGCATCGACATTGGCGATATCTTCGAAGGCCTGTTCGGCGGGCGCGGCGGAATGAGCGGAATGGGCGGCGGCGCGCGCCGAGGTCCCCCGCCCAAGGGCGCGAATGTCAGCTATCGCCTGCAGGTTTCCTTTGTGGATGCGGCCACCCGCGCCAACCAGCGCATCACGCTGTCGGATGGCAAATCCATCGACCTCAAGCTGCCTGCAGGTTTAGAAAATGGCCAGCAGATGCGGCTTGGCGGCAAGGGTGAACCCGGCCCCGGCGGCAATGGCGATGCCATCGTCACCATCGAAATCGGCAGCCACCCGTTCTACGAACGCGATGGCGACAACATCCGGCTCGATCTCCCGATCAGCCTGTCCGAAGCGGTGGGCGGCGCGAAAGTGAAAGTGCCCACGGTCGATGGCGCGGTCATGCTCACGGTTGCACCGGGAAGTTCCAGCGGACGCACGCTGCGCCTGAAAGGCAGGGGCTTTTCGCGCAAGGACGGCACGCGGGGCGACCAGTTGGTCACATTGCAGATAGATATTCCGGCAGACGACATGGATCTGAAAGCGCGTCTCGATGGTTGGGCCGACATGCGCAACCTTCGTGACAAACTTGGTGTCTGAGTGACGTCAACAGACCCGCCGCCGGTCGACGATTCGCCTGAGCCGCAGCCGCTGATGGCCATGACGAACCTGTCGCCCGAAGCACGGCGGCAGGAAGCGCTGCGTTGGCGCCAAGGGCTGGCCGAAGCGCGCGAGCGGCTTGGCCCCGGTAGCCGCGCTTGGGAAGTGGTCAAGCGTGTCTTCACCGGCGTGTTCAACGATGGCTCGATCCATGCCGGAAACTTGGCCTACATGATCGTGATCGCGATCTTCCCGTTCTTCATCGCCAGCGCTGCATTGTTTTCGCTGATCGGAGAGGCAAGCCAGCGCGCAGCGGCCATCGACGCCGTGTTGATCGCTTTGCCTCCCGTGGTTGCCGCCACTATTGAACCTGTGGCGCGCAGCGTTATCGAAGCACGCAGCGGCTGGCTTTTATGGATCGGCGGAATCTTCGGCCTTTGGACAGTCGGCAGTCTTGTCGAAACCATCCGTGACATTTTGCGCCGCGCCTATGGGACGCAATGGGAGCACGCATTCTGGCGCTATCGCCTCGCATCGACCGGGCTGACGCTGGCTTCGGTCGTGCTGATTCTTCTGGCCATCTTCGCACAAGTTCTCATCGGTGCGGCGCAGGAAGTGATCGAGGCATTTTTGCCACAGTTTGGCGACCTAGTGTCCAGCCTCGCACTGTCGCGCTTCATTCCGGCAGCCGTGCTCTATGGCGCGCTATGGTTGCTGTTCATTTCGCTTACGCCCGGATCTTTCCGTGGGCGGGACTATCCCAAGTGGCCCGGCGCGCTGTTTGTCACAGTGTGGTGGATCGTGGTCACAACAGCGCTGCCTGCGGCCTTGCGCACCTTTTTCTCCTATGATTTGACCTATGGCAGCCTTGCCGGGATCATGATCGCTCTTTTCTTTTTCTGGCTGGTCGGCTTAGGGATGGTAGTAGGAGCCGAACTCAACGCCGCGCTTACCGAAACGCCGGAAGAGCGCGACATGCTGGGTCAGGCGGATAATCGTGCCCGCGTAAAAATGGCGGGCACCGGGAACGATACGAGAAGCGAGAACACGAACGCATGACCGGACTTATGCAAGGCAAACGCGGCCTGATCATGGGCCTCGCCAATGACAAGTCGCTGGCATGGGGTATTGCCAAGCAATTGCACGAACATGGCGCGGAACTCGCCTTCTCCTATCAGGGTGAAGCGCTGGAAAAGCGCGTGCGCCCCTTGGCCGCCAGCCTTGGCAGCGATTTCCTGATCGAATGCGACGTGTCCGACATGGACGCGCTCGACCAGACGTTTGAAACGCTCAAAGGCCGCTGGCCGACCATCGATTTCATCGTCCACGCCATCGGGTATTCCGACAAGAACCAGCTGCGCGGCAAGTTTTACGACACCACGCTCGACAACTTCCTGATGACGATGAACATCTCGGCCTACAGCCTTGTCGCCGTCACCAAGCGCGCGATGGAAATGATGCCGAATGGCGGTTCGATCCTGACGCTGACCTATTACGGCGCGGAAAAGGTCGTGCCCCATTATAACGTGATGGGCGTGGCCAAGGCGGCGCTGGAATCCAGCGTGAAGTACCTTGCCAACGATTGTGGACCTTCGGGCGTGCGCGTGAACGCGATTTCCGCTGGTCCGATCAAGACGCTTGCCGCCAGCGGTATCGGTGATTTCCGCTACATCCTGAAGTGGAACGAGTTGAACAGCCCGCTGCGCCGCAATGTGACCATCGAGGACGTCGGCGGCGCAGGCCTCTATTTCCTGTCCGACCTGTCATCGGGCGTGACCGGCGAAACGCACCATGTGGACGCTGGCTATCACACCGTGGGAATGAAGCAGGAAGACGCCCCGGATATCGCGCTGGGGTGATTTGGTGGCAGCGACTCCGCTGCCACCATCACAAGCTTCGTCATTCCCGCCTGCGCGGGAATGACAAAATTCTTGTAAAAGATCAGGGCTGCTGTGGTGCAGGCAACGGCTGCTCGCCGCCAGTCGGCGCGGACACGCCATCCCGTTCGCGCTTCAGCCGGGCCTCATATTCCTTCTCGATCTGCTCGACCCGCGCCTGTTCGGCTGCGGCATCGGCATCAATCGTGCTCAGGCGCTTTTCGCGCTCTTCCTCGATCAGCTTGCCGAACTGCACGTCGGGGCTGTTCTTCTTCTCGGCATAGGCACGATCGATCAGCTTGGTCAGACACCCAGTCGCACCGCCCGCACCCACCGCAGAGCAGGAATTGGTGCCGAAATTGCCCACCGTTTCATAGGCCTTCACCCGATCCGTCCACGAACGGTTCTGCGGTGATTCGAGGTTTTCGCGGAATGGCTTCGGGATGCGGAAGCGTTCTTCCTCTTCCTTGCGCGCGCAGACGGTGATCGTGTTGCCATCGGACTTGGGGCACGGATCGTTGCCATAGACGATCAACTGGTTCACCCGCTCACCCGAAGGATCGACCAGCCCCTGATCCGCGCCTTGCGCAAATGCCGGGACGGAAAGCGCGCTGGAAAACAGCAGGGCGGCAGAAATCAGGCGCTTCATCGTGGAATCTCCGGTCAGGCTTGAGTCCGATATAGGGCGCGGGCGCTGTGAATGGTAGATGAAGAGCGGAAGTGCCCGGACAGTTCCCTGCGCTGGATCAAATGCGCTTCGAAAGCGCAATCGCCGCCTTGCAGCCGAGGCGGATGGCCGTGAACAGCACCGGATAGGCCGGTGCCTGTTCCGCCCCTGCCGCCAACGCGGCATCGCGGTGTTCGCGTTCGTCATCGCGAAATTCACGGATCATTTCAGCGAGTTCGGGGTCTTGATCGCCAAGCTGTTCAAGCTGCTCGGTATAGTGCAGGTCGATCTCGGTTTCGATGGCAGCGGTGCAGGCCATCGCCGCCTTCGGGCCGATCAGCGCTGTCGTCGCACCCAGTGCAAAGCCCGCGACAGACCATACCGGCTGCAACGCCGTAGGACGCACGCCGCGTTTGGCCAGCAGGGCGTCAAAGCGCTTGCGATGATCGGCTTCCTGTTCGGCCATCGCCGCGATCTCTGCCGAATGCGGCGCGCGATTGCCCATGACGGCAAGCTGGCCCGCATAGATGCGCGTTGCGCCGTATTCTCCGGCCTGATCCACGCGCAGCATTTCAGCAGTCTTGGCGGTCATCTCAGGCTCCCTTGCGGCCTTTGCCCAGCAGCGCGAAGACCAGCACCGCGCCCGTGATCGAGATCAGGAAATTGAACCCGGCAAGGCTCACGCCGAAGAGGGACCAAGGTGCAACATCGCAGCGGATCACCGGCGCGTTCATGATCGCGTCCAGCGCGTTGCCACCGCTTTCGGCCACGGTGGCGCAAGCGGTCACGCCTTCCCACCAGCCATATTCCACGCCCGCATGAAACGCGCCGATCAAGCCGGAAATGCCGGTGGCGGTGGCGGCAAGGATCACCGCCATATCGCCTGCGCCCCTGCCCTTCCCCGCGCCCTTCATCGTAAAGGCCAGCAGCGCCAGCACGATGGCCGCGATATGCGGATAGCGCTGCCACCAGCACATCTGGCAAGGGTAAAGGCCGAACACGTATTGCGATACCAGCGCCCCTGCCATCAGCGCGGCGGGCACGGCAAGGGCAAGCGAATAGGCGGCGTTGCGGGCCTGAAGCGGTGTCATGCCGCGTGCCCTATTACCGCTTCGACTTTGCCGCAAGCGCCGTGCGCGGCGCGGTGCGGCCCAGCGTCTGCACCGCGTAATAGAGCTGGAAATCCTTGATGTTCTTGGCCTTCAGCTCGTCTGCCGTCATCTTGAAGCGCGGATCGTCGATCTTGTCCTTTTCCAGATCCTTGTCCTCCATCTTGATCTCGTTGATCAGATGGCCGCGCAGATCGCTTTCGCGGTAAGACCGCGCCTGACGTTTGCGCATGTCGGGATCGGAAATCTGCGGCACGGCGATATCGGGATCGATGCCGCCTTCCTGCACCGAACGGCCCGATGGCGTGTAATAACGCGCGGTCGTCAGCTTGACCGCCGTATCCTTGGTCAGCGGGATCAGCGTCTGCACGCTGCCCTTGCCGAAGCTGCGCTGGCCCATCACCACCGCGCGATGCTGGTCCTGCAACGCACCCGCGACGATTTCGGACGCGGAGGCAGACCCTTCGTCGATCAGCACGATCATCGGCGTGCCCTTGGCGATATCGCCCTTGGTATCGATCTCTGCCGGATAGACTTCGGTATCGCGGGCATAGCGGCCCCGCTGCGAAACGATGTTGCCGCGTTCAAGGAAGAGGTCCGACAGCGCAATGGCTTCGTCAAGCAAACCACCGGGATTGCCGCGCAGGTCAAGCACGAGGCCGGTAACCCGCCCACCAGCCTTGGCTTTCGCCTCGGCCCATGCCTTCTTCACCGAAGCGCCCACATCGGCGCTGAAGCTGGAGACGGAAATGACGGCCACATTACCCTGCAGCTCCCACTCAACCGGCTTCAGTTCGATGATCTGGCGGATAATCGTCACGTCGAACGGCTCGTCACGGCCCGGCCTGAACACGCTCAGCTTGATCTGCGTGCCCGGCACCCCGCGCATCTGATCGACCGCTTCGTCCAGCGAACCGCCGTAGATCAGCTTGCCATCAAGATGCGTGATGTAATCACCCGCCTTGACGCCCGCCAGATCGGCGGGGCTGCCCTTGGTCGGCGCGATAACCTTTACCGCGCCGTCATCCAGCGTGACCGAGAGGCCCAGCCCGCCATACGACCCTTCGGTCTGCGTGCGCAGATTCTCAAAATCACGCGCATCAAGATAGGCGCTGTGCGGATCAAGCGTGGCCAGCATGCCGTCGATCGCGCCTTTCAGCAGCTTGTCGTCCTCTACCGGTTCGACATAGTTCGATTTGATGCGTTCGTAGACTGCCAGCAGCTTGCCAAACTCAGGCCCGGTGCGCGAATCTACCGCAGCAAGGCCCGAAGTGGCAGCAGGGATCAGGGCCACGGCGGAAACCAGCGCAGTGGCGCGAAGCAGATCGGCAAACTTCATTGCCCAAAGGGCCTTTCGCGAGGAGGCAGTCATTGCGGCGATTGTATAACCACCGTCGAATTAACGCCAGATGAGGTTTTGCGGCAGGGTGAGACACCGCAATCGACGAACGGCGAACCCTGTTCGATCAACCGCCCTGCTGCTCCAGCGGATTGACCGGCGCGCCATCGCGGCGCAATTCCACGGTGAGAACCGGGCGGCCCGGCCCGGCCGTGCCCAGCGGCGATCCCTGCACCACCGCTTCACCCACCCGCGCCGCGATTCGGCCCATATTGGTGACGAGTGTGGTCCACCCACCATCATGTTCGACGATCACGATCGTGCCATAACCGCGATAAGGCCCGGCAAAGGCCACCCGGCCATCGGCGGGCGAAACCACTTGTGCACCACCAATGGGCGCAAGCGCGATACCGGTTGTCGGCCCGGTGGGCGAACTTGCGCCAAAGCCAGAAACCAGCCGCCCGCTGACGGGCATGATCCACGGCAGCTTTGGCGCATTGGTGACCAGCATGGCCGGGGGCGCATCCACCACTTGCAGCACGTCGCCGGGGCGGCTTGGCGGCAAGACCGGGCCGGGCAGCGCGGCCAGTTGCTGGCGCAGCGACCCGTCCTCTTCCAACCGGTCGAGCAGGGACGACAAGTCGCGCGTCTGCTCGGCCAGCGCCATTGCGCGGTCCGCCTCCCGGCTCGCCACCCCTTGCGCCTCGTGCGACGCGAGACGCTGGCGGCTTTCCAGCGCAGCAAGTTCGGTGCGGCGGGCAAGCAGCGACTTTTCGCCATCGGCCTGCGCATTGGCGGCCAGTTGGGCATCGGCCTGCAACTTGCGGCTACGCTCGATCTCGGTGCGCAGGCCTGCGGTACGGCGGCGCACCTCCGGCAGCATCGTTTCCATCACCGCGCGCAAGTGCACGGTATCACGCAGGGACTCTGCCCGAACCAGACTGAAGGCCAGCGGACGGCGCGCCATCATCTGCAGGGCGGCGGTCAACCGCACGACCGGTTCCTGCCGCTGCGCCATGCGATTGCGTAACCGCTCCCGCTGGCGTTCGATCAGCGCGATCTTTGCCTGCGCCACCGCGATCTCAGCCTCGGACTGCTGGATGCGCGCGGCCACAGCGGCCACTTCGCGCGCGGTGCGGTCCGCCTCTGCCGTTGCCTTGCGCGCGGTCTGTTCAAGCTGTTCGGCCCGCGCGCGCGACTGGGCCAGCGCCTGCCCCGCACGGCGCAGCACTTCACCCGCCTCGCCCGCATCGGCATAGGGACTGGCCTGCTGCGCCGTCGCCTGCCACGCGGCGACGCCTGCCAGAGCCAAGGCCACAGAGATAAACGCAAGACGTGACGTCATGCCGCCGCTTATCCCTCGCGATGATAGGGATGGCCAGCAAGAATGCTGGTGGCCCGCCAAAGCTGTTCGGCCAACATCGCGCGGGCCATCATGTGCGGCCAAGTCGCCTTGCCGAAAGCGATCAGCAGATCGGCAGATTCGCGCAACGGATCGTCATGCCCGTCCGCTGCCCCGATCAGGAACCGCGCCTCGCGCACGCCATCATCGCGCCACCGGCCAAGGATCGCGGCAAATTCGCTGGAGGTAAGCTGCCTGCCCCGCTCGTCCAGCGCCACGGTGCGAAACGGCGTTTGCGCAGGCGGCGGCACCGTGCCGCCCCGGTCGGGCAGTTCGGAAACCTTCAACCCCCACGAAATCCGCTTCGCATAACGCTCCACCAGCTCCGCCTCAGGCGAACGGCCGATCTTTCCGCGAGCGATGATGTGCAGGAGCATGGGCGGGGTCTAGCGGGGATTTGCGGGGAAATGAATCCCCGAGGCTCAAACAAGCGGCACCGGCCCACTCCCCCGGCCCGACTACCCTGCGAGGTATGATCTGGGTGGTCGGGCCGGGGGAGTGGGCCGGTGCCGCAAGCTATCCGCGAATGCGGATAGCTTTACATCAAATCACGCCGCGCCGGCATCTCCGAACGCCCACATGCGTTCGAGGTTGTAGAACGTGCGCACTTCGGGGCGGAACAGGTGGATCACCACGTCGCCCGCGTCCACCAGCACCCAGTCTGCCGCTGGGAGCCCTTCGATCCGCACATGGCCAAAGCCTGCGTGCTTGATCCGCTCGGACAGCTTCTGCGCCATCGTGGCGACCTGCCGGGTCGAGCGGCCGGACGCGATCACCATGAAATCGGCAACAGAGCTTTTGCCTTCGAGCGGGATGGACACCACTTCCTGCGCCTGATCATCGTCAAGCGACTGCAGCACGAGATCGTGCAGCGCGGTGGGGCTGTAGGGGGTCTTGGGGGCTGTGTCGGCCTTGGCCGACAGCGGTTGAACGCTGGTCATGTCGCGCGAAATGGCCTCCGTGGCTCAAGAGTCAAGGAATAACGGTTGTGACACACAAATGTTTCGCCTCTCCACACCCTTGCGGATGGGGCGAAAAGGCCTTGCACGGTCAGGATTTCCCTCGTCCGATCAAACGATGCGTCACGGCATCCCGCAGGCCCACCTCGCGGCAGGCATTGGCCCAATCAGGGTCGGCGGCGCGAATCGCGCTGGCCGAACGGCCATCAGGATC
Source organism: Novosphingobium sp. ERN07 (assembly GCF_012641335.1). Classification (GTDB taxonomy): domain Bacteria; phylum Pseudomonadota; class Alphaproteobacteria; order Sphingomonadales; family Sphingomonadaceae; genus Novosphingobium. Next base: position 351,725 of record NZ_JABAID010000001.1, read on the forward strand.
GAAGCGAAGAAAAGTCAGCGCCGGAGCGCTCCGCCTTGCGCCGGAAACGAACTGTCCGGGCCGCTGGCGCCAGCGGCGCAGCCAGGCATTGGCAGGGCTTGCCATTGCAGCAGCATCATACCCCGGACGCGCGATCACTGCAATCGGCATAAGACGCGCAATATCGCGCCAGTCCTTCCACTTGTGGAACTGCGCCAGATTATCGGCCCCCATGATCCACACGAAACGCCGCTTGGGATAGCGCCGCAGAATCGCGCGCAGCGTATCGACGGTAAAGCGCGTGCCCAGTTCGCGCTCAATCACGGTGGCCCGGATCGGCGCATGGCGGCTCATGGCCTGTGCCGAAGCCAGCCGCGCCGAAAGCGGAGCCATTCCTTTGGCGGGCTTCAGCACATTGCCCGGCGAAACCAACCACCACACCTCATCCAGCTCCAGCGCATCCAGCGCGAACAGTGTCACGCGGCGATGGCCACCGTGCGCCGGATTGAAGCTGCCGCCGAACAGGCCGGTTAAAGGACCAATCAGGGCCGCACCTGCCCTGACCCGCGCACCAGCCACTTGTAGGTCGTCAACCCTTCCAGCGCCACCGGCCCGCGCGCATGAAGCCGTCCTGTCGCGATGCCGATTTCCGCGCCAAGCCCAAACTCGCCCCCATCGGCAAACTGGCTGGACGCGTTGTGCATCACGATGGCGCTGTCCACGTCTGTCAGGAAGCGGTCCGCCACGTCCTGATCCTCGGTCACGATGGCATCGGTATGCCCCGAAGCATGGGCCGAAACATGCGCCAGCGCTTCGTCCAGTCCATCGACCACCGCGACCGAAAGGATCGCATCGAGATATTCGGTGTCCCAGTCGTTCGCCGCCACCGGCACGATGCGCGGATCGATGGCGCGGGCACGAGCATCGCCACGCAGTTCGCATCCTGCATCGAGCAACGGCTCCACCAGTCCGTGGGGGTCGGGATAGGTCGCATCGATCAGCAGCGTTTCCATCGCCCCGCAAATGCCAGTACGGCGCATCTTGGCGTTGAGCACGATTGCCTTGGCCATTGCAGGATCGGCAGCGGCGTGAACGAACGTGTGATTGATCCCATCCAGATGCGCCAGCACCGGCACGCGCGCATCGGCCTGCACCCGCGCGACAAGGCTTTTGCCCCCGCGCGGCACGATCATGTCGATCAGGCCCGCCGCCGCCAGCATCGCCCCCACGGCTGCACGATCCTGCGTGGGCAGAAGCTGGACGGCTTCGGCGGGAACGCCACCTTCGATCAGGCCCGATACCAGCGCCTTGTGAATCGCGCGGTTCGAATGGACCGCTTCCGATCCGCCGCGCAAAATCGCCGCATTGCCCGACCGCACGCAGAGCGCAGCGGCATCTGCCGTCACATTCGGGCGGCTTTCATAGATGATGCCGATCACGCCAACCGGAATGCGCACACGCTGCAAAACCATGCCGTTGGGCCGCGCGCTTTGCGAAATCACCTCACCCACCGGATCGGTCAGCGAAGCCACCTGCTCCACCGCATCGGCCACCCCGGCAAGGCGTTCGGGCGTCAGGTTCAGCCGGTCCAGCATTGCTCCGGTAAGGCCATTGGCCTCGCCATTGACCATATCCTGCGCGTTTGCCGCCAGAATGTCAGACTCTGCTACGCGCAAGGATGCTGCGGCAAGCTTCAGTGCGCGCTCTTTCGCTGGCGCATCCATCCGCGCCAGCGTGCGCTGCGCGCTGCGTGCGGCACGGGCAAGACCTTCGACCAGATCGGTTGCGGATTCGGCGGTTTGAACAGGCTGGCTAGACATGACTGCGCCCTAGCATCGGGCATGGCCAATGTCATCCATCCCGGCGAATCGAAGTCCCATCACGCAGCATAAGGTGCGCGCAATCACACCATTGCAAACGATTCATCGGGGGACTCACACGGTTCAACGTGCTTGGCAGGAATCGGATTCGCCAGCCGGGAACCGGACAGCTAATGCGCGCCGCGACGGGACATTAAAACCACTTAACCAATTCCGGGGGTCGCCTGCCTGTGTCATCTTCGAAACCTGACCGCTTGCGGTTGCGAGAGACCGTGGCTGCGGCAATCTCGCAAGTGCGCGCGTGGTTTCCCGAACGCGAATTCTTCATGCGTTCGCAGGGGCACGTCCGGTTCATCCGCGTGTCGTCGCGCCTGCAAATGGGCGTTGCTGGCGGAATCGCCGCCGCCGTGCTGGTCTGGCTCGGCGCAATGGGCGTTACGCTCGTTTCGCAATTCACCGCCGCGCGCGAACATGCCGAACTGCTGGAACGCGAAGCCGCCGTCGCCACCGCCGAGAGCCGCGTGGCAAAATATCGCGACGGGCTGGAAGGCGTGGCCGATGATCTGGCCCGCCGGCAGGACTTCATTGAAAAGGCCATCGAAGGCACGATTGGCGAAATGCCCAAGGATCTGCCGCAAGGCACCGTGTCCGACAGCAGCGCCGAAACGGCCAAGACCGTGCAGAAAATCTCCGCCGTGCTGCCAGAGGCCAAGCGCCTTGCCGAAGTGGAAGCGCGCCAGCTTGCCTTTATCGAACGGCTGACCCGCTTTGCCGATGCCCGCGCCACGCAGGCTGAAACCGCGATCCGCCGCGTCGGGCTGAACCCGGCGATGCTGCGCGCCTCTGCGCGTGAGGCACAGGGCGGCCCCCTGATCCGCCTGTTCACCGGTGCTGATGAAAGCGTCGATCCGCGTTTTGCCCGGCTCGGCGCCAGCCTTGAACGCATGGCCGCGCTGGAAAAGGGGCTGCGCCGCATTCCCAGCACGCTGCCCGCCAGCCTTGAATATATCTCCAGCGGCTTTGGCTATCGCTCCGATCCGTTCACGGGCGGCGCGGCGTTTCATGCTGGCCTCGATTTCCGTGGCCCCATCGGCGCGCCGATCTATGCCGCGGCCGCCGGCACCGTCAGCTTTGTTGGCGTAAAACAGGGCTACGGCAATGTCGTCGAAGTCAGCCACGGCAACGGGCTGATGACTCGCTATGCCCATATGTCGCGCACCGGCGCGCAGGTTGGGCAGAAGGTCGATGCCGGTGCCGTTATCGGCCAGATCGGCAACACGGGACGTTCCACCGGCCCCCATCTCCATTTCGAAGTGCGGATCAATGACCGCCCGGTCAATCCGCGCCCGTTCCTTGAGGCAAACAGGCATGTTCAGGAAATCCGCGCCGGAAGTGCGCAACACGATCAGCACGGGGAGTAATTCAGGCATGGCTGCAACCTTCTCCGTTCTGGGTGCCGATGTTGCCGTAAAGGGCGATCTTTCCGCCACCGCAGATCTGCATATCGATGGCTGCGTCGAAGGTGACATCACTTGCGCCGCGCTGGTGCAGGGTGAAAAAAGCACCGTGACCGGCGCGATAAAGGCACAGAGCGCGCGCCTTTCGGGCACGGTCCACGGGTCTATCGAAGCCGCAGAACTCGTCATCCTCAAGACCGCGCGCATCCACGGCGATGTCAGCTATGATGCGCTGACCATCGAACAGGGTGCGCAAGTGGACGGCCGCTTTGCCCACCGCGTTCATGCGAGCGAAGAACCGTCGCTGACGCTGGTGAGTTAACCGATTGATGGCACCGGCCCACTTCCCCGGCCCGATCACCCTTTCGAGGTAGACTCTGGGTGGTCGGGCCGGGGGAGTGGGCCGGTGCCGCAAGCTCCTGACGGATGTCAGGAGCGCAACCAACAAATCAGACCCCACCAAACAAAAACTTGCCGATTCGCCATTCTCGGCTTACATCGGCAGGGTTACAGGCCGCTCCGCGAGGGGCGGCCCTTATTGTATCCGCTTTTCGGGTTGCATCCGCCGCTGGCCGGATCGCCCCTTCGGGAGATTGTCCGTGAGCAACCAGCCCACGTATCCGCTGATGCCGCACGCAACCGCGTCTTGGCTTGTCGACAATACCGCGCTGACGTTTGAGCAGATTGCAGAATTCTGCGGGCTGCACATGCTTGAAGTGCAGGCAATGGCCGACGATCTGGCGGGCCAGAAGTACACCGGGCGCGATCCGCTTCATTCGGGCGAGTTGAATCAGGCCGAGATCGACAAGGGTCAGGCCAATTCGGAATACAAGCTCAAGATGCAGCGCGCGCCGATTTCGGTCAGCCGCACCAAGGGCCCGCGTTACACGCCGGTGTCGAAGCGTCAGGACAAGCCCGATGGCATCGCGTGGATCCTGCGCAACCATCCCGAAGTGTCGGACGCGCAAATCGGCAAGCTGATCGGCACCACCCGCACCACCATCGCCGCAATCCGTGATCGCAGCCACTGGAACATCGGCAACATCAACCCGAAAGATCCGGTCACGCTGGGCCTGTGTTCGCAGCGCGAACTCGATTCGCTGGTGGCCAAGGCCGCGAAGAAGGCTGGCATCGAGGACGATGGCCTTGCAGAACAGCGTCTGGGTTCTGATCGCGACGCTCTGATCGAGGAACTGCGCGCCGAACGTCAGGCCACTGTCAAGGCCGCATCGGAAGCCGCGCAGGAAGCCGAAGCCGCCGCATGGCTCGCCGCCCGCCGCGCCGAAGGCATTTCGGATAGCTGATTTTCGGCTATGCGCTGAAAGACAAAAAGGCCGCCCCTTGCAAAAGGCGCGGCCTTTTTGCTGCCCGTCAGCCCCCAGCCTCGACCAGAATCAGCACCGCGAACAGGCTGAGCGCGGTGAACGCGAACATGCTGAGGAACCACGTCCGCCACCACGCGCCGAACCATGAAAGATTATACGCCCCGCGCAATTGCACCAGCATGTGCAGCGGCGGCACCAGCGCCAGCAGGCCGAGCCAGGGCGTGCCGATCCGCGCCAGCAGCATCGTTATCACCGCCAGCAGCGTCATGAAGCACAGCGAATAGGTGACAAACACGGTGTGATCGTACAGCCCGAAGCGGCGGCTGAAGGGGAACAGCAGCCACAGAAATGGCACTGAAATCGGGATCAGCGCCCAGCTCAACTTATAACTGTAGGTCTGCACCTTGTAGAGCGCGAGGCTGGGATTATCGCGCCAGACCTTGACCGCCTTGTAGATCAGCGGCGACGATTTAAGTCCGTCGATATCGGTATCGTCCTTGCCGAAGTTGAAGGTGAGATCGTTGTTCTTGACCTTTTCCAGCCCTTCGATGCTTGCCTTGGCGTCAATGATATCGCCATCGATTTCAGCTATTTGTGCAGGATCGGTCGCCTTGGCCCGTTTCGCTTCCAGCGCCTTCAGTTCATCGCGCTGCTGCTCCGCAATCGCGTCCATCGCCGTAGCGCTGGACGGCATCAGGCTGCTGCCGAGCGAATTTATCGTGGTGAACATCAGGAACACGCAGAACAGGAACAGCGCGATGGGCGAGACATAGCTGGCCCGCCGCCCGTCGATATATTCGCGCGTCAGCTTGCCCGGCTGGAGCGCCAGCAGCGGCAGCGTGCGCCAGATCTTGCCTTCGAAATGGAACACGCCGTGCAGCAGATCGTGAAAGAACGCGCCTAGCGTGCGGTGGACATGTGCGGCCTGTCCGCAGGCGTGGCAGTGGCTGCCGACCAAGGCGGTGCCGCAATTGAGGCAGGCGCTTTCGTGCGTGTGGCCCGGCGCGATGTGTTCCCCCGCCGTCGGTTCCACCGCACGCGCCGTTGCCAGCGCTTCGGCCATGCCGCCAAGTGTTTCGGTTCCGCTCAAACCCGTGCCCCCATTTTGCACGCACCATAGCCGCGCCGGAATGGTCCTGCCACACCCTTGAGACGGCGTGATTTCACGGAAGATTAACCTTGTCCGTGCAGTTCGGTGGCGACAAGGCTATGGGGCGGAACGTGTTTACACCGCGTGATCAGATGCTGGCATTTGCCGGAGCAGGAGGAGGGAGCGGTTTCGGCCTGCGCACCACGCCCCCGATTGCGTCTGAATCTGCGCCCGAATCGAATGCGGTTCTGAACAGCACCAAGATGCACCTAGGCGCACTTAGGCGCAATTTGGTGACGCCGATCGAACGCTGGTGCGCCGCAAAAGACCTTGCACCCGACCTTGCCGAAGACATCGGCAGCGCCCGCTGGTTTCGCAGCTTTGGCACCATGCTTGGCCTCGGCACCGCCGCCGTTCTGATGTGGCCAAGCTTTGCCCCGCTGCAAGCTGCGCCGCTGACCGCGCTGGACGAATCCGCCGTGGACGAATTCCGCGTGCAGGGAATCCGCCCCCTAAGCCTCGGGGCCGATAACGGGCGGCAGATGACCGCGACCGCCGCCGTCATCCCGCTCGCCGCCGCGCCGGAAAGGCCGAGCATCGATCTGACTGCGACGCTGGGCGCGGGCGATACCTTTCCGCGCATGTTGCAGCGGGCGGGCCTTGCCAACAGCGATATCGTGCAAGTGCTTGATATGGTGGGTGGGCAGATCAAGCCCGGCACGATCCCGCCGGGCACCCGATTTGCCATCCGCCTTGGCGCGCGCACATCTCCTGCGCAGCCGCGCCCGCTGGAGCAGCTATCGTTCCGGCCACGCTTTGACCTCGCGCTGGATATCAAGCGCAGCGGTGGCGGACTGGCCTTGGCGACCAATGCCATCGCAGTCGATAGCGCGCCCATGCGCATTCGCGGGATCGTGGGCGGCAGCCTCTATCGCTCTGCACGCGCGGCTGGCGCGCCGCCCTCTGCGGTGCAGGATTATCTGCGCACTATCGACGAACACATGGCGTTTGAGGAAATCGCGCCGGGCGATGAATTTGACCTCGTTTTCGCCAACCGCCGCGCCGCCAGTGGCGAGCAGCAGGCGGGCGATCTGGTCTATGCCGGTGTGGTCCGCAGCGGCAAGCCGGTTCTGCAATTGTTGCGCTGGGGCAAGGACCGGGAGTTCTATTCACCGCAAAGCATGGCGGAAGGATCGCAGGAAACCACTGGATTCCTTGGCTCACCGGTCAATGGCCGGATAACGTCCAACTTTGGCGCGCGCCGACATCCGATCCTCGGCTATGTGCGAATGCACGCAGGCGTGGATTTTGGCGCGCCCTGGGGTGCGCCGATCTATGCCGCCACCGATGGCCGCGTGAGCATTGCCGGATGGCACGGCGGGCACGGCAATTACGTGCGGCTCGACCACGGCGGCGGCATCGGCACGGGCTATGGCCACATGAGCCGCATCGCGGTTTCTGCCGGGATGAGCGTGCGGCGCGGGCAGGTTATCGGCTATGTCGGCTCCACCGGCCTTTCGACCGGCCCGCACCTGCATTACGAAATGTATCGCAATGGTCAGACGGTGAATCCGCTGTCGATGACATCGATCACCCAGCGCGCCACGGTCGATCCCGCGCAGCTTGCCGCGTTCAAGGCAAAGCTGGCGCAAGTCACTGCGATCAAGGCCAACACCTTACGGTGATTGCGGCAAGTGGGCCAGTTCGCTAGGCCTGCCGCCCATGACCAGCTATCCGATGACTCGCCTGCGCCGCACCCGTTCCACCGCATGGAGCCGCGCCATGCACCGAGAGGTGCTTGTCACGCCTGCCGATCTGATCTGGCCGCTGTTCGTGACCGAGGGTGAAGGCCTGGAAGACCCGATCCTTTCGCTGCCGGGCGTATCGCGCTGGTCGGTTGATGGAATCGTGGCGCGGGCAAAGGAAGCCGTTGCGCTGGGCATTCCCTGCCTTGCCCTGTTTCCGAACACGCAGGCCGACCGCCGCAGCGAAGATGGCAAGGAAGCGCTGAACCCCGACAATCTGATGTGCCGCGCCATCCGCGCGATCAAGGACGCTTGCGGCAACGACATCGGCGTGCTGACCGACGTTGCGCTCGACCCCTATACCAGCCACGGACAGGACGGGCTGATCGATGATGCGGGCTATGTGCTGAACGATGCGACAGTGGAAGCGCTGGTTGGCCAAAGCCTGAATCAGGCCAGCGCCGGGGCCGATATCATCGCCCCGTCCGACATGATGGACGGCCGCGTCGGCGCGATCCGCGAAGCGCTGGAAAGCGCAGGCCATGTCAACGTGCAGATCATGTCCTACGCCGCCAAGTATGCCTCGGCGTTCTATGGCCCGTTCCGCGATGCGGTGGGATCGCGCGGGCTGCTGAAGGGCGACAAGAAAACCTACCAGATGGACCCCGGCAATGCCGAGGAAGCGCTGCGCGAGGTGGAAATGGATCTGGCCGAAGGCGCGGACAGCGTGATGGTGAAGCCCGGCCTGCCCTATCTGGATATTGCGGTGCGCGTGAAGGAAGCCTTCGGCGTGCCCGTCTTCGCCTATCAGGTGAGCGGCGAATACGCGATGATCGAAGCAGCGGTGGCGGCTGGCGCGGCGGATCGCGATGCGATGGTGCTGGAAACGCTGCTGGCGTTCAAGCGCGCAGGCTGTTCGGGCGTGCTGACCTATCACGCGGCCCACGCCGCGCGGCTGATGGGAGCCTGAGCGCAACGTGAGCTTTCGGCTTGAAACCGAACGGCTTGTTTTGCGCGAATGGCAGGAGACGGATTCTGCGGCGTTTCACGCGATGTGCAACGATCCGCGCGTGATGCAGTTTCTTGGCCCTGCGATGTCGCACCAAGACATCGACGCTGCGCTGGATCGGCAGCGCGGTTTCCAGCGTGATCATGGCTATTGCTTCTGGGCGATGGAACGACGGGGCGATGGTGCCTTCCTTGGCTTTTGCGGGATAAAGCCCGGTCGTGAAGGAACACCATTGCAGGGCCACGCAGAAATAGGCTGGCGGCTGGCGCATCACGCCTGGGGGAAAGGCTATGCCAAGGAAGCCGCACAGGCGTGCCTCGACTGGGGATTTGGCGAGTTCCGCATCGGAGACATCCGCGCAATGACAGTTCCGGGCAATGTCCGATCGTGGGGGCTGATGGAGCGGCTTGGCATGGAACGCCAAACCGAGCTGGACTTCGACCATCCCGCGTTGGCACCGGGCGATCCCCTGCGCCCCCACATCGTCTATCGCAAGCTGGCACAGCAATAATCCGAGGACAGAGGATGCAGCATTTCCCCGACGTTTCGATCATCACGCTGAACGGCAAGACGCCGCGTATCGACGAATCCGCGTTCATCGCGCCCGGTTGCCGGATCATAGGCGATGTGGAAATCGGCCCGGATGCCTCCATCTGGTACAACTGCGTGCTGCGCGGGGATGTGAACCATATCCGCATCGGTGCGCGATCAAACATTCAGGACGGCACGGTGATCCATTGCGACAGTCCTGACGAAAGGCACCCCGCCGGTTTCCCCACGATCATCGGAGAAGATGTGCTGGTCGGCCACATGGCGATGATCCACGGCTGCACCATCGATGATCGCGGCTTCGTGGGGCTTGGCGCCATCGTGATGAACGGCTGCGTGATCGAAAGCGATGGAATGCTGGCCGCGGGCGCAATGTTGACACCGGGCAAGCGCATTGGCGCGCGCCAGCTTTGGGGCGGACGCCCGGCGGCCTATATGCGTGATCTGACCGATGCCGCGCTGGTCGATATGCAGCGCGGCGTGCGGCATTACGTCCACAACGGCCATGCGCACAAGGCGGCGGTGCTTGGCGCGTCCGAAGGCTGAACTTCCCGCCGCCGATGCGCTGCGTGCGCTGGCCGATGGCGAAGGCCGGCTGGCGGTGCGGGTAACGCCCGGCGCGCGCAGCGAAGGCGTGGAGATCGTTGACGGCAAGGTGCTGGTGAAAGTCCGCGCCAAGCCGGAGGATGGCAAGGCCACTGCGGCGGTGCTGGCGTTGCTGGCGCAGGCGTTGGGGGTGGCCCCCTCAAAGGTCGAAATGTTGCGCGGCGCAACTTCGCGCGAGAAGCTGTTCAGGATTCCGCTGGAAGTTTGACGGCAATCGCGACCATCGCTGTGCAATAGGCGGCTGCCAGCCACAAGCAACCCATCGGCAGGCGATCCTGCAGGAACGCGCCCAGCACCGCGCCTGTTAGCAAGCCGCCCCACAGGCTCGCCCATGATGTCCATCCACTGTTGGGCTGGCCTGCCAAGGCGTTAGCAAGACCCTGTCCGAGCTTGACCAGTGCGCCAGTCATATAGGTCAGTCCCACGCTCACCTCACCGCCGCGTTGGAAGGTGTTGTTGAGCGCGCCCATCGCCATGACCATGCCGCCGAGCATCACTGCGGGCAGGCCCAGCATTCGGCCCGTTGCCGCCATGACCAGCATCACGGCCACGAAGGCCAGCACGACCGGTTTGCGCAGGGTGCCAGCGCAGCGCGACAGCAACGCGCCGACAGTTACACCGCCAAGAAAGCCTGCGATCAATATGGCTGGCATGGCGGCGCGGGCAGGATCGGTGCCGAGCGAGACGCCGAGCCGCGTGGAATTGCCCGACATGAACGAGACGAAATAGCCGTCCGCCGAAAGAAACCCGACCGCGTCGATGAAACCGGCCATCGCAGCAAGCGCGATGGCGAACAGGCGGCGTGGGCGATCGTACTGGATCATGCCCGGCAGCCTAATGCGGGTTTCAGTCTCGCGCCATGCCCTTGGCCATGCGGGCGAGAACTTCGGTCATGGCGTCAGCGATCTCGCGATCTTCGGGCGCAGCATCGGCAATCGCGCGGGTCATGCAATCGGCCCATTGCCCGGCGGTTTCGCGCGTGATGGGAAAGGGTTTGTGCATCGACATCATGCACTTGCCGGGGTTGGCATCGAACCAGTGGCGCGGGCCGCCGCACCAGCCGGCCAGAAACCCCGGCAGCGATTCACGCATCGGCGAAAGGTCGGCGGCGTGCATATCGCGCAAGGGTTTGTAGGCCGAGTCCGTGTCCATCAGATCATAGAAACGATCGGTGATGCGGCGCAGCGAATCTGCTCCGCCGATGCGGTGATACGGCGTCTGTACATCGGCTTCGGTGGCCACGGTTTTGCTCCGGCTGGGATTCGGGAGCCTTGGCTGTGCCGCATGGCAGGGCGAACGACATTGATGCCAATCAAGTTTTTGCAGGCAGCGCCTTTGCCGCGAGGCGAGCAGCGATTCCGCCCAGCGCGGCACCAATGGCAAGGTTGGTAGCGGCTGCATCCCACTGGCGATAGCGCGTCCAGTCGCCTCCCGTGCGCAAGGAAACCCAAGCCAGTTTTCCCAGAACCACGGCGGGCGCGGCGAGCAGTATATTGGACATTATCGTTCTCTCCCCGTTATTTATCGCACAACGGGGGCGGATGAACGCGGTTCCGCACGATCAATCCGCGATCATCGCCTTCAGCGTTTCGAGCCGGTCCGCTTCATGCGCAGGCTTGTCGGTACGGATACGGCTGATGCGGGGGAAGCGCATGGCGACGCCCGATTTGTGGCGCTTGCTGGCGTGGACTGAATCGAAGGCGACTTCGAAGACCAGCGATTTGTCGGTTTCGCGCACCGGGCCGAATTTGCCTACGGTGTGCTGGCGGACGTGACGGTCGAGGAATTTCAGCTCCTCGTCGGTGAAGCCGAAATAGGCCTTGCCGACGGGAAGCAGTTCCGCCCCGGAATCAGGATCGCCGTTCCAGCAGCCGAAAGTGAAATCGGAATAGAACGACGAGCGCTTGCCCGATCCGCGCTGCGCATACATCAGCACGCAATCGATCAGCAGCGGATCGCGCTTCCATTTGTACCAAAGCCCGGTGCGACGGCCTGCGACATAGGGGGAATCGCGGCGTTTGAGCATGACGCCTTCGATCGCCTCATCGCGTGCACGGCTGCGGATTTCGGCCAGGTCATCGAAATCCTTGGCGGGGATGACTTGCGATATGTCGAAACGGGTGGCGTCAAGACGCGGGACGAGCGCTTCCAATCGGGCGCGGCGCTGCTCCCACGCCCATTCGCGCAAGTCTTCCTTGTCCTCGATCAGCAGATCGTAAAGGCGGACAAAGGCGGGAGAGTCGGTGAGCATCGCCTTGGATACGGTCTTGCGGCCAAGGCGCTGTTGCAGCGCGTTGAAGCTGGCCGCGCCGCCGGTTTCGCCGCCTTGGTGTGCGCCGCGCACCAGAAGTTCGCCATCGAGCACGCAGGGGGTGGTGAGGGCAGCGGTCACTTCGGGAAACGTGGTGGAAATGTCGTCGCCACTGCGGGAATAAACGCGGGTTTCACCTGCTACATGGACGATCTGGACGCGGATGCCGTCCCATTTCCATTCCGCTGCGTATTCGGACAGGTCGAGGCTTTCGGCCTCAAGCGGGTGGGCGAGCATGAATGGGCGGAACAGCGGGAGCAGATCGGTGCGGGGCGGGGGCGCGCCATTTGCGGCCCAATCGAACAGCGGCGTGTAGGGCGGGGACTGGCCGTGCCAGTATTCCTCCACGTCCTCGACATTGACGCTGAAGGCCTGCGCGAAAGCGACCTTGGCGAGCCGCGCAGAGATGCCGATGCGCATCGCGCCGGTCGCAAGCTTCAGCAAAGCATAGCGCCCGTTGACGTCAAGACGGTCAAGTAGGTCCGCCAGAACGGCGGGCGCGGTAGTGCGGGTGGTGGCGTGGAGGGTTTCAACGACTTCAGCCACGGTGGGCGCGGGTAGCCGCTCCCCCAGCGGCTCGGGCCAGAGCAGGCTGGCGGTTTCGGCGGTATCGCCCACGTAATCGCGGCTCAGCGTCCACAGCACCGGATCGACGCGCTCGGCCATCAGGCTGCGGATCAGGCTGGCCTTTACGGCGGGGAAATCCAGCCCATCGGTTAGCGCTGCCAGCGCCCAGCCCCGGTCCGGGTCGGGGGTTTCGCGCAGGTAGGCTGCCAGCAGTGCCAGCTTGGCGTTGCGCGATGGGGTGAGGACGAGCGCGTCGAGCAGGGCGGCGAAGCGCTCCATCAGTCGTCCTCATCCTCATAGCCGACGAGCGCCAGCGCGCGGGCCTTGCGCTGGGTGAGTTCGCACCAGCGCAGGAGCGCTTCCTCACGCCCGTGAGTGACCCATGTTTCGGTGGGATTTACCTGCGTGATGGTCTGGGTCAGTTCGTCCCAGTCCGCATGGTCGGAGATGATCAGCGGCAGTTCGACGCCGCGCTGGCGGGCACGTTGGCGCACGCGCATCCAGCCGGATGCCATCGCCGTGATGGGATCGGGCAGGCGGCGGCTCCAGCGGTCATTGAGCGCGGCGGGCGGGCAGATGACGATGCTGTTCGCCAGCGCAGCCTTGGGCACGCCCGCCACGGGTTGCAGATCGCCCAAGTCTACGCCGTGGTCTTCATAGAGACGGCACATCCGCTCCATCGCGCCGTGGAGCCGGATCGTGTCGGTAAAGCCCGCCGCACGCAGTTCGGCGATCACACGCTGTGCCTTGCCCAAGGCGTATGCGCCGACGAGGACGCAACGGCCTTGGTCGTTCTGGCGAGCGGTGAGGAGCTTGGCCATCTCTTCGGCAATCGGCGGATGGCGGAAAACGGGCAAGCCAAACGTCGCCTCGGTAACGAATACATCGCAAGGGGTGACTTCGAACGGTGGGCAAGTGGGATCGGCGCGGCGTTTGTAATCCCCCGTCACGATCACCCGTTCGCCTGCATGTTCCAGCAGAATCTGGGCCGAACCGAGAACGTGGCCGGCGGGGACGTAGGTGGCGCGGACGCCGCCTTTCAGGATTACTGTCTCACCATAGGCGACGGACGTGCTGCCTGTTTCAAGCACGCCATAGCGCAGCGCCATGATGGCAAGCGTTTCCGGCGTGGCGACAGTGAGTCTGTGGCCGCCCCGTGCGTGATCTGCATGGCCGTGGGTGACGAGCGCTGTGTCAACAGGGCGCGCAGGATCTACCCATGCGTCGGCAGGCACGACATGGAGGCCGTATGGTTCGGGTTTCAGCCATGAAAAGGGCGCAGCCATCGCCGTGACAATGGCCGGATGCCGTGCGCGGTTCCAGTGCCCTTGATACCGTGAAGTTGCGCGGCGCAACTTTCGTCCAAGAAAAAGGCCCACCCGTTCAGGGGCAGGCCTTGATCCTTGGCATTCGCGGTGGAGCTTATTCGGCTTCGTCGGTGCTCGGCTGCGAGGCGGCCTTGCCCTTCTTCGCCTTGCTCTTGACCAGCTTTGGCGCGGCCGGCGTCAGTTCGAAGGAAAGTGCGTCTTCCTTCAGGCTGACGTGGACTTCGCCCCCATTGGCGAGTTTGCCGAACAACAGTTCTTCGGCCAGCGGCTTCTTGACCTTCTCCTGAATCAGGCGGGCCATCGGACGGGCACCATAGAGCTTGTCATAGCCCTTCTTCGCCAGCCAGCTTCGCGCATCGGCATCGAACTGGATGTGGACGTTCTGATCGGCCAGTTGCAGTTCGAGCTGCAGCACGAACTTGTCGACCACGCGGCTGACGACTTCGGGCGGCAGATAGCTGAACGGCACGATGGCATCGAGACGGTTGCGGAATTCCGGCGTGAACAGCTTCTTCACCGCTTCATCGCCCGCGTCGGCCTTCGACACATCGCCAAAGCCGATGCCCTGACGCGCCATGTCGGATGCGCCGGCATTGGTGGTCATGATCAGGACCACATTGCGGAAATCGACCGTCTTGCCGTGGTGATCGGTCAACCGCCCGTTGTCCATCACCTGCAGCAGGATATTGAACAGGTCAGGGTGGGCCTTCTCGATCTCGTCGAGCAGCAGGACACAGTGCGGCTGCTGGTCGATCGCATCGGTTAGCAGACCGCCCTGATCGAATCCGACATAGCCCGGAGGCGCACCGATAAGACGACTGACCGAGTGCCGCTCCATGTATTCGGACATGTCGAAGCGCTGCAGCGGGATACCCATGATCTGGGCAAGGCTGCGCGCGACTTCGGTCTTGCCGACACCGGTGGGGCCGGAGAACAGGAACGAGCCGATAGGCTTGTCAGGATCGCGCAGGCCTGCACGGCTAAGCTTCATGGCCGAAGACAACACTTCGATGGCCTTGTCCTGTCCGAAAACGAGCCGCTTCAGATCACGCTCAAGGTGTTCCAGAACCTTCTTGTCGTCGCTCGACACCGATTTGGGCGGGATGCGCGCCATCGTGGCGATGACCTGTTCGATCTCGCGCGCGGTGATGGTCTTCTTGCGCTTCGAGGGCGGCACCAGCATCTGCATCGCGCCCACTTCGTCGATCACGTCGATCGCCTTGTCGGGCAGTTTGCGGTCATTGATGTAGCGCGCTGAAAGCTCAACCGCGGTCTTGATCGCGTCGGGCGTGTACTTGACCTTGTGGTGTTCCTCGAACGCGGTGCGCAGGCCACGCAGGATCTTGACCGTATCCTCGATCGTCGGCTCGTTCACATCGATCTTCTGGAACCGGCGCAGCAGGGCGCGGTCCTTTTCGAAATGGTTGCGGAACTCCTTGTAGGTGGTCGACCCGATGCAACGGATCGTGCCGCCCGAAAGCGCGGGCTTCAGCAGGTTCGACGCATCCATCGCGCCGCCGCTGGTAGCCCCGGCACCGATCACGGTGTGGATTTCGTCGATGAACAGCACCGCGTGTGGCATCTTTTCGAGTTCGGAGACGACCTGCTTGAGGCGTTCCTCGAAATCGCCGCGATAGCGCGTGCCCGCCAGCAGGCTGCCCATGTCGAGTGAGTAGATCACCGCTTCGGCAAGCACTTCGGGCACTTCGCCTTCAACGATCTTGCGCGCAAGACCTTCGGCGATGGCCGTCTTGCCCACGCCCGGATCGCCCACATAGAGCGGGTTGTTCTTGCTGCGACGGCATAGGATCTGGATCGTGCGGTCCACTTCGGGGCCACGCCCGATCAGCGGATCGACCTTGCCGTTCAGTGCCTTCTCATTGAGATTGACGGTGAACTGGTCGAGCGCGGTTTCCTTCTTCTGGCCCTTGGCGTCGGCCTTTTCTTCCTGCTGCTTGGGCGCTTCTTCCTCAGACCCCTTGGGATTGCGGCCCTCGACCTGACGACCGCCCTTGCCAATGCCGTGGCTGATGAAGCTGACCGCATCCAGGCGGCTCATGTCCTGCTGCTGCAGGAAATAGACAGCGTAGCTATCGCGTTCGGAAAACAGTGCGACCAGCACGTTCGCCCCGGTCACGGTGTCCTTGCCCGAGGACTGCACGTGAAGGATGGCGCGCTGGATCACCCGCTGGAACCCGGCGGTCGGCTGGGGATCGGCCTTTTCCTGCGTTTTCAGCGATTGGTATTCCTGATCGAGGTACTGGCGCACCACATCGCCCAGATCGCCAAGGTCCACACCGCAGGCCTGCATGACCTGCGCCGCGTCCGCATCGTCGATGAGGGCCAGCAGAAGGTGCTCTAGAGTCGCGTATTCATGGCTGCGCTCTGACGCATTAGCGAGCGCGGTGTGCAGCGTTTTTTCGAGACTCTGGGCAAAACTGGGCATGTTTTGGCTACTTTCTGGCTTACGCCGGTGGGTTCTCCGACAAGGAGAGTGCACACACGTTATTAACCACGGCTAAACCATGTGTGAGGGTGAAAACAGATGGCCGAATGGCCCCCGTATATCGAGCGATATGGGAACGCCCTTCGGCAAAGGGAAGGGCGTTGCAATTCATCCCGCGCCACCTGATGGCGGGGGCTTGCCGAATAGCGCCTCTGCCGCAGCGCGATGGGCACTGGCCTTGTCCCGATGGGCGACGGTCCGGACAATTTCGAGTTCGAGCTGTCGAATGCGCTCGTTCAACTCGTCATGCGAATAGGGGTCGAGCACTTCGGTAGCCAGCTGGCTGGCCAGATCCCCTTTCGGGCGAGGGCGCTCATCCAAATCCATTGCGGGCCACTTTGTGCACTGCAATGCCTTGCTGTCAACGCCCTGCGTGGCTAACCCAAGCGCTAATTGGTATTCGAAGACAACAGGGGCTTCTTGATGACCGGCGTTCCGGCAACGATGACGGCAATCGGATGGGACGCGCCCGGTGGGCCGGAAGTGCTTCGCCCGGAAACAGTGGCAGTGCCACAGCCGGGAGCGGGCCAGGTTCTGATCAAGGTGGCGTTTGCCGGGGTCAACCGGCCCGACGTGATCCAGCGGCAAGGGTTCTATCCGCCACCCGCCGATGCCTCGCCTTTGCCCGGCCTGGAAGTTTCGGGGCAAGTGGTCGCGATGGGCGAAGGTGTGACATGGCCGTTCATCGGCACGCCGGTCTGCGCATTGGTGGCAGGGGGCGGCTATGCGCAATATTGCATCGCGGAAGCCGCGCAGTGCCTGCAGGTGCCCACAGGTCTTTCGCTGGCAGAGGCTGCGGCGATCCCCGAAACGCTGTTCACCGTTTGGCACAATGTGTTCGAACGCGGCATGGCTGCGCCGGGGGAGACGATCCTTGTGCACGGCGGGACCAGCGGCATCGGTTCGATGGCGATTTTGCTGGGCAAGCTGTTCGACGTCACGGTGATCGTAACCTGCGGCGGCGCTGATAAGTGCGCGCAGGCAATAGAAATCGGCGCTGCCCAAGCCATCGATTACAAGGCGGTGGATTTCGTCGAAGAGGTAAAGCGCCTGACCGATGGCCGGGGCGTGGATATGGTGCTCGACATGGTGGCGGGCGATTATGTGGCGCGAAATATCAAGTGCCTTGCCGATGACGGGCGGCATGTGACCATCGCCGTGCAGGGCGGTGTGCGGGCTGAGATCAACATGGCCGAAGTCATGCGCCGCCGCCTGACCATGACCGGATCAACGCTGCGCCCGCGCTCGAAAGCGTTCAAGGCAGCGCTGGCATCGGAAATCCGCGAGACGGTGTGGCCGCTGGCAGCGACGGGTGAACTGCGTCCAATCATGGATCAGAGCTTTCCGCTGGCGCAAGCCGCAGCGGCGCACACGCGAATGGAGCAAGGCGCGCATATCGGAAAGATCGTGCTGGCGGTCGGCTGAGCCTGCAACAAATACGAATCCGCACAACATTCGCTTCGACATCGGATTTCGCGCGACATTTCCAAAGCGCGCGCATTAGGCTAATCCCATGCCCATGCTCAGCGCCGTAACCGCCGCCCGCCAGATCCTGACCTCGCTGCACGAGGTCATGGCGTCGCGTGCAGGCGCGCAGGCCAAGCTGAACCAGATCGTCGAAGTCATTGGTGAAAACCTCGATTCAGAGGTTTGCTCTATCTACCTCCTGCGCGAAGGGATGCTGGAACTCTTCGCCACGCGCGGCCTCAATCAGGCGGCGGTCCACGTCACGCGGCTTGCCGTGGGCGAAGGTCTGGTCGGCACGATTGCGGGCAATGTCGAAACGCTGAACCTTGCCGAAGCCGCCGCGCACCCTGACTTCGCTTTCCGACCGGAAACGGGGGAGGAAAAGTTCCACTCCTTTGCGGGCGTCCCCATCGTGCGGCGCGAACGGGCGGTGGGCGTGGTCGCCGTGCAGCATGTCGAGCCGCGCCGCTATGAAGAGGTTGAGATCGAGGCGCTGCAGACCGTGGCAATGGTCCTGTCCGAACTCATCGCCAATGCCGAACTGATCGACGACGAGGAAACGCTCGGCGTGCCGGCGCATCTGACAGGTCCGGACCGGCTGACCGGCCTCACGCTGGTCAAGGGTCTGGCCAGCGGCATAGCGGTGTTTCACCAGCCCCGCGTTACCATCGAACATGTCGTGGCCGAGGATACCGAGGCCGAGCGACAGCGCGTGTACCTCGCTTTCGACAAGATGCGCGAACAGATTGACCGCATGGCGAGTCAGGCCGAGTTCGGCATGGGCGGGGAACATGAAGAGGTTCTCGAAACCTACCGCATGTTCGCATATGACGAAGGCTGGTCGCGCCGCATCAACGAAGCCATCGATTCCGGGCTGACGGCGGAAGCTGCGATCGAACGGGTGCAGCAGCGCACACGGATGCGGATGCGCCAGATCGACGATCCGCTACTGGCGGATCGGATGCACGATCTGGAAGATCTGTCGAACCGGCTTCTGCGCATCGTATCGGGCCAGCTTGGCACGGCAGCAACGATGGGTCTGAAAGGCGATGCGATCCTGATCGCGCGCAATCTGGGCCCTGCTGAACTGCTGGAGTATGACCGGCGACGGTTGAAGGGCGTGATCCTTGAAGAAGGGTCACTTACCGCACACGTGGTGATCGTGGCGCGCGCGATGGGTATCCCAGTGCTGGGCCGGATGCGCGCGCTGCGCGGCAAGGTGCGCGAAGGCGATCACCTGCTGCTCGACGGCGATCAAGGCGTGGTCGATGTGCGGCCTGCGCCGACGTTTATCGAAGCGTTCGAAGCGCGCTTTGCCCGCAACCGCGAACGGCAGGCGCATTACGCTACAATGCGCGATGTAGAACCCTTCACGCGCGACGGCACCCGCGTGACCGTGCTGATGAATGCGGGCCTACGCGACGATACGCCGATGCTGAACCTGACTGGCGCAGATGGCATCGGGCTGTTCCGGACCGAATTCCAGTTCCTTGTTTCAGCCACCCTGCCGTCGCGCGAACG
This sequence comes from Novosphingobium sp. ERN07, assembly GCF_012641335.1. Classification (GTDB taxonomy): domain Bacteria; phylum Pseudomonadota; class Alphaproteobacteria; order Sphingomonadales; family Sphingomonadaceae; genus Novosphingobium. The sequence continues at coordinate 371,005 of NZ_JABAID010000001.1, forward strand.
GCAGACACGGCTCTATCGCGATGTGCTGGATGCGGCTGGTGATAAACCGGTGGTGTTCCGCACTGTCGATATCGGCGGAGACAAGGTGCTGCCCTATCTGCGCCACAACGATGGTGAAGCGGAAGAAAACCCGGCGATGGGCTGGCGCGCGCTGCGCGTGGCGCTGGAACGCGACGGCTTGCTGAAGGTGCAGGCGCGCGCGCTGCTGGAAGCTGCCGGGGGGCGCACGCTCAACGTGATGTTCCCGATGGTGACCGAACCTTGGGAATTCGATGCCGCCAAGGCCGTGTTCGACAGCCAGCTCGCCTTTCTGCGCCAGCGCAAGAAAGTGCTGCCGGAAGCCATCCGCTATGGCGCGATGCTTGAGGTTCCGGCGCTGGCCGAATGCCTCGATATTCTGGCGCCCAAGCTTTCGTTCCTGTCAATCGGCACCAACGACTTGACGCAGTTCCTTTTCGCCGCAGACCGCGCCAATCCGAAGCTGGCCGAACGCTATGACTGGCTGTCGCCCGCCATCCTGCGGTTTCTGCGCCGCGTCGTCAGCACGGTCAGCCCGTTCGGCACCGATGTGACCGTGTGCGGGGAAATGGGCGGGCGCAGGCTTGAAGCGCTGGCGCTGCTGGGGCTGGGCATCACGCGCCTGTCGATCACGCCCGCAGCAGTCGGCCCGGTCAAGGAACTGGTGCGCAAGGTGGACATTCAGGAAATCCGCGCCGCGATGAACACTTGGCTGGCCGAACCAACCACAAGCCTGCGCACCACGCTGGCCAGTTGGGCGGTCGAGCGCGGGATCGAATGCGATTGACGCGGGCCAGAGGGCATTTCATCGCCGTTTAGGGCCATTCCCCGCTTTACATCGTTGACTTTCACCGCATTGCAGCGAACCTTCGGCAAACGGTTGCCAAGCACGAAATGAAAATGACGGGAGTCGCGTTTTGACCGAAGCCGGCGGTCTGCAGGCCATTACCAATTCGACCGATGCACCATTCCCCGCAGGTGAGCCGCGACGCCCCGCAGTGGGGCAAACGCTGCGTGCCGCGCGTGAAGCGGCAGGCCTTGATCTCAAGCAGCTTTCACAGCGCACACGGGTTACCTCGCGCCATCTCGAAGCGCTGGAAAGCGGCGATTATGCCGCGCTTCCGGGCCGCCCCTATGCGCTCGGCTTTGCCAAAAGCTATGCCCGGGCGGTGGGGCTTGACGAAAAGGTCGTCACCGATGGCATTCGCGCAGAGCTTGATACGCAAGCCCCGCCTCCGCAGCCACGGGTGATCAACCAGTTCGAAGTGGGCGATCCTGCCAAAACGCCAACGAAGTTAACCACATGGTTGGCGCTGGGTCTTGCCGTGGCGATTGCGCTGGCCGGGTTGGTGTTCTGGCGCAGCTATTACGTGCCTTCGACCGATCTGCCGTCGCTGGTTGGCGCGGAAGAGCCGGCCCCCGCAGCAGGTGCTTCGGGACAGGTCGCAGTCGTGCCGCTGCCCAGCGCCGCGCCGTCCGGGCCGGTGGTGTTCACCGCAACGGAAGACGCGATCTGGGTGAAGTTCTATGACGGGCAGGGCCAGCAGATCCTGCAAAAGCAACTGGCGATGGGCGAAAGCTTCACCGTGCCCGAAACCGCGCAAAACCCGCGACTTTGGACCGGACGCCCCGATGCGCTGAACATCACCATCGGGGGTCAGCCAGTGCCGCGCATTGCCGAACGCGAAGGGATTGTGAAGGACGTACCCGTCAGCGCCGCCGCGCTGCTGGGCCGCAATGCCCCCAACCCAATCCCGGCGCCGACGGGCACGACGCAGCCCGCTGCGGCATTAACACCAGCGACCACTGCGAATGCAACGCCGCGTCGGCAGTTTAGCGGCTCTGTGGCTCGCAATCGCGCGCCTGTTGCAACAGCGGCCCCCGTGGCCGAAGTTCAGCCCGCTGCGGCAACCGTGCCCACCGCCGACAATCCGCCCGCATCCACCGGATTGCGCTGACCGCATCTCGACTTGGGGCACGCTCTGAGGCATTGATACCGAACGGTTAACGGTCAAAAGGCGCGCGCAGGGATCGTGCGCGCCCGCGAAACGGGAATAACGATGACTTTGAATCTTCGCGGCGCGTTGCCGCTCACCGCGCTTCTTCTGGGCATGGCAACCCCAATCGCCACACCGGTGTTCGCGCAGACGACCACGCAGGCCGATGCCGAAGTGCGTCTGCGCCGGATCGAGGCGGAAGTCCGCGCGATCCAGCGCAAGGTTTTCCCTGAAGGTGCGGGCAAGACCTTCGTCCCCGAAATCACTGCCGGGCAGACCGTGACTACCCCCACCGGCACACCTGCCGCCTCTGCCGTGACCGATATTCTTGCCCGGATCGACGCGATGGAAGCGCAGATGACGCGGCTGACCGCACAGGTCGAGGAAAGCCAGAACCGCACGGCCAAGCTGGAAGAGCGCCTCGCAAGGCTGGAAGCTGCGGCTGCCCCAGCAACCGAAACGCCCAGCGTCGCGCCTGTCACCGTCGCACCGGTTGCCACTACGCCCAAGCCCGCTACCGCGGTGCCCTCCACGCCCAATCCCACGGTGACGACACCGGCCAAGCCCGCCACACCGGCAGCTTCGCGAGTTGCAGCGGTGCAGGCTATCGAAAAGCCCGCCACGGGTGATGCCGGGCTGGACGAATACAACTATGGCTTCCGCCTGTGGGAAGCCAAGTTCTATCCCGAAGCGCAGCAGCAGTTGCAGATCTATGTCGATCGCTATCCCAAGCACAGCATGATCAGCTATGGCCGCAATCTGCTCGGCCGCGCCTGGATGGACGATGGCAAGCCCGGCACTGCAGCGCAGTTCTTCCTGCAGAACTATCTGGCCGACAAGAAGGGCGCGCGCGCGCCTGACAGTCTGCTCATGCTGGGCACCGCGATGGTCAAGCTCAAGGATACGGAGAAGGCCTGTGGCGCCTTTGCCGAAATGGCCGCCAGCTATCCTACCGAGATCGCGGGCCGCCTTAAAAGCCAGTACGATGCTGCCCGCGCTTCGGTGAAGTGCAAGTGACGGTATCGGGAATAGCCTGACCGCCGCTGCGGCGCGCTTTGCCGCGCAGTGGCGGGCGGTAGCCCCCTATGGAAAAATAGGCCTTGCCGTGTCCGGCGGGCCAGACAGTCTTGCCCTGCTGCTACTGTTCCACGAAGTTGCGCCGCGCAACTTTGCGGTTGCCACCGTCGATCATGGATTGCGCCCCGAAGCCGCGCAAGAAGCGGCCTTTGTTGCGGCGATCTGTACCGAGCGCGGCATTCCCCATCACACGCTGACTCTGGCGCTTACCAAAGGCAGCGCGGTGCAGGAACGCGCCCGCGCCGCGCGTTATGCAGCGCTGGCGCAGTGGTGCATCGAACAGGGGCTCGGAGCGCTGGTGACGGCGCACCATGCCGATGATCAGGCCGAAACGATGGTCATGCGCCTCAATCGCAAGGTCGGCCTGCGGGGCCTTGCCGGGATGCGCCCGCGCGCGGTTGTGCCGGGAGCGCCCGCCCTTCCTTTGCTGCGCCCGCTGCTGAATTGGCGGCGCACCGACCTCGCTACTCTGGTGAAGGAGGCGGGACTGCAAGCAGCGCAAGACCCTTCAAACAGCGACACCACTTATGAGCGTGTGCGCATTCGTGCCGCCTTGACGTCATCCGACGCCTTTGATGCCAGCGCCTTTGCCGCCACCGCGCACCATCTGGCGGAAGCCGACGAAGCTCTCGAATGGGCTGTCAGCCAGCTTTGGCAAGATGTCGATCTGCACGAAGAGGGTTTCACGTGGAACCCTGCGTCGGATTTGCCGCCCGTCCTTGCCTTGCGCGTTCTGGAGCGCATTCTCGCCGGGTTCGGCAGCGCTGCCCCGCGTGGGCCGAGTCTGTTGCGCTGGCTGGCAGCGCTGCGGTCCGGCGGCGTTGCCACGCTGGCCGGAGTGAAAGGCGACGCGCGCCGTGCGCCGTGGCGTTTCACCCGCGCGCCGGAACGCCGAACCAAATCCTGATGCGACTTCGGTTCAGGTCGCTGAAAAACCAGACTTGCGTTATATTGCGATTCACCCGGCTCATCCTACATTGATCGGGCAAGTTCAGTTTACGGCGCCAGTCACGGCGATTCCAGAAAGACCCTCGATGAACGACGACCAGCCCCAGGGCAATCCGTGGATCAAGAGCCTCCTCGTCTGGGGCGGCATTTTCCTCGCACTCCTGCTTGTGGTTTCGATGTTCGGATCGCGGGTGGATCAGAACGCCACGACGATCCCCTATTCGGCCTTCCGCAGTCAGGTGGCCGAAGGCGTGGTGCGTTCAGTGGAAATCGCGCCGGACCGGATTACCGGCACGCTCAAGAACGGCGGCCAGTTCGCCACGGTGCCCGTGCCCGGCGATTCCGATCTGCCCAAACTGCTGCAGGACAACAGTGTTCAGTATGCTGGCAAGGCCGCTGAACAGCCCAACATGCTGATGTGGATCATCGCCAATTCGCTGCCGTTCCTGCTGATCCTTGGCGTAGCCTTTTTCGCGCTGCGTCAGGTTCAGAAGGGCGGCGGTTCGGGCGCGATGGGCTTTGGCAAATCCAAAGCCAAGCTGCTGACCGAACGGTCGGGCCGCGTAACGTTCGATGATGTTGCCGGTATCGATGAAGCGCGTGAGGAACTGGAAGAAATCGTCGAGTTTCTGCGCGATCCTTCGCGCTTTTCCAAGCTGGGCGGCCAGATCCCCAAGGGCGCGCTGCTGGTCGGCAGCCCCGGCACTGGCAAGACGCTGCTGGCCCGCGCGATCGCTGGCGAAGCGGGTGTGCCGTTCTTCACCATCTCGGGTTCGGACTTCGTTGAAATGTTCGTCGGCGTGGGTGCAAGCCGCGTGCGCGACATGTTCGAACAGGCCAAGAAAAACGCGCCTTGCATCGTCTTCATCGACGAAATCGATGCGGTGGGCCGCCATCGCGGCCACGGCCTTGGCAATTCGAACGACGAACGCGAACAGACGCTGAACCAGCTTCTGGTTGAGATGGATGGCTTCGAAGCCAACGAAGGCATCATCATCATCGCGGCAACCAACCGCCCCGATGTGCTCGATCCCGCACTGCTGCGTCCCGGTCGTTTCGACCGTCAGGTGGTGGTGCCGATCCCCGACATCGAAGGCCGGGAAAAGATCTTGTCGGTCCACATGAAGAAGGTGCCGCTGGCGCCTGACGTGAATCCGCGCACCATCGCGCGCGGCACGCCCGGCTTTTCCGGCGCGGACCTTGCCAATCTGGTGAACGAAGCTGCCCTGCTGGCTGCGCGACGCAACAAGCGCCTTGTCGCGATGCAGGAGTTCGAGGACGCCAAGGACAAGGTGATGATGGGCGCGGAACGCCGGTCGATGGTTATGACCGACGATGAAAAGAAAATGACCGCGTATCACGAAGCGGGCCACGCCATCGTTTCGGTCCATGAACCTGCTTCCGATCCGATCCACAAGGCGACGATCATTCCGCGTGGCCGCGCGCTGGGCATGGTCATGCGTCTGCCGGAACGGGACAGCTATTCGTACCACCGCGACAAGATGCACGCGAACCTTTCGGTCAGCATGGGCGGGCGCGTGGCCGAGGAAATCATCTTTGGGCATGACAAGGTTTCGTCGGGCGCTTCTTCCGACATCCAATATGCGACCTCGCTCGCTCGCTCGATGGTGACGAAGTGGGGCATGTCGGAAAAGCTTGGGCCGCTGCAATACGAAGACCAGCAGGAAGGCTATCTTGGCATGGGGGGTTCGGCGCGCCTGTTCGCCTCGGACGAGACGAACAAGCTGATCGACACCGAAATTCGCGGACTGGTCGATGGCGCGCACGCGCGTGCGACGGACATCCTCAAGACCAACGAGGACAAGTTGCACCTGCTGGCGCAGGCCCTGCTCGAATACGAAACGCTGACTGGCGACGAGATCAAGGACCTGCTCGAAAGCGGCAAGCTGGATCGTCCGCAGTCACCGAGCGGCCCTTCACGCCCTATTGCAGCGCAAGGTTCTGCCGTGCCGCGTGCTGGCAAGAAATTCGGCGGTTCGGCAAATCCGCACCCTGCCTGATCTGCCAACTGATCACTTTATCGAAGAGGCGGGGGGAAACTCCCGCCTTTTTCTTTTCCCCTGACGCGAAAGAGCCGCCCGGTGGGGGCGGCTCTGTGATTTGTGCCTTGGAAGGCGGCGCGATCAGTGGAGGCCGGTCAGCTCTTCCTTGATCTTCAGCTTCCTGCGTTTGAGCTGAGCCACCAGCGTATCGTCAGGGAGGGGCCGGGACATTTCCGTCTGGATTTGTCGTTCAAGTCCGGCGTGCTTGGTCTGGAGTGCGCTGATGTGCGTCGATTCCATGCGTTTTCCTCCTTTAGGGAAAGCCCCCTTCAGAAACCCGCACAAGGCCTGTCCCGTGCGGGGCGGCGCTGCTTTGCCATGTTGCCGTGTCCGATTGTTTCCGACTCAGGGCGGCGGCGCGTTGTCATGCTCCCACAATCACCGTATCTTGCAAGCCAAACCGCGCCGGGGCGTGGCACTTTACGGGTTCGACCGTAGGCCGCAGGAAAGCCCCGATTCAGCGCGAGCCATGTTGTGCGAAGGAGTTGGGCGTACAGTGACCGAAGAGGAAATGCGCAAGCGACTGGCGGCGCTGTCCATCGAACACCGCGATCTTGATGCCGCGATCGATGCGCTGACGTCCGCCGGAGTGCGTGACCAGTTGCAGATTGCCCGGCTGAAAAAGCGCAAATTGCTTTTGAAGGACCAGATAGCGATGATTGAGGACTATCTCATTCCCGATATTATTGCCTGATTTCATGGAGATACCGCTCAATCACGGTGCAGGCGACCTGTCCCGTTAAGATACGTTCAGGAAAGGGACAGTTACAGATCGGTTGCAGTCTTGGCGAAGGGCAAGACTGCGGCCTAATGCGATGGTCATGGCCCTTTTGCCCAGTCTCAATCCGCGCATCGTCGAAGCGCTCTATGCCGAAGCTCTCGGCCTTGCTGAAACCGTGCGCCTGCGCTTCGAGCGCCTGCGGTATGAGACAGCACAGGCGACAGGAGCAGATGATGAAGACTTACGCCGTGTGCAGGTAAGCTGCGAAGCCCTGCGCACCACCACGCGGGTAATGCATTGTCTGGCCTGGCTGCTCAATCACCGCGCGCATTTTGCGGGTGAGCTTTCAGAACTGCAATTGCGCCGCCACGGTCGGCTGATTGCCAACTTTCCGACAAGCGAAGCCGATGTGGTCGATACGCTGCCGATGGATGTGCAGGCGCTGGTCCATGAAAGCGAACGGCTCTATCAGCGCATTCAACGTCTGGAACAATCATGGCGAACGCAGGGCATCAGCGGAGACAGCGCCGTGCGCCGTTTGCGCGAACGGCTTTCGCGCGCGGTGGGTGAATAAGTTTCTGATTCACAAACGCCCGGTTGGCGTCATGACATCTGGCGGATCGCGCTTTCCAGCACTTCTGCCTCTTCTGCGCTGAACCACAGACCCAGCTTGGATCGGCGCCACAGCACGTCATCCACGGTCTGCGCCCATTCGCGCGTGATCAGATGGTCCAGTTCCGCTTCGGTAAAGCCCTGCCCGATGGCCCGGCCCATGTCGCCGCGCACGAAGCCCAGCGCTTCGGTGCCATAAGCCCGGGCAAGGCGGTGGATGGTCGGACGCGACAGATTCTGCGCCTGCGCACGTATCTCCTGCTCCAGCGGCGCCAGGTTATCAGCCTCATCCAGCCCGTCCGGCATGAAATCACCGCCGGGAAGCGGAGCGGTGGCTGTCCAGCCGGCGTTTTCCATCACGCCCAGCCGTTCCAGCGCCGCTTCGGCAAGCGTGCGATGCGTGGTGATCTTGCCACCCAGCACCGATAGCAGCGGAGCAGAATGGTGATCACTGCCCCGGTCCAGCTCAAGGCGATAGCCCCTCGTGGCAGCCTCTGGCCTGCCGGAACCATCATCGGCCAGCAGGCGCACGCCCGCGAACGTCCAGACCACGTCGTCCCGCGAAAGCTGGCGGCGGAAATGGCGATTCACGGCATCGAGCAGATAGGCAATCTCCACCTCGCTGGCGTGGGGCGGATCGGCATCAGCGTTGTCCTCACCATCGGTCGTGCCGATCAGCGTGAAGGCATGTTGCCACGGAATGGCAAAGCACACGCGGCCATCAGGCAATTGCAGGAACAGCGCGCGCGGATCATCATGCAGGCGCGGCACTACGATGTGCGAACCGCGCACCTGACGCAACGCCGCAGGCTTTGGCGCATGGGCAAGGTCGAGCAACTGGCCGACTTGCGGCCCGGCGGCATTGATGGCCATCGCTGCGTGAAAGACGTTCGCCCCTTCGCACGACCGTGTTTCTATCCGCCACAAATGGCCTTCCCGGCGAAGCGCGCTGACGGCGCAGCGGGTGCGCACGTCCGCACCACGATCCGCCGCATCGCGCGCCAGCAGTAGAACAAGGCGCGCATCATCCACCCAGCAATCGGAGTATTCGTAACCGCGCCGGATATCGGACTGGAGGCCCATCCGCCCAGCCAGCTTTACCCGCCGGGTAGGCGGCAGGGCCTTGCGCCCACCGATGCGATCATAGAGCCACAACCCTGTGCGCAGCATCCACCACGGACGGCCTTCGGGCACGATCGGCGCAACGAAACGCATTGGCCAGATGATGTGCGGCGCCTGTCGCCAAAGGATTTCGCGTTCGTGCAGGCCTTCGGCCACCAGCGCGAATTCACGATGTTCGAGATAGCGCAAACCGCCGTGGATCAGCTTGGTCGAGGCCGAAGAGGTGCCTTGCGCCAGATCGCCGCGTTCCAGCAGCAGGACCGACAGGCCCCGTCCCGCAGCATCGCGGGCAATGGCCGCGCCATTCACCCCTCCGCCAATCACGGCGAGATCATAGGGCGCATCCATCGACCGGTCCATGCGCCCATCCTGATACGAGCGGTCACGTTGTGCAAGGTTGCACCGGCACAGGACAATGCCCATACCGGAGCAATGGCCCAGATGCCCCCCATCCCCGATCGCAGTGAATGGCCCGTGGGCCGTGCGGAACAGCTCGAACCGTTGGTGCGGCGCGTGCTGGCACCCAACCCTTCGCCTTACACTTTCACCGGTACGCAGACCTATATCGTGGGCGCTGGCCGGGAAGTGGCCGTTATCGATCCCGGACCGGACGATACGGGCGCTGATGACCATGCCGATACCAATGGCGAAGGGCACGTTGCGGCGATCCTTGCTGCGGTGGGCGATGCGAAGATTACCGCCATCGCCTGCACGCACACACACCGCGATCACAGCCCGGCGTCGCGCCCACTGCAAGCTGCAACCGGCGCGCCGATCATCGGATGTGCGCCGCTGATGCTCGACGACGATGGCCCGCGCGCCGATGCTGCTTTCGATCCCGATTACAGGCCCGACCGCGTGCTGACCGATGGCGAACAGATTTCGGGCGACGGCTGGACGCTGGAAGCAGTCGCCACGCCGGGGCATACCAGCAACCATCTGTGCTACGCGGTGGTGGAAAGCGGCGCTCTGTTCACCGGCGATCATGTGATGGGCTGGTCAACCTCCGTGGTATCGCCCCCTGATGGCGATATGGCCGCCTATATGGCGAGCCTGCAGAAGCTTTATGACCGCGAAGACCGTGTGCTTTATCCTGCACACGGCCCGCAGATCGACAATCCACGCCAATTGGTGCGCGGAATGCTGGGGCACCGCCGGCAGCGCGAACGCCAGATCGTGCGCCTGCTCGAAGACGGCGGACCGCACGCAATCGCGGAATTCGTGAGCGGAATGTACAAGGGGTTGGACGAGCGGCTGCACGGCGCGGCGGGGCGATCAGTTCTGGCGCATCTGATCGATCTGGAACGGCAGGGGCGCGTGGCCGTTGAGGATGAACGATGGATGATTCGCGCCTGACCTCTTCGCCCGCCACCACCGCCAACGCTTCTCTGGCGCGGGTTTCGCTTCTGCCGTGGGCGCTGTTTCTGATCACGCTAACAGCCGCGGTGTTTTTCGCATGGAAATGGTGGCAGCCCGAAGATCTGGGCGATCCACTGGCCACCAGCCTTGTCGCGTTTGAAAAGCAGGACAAGCTGACCGTGTTCAGCGCCGAACTGGCCCCGGTCGTTTCCAGCAACGACTCGCGTATGTTCGGACTGGTCAATTCCAAGCAGGTTGCGGTGATCCCGGCCCGCGTGGATTATACCATCGACCTGTCAAAAGTTGGGCGTGAGCGGCTGAACTGGGACGCGCAGGCACAAACCCTAGGCGTAAAGCTGCCTGCGTTGACAGTGAGCCGCCCCAATCTTGATGAAGCGCGGGCGCAATACCTGCGCGATGGCATCTGGATCACGCGCGAAGCGCAGGACAAGCTGACACGCGACAATACCCGCTTGGCCGAAGCACAGGCGGTGCAACAGGCGGCCAATCCCGTCCTGATGAACCTTGCGCGGCAGGCGGCAAAAGAAGCGATTTCGCAAAACCTTTCGATCCCCCTGCAGGTTGCGGGCTATGGCAAGGCAAAGGTCGTCGTCACTTTCGACCCGTGAGGCCCGCCGGAATGGCGCAGGCTATTGCGATAGAAGGCCGCGCCCCCTAAGTCCGCGTCTCGCCCGCAGGACCAGCGCGGGCGGGAGGATGTGACGCCATGACTGCCCAGCCCCAGAACCTTTCCGGCCTTGACCTGCGCGCCGAAATCGACCGCCTGCGCAAAGAGCGCAATGCGGTGATTCTTGCGCACTATTATCAGCGCCCGGAGATCCAGGATCTGGCAGATTTCGTGGGCGACAGTCTTGAACTGTCGCGCAAGGCGGCAGCGACCGATGCCGATGTGATCGCGTTCTGCGGCGTGAAGTTCATGGCCGATACGGCCAAGATCCTTTCACCAAACAAGATCGTGGTGCTGCCCGATATGGACGCCGGGTGCAGCCTTGAAGATTCCTGCCCGCCAGACAAGTTCAAGGCGTTCCGCGAAGCGCATCCCGATCACATCGCACTGACCTACATCAACTGCTCGACCGAGGTTAAGGCCCTGTCCGACGTGATCGTCACGTCATCGAGCGCCGAGACGATCCTTGTGCAGATCCCGCCCGAACAGAAGATCATCTTCGGCCCTGATCGCCATCTTGGCGGATACCTGAACCGCAAGTTCGGGCGCGATATGCTGCTCTGGCCGGGCGTGTGCATCGTGCATGAAGCCTTTTCGGAAACCGAACTGCTCAAGCTGATGGCGCAGCATCCCGGCGCGCCCGTAGCCGGGCACCCCGAATGCCCGCCCCACATCATCGACCATTGCGACTATGTGGGTTCGACCAGCGGCATCCTGCAATTCGCCAAGACCTTTACCGGCGATACGCTGATCGTGGCGACCGAGCCGCACATCATCCACCAGATGCAACTGGCGATCCCTGAAAAGACCTTCATCGGCGCACCAGGGGCCGACGGCAACTGCAACTGCAACATCTGCCCCTACATGGCGCTGAACACGATGGAAAAACTCTACATCGCGCTACGCGATTTGGAACCGCGCATCGAGATGGACGAAGAGCTTCGTCTCGCTGCAAAGAAGAGCCTCGACCGGATGCTCGACATGGCGAGCGGCACGGTGGGCATGGGCGATCTGGGAGCGAAGCCTTTTGGGGGGTGATTCACACCCCCTTACCCTCGCCCATAGATTCCGCACTTCTGGCCAGCACCAGTGCCGCGCCGACCAGGGCCATGCCGATGGCGTCGGGCAGCGCGAGGACTTCGTTGAAGGCAAGCCAGCCCACCAGCACCGAAACCGCAGGTTGCGTCAGCAGGACGAGGCCGATGACCAGCGGCGCAAAGTGGCGAAGCGAATAGACGAGCAGACCCTGCCCGACGATCTGGCTGGCGAACATCAGGCCTATGAGCGGCCACCAGTTCGTTGGCCAGACCGGTTCACCCAGCGCCAGCGCGGTGAACAGCATGACCGGGACGCCAGCAAGGCTGGACCAGAACAGTAGGCTCCACGAGCCGAAGCGCCCCCGAATGCCCTGAACCAGCAGAATGTAAACCACATAGAACAGCCCGGCGAGGATGCAGAACAAGTCTCCCGCAAGAGTGCGAGCATCGATTTCCATCGAACGGCCCAGTAACAGGCCAGCGCCGCCCAGCGCCATCGCCACGGCGGCAAACTCCCGAAGATGCGGGCGGCGGTGCATGGTCACCAGTCCCCAGACCATCAGGATCAAGCTGCCGGAATTGCCGAAGAGCGTGGCATTGCCCAGCTTGGTCATTTCGATACCGACGTGCCAACTGGCAAGGTCGAGCGCAAAGACGACGCCCGCTGCAACGATGATCCACCAGTCCTTGCGCGCATAGCCCCACATTGGTTCGCGCCCGCGCAGAGCGAGGAGCGCGAGCAGTGGCAATGCCAGCGCCAACCGCCACAATCCTGCAGAAACTGGGCCGCTATCGGCCAGACGCACGAACCACGGCCCCAGGGCCAGCGCAATGTTTCCTGTCAGCAGGGCAAGGAAATGCTTCGGACTGGGGCGAAAGGACAAGGCTGCGTCACTTGAATTCGTCATTGGCGCTGCCTAATCCAGTTGCAAAGCGAAACCCAGTGCGTCTCGCCGATTTTTTAACGAAAGGTCTCCTACCCATGCATGACCCGCTGTTCCAGCCCGTGCGTCTTGGTGCAATCGAAGCGCCAAACCGGATCGTTATGGCCCCGCTCACACGCGGACGGGCCACAGCCGATGGCGTGCCGACGCCCATCATGGTGGAATACTATCGCCAGCGCGCCAGCGCCGGGCTGATCATCACCGAGGCCACCGGCATCAGCCGCGAAGGACTCGGCTGGCCGAGCGCGCCGGGCATCTGGAGCGACGAACAGACCGAAGCATGGAAGCCCATCGTGGAAGCCGTGCATCAGGCCAGTGGCCGCATCGTGATGCAGCTTTGGCACATGGGGCGCATCGTGCATCCCTATTTCCTTGGCGGGGAACCGCCGGTTTCAGCATCGGCCACGACCGCGCCCGGCCATGCGCATACGCCGGAAGGCACGAAGGATTTCGAACCAGCCCGCCCGCTGCGGATCGATGAAATGCCGCGTCTGATCGAAGATTATGGCCGCGCCGCCGAGAACGCAAAGAAGGCGGGTTTTGATGGCGTGCAGCTTCACGCTGCCAATGGCTATCTGATCGACCAGTTCCTGCGTGATGGCACGAACCTGCGCGATGACGATTACGGCGGCACCCCGCAGAACCGCGTGCGCCTGATGCGCGAAGTGATGGAACGGCTGATCGCAGTATGGGGCAAGGATCGCGTATCGATCCGCCTTTCGCCCAATGGCGAATCGCAAGGTGTGGATGACAGCAACCCTGCCGCCACCTTCGGCGAAGCAGCGCGCGTGTTGCAGGAACTGGGCGCCAGCTTTGTCGAACTGCGCCAGCCGGGGCCGGAGGGCACTTTCGGACAGACCGACGTTCCTCAGCAGGACGGGGTGATCCGCTCGATCTACACCGGCCCGCTCGTGCTCAACAGTGACTATGCGCCCGAAAATGCCGCAGCAGACGTGGCATCGGGCCGCGCAGATGCGATCAGCTTTGGCCGTCCGTTCATCTCGAACCCCGATCTGGTGGACCGCATCCGGCAGGGCGCGCACATCAATCCGAACAAGGGGGTGCCGCAGACATGGTATTTCCCTGGCGAAGCGGGTTATACCGACTACCCGACACTGGCGGAGGAAACCGCTTCGGTCGAATGATGGAGGATTGCCTTATGCCGCCCAGATCATGGCTTTTTGTCCCCGGTGACAGCGAAAAGAAGCTGGGGAAGGCCATGACCACGGGCACGCACGCGGTGATCGTCGACCTTGAAGACGCAGTGGCACCAGCCGCCAAGCCAGCCGCCCGCGCACTCGCGCAGGGTTGGCTGGCGGCCCATCGCCAGCATGTGACCGAAAACCGTCCGGTGGCGCGCTGGGTGCGGATCAATGCGATCGATACCGGGATGTGGCGTGATGATCTGCAAGTCGTCATGGCAGGGGCCCCCGACGGCGTGATGCTGCCCAAATGCGAAGGGCCGGAACAGGTCAGACTGCTGGCAGCGGAAATCTACGAGCTGGAACAGCGCCACCGCATCGCCAACGGTAGCACGCGCATCCTTCCGCTGGTGAGCGAGACGGCAAAGTCTGCACTGACCATCCCTGGCTATGTCGATGCGGCCATGCCGCGTCTTGCCGGGCTGACGTGGGGCGCGGAAGACCTTTCCGCCGTTCTGGGTGCCAGTCGAAAGCGTGACGGCGATGGCGCGTGGACCGATGCGTTCCGCTTTATTCGCGCACAGTGCCTGCTGGTGGCCCATGCCAGCGGCGTCTGGTCCATCGATACGCTATACGATGACTTTCGCGATGAGGCAGGCACGCAACGCGCGGCACAGGCGGCACGCGCCGATGGCTTCACCGGGATGCTGGCGATTCACCCGTCACAGGTGCCAGTGATCAACGCCGCATTTGCACCCAGCGCAGCGGAACTGGCGGAAGCCGAGGCGATCATTGGCTTGTTTGCGCAAAATCCCAACGCTGGGACGCTGCAATACAATGGGCGGATGATCGATCAGCCCCACTTGCGCATGGCGAAGCAGCTATTGGGTATCAGCTGATTCCGCTACGGGGGCAGCGGCAGGAGGCTTGGCTTCGGCTTCGGCCTCGTCGTCACTTTCGTCCGGCTTGTCCGCTGCTTCCTTCTTCGGCCCAGCCTGTTTGACCGGGGCAAGCGGCGGAGAAGCGGTCGAGGTATCGAGGTCGATCATCTCGTCAGAAATCGATCCTGGCAGGACTTCACCTGCAGCAGCGGTCGCCTTGCCCTGATCGGCCTTCTGGTTGCAGGACGCAAGGAGCAGGCCGAACGGCAGACAAAGGGCAAAACTGGCTGAACGTCGGATCATGCGGCCTCCGATGGCGTAGATGGGGTGGGGCACGGTGTATCCAGCTTCGCCAGAAACGTATCGAAGTGGGCGAGCAATGCCGCATCCCACGCTTGCGCGCTTACATCGCGGCCCAGCGCAGCCAGACTGGTTACGCCGAACTCCTCGATGCCGCAGGGCACGATGCCGCCAAAATGCGAAAGATCGGGCGCAAGGTTGACCGAGAAACCGTGCATCGTCACCCAGCGGCGGATGCGCACGCCAATCGCGCCAATCTTTGCCTCTCGCCCATCCGTGCCCAGAGTCCAGATGCCGACACGGCCTTCGGCCCGCCACGATTCGACACCGAAATCCGCCAGCGTATCGATAACCCAGCCTTCGAGCGCATGAACGAAACCACGCACATCACGCGCACGCTTGCGCAGATCGAGCAGGACATAGCCGATGCGCTGACCGGGGCCGTGATAGGTGTAGCGCCCACCACGCCCCGCCTCGACCACTTCAAAGCGCGGGTCGAGCAGTTCCTGCGGATCGGCGCTGGTGCCTGCGGTATAGACGGGCGGGTGTTCGAGCAACCAGACCAGTTCCCGCGCGGTGTTATCGGCAATCGCCGCGTTGCGCACGGCCATTTCATCAAGCGCCGTGCGATAGGGCACTTGCGCAGTTTCGCGGCGGATTTCGATAGCGTCTGGACCGGGCATGGCTCTTCGCATGGCGCAGATGATCCAGATCATCAAGAGGGCGCAAGGCACGCGAAGCATCCGGGTTCGACAGATGCCGGTTTGCGCTGCTAGAGGAGCGCCATGAAGGTTCAACTCGACAGCACCCTTGCCTGGAAGAGCGCCACGCGCCTCGTCTCTGCCAATCGCGACATGCTGATGGCGATTGCGGGGGTATTCTTCCTGCTACCGAGTCTGGCCTTCTCCGTCTTTGTGCCCGAACCGCAGATGCCGCCCGGAACGCCCCCGCGCGCGATGATGGAGATGCTGACCGAGGCATGGACCGCTTCGTTGCCGCTACTGGTGATCGTTACACTGCTGCAAATGGCGGGCACGGTAACGATGCTGATCGTGATGACAGACCGCACGAGGCCCACCGTTGGGCAGGCGATCCGGCAAGGCTTTTTCGCACTTGGGCCATATGTGCTGGCGCAGATCATCGTCGGCGGCGCGCTGGGCATGGGCTTTCTGGTGCTGGTGAGCGCAGCGGCATTGACCGGCCAGCAGGCTATTGCTGCGGTGGTGATCATCGGAGCCTTCATCGCGATGATCTGGTCAAGCCTGCGCATGGCGCTGGTCGCGCCGGTTCTGGCCATTGAGGCAGAGCGCAATCCCGTGAAGGCGTTGAAGCGGTCTTGGACTTTGACCAGCGGCAATTCAGGCCGGTTGCTGGCCTTTTTCGTGCTGGCCGGACTGCTGTTCGCGGTCGTCTATGGCCTTGCCATGATGCTGGTGGGCGTGGTTTTGGTGCTGACGACAGACGGCAGCGTGCAGCAAGTGCTGACGGCAGCAGTTTCAAGCACGTTGACGGCAGGAGCGTTGGTCTATTTCGTGGCCATGCTGGCGGCAGTCTATCGCCAGCTTGCCGGAGAAACCGCCGACGAAATTGGCGATATCTTCGGCTAAGGTGCAGGCTGGGGGTTTATTCCTTCCAGCCCCAGCTAATCACGCAGGGCGGCACGTTGACGGGTTCGAAGCCCTTGTCGATCCGGCGGAAGAACTGGCCCATCAGATCGCGCGCGCGCGCGGTGTATTGATAGACGAGGAATGCCCCGCCGGGCCGCAACACGCGATGCGTCGCGCCCATGATCGCCGGACCTACACCTTCGGGGAGGTTCGAGAATGGCAGGCCGGACAGGACATAATCGGCGTGTTCGAAACCGTTGGCGCGGACGATTTCTTCAACATCGGTGGCCGATCCGTTGACCGCGATGAAGCGGCTGTCACCGATGGTCTTCTGCAGATATTCGATGAAATCGGGATTGGTATCGATCACGATCAACCGGCCGTCGCGGCGCAACTTTTCCAGCACCGGGCGGCAGAACGTGCCCACGCCGGGGCCATACTCCACGAACAGGCGGCATTCTTCCCAGTCTACCACCGAAAGCACACGCTCGATCGTGCGCTTCGATGATGGCACGATTGCCCCGACCATTGCGGGATGCTTGAGAAAGCCTTTGAAGAAGATCCCGGCCGGGCCGAGCAGGCGTTCCGCCTTGCGCTTGGCCCGCTGGAAAAAGGGCTGGCGCGCAACCTGGGTCGAAGTCATTGCAGGAAGATGTCCTCTGCCGGTCTTGATGACCCATGCGGGTCGCAAATTTGTCACGCCATTGCAAGCATTGACCACCACGCCTACCCCGAAGAGAAAGAACCAGTCGTGGAAATGTAACGGGATCGGACATGAACGAAGGGGCAATCCGTCTACCCAGAGAGCGCATGGCGCTGCTTTTTGCCGTGATGCTGGTGACGGCGGCAGGCAACACAGCGATGCAATCGGTCATGCCTTCAATCGGCACGCGGCTGAGAATTGCTGACGTATGGGTAAGCCTTGCCTATTCGTGGTCGGCACTGCTGTGGGTCATGCTCGCCCCGTTCTGGGCGCGGAGATCGGACCGGCGTGGACGCAAGGCGATGATGGCGCTGGGCGTCACGGGTTTCATCCTGTCGTTCGGCTTGTGCGGCATGATCCTTCATTTTGGATTGGATGGCTGGTTCAGCGCAGCCCTCACCATGATCCTCTTCGCACTGGCACGGTCATTCTACGGCCTGTTCGGCTCGGCAGCCCCGCCTGCCGTGCAGGCCTATGTCGCCAGCCGCACCGGAAGGGCAGAGCGGACCAAGGCCTTGTCGCTGGTCGCATCGAGCTTTGGCCTTGGCACCGTGCTTGGCCCGGCGCTGGCACCGCTGATGATCCTGCCGGGGCTCGGACTGGTGGGACCGTTTGCCGTTTTTGCAATTATGGGCGTGATCGTGCTGGTGCTGCTGCGCACTCGGCTTCCCGATGACGATCCCCGCTTTGCCGCGCGTGGTGAGGTTATGGCGGCCCCGTTCAGCGCATCGTCCAATCCGCGAATCGTCGAGGACCATCCCGATGGAACTCCCGACGAACTGCCCGCTGCCGAACCGCAGCACACTGGCACGGACCGGCTGCGCTGGTCGGATCGCCGCCTGCGCCCCTGGCTGCTGGCGGGGCTGGTTGGCGGCCACGCGCAGGCGATGGTACTGGGCGTGATCGGGTTCCTGCTGCTTGACCGACTTGGCCTGCGCGGTGATCCAGACGCGGGGGCTGGGCCGGTGGGCCTTGTCCTGATGTCAGGCGCGGTGGCGACGCTGTTGGCACAGTGGGGGCTGATCCCGATGCTGGGCCTTGGGCCACGTACATCGACGCTGTGGGGCATGGGCCTTGCCGCGCTTGGCATTCTTCCAATTGCGGCGGGCAAGGATCTGCACACCATCGCGGTGGGTTTTGCCATCGCATCGCTGGGCTTTGGCCTGTTCCGTCCCGGCTTCACTTCGGGCGCAAGCCTTGCAGTTAGCCCGCGAGAACAAGGGCAGGCGGCGGGCGTGGTCGCATCGGTCAACGGTGCCGCCTATATCGCGGCTCCGGCCATTGGCGTGTGGCTTTATAACCATTCGAACTGGCTGGCGTGGAGCGTGATGGAAGCGCTGGCGATCTCGGTGGTGGCGCTCAGCGCCCTGACCATGCGCAAAGACCCGGCCTGAGGCCTATCCTTATGGTTGCAAAGCCGAACGATTGAAGCCAAGCGGCGCGCGTCATGCCGCCCCCAGCTTCACCAGACTCTTCCGGTTCACAAAAGGTCATTGCGCGCGGCGCCGGTTCGAACGCGCTGAGCTTCGTGATCCGTTTCGCCGCGCGGGCAGGCTTTCTCTATGTCGGCGCGCGGCTCTATGGCGCGGCGAATTACGGCGTGTTCACGATGGCCAGCGCGATGGTCGAACTGGCGGTGCCAGTCGCCAGCCTTGGCCTGAAGCGCATGATCTTTCCGTGGCTGGAAGAGGAAACATCGGCCACGCACGGCAGACTGGCCACGCACGTCCTGCTTGATGCGCTGCTGCTGGCTATGCTCACCGGGCTGGCCGTTTCGCTCGCGATGATCGGCGGCGTGCTACTGTTGCCGCAAGGCGCGGTATCAGAGGCATTGCGCATCGCCATCGCCCTGTTGGCACCCGCCGTTCTTGGCCAGATCACAGGCGATATCGCGCTGGCGGCAACGCGCTGGACGCACAAGATGCGCTATGAGGTGATCGGGCGCGGTCTGGTGGAACCCTATGCGCTGACCGGCGTGGCGCTGGTGGCGTGGCAGTTCGGCCTGCAAGGCACCGGAATGCTGCTCGGCTATTGGGCCGGGTCAATCGCGCTGGCGGTGTTCTCGTTGTGGAGCGCACGGCACTGCCTTGGCCCACTCCATCTGCGGCGCTGGCGACCTTCTCCAGTATCACTGCTGCGGCGTGCGCGGGCGCTTGTTCCTGCCAGCGGCAGCGATTTCCTGACCACGCTAGCGCAGCGCATCGACCTTTACCTTGTCGGCTTCCTCCTGGGCGATGCGCCTGCGGGTGTCTACGGCGTGTTGCGCCAATTGCGCACGCCAATCCTGCAAGTGCGTCAGGCCTTCGACGGCATCCTTACCCCGCTGACCGCGCGGACGATGCGCAGCGACGGCGATGTGGTGACTGGCGAGGCAACCGCCGCCGCGACCCGCGTGGTGCTGACACTGCAACTTGGCGTCGTGCTGATGATAGCGGCGACCGGCGATCTGCTGTTGGGCGTGTTCGGAGTGAGCCAGCCTGGGGCCTATACGGCACTGCTGGCAATGGTTTTGGCCGAAACTGTCAACGGCGCGTTCGGGGTATCGGAACTGATTCTCTACTATCGCCGCCCCGCACTGGCCTTGCAGGTAAACCTGATCCTGATCGCGGTGGCAGGCCTTGGCATTCCCCTGTTGACACCGGACTACGGCATTGTCGGGGCGACCGTGGCGATGCTGATCGCGGCGCTGTTTGCCGCAGGCCTTCGCCGGCATTGGCTTGCCGGCCTTGGCGTGAGACCGCCACTGCTTCACGCTGCCGTGCCGATTGCGGGGGCAAGCATGGCCGTGATCGTCGGGCGGCAATGTGCGCTGTTCCTGCCGTCAACGACAGCGGTGGCCGTGCGCGATGCAGCGCCCGCCGTGATCGCGCTGGCGCTCTACACGGCGTTCGTCCTGATCTGGCGCAAGCTGCGCCCCGGCGTGCTTTCCCTCAACCGTTACAGAATCAGTTAGAGCCGAGAGGCTGTCCTCACAGCGGCGCGGTTGTGCAGCTGGACCGAGATCAGCAGCAGCACGTTCAGCACCACGGCCTGATAGAAGAAATACCACACCGGGCTGCCCGCGATCATCGCCAGCCCCAGCACGATGGCGCGGGGATTGGGGCCGAGCAGTTTGAGGAAATCGAGCAACGGCTTCTGTTCGCGCGCCACTTCGCCGCGAATCGCCGCAAGCCTGCCGTTATCGCCCGCCGCCATTGCCGATCCCACCGCTGCATCGATCTGCCGGGCATGGGGCGTCATCCCGGCGGCAAGGTAGAGGTATCCGCGCGCAATCGGCTCGAAAACCTTGGCGAAAACCCCGCCCGAACCGAACAGGCCCGTGCTGTTCTCCTTCGAATTGTTCAGCCACGGCACGCCGTAGGTCCAATACTGGTAGAAGCGTCGCTGCACCTCAACGTGGTTTGACTGGATGATGTGCGAGACACCCGCAGCCACCGTCCATGCCCACGCCTGCCCCGCCCCCACTTGCCGCGTCAGCACGAAAGCCAGCAGCACGTAGACCACGATGTGGCTGACATAATCGCAGATGCCATCGACCATTTCGCCAATGGGGCTGGACCTGCCAGTGATCCGCGCCAGATCGCCGTCCGCGCCATCGACCACGTGCCAGCTCATGTGTAGCGCCATGCCCAGCAGCGCACCCCATGGCCAGCCGAGCTGCCATGTGCCACCGGTGGCGTCCATGTTGAAATAGACGAGGCCCGCAGCCACCACCAGCAGCCCGCCGAAGACCGAAACCATGTTCGGCGTCAGCGGTGTGTGCGCCAGCAATCGCGCCAGTCGCCACGCCAGCGGGTGGTAGAAGTGATAGTTCAGGCGATCCTGCATTTCGCGCGGACGTTTGGGGCGCTCTATCGTCCCTGCCCGTTTTGCCACGTTCACCCTTGCGATCCCTCTTCGAAAGCCGTCTTGGCGCGACCGGTAGCCGTGTCTATAGGCCGAGGAAAGTGCCGATGGCGCACACTATAAGGCAGACGCGCTTGGGTAATCCGTTTTTCGTCGCGATTCCAGCCAGTTCCTTTCTGAAACGCCGGATCGGCGGGATCACTGGAATCGCGCGTGGAATCATCCTTGCGGACCTTGCGGGCGCAAATGGCGTGTTCGTCATCGCTGATCGGGTTATCGAGGAAGACTGGCGCAAGAGCTTCGCCCTGCGCGCGCGTCCCCTGCCGCAAGTCACGGTGGTGGCCTCTGCCGATCAGCTTCCCCCCGGCACCGCGATGCTTCCCGCAGAAGCCCTGCCCACCAAAACCGTGCTCGAAGCGCTGGCCAATGACCCGACTCTGACATTCGCCTCCGGCGATGCCCGGCTTGTCCGCGAAAAGGACGATCACGCCACGGTCATGACTCTGCTGCGCGGAACGCTGAAATCCACCGAAGGACCGGTTGGACGCTGGATCAACCGGCCAATCTCGTTCCGCATGTCGGCACTGGCGCTCAGGCTTGGCATCGGGCCGGATCCGATAACATGGTTCACGCTGATGCTGGCGATGGTCATGGCCGTGGTCCTTGGGCAGGGCGGGGTGGAATGGCTCGCGCTGGGCGGCCTGCTGTTCCAGATCGTGTCGGTCACCGATTGCGTCGATGGCGATATCGCGCGCGTTTCATGGGCGATGAGCCGACGCGGCGCGCTGCTTGATACCGCCTGCGATACCGTGGCCAATTTCGGCTTCGTGATTGGCCTGATGACCGGCGTCGTGCGCACCTATGGCGTGGAATACGCATGGATCGCGCTGGCCTGCGTGGTCATGCTTTTGTGCGGCATCACCGCCATGAGCATCCTTCTGCGCCTTGGCCCCAAACGCGGCAGCTTTGACGTATTGCGTGCCGCGCTCACACGCCGGCTGGAAGGCAGGCCGGTGCTGCAATCGGTGACGCTAGCGGTAGAGCGGCTGTTCAAACGCGACGTCTATGTCCTTGTCGCTTGCGGATTTTGTCTCTTCGGGCTGGCATGGGTTCTGCCGGGTATGCTGCTGGGCGGCCTGTGCATCTGGCTGGGCGCTGTGGCGTGGTGTGCCCCGCTGATCGCCGCCGACAGCGAAGGGTTGCTGCTGCCACCGCATATGCGCCAGTTGTAAAGCAGGCGTAACTGAAAGCCGTCAAAGTCCTGCCCCCTCTTGCAGGATGCTCAAGGTTCCCCCAAATTGGTTGTGACGATCTGCAACCGGGAACCGAGACACAGAATGATTGGCGTGATCCTGGCTGCGGGCCGCGGAAGCAGGCTTGGCGATGCGACCGAGTCCCTGCCAAAGCCGTTGATGGCCGTCGCCGGCCGGACCTGCCTAGACTTTGCGATCGAAGCTCTGCTGGCAGTGGCGAGCGATGTTGTCGTCGTCACCGGATACCGCGCAGAGCTGATCGAACAACACATTGCTCGCGAATGGCCGTCCGCTCCCGTGCGCACCGTGCGCAACGTGCTGCTCGAAGCAGGCAACCTCACCTCGCTCGGCGCGGCGCGGCCGCTGATGGGGCAAAGCTGCTTCGTGGTAACCAATGCCGACCACCTTTTTCCCGGCACCATGTACACGCGCCACTTTGCGCCATCAGAGACCGGAATCGGCATCGCCTGCGAACGGGAACGGCCCGTGCTGCCCGATGAGATGAAGGTGATCGAGAAAGACGGTCTTCTCGTAGAGATATCCAAGACTCTGCCGCGCTATGACGGTGCCTACATTGGCACGACCTTTGTCGGGCAAGACCGCGTTCAGACCTATTGGGACGCGTTCGACCGGGTTCATGCCAGCCAGGACATCGCCACCGCCTCTGTCGAGATGGTGCTGCACGAACTGGCCCGCGATTGTGCCAGCGCGCCACAGGTCTGCTGGCTGTCGGGCCTGAAATGGTTCGAGGTCGATACGCCCGAAGATCTGGCCGTCGCACGTGAAAGCCTGACGGCATGACGCAAGGCGCAGCGGCCTTTTCGCAAAGCGATAGTGCCGACCCCGTAAAACTGCTGGTGTTCGACCTTGATGGCACGCTTGTGCCCACGATGGAGGACTATGCCGATCGCGCCGCTCAACTGATGGAAGAAGCATTCGGCACGCCCCTTGCTGAAGCACGCCTTTCCTATTTCGCCACTTCCGGCCTGCCGTTCGAACGGCAGTTGCGCCAGCTTTATCCCGCACAGGAAACCGATCCTGTGGCGGAACGTTTCGAAGCGTGGAAGGACGGCTATCTTGCCGGAATTACCATCGCGTCGGACACAGCCGCATTGCTGGAAAGCTGGCGCAAGTCCGGGCTTCTGGTGGCCATTTCGTCCAACAATCTCGAACTCTACGTTGATCGTCTGGCGCGAGACTGGCCGGTCGATTGCGCACTGGGCTATCGCGCGGCCCAAGGCAGCGATTCCGGCTTTGCCAAAGGCGAAGCGCACTTCCGCGCGCTCGAACAGCGCTTCGGCATCAATCGTTCGGAATTTCTGTTCACCGGAGATTCACCGAACGACGCCCACATCGCCGCAGCGGCCGGGGTGCGGTTTCGCGCCTTGTTGACAGATGCGTTTACCGCGCATGATTTCGAGAAGGCTGTGCCGGGCACTCGCACGCTGTCTTCGCTTGCCGAACTTGGTGGCGTTTTTGCCACGGTTCCGGCAAACGGGTGACAGGGAGCGGTACCTGAGCGGAAACGCACTATCGCGTGCAGCATTTTTCCGTTAAGGGCCGCGTCCCATCGGAAGATGCTGTCTCTTGCGCGCCTGATCTATTGTGCGGCGCAGGAAACAGGGTGCGGACGAGGAACCCGGTAGACCGTGCCGTTGCAACCGGCGGGTCAGCCGATTCCTCGTGACCAACTGAGGAATCGGCTTGCATTCGATGGCATTTCGGTATTTTGAGGCAGTTTGATTACAGCCGCTTTAATGCGCCTGTCTGATAGGGATCGTTATTCATGAAGCCAATCAAGGTCGCCGTGATCGGCGTGGGCAACTGCGCTAGCTCGCTGGTGCAGGGTGTAGCCTACTATCGCAACAACAATTCGTCGCAGGGCCTCATCCACGACCGCATTGGCGGATATGGCGCCGGTGACGTCGATTTCGTGCTCGGCGTCGATGTCGATGCGCGCAAGGTCGGCAAGGATATTGCCGAAGCCATCTTCGCGGCTCCGAACAACACCACCGTGTTCCAGACCAACGTGCCGATGACCGGTGGCAAGGTGATCATGGGCCGCGTGTCTGACGGCGTTGCCGCACACATGACCTCGGTCGGTGAAAAGGGCTTCATCGTGGCGGACCAGCCCGAAGCCACCCAGGCAGATATCGTCAAGGCTCTGAAGGATTCGGGCGCTGAAGTGCTGCTCAACTTCCTCCCCGTCGGGTCGCAGGAAGCCACCGAATTCTATATGGAATGCGCGCTCGAAGCCGGCGTTGCGGTGGTCAACTGCATGCCCGTGTTCATCGCTTCGACCCCGGAATGGGAAGCGAAGTTCCGTGAAAAGCGGATCCCGATCGTGGGTGACGACATCAAGGCGCAGGTCGGTGCCACCATCGTCCACCGCGTTCTGTCGAGCCTGTTTGCTGCACGCGGCGTCAATGTCGAACGTACGTACCAGCTCAACACCGGCGGCAACACCGATTTCATGAACATGCTCGACCGTCAGCGTCTGGGCAGCAAGAAGGAATCGAAGACCGAAGCCGTGCAGGCCATGCTTGCGACTCGCCTTGAAGACGAAAACATCCACGTTGGCCCTTCGGACTATGTTCCTTGGCAGAAGGACAACAAGCTGTGCTTCATCCGCATGGAAGGCCAGCAGTGGGGCAACGTGCCCATGAATCTCGAACTTCGCCTCTCGGTTGAAGACAGCCCCAACTCTGCGGCTTGCGTCATGGACGCGATCCGTTGCTGCAAGGTTGCGCTTGATCGTGGTGAAGGCGGTGCGCTGATCGGCCCGTCGGCCTATTTCTGCAAGCACCCGCCGCAGCAGTTCAACGATGATGTTGCCGCCCAGATGGTCGAGGAATACGCCTCGGTCGAAAAGCTGGCAGCAGAATAAGCGAAGCCTTTCGCGCAAAGGATCAGGGCCGACCGGACGCAAGTCTGGTCGGCCCTTTCCATTTGCCGCCCCTTTCATTTTTCTGGCGAACCCGTTAGGCGAACAACCGTCATGGATGCCCTGATCATCGCCGCAGGTTTCGGCAGCCGTCTGGCTGACCTATCGCCATCGAAGCCGCTTACACCGGTTGCCGGGGTGCCGCTGATCGAAATCGGCGTGCGTCAGGCCATGCTCGCAGGCATAACGCGGGTCGTCGTCGTCACCGGCCATCATGCCGACATGCTCGAAGCCTTCTTGGCCGAACTCTCACTGCGCGTCGGCGTGGAGATCGTGCCCGTTCGCCTGACCAACTGGTCCACTCCTAATGGCCATTCGGTCATGGCAGGGGCAACGCGGTGTGATGGCAATTATCTGCTGATGATGGCCGATCACATGTTCGATGCCGATATCCTCGCCCGTCTGATGCTGGAAGATCGACCTACGCGTGGCGTAACGCTGGCGGTGGATCGCCGCATCGACAATCCGCTGGTCGATCCCGATGATGCCACGTGGGTGAGGATGGACGACGATGGCCGGATCACCGCCATCGGCAAGACCATCGCACCTTACGATGCCGTCGATTGCGGCGCGTTTCTTGCCACGCCTGAACTGGCTATCGCCATCCGCGATGCCATTGCCGATGGCAAGTCGGGCAGTCTTTCCGACGGAATGCAGCGTCTGGCTGACGCTGGGCGTGCCGGAACGATGGATATCGACGAAGCCTGGTGGATGGACGTGGACGATCCGCGCGCCCACGCACTAGCCGAAGAGCTAGCCCCCTGGCATCTCGCGCAAACGTTCGCCGCTATCGGCGTTCCTGCGGGCGAGTAAGATTGGGGAGCGCGAACGCTCCCCGTTCACCCTTACGGATACTTGAGGTGAATCCGGGTCGACAGACCCGACTTCGAGATGTTCAGCCGCACCGAACGGAACGAGGGAATGCTCGCAATCGTCGGCGGGTTGTTGGAAAAGCCGAAGCCTTCTTCGGGCAGTCCCAGCACCCCGCTGCGCTTGAGATTCCGGCTCGCATCCTCGTCATGGTAGACGGCCAGAGCATAGACACCAGGCTTGGGCACGAACAGGCACATGCGCGTTTCCGGCGCAGTCGCATCGACACGCCCAACGTACATCGAGCCTTTCTTGACGAGGAACTTGCGCGGTTCATCGGCATAGAGCGTCACCGCCATCAGGCCGTTGCCGTTGCGCACGCCATCAACCGTCACATTGATCCAGGTATCGCTGACCGGCCCGGCGCAGTTGGGTGCATTCGCGCTCGCCACACTGCTCGCCCCGGCAAGGGCAGCAATCGCAGCAGCAAAAGCAGTGGCCGTGGCGTGCCAACGTCTCGGCTTGTTCATATTCAAAAAGCCCCGATTTCGATGTGTCTGTCTAGGCGGTGCGCCGGCAAGGTTCGCCATGAACCTCGTTTATGACGCCAATGTTCCGTCCGCTTCGTCGGCGGCATACCGCCATATCGCTGCATCGTTAAGTATGATTCGTGCCGTGAACGCGCCCTGAACTCTCTCGCAACCCACAGTTCAGCGGCAAACCGCCCCCGATACGGGACATTCCGTGTGGATAAGCGGGGCCCGAATGCTTGTTCCGCCGATTCCCCAAAGCTAAGCGAAATGGTGTGGGGTGGCCGTTTGCGGCACCGGTGCGTGTTGGGATGACCTGCCTCCGCTTGCAGGATAACGCCGCCCGATGACCCCGCTGATTTCTCCTTCGATCCTTTCCGCCGATTTTTCGAAGCTTGGCGAAGAAGTGCGCGCAATCGATGCTGCCGGGGCAGACTGGATTCACGTCGATGTGATGGATGGTCATTTCGTGCCCAACATCACGATTGGCCCAATGGTGGTAAAGGCGCTGCGCCCGCACACGGCCAAGCCGTTCGACGTGCACCTGATGATCTCGCCGGTCGATTCCTATCTGCAGGCATTTGCCGATGCCGGGGCCGATATCATCACCGTCCACCCTGAGGCTGGGCCGCATATTCACCGCACCGTCCAGGCGATCAAGGGTCTGGGCAAGAAGGCTGGCGTTTCGCTCAATCCCGGAACGCCTGCCAAGATGCTCGATTATCTGATCGATGATGTCGATCTGGTCCTGATCATGAGCGTCAATCCCGGCTTTGGCGGGCAAAGCTTCATCTCCAGCCAGCTTCGCAAGATCGAGGCCGTGCGCAAGATGATCGACAAGTCGGGCCGTCAGATTCATCTCGAAGTCGACGGTGGCGTGGATACCACTACAATCCGCTCCTGCGTCGATGCGGGGGCAGATGTTCTGGTCGCCGGTACGGCTTCGTTCAAGGGCGGACCATCGCAATATGCGGCAAATATCGCAGCACTGAAGGCTTTGGGCTGATATGATGGACAGCGGCTTCCCTCTCGTCGGAAGCCGCCCGGCGGCGGCCGGTTCGCCACCCGCAATTCCGCTGAGTGCAACGCAGGAGGAACCGCTGGCCGAACCGCTCGACAGTGCTAAGCCAATCGGCACTGCACCTCCGGCCATCGTAACCGACGCGACCGCAATGGAACCGGGCGTCGTCGAACCCGGCAGAGCACTTGCCCTTGCCGATTTCGCGCCGCCAGCGCTGGGTGCCGGGGACAGGCTGGTCCGCTTCGCCTACAGCCTCGGCCTGCCCGCCAGCGCAATCCATCCGTTCCGCAAGCGCGCCAGAACGCGGCTGACCGCAACGGTACTGCCCCCGCTGGCTGGCGATGCCGCTGCGGGTAAGGCGCTGCGCGCGGGGCACTTCCTCGTCTATGGCTTCAAGTCCGCCATTGCCGACACCGCCTTTTCCGGCCCACGCCTGCCACCTCCGTTCGAACGCATGGTTCACGGCTTCCGCTGGCTGCGTGATCTCGAATGCGGCGGCACCCGCGCGCAATGCGCCCAGGTGGCAGAGCGGATTCTTGCCACGTGGCTCACCGCCAATCCCAAGCCCGATCCGACGCCCGCGTGGGATGTCGGCAATGTCGGCCATCGCCTGCTGAACTGGATGGTGCACGCGCCGCTGCTGCTTTCCGGGCAGGACCGCACGTTCCGCAACCGCATCCTCCACACGATTGAAGATACCGCCCGCTGGCTTGATCGCCGCGTGACCAAGGCGGATGACCGGCTTGGCGAAGTCGCGGGCTGGTGCGGCCTCGTTGCTACCGGCCTGATCATGGCCGAGGGCAAGGCACGCCGCCTTTATGCCGAAGCGAGGCTGGTGCGGGCCTTGGGCGAATTGATCAGCGACGATGGCGGCGTGCTGTCGCGCAGCCCGGTCTGCCAGATCGAGACCATCGAACTGCTGATCGCGCTGCGTGCCTGCTACGAAGCCGTGCGCGAAGAGCCGCTGCCTCAGATCCAGACGATGCTTGCCCTGCTGGTCCCGCCGCTGCTGGCGCTGCTGCATGGCGATGGCGCGCTGGGCAACTGGCAGGGTGCAGGTGCTGTGTCAGCCGATCAGATTGCAATGCTGGTCAAGGCCAGCGGTGTGCGCACGCGCCCGCTGCGCGATGCACGGCAGTGGGGGTATCAGCGCGCCACGGCGGGCAAATCCGTGCTGCAATTCGATGCCGGACCGCCACCCGTTGCCCGCCACGCGCGCGATGGCTGCGCGTCGACGCTGGCATTCGAATTCAGCCACGGCATGGACCGCCTGATCGTCAACTGCGGCGGGGCGGCCTTTGCCGGCGGCATGATCCCGCTGCGGCTTGAACAGGGGCTGCGTGCCACCGCGGCCCATTCGACGCTGACAATCGACGATTTCAATTCCACCGCCGTGCTGATCAACGGGCGCATCGGTTCGGGCGTGTCCGAAGTCGAAGTGGATCGCCGCACCCTTTCAGCAGATGCCAGCGGCCCCACCGGCGCAGGTGGAGGGGCCACGCGGATCGAAGCCAGCCACAACGGCTATGTCAGCCGCTACGGCCTTGTCCATCGGCGTATCCTGATCCTGCGCGATGACGGGACCGAGCTGCGCGGCGAAGACCTGCTTGTACCGTCAGGGCGCAAAGGCAAGCGCGGCACCATCGGAGTCGCCTTGCGCTTCCACCTCGGCCCGCATATCGAGCTGGCCGCCAGCACGGACGGGAAAGGCATAACGCTCGCCCTGCCCGACGGCAGCCTGTGGCAATTCCGGTCTGGCCGCGATCCGATCTC
Organism: Novosphingobium sp. ERN07; assembly: GCF_012641335.1. GTDB lineage: Bacteria > Pseudomonadota > Alphaproteobacteria > Sphingomonadales > Sphingomonadaceae > Novosphingobium. The sequence goes on from NZ_JABAID010000001.1 coordinate 400,401, forward strand.
GGTCGAGGAAAGCCTCTGGGCAGATGGTCAGGGACGGCCTGTTGGCACGCGCCAGCTCGTCGTCACCGCCAAGGTTCCCCGCAGCGGAGAAAGCTTCTCCTGGCTGCTCAAGAAGATGCGCTAAAACAGGAATTTTCACGTGAGCGAAGTTACGATCAAGCGGGCACTGCTTTCGGTGTCCGACAAATCAGGCCTTGTCGATCTGGGCAAGTCCCTGGCCGCGCGCGGTGTTGAACTGCTGTCCACCGGCGGGACTGCCAAGGCCCTGCGCGATGCAGGCCTCACCGTAAAGGACGTGTCCGAGCACACCGGCTTTCCCGAAATGATGGATGGGCGCGTCAAGACGCTGCACCCCACGATTCACGGCGGGCTTTTGGCCGTGCGCGACAATCCCGAACACGCCGCTGCAATGGCCGAACACAGCATCGGCGCAATCGATCTGGTTGTCGTCAACCTCTACCCCTTCGAAGCCACGGTGGCGAAAGGTGCAGAACGTGACGAGGTGATCGAGAACATCGATATCGGCGGTCCTTCGATGGTGCGCTCTGCCGCGAAGAACCACGAATATGTCACCATCGTCACCGATCCGGCAGACTACGCTGACCTTCTGGCCGAACTGGAAAGCACTAACGGCGCCACCAGCCTTGCTTTCCGCCGCCTGATGGCCGCCCGCGCTTTTGCCGCGACAGCGACCTACGACAGCATGATCAGCCAGTGGTTCGCCTTTGCCGATCAGCAGCAGATGTTCCCGGAAACGCTCGCCGTCATCGGCAAGCGCGTGGAAGAACTGCGCTATGGCGAAAATCCGCACCAGAAGGCCGCGCTCTATGTCCCGCGCGGACCTTTCGGCAAGGGCATCGCCCAGGCCGAACAGATTCAGGGCAAGGAACTGTCCTACAACAACTACAACGATGCCGATGCCGCGTTCGAACTGGCCGCAGAATTTCGCGGACAGGCCCCGGCCGTGGTCATCGTCAAGCACGCCAACCCCTGCGGCGTCGCGCAGGCTTCAAACCTGCTCGACGCATGGCAGGGCGCGCTGGCCTGCGATGATGTTTCGGCTTTCGGCGGCATCGTTGCCACCAACGTGCCGCTCGATGGCCCAACCGCCAACGCAATCTGCGAGATCTTCACCGAAGTCGTTATCGCACCTGCAGCCGACGACGCGGCCAAGGAAGCCTTTGCACGCAAGAAGAACCTGCGCCTGCTGCTGACCGGCGACCTGCCCGATCCGCGCCGGGGCGGGCTGATGGTCAAGCCGATCACGGGTGGCCTGCTGGTCCAGAGCCGCGACAACGGCGTCGTCTCGCTCGATGACCTGAAGGTTGTGACCAAGCGCCAGCCGACCGAACAGGAACTGAAAGACTGCCTCTTCGCCTGGACTGTGGCGCGCCACGTCAAGTCCAACGCAATCGTCTATGCCAAGGACGGCGTTACCGCAGGCATCGGCGCTGGCCAGATGAACCGCCGCGATTCCAGCCGCATCGCCGCAATGAAGGCTGCTGAAGCCGCCGAAAAGTTTGGCTGGGCGCAATCGCGCACGATGGGTTCGGCCGTCGCCTCGGACGCCTTCTTCCCGTTTGCGGACGGATTGCTGGCAGCCGTGGAAGCTGGCGCGACTTGCGTGATCCAGCCCGGCGGATCGATCCGCGATGAGGACGTGATTGCTGCTGCCGATGAAGCAGGCCTCGCAATGGTCTTCACCGGAATGCGCCACTTCCGCCACTGAGCCGAAGGGCACATGCCCCATGAAAAAGGGCCGGTTCCATTGCGGAACCGGCCCTTTTTCATATCCTGAAAGCGGCACGATCAGCGGTAGAAGATGTGACCGTCCACCTTGGCCATGCGGGTCTTGCCCCAGCGCGGCGAAACATGCGTGGCATGGAAGAACATTGCGCCTTCGACCGGGCTTTTCCACAAACCATCGTCAGCGATCTGCGCGATGCGCACAGCCGTCTGCCAAGCGCGGCTTTCGCGGTTGATTGCGGGCATCGCATGGCCGCGGATGAACGAGAACTGCGACGGCTGATAGACCACACCGCAGTATGACGACGGGAAGCGGCCCGAATTGGCGCGCGCCACGATCACGCGGCCTACGGCCAACTGGCCGGCTAGCGATTCGCTCTTCGCTTCGAAGAACACGGCACCAGCAAGGCACTCAAGCTCGTTCGAAAGCGTGGCGGGAATGTCGGTTTCTGCAACCAGCTCGGCAAGCGAGGAAGCGTCGGCTTCGCTGCTGTCTGCCGGGGCGTCCTGCTGCGCATTGGCAAGCGGCTGCACCACGGGCTGGGAGATAAAGGTCGCTGCGATGGCGACCGGAGCATTGATGCTCTGTGCGGCGGCGTGGGAACCACCGGTGCTGAGAAGGGTTGTGATAAAAGTCGCAGCGAGGCTCAGCGTTGCTGCGTATTTGAACTTGGTGCTCATTCTATATCGTCATTGGGCGGTGAGCTTCCGGGCATGGCGCGATGTCGCGCCGGTCCTGCGGAATTTCCGCCTTCCAGCCAGACATCGAAGGGCCATGTCGGTTGCCCCCCGTCTGCGTGCCAATGCGGGTCAGCCCTCATGCCGCCCAACACCGCCTGCGCAAAATCGGTAGCGCGCCTTTAAGGGTGCTCCGCCAAGAGTCAACCCGCGTTCAGGCTGGCGTCAGGTTGTCCCGGATGAAGCGTTCCCGGTCCGCGACAGTCAGTTCGACTATCCACACGTCACAGTCCTGCTGGCTACGCCGGTTCAAATAGTCATCAAAATCCGATTTATTATCAGATACTTGAACTCTTGATTCCTGCCATTTGCGTGTACCATCAAGCTGCGGCATCCGTTCATAAAGAACGCCAAGTCCCTGATTATCAACCAGAACGATAAGGATGGTGCCGCCGTCCCGCTCGCCCTTGTGCAGCACCATGCCAAAGCCACCCACGGCCTGCACGGCTCGGACGAATCCGTTCACTTCGACATGTGCGGGAAGCCTGCCGTCCATCCGCCAGCCGTTCAGGCCAGCGCCGCGCGCAGACCGGCGTTGTATCCATCAAGGCTGGACAACGGAATGCGCGACCGTTGGAATGTGCCCGTCCCGCGCCCCACTTCCTCACCTTCTGCATCGATCAGCCGCGATTCGGCCACCAACACGCGGCGGCGCCCGGAAATCCAGCGGCCTTCCGCAATAACGCGCCCCTCACGGATCGGTTTGCTGAAAAACAGGTTGAACGATGTCGTCAGCAGGAAACGGTCCGTCACCAGCGTGTTCGCTGCATAGAACGCCGCATCATCCAGCATCTTGAAATAGATCGTGCCATGCGCCGCGCCTGCCGCATGAAAGCACGAGGGCGTTACATCAAAATGGATGCGCGCAATGCCTTCGCTGGCAATTTCCAGACGGGATTCAAACAACTGGTTGACCGGGGCCGAACCATAAAGGCCTTCCAGTGCCCGCCAATGCAGCGCAGCACTGTCGGCACCGCCGCTTTCAGGCGGCATCGCGATCAATGACGTTCACCAGCAGGCCATAAAGCGCTTCGGCATCGGGCGCAGCCACCAGCCGTTCGTGCATCCGTTCATCACGCATCAGGCGCGAAATCGCGGCCAGCGCCTGAAGATGCGACGCCCCCGCCTGCGAGGGTGAAAGCAGGCCGAACACGCAATCCACCGGCATTCCATCAGCCGAAGCAAACTCCACCGGATCGGTAAGACGGAAGAATGCCGCAACGGGACGCTCCAGCCCATCGATCCGCGCATGGGGAATGGCAACGCCCCGTCCAAAGCCGGTGCTGCCCAGCTTTTCACGCTCTTCGATGCCATCGATCACCGTATCGCCATCAAGCGCATAGACCGAGGCAAAGCAGGCCGCGAGATCGGCAAGGATCTGCTGCTTGGTATCGGCGCGGATCACCCGCACAGCTTGCTGATCAAGGGTAAACAGAGACGACATAACGCTTGGAAGGTATCACATTAGTGCAAACGCACGGTGAATTGGGCCGCGCCATGCGCCCGAATGTCTGGCAAGGCAAGCGTAAAGCGTTTCGTCACACTCGCGAAAAATAGCCGCACCGGGAGATGGCTTCTCATCTCCCGGTGCGCCAAGGGCATTACTTCGGTTCAACCCAGCCGATCGAACCGTCGCCACGGCGGTAGACCATGTTGTGCGCACCCGTGCCCGCGTTCTTGAACAGCAATGCGTTGGTGTTGCGCAGATCGAGCATCATCACCGCATCCGAAACCGTGGCGGTCGGCACGTCGACGCGGGTTTCAGCGATGACCAGCGGTGCATCGGCGGGTTCATCCTCGCTCACCTCATCGTGGACGAACACGGTGTAGGCGGCTTCCTGCGCCTCGAACGCAGCTTCTTCGGATTTGCGCGCATGATCGGCGCCTTCATGCCGGTCCTTGATGCGGCGACGATAGCGGCGGAGCTGCTTTTCGATCTTCTCGGCCGACTGGTCGAGCGCAATGTGCGCATCCTGTGCCACGGCACTGCCCTTAAGGATCAGACCTTGCGTCACGTGCGTCACGATATCACAGCGGAAACCGCCGTGGGGGGCCTTCCCCAAAGTCACCTGGCTGGAAAGCGCTCGGGAAAAGTGCTTGTCGACGATAGCGCCAAGACGCTCTTCGGCATGGGTCTGCAGTGCAGCGCCGGTTTCGACCTGGTGTCCCGAAACGCGAATATCCATATCTTACTTCTCCTGTCACTCGGGCGAGCCGCCCCGATAACGCAGATCAGCAACGCCTTTCAGCGCGACCAGATCGGCTCGCTGAAACCCGCCATGAACTGGTCATGACGGGCAAGCTCCTCGGCGCTCGCGACATGCGGGCGCGGGGAACGGTATGTGCGGGTGACGCTGCTGGCGACCGTCACGGTCTCCTGCGCCACGGTCATATCGGCTCTTGCGGCGATATCCGCCGCCAGTTCAAGGCCGATCTGCCTGCCGCCCATCAGCTCGACATAGAGCTGGGCCAGCAGTTCCGCGTCCAATAGCGCCCCGTGCTTGGTCCGGTGGCTGCGGTCTATGCCGTAGCGCGAACACAAGGCATCGAGGCTGAGCTTGGCACCGGGGTGCTTGCGGCGGGCAATCCCCACCGTATCGACCATCCGGTCCCGGCTGACGGGTTCAAGCCCGCACATCTCAAGCTCGGTGTTGATGAATCCAAAGTCGAACCCCGCATTGTGCGCGACCATTGGCGAATCACCGATGAAGGTCAGGAAATCGCCCGCCCTTTCGGCAAATTTCGGCTTGTCCGAAAGGAACGTTATCGACAGGCCGTGAACGGCCTCGGCTTCTGCCGGCATGTCACGCTCAGGGTTGAAGTAACAATGGAAAACCTCACCCGTGGGCACCCGGTTCACCATTTCGATGCAGCCGATCTCGACCAGCCGATCCCCGCTTCTGGGGTCCAGCCCGGTCGTCTCGGTATCGAAAACGATCTCACGCATTGAAAGATATGTGGACCCGCAACAGGGGGCTGGCAAGGGGGAGTCAGGGCTACTGATGCGGGTTTTTTTCCCGGATGGCCGCAACCAGCGCGGCCACCTGTGCCTCAGTCTCGGCCAGCGTCACGCCGGTGTCGATCACATGATCCGCCCGCGCCCGCTTTTCGGCGTCAGGCACCTGCAGCGAAAGGATGTGCGCAAACTTTTCCGCCGTCATCCCCGGCCGCGCCAGCACGCGCTTGCGCTGCACATCGGCAGGGGCCGAAACCACCATTACCGCGTCGAGATCCTTCCCGTGCCCTTTTTCGTACAGCAGCGGAATATCGAACACGACCAGCCGCTCGCCCATGTGTTCGATCATGAAAGCTTCCCGCATTCGCGCCACGGCCGGATGCACGATGGCCTCCAGCCGCTTCAGCGCCTGCGCATCGCCAAAAACGACCGCGCCCAGTTCCTGCCGCTTCACGCCATCCGGCCCTGTCGTGCCGGGGAAAGCCTCCTCGATGGCAGGCAGCAAGGCCCCCCCCGGCCCTTGCAGATGATGGACCGCCGCATCGGCATCGAACACCGGCACGCCCAGTTCGCGCAGCATCATCGCCACGGCAGATTTGCCCATGCCGATCGAACCGGTCAGCCCCATCACGAATGGCCTGCTCATGCCAGCAACCTTGCCCGCAATTCCACGTCAGCTTCCCCACGCGGCGGCACCGCACCAAAAAAGCGCCGGAACGCATGATCCGCCTGCCCAATCAGCATCGAAAGCCCGTCTACCGTGCGGAATCCCGCCGCCTTTGCCGCTTTCAGAAAATCGGTTTCCAAAGGCGATGTGACGATATCGTAGAACACCGACCCCGGTGGTGCGTGGCTCATGTCGAAAACCAGCGGCGGCTGCCCGCTCATCCCCAGCAAAGATGCATTCACCACCAGATCCAAACAGCCTTCGCGGTCGTCAAAGGCAAAGTCGGTAGCATCGGCAAAGTGATCGAGCGGCGCGACATGATGCTCCCCCTCAGGATCAAGCTCACTCAGCAAATCACGCGCCTTTTCAACGTTTCGCCCCGCCAGCACGATGGTCATATGCTCGTCCGCCAGCGCGGCAATGATCGCCCGCGCCGCGCCGCCTGTGCCCAGCACCCGCGCCATGCGGAAATAGTGCGTGCGGTCCAGTTCATTGCGCAGCGGTTCCAGAAATCCCGGCGCATCGGTATTGTATCCCACCAGCGCGCCATCTTCGGGCACAATTGTGTTCACCGCACCAATCCGCGCCGCCAGCGGATCGAGCCGGTCGAGCAAAGGGATCACCGCCTGTTTGTGCGGCATGGTCACATTGCAACCGCGCCAGTCGGGGTCATTTCGCCGCGCCGCCAGATAGTCCGCCAGCCCCTCGGCTTTCACATGCGTTCGTTCATACCGTCCTTCCAGCCCCAGCTTTTCCAGCCAGAAACCGTGGATCACCGGTGATTTCGATTGCGCAATCGGATCCCCGATCACTTCGGCATAAGGCCCACTCAAGACGGCAATTCTCCTTCACCCCGCAAGGCTTCAAGCAACGCCAATAGCGGCATCCCCAGCACGGTGAAGTGGCTGCCCTCGATCTTCTCGAACAGTTGCACGCCCAGCGCCTCGATACGGAACACACCGACGCAGCCGGAAACGGCGGGCCATTCCCTGTCGAGATAGCTCTGGATAAAATCGGGAGAAAGCGTGCGAACCCGCAGGATTGCTGTCTCGCAGGTTTTCCACACTACCTTGCCATCGCGCATCAGGACAGCAGCGGAATGAAGGTGCATCTCCTTGCCGGAGAAGAATTCCAGATGCTCCGCCGCGTTTTCCCGGCTCACCGGCTTGTCGAACTGCCGCCCGGACACTTCCACCAGCGAATCCCCGCCCAGCACCAGCCGCCCGGCCATGCCCAGCGAAACGCCCAACGCCTTGGCTTCGGCCAGCACGCTGGCAATCTGGCATCCCGGAACGCCAATGAGTTCGCGCTTGATCGCCCCTTCATCCACATCAGAAGACCGCGCTTCGAAGGGCACCCCTGCGGCCTCAAGCATCATTTTGCGCGATGCGCTCTGGCTCGCCAGAACAAGCGTCATATCGGTTTCACTCCATCCCCACTGCCACCCGCAGCGGCGCGCTCATTATACAGGTTGATCACTGCCGCCGCCGTTTCCTCGATTGAGCGGCGCGAAACGTCGATCACCGCCCAGCCATTGTCGGCAAACATGCGGCGTGCAAACTGCACTTCGCGCGTGACCTGATCGTTGTCCACATATGCCGTCTCCGGCGCCTGATTCAACGACAGCAGTCGGTTGCGCCGCACCGCGATCAGCCGCTCCGGGCTGGTCGTCAGCCCCACCACCAGCGGCCTACGCAACGAAAACAGCATGGGTGGTGGCGGGCTTTCGACCACGATGGGAATGTTCGCCACCTTGTATCCGCGATTGGCAAGGTAGATCGAAGTCGGCGTCTTCGAACTGCGCGAAACACCTGCCAGCACGATGTCCGCTTCTTCCCAGTTCTCCCAGTTCACGCCATCGTCATGGGCAATCGTGAACTGGATCGCATCGACGCGCGCAAAATAGGCCTCGTCCATCATGTGCTGTCGCCCCGGCCGCCCCTTGGCCTGAACGCCAAGCTGCTGCTGCAAGGCATCGGTCACCGCATCCAGCGCAGGCACCATCGGCAGGCCCAGGGCGGCGCAGCGCTGCTCCAGCCGCTCGCGCGTTTCAGGATTGACCAGCGTGAACAGCACCAGCCCCGGATTTGAGGCGATTTCGCCCATGATCCGGTCAAGATGCTGCATGGATCGCACCATCGGCCAGAAGTGCCGCACCACGTCCGCCCCATCGAACTGCGCCAGCGCAGCCTTGGCGATCATTTCCAGCGTTTCGCCAGTGGAATCCGACAGGAGATGCAAGTGCAGACGCTGCATTCACAGGCTTTCGTGGGCGTTCTGCCGGCTTGCGGGAGAACCTTGTGGACAGAGGTCCGATAAACCACGGGAGAGAGCCGGGGACAAGTTTGCCCCGCAGATTCACCCTCGTTCCGAGTCCCTTTCAACGCCGCTTGTGGACAGGTGGACAGGCTTTTCCCCAGCCTGTGGAGAGCGTTGAGAACTTCGCCTTGACCGGATTCCGCACAGAGTCGCGAAAGCGGAAAACAGTGGAAGCGGACTCACAAATCGGGCAGATCGCCGCAATCCCCGGTTTCCACAGGGCCAACAAACACCTTCAACCTGATTCAATAAGAATCTTATTTAGTAGATTGGACGAAAGCGCACGATGCCCGGCCCTCTTCTCGAAACGCTCCGTGGCGCCAATCTTTCCCGCCGACCGATCTGGCTCATGCGACAGGCCGGGCGCTATCTTCCCGAATATCGTGAGCTGCGCGCCGAAAAGGGCGGCTTCCTCGCGCTGGTCTACGATACCGATGCCGCGGCAGAGGTCACCGTGCAGCCGATCCGCCGTTTCGGTTTCGATGGAGCAATCCTCTTTTCCGACATCCTGATCGTCCCTTACGCGATGGGACAGGATCTCCAGTTCCTCGCCGGTGAAGGTCCGCACCTCTCCCCCCGGCTGCTCGATGCCACGCTGGAAAGCCTCACAGCCGTGCCAGAGCGCCTTGCCCCGATCTACGAGACGGTGGCCAAGGTGAAAGCGCAGATCGCGCCTGAGACCACCCTGCTCGGCTTTGCAGGCAGCCCGTGGACGGTCGCCACCTACATGGTCGCAGGCGAAGGCAGCCGCGATCACCACGATACCCGCGCGCTCGCCTATCGCGATCCTTCCGCGTTTCAGGCGATCATCGATGCGATCACCGACGTGACCATCGAATACCTGTCTGGCCAGGTTGAAGCAGGCGCCGAAGGCCTGCAACTGTTCGATTCATGGGCCGGCAGCCTTTCCCCCGCGCAGTTCGAACGTTGGGTCATCGCACCCAACGCAAAAATCGCCGCAGAGATGCAGCGCCGCTACCCGCACGTCCCCATCATCGGCTTTCCGAAAGGCGCAGGCGAAAAGCTCGCTGCCTATGCCCGCGAAACCGGCGTCAATGCCGTCGGCGTGGACGAGACCATCGACCCGCTCTGGGCCGCGCGCGAATTGCCCGCAAACATGCCGGTGCAAGGCAATCTCGATCCGCTGCTGCTCCTGTCAGGCGGCCCGGATCTGGAAACGCAGACCATCCGCGTGCTCGAAGCCTTTGCCGACCGCCCGCATGTGTTCAATCTCGGCCACGGCATCGGCCAGCACACGCCCATCGAAAACGTCGAAGCGCTGCTAAAGATTGTGCGGGGCTGGTCGCGCTGACTTTCAGAACGTCTTGCAAACAGCGCCACCCGCGCCGAAATAGCCCCCACGGGGGCGCAAACGGCAGGCGGACGCGCGAAACATGCAGCAGGTATTGGCGATGCTCTATCTCTGGCTGAAGGCCGGCCATGTCATCTTCGTGATCTTCTGGATGGCGGGCCTGTTCATGCTGCCGCGCTTTTTCGTCTACCATCAGGAAGCGCCCGAAGGTTCACCCGAAAACGCCGCGTGGATCGACCGGGAGGCCAAGCTGATGAAGATCATCATGTGGCCCTCGCTCGTTGTGGTCTGGGTGCTGGGCCTTGCGCTGGCGATGGAGATCGGCGCGTTTAGCCAGGGCTGGTTCCACGTGAAGCTGGCATTCGTGCTGGTGCTCACCGCCTATCACTTCTGGCTGGCCCAATATGCGCAGAATCTCGCTGCCGGTGTCCGCAGGCTGTCCGGCAAGAAGCTGAGGATGCTCAACGAAATCCCCGGCGTGGCCGCAGCGGTGATCGTGATCATGGTGATCGTAAAACCGTTCTGACCCATCTCCCCTCCCGCACGCGGGAGGGGTTGGGGGAGGGCTTGTTTGCGCATCCTTACCCGCGCAAAACCCGCAATCCATCGCGCATTGCATTGCGCATAAGCACAGGCGCGCTGCGCAAGTGTTTCCACTGCGATCCCCAGGCATTTGCCCGGACATCGTGTGCTTCGGGACGCGGAAAAGCACGCCTGTGGCGTGGCAGTCTGATCATCGTTCCATCCTCTCGTCTTGATCGGCCGGCTTTCCGGCTCCATGATCAGGAACGTATCACTTTCCGCCCGGTTTCCACAATTGACTAAGCCTTCGCGCAGGAATATCCCGCGCGCAGACCGGAACATCGATGCGCTGCCGCAGATGCAGCCGCCCTCTTGCTTTCTCCAAGCCCCTCAGAGGCTTCCGGCCATCACCTGAATCTTTGGAATTTAACGAAAATGCACCTGAAAGAACTCAAACAGAAGACCCCCGCAGAGCTGGTCCAGATGGCCGAAGAGCTGGAGGTCGAAGGCGCCAGCACGATGCGCCGCCAGGATCTGATGTTCGCGATCCTCAAAGAAATGGCCGAAGACGGCGAGGAAATCCTCGGCATCGGCACGATCGAGGTTCTGCCCGATGGCTTCGGCTTCCTGCGCAGCCCCGAAGCGAACTACCTCGCCGGGCCGGACGACATCTACGTTTCGCCCAATCAGGTCCGCAAATGGGGCCTGCGCACGGGCGATACCGTTGAAGGCGAAGTCCGCGCGCCCAAGGATGGCGAACGCTATTTCTCGATCTCGCGCCTGATCAAGGTGAACTTCGACGAACCGGAGGCCGTGCGTCACCGCGTCAATTTCGATAACCTCACCCCGCTCTATCCGAACGAGCGCCTGAAGCTTGATACGCTGGACCCCACGGTCAAGGACAAGTCGGCCCGCGTGATCGATCTGGTCAGCCCGCAGGGCAAGGGCCAGCGCGCGCTGATCGTGGCCCCGCCGCGCACCGGCAAGACCGTGCTGCTGCAGAACATGGCCAAGGCCATCACCGACAATCACCCGGAAGTGTTCCTGATCGTCCTGCTGGTCGATGAACGCCCCGAAGAAGTCACCGACATGCAGCGCAGCGTGAAGGGCGAGGTCATCTCCTCGACCTTCGACGAACCCGCCACGCGCCACGTGCAGGTTGCCGAAATGGTCATCGAAAAGGCCAAGCGCCTTGTCGAACACAAGCGCGACGTGGTGATCCTGCTCGATTCGATCACCCGCCTTGGCCGCGCCTACAACACCGTTGTCCCGTCATCGGGCAAAGTGCTGACCGGCGGTGTCGATGCCAACGCTCTCCAGCGGCCCAAGCGCTTCTTCGGCGCTGCCCGCAATATCGAGGAAGGCGGCTCGCTTTCCATCATCGCCACCGCGCTGATCGATACCGGCAGCCGCATGGACGAAGTGATTTTCGAAGAGTTCAAGGGCACCGGCAACTCGGAAATCGTGCTGGACCGCAAGGTTGCCGACAAGCGCATCTTCCCTGCGCTGGACGTGGGCAAGAGCGGAACCCGCAAGGAAGAACTGCTCGTACCGAAGGACCAGCTCACCAAGATGTGGGTGCTGCGCCGCATCCTCATGCAAATGGGCACCATCGACGCGATGGAATTCCTTCTCGACAAGATGAAGGATTCCAAGACCAACGAAGACTTCTTCGCCACGATGAACCAGTAAGACGCGAGGCCCGGAGAAATCCGGGCCTTTTCGTTATTCACCCCTCCCGCTAGCGGGAGGGGCCGGGGGAGGACATGTTACCAAGAACGGCCCGCCGCCCTGATTTTCATCACCCAAGTTTTCTTTCCTCGTCACCCCCGCGCAGGCGGGGGTCCAGCAAAGCTGAAACGTCGTCGCACCGCGATGGCCCTTTTCTCGCTGGATTCCTGCCTTCGCGGGAATGACGAAGGCAGGTTGGCAACGCGAGCAGGGGATAAAAATCCCCCCCTCGCTTGTTTCATCCCATCATGCCCGCCACATTCCCAAGCATGGCCCCGCGCACACCCGCTTCGCCTCGCAAGCCCGCCGCTACCGGCGTGGTCAAGGCAGTGCTTGGCCCCACCAATACCGGCAAGACGCACCTCGCCATCGAACGCCTCTGTGCGCATTCCTCCGGTGCCATCGGCTTCCCGCTCAGGCTGCTTGCCCGCGAAGTCTATGATCGCGTTTGTGCGATCAAGGGTGCGGAAAATGTCGCGCTGATCACCGGCGAAGAACGCATCGAACCCAAAGGCGCGCGGTGGCACCTCTGCACCGTAGAGGCCATGCCTTCGCGCCCCGATCTCGCGTTCGTCGCGCTCGACGAGGCGCAGCTTTCAGCCGATCCCGAACGCGGCCATGTGTTTACCGACCGTTTGCTGCACACGCGCGGCCGCGAAGAAACGATGCTGCTTGGCTCGTCCACGCTCGAACCCATGATCAAGGCGCTGGTGCCCGAAGCTGAAGTGGTCACCCGCCCGCGCTTCTCAACGCTCACCCACGTCGGCGCAAAGAAGCTTTCACGCATACCCCCGCGCAGCGCGATTGTCGCGTTCAGTGCGGAGCAAGTCTATGTCATGGCCGAAATGCTCCGGCGTTTCCGGGGCGGTGCAGCCGTCGTCATGGGCGCACTTTCCCCCCAGACGCGCAACGCCCAGGTTGCGATGTATCAGGCGGGCGAAGTCGATTATCTCGTCGCCACCGATGCCGTGGGCATGGGTCTCAATCTCGATGTCCATCACGTCGCCTTCGCAGGCCTGTCCAAGTTCGACGGCCACCGCCAGCGTCGGTTGACGACTTCGGAAATGGCCCAGATTGCCGGCCGCGCCGGTCGGCACCAGCGCGATGGCACGTTCGGCACGCTGGCAGGGGCCGGTGGCCATGACCCGGAATTTACCCCGGAAGAAATCTACGCGATCGAGGAACACCGCTTCCCGCCCCTCACCCGCCTGTTCTGGCGCGAGGCGGAACCTCGCTTCGATAGCGTCGCCACATTGATCGAAGACCTTGAAAGCCTGCCCCCGCTCCCGCAACTCGCCACGCCCCCGCAGGCGATAGATCTCGCCGTGCTCAAGCATCTGGCCGAAGAACCGGAAGTCACAGCCAGCGTGCGCGGGGTGCGCTCGGTCCAGCGGTTCTGGGATGTTTGCCGCCTGCCCGATTTCCGTGCGCAAGGTGCCGAAACGCACAGTCGCTTCATCAGCCGCCTGTGGCAGGATTTGCGCGGCGGTTACCTTGGTGCCGATTACGTCGCGCAGGCCATTGCCCAGCTCGATAATCCTGCGGGCGATATCGACACCTTGCAGGCTCGCATCGCGGCGATCCGGTCATGGTCCTACATCGCCCAGCGCCCCGATTGGGTGTTGGCCAAAGACGAAATGTCCGCCCGTGCTCGCGCGGTGGAGGCCCGGCTTTCGGATGCGCTCCACGCTCGCCTGACCGAACGTTTCGTCAACCGCCGCACCGCGGTGCTGATGCGAAAGGCCGGGGCCGATGCAGGCCTGTTGCCGGTCCGCCTCTCCGATGAAGGCGCGCTGCTGGTCGATGATGAACCCATCGGCCATATCGAAGGCTTTCGCTTTGCCGTCGATCCCCTCGCCCGCGCCGAAGATCGCAAATTGCTGCTGGCGGCTGCCGAACGCCACCTGCCCGGTCTGCTCGCTGCCCGTGCCGATGCGCTGGTAAAGGCCGCCGCGCAGCCGCAAGGGCTGGCGTTCGAAGATACCGCGCTGGTTTGGCAAGGCACCGTCGTTGCCCGGCTCGAACGGGGCCGCCGCCTGCTCGAACCCCGCCTGCGCCCCGACCCTGCTTTAGATCGCCTCTCCGCGCCCAACAAGGCTCGCGTCACGTCCGCACTCGAAGCATGGCTCGCCGCGCACCACGCGCATGTTCTTGCTCCGCTTCTTGCGCTTGATCAGGCAAGCCGCGATCCGGCCTCCGGCCCGGAACTGCGCGCCCTTTTGCTGCATCTGGTCGAATTCGGCGGCGTTCTGGCGCGTGACGATTCCGGGCTGGATCGGCTCGACGCGATGCAGCGCAAGCAGTTGAAATCGCTGGGCGTGCGCATCGGCTCGCTCGATCTGTTCCTGCCTGCCGCGTTGCGCCCCGCCGCCATACATGCCTGGCATCGCCTCGCCCGCCTGTGCGCTCGTCCCGCGCCATTGCCGCCCGAAGCGATGCAACCGGTCGTCCACGCCAGGATCGCGCCTGCCGGATACCGCCGTCTTGGCCACGAATCGCTGCGTGTCGATCTGGCGGAAAAGCTGCTCCATGCCGCGCACCGCACCCGTATGGGCACCAAAGCGCGTCGCGTGTTTCTCGATCCCGCCATCGCCCGTTCGATGAACCTTTCGACCGCCGCCTATGCTGCCTTGTTGCGCTCAGCCGGCTTTCGCGTCCACATGGGCCGCCCCTTGCCCGAAAAGGCCTATGGCCCGCCCCAGCCGCCACTGTGGGATTGGCGCCCATCGCGCAGCCAGCCCGCACCTGATATCGTTCCCCAAAGACCGGCAACCGGCGCTTTTGCGGCGCTGGCCGAACTGGTCGTCAGATAACGAAGGGAGAGGCTCCGCTTGCGGATCGACAAGTTCCTGTGGTTCACCCGTTTCGCTGGCAGCCGCAACCTTGCGCAGGATTGGGTCGTCGCCGGTCATATCCGCCTCAACGGTCGCCGCATCGAACGGTGCAGCGCCAATGTAAAGTTGGGCGACGTGCTGGTCCTGCCGATGCGCAGCCGGGTCACCGTGATCGAGGTTCTGGGGCTCCCCGCACGGCGCGGTCCGGCGCTTGAAGCGCAGGCCTGTTATCGCCTGCTCGATACAAGTCGTGACGATGCGCTTGACGCAGCGGGGGAAACGCCTCTAGCACGGCCTCAAACGAATACCTGAGGGATCTAATCGCCATGACCTATGTCGTCACCGACGCCTGCATCCGCTGCAAATTCATGGATTGCGTCGAGGTCTGCCCCGTTGACTGTTTCTACGAGGGTGAGAACATGCTGGTGATCAATCCCAGCGAATGTATCGACTGCGGCGTGTGCGAACCCGAATGCCCGGCAGAGGCGATCCTGCCCGATACCGAATCCGGTCTTGAACAGTGGCTCGAACTTAACGCCAAGTATTCGGCTGAATGGCCGAACCTCACCGCCAAGAAGGACGCTCCGGCCGACGCTGACGAGCACAAGGGCGAAGAAGGCAAGTTCGACAAGTACTTCTCGCCCGAACCTGGCGAAGGCGACTGATTCCAGTCGTTTACCGCGGGCATTGTGCTGCGCGCGCGGTGCCTGAAAGCGCGGCCTGAAGCGGATGTTGCGCCGTTTCGGGGGCAGCAAACGATTTCCGCTGCACTGCCGCACGTTCAGGGGTGGTAATTTTGTTGCTGAACTGCTATGTAGGTGGTCAAGCGCCGGTGGGCTTTTGCCTGTCCGGCGTCTTTGCACCACGAAAACGGCAGGACAACACAGGCAATCGGATCGCAAGCCCTGCATGACCGTCCGAGTGGCGGCCACACACCTTTTCCCCAAAAGGTCACGCTTGCTTCCCTTTCGCCCGCCCTGCCCGCGTCGAAAGGATTACCAATGGCAGCCAAGGCTCTCGCCTTCGATGTTGGGGACTACGTAGTTTATCCGAAGCACGGTGTCGGCCGGGTGGTCGAACTTCAGGACGAAGAAATTGCCGGCATGAAGCTGCAGCTCTATGTGCTGCGCTTTGAAAAGGAACGCATGACGCTGCGCGTTCCCGTGAACAAGGTTGAAGCCATCGGTATGCGCAAGCTGTCGTCTGACAAGACGCTGCGTGAAGCGCTCGATACGCTCAAGGGCAAGCCCAAGGTCAAGCGCACCATGTGGTCGCGCCGTGCCCAGGAATACGAAGCAAAGATCAATTCGGGCGATCTGGTATCCATCGCCGAAGTCACGCGCGATCTGTTCCGCGCTGACGATCAGCCGGAACAGAGCTATTCCGAACGCCAGATCTTCGAAGCTGCCTCCTCGCGCCTCGCGCGCGAACTCGCCGCTATGGAAAAGACCGACGAACCGGCAGCCCTCAAGAAGATCCTCGCGATCCTCAACGAACACGCGCCCAAGTATTACGAAACGGCCTGATCCGTTCCGCCATAGCGGCTTATGCAAAAAGGGGCCTCCGGGAAACCGGGGGCCTTTTTTGTTGGCAACCGGCCCAGCCGACCAACACCTTTTCCAAATCCATGAACGACTTGGCCCTGACCGTCGCACCGTGTTATATCGGCAATACAGTCAGGAGAGATCGTGCCATGCTGAACAATTTCGTCCGTGCCGTTGCAGGCGTTGCCATGTTCGGATTAGCCACTGCGCTTGCCGGGTGTGACGCCGGAAACGTGTCGTTCAATGGCAAGGAAGGCGTTCCGCTTGCCGATCTGGACCTCACTGGTCCCGCACCCACCGCGATTACCCTGCTGGGGCCTGACAACGTGCGCGTCACCCGTGGTGATAAGCTGGCGATTACTGTCGAAGGGGCCGATTCGGACAAACTCCGCTTCGCCCTGTCCGAAGGCCAGCTTGGTATCGCGCGTGAAGGCTGGAAGATCGGCCAATCCTCAAGCACCGCCACCGTAAACGTCACTCTGCCCCTGCTCAGCGAAGTGGTATTGGCGGGTTCGGGCAATCTCACCGCTGACCAGATGGGCGGAGAAGCGGCCAAGATCGTCATCGCAGGGTCCGGCGCGGTCGAAGCGCGCGCCATCGATACGACCAAACTTGGCGTCGATGTCGTCGGTTCGGGCAAGCTGCGCGCTGCGGGCAAGGCCAAAGAATTGAAGATGACGGTTGCGGGCAGCGGCGATGCCGAGATGGACGGATTGAATGCCGATGTGGCGAAAGTCGATGTGGCAGGTTCGGGCAACGCGCGCTTTGCATCAAACGGTATCGTCGATGCCAACATCATGGGATCGGGCGAAGTCCGCGTCTTCGGCCGTGCCACCTGCAAGGTCAGCGCCATGGGTTCGGGCAAGCTGGTCTGCGCCAATGGCGTGACGCCCGATAGCGATGAAAGCGAAGCTGCGCAGTAACGAAACCTGACTCCCCTCCCGCAGGCGGGAGGGGCTGGGGAGGGCATGTTGCGCTACGCACGTCTCCCCCGAACCGGCGCAACTCGTTCTTGCCAAGCCTCTCGGACAATGGGATTTTCCTCTTCATGGAAAAGCCCCTGCCCTTTGCAACGCTGATGTTATCGGGCCTGATGCTGTCAGGCTGCGTGGCCAAATCCGCGTTTGATCTGGCCACTATGCCGGTCCGGGCCGGGGCAAGAGCGGTCAACACCACTGCCGACGCTTATGATCGCGTCACCGTCAGCCAGTCTGAACGCGATCAAAAGCGCGGTCGCCAGATTCGCCAGCGGGAAGAACGCTACGGTCGCCTCTCCCGCGATTATGACCGCGCCCGCGCCGATTGCCGCGAAGGTGATGATGACGCCTGCGATGATGCCCGCCGCCTCTACCGCGAAATGGACCTGCTCCGCGCCTCGGTGCCCTACGAGCCGGAGTAGTTGGCCAATCGTTTCGTCATTCCCGCGAAGGCGGGAATCCAGTTTCTATAGTTGCGCTGCTTGGAGCATTTTGCATTTGAAGCGCGGCGAATGCTGGATTCCCGCCTTCGCGGGAATGACGATCCAGAAGGCTTATGCCGCCGCCCGCTTCAACCGGTCGTTGATCGCAACCCCAATGCCTTCATCAGGCACTGGTGCAATTGCGATCCGCGCGTGAGGCGCACCCGCGCCCAGATGCAGACAAGCATAAAGCCGTGCAGCCGCCTCGGCCAGATCGCCCGCCGCCGATAGCGAAACGTCCCCGTCCACCGCGCCAAAGCCAATCATAAACTCCTCGTCGTGCGCGCTGGCTGCATTCAGCCGCACCGGCTTGCCCGGCGCATAATGGCTTGCCAACTGGCCGGGCGCTTCGATCCGCGTCGATGACACTGCTGCCCTATCCTTGCCCAGCACCGCAGTGATTTGCGCTTCGGTGATGGGGCCGGGCCGGAGCATGGCCCACGTGCCATCATTGCGCAGGCCGATGATGGTCGATTCGATTCCCTGTTCGGTTTCGCCACCATCGAGAATCAGATCCACCCGATCTCCCAGCGATGCGGAAACGTGCGCGGCGCTGGTCGGACTCACCCCGCCGCTGCGATTCGCTGATGGCGCGGCGAGCGGTAATCCACAGGTTTTCAACAGGGCCTGGATAACCGGATGGGCCGGGCAGCGCAGCGCCACCGTGGGCAATCCCGCGCTCACCGCTGCGGCCAGTCCCGCATCTTCGCGGCGCGGCAGGACCATCGTCAGCGCCCCCGGCCAGAACGCCTGGGCTAGCGTCTTCGCGCGTTCGTCAAACAGCGCCAGACCTTCCGCCGCCGTAACGTCAGGTATGTGCACGATCAGGGGGTTGAAATCGGGTCGCCCCTTGGCGCGATAGATGCTCGCCACAGCGGCATCGTCATCGGCCCGGGCAGCAAGGCCATAGACTGTTTCGGTCGGCACGGCCACGGTGCCGCCGCGCTCGATAACCTGTGCGGCAGCGCCAAGTGCCTGACTGTCGGGCATTTGCACTTTCGAAGGCTTTGTCGGGTCCATAAGGCTTCGCTATAGGGAGCGCGCGTGCCCGCGCCAAGCGCCGGACGAACAGGAGAGGACCGATGAGCTTCACCCCGCCCACCGCCGATCAGATACTTGCGATCAAGGTCAGCGCCGGTATCGATGAAATCGCGCAGCACGAACGCTTTGCTGCCGCCACGCCCGATCTGGTCGAAGCTATCGTCGAAGGCGCAGGCGCATTTGCCGCAGGCGAATGGGCACCGCTCCACCGTGCTGGCGATCAGATCGGCGCGAAGTGCAGCGATGGTGCGGTTACGCTACCGCCGGGGTATGTAGAAGCCTACAAGGCTTTCGTCGAACAGGGGTGGAACTCCATTGCCGGGTCGCCCGACTTTGGCGGGCAGGGTCTGCCCTTCACGCTGGCGACCGTGGCGCTCGAAACACTGGGCGCGGCCAACATGGGCTTCACGCTCCTGCCCATGCTCACCGTCGGCGCGATTGAGGCGCTCGAACATCACGGCAGCGATGCGCAAAAGGCGCTCTACCTGCCAAAGCTGATCTCCGGCGAATGGTCGGGCACGATGAACCTTACTGAACCGCAGGCCGGGTCAGACGTGGGGGCGCTGCGCACCACTGCAACCCCGATCAGCGATGGCCCGCACGCGGGCAAGTATCGCATCAGTGGCACCAAGATTTTCATCACCTTTGGCGAACATGACGCGGCGGACAATATCATCCACCTGGTCCTTGCCCGCACGCCCGGCGCACCCGACGGCTCGCGCGGCATTTCACTGTTCATCGTGCCGAAGTTCCACGTGGAACAGGACGGATCGCTTGGCGGGCGCAATGATGTTCGCTGTGTTTCCATCGAACATAAGCTCGGCATCCACGCCTCGCCCACCTGCGTCATGTCCTATGGCGACAACGGCGAATGTATTGGCGAGATGGTTGGTCATGAAAACGGCGGCTTGCGCGCCATGTTCACGATGATGAACTCTGCCCGCATCAATGTCGGCAGCCAGGGCGTGCAGATTGCCGAACGCGCGTTGCAGCAGGCCGTCGGCTATGCACGTGACCGTGTGCAGTCCGCCCGTGCAGGATCGCCAGACAAGACTCCGGTTTCGATCATCGAACACCCCGATGTGCGCCGCATGTTGATGCGGATGCGCGCCCTGACCGAAGGCAGCCGTGCCCTGCTCTATTACACCGCGGGGCAGGTTGATCGCGGTGCCTTGGGGAATGAAGCCGCGCAGAAGCGCGCCGAACTGCTCGTGCCCATGCTTAAGGCATGGGGCACCGACATTGGCTGCGAAGTTGCCAGCCTTGGCGTGCAGGTCCACGGCGGCATGGGTTTCATCGAGGAAACCGGCGCGGCCCAGCACCTGCGCGATGCCCGCATCGCCCCGATCTATGAAGGCACCAACGGCATTCAGGCCGCCGATTTGGTCACCCGCAAGCTTGGTTATGACAACGGCGGCGTGTTGCAGTCGCTGATGGCGGAAATCGCGTCAGAGATGGAAGACGTCCCGGAAGTCGCCGCTCTCGCGAAGGATGCTGCCGCCATCGGCCAGTGGATGAGTACTACCGCGAGTCTGGACGACAAGCTGGCCGGATCCGTGCCCTTCACCACGATGTGCGCCGTCGCCGTCGCCGGGTGGCAGCTTGCCCGCCAGTCGCGCGCGTCAGACCTTCATGCCAAGATCGCGGTAACCAAGTTCTTCAACCGCGTGATCGTGCCCGAAGCGCGCGGCCTTGGCTCGTCGGCAATGGCTGGTGCTGCACTGCTTTACGATCTCGATACCGAGGCCCTGATTGGATGAGCGAAGCCCTGCTTACCCGCATTGCCGCAGCGCTCGAACGCCTCGCCCCGCCGCAGGCCGACAGCGCCGATTGGCGCACCTCCCCCGCCTATGTCTGGGACGGCAAGGCCGCGCGCGGTATCGATCCGTTGGAAGCTCCTGCGCTCGATCTGATGCAGGGGATAGACAAGCAGAAGGCCGCCGTGGTCGAAAACGTCGCGCGCCTTTCGCGCGGGGCTGCCGCGCACGACATGCTGCTGTGGGGCGCGCGCGGCATGGGCAAGTCTGCCCTGCTCCGCGCTGCAACGCTGGCGGCGCAGAAGGCAAACCCCGGTTCCATCGCGCTGGTGCAGGCCAGCCCGGATGCGGGCCTTGCCGATCTTTTTGCGCGTCTGCGCCAGATCGACCGCCGTTTCCTCGTCTTCCTCGATGATCTTGGCTTTGACGCAGGCGATTCAGACGGCGCGCGCAAGCTGCGTTCGTGGCTCGAAGGCGGCGTCGAAGCCCGCCCGGCCAACGTGCGCCTCGCGGTAACCTCAAACCGCCGCGCCATCGTGGAGCGGCATTTGTCCGAACAGGACGATCCGATCAATCCGCGCGATGTGGTGGATGATCGCCTCGCGCTGGCCGACCGCTTCGGCCTCAGCCTCGGCTTCCACAACTGCACGCAGGACGATTATCTGGCGATCATCGCAGGCTACGCAGCCCACTTCGGCCTGACCTATGTCGAAGCCGATGCCCTCGAATGGTCAAAGCGTCGCGGCGGCCGCTCAGGCCGTGTCGCGTGGCAATATGTCAACGAACTCGCAGGCCGCGCGGGCCGCTCGCTTTAATCTCTGGCTCCCCTCCCGCAAGCGGGAGGGGGTGGATAAAGCCCTACCGCTCCGGCTTCACCAAGTCCGAATCCGCATTCGGCTTCATGATGAACTTGCCGGTCCCCTTGCCCTGCGGCGGTGCCGTGCGCTTGGGCAGCGGTGCAATCGCAGCAGAAGGTTGGGCCCCCGGAGCGGTCACCCGCCAGATCACGCCGCCGGTATCATCGCTCACCAGCAGCGCGCCATCCTTGGCAAAGGCTACCCAGGTTGGGCGACCACGCGCGGCATCGTCCGCGTTGAGGAACCCGGTCAGCACCGGCACCGGCGGCTGCGCCAGCACGTTGCCCCGCTCGTCGAACTTCACGAACACCACGTCATAGCCCGCCAGCGGACGGCGGTTCCACGAACCATGTCGCGCCACGAAGGCGCCGTTCTGGAAGGCCGCACCCATCAGGTTGCCCCCCTTCGCAAAGGTCAGCCCCAGCGGCGCAACGTGCGATCCCAGCGCGTAATCGGGCTTGCGCACGTAATCCAACAGGTAATCCGGCATCGGCGCCTTCACCCGCCAGTCGATGTTTTTCTTCCAGTAGACCCACGGCCAACCGAAGTTCGAACCGAACGGCACGCTGGCCAGATAGTCCGGCACCAGATCGGGCCCGAGCATGTCGCGCTCGTTCACCGTGGTCCACAGCTCCTCGGTGTGCGGGTTGAAATCCAGTCCATTGGGATTGCGCAGGCCGCCCGCATATTCGACCGACTTCTTCTTTGCGAAGTCATATTCGTGGATCGACGCGCGGCCCGCTTCCGCTTCGATCCCGCCCTCGGCAATGTTCGATGCCGAACCAACCGTGACATAAAGCTTCGCCCCATCGGGCGAGAGCAGCAGGTTGCGCACCCAATGGTTGCCGCCGCCCGGCAGGTCCATCAGCTTCTCCGGCGTGACGGTCAGCGCCGTTTGACCCGGTTCATAGGCGAAGGAAACCACCGCATCGTGATTGGCCACCAGCAGGCGCCCCTCGCGGAAGGCCATGCCTGCGGGCGAATTGAGCGCCGGGTTCTCCATCACGAAGCGCTGTTCCGCCGTGCCATTTCCGTCCGCATCGCGCAGCAGCACGATCTTGTTGGGCGAAGGCCCGCCTGCGCCCACTTTCCTGAACAGATAGCCCATCACCATGCCGGTGATACCGCTTGATTCGCGCGGAGGAGAATTGGTTTCGGCCACGAGCACGTCGCCATTCGGCATCGTGTAGATCGTGCGCGGATGATCCAGCTTGTCGGCAAATCGGGTTACCGCAAGCCCCTGTGCCGCAACCGGCGCTTCGCCATCTTTCCAGCCCACCGGATCGGCGGTCTTGATTGAAGGGATGGTCTGCTTGTCCGGCTCCGCCAGCTTGGGTTTAGGCCCAGTTGTGTCATTCAGCGCAAACTCGGCGGCAGGCCCCCGGATCGACCAGGCAACCCATGCCCCGACAATGGCGACGAACACGACGAGCGTGATCAGGATCTTCTTGATGATGTTCATGCTCCCAAATCTAGGCCTGCTGCCGCCTCAGGGCAATGGCCCGAACATCATCGCGACATATCGCCCTGCGTGGGCTAAACCACGCGCCATGTTCACGTTCGCCCCCACCGAAGGCCAGTCCAAGGCCGATCTTCACGCAGACCTCCTCTCCGCCGCCCGCGCGCTTGTCGAAAGCGAGCCTGATGCCGTCGCCAACATGGCCAATCTCGCCGCGCTGATCTGGCAATTCCTGCCCGATCTCAACTGGGCCGGATTCTATCGCATGGTGGATGGTGAACTCGTGCTCGGCCCGTTCATCGGCAAGCCCGCCTGCATCCGCATTCCCTTGGACAAAGGCGTCTGCGGCACCGCTGCTTCCACCGGAGCGACCCAGCTTGTGCCCGATGTCCACGCCTTCCCCGGCCATATCGCCTGCGATGCGGCAAGCCGGTCGGAACTTGTCGTCCCGGTGATTCGCGATGGCGCGGTAATCGCGGTGATCGATCTCGACAGCCCCTCCCCCGCCCGCTTCGATGAGGCCGATGCACGCGGGATCGAAGCGCTCGCTACGGCCATTGCGCCCCATATCTGAAACGAACTGGCCCGTTTCGGGACAGGCGGGACTCTGGCTCTGCCGAAACCTTGGTTTCCAGCGGCTCATGATGGTAAGTTTGCGGTTAACGACCATTCCCAACAGGGGGAATCCGCATGTTTGCCCGCCTTTCCATCGCCGCGCTGATCCTCGGCGCTACTGCATCGCCCGCGCTCGCCGGTGACCATCACCCCGCCGCGGGTGTCCCCTATGCCCACGGCGCGGCGCACGGGCCGATCTACTATCCGCCGATGGCTGGCCCGCCCTACCCCACCGTGGTGATGACGCAGCCGCAACAGGCCTACCCCCAGAACTGGCAAGCCTATCCACCGGTCGCGCAGCAAGGCTATCCCATGCCCGATCCGCGCTGGGGCGAAATGAATGAACGCTGCGCCAGGGTCTATGGTGATCGCCATGTTGGCGGCACTGCCCTTGGCGGCGTTATCGGCGGCGTGGTGGGCAATCGCGTTGCCGGCAAGGGCAATCGCGTGCTCGGCACCGTGGCTGGCGCAGCGGTCGGTGCTATCGCGGGCAACATGATCGACAAGGGCGAAGACAAGGCCCTGCGCCGCGAATGCGACGATTACTTTGCCTCGCTCCCGCCGCAGGGTGCCGCACCCGGCGCTTATCCGGGGGCCTACCCCGGCTACCCGCCCGCACCTTATGGCTACATGTGGGTTCCGGTCGTCACCGGCCCGCAGAAACCCTGCGTGGAAACCACCGTGGTCACTGAAAAGTGGGTCGATGTCCCGGCCCGCCGTCGCGTGATCCACAAGCGGACGAAGATCGTGCCTGACAAGCGCGTAAAGGAAAAGCGCGTCTACACCGGCTGATCTGCCGCAGCGCGAACTTCAAAAAAGCCCGCCCTCCGCAAGGAAGGCGGGCTTTTTTCACAAGTTCGGTTTTCAAAGGCGGGGAAGCGTCACCCCACGCTGGCCCATGTATTTGCCCGCACGGTCAGCATAACTCACCTCGCACGGCTCGTTGCCCTGCAGGAACAGGAACTGGCACGCGCCTTCGTTGGCATAAATCTTGGCGGGCAGGGGCGTGGTGTTGGAAAATTCCAGCGTTACGTGCCCTTCCCAGCCCGGCTCCAGCGGCGTCACGTTCACGATGATGCCGCAGCGCGCATAAGTGCTCTTGCCAAGGCAGATCACCAGCACATCGCGCGGCACGCGAAAGTACTCCACCGTCCGCGCCAGAGCGAACGAATTGGGCGGAATCACGCAAACGTCGGTCTGGCGGTCCACCAAGCTCGCCCCGTCAAAGTTCTTTGGATCGACCACGGCAGAATCGACATTGGTAAAGATCTTGAACTCAGGCGCCACCCGCGCGTCATAGCCGTAGGACGACAGGCCATAGCTGATGCAGCCGTCCCGCCGCTGGTTCTCCACGAAAGGCTCGATCATGCCTTCGTTCAGCGCCTTGTCGCGGATCCACTTGTCGGAAAGAATGGCCAACTGGCTCTCCCTTGAAATGCTCTTCTTCGCCCTCCCGCTTGCGGGAGGGCCGCGAGACTTGGGCTTGCGCAGCAAGCCTTAGTCGCAGCGGGGTGGGCACAACCGCAAGGCATGTGTCACCGCGAAACCTCTATGCCAGATTCGCAGGCCCGAACGCATTGGGCAAGAGCACCGACAACCGCATTTCCACGGTTTCGTCCGCCCCCACGCACAGCACCAGCGGATCGGTCCCGCCCAGCGCGGCCAGTTCGTTCACCACCTGCCGGCAGCGTCCGCAAGGGCTGATCGCCGCTTCCACCGCGCCACCCATGCCGCCCAGCACCGCCACCGCCAGCAACCCCTTACGCCGTCCGGCTTGCGATGCACTCGCGCAGGCTACCGTCTCTGCACAGAGCGACAGACCATAGGACGCATTCTCGAAGTTCGCGCCGGTCACGATCGCGCCGTCATCGAACAGCAGCGCCGCACCCACATGAAAGCCGGAATAGGGTGCATAAGCGGTGTCCATCGCCGCACGCGCCGCCGCGATCAGATCGTCCCGCTTTTGCGCAATCAGGGCATCGTTCATTGTTGCACCACCACCCAATGCAGGGGCGTGGCGGCTGCATTCAGCCGCAACCGGCTGCTGGCGGTCCACATCACCCAGGGCCGTCCGGCATAGGACGGTTCGATAAAATCCTGCTCCACCCAGATATTGCGGTCGATCCGCGCAGCAAGGTGGAATTCCTTTTCGATAGAGCGCGACACCATCAGGATCACCGGCTTTTCGGCGTGCTTTTCCACCTGATTGAGAAACGTAGTCAACTCGCTCTGCATCTGCGCTTCGCCCGGAACTTCGGGGCAAGTGCGCGATGATATGTCGATGCGGATGGCAGGTGGCAGCATGTCCTTGTCACGTGGCACCAGAGTCACGAAATTCGCGGCTTGCGCATCTGCCGGGGCGCACAGATCGTAAACATGAACAGCGCCAGCCTGCATTCCGCGCGCCCGCGCCGCCGCCACGCCATCGGCGAAGGCCATATCGCGCGTGCTGGTGCCTTCGCTTGCCGTCAGATAGGCAAAGTCTGCGCCCGCCGCGCGCAACAGCCGCCAGTCTACCGCGCCGTTGTCATCGCTCAGCCACACGCCCTGCACCGGATAGTCCTTGCGGTCGGGCAGCCATGTGCGGGCTTTCCACCAGCCGAATCCGCCTGCGATCAGTGCGGCCAGCAGCAGCACCGCCAGAAGGCGGCGGCGTAAACTGCTTTGGCGCCTGCCCGCCGGGCGCGCTGCGCTGCGTGTCTTGGCCATGTTGAATACTGCGTCCCGATTTTTTGATCTTCAGCCCCTGATATGCAGCACGCAGATCAGGGTAAAGAGCCGCCGGGCCGTGGCGAAATCGGTTTCGATCTTGCCGTCCAGCCGTTCCAGCAGCGTATCGGCAGCGTCGTTATGAATCCCGCGCCGCGCCATATCGATGGTTTCAATCTCCATCGCGGTCGCCTTGCGGATCGCCTGATAATAGCTGTCGCAGATCGCAAAGTATTCGCGGATCGGGCGGCGGAACCGGCCCAGCCCCAGAATCACCGTTTCCAGCGGACTGTCATCTTCGCCGGAAACCGCCAGAATCAGCCGTCCATCGTCCACGGACAGCCGCAAACGATAGGGGCCTTCGTGCCCGGCCTCGAAAGCGCGCAATGGTTTGAAGGTGTTTTCCTCGATCAGATCGAAGATCGCGATGCGCCGTTCCTGCTCGATATCGGCGTTACGCCAGATGATCGTCGCGTCGTCCAGTTCGATATGAGAGATGCGCGGGTCTGCCATCAGAAACCCTGTGTTGCAGAGCAGCGCGGATCGCACAAGAGGGGCGACAATGGCCCCGGATCGGGCCAATCTCCCGGCTGATCTGGTGAATCTACGTATCCCGCTTGCCAGACCACCGCAGCCCTCTCCCGGTAAATCGCGTCGAATGGACAACAGGGGAGATTCGTGGTGGGAATCGAGTTTGAGGGCGGATCGCGCTTCTTCCGCCTTTTCGGCAGTGGCAAGGATACCGACGCCGGGCGCGACGTTACGCCGACAGCCGTGCCTGGCGCTGCGTCGGCCAATGCCGCACACGCGATTCTCATGCAGGACATATCGGATTTCCTGCTCGGCAACGGTTTGGCGGTAACCGCCAACAACCTCCTCGCTGCCCACGCGGCCTTTTCCGGCGAAGATGCCGCACTGGCCCGCAAGATCGTTGATCGCCGCAGCGCAGGCCTGCCGATTACGCAGGAATGGCTTGACCAGAACCGCGCGGCAGACGGTTTGCAGGAAAGCGTCAAGAAGATCGTCGGCGCGCTCGAAACCTCGCTGGAAACCTTCACCCAGACCACGCGCTCGGCCCATGCCGCCGCGGAAAACTACAATTCGCAAATCGCGCAGCAGGTTTCCGCTGTGCCGGACTCCGCCGATCCCACGGCGATGGTCGCCGCGCTCGAAGGCATAGCGCAGGAAATGATCGCCCGTGGCAATGAATTTGCTGCCGAAATGAAGCGCAGCGAGGCTGAAACGGAAAGCTTGCGCAAGGAACTCGAAAAGGCGCGCCACGATGCCGATGTCGATCATCTCACCGGCCTGCCCAATCGCCGCGCCTTCGAAGGCCTGCTCGACCGGCATTTCCGCGAAGCGCGGCAAGAGGCCGAAAACCTCTGCGTTGCCTTCTGCGATATCGATCACTTCAAGCGCGTTAACGATACCCACGGCCACGATACCGGCGACCGGGTGATCCGCGCCATCGGTGAAGCGCTCGCCCGCATCACTAACGACAATTGCCACGTTGCGCGGCAGGGCGGCGAGGAATTCGTGATGCTGTTTCGCGGCAAGACGCCGCAAGAGGCGTGGGACAAGCTCGACGCCGTGCGCGAAAATTTCGGTGCACGAAATTTCGTCAACCGCTCGACCGAGGAACCCATTGGCCAGATCACGTTTTCGGGCGGGATCGCCGATGTCTTCGCCTATGCCAACCCTCGCGATGCGCTGAAAGCGGCAGACGAAGCACTCTATCGCGCCAAGGAAGAGGGCCGCAACCGCATCATGCTGGCGGGGTAGGGGGGCAACTCTTATCCAATCCCCGCTATCCACACCCCGCAGCCGTTGCCGCGCGGGGCAGGGTGGGGCACTATGCGCCCATGTCCGCCAGCGAAGCCATCCTCACCCGCGAACCGTCCGAGATTCGTGCGCTCCCCTCAAACGTTGAAGCGGAAGCGGCCTTTCTCGGCGCGGTCCTGATCGACAATCGCATCCTCGAAGAACTGCAGACCCCGCTAAAGCCTGAACACTTCTTCGCCGCCGTCCACGGTCGTGTGTTCGAACGCATTCAGGCGCTGATCGATCGCAAGGCGGTGGTCACGCCCGTCACGCTCAAGCCCTATTTCGAAAGCGATGAAGGGCTGAAAGAACTGGGCGGCGTCGCCTATCTCGCCCGCCTCACGTCAGACGGGCAGGGCCTGCTCAACCCGCGCGAACTGGCCGAACAGGTCTATGACCTTGCCCTGCTGCGCGAACTGATTTCGGTGGGCCGCAACCTCGTCGAAGGCGCGCTCGACACCAGCGATTCGGTCGCCCCGCTCGAACAGGTCGAAAAGGCCGAAGCAGCGCTCTATGCCGTGGCCGAAGGCGCGCAGACCGGAAGCGAGGCGCAAAGCTTTGCGCAAGCCACCCGCGCCTCGCTCGAAATGATCGAAAAGGCGCTGCTTTCGGGCGGCCACATTTCGGGCAAGACCACCGGCCTCACCTCGGTCAACGAAAAGATCGGCGGTCTCCACGATTCGGACCTTATCATCCTCGCCGGGCGTCCCGGCATGGGCAAGACCTCGCTCGTCACCAACATCGCCTTCAACGCCGCCGATCGCCTCCGCCGCGACATGGCCGATGGCATCGCGCTCAAGGATTCGGTCGGCGCAGGGGTCGCCTTCTTCAGTCTGGAAATGAGCGCGGACCAGCTCGCCACCCGTATCCTTGCCGAACAGTCGGGCATCAGTTCCGAAGCCCTGCGCATGGGCCGCATCAGCCGCGAGGATTTCCAGCAGCTCTCCTTCGCGAGCCAGCGCCTTGCCGAACTGCCGCTCTATATCGACGATACCCCCGCGCTCACCATCGGCAGCCTTCGCGCCCGCGCTCGCCGGTTGAAGCGCCGCCACGACATCGGCCTGATCATCGTCGACTACCTCCAGCTCCTCCAAGGGTCGGGCCGCAGCGACAACCGCGTCAACGAAATCTCCGAAATCTCCCGCGGCCTCAAGACCCTGGCCAAGGAACTCGCCGTCCCGGTGATCGCGCTCTCCCAGCTCTCCCGCGCGGTCGAACAGCGCGACGACAAGCGCCCGATGCTGTCAGACCTTCGCGAATCCGGCTCCATCGAACAGGACGCCGACATGGTGTGGTTCGTCTTCCGCGAAGACTATTACGTCGCCGCCAAGGAACCGAAAGTCCCGCAAGGTAACGACGATCCCAAAGTGCAGGAAGCCCACGCCGCCTGGCAGGCTGAAATGGAGCGCGTCTACGGCCTTGCCGAACTCATCGTCGCCAAACAGCGCCACGGCTCCACCGGCAAGGTCCGAATGCGCTTCGAAGCCCGCATCACCCGCTTCTCCGACCTCGCGCCTGATGACATGCGCGCCGCCTACAGCAATGATGAATAAGCGGCGCGTCCATACCAATCCTTGACTTTTCCACACCCCCGGCCTAGCTGCGGCTCTTTCCAGATCCTTTTGTTTATCGGAGTGCCCGGATGGCGCGCGTTACCGTCGAAGATTGCGTCGACAAGGTTCCCAATCGTTTCGATCTCGTCCTGATCGCGGCAGAGCGTGCCCGCGCGATTTCCGGCGGCGCGGAACTCACTGTTGATCGCGATCGTGACAAGAACCCCGTCGTCGCCCTGCGCGAAATCGCGGAAGAAACCGTGCGCCCCGCCGTGCTCAAGGAAAACGTGATCCAGTCGCTCCAGCGCGTCCTGCCGGATGACGATGACGAAGTTGATGAAATCGGCTCGCTCTCGCAGTCGGCCGAAGCCCTGCGCATCACCGCTGCAGCACCGGTGCGCAACACTTCGCTGGGTGCCGATTACGACGGCTGATTGGCCGTAAAATCAACACTTTATGAAAAGCCCGCAGTGAAAACTGCGGGCTTTCTCATGTGTTCTCCAGTTGCACCGCCATCAGTTCCCAAACCTTGTTGATCGCCTTCAGCGGTCGCACCATCACCTTGAAGTCCACGATCCGCCCTTCCAGATCGAAGCGGATCAGGTCGATGCCGTTGACCTTCAGCCCGTCCATCTCGCATTCGAACTCAAGGCACGCTTCCGGCCCGTCCACCAGTTCGCGCACATAGCGGAACGTACCGTTGCCGAAGACTTGGCCCGCAGCGGTCAGATACATCAGCACCTTTTCGCGCCCCGCCTGCGGCGTGTGCACCACGGGCGAATGAAACACCGCGTCATCGGCCACGAGTTCATCAAGCAGCGCCGCCTCGCCGCTCACCATGTACCGGTGCCAAGCTGCCAGACCCAGTTTCATCGCCATTCTCCCGTTGCCTGTTATCGTTGTGGGGCAGGGGAGCCGCACCCGCCTTGATCGTGCGCAACTCCCCCAAAATCACCCCAGATTTTGCGCAAAAAAGTCCCGCGTCCGCCGATCGGCCAGGACTGCGCCGTCCTCATCCCGGCGGCTGCCCATCTCGGCGGCAAAGCCGTGATCCAGCCCTTCGTAATCGAACAGCGTCACCTTGGGGTGGGGGTCGAGCGCCTCGTGAATCGCTGCCTGTGCTTCCGGCCCCACGAAATGGTCGGCAGTGGGGATGTGCAGCATCAGCGGATTGGCAATGGCGTGCGATTCGCCCAGCATCTGGTCGATCATTACCCCGTAATATCCCACCGAAGCGTCAATATCGGTCCGCGTTGCCGCCATATAGGCCATCCGCCCGCCAAGGCAGAACCCGACCAGTCCCACCTTGTCGATGCCTTCATACCCGCGCAAAAACCGAATCGCGGCCTCGATATCCTTCACGCCCTTGTCGGGATCATATTGCCCGAAATAGCCGAACGCTTCCTGCATCTGATCGGGCACATCAGGATCAAGCTGCACGCCGGGGGCAAACCGCCAGAAGATATCGGGAGCCAGCGCCATATAGCCCTGATCGGCCCAGGCCTCGCACTTGTGGCGAATGCCGGGATTTACGCCGAAAATCTCCGGCACCACGATGATCGCCGCGCGGATCGGTCCATCGGGCGTCGCCAGATAGCCTGGAATATCACCTTCGCCATCCAGCGCGGCAAACGTAACTTTCTCGCCCATTGTCATTCATCCTGTGTTTCAAAGGAGTTGGTCGAAAACCATGTTGGCCCTGACAATGGACTTTGCCAAGCGCACATGACAGTCTGCCGCCATTGATCGGGCGCAGCGTGAGGAAATGCCGATGAAAGTTACCGTCGAAGTCGATTGCTCCCCCGAAGAAGCCCGCCGCTTCCTTGGTCTGCCCGATGTATCGAAAGCCAACGATGTTTATGTCGATACCGTGGCCAAGGCGATGCAGGGCGCCAGCAACATCGACCAGTTGCAATCCTTCGCCAAGCAGATCGCCCCAATGGGCGAAATCGGCCTGAAGCTGTTCCAGAATTTCATGGAGCAGGGCGCTATGGGGGCGATGGGCAGCAATTCAAAAAAGCCCAAGGACTGACGTTTCGTTTGAACATGTGTAGGGGAGGGGCGTGACCGACACGATCTTCGCCCTCTCCTCAGGCCAGCCTCCCGCCGGCATCGCCGTCATCCGCATCAGCGGCCCCCAAGCTGGTCCCGCACTCGAAGCGCTCGCCGGAAAGCGCCCCGCGCCACGCCGCGCCACGCTCGCCACGCTGGCCGATCCCCAGACTGGCACTCATCTTGATCGCACGATGGTCCTCTGGCTACCTGGTCCCGGCACGGCCACGGGGGAGGACAGCGCCGAACTTCATCTCCACGGCGGTCGCGCAGTCGTCGCCGCAGTCGAATCCGCGCTCGCTACACTGCCCGGCCTGCGCCGCGCACAGCCGGGGGAATTCACCCGCCGCGCCTTCGCCAATGGCCGGATCGACCTTGCGGAGGCTGAAGGCTTGGCCGACCTGCTCTCCGCCGAAACCGAACTGCAACGCCGCGCCGCGCTGGCAATGGCCGAAGGCGCGCTTTCACGTGAAGCCGAACGCTGGCGCACGGCCCTGCTGCAACTGTCCGCTCGCCTCGAAGCCGCACTCGATTTTTCGGATGAGGATGATGTTGAGGAAGGGGAGTCGACCTTGCCCATCGGCTTCACCGCCGATTGCGCTGCGCTCGGCCAAAGCCTTGATGCATGGCTCAACCGCCCCCGCGCCGAACCGCTGAAAGAAGGCTTCCGCGTCGTCCTCGCCGGGCCACCCAACGCCGGAAAGTCCACCCTGTTCAACGCCTTGGTTGAACAGGAAGCGGCGATCACCGCTGCCGAACCCGGTACCACACGCGATGTGCTCATTCACGCCTGCGCGCTCGATGGCGTGCCTTTCCTGTTCGTGGACACAGCAGGCCTGCGCGATGAGGGGGCAGGCGAAATCGAACGCATCGGCATCGCCCGCGCCCGCGCCGCTGCCGAAAAGGCGGACCTTATTCTCTGGCTTGGTCCAGAAGGCGAGGGGCCAGTCCCTCTCACTCCGCCAGTCCCTCTCCCTTCGTCATTCCCGCGAAGGCGGGAATCCAGCCCGCTATGGGAAGTCTCCGCGCGCGCCGACGATCCTGCCGCTCCCCGTAAATCCGCTTCGGCGCTCCACCTTTCGGCGCGCACCGGCGAAGGCATGGCAACCTTGCGCAAGGCGCTGATAGATCACGCCCGCCAGTCGCTCCCCGCCCCCGGAGAGGCAGCACTCAACCAGCGCCAGCACACTTTGCTTGGCGAAGTCGCACAAAGTCTCCATCAGGCCACTACCGAACGTGACCCTTTGCTTGCAGCGGAAAACCTCCGTTTAGCCCGGCGCGCGCTCGACGCGCTGATCGGACGCACCAGCACCGAAGACATGCTCGACACCCTCTTCGGCAGGTTCTGCATTGGCAAGTAGTGTTCCACGTGAAACATCTGCTTATCACTTCGTCATTCCCGCGAAGGCGGGAATCCAGTTTTATCGTCCGAGCTGGATTCCCGCCTTCGCGGGAATGACGAAGGCCTATTGGGCTCACGCAAGCCCCCTCCTCTTCAGAGGAGGGGGGTGGTGGCTCGCACCAACCACAACGTTCCACGTGAAACACATCCTCTCAAACCTTTGACCCCAATCTCCAACTCGCGTATCGCGCACCGATGCACCATTTCGACATCATCGTGGTCGGCGGCGGACACGCCGGCGTCGAAGCTGCCGCCGTTGCAGCCCGCATGGGCGCGCGCACCGCGCTAGTCTCGTTCGATCCTGCAACCATCGGGGCGATGAGCTGCAACCCTGCCATCGGCGGCCTAGGCAAAGGCCACCTCGTGCGCGAAGTCGATGCCTTTGACGGACTGATCGCCCGCGCCGCCGATGCTGGCGCCATCCACTACCGGATGCTCAACCGGTCAAAGGGCAGCGCTGTGCAGGGGCCGCGCGTGCAGGCAGATCGCAAGCGCTTCAAAGCTGCGATCCAGCATATGATTGCCGCGCAACCTAACCTCACGGTGATCGGGGGAGAGGCAGCCGCGCTCCACATGGAACAGGGCGCTGTCGCCGGCATCGATCTTTCCGATGGCACGCGGCTGCGGGGCAGGGCGGTTGTGCTCTGCACCGGCACGTTTCTCGGCGGGCGTCTGTTCCGTGGCGAAGAGCGGATGGACGGAGGCCGCATTGGTGAGGATTCCGCGCACAGGCTCGCCCAGCAATTGCGCGCTGCCGATCTGCCGATGGCGCGGCTGAAGACCGGCACCCCGCCGCGCATCGATGGCCGCACCATCGATTGGGCGCGGCTGCCCGAACAGCCAAGCGATGCCGATCCGTGGGTTATGTCGCCGCTCACGCCATCGCGTCCACTGCCGCAGGTGTTCTGTACCATCGCCCGCACCAATGAACACACCCATGATATCATTCGCGGCGGGCTTGATCGTTCGCCACTGTTTACCGGCGCGATTGGGGCGCAAGGCCCGCGCTATTGCCCGTCTATCGAGGACAAGATCCACCGCTTTGGTGACCGGGACGGGCATCAAATCTTTCTTGAACCCGAAGGGTTAGACGATACCGCCGTCTATCCGAACGGCGTTTCCACCTCGCTTCCCACCGATGTGCAGGTGGCGATGATCCGGTCGATGGAGGGGTTGGAACAGGCGGTAATCACTGTTCCCGGCTATGCCGTGGAATACGATCACATCGATCCGCGTGCGCTGCGCCGCAGCCTCGAAGTGAAGGCTATTCCCGGCCTTTACTGCGCCGGACAGATCAACGGCACCACCGGATATGAAGAAGCCGCCGCGCAGGGCCTCATCGCTGGCATGTATGCCGCTGCCTCGGTGTTGGGTCGCGATGCGCCCGAACTGGATCGCGCCAATTCCTACATGGCGGTGATGGTCGATGACCTGACGCTTCACGGCGTCAGCGAACCCTATCGGATGCTCACCGCGCGTGCCGAATATCGCCTGCGCCTGCGCGCCAACAATGCCTCCACGCGGCTAACGCCGCTTGGCCTTGCGGTCGGCTGTATCGGGAAAGAGCGTCGTCGCTGGTTCGAATTCCGTCTTGCGCAACGGCAGAGCCTTGAAAGCGCTCTGGCGCAGCAGGCAACGCCTACTGAACTCAACCGTGCGGGAATGCCGGTTCGCGCCGATGGTACACGCCGCCCGTTGAACGAATGGCTGCGCTTCCCTGAAGTCACGCTTGGTTCGCTTGGCGCTTGGTTGGGCGATGAAGCCTTCGATCCGCAACTGGCCGAAGAGGTGGAGGAAGACGCCGCTTATGCGCCCTACCTCGTGCGCCAAGATGCCGAATTGCGCGATCTGCGGGCGTCCGACGCGATGCAACTGGGGGAGGGCTTTCCCTTCGCAGAGGTTCCCGGCCTTTCACGTGAAATGGTCGAACGTCTGGATAAAGCGCAGCCCGATACGCTCGCTGCCGCCGGACGCATAGCCGGGATTACCCCTGCGGCGCTGGCCAGCCTGCTGGTTCATGCGCGCCGCCGCAACAGTTCGGACGTAGCGGTATGAGCGTTCTAGTGACTGAAACAGAGGCTCAGGATTGGCTGCGCGACAAGCTGGGCGTCAACGCATCGGGCATGGATCGGCTGTCGCGTCTGGTCGATCTCCTGCTTGAGGAGAACGAGCGCCAGAACCTCGTGGCGCGTGGCACTTTGCCGCATGTGTGGGTTCGCCACATTGTTGATTCGGCACAACTTCTTCATGTTTCACGTGAAACATTGCCTGCGGGCGAATGGCTCGATCTCGGCACGGGCGCGGGATTTCCAGGCTTGGCAATTGCGGCGCTTCAGCTGGACCGCCCCGTCACCCTTGTCGATTCGCGTCGCTTGCGCACTGAATGGTTGCAGCGTGCGGCTGATGCACTCGGCCTCGCCAATGTTCGTGTCGTCCTTTCGCGGGTCGAGGACTTGCCTTCCGGTCCACACGCCGTGATTTCGGCCCGCGCATTTGCGCCGTTGGACAAACTCGTGACTCTTTCCGCGCGCTTTTCCACACCAGACACGCTCTGGCTGTTGCCGAAAGGGGCAAGGGCAGCGCAAGAATTGCAGATGCTCCCCGAATCATGGAATCACCTGTTCCACGTGGAACAATCGCTCACCGATGCGAACGCCGGCATCATCACCGGCCGCCTCCTCGGCGAAAAAGCAGCTCCTGCGCATGTATTTCGTCAACGAGGCCATAAATGATCACCATCGCAGTCGCAAACCAGAAAGGCGGCGTGGGCAAAACCACGACGGCGATCAACATCGCCACCGCGCTTGCCGCTACTGGCTGGAAGTCGTTGCTGATCGATCTTGATCCGCAGGGCAACTGCTCCACCGGCATCGGCATCTCCGCCGGAGAGCGTGAGCGGTCTTCGTATGATCTGCTGATCGATCAGGCAGCGGTGGCGGACTGCGTTGTGCCGACGCGGATTCCGGGGCTCGATATCGTACCCGCCACGGTTGATCTTTCCGGTGCCGAAGTCGAACTCGTCAGTGTTGAAGATCGCACGCATCGACTGCGCAAAGTGCTGAATGGTGAT
Source organism: Novosphingobium sp. ERN07 (assembly GCF_012641335.1). Taxonomy (GTDB): domain Bacteria; phylum Pseudomonadota; class Alphaproteobacteria; order Sphingomonadales; family Sphingomonadaceae; genus Novosphingobium. Next base: position 436,565 of record NZ_JABAID010000001.1, read on the forward strand.
ACCGGGCACGACATCTGCCTGATCGATTGCCCGCCGTCGCTGGGCCTGTTGACGCTCAATGCGCTGACGGCGGCGGATACGATTCTGGTGCCTCTACAGTGCGAGTTTTTTGCGCTCGAAGGATTGAGCCAGTTGCTGCAAACCGTCGAGCGCGTGCAGGAGCGGTTCAATCCCGATCTGGGCATCCTTGGTATCGTGCTGACGATGTACGACCGGCGCAACCGGCTGACCGATCAGGTGGCTGATGACGTGCGTTCGTGCCTGCGCGACCTGGTGTTCGATAGCGTGATCCCGCGCAACGTGCGCCTGTCCGAAGCGCCGAGCCACGGGCTTCCCGCGCTGATCTATGACCATGCCTGCCCCGGATCGCAGGCCTATATGAAATTGGCGCGCGAGCTGATTGGCCGGTTGCCTGAACGGAGAAAAGCGGCATGAGCGGCGAGGACGCAGCGGCAGAAACGGCGGTCAAGGCACCGGCACGGCGGACCGGGCTGGGCCGGGGGCTGGGCGCGTTGATGGGCGAAGTCCGGCGCGAGGAGCCGATTGCGCGGGTTTCCGTGTCTGGCACTGATGCCGCAGAGGCGCGCGATGGCGGGCTGGCGCTGCTGTCGGTCGCATCGATTGAGCCGCACCCCGATCAGCCGCGCCGCCATTTCGATGAGGATGCGCTGGAGGAACTGGCGCAGTCCATTGCGGCACGCGGGGTCATTCAGCCGGTGGTGGTGCGCCCGCTGGGTGGCAACCGCTTCCAGCTTGTAGCGGGCGAACGGCGCTGGCGGGCGGCGCAGAAGGCGCGGGTTCACGAAATTCCCGCCATTGTCCGCAAGCTGGATGATCGCGACGTGGCCGCACTGGCGCTGATCGAGAACTTGCAGCGCGAAGACCTGAATCCCGTCGAAGAAGCACAGGCTTATCAAAGACTTGCTGATAGCGAAGGGCTGACGCAGGCCGAGATCGCCAAGTTCGTGGACAAATCCCGCAGCCACGTGGCCAACATGATGCGCCTACTCGGTCTCCCCGAAGAAGTGCTGAACATGGTGGTGCAGGGCGGGCTGTCGATGGGCCACGCCCGCGCGCTGATCAACGCGCCGGACCCGGCTGGACTGGCGCGGGAGGTTGTGGCCAAGGATCTTTCGGTACGCGATGCCGAAAAGCTGGTTCGCAAGGCTACGCGCCCGGAGGGCACGCGGCGACAGGCACGGGCGGGCCGCGATTCGGTGAGTGCGGCTGATCTGGCCGCGATCCAGCAGCATCTGGAAGACTTTCTGGGGCTGAAAGTGGCGATCCAGCCCGATGCAGATCCGGCGAGCGGTGCTGTGACGATTCGTTACAAGAACCTTGATCAGTTGGATCTGATTTGCCAGCGGCTTACCGGCGGAGAGTTTTAAGGCTTTGATATAAAGTCATTAATATGGCCACATGACATGTTTGATCATGCCCAAATGGGCATTAATCAGTCAATTAAATTCTCGTTGACCGGAAGGGGGCCGCAGGCATAGGCTGCGGTCAAATAACCTGACCCCGGAGAGAATTTTCCATGTCCCTCGATCTGATTCCGCGCACCGCCTATAACGAAGATCACGAAGCCTTTCGCCAGACGGTCCGCCGCTTTTTGCAGGACGAGATCGCGCCCAATGCCGAAAAGTGGGGCGAGGCAGGCATCGTGCCCAAGGCGATTTGGCCCAAGGCTGGCGAACTGGGGATGCTGTGCCCGACGGTGCCCGAAGATTACGGCGGGCTGGGGCTTGACTTTGGTTACAACGCCATCGTGGACGAAGAGAGCAGCTATTACGGGCGCGTGGCGACCGGCTTTTCGCTGCAATCGGATATCGTTGCCAATTACCTCGTGTCTTATGGGTCTGAAGAGCAGAAGCAGAAGTGGCTGCCCAAGATGGTTTCGGGTGAGGTGGTAACCGCCATCGCCATGACCGAACCGGGCACCGGGTCCGACCTTCAGGGGATGCGCACCACCGCGAAGAAGGACGGCAACCATTATGTGATCAACGGGTCCAAGACCTATATCACCAATGGCCAGAACGCCGACCTGATTCTGGTGTGCTGCAAGACCGATACCGACGTGCAGCCTGCGTGGAAGGGCGTTTCGATCGTGCTGGTCGAGGCGGATCGCGAAGGCTTCAAGCGCGGGCGCAATCTTGACAAGATCGGGCAGGATGAGGCCGATACGTCCGAACTTTTCTTTGAAGATGTGCGAGTGCCGATCACCAATTGCCTTGGCGAAGAGGGCAAGGGCTTCATCTATCTGATGAGCGAACTACCGCAGGAGCGCCTTTCGATTGCCGTGGGCGCGCAGGCTTCGGCGCAGAAGGCGTTCGACGATACGGTGGAGTTCACGCGCGACCGCAAGGCGTTCGGCAAGCCGATCCTTGATTTCCAGAACACCCGCTTCACGCTGGCCGATATCAAGGCGAAGCTGCAGGTGGGCTGGGCGCATCTTGACTGGGCACTTGCGCGGCATCTGAAGAAGGAACTGACGCCGGAAGAGGGCGCTGCGGCCAAGCTGTGGCACACCGAACTGCAGTGGGAGGTCATGGACAAGTGCCTGCAGCTTCACGGCGGCGCGGGTTACATGAACGAATATGCCATTGCGCGGGCTTGGCGCGGCGCGCGCGTGACGCGCATCTTCGGCGGGACGAACGAGATCATGAAGGAGCTGATCGGCCGCAAGCTGTGATGTGACAGGGGAGGCACGTGGCCTCCCCTGTCTTTGTCCGCGCTGTTGCGTGCTGGATTCCCGCCTCCGCGGGAATGACGAAGGTTGAGGGGCGGGTAGTACTGGCCCATCCCCGGCCCTTCCCGTTTGCGGGAGGGGCGTTTTCTGTCTTAACCCATCGCTTAAATCCGGTTGCAATCGACACTGATTTTGCCAAGCTGCCGCCATAACGAAAACAGGCGGAGAGGATCATGGACAAGTCGGCGCGGCCCTATGACATCGTGGTCTATGGGGCGACGGGGTTTACCGGACGGCTGGTGGCGGAATATCTGGCGCGGCATTATGGGCAGGAAGGGCCGCGCTGGGCGATGGCCGGGCGCTCGCTTGCAAAGCTGGCCGAAGTGCGGTCGCTGATCGACGCGCCGAAGAACACGCCCTTGATCGTGGCCGATGCTTCTGACCCGGCGAGCCTTGCTGCGATGGTCGAGCAGGCGCGCGTGGTGGTGACCACGGTGGGACCATATCAGCTTTATGGTGAGCCACTGCTGGCGGCCTGTCTGGCGGCAGGGACCGACTATGCCGATCTGTGCGGCGAGCCGGTGTGGATGCGCCAGATGATCGATAAATATGGCGAAGAGGCCGCACGGACAGGCGCACGTATCTGTTTCTCCAGTGGGTTCGATTCGATCCCGTTCGATCTGGGCGTTTTGATGTTGCAGCAGGAAGCCGTGGCGCGCTTTGGCCGCCCAGCCCCGCGCGTGAAAGGGCGCGTGAGGGGCATGAAAGGCGGCGCTTCGGGCGGCACGGCGGCCAGCCTTAAGGCGACGCTCGCGGCGCTGGGGCGCGATCCTTCACTGATCCCGCTGATGCAGAGCGCGTTCTGTTTGACGCCGGGTTTTGAAGGGCCAGCGCAGCCTGCAGGCGATGTGGTACAACACGACGATGCGTTGGGAAGCTGGGAAGCGCCGTTCATCATGGCGGCGATCAACGTGAAGAATGTGCACCGCACCAATGCCTTGCTGGGCCATCTGTGGGGCGCCGATTTCGTCTATGACGAGATGGTGCTGACCGGGCCGGGCGATCAGGGTAAGGCGATTGCCGAACATATGGCCAGGACGCCGATGATCGGCCGCCCAGACGATCCGCAGCCGGGCGAAGGGCCTTCCAAGGAAGAGCGCGAGACGGGCTTTTACGATGTGCTGTTCGTGGGCGAGATGCCCGATGGGCAGGTGATCCGCTATGGCGTGAAGGGGCGATACGATCCGGGCTATGGATCGACCAGCAGGATGATCGCGGAAACGGGAATTGCGCTGCTTTCAAGCAAGGCAGAGGGAGGTATTGGCACGCCGGGCGCGATTTTGGGAGAGGCGCTGGTTCAGCGGTTGCGCGCGCATGCGGAAATCAGCTTCGCGGCGGAGTGATGGACGAAGCCCGCCTGCCTGACGGAGGGTCGAGAACAGGCGGGCTTGCTTGTGCAGAATGACCGTTCGGGGGTTGGTCAATCTGCCAAAGCGTAAGCCTCAGCCTCTGCGGCGACAAGGATATCGGCCAGCATCCAGTAGGCTTCGCCCCATGCGCCGAGCACTTCGTCGGTAGCCACATCGGCGCCCAACACATCGCGGATTGCTGGCAGCAGGGCTTCGGCCACATAAGGATAGTGTTCGGCTTTCACGCCGGTTTCGACATGGCGCTGGACCATGCGGGTCACTGCAGGGCCAAGGTTCTCAAGCTTGTCGATGTTCTTGGCATAGGCGAGGATCGCGCCGGCCAGACGGCGCGGCTGTTCGCCGCTTTCCTGTGCGGCTTGGTCAAACATCGCTTTCACATCTTCGCTCTGGAACAGGCGCTTGTACATCGCGGTCGTGATCTCGATCCCGTGCTTTTCGATGGCGGGGGCGGTGGTTTTCACAATGGCTTTGGCGTGTTCGGAAGCGGTGCGCATCAGGGATCTCCAATCTGGTATTGAAAATACCGGTATTTGGATTGCTTGATTTTCGCAAGGAGAAAATTGATAGGTCTGGAATGCAACTGACACAGCACACTGACTTTGGCCTGCGCCTGCTGATCGTGCTGGCGCGCAAGAGCGGACCGGTGAGCCTGCCTGCGTTCTCCGCCGAACAGGGGCTGAGCTATCATCACGTTGCCAAAGTGGCGCAGGCGCTGGTGCAGGCGGGGTTTGCCGTATCGCAGCGCGGGCGCAGCGGGGGGATCGCGCTGGCGCGGCCTGCCGGCGATATCGGCGTAGGCGATGTGGTGCGCAAGCTGGAGCGCGGGATGCGGCTGGCGGACTGCGCAACGTGCGCGCTGAAAGCCGATTGTGGGCTGAGCAGTGTGCTGGCCGAAGCGCTGGCGGCGTTTATGGGCGTGCTGGACCGTTATACGCTGGCCGATGTCTCGCGCGAAGGGGCGGCGGCGTTTGCGCCTTGGACGGCGCTGCCGGTGGCGCCGGGCTGCGCGGTTGTGGAATCTTAAGGTTATTGGCCCTTCTTGAGCGCGGCGACGCAAGAGGCGCGATCCACATCGCGGCCATCGCCGCGGCGGGCATCGACATAGGTCGCGGTGGGCTTACTGCTGCCGGATTGCGGGTAGAGATAGACGTCGAGAATGCATGCGGTGCCGGTCCACTGCATCTTGCGGGCGTCATCCTCGATCACATCAAGCCGTGGCGTGCCGAAGGTGCGGCCAAGCTGGAGGGCATCGGCCCCGATCACGCCCTCAAGGCCCGGTGCCATCTGCACTTGCGCCGTGGGGCGCTGTGCGGGCGTGGTGCGCGGGATGGTGTTGCGCGTGGGCGGGGGCGTGGAGCGGACCTGCGTGGTCCGGCCCGCAGGCGCGGCTCCACCGCCGCCGCAGGAAGCGAGCAGCAGGGCGAGCGGGAGGGCGGCTGAAGCAAGGCGCATGGTCACGCCGAGGGGATGCAGCGACGGCGCATGATGGTCAACGTGGTTCCGCACGGCATGGCGCAGCGACGGAGCGTTCCGGCGCTTGCTGCACTATCTTGCTGCACTGCAATGAAACGGCTAGTCCCTCTGCCAACTTACCCCGAAATGGAGCCATTCCTGCATGTCCGAGCCGCTTTATGACGTGATTGCCATCGGCAATGCGATTGTCGACGTGATGGCCCCTTGTGAAGATGCCGAAATCGAAACGCTGGGCTTGGCAAAGGGCGGCATGACGCTGGTCGATACCGCGCGGGCGCAGGAGCTTTATGACGCGATGGGGCCGGCGCGCGAGATTTCGGGCGGCTCTGCGGCGAACACGCTGGCAGGGCTTGCCGCGCTGGGCGGGCGTTGCGCGTTCATCGGGCAGGTGGCGGACGATCAGCTGGGCGAGGTTTTTGCGCATGATATCCGGGCTGGCGGCATTGCCTATGACACGGTGGTGCGTGCAGACGAGCCGCCGACGGCACGCTGCCTGATCTTCGTGACGCCCGATGGCCAGCGCACGATGAACACGTTTCTGGGCGCATCGCAGTTCCTGCCCGCCGAAGCGCTGGACGAGAGCCAGATCGCAGCTGCGGGGATCCTCTATCTCGAAGGCTATCTGTGGGATCCCGAAGAGCCGCGTAAGGCCATGCGCCGCGCGATTGCCGCCGCTCGCAATGCCGGGCGCAAGGTGGCGTTCACGCTTTCGGACGCATTCGTGATTTCGCGCCACGGCGATGATTTCCGCGCGCTGATCGAAGATGGCCAGATCGACATCCTGTTTGCCAACGAACACGAACTGGCGGCGCTGACCGGTGTGGAAGATTTCCAGACCGGTATCGAACAGCTTGCCGCGAAGGTGTCAACCGTGGTGGTCACGCGCAGCGAAAACGGCGCGCACGCGATCAGCAATGGCGAACATGCGCATGTGCCTGCAGAGTCGATTGCCAAGGTGGTGGACACCACCGGCGCGGGCGATCTGTTCGCCGCCGGTTTCCTGTTCGGCTATGCCCGGAACAAGCCGCTGGCCACCTGCCTGACGCTGGGCGCGATCTGCGCGGCTGAAGTGATCTCGCACTATGGCGCACGGCCTGAAGCCGACCTCAAGGAACTGGTGGCCGCGCGGCTGGGCTGATCATTCGGGCGGTTCGACCGTGGGGGCGGCCTTCACCAATCCTTCGAGCGAGCCGCCTTCAAGGCCCAGTTCCTTCATCAAGCCATCGATGATCGGGGCCTGGGCGCGGTAGCTCAGCGCGGCGGTGAGTGCATCGCTGGCGAGGTTGCCAGTAGTGGGTGCGGTCGCGTCGCCCGCACCGCCCGATGCGCGGGTGAGGCCATCGACCTGCACGATCTTGATCGAATCGATGGCTTCCAGCGGCTTGGCGGATTCGCGCACCAGATCGGGCAGGACTTTCAGCAGTGCCATCTTGGTTTGCAGCGAAATCTGGTCTGACGAGAGCAGGTTGGCGGCTTCGTTGATCGCGCGCTGGCCTGCCGCTTCGACCTCGAAGCGGACGCGCGCGGCTTCGGCGCGGAGTTTTTCGGCTTCGGCTTCGCCTTCTGCTTCAAGTCGCACAGCTTCTGCACGGTTGGCGGCAGCGGCCTTTTCGGCTTCGGCTTCAACCTTGACGCGAATGGCGTCGCGCTCGGCGGCCTTCGCCGCTTCGATCAGTTCGATGCGCTTGCCACGTTCGGCCACTTCGGTTTCGCGCGAGGTTACGACCTGTTCCTCGGCGGCGGCAGCCTTGGCACGGGCTTCGTCGGCCTCGGCCTTGGCCTGGCTTTCCTCGCGGCTCTTGTTCTGGATCGCGATCTGCTGTTCCTGCTTGGCGATTTCGAGCGCCTGCTGCTGTGCGATGCGGGCTTCCTGCACGGCGCGGTCGGCCTGAATCTGCTGGCTGTCGACCAGCTTCTTCGCCTCGATCCGCGCGGCTTCAGCTTCCTGATTGCGCAGGGCCTGTTCGCGCGCCACTTCGGCAGCCTGTTCGGCGCGGCGCATCTCGATTTCGCGTTCCTGTTCGAGCCGGGCAAATTCATTGTCGCGTGCGATCTTCAGCGACTGCTGCTCGGCCTCAAGGTTCTTGGTCTCAATCTGGACGCGGGTGTCCTGCTCGATGTCGTTGCGGGCTTTTTTGCGCAGTTCGATCTGTTCGGTCAGCTTGGTAAGACCTTCGGCGTCGAAAGCGTTGTTGGCGTTGAAGTGTTCGATGCTGGTCTGGTCCAATCCGGTGAGCGAGACGGATTCGAGTTCCAGCCCGTTCATCGCCAGATCATTCGACGAGACCTGCTGCACTTTCTGCACGAAATCGGCGCGCTGTTCGTGGAGCTGGTTCATCGTCATGCCCGCCGCGACCGAGCGCAGGGCATCGACGAACTTGCCTTCGACGAGATCCTTCAGCGCTTCGGGTTGCATCGTGCGCATCCCCAGCGTCTGCGCGGCCATTGCGATGGCACCGGCATCGGGGCGCACGCGCACGTAGAACTCGGCCTTCACGTCGATCCGCAGCCGGTCCAGCGTGATCAGCGCATCGGTGTTCTTGCGCTCAACCGCAAGGCGCACGGTGTTCATGTTCACCGGCATCGTTTCGTGCAGGACGGGCAGCACGAGCGCGCCGCCGTTGATCACCACCTTTTCGCCACCAAAGCCGGTGCGAACGAAGCCGACTTCCTTCGTGGCGCGACGGTAGAGGCGCGTCAGCGTGAAGGCGATCACCAGCAGCAGGGCAAGGCCGGTGCCAGCATAGATGCCGATGGGAACAAGCTGGTTCATCGAAATATCTCCCGCCTTTTCAGCAGATGTGATGTGAATCTGAAGTCTATTCAGGTGAGCCGAAGCGGGCCGTCCGCATCGATTGCGTAAAACAACTCACCCTCGCGACGGACAAGCAGCACTTGCGCACCTTCGCTCAGCGTAGCGCTGTCTTCATGTGGTTCGGCCATGACAAAGTGCGTCTGGCCGTGCATGTCACGCACAGCGACACGCGCGGGATTGCCACGCATGGCCTTGCCGATCTGCACGATGCCCCGTTTGCCCACCAGTGCATCGACCGAGACGGCTGTTGTTTCGTCATGGGGCCAGATGCGACCAATAAGGCGGGTTATCGCGGTGTTGACCGGCCATGCGGCAATCAGTCCCATGCCGGTTGCGGCGCCGGGACCAAAGGGGCTGCCGAAAAACGCGGCGACAAGTTGCTGCAGCGACAGGCCGACCAGCGCGAACGTAGCGAGGAAGAACGACAGCCACACGATAAATGGCAGTGCGCCAATCCCGGTGACGCTGGCAAGCGCAGAGCCTGCGTCGATGTCTCCATCGCCACTATCGGCATCGCCAAGAAAGTCGGAAAGGCCCGTCACTTGCACTACGACCAGCAGTGCTAGCAGGGCGAGTGCGACGGCGAATGGCAGGTTTTCGGGGGCCAGTAGACCGCCCATGTCGATAGCTCCCCTGGTGTTGGACCCGGATCATGGCAAGGGGAGCTTGCGAGGCCAAGTGGAATCGGATGGCCAACGAGCGGATTTTGCGCCGGGGTGGAGAGGTCGTTCGGCTGACGCCGAATGCCAACCCCTGCGCCTACCGCCTGCAGGGTGTGTGTGCCTCAGGCCTGCTGGATATAGACCCGCATCGCGTCGGCTTCGGCTTCGATCTTGTCGAGGCGTTGCTTTACGAGGTCACCGATCGAGACGAAGGCGACCATGCGGTTGCCTTCGACCACGGGCAGGTGGCGGAAGCGGCGTTGAGTCATCAGGGCGAGCGCTTCCATCACCGTGGTTTGCGGGGTGATGGTGACGACGGGCGCGGTCATCATGTCGCGCACTTTCATGTGCAGGGCGGCTTCGCCGTGCTTGTGCAGGCAGCGGATCATGTCGCGTTCGGAGAAGATCCCGGCGACGGCGCTGCTGCCGTCTTCCACGGGCAATGCGCCGATGCGGTGGCGGGCGAGCATGTCTATCGCGTCGGAGACTTGCGCGTCGGCAGAGACGCTCCACACTTCACCGCGGCCTGAAATGACTTGCGCAATCGTCATGGCATCCTCCGTTGCTGAGCGGACCTTGCGCCTTTGGACGTCTTTGCGGGCCGCCTGATCTCCCATAGTGATCATGCCATCTTGGTGGCCATTGTCAAAGCCGTTGCAAACCCCAGATGCGATGCGCAAAGGACCGAATCCGATGACTGGCCGATCCCCCCTTGATGATCCCGAAAACGCACGCTTTGCATGGGGCCGCTACCGGGCGATCCTGAAAGGCATGGCGGCGTTCAGCACGGCGGTGGTCGTGGTGGTGCTGGCAGTGCTGTACTGGCAGGTCGGGCTGGTTTCGATCCACCTGTTCATAGCCACGGCGCTGGGCGTGTGGCTGACGATCATGCTGATGGCGGCGCTGATGGGGCTGGTTTTTCTGTCGAGCGGCACCGGCCACGATGAATCTATCGAGGACAGGCTGGGGGCTGAACGCGACCGTTGAGGTTTCGGCTTGCCGCCCCTATCTTGGGTGCATGACCGAAGCTGCCGTATCCCTCGCCCCCAGCGCCGCCGCGCGCGTTGCCACGATTGCGCAAAAGCAGGGCAAGCCTGCGATCCTGCGACTTTCGGTAGAAGGCGGGGGGTGTTCGGGCTTTCAGTACAAGTTCGACCTGGCCGATGCACCGGAAGAGGGCGACACGATTGCCGAGACGGACGGCGTGCGGCTGCTGGTGGACGAAGTGAGCCTTGGCCTGCTGGATGGCAGCGTGGTGGAATATGTCGAATCGCTGGGAGGCGCGGCGTTTCGGGTGACGAACCCGCAGGCGGCTTCGGGGTGTGGCTGCGGATCGAGCTTTGCGATCTGATCGAAAAGGTCGATGATTTCTGAGGCATCTTTTTTGCCGTCACCCTGAACGTGTTTCAGGGGCCATCTCTCATCTCGGACTGCGGCTTGTTCGGCAAAATGGATCCTGAAACACGTTCAGGATGACGAAGAAGCTAGAGAGCGTCCATTGTGCAAAGAACGCGATAGGCATGATCAAAGTCGCCAGCTTCAACATCAACGGGATCAAGGCGCGTTTGCCGCGTCTGCTGGAATGGCTGGAGGAAACGCGGCCTTCCGTGGCGTGCCTGCAGGAGATCAAGACGCAGGACGAAGGCTTTCCCGCCGCTGAGTTCGAGAAGATCGGCTATCACGCGATCTGGCACGGACAGAAGGGCTTTAACGGTGTGGCAATTCTTGCCGATGGCGAGAAGCCGGTTGAAGTGCAGCGCGGGCTGGCGGGCGAGCCGGAGGACGAGCATTCGCGCTATCTTGAAGCCGACGTTTTCGGGCTGCGGGTGGTGTGCATCTATCTGCCCAACGGCAATCCGCAGCCGGGACCGAAGTTCGATTACAAGCTGCGCTGGATGGAGCGGCTGCGCACCCGGATGGCGCAGATCCGTGCCGAAGAAGTGCCCGCGCTGGTGATCGGGGATTACAACGTGATCCCGGAAGACAAGGACACCTTTTCGGTCAAGGCGATGGCTGATGATGCGCTGATGCAGCCCGAATCGCGCGATGCCTATCGTCGGTTGCTCAACGATGGGTGGACCGATGCGATTGACACGTTGAACCCGCAGGGCGGCGTCTGGACGTTCTGGGATTATCAGGCGGGCGCGTGGCAGCGCGATCATGGGTTCCGCATCGATCACGCGCTGCTTTCGCCCGAACTGGCGGACCGGATGGTGAGCGCGGGTGTGGACAAGACCTATCGCGGGCGGGAAAAGGCCAGCGATCATGCGCCGGTTTGGGTAGAACTGCGCGGCTGACGCCATTCGTCGCATGTCATGAACGTTTCGCAGAATCAGCGAAGCATGTGGCGCGGCCCTGTGCAGGGCGTCACCGAACATTAAGGCGAATCCGGCGATAGGTGGGATACGCAAAGATTGAGACACGAAAGCATTCCTATGGGCCTGTTCAAGCCTGACTTTTTCCGTTCGATGGCCTTCGGGTTCCTGATGGGTGCTGCCGTGATGGCAGTGACGGCGGGGACGACTGCATTGGCCACGCCTGATACCGAACAGGTTTCCCGCTAAGATGCGCCGCCCGGTCCTCTCGGCGCTTGCGGTGATGGGAATCGGGATGGCTGCGTTTCAGCAACCGGCACGGGCCGAGGGCACGATGGCTACGCCCGCCGCTGCGGTCGAAGCGCGCGAGGAACCGGGCAAAAAGATCGCCATTTTCGCAGGTGGGTGCTTTTGGGGAATCGAGGCGGTGTTCAGCCATCTGAAGGGCGTGAGCAGCGTGGTTTCCGGCTATCACGGCGGCGACAAGAAGACAGCGATTTACGACGTGGTGGGCAATGGCAATACCGGCCATGCCGAAGCGGTGCGGGTGACCTATGACCCGGCGAAAATCCGGTATGACCAGTTGCTGCGGGTGTTCTTTGCAGTGGGCGCGAACCCCACGCAACTGAACTATCAGGGACCGGACCACGGCACGCAGTATCGCAATGCGCTGGTGCCGATGAGCGTGGAACAGAAGCGCGTGGCGGCGGGGTATCTGGCGCAGTTGAAGCGGCTTGACCTGTGGAAGCAGCCCATCGTCACGGCGGTTGAACCGTACAAGGCGTTCTATCCGGCGGAAGGCTATCATCAGGACTTTGCCGCCAACAATCCCGATCACGGTTATATCCGGCGATGGGATGCGCCCAAGGTGCGGGCGTTGAAGACGATGTTCCCCGATCTGTACAAGCCGATGTTCACGCGGAACTGATTTGCGGTTCATGGCGTGGATGCCTATCTAGGGCGCATGGCAACGCAGCATCATCACCATCGCGATCTGGAAGGCGAAACGCTGGTTTCGGCGGCGCGTGATGCGCTTATCGAAGCGGGCGAGCAGTGGACCGAGATGCGCGCGGACGTGTTCGAGGCGCTGGCCGGGTGTGAGAAACCTGCTTCTGCCTATGACATTGCCGAAAAGGTGGGCACCGCGCGGGGCAAGCGGGTGGCGGCCAATTCGGTCTATCGCATTCTTGACCTGTTCGTGCGCGCCAATCTGGCGCGGCGGGTGGAAAGCGCCAATGCCTATGTCGCCAACAGCCATCCGGGGTGCAGGCACGACTGCATTTTCCTGATCTGCGATCTGTGCGGCAAGGCCGTGCACAGCGATGACGACAAGCTGACCGGGGCATTGCGGCTTGCGGCGCAGGCGGCTGGCTTCGCCGATGTGCGCCCGGTGGTGGAAATTCGCGGCCATTGCGCGGAGTGTGCTGCGGGCGACTAAGCGCGGTAACGGTTTCGCGCCTTTGGGGGAGGGCAGCTTGCACGATCAGAAACACCTGCCCACACGCAAGCAGTTCGTGGCGGTCATTTCCGGCAATGCGCTGGAATTCTATGATTTCCTCAGCTTCAGCTTCTTTGCGGTTAATGTATCGCGGGTGATGTTTCCTGCCGGAGCGCCCGGCAGTGCGCTGCTGTTGACGCTGATGACTGCGGGGGCGGGCTTTGGTGCGCGGCCTTTGGGCGCGATCCTGTTCGGGCTGCTGGGCGACCGGATCGGGCGACGGCCGACGATGCTGGCAACATTCGCGCTGATGGGCGTGAGCGCCATCGGGCTGGCGCTGACGCCAAGCTATGCCGCAATCGGGGTGTGGGCGCCGGTGCTGGTTGTGCTGTTCCGGCTGATGCAGGGGCTGGCAGCGGGCGGCGATGTGGGGCCGACGACGGCTTTTCTGGCCGAAAGTTCGCCGCCGGAAAAGCGCGGTATGCTGATCGCGTTGCAGCTTGTCGCCATGCGCATCGGCGTGCTGGGCAGCGGCATGGTGGGTCTGATGCTGGCAAGCGTGCTGACTCCGGCGCAACTTGACGCTTTTGGCTGGCGCATCGCCTTTGCGATTGGTGCAGGCATCGTGCCGCTGGCCTTCATCCTGCGGCGGCGGCTGGACGAGACGCTGCATCTGCCCGAAAGTGGGCCAAACGTGGTGACCGAACTGGACGTGCGCGCCTATGCCGCTGCGCTGCTGGGCGTGTTCGGGTTCCTGCTGGCAGGGGCGACGGGTGATTTTCTGTTCGTCTATGCCGTGACCTTTCTGAAAATTCCGGTGACCAACGGCTATCTGTTGCAGATGGCGGCGGCGGCGACTCAGATCGTGGGGTTGCTGGCAGGCGGCTGGCTGGGGGACCGGATCGGGCGGCAGAAAGTGAACTTTGCGATGGCTGTGCTGGCGGCGCTCACCTCGCTGCCGCTGTTCCGCTGGGGCATCGCGGGCGGCACGCTGGGGCAGCTTGCGCTGGCGGCGGCGCTGCTTCTGTTGATGGCGACGGTTTCGGCGGCAGTGGCCTATGCCGCGTTTGTTGAGATAACGCCCAAGCGGCATCGCGCCGGGCTGGTCGGCATCGGCTATGGCGTGGTGGTGGCGCTGACGTTCGGGCTGACGCCGGTTCTGCTGACGCGATACATGGCGCGCAGCGGCGATCTTTCTGCGCCGGGTTATGCCTTTGTGGTCGCGGCGGTGCTGTTAGGTGTCTCGTCGGTGCTTCTCGGAAAACGCGCAGCCCCGACTTTGGGGAAGTCTTCGGCGCTATGATCCTGTTCGACAGTGCCCAAGCATAAGTGTAAGGGCGGTGGGATGAATTCAGAACCGGCAACGCCGCTGCTCGACACGGTTGATACACCTGATGACCTGCGCAAGCTTGCGCCATCGCAGCTTCGCCAGCTTTCGGACGAATTGCGTGCCGAAATGATCTCCGCCGTCGGCACGACGGGCGGACATCTGGGATCGGGCCTTGGCGTCGTGGAACTGACCGTGGCGATCCACTATGTGTTCGATACGCCGCAGGACAAGCTGGTGTGGGACGTGGGGCACCAAGCCTATCCGCACAAGATCATTACGGGACGGCGCGACCGCATCCGCACGCTGCGGCAGGGCGGGGGGCTTTCGGGCTTCACCAAGCGCAGTGAAAGCGAATACGATCCGTTCGGCACGGCGCATTCCAGCACGTCGATCTCTGCCGCGTTGGGCTTTGCCATTGCCAACAAGCTGGCAGGCCGGCCGGGCAAGGGCATCGCCGTGATCGGTGATGGCGCGATGAGCGCAGGTATGGCCTATGAGGCGATGAACAACGCCGAAGCTGCGGGCAACCGGCTCGTGGTCATCCTCAACGACAACGACATGTCGATTGCACCTCCCGTGGGTGGGCTTTCGGCCTATCTCGCAAGGCTGGTATCATCGCGCCCGTTCCTTGGCCTTCGCGACATTGCGCGGCGGCTGTCGCGCCATTTGCCGCGCCCGCTGCACGAAGCGGCGCGCAAGACCGATGAATTCGCGCGCGGCATGGCGATGGGCGGCACGCTGTTCGAGGAGCTGGGCTTTTACTATGTCGGGCCGATTGACGGGCACAATATCGACCAGTTGATCCCCGTGCTGGAAAACGTGCGCGACGCGGCCGAAGGGCCGTGCCTGATCCATGTCGTGACGCAGAAGGGCAAGGGCTATGGCCCGGCTGAGCAGGCGGCTGACAAGTATCACGGCGTGCAGAAGTTCGATGTGGTGACGGGCGAACAGGTGAAAGCCAAGCCGGGCGCGCCTGCCTATCAGAACGTGTTCGGAGAGACGCTGGCCAAGCTGGCGGACAATGACCCCACGATTTGCGCGATCACCGCCGCGATGCCGAGCGGGACGGGCGTGGACAAGTTTGCCAAGGCGCATCCGACCCGCACGTTTGACGTAGGCATTGCCGAGCAGCACGCGGTGACCTTTGCCGCAGGGTTGGCGGCCGAAGGGATGCGGCCGTTCTGCGCGATCTATTCAACCTTCCTGCAGCGCGCCTTCGATCAGGTGGTGCATGACGTGGCGATCCAGAATCTGCCCGTGCGCTTTGCTATCGACCGCGCCGGGCTGGTGGGGGCCGACGGGGCGACGCACGCGGGATCGTTCGACGTGACCTATCTGGCCACGCTGCCCAACATGGTGGTGATGGCCGCGGCTGACGAGGCCGAGCTGGTTCATATGACCTATACGGCTGCCTGCTATGACAGCGGGCCAATTGCCTTCCGCTATCCGCGCGGCAATGGCACGGGCGTGGCGCTGCCTGCGGTGCCGGAGCGGCTGGAAATCGGCAAGGGCCGGATCGTGAAGCAGGGCAGCAAGGTGGCGCTGCTTTCGCTGGGGACGCGATTGGCCGAAGCGCTGAAGGCGGCGGACCAGTTGGAGGCCAAGGGGCTTTCAACGACGGTGGCCGACTTGCGCTTTGCCAAGCCTCTGGACGAAGCCATGATCCGCCAGTTGATGACGACGCACGATGTGGTGGTCACGATTGAGGAAGGATCGATCGGCGGCCTTGGTGCGCATGTGCTGACGCTGGCGAGCGACGAGGGCCTGACCGATGCAGGTCTGAAAATCCGCACGATGCGCCTGCCCGACGTGTTTCAGGATCACGATGCGCCCGACAAGCAATACGATGCAGCGGGTCTCAACGCGCCGAACATCGTGGACACTGTGCTGAAAGCGCTGCGCCACAATTCGGCAGGCGTTAGCGAGGCGCGGGCTTGATGATTGTCCCGCTGTGCAAACAGCGGGACAGGTAACCTCAACCAACCAGCAGCCACAGACCGGCAGGGATGCCGAAGAAGTGGTAGTGCGCCCAGGTGATCAGGAACCACACGAGGAAGGCGATGATCCAGATCACGCCGATGGCACCGAAGTGTTCGATGCGGGGCCAGAACGAGGTCCGGCGCAGCCAGGGGCCGTATTCGCGCTTGTTCCATTCGCCCTTGCGCTTGTCCTGAAAGTGCGAGCCGAGCAGGGCCAGCACGATCATTCCCGCCATCAGGACAATCGAGCGCCCGGTGGGGGCAGCAATGATGTGCGCCAGCGCCCAGAGCGCGATGCCCCACATCATCGGGTGGCGCGTTATCTTGAACACGCCGGAGGGGATCACCGTGCCAAGGCCTGCCGCGTTCTTGCCGGGCAGGGCCGGGTTGCGCGCGAATGAGGGGAGAAGCAGCGCCAGCGCCACGATGGTCAGCACGCTGGCAAGCAGCCAGGGCAGGGGGTGCATCCCGTTCCACAGCGCCCCATCAGCGTCGGTCCGATCAAACACGATAATGGCCCAGGCCAGCGTGCCAATCGATACGAAAGAATAGAGTAACAGGAACGGCTGCGCGCCCATTTTTGCGATCAGCGTGGCGCGCAATGGCCCCGACATGGCGAAATGGGAACCCACGAACATGATTGTGGCCACCGCGAGGTGGACCAGAGAAGCATCCATTATTGCCCCCATCCCCGTCGGTCCGATGCGACCCGAACTCGACTTAACTAAAGTTAGTGGACTTTAATCTGACGGACCGATGGCAACAAGACCATCGGCCCCTTTGATATGACCGTTTCGGAGGAGACTGCGCCTTCGACGTATCAGGTAACGCCGTGCATAAGCCTTTTCAGGGGGATCGCTATGACGAGCAGCACAGCGCCGATCCCGACCGAGACCCAGCCAATGGTGGTGAACACGCCGACATAGGTATCGAGGCTGACCTTGAGGTTGGTAACCTGCCCGCCCACGGTTTCGACACTGGCGACCTGCGCCACCATGCCGGCGACATATTGCGCGACGGCAATGGACAGGAACCACACGCCCATCATCATGCCGACGATACGCGCCATCGACAGTTTGGTGATCATCGAGAGGCCCACCGGCGAAATGCACAGTTCGGCCATCGAGTGGATGAGGTAAAGCCCGGCGAGCCAGAACAGGCCGACCTTGAACTGGGCATCGGCAAACTGCGCGCCCCAGACCAGCAGCAGGAAGCCGCCGCCCACGCCCATCAGTGCGATGGCGAACTTGACCGGGATCGAAGGCTCCACCCCGCGATTTGCCATCGCGTTCCACATCATGCTGAACAGCGGGGCCAGCGTGACGATGAACAGCGCGTTGAAGATCTGCGTCTGCCCGGCGGGCATGACATAGACCGGATCGTTGCCGAAGCCCTGCGTGCGGGCATAGACCATCCCGCCGAAGCCCAGCAGCATGACGACGCCAAAGCCCAGCTGCATCTTGCGCTGCGTCTCTGCCGTTTCGCCATTGCCGAAGAAGCGCGCCAGCGCCCAGCCCAACCCACCCAGCAGGGCGGCGAAGAACAGGTAATAGCTGGCAGGCACTTCACGGAACATGGCGAAGAGGGGCCGCGTCCAGCCAATCTCAAGCTGGGTGTTGCGTTCGGCAAAGAGGGTGAGTGAGGAGCCGGCTTGTTCGAACAGTGTCCAGAACACGGTGTTGAACACGATCAGTACCATTGCCGCCAGCATCATCTGGAATTCCTGCCTGCTGCCTGCGGCCAATGCCCAGATCAGGATGGCGGGCACCGCAACGAGGAAGGTGCCGAACATCATCTTGCCCATGATCGGCAGGCCGAGGAAATAGCCGACAAGCCCTTCGCCCGCTTGTGGCGGAACGTATGCCATCAGGTTGGTGAAAAGGAAGAAGAACAGCGGCACGCAGACGAAGGCCGCGCCATAGATGAGCCAGTCTTTGCGCGGATCGGCCCCGGCAGGTCGCTCGCCATAGCCATCAAGACGGCCGCCATCGAACTGGAACAGCACCCATGAGAACGTCATGCCAAGGGCGGCAAGGCCGAAGCCTGCCCACCAGCCCACGCTTTCTGCCAGAATCGGGCAGAAGAACTGCGAGATCAGCGAGCCGAGATTGATACCCATGTAGAAGATGGTGAAGCCCGCATCGCGGCGACGGTCACCATCGGCATAGAGTGTGCCGACGATGGTGGAGATGTTGGGCTTGAAGAAGCCGTTGCCCACGGTGACCAGCGAAAGGCCAATGAGGAGGATGCCGATGTGGAAGGGCGAACGGTCACCATCGGATTCGAATCCGCCTGGCGCAACCCGCTTCGCCTCGGTGCCGTCAGCAGCTTTGAGCGAGACGGACTTGTCATCGTTGCCGACGATTTCCAGGCGCTGGCCGCTCATTTCGAGCGAGCGCACTTCCTTGCCGGAACTTTCGGCCACGGTCACTTCGTAGCGCTGGCCTTGGATCGTGGCATAGGGCTTGGCCGCTTCACCGCCGAAGCAGAGCATGAAGTAGCCCACCGCCATCAGGATCGCGCCGAACTTTACCGACCGTTTTGAGCCGAGATAGCGGTCTGCGATCAAGCCGCCGATAAGCGGGGTGAGATAGACCAGCGCCGTGAAGCCGCCATAAAGACCGGTGCTGGTGCTGTCGTTGAACAGGAAGTGCTTGGCGAGGTAGAGCGTGAGGATCGCCCGCATTCCGTAGTAGCCAAAGCGTTCCCACATTTCCGTGGTGAACAGGCGCTTGAGCTGCGGGGGATGGCCGAACCATTCGCCAGCGGCGGGCGCGAGCGGGGCGTTCGGGGCGATGGTCGTGTTATCCTGAGCCATGCGGGCGGGCGGCCTCATCGTTGTTGCATCGACATTTCGGGCACCGCGCCTCTCCCGCGCGGCGGAGCATCGCGCCTTAGTGGCACGATCGCGGATGGCAAGAAACTATTTTCAATCGCAACCAGTCTTGCCGTCCTGCACCATTGGCCATGAGAAGCCCTTTTCAGCAGGCGTTGTGCGTCTGGCTGTATTATGGCAGTGCATCACCATGAGCCACGCCAATCGCCCGGTCTATCTGCGCCTGCGCGACGAGATCTGCGCCGCGATCCTTGATGGCGTCTATCCCGAAGGCGCGATGCTGCCCTCGGTCCGGGCCTATGCTGCGCAGCAAGGGGCCAATCCGCTGACCGTGGCCAAGGCCTATCAGCAATTCCAGGATGAGGGGCTGGTGACCGTGCAGCGGGGGATCGGCATGTTCGTGGCACCCGGTGCCGCCGCTGCGCTGCGCGAGCGGGAGCGTGCGGCGTTCCTGAGAGACGAATGGCCCTTGATCGCGGCACGGATGCAGCGGCTGGGAATCACCGTTCGTGACGTAACGGAAAAGGCCTGAACCGGTCCATTTTAGGGCACCAGTTATACCATCAACCGATTGTAATGATCGCTTTAACGTGGCAGTTATTCGAAATGCGCCCGTAACGGGGGTTCTGGGTGCAGGGATCGTCAATAACTGGGGGGCATTCCTGCCAAGGAATGTCTGGCGGAGGGAATAGCATGATTAGATCGGAGCTGCTCCAGGCACTTGCTAAGGAGAGCCCGGAAATGCGCAGCGAGGAAATCGAACGGGTTCTCGATGTTTTCTTCGATGAGATTGCCAAGCGGCTCTCGGAAGGCGGGCGGGTTGAACTGCGCGGCTTCGGTGCATTTTCGACGCGGGACCGCGATGCCCGCAAGGGTCGCAATCCGCGGACCGGTGAAACGGTGGACGTGCCTGGAAAGCGCGTTCCCTATTTCAAGGCTGGCAAGGAAATGCGCGTACGGCTGAACGCCGACTGAGCATTTCTTCGCAGAAATTTCTAAAAGGGTGCGGCAACCAGCGTTGCGGCGCCCTTTTTGCTGTGGCAGGCGCGTGTTCAGCAATCGCGCTTCAGCGGACGTGGCGGAATGGTAGACGCCGGGGACTTAAAATCCCTTGATCCTTGATCGTGCGGGTTCGAGTCCCGCCGTCCGCACCATGCCAAAATACCTTGCAAAAACCGTATGTTGCAGGTGCATGACTGTGGCGTGGTGATTGTCATCGAACGGTCTTCGAACCGTCGCAAAACAGTCAGCACCCGTCCCTAGAGGCGACGCCAAGCAAAGCGTCACCATGAGGGACAAGAGATAATGAACGTGATTTTCGAGCGGTCGCGCCGTGCGATCCTGCTGGGCAGTGCTGCACTGTGCATGGCATCGGTTGCCGCACCAGCTTTTGCTGCTGATGAGGCTGCGGCGGTCGCTGATGATGGGGCAGACGAGCAGACGCGCACCGCGCGCGAGATCGTGGTGCAGGGCGACATCGGCTTTCGCAACCACAGCGATGAGGCCGAGCCGAAGCTGGTTTATGACGAGGAATACTTCCGCCGTTTCGAACCATTGACCGCAGGCGATGCGCTGAAGCGTGTACCTTCGGTGACGTTCCTTTCAGACGTGCTGGAATCGGACGGCGCGCGTCTGCGCGGCCTTGATCCGGGCTATACTCAGATCCTGATCAACGGTGATCGCATTCCCGGTTCGAACGTGGACCGTTCGTTCTTCCTTGATCGCGTTCCGGCGGAACTGATCAAGCAGGTCGAAATCGTGCGCTCCAACTCTGCCCGTCGCACTGGCGATGCGGTGGCGGGCACGCTGAACATCGTGCTGCGCGATGCCTTCACGATGGATGGCGGCTATGTGCGCGGTGGTGCGCTGATCTTTGACGATGGCGAGATCAAGCCTTCGGGCGGCCTCTATTATGGCGGCAAGTTTGGCCCCGGCCGTCTGCTGGCGGGCGTAAACGTGCAGGGGCGCTATAACCCCAAGAAGAAGACCAGCTTCCGGTACAGCGATTCGCCGGAAAACAACCCGAACTTCGCGACCCAGGACTTTGCCGACCGCGAAGACCAGCGCGATACCCGCAATGGCACCGACTATGCCGGCAACCTGAGCTGGGCCTATGACGATGGCGAGAACAAGTTCGAGATCGCGGGCAATTATGTGCGCACTGATCGCGACCAGATCGAGCGGTCTTCGGGCTATAACGATCCGACATCGACCACCGGTCCGATCCGAATCAACGCCAATGGCAATCTGACCTATGACAACTACAACCCGTTGTTCATTCGGCAGGAAAGCTGGGCGGCGACGGCGAAGTTCGTGAAGGAAACGGACTTTGGCAAGACCACGGCGCGCATCGGCTTTGCCCGGTTTGACAACAAGGAAGAAGAATTCGAGCACGAGGTCGAATTCGACCGTTCGACCCCGCGCTATACCGGCGACTATTCGCTGACCAACATCCGCGATGACGAGCTTTCGATGCAGTTGGAGCAGACCTTCAAGCTGGGCGAGGGCTTTGCGTTTGCACTGGGCGGATTTGCGCAGAACAAGGACCGCGACACCGACATTTCGGACGTGCGCAACCGCTTCAACGTGCCGCGCGCTTCCTTGCTGACCTACAACCAGTTCACCAACAATCCGCAGGAATTCGCTATCGCGTTTCCGGCCACTTCGGCCACGCCGGGCGGCCTTAACACCATCGAGGAAGATCGCCGCGATCTTTATGCGCTGGTCGAAGGCAGCAATGGCGGCGTGAAGTATGAAGCGGGTGTGCGCTGGGAAAACACCACGGTCACGACCAACGACCTGACCGCCGCGACGCAAGCTCGCGTGAAGTACGATTTCCTGCTGCCGTCCGCATCGATCAAGGTGCAACTGGGTGAAGGCCGTCTGACCGCATCGGCTGCGCGCACCGTGCGCCGCCCGCGCTTCGACTACATCTCGCCCGCGCTCCTGGAAGCGGAACTGGGTGACAATGACCTGCTCGGCAACACCAATCTGCGCCCGGAAACGGCGTGGGGCGGCGATCTGGGTTACGAATATCGCCTTGGCCGCACCGGCGTGATTGGCGTCAACGTGTTCTACCGCAAGGTGCAGGATCTGGTCGAACTGACCAACACGCAGGTCGAAGGTTCAGAAGGTTCCGGCACCTTCGTCTATCAGCCGCGCAACGTGGGCGATGGCGAAGTTTGGGGCGTCGAATTCGATCTTTCGGCAGACCTCGGTTTCGTCGGGCTGCCCGATACCGGCGTGTTCGGTAACCTTTCGGTGATCGACAGTTCGATCCGTGACGAATTCGGCAGCCGCCGGTTCAATGGCCAGTCGAAGTATGTCTACAACTTCGGCATGATCCAGAACCTGCCGGGCGTCGGGGCATCGTTCGGTGCGACCTATCGCAAGCAGGGTTCGGCCTATGATCGCACCGTGGGCGAGGAAGTGACCACGCGCTATGGCGCGGATCTGGAGATCTTCGTCGAAAAGCGCATCGGCAAGAGCTTCACCATCCGCGCGGTGGGTTCGAATCTGCTCAACGGCAGCAAGGACGAAGTGTTCAACAAGTTCGCGACCACCGGTGATCAGATCGCTCGCAATTTCGATGAATACGAGCTTGAATCCGAAGAAGCCGGCCCGGTGTTCCAGATCGTCGCGCGGTATGCGTTCTGATGGGGCGGAACGTTAACGCCAAGGCGGGATCGGGAGCGATGCTCCCGGTCCTTGCCCTTTTGCTGGCAGGCTGCGCCGGGATGCAGGCTGCGCCGCGCCCCTATTACCCTGCGGTGGACGTTCAGGCGAGCGGCGAGACTGCGCCGGTCGGCACGGGCAAGGCCGATGCCGCCGATGATCCGGCAATCTGGCGCAATGCGGCGAATCCTGCCGCCAGCCTGATCGTGGGCACGGACAAGAAGGCCGGGCTTTACGTTTATGGGCTGGACGGCAAGACGCGCGATTTCGTGAGCGCGGGGCTGCTCAACAATGTGGACCTGCGCGAGATTGCGCCGGGGCGCATTCTTGTGGGGGCAAGCGACCGCACCGACGGCGCGGTGCCGAAGATCGCGCTTTTCGCACTTGATGGGGCAACGGCAAAGCTGACGGCGCTGGGCGCGCAGGCTTTCCTGCCTGCTGACCATGCGCCTGCCGAAGCCTATGGCTTTTGCATGGGCAAGGGGCTGGAGGCCGGAGAATTGGCGCGGGCCTATGTCGTGCTGAAGGATGGCGAAGTGGCCGAGAGCCGCCTTGTCGACGCTGGTGGTACGATCCGGGCAGAATATGTGCGTTCGGTAAAGTTCGCGACGCAATCGGAAGGCTGTGTGGTCGATGGCCGCACGGGTACGCTTTATGTCGCGGAAGAAGATGTGGGCATCTGGCGGGTAGACCTGAAAGCGGCGACGCTTGCCGCCGAGGCGTTTGCAATGGTCGGGCCGGACAAGGGGCTGGTCGATGACGTGGAAGGGCTGGCACTGGCCCCTGAGGGCGAGCGTGGCGGCTATCTCGTCGCTTCGAGTCAAGGCGACAATGCCTATGTCCTGTTCGATCTGCAAACGGCTGCACCGCGCGGGCGCTTTCGTATTGCTGCCGGGCGATTCGGCGCGACGAGCGATACCGATGGCATCGAACTGGTGCTGGGGGATTTTGGTCCGGCCTATCCCGGTGGGCTGTTTGTGGCGCAAGATGGCGACAATGCACCTGCCGCCCAGAACTTCAAGCTGCTCAGCTGGGATGAAATTGTTCAATCATTACAAAGATAAACAGCATTAAGATTGAATAGAATGTGCGCTGGGTAACATCACGGTAGGACTTTCTGGCCTAAGTTCTTCCAATCCGGGGCTTGCGCGAGTCCCGGATACGGGGACCCATGCGCAAGGGGAAAGGGCTTGGCCCAGCCAGAAGACGATCTGCCGGGAGCCGCGAATCGCGGTGATGATAGCACGGGGGCGGACCAGCGTGCCGCCCCGCGCTTCATGCTGCTTATCCGCGCGGCCAAGCTGATCGTTGACGATACCTGCGAATTTCTCTGCGTGATCCGTGATGCTTCTTCGACGGGTCTGAAGATTCGCCTGTTCAATACGCTGCCGCCGCACCGTTCGCTGGCGGTGGAAATGAGCAATGGTGATCGTTACCCGCTGGAACTGGTGTGGCACGAGGGTGAGTTTGCAGGCTTCCGCTTTGGCAGCGAAGTGGATGTGCAGCGCCTGCTGGATGAAAGCCACGGCGCGTTTCCGAAGCGTCAAGTGCGGTTGCGCATCAATCTTGACGGGATATTGCATTCGGGCGGCGAAGCGTTGCGCGTGGCGTTTCAGGACATTTCGCAGCAGGGCGCGTGCATCGAAAGCGACAAGTGGCTATTGATGAACGAGCTGGTGCGGATCGAAACCGATGTGATGCCGCCGCTCTATGCCAAGGTCCGCTGGCGCAGCCACCCGCGCTATGGCGTGTTGTTCGAGCAGACGTTCAAGCTAGATGAACTGGCACGCATTGCTGCGCCGTTGCAGACAGGCGCACATGCGCACGATGCCCTGGGCCACCCGGAGCGTTTCCGGCGCATCTGACGCTGCGATTGAAGCGGCGCACGGCGGGGAAACTTTCGCCAATCCCGCGTGTATCGTTAACCATCCTTTATCCATTTTCCTTCACCTCTGACACCAGCGAAGAGCGCTTGAGACGGGGGTTTTGATGGTTAACGGGACGATTCGCGCCACGGGTGCGGCCTCAGCGAACCAGAGCCGTAAGGTTGACGTTGCAATCATCGGAGCGGGGCCGGCCGGGCTGACCGCCGGATACCTTCTGACCAAGCGTGGCTTTTCGGTGGCGATCATCGAAAAGGACGAGACGTATGTGGGGGGCATCAGCCGCACGGTGGAGCACGAAGGCTACCGCTTCGATATCGGCGGACACCGCTTCTTTTCGAAGAGCCAGCAGGTGGTCGACCTTTGGAACGAGATTCTGCCGGATGACTTCATCCAGCGCCCGCGCATGAGCCGTATCTATTACGAGGGCAAGTTCTACTCGTATCCGTTGCGCGCGTTCGAAGCGTTGTGGAACTTGGGCATCGTGCGTTCGACCTTGTGCATGGCAAGCTTTGCCAAGGCCAAGGCGTTTCCGAACCGCAAGGTCAAGAGCTTCGAGGACTGGACGATCAACCAGTTCGGCAGCAAACTTTATTCGATCTTCTTCAAGACCTATACCGAGAAGGTCTGGGGGATGCCCTGCGATGAGATGAGCGCTGACTGGGCCGCGCAACGCATCAAGGGCCTGTCGCTATGGGGTGCGGTCACCGATGGTCTGAAGCGCAGCCTGGGCCTCAACAAGCGCCCGAATGACGGGATGCAGACCAAGACCCTGCTGGAAACCTTCCGCTACCCGCGCCTTGGGCCGGGCATGATGTGGGATGCCGCGCGCGACAAGATTCTGGCCACCGGCAAGGGCGAAGTGCTGATGGGCCATGCCTTCAAGCAGCTTGCCGCCGATGGGCAGGGCGGCTGGCGTCTGTCCGCCACCGGCGCGCAGGGCGATGTGGTGATCGAGGCCGCCCACGCCATCAGTTCTGCACCGATGCGCGAACTGGGCGCACGCCTGCACCCGCTGCCGGCGACATCGCTGGAAGGCAGCCGTTTGAAATATCGCGACTTCCTGACCGTTGCGTTGAAGATCCGTTCGGAGGAACTGTTCCCCGACAACTGGATCTATATTCACGACAGCAAGGTGAAAGTCGGTCGCATCCAGAACTTCCGTTCATGGTCGCCCGAAATGGTGCCTGATGACAGCGTGGCCTGCGTGGGGCTGGAATACTTCTGCTTCGAAGGCGACGATCTGTGGGATTCCTCGGACGATGATCTGATCGCGCTGGCGACGAAGGAAATGACGATCCTTGGTCTCGTCAGCCCGGAAAAGGTGATCGGCGGCGTGGTGGTGCGTCAGGAAAAAGCCTATCCGGTCTATGACGATGAATATGCCGCCAATGTGCTGGCCATGCGCACCGAACTGGAAGCTGCGCACCCAACGCTGCACCTTGTCGGACGGAACGGGATGCACCGCTACAACAATCAGGATCACGCGATGATGACCGCGATGCTGACGGTTGAGAACATCGCCGCAGGCGCGCGCCAATATGATACCTGGTGCGTGAACGAGGACGCGGAATATCATGAGGCGGGCGACGAGGGGGCCGAGAAGATCATTCCTGCGCGCACCGCGTTGAGCGAGGATCAGGCCGCAGCGCTGGCATCGGTGCGCGCCGTGCCCGAACGGATCGTGGCCGAAAAGCCTGCGAAAGCTGCCTGACTGTAACTCTGATGTCGGAAATGAACAGGATGATCCTGCCGATGATCGACCGCCTGCGCCGCGTGACCTTATTGCGCTATCTGCTTGCCAGCGTGGGGGCGTTGGCGGTGGATATGGGGTCTTTCCTTGCGCTGCTGGCGCTGGGCACGATCCCGGTGGCCGCGTCTGCCGTAGGCTATTCACTGGGCATCGTGGCACACTGGCTACTGTCTAGTCGGGCCGTGTTTACCGATGCGGTCGCCGCCGAACGTGGTGCGCGCAACCGGCAGAAGGCCCTGTTTGTTGGCTCGGCGCTGGTCGGGCTGGGGCTGACCACGCTGATCGTGGCGGCAGG
This sequence comes from Novosphingobium sp. ERN07, assembly GCF_012641335.1. GTDB lineage: Bacteria > Pseudomonadota > Alphaproteobacteria > Sphingomonadales > Sphingomonadaceae > Novosphingobium. Next base: position 463,138 of record NZ_JABAID010000001.1, read on the forward strand.
AACGATGGCGGGCGTAGATTCGCGCCTAGCCAAGATCGCGGCGATCGGAGCGAGCTTCACGGCCACATGGCTCTTGCGCAAGCGGGTTGTCTTTCAGTGAGAAGAGGAGCCTTCGCGGGTTCTTTGGGCGAAGAATCGGGGGCTTCCACACCGTGGCGCGCGGTGCTGGCAGTGTGGCTGCTGGGCGCGGCGCTGATGCTGGCCGCGGGGTGGGGAAGCTTCTCTCCCGCGCGTTTCCTTGATGGCGACGATGCCTTGCGCCTGCAACAGGTGCGCGATCTGCTGGCCGGACAAGGCTGGTTCGACCTGACACAGTATCGCATCGCGCCGCCCGATGGCGTGCCCATGCACTGGACGCGCATAGTGGATGTGCCGATTGCGGCGGTGATCTTGCTGTTGCGGCCGCTGATTGGCGCAGCGCAGGCAGAAGTCGTGGCTATCGTGCTGGTGCCACTGCTGACGCTGCTGGCGGCAATGGCGCTGACGGCACGATTGGCCGCGCGCTTTTTCGGAGCGAAAGCAGGGGCCATTGCGGCGCTGCTGGTGCTGGCCGCCGTGCCTGCATCGTTCCGCATGATGCCGCTGCGCATCGATCATCATGGCTGGCAATACGTGCTGGCGCTGGTAGCGCTGAACGGCATGGTTTCACGCTCTGCGCGGCCGGGTGGCGTGGTGGCAGGACTGGCGCTGGCGCTTTCACTGGCCATATCGCTTGAAGCGCTGCCGCTGGCGGTGATATTTGCGGGCGTTTGCGCCGTGCGTTTGCTGCGTGGCGACGATCGCTGGCTGGGCAGTTATATGGTCAGCCTTGCGCTGGGTGGCGTGGCGCTGTTTTTGGCGACGCGCGGCGCGGTTGGCCTTGCCGATTATTGCGATGCGCTTTCGCCCGTGCATCTGGCGGTGTTCTTATGGGTGGCGGGGGTTTGCGGCCTTATCCTGCCCCGGCTGCGGACGCGGCCTCCGGCGCTTGGCTTGATCGTTCTGGGCATTGCCGGATTGGGGGCGCTGGCGATTATGGGCCTGCGCGCGCCGCAGTGCCTTTCTGCCGATGCCTTTGGCGCGCTCGATCCTCTGGTCAAAAAGGTCTGGCTCGGCTCGGTGGCTGAAGGTTTGCCGTTCTGGCGGCAGGGCCTTGTCCTTGGCGCGACGATGGTGCTGCTTCCGGCGCTGGGCCTGCTGGCCTGCTGGCGCCTGTGGCGCAAGGCGCGCGATGGGCAGCAGCGCGAACTCTGGGTGGACATGGCCCTGCTGCTGGGCGGGGCGACGCTTATCGGCCTACTCGTGGCGCGTGCCTCTGCCGTGGCCTGCCTCTTTGCGGCGGTGCCTGCGGCTTGGCAGGTGCTTGATCAGATCGCGCGGTGGTCAGCCGACCCGCTGTTGCTGCGCCGCTTTGCGCGTGTGCCCCTGATCGTGGCGCTGTTCGTGCCGGGGGCGCTGGTCGGCATGGGAGCATCGGCCTTCGATCCACCCAAGCCCGCAGTGCGCCGATCGACGCAGGCGTGCGACTTTGCGGCGCTGGCGCCTCAGATCGCCGCGATGCCGCGCACCACGATCCTTTCGGGGCTGGACATCGGGCCGACGCTGCTTGTGACCAGCCAGCACACCGTTATCGCCACCGCGCATCACCGCGCCAGCGCCGCGATGCGTGATCTGATCCTGGCCTTCCTTGGCCCTGATCACGGCGCGCGAGCAATCATGGCGCGGCGCGGTGCGACTATGGTGGTGATCTGCCCGACAGGCAGCGAATCGCGCGTCTACCGCAAGCTCGCGCCAGATGGCTTCATGGCGCATCTGGTGAAGGGGAAAGTGCCCTATTGGCTGGAGCCGGTTCTGGTTGACGCCAAGTCCGGCGTAAAGGTCTGGCGCGTCAGACAGTAGGCCTTGCAATATCGAACGCCACGCTCATGCGAAGGCCCGAACCGAATGCGCGCGTGCCATGCCACATCGTTGACGGGAAGATGACGAGGCGACCTTCTTTTGGCTCGATAGCGTTGAGGCTGGAAAGCCCGAGGTTCAGCCCTTCTTCTGGCTCGCCGAGAACAAGCCAGCCTGCGGGGGCAGGGCCACGCTCCTGGGCGGTCGGGACTGCGACATAGAACGCACTGCTGAACCAGCCATAGGGGTGGATATGGCTGACGTGCCGCCCTTTCTGATCGAGACGAATTGACCAAGCCGCAGCGAAGCGGAGTGGGCGATCGCGCCGAACGTCCAGTTGAGGATGCGCAAACCCGGCGTTTGGCATGGTCGATTCGGGCAATGCGGCGATATGTTGGCGGTAGGCATCAAGGACGGCTGCACGCAGTGCGCGTATCGGTGCCTCGGGGCGTGAGAACAGCGCGCCATCAGTTTGCGTTCCGCCCCTGACGGATTGTTCCAGAGGGTGCGCGGCCGTTGCATGCATGGAACCGATGGTTTGGCGCAACTGCGCCATCGGCAGACCGCCTCCCAGATCGTGGGTCGAAACCAGACCGGGCTGCCCTTCTAGCCATTCGCTGCGCGGGTCGTTCAGCATACGCCAAGCTAGCGAGACGTACGACCACGCGTAGATTGCCGCATCGGTTGATAGTACGGGGGCCGCCATGTCGCAGCATTGTTCGGGACGCGCCATGCGCAAAGCGTGGCGCATCCGGTAGAGCAGCCCGGTCAGATCAGATGCAGGTGAAAGTGCGGCGAACACGGGGTCTGCGCGCGTCGGCGAACCGCTTTCCGACAGTGCAATGGCCTCGCTTTCGCGCAGGAAGAGTTGGTCGCCCAATGCCCTGCGGGCACGGGCAATCGTTTCGATCGCATCGGTGAAAAACGTGGCGCGGAACTGAATCGACAACCGAAGCTGCCACAATGCGACGTTGCGCGGATCGCGGTGTAGCGCGCGATCAAGACTTTCGAGATATGATCCACGTTCGCCCTGTTGCCAACGCAACCTGCTGGCAAGCCAGTGACCTTCGCCCCACGCCGGATTTGCGTCCAAAGCACGATCGAGAAACGCCAGGGCGGCCGGCGTATCCCCGGATTGCACAAGGGCCGCAGCGTAGCCCTGCATCGCCTGTGCCGAGGGCGCAATCTTCAGCAGCCCATCGAACGTGTCGACCGCATCTTTGCCGATTTCGATTTCGATCTGCGCCAGGCCATTGATGATGCTGGGATCGTTGGGCGCGAGCGACTTTGCCCGCTGCATCGCGACAAGAGCTTCGTTGCCATCGTCAATCGCGCGGTGAAGCAAGCCCAAGGCCTGCCAATAACGGGGGTAGGCTGTGGCATCTGGCTGATCTGCCATTCCCAGAAGGCGGGCAATCCACTGCTCCTCGGCCCCGGAGCCGATGGCATCGAAGGCCTGATCGCAAAGTTGGTGGAGAGGCAATCCGTTCATTCCCCATCACGCGGGATCGGCGGCTGCGAAAACAGAGCCGTAACCGTAGCGCTTTGCCCAAGGATCGAGCGTCGGCAGGACATGGTTGATCTGCTGCCTATACCGTTCCCACCGACCGGCAGCGCGCGTGTAGATCTTCTCGGTGACCTGTGCATAGCTGGGCGTGCGGATGTATCCGCGATCGACTGCCGTCTGTTGATGGTCCAACATGTCCTCGGTCCAGCCCAGACCAAGAAACCCGACCAAGCGTTCGGTTTCGCCGCGGGTATCGGCGATCAGATCTTCGTAGTGGATTTGATGAACGTTCAGATCCATCGCGTCCCTGCTTTCTTCCCAGTAGGTCAGAGCAGCGTCATACGTCAGCGCTGCGCTTTCGATATCGAGAAAGCTGGCCATCGACCGGTTGAGATGGAAGTTCTGCATAAAGCAGCTGAGGACGCAATCGCAGGGGTGGCGAACCGCAAAGATGAATTTCGCGTCTGGAAACAAGCGGTGAATCAACGGTGCGCGAAGCATGTTGAGTGGTAGCTTGTCGATGATCATGGCGCCATCTGGAACAGGGGCGAGCTCGTTGACCTTATCGAAATAATGCTCTCGCAACGCTTCGACCTGATCGGTCGTTAGATTTGCGATCTCGGACAAATGGCCGACTTCTTCGTGGATGGCAGCCATGATCGGCTGCTCTTCTAGCACATGCGTGCGATCGTGCCCCATCAGCACCGTGTCCAGAAGCGTCGTGCCAGAGCGGGGGAAGCCCACCAGAAACGCCGGGGAAGGGCGCTCTGCTACCGGTGCTGCCGACCATGATGCAAGCCATTGGCGATCAAGCGTGCCATCCAGAGATTTGATGTAATTGCGATAGTCGTCACGACCGAAATCTGCCGACAGCGGGTGGCGCGCCGTTGCCTCGTTCATCGCGACGAAGGCATCGTAAGCGGTCTGAACATCGCCGAGGCGGTCTGCGATGCCGCCCATAAGCTGTGCCCGCAAGCCTTCGTCGACAGGACCATCGGGTGCGATTTGCACAAGCAGATCGCGGGCCTTTTCGAAATCGCCATTGCGGCGGGCCAGCATGGCGCGCAGTGCAAGGATCTGATCGCCCTGGGCACCTGCCGCGTCGGCCTGTGCCAGCAAGGCCTCCAGTTCGGCAATGCGGTTGCTTTGTTCGAAGAGGCTGCCCAGATTGAGATAGGCCTCGGCGCAACGCGGATCGAGCGTGAGCGCCTGACGAAAGCCCTGCTCGGCTTTCTCAAACTCAGCAAGGGCCACGAACGTCAGCGCGGTGTCCACCGTTATCGCTGCATTTCGCGGATCGAGCCGCAGCGCTTCGACAAGGCACGGAAGCGCTTCCTGATGCCGCCGCAGATAGTTCAAAGTTCGTCCCAGAGCCTGCCACGCCAGCGGATTTTGCGGAGCGATGGAACGCGCCCGTTCAGCGGCAGGCAGTGCCTTGGCAAAATCGCGCGCCGCTACAAGCGCTGTGGCATAGTTGACGGTGAGGGTCGGTTCCGTGGGCGCGCGTTGTAGGGCGGTTTCGAACATCGCCACTGCTTCAACGTTCTGGCCGCTTTCTAGCAGCGCGTTTCCGAGGTTGTTGCGTGCTGCCACGTCGGCAGGGTCGATTTGCAACAAGCGCTTGAACGCAGCAATGGCATCCGCATGGCGGCCTAGGCTTTTGAGCAGATCGGCACGCAGACGCAGAAAGTCTGCAAGATTGGAAAATTCGGGCTGCGCGCAGATGCGGAGCGCCGCATCGGCATCCTTCAGATCGCCAAGAACCTTAGCGTAGTTGAACGCAAGGCCGGGGTCGCGTGGCGCCAGGGCACGCGCTTTTTCGAGAAGCGTTCTTCCCGCCAGAAGATCGCCGGACTGGATGTGGGCAATGGCCACGATTTGCAGCAGCGCGGGATCCGGGCGCGAACGCTGCAACACGTTTGCGCCAAGTCTTGCAGCATCCGCAGCGCGTCCCGCGTGCAGAAGTCGCAGTACATCATGCGGGCCGGGGGTGCCTTTAGGCTGCATCATCGTCGCCAAGTCTAATCAGCTATTCTTGATATGGAAATGGCGGGCTTCCGAGAAGCCCGCCATCCCCATCGTTTCGTTCTGTCCCGAAAGATCAGAAGCGCAGACGTGCCGAAACGTAACCGCGGCGACCAATGACGTCGTAGAGCGACGGATCGGTGCCCGACTGCACGTTCGGGGCATACTGCGGCGGCTTGCGATCAAAGGCGTTGTTCACGCCAATGCGCCAGGTCAGCGGACCGACATCGGCCTGGAAGGCGAAGTCGGCATAGACGACCGAGCCAACGCCGGTGAAGCTGGTTTCACCGGGGAACTGCACCGAAGCGCGGTTCTTCATGCCATCAATGTAGCGGATACGGCTGGACACCGTCACGCCGCCAAGCTTCCAAGCGATGTTGCCGGTAGCCTTGAAGCGCGGGAAGCTGGTGCCAAGGCCCGCACCGAAGTACGAGACCGTATCAGCATAGTCGAGCGTGACGCCCGGCAGTTCCTGCACCTTGTAGTCGATCAGGTAGTTGAAGAACCCGTCGAGCGAGATTGCCGATTCCTCACCCGCGAACGGGGTCGGGATCTTGTAGCCAAGCTGGAGATCGATACCCGAAGTCTTCACGCCGCCGATGTTCTGCAGCAGGAAGTTCGAGTTCGAGTCACCGCCGAGCGACGAGTCTACAGCCACGAACGAAAGGTTCGAACCGGCGCGAACAACTGACGAGCAGTAGGGGTTCGACGCGCTCAGAGCTGCGTTGAAGCCACCCTGGTAGCCATAGCAGGCTGCCAGGAACAGGTTCGTATCAGGGCCAAAGATCGCATCGGAGATCTTGATGTTGTAGTAATCGAGCGAGCCGACGAGGCCGCCGATATTGAACACCATGCCGGCGGTGAAAGCGTCCGACTTTTCCGGCTTCAGGTTGGGGTTCCCGGCAAAGCCGAGGTTGACCTGAAGGCCTGGGGTGGCGACGAATGCGGCAGGGTTGCCAACGCCCGTTCCCTGGCACAGTGCGGCAGCACCTGCGCCACCGTTCTTGCGGAATTCGGTGGTGACCGAGCAAGGATCGAAGGCCTGCACGAACGATGCACCGCCCGAGAACAGTTCACCGAAGTTCGGCGCACGCACCGAACGCTGGTAAGAGCCGCGGAAGCGCAGTTCGTCGATCGGGGCGTAGGTCAGTTCCGCCTTATATGCGCTGGAACCCTTGGCCTGACCATCAACGCCGTTCTGGATGTCGTTGAAATCGCTGCGCGAATAGCGATAACCGAGCGACAGCGACAGTTCGTTGGTGATCGGCGCAAGAACTTCACCGAAAATATCGAAGAAGTTGTTGGTGCCGTTATCAGGCGTCGCAGTGTTGAAACCGGCGATCGGACCGGCAAGCGCGCCCGGATCGAAGGTGTAGCGGAAGCGACGGCTTTCGACACCAAGCACAACGCCGAGCGGGCCACCGGGCAGGTCGGTCAGGCTGCCCGAAACGAATGCCTGGGCAATCTGCTGGGTAAAGCGCGTGCGGGTCTGGCCCGTTTCGTCGAGGAAAGCGACGCATTCTGGCGAAATAGGCTGGATGCCGAACGGATTGTAACCACCGGCGCAAAGACTGCGGCCGCCGTCAGGTGCTTCGAGCAGCTGCTGCAGCTTCTGCACGTTGACGTTGCCGGTTGCCGAACGATCGATGGTGGTCTGACCCCACGAATAGTAGGCTTCATAGCGCCAGTCGGCACCAAGATCGCCGCGCAGACCGCCAAGGATCTGCATCACTTCGTTGTCGTAGTTCGACTGACGCAGGCCGGTGCCGAGCGAGCGGATGCCCATGCGGAAAGCTTCGGTCGCACCCGAACCCACCAGCGATGCATCATTGCCGGTACGGGCAGCCAGCAGGCGGGCCAGATCAGCAGGGATGAACGGGTTGGTCACAGGAACCACCGAGTTGGTGATGAAGCTTCCCGGTGTGATCAGGTTAGACGTGGCGAATGATGCGCCACCTGGAGCCGACGTGGCATAGATTCGGGTGCCAATCGGAGTCGGTGCTAGCGCGTTCGCCGAGGTATACTGAGTGTAGGAAGCCTGCGTGAAGAAGGTCGCTTCAGGAATGATTTCGTACTTCGCCGTCATGAACGCAGACTTGCGCTCAAGCGGGTTCACTAGCAGGTTGATCGCGTCAAAGTTGTAAGAATAGAAATCCGGGAAGAAGTTCTGGTTTGCACCCGCAGCGTCCGTACCGTCGGCTGCGCCGCGATAGTTGGAAACGTCCAGCGGGTTGTTGAACGTGCCCGAGCCGAACAGCGAACCGTCCGAGTTGAAGTGCAACTGGCTGAGGCCGGAACGCGGCGTTTGCGCGGCCGACACGCCGTAGCTGGCGAACAGAGCGTCAATCGCCGACTGCGGGATCGGGTTGTTTTCGATCAGGCGGCCGACGGGCGGCGTACCCGTGGTCGAAGTGGCCTGGCTGGCGAAGGGGCGCTGCGCCTTGATCAGGCCCTGACGACTTGCGTATTCGGCCGAGAACGCGATGTTGCCGCGGCCATCGGCGAAGTTGCCGCCGATCGTGCCCGAGAACTGGTATTCGCGCGCATCCTTGTTTGCGAGATGGTTGGCGTAGTTTGCACGCAGGTCAAGACCTTCGAAGCTGTCGTTAAGCACGACGTTAACGACGCCCGCGATAGCGTCAGCGCCGTAGGCAGCGCCTGCGCCGCCAGTCATCACGTCGATGCGCTTGATCAGACCCTGCGGGATCGTGTTGAGGTCGACCGTCTGGCCGGAATCCGACACCATCGGGCGGCGACCGTTGATCAGCACCAGGTTGCGGTTCGAACCAAGGCCGCGAAGGTCAATGTTGGCCTGACCGCCGTTGCCGGGGTTGTTCGACGTAGAGGTGCCGGCGGGGTTAACCTGCGGAAGCGTGTTCAGATAGGTGTCGAGCGTGACGTCGCCGTTTGCGGTGGTCTGTTCGCCGGTGATCACTGCGATCGGGCTGGCAGATTCAAGGTTTGGACGCGCGATACGCGAACCCGTGACAATAATCGTCTCGCTTGCAGCGTCTTCCGCTTCGGCTTCCTGCGCAAACGCCGGCATCGCCATAAGCGCAATGCCGAGCGCAAGCGGCGCAGTCCCTGCACGCAGGGCTTGTGCGTGAAACTTTTTCATGAGTTCAGTCCCTCTGTTCTTCTCAGGCAGATGTCATCCTGCCACTGATCGCTTTCGGGCGTAGCCTTACTTCGATTCCGCGTTTGTGGCTGATTTCGACTGAAACTTAAAAGTGCAATTCACATAAGGGAAGCGTTTCGGTTGCGATGTGTCACATCGCTGCAACACCTGTTTGCAAGTCGTCGTGAGCCCGACCTATCCACAAACAAAACTACGGGTGACGTTGTTGCGGAAATGTCGCGTCGCCCGTTATTTTGATTTCATTTGCAACGGCGGATCCGCAATTTTCAGATAGGGCTGCGGTGCCATGCGCATGTTTTGCTCTTGGTGTCTTGCGCTGTCCGCGCTGTCAGACCGCCGGATTGAGCAGCAGCAGCGGATCGAGTCTGCTCTTGCCCCATTTGATTGACCAATGCAGATGCGGCCCTGTGGCGCGGCCCGTTGCGCCGATGCGACCGATGGGATCGCCCTTCTTCACGCGGTCACCCTCTTTCACCAGCAGTGCGGAGCTATGCAGGAACGCGCTGTTGAGGCCCATGCCGTGATCGAGCATCAGCAGGTGGCCTTCAAGGCTGAACGGCTTGTCCGCCGCAGCAAGGATCACCACGCCATCGGCAGGTGCGACATAAGTCGTGCCTGCGCCACCTGCGATATCCAGTCCGGAGTGATAGGCAGCCGGTTCACCCTTGTAGATGCGCTGCGATCCAAAGCGGCCTGACAGGCGTCCGGGAGCGGGGCGCATGAAGTTCTGCCGCCACCCCTGCGCGCCTGTATCCAGACCGCGCGCCGCGCCAATGCGGGCGAGTTCGGCCTTGCGCAGGCGCAGATAGTCCTCATCCGTCACGCCGCCGGGTTTGCGGGCCACATTGATGTGTTCGATCTGCCATGCGCGCGGGGCGATGGTCAGTTTTTCGATGGCCGAAGTGCCGTTGGCAAACTTTGCTGCGAGTTGTGCAGATGCGCCGGCATCGCGATCAAACGCGATCAGAAAGGCACCGTCAGCAGCAAAAGGCACGGGGTTGCCATCAAGCGCAAGCCCCGATGCGCCGGGAGCAAGCCGCCCGCGCACCCAACCCCCTTGCGTCAAGCGGCCACCGGGCTCCAGCGTGATTGGCCGGGCAGGCGTATTGCCGACGGTAAGCCCGGCCAGAAGCGCCGTGGTCCCTGCAAGAAAGCTGCGGCGCGGAACAATCATGCCCTGCGCTTCACCCTTCAAGATGGCGCTTCGTCGAGATTTCGGCAGTGGCATAGGCTTCCTGCCGCTGCGCGCACCAATAGCGCAAGGCGTCGAGCGGGATCTTCTCGCCCGATACGGCGCAGACCACGTGATCACCGCCAGAAAGCTGGCGGAAGCTGCCGGGGAGGTAGTGAAGGCGCGCAAGGCGACCGGATTGGGACATCAACATGAGGCCAATGTAGCGTCAGCGGCGCTTCAGAACAATTCCTGCTGTCCTGCAGGGCGCGCAGATGGTCGTGGCTTTGCCACTGGGCGGGGTGGTGGCGCATCAGCAGTGCTGACATCAAGAGTGCCGTCTGCGAATTTCAGCGTCAGCGCCGCGCGTTGCGCCGCTGTTGCGCGATCCTTGATCAGGTGGCCTTCACGGTCGGTCACCAGCACGTAGCCGCGTTCCAGCGGCGCTTCGGGGTTCAGCGAACGGCGCAGACGATCCAGCGCGTCGACCTTGCCGCGCGCATGTTCGATGCGTTGCAGCAGGACTTCGGGGCGCAACCGGCGCGCGGTCAGGCGTTCGCGCTCACGCTCTACCCGCGCGGTGAGCAAGGCGGGGCGCAAGGCTCCGGCATGGCGGGCCAGCAGCGATCCGGCAATCTCGGTGCGGTGGAGCAGGGCGCGGCGCAGACGTTCGCCCAGATCGTCGACGCGCTGGGCCTGTCCCTGGAGCAGGGCCTGCGGTTGGGGCAGACGCTGGCTGCGCGCCTCGAGGCGCTCCTTGGCCTGCGCAAGCTGGCGGGCAAGCGCGCGGCGCTGGCGGGCATTGAGATCGGCCACGAATGCCGCAAGTTCGGCCTGCACCGGCACCGCCAGTTCGGCGGCGGCGGTGGGCGTTGGGGCGCGCAGGTCAGCGGCGAAATCGCACAACGTGGTGTCGGTTTCATGGCCCACAGCGCTGATGATCGGGATGGTGCAATCCGCAACGGCGCGGACTACGTCTTCTTCGTTGAAGCACCAGAGGTCTTCGATGGAGCCGCCCCCGCGCGCGACGATGACCAGATCGGGGCGCGGGATCGGACCGCCGGGTTCGAGCGCGGAAAAGCCGCGCACCGCGTTGGCGACTTGCGCGCCTGCGCCTTGTCCCTGCACCAGCACCGGCCAGATGATCACGCGGGTGGGGAAACGGTCCGAAAGGCGATGCAGAATGTCGCGGATCACCGCGCCGGTGGGCGAAGTGACGACGCCGATCACGCGCGGCAGGAACGGCAGGGCCTTCTTGCGCGCAGGATCGAACAGGCCTTCGGCTTCAAGCCGCGCTTTGAGCTTTGCCAGCAGTGCCAACAGCGCGCCTTCGCCCGCGATCTCCATGCGATCGATCACGATCTGATAGTTGGAGCGGCCCGGGTAGGTCGTCAGCTTGCCAGTGGCGATCACTTCCACGCCGTCTTCCGGGCGAAAGTTCAGGCGCTGCACATTGCCGCGCCACATCACGCCATCAAGCCGCGCATTCTCATCCTTGAGGCTGACGTAGAGGTGGCCCGATGCGGCGCGCTTCACGCCCGAAAGTTCGCCGCGCACGCGCACGAAGCCGAATCGGTCCTCTACCGTGCGCTTGAGCAGGGCGGAAATCTCGGAAATAGACAACGCCGGAGCGTTGTCGCCCGCCGTTTCCCTCGCTACTAGCCCGGCCGAGCCATTTGCATCGTCGTCGTCGTAGGGCGCGGAAGGGAAAGCCATGAATATCCTGCTGCTGGGATCGGGTGGGCGCGAACATGCCCTCAGCTGGAAACTGGCCCAATCGCCGCTTCTGGACAAGCTCTATGCCGCACCGGGCAACCCCGGCATCGCAGATCATGCACAGATCGTTGCGCTGGACCTGACCGATCATGCCGCGGTGGTGACATTCTGCGAAGGCCACCGGATTGGCCTGATCGTGGTTGGCCCGGAAGCGCCGCTCGTTGATGGATTGACCGATTCGCTGCGGGCAGCAGGCTTTTCGGTGTTCGGGCCAAGCAGGGCGGCGGCGCAGCTTGAAGGATCGAAGGGGTTCACCAAGGATCTGTGCGCTCGCGCCAATATCCCCACCGCAGGCTATGTGCGGGCAAAGTCGCTGGAAGAAGCGCGCGCCGCGCTGGCGGATTTCGGCGCGCCGGTGGTGATCAAGGCCGATGGGCTTGCCGCGGGCAAAGGCGTGGTCGTGGCCATGACGATGGCCGAAGCCGAAGCGGCGGTGGACGATATGTTCGATGGCGCGTTCGGCGCGGCTGGCGCAGAAGTGGTGGTCGAGGAATTCCTGACCGGCGAGGAAGCCAGCTTCTTTGCATTGACCGATGGTGCGACGATCGTGGCGTTCGGATCGGCGCAGGATCACAAGCGCGTTGGCGATGGCGATACCGGGCCGAACACCGGCGGCATGGGGGCATATAGCCCCGCGCGCGTGCTGACGCCCGAACTTGAAGCGCTGGCGATTTCGCAGATCGTTGCCCCTACGGTGAAGGCGATGGCGGATGAAGGCAATCCCTATTCCGGGGTGCTCTATGCCGGGCTGATGCTGACCGAGCAGGGACCGAAGCTGATCGAATACAACGCGCGTTTTGGCGATCCTGAATGCCAGGTGCTGATGATGCGGCTGGAAAGCGATCTGGTGGAACTCCTGCTGGCCTGTGCCGATAACAAGCTGTCGAGCATTGAGCCGCCTCGTTTCTCTGGCGATGTGGCGATGACTGTGGTCATGGCAGCAGAAGGCTATCCGGGCACGCCGAAAAAGGGCGGGCGGATTGATCATATTCCTGCGGCGGAAGCGGGCGGGGCAAAGGTGTTCCATGCGGGCACCGCGCTTTCGGGTGACGGCGTGCTGACGGCCACGGGCGGTCGCGTGCTGAATGTGACCGCCAAAGGGCCAAGCGTGAAGGCAGCGCGCGATGCGGCCTATGCGGCGGTCGATGCGATAAGCTTCACGGAAGGGTTCTGCCGCCGCGATATTGGCTGGCGCGAAATTGAGCGCGAGGAATCAGACGCTTGACGGCTGGGGGTGCGGCGGCGCAAGGTTGTCCAGACAGCGCAAGACAATGCGCGTGACCGGGAGCCTGAACACATGAACCGTCGCACTTTCCTTGGCGCTGCAGGCGCAGCCACGATTAGCGCTGCTGCAATCAGCGCAGCGCCTTCGCTGGCAGCAGGCAAGCGCCGCTTCGGCATCCAGCTATGGTCCGTGGCCAAGATGCTGAGCGAGGATTTCGAGGGCACCATCGCCATGCTGGCGGGGCTGGGTTACCGCGAACTCGAAACCTACGGGCCATACACTTTCAGCGATCCACGCCAGATCGAAGGTTGGAAAAAGACCGCAGAAATGCTGGGTTTTTCGGGCAGCGGCTTTTTCGGGCTGAGCACCGCGCAGATCAAGGCGGTGTTCGCCAAGCACGGGTTGATCGTGCCGTCGATGCACACAGATCTGTTCACGCTGCAAACGCGGATGGGTGAACTGGCCGAAGCGGCGCAGGCGCTGGGCGCGACCTATGTAACCCTGCCCAGCCTTCCGGCAGAGCAGCGCGCCACGTTTGACGATTACAAGCGCGCGGGCGACCTGTTCAACAAGATCGGCGAAGATGCAAAGCGCCACGGCGTGCGCTTTGCCTATCATAACCACGGCTATGGTCTGGCACCGGTGAACGGCAAGGTTCCGCTCGACACGCTGCTGGATGCGACCGATCCCATGAGTGTTTTCTTTGAAATGGACACCTATTGGACCACGGCGGGCGGTGCCGATCCGAAGGACTATCTGGCGCGCTACAAGGGCCGCTACCGGATGATGCACCTCAAGGACATGAAGGGGCAGCACCGCTTTTCCGGTGACGGCAGCGGGCCGTCGGACTGGATTTCGATGTTCCCCTTCCTGACTTATCTGGGCGATGGTTCGCTTGATATGGCAGGCATTATCGCAGCGGCGCAGGATTCAGGGGTGGAGCATTTCTTCGTCGAACAGGACCGTGCCGATGATCTGAAAGTCGCGATCACCGGCAGCGCCAACTACATGAAGACAATCGGCTTCGAGTGAAGTTTGCGGGGCGTCAGATGACGCCCCGTTCCGCCATTTGCTCCAACGCAGCTTCATCAAGGCCGAGCAGTTCGCCATAGATTTCGGCGTTGTGCTGCCCAACCTTTGCCGGGGCCGGGCGGCGCACCGTGCCGGGCGTCAGCGACAGCTTGGGGAAGCTTGACTGCATCTTGAGCGGGCCGAAGCGTTCGGTTTCAACCTCGATGATCGCCTCACGCGCCTGAAAATGCGGGTCTTCGAGCATGTCGGGCGCGCGGTACACGCGGCCTGCGGGGATCGAATATTCGATCATCAGCGCATCGACCTGATCGATGGTGAGCGTGCGGGTCCACTGGTTGATCAACTCGTCCAGTTCATCCTGATTTTCACCGCGGGCAATGTGCGTGGCATAGCGTGGATCATCGCCCAGTTCATCGCGCCCCATCGCGCTGGCAAGCCGCTTCCACAGCGAATCCTTGTTCGCGCCGATCATGAACTCGCCATCCTTGCACGAATAGACGTTGGACGGCGCGATGCCTTTCAGGACCGAGCCGGACCGTTCGCGGATAAAGCCCGTCCGATCATATTCGGGGACGAGGCCTTCCATGACCTGCAACACCGATTCATACAGTGCGGCATCGATCACCTGCCCACGCCCGGTCTGCCCGCGTTCGTGCAGCGCGGCCAGCACGCCCATGCAGCCGTAAGTGGCGGTCAGCGTGTCGCCGATGGAAATACCCATGCGGCTTGGCGCACGGTCCGGTTCGCCCACGATGTAGCGCCATCCGCCCATCGCCTCGCCAATGCCGCCGAACCCTGCGCGATCCGAATAGGGGCCGGTCTGGCCATAACCGGACATGCGCGCGATGATCAGGCCGGGCTGTTCGGCCAGCAGCACATCGGGGCCAAGGCCCCACTTTTCCATCGTGCCGGGCTTGAAGTTTTCGATCAGCACATCGGCATGAGCGATGAGCTTGCGCACCAGGGCCTGACCTTCGGGCACGCGCAAGTTGGCGCTGACCGAACGCTTGTTGCGCGCGATCACTTCCCACTGGACCTTTTCCGAGCCTTGCCCCCAATCTCGCATCGGATCGCCAGTTACCGGCGGTTCGACCTTGATCACGTCCGCACCCATATCGCCCAGCAACTGGCCACAGAACGGCCCGGCCAGCAACTGGCCCAGTTCGACCACGCGGATGTTGCGCAGTGCGCCGGGATTGGTAGGTGCGGAACCGGTAGCAGTCATCGTCTTCACTCCGCCGCTTCCAGAAGCGGCCATTCGGGCTGGATCGGGGCTGGCAGGCCGGTTTCGCTTTCGCAATTGGCGCGCAGCACGTCTATGCCGGGGCCATAGTTGAACACCGGCAGCGCCCCTCGCTCTTCGCGCAGGCGCGCGCGCAAGGCTTGCGTTTCGGCAGAATTGACCGCGCCTCGGTCATCCACCACCACACCATAGGCCCGCGCACCAGTTGGCGTGATCAGGCCTTGCGCGATTTCCTTTGCCACAAGGGCAGCATCGCGTTCCAGTGGATCGCCCCAGCCACCGCCGCCCCAGGTGATGAAGTGCAGCACGTCGCCGGCTTCCACTTCAAGGTCTTCCACCTTGTTTCCGACGATGGTTTGCATGCCATCGGGCTTTTCGAGGATCTTGCGCGCCCGCGCGCCCGGCTCGCCACCATTGACGCCCCACGGCGGCACGAACCAGCGGTCATCGTGGATGGCAATCGTGCCTTTCGACAGGAAGCGGTAAGTCATGCGGATGCCGTTGCCGCCGCGATGGAGGCCTGCGCCGCCCGAATCCGGCTCGCACTCGTAACGCTCGATCACCATCGGGAAATAGCGTTCGAGGAATTCGTTGGGCACGTTGGTGAAGCCCGGCCAGAGCGAATGGCCATCTGGCCCATCGCCCATCGGGCGGCCCGGAATCCCGCCGAAACCGATCTGGAAGAGCTGGAACCATTCGGCATTCTTGCCCGGACGTTCGTCATTACCTGCGTAGAACAGGTGGGGCGATGAGGAGAAGCCCGCAGCGTTCAGGAATTCCGGGGTCTTCTGGCCAAGCAATCCGCCCAGAATATCGAAGATGCGGCCAAGTGCATGGGTGCGGCCCGAAAGTGCGGCGGGGAACTTGGGCTTCAACAGCGACCCTTCGGGAATACGCACGTCGATCAGATCATAGAACCCGTCGTTGAACAGGATCTGCGGATCGAAGACCATGATCATGTAGATGCCGAAGAACATCTTGAACATGTTCTCGTTCAGCAGGAAATTGATCGAGGCGACGGACTGGGGATCGGTGCCCGCAAAATCGAGCACGACCTTTTCGCCCTCGCGCCACATCGTGCATTTGATCTTGTAGGGGCCGAACCCCATGCCATCATCGCAGATGTAGTCTTCAAAGCTCACCGGCTCTTCGGCCACGGCCATGCCGATCAGTGCTTTCATCGCGCGATGGTTGCGGGCGAGCAGTTCCTGTGTGGCCGAGACATAGACGTCATCGCCGAAACGCTCTGCCATCTCGATCACGCGACGCGCGGCTACCCGGCACGATGCAATCAGGGCATTCAGGTCCGCCGCGCACCAATCGGGCTTGCGCGTCTGGTGCATAACAAGGCGGATCAGGTCTTCGTTGTAATCGCCCTTCTTCCAGATCTTGACCGGCGGGATGCGCACCCCTTCTTCGAAGATCGAACGCGCGTTGATCGGCATTGAGCCGACGACCTTGCCGCCGATGTCGCTCTGGTGCCCGAACATCGATGTATAGGCGATGAGCCTGCCGTCCTTGAACACGGGAAGCAGCACAAGCCAGTCGTTCGAATGGCTGATCGCCCCGCCGACCGAATAGGGATCGGACAGGAAGATCATGTCGCCGTCTTCCAGCGTCCCGGCATAGTTTTCCAGAAAGCCGCCGATGAAGCTGCCGAACTGGCCGACGATCATCTTGCCGGTGTGATCCGCAATCAGCGGGAAGGCATCGCCCTGTTCGCGGATGCCGGGCGACATCGCGGTGCGCACCAGTGTGGCGTCCATTTCGATGCGCGCGTTGCGCAGTGAGTTCTCGATAATGTCGAGCGTGACCGGATCGATGGCGACCTTCTCGAACGGCGTGTTATTGGTCTGGACGATGGTTGCAGACATGTCTCGCGCTTCCTCTCTCAGGCCAGATTGATCAGAATGTTGCCGACGTGGTCGACAGTGCCCACGCAACCGCTTTCGATCAGCGTGGTAGAATCCATCTCGCAGACGACGGCGGGGCCGGGGATCACGTCACCGGCGCGCAGCTTGGCGCGGTCATAGATCGCGGCGGGTTGTTCACGCCCGTCCATCCACAGCACATGATCACGCATCTTCGCGGCAGCAGGGTTACCGTCGCCCTTTTCCAGTTCGGCGGCGGGCAGATCGAGCGCGCGGCCCATTGCCACGGCGCGCAAGTTCACGATCTCGTGCGGGGTATCCATGTTGAAGGTGAACAGCCGTTTGTGTTCGGCATCGAAGCGGGCGAGGATGCCCGCCACGCCATCGGCGTTCAGCACGTCCGGGGTGATCGTCAGCGGCACTTCAAAGGCCTGCCCGGCATAGCGCACGTCGACTTCGAACGCAGTGCTGATTTCGTCTTCTGGCACACCGTCTGCCAACAGTTCGGCACGGGTCTGCGCGGCCATTTCGTCAAGGATGGCGATCAGGTCTGCCGCTTCGGTCTGGCTAGCCAGGCGGCTGAAAGAGCGTGCGGTTTCAGTGCGCATCCGCGTCGTCGCATCGCCTAACGCACACAGCACACCAGGGCTTACGGGTGAGATGGCAGGCCATGACCCCATCAGGCGGGCGACGGCGTTGACGTGGAGCGGACCAGCGCCGCCAAAGCCCATCAACGCGAAATCGCGCGGGTCATAGCCCTGCTGGACCGAGATCATGCGCAGCGCGCCGAACATGTTCTCGTTCACGATATCGATGATGCCGCGCGCGGCAGCCATCAGATCGATCCCAAGTGCATCGGCAATGGTCTGCACAGCCTTCTTTGCGCCTTCACGATCAAGGTTGAACGTGCCGCCCAGCAGGTTTTCGGGCAGATAGCCTAGCACCACGTTGGCGTCGGTCACGGTCGGCAGCGTGCCGCCCTTGCCGTAAGCCACAGGGCCGGGAACCGCGCCCGCTGATTGCGGGCCAACGCGCAGTGCGCCGGTCAGTTCAGGCACATAGGCGATGGAACCACCGCCCGCGCCCACCGTCTTCACGTCCAGCGCCGATGCGCGCACCGAAAGATGGCCCACTTCGGTGGTGCGCTGGCGGCGCGCTTCAAGGTTTTCGATCAGTGCAACGTCGGTGCTGGTGCCGCCCACGTCCAGCGTCAGGATGTTCTTGATCCCAGCATTGCGCCCCACCCAGATCGCGCCGGTCACGCCACCTGCCGGGCCCGACATCAAGATGTTGACCGGATGCTCTTCGGCCTTCTGTGCGCTCATCAACCCGCCGTCCGACCGCAGCAAGGACAGCTTTCCGTTCATGCCCGCATCGGCAAGGCGCGACCGCAAGTTGGACACGTATTTGCTCACGACCGGGCGCACGGCGGCGTTCGCTACGGTCGTCAGCGTGCGCTCGTACTCCTGCATTTCGGGCAGGACTTCGTGGGAAAGCGAAACCGGCAGGCCCGGCATGATTTCCGCTGCAAGTTCGCCCACGCGCTTTTCATGCGCGCCGTTGGTATAGGCATTGATCAGGCTGACCGTGATCGCTTCGACGCCATTGGCCTTGAGCGCGGAAAGCTGGTTGCGGATATCGGTATCGTCGATAGGGCGGATTTCCGCGCCTTCTGCGCTGATGCGGCCTTTGATGGTAACCGTATCTTCAAGCGCGGCCAGCGGTTGCGGTTTGGGCCATACGATCCACCCGGCAAGCCCGCCCGGCACAAAGCTGCGCGCGATCTGCATGACATGGCGATACCCCTCGGTGGTGACGAGGCCCACCCGCGCACCTTTGCCTTCCAGGACGGCATTGGTGGCCACCGTTGTGCCGTGCAGGAAGTAATCGACATCGCTTGGGCTGATCAGGGCGTCTGCGCAGATTGCGGTCACCCCGTTGAGGATACCTTCGGAGCTGTCATGCGGCGTCGATGGCGTCTTGTGCCGCCAGAACGCGCTTGATGCCGTGTCGAACAGCAGGAGGTCGGTGAACGTGCCGCCCACGTCCACGCCAAGGCGATAACCCATGCTCTCAGTTCTCCTGAACGGGTTTGGGGAAGGCGGGGGCCTGCGCCACCATCGCCGGAAGTTTGCGATCCATCACCGATGCCAGCCAGCGATTGGCCGCGATCAGTTGCGAAAGGTCCATGCCGGTCTGCACGCCCGCGCGGTGGAGCATGTAGACCACGTCCTCGCTCGCCACATTACCCGCAGCGCCGGGAGCAAAGGGGCACCCGCCAAGCCCACCCAGCGCGGCATCGACAGTGGTCGCCCCGGCCTCTACTGCCGCCCAGACGTTGGCGATGCCGGTGCCGCGCGTGTTGTGGAAATGCACGCGCACCGGCAGCGGAGCGACGGCGGCTACAACCCGCCGGACGAGGCGGCTGACATGGGCAGGATCGGCCACGCCGATGGTATCGGCCAGCGCCACTTCAGTCGGCTTGGCCTCGGCCAGTGAAGCCGCCATTGCGACCACGCGATCTTCGCTGACTTCGCCTTCGAACGGGCAGCCGAACGCTGCGCCGATGGTAACCTGTCCTTTCAATCCGGCAGACTTGGCCATCGCGACAATGGCTTTGGCGGCGACCACCGATTCGTCGCTGGTCTGGCCCTGGTTGGCGATGGCAAATCCATCGGTCGAAACGCAGACCGCGCCCAGTTCATGCAAACGCCCCGTGCCAATCGCGCGCTCAGCCCCTTTGGCGTTCAGGACAAGGCCGATGTAGCTGACGCCTTCCGCATCAGGCAGGCCTGCGCAAACCTCTTCAGCGTCTGCCATCTGCGGCACGCGCTTTGGGTTGACGAAGCTGGTCACCTCGATTCGCCGGGCACCCGCAGCAATGCTGCGGCGGATCAGTTCGAGCTTGTCCGCCGTCGAGATCAGCGTCTTCTCGTTCTGCAAACCGTCGCGCGGGCCGACCTCGACGAATGTGATCTCGCGTGCGCTCACGCCGTGTCTCCGGCAAGGTGTGTCTGCAGGTTCGGTTTCATCACGCGCTCATCCTGTTCGTATGCAAATAGACATGCAGTCGTTGGCAAAACCGGCGAAACCTTCCCATAAGAACAGGTTTTCAACCACCTTGACCAATCGAGTTTGTATACAATAAGCTGCCTGTCAGACAAGCGAGCGTCAAGAGGGTGGGCTTCGGCCCAAGCGTTCGCAAGCCGGATTGCCGATGATCGCATTTCCTTTGGGCAATGCACGCGGCCAACAGGGAGGTTTGAGACATGCGTGCCACCCGTTTCCTCTTGAATACCGCTGCGATGGGCCTGATGGTGTCTGCCGCACCGGCCTTTGCGCAGGACATTCCGCAAGACACCGCTGCCGCCGAAGACGGTGGCGATGCGATCATCGTCACCGCCCGCCGTCAGAACGAACGGTTGCAGGACGTCCCTGCCTCCGTCTCGGTTCTCACCGCCAGCGCGTTGCAGAACACCGGCGCGGTCAAGGCCGAGGACTTCACCCAGCTTACCCCTGGCGTCACGATCGTTACGGGCACGGCAGAGGCGGGTGACACCCAGATCAACATTCGCGGGATCAACGGCGCGCGTGACGCAGAAAGCTCGGTCGCGCTGGTCGTGGATGGCATTCTCAAGACCAATACCGCGCAACTCAACCAGCCTCAGGGCACGCTCACGCAGGTCGAAGTGCTGAAAGGCCCGCAAGGCGCGCTCTATGGCCGCAATGCCGCTGCTGGCGCAATCGTGCTGCAAACGATGAAGCCGACGGACACGCTGACCGGCGGCCTACGCGCATCCTATGCCAACGAAGCGACCTATGAGGCGACCGCGCACATCGCCGGGCCGCTGGGCAGCAATGCGGGCTTTGTGCTTTCAGGCTATTACTTCACCACCGACGGATGGTGGCGCAACACCTTCCTGAACAACACCAAGACCGTCGATGACAAGGAAAACTGGGCCGTCGATGGACGGTTCATGCTCGGTCAGGGCACAGCAACGCAAGTGGACGTAAAGGCCCGCTATGCCGAGTTCAAGGGCGCGTCGCTGCCGTTCAATGCCGCATTTCACCTGCCGCTGTTCGGCGCGGTGAACCCAGCGTTCTACGAGGACGTGAACAAGCACCCGTTCAACTTCTATAACAACATCCGCGCAACCAACGACCAGAAGAGCATCGACGCCTCGATCAAGCTGGACCACGAGTTCGGCAATGGCATGAAAGTG
Organism: Novosphingobium sp. ERN07; assembly: GCF_012641335.1. Lineage (GTDB taxonomy): Bacteria > Pseudomonadota > Alphaproteobacteria > Sphingomonadales > Sphingomonadaceae > Novosphingobium. The sequence goes on from NZ_JABAID010000001.1 coordinate 484,225, forward strand.
GTGGCCTGGGGCCTTTATTCCGATGTCGATCAGGATCTGGTGGCCGACGGCACCTCGGCAGATTTCGCCCGCTTCATCAGCGCGGCTGATCCGGCGGTGGCCAGTTCGGTCAATAGCTGCTTTGCCAGCACAGCCGCGTTGACTGGCTTCCCGGTCAACCAGCCCGGCGCCATTGGACAGATCCCGGTGCCGTTCATCTTTGCGCCGGCCAACGGCTCCACCTTTGGACCTTACAGCCCCACCACCTGCGACGGTACACAGTACCAGTTGCGCCAGCAGGAGGACGTCAGTGCCGAAGTGCGCTTGCTGTCCAACACCGATGGCCCGCTAAACTGGCAAATCGGTGGCTATTTCCTGCATATTGATCGCAAGACCGGCGTCAGTCTGGGGGCCGACACCGGACAGGGCACCATCAAGCAGCTTTACAATGCGCCCAATTCGGCAAACCCGACATCGCTTCTGCTGGCCGACAAGTTCAAGACCAATGTTTACGCCGCGTTCGGTTCGGCGGAATGGAAGCCTTCGGACCAGTTCACTGGGGGCTTGGCGCTGCGTTATGATATCGAAGACCGCGCAGCCAGTTCGCTGGTGCCCAATGCGCGCGATCCCTTCACCGGCGGACCGATCAACCCCGGCCTCGCGTTCGGGGCCTTCGTGCCCAAGAGTGCGACGTTCAAGCAGCTTCAGCCCAAGATTACGCTGAGCTACCGGCCCACGCCGGATCTGAACATCTACGCCAACTGGGGCATTGGCTTCAAATCGGGTGGCTTCAACAACCAGGGCTCGTCCGCGGTGGTCAACGCCAGCTTCAATGATGGCGTGACGCCGGGCACCATCGATGCCGATGTGACGATCAACGATCTCTACCGCAAGGAACGCTCCAGCGCGTTCGAAGGTGGGGTGAAGGGCCAGCTTTGGGACGGGCGGATCACGTTCGATCTGGCAGGGTATTACACCCGCGTCACAGACATGCAGTTCTTCGAATTCTTCGTCGGCAGCTTCGGCCTGCTGCGTGTGGTTTCGAATATCGATAGAGTCGATATCAAGGGCGCTGAGATCAATCTGACGGGCAAGATCGTCGATGGCTGGAAGGTGTTCGGCTCGTTCAACGTGACTGACAGCGAGATCAAGAAGAACGCATCGCGCCCCTACACCGTGGGCAACAAATCGCCGTATACCGCCGACTGGACGCTGAACCTCGGTTCTGAAATCAATGCACCGCTCACCGACAGCGCCAAGCTGCTGTTCCGCGCAGACTATCGCATTACCGGGCCAACGTGGTTCCATTCGGTGCAGGATCAGGAACGCCCAACGATCTTCTCTGCGCTGCTGCCGATTTCGGCACTTGGCCTGCCCGGTTTCGTCGGCAATGCCCGATATGATGTGGCAAAGCGTGATGCCTTCGGCGTACTTAATGTGCGGGCTGGGATCACCACCGATCGCTATCGCATCGCGGTCTTTGCGGAAAACCTGCTGGATCGGCAGTATATTGCCGAAGCCATTCCCGCCATTGAGTTCGGCGGATCGTTTATCTCGCCAGGCGCACGCCGCCTGATCGGAGTTGAAGTAGGCGCATCATTCTGATCAGAGCGCTGGGGAGGCGGCGCACGCCGTCTCCCTGACCGCAACGGGAGCCATCGTGTCAAAAGCCTCGCAGGAAGCCTATCGCAAGATACGCGCCGGGATTCTTTCGGGGCATTTCCCGGCCGGCCAGTTCGTTCCTGAGGACGAGTTCGCGCAGTTCTGTGAAATGTCCCGCACCCCCGTGCGCGAGGCGATTGCCGAACTTGTGGCAGAAATGCTGCTCCAGCGGTCCGGTACCAACCGCGTCTTCGTTCCGGTATGGTCCGACGACGACGACGACGAACTGTTTGCCCTGCGCGCCATGCTGGAAAGCCATTGCGCCGTCCGCGCCGCGAGGCTCATCTCGGACGAACAGATCATCCAATTGCGCGCACATTGCGATTTCATCGACCGCGCAATCGCCGATGCCAAAGGGCCGGATGTTTCCGGGTTTGTCGAAGGCAACCGCCATTTCCATGCCGTTATCCTCGCCGCCGCGCAATCCGAACGGCTGGCCCAACTGATGAAGTTTGTGGTCAGCCAGATCGTCGTCCATCGCACGGCAGAACAGTATTCGCGCGCCGACATGGAACAGAGCCAGCGCGACCACCGCGATCTGGTTAGAGCCTTTGAAACGCGTGACGAAGACTGGGCACGCGCATTGGCCAACACGCACATCCGTCGGGCTGCCAGCGTCTACCGCACGATGCGGCAGGGGAGCGATGCAGGCGCCGATTGACGGCGGAACCTTCGCGCGTGATCTGCGCTTGAAGGGACATGAGCGACACCGAACGGCACCTAGGCGCACGTGACCGCTGGCCAGAAGTGCTCTGGCTGATCCGTCACGGCCAAAGCGCAGGCAATGTGGCCCGCGATGCGGCAGACGCGGCAGGTGACCTGCGCATTGCGCTCGATCATCGTGATGTCGACGTGCCGCTGTCCGAACTTGGACGTCGCCAGGCACGCGCTCTGGGCCATTGGTTTGCCAGCGGCAAGGAACAGGGCCAGCCCGAAGCCATTCTGTGCAGCCCCTATGTTCGCGCGGTCCAAACGGCCGAGATTTTCCGCGATGCAGGGGGGTGCGCCGCTGACTTGCGCATCTGTGTGGACGAACGGCTGCGCGAGAAGGAGTTCGGCATTCTCGATGGTCTGACCGTTCGTGGCATACATCACGACCACCCCGAACAGGCCGAATTCCGCCGGGTGCTGGGAAAATTCTATCACCGGCCCCCGGGTGGTGAAAGCTGGGTAGACGTAATTTTCCGCCTGCGGGCGCTGCTCGATACCATCTCGCTGCATTACGCAGGCAAGCGCGTGATGATCATGGCACATCAGGTGGTGGTCTTGTGCATGCGATACATTGTCGAGAACATGACCGAGGCTGACATCCTGGCGATCGACAAGGCTGGCGACGTCGCCAATTGCGCGGTGACCGAATACGTGATTGATCCAGCAGGCAAGGGCGACCGTGGGTTGATGCTGGCGCATTATAACCGGATCACCCCGATGGTGCGCGAAGGCACCGAGACGACGCGTGCGCCCGACCGGATGGTCGCCGCGCGTGGCTGATCAAATTGTCCTTGATGGCGAATGGCTGCGCGCCCACCCTCTGCTCCAGCCCGCTGAAGAGAGCGACAAGAATGCCCGCGGGCGCGTGCTGGTAGTCGGCGGTTGCACGACCGTACCCGGTGGCGTGCGACTCACTGCCGAGGCAGCCCTGCGTGCGGGCGCTGGCAAAGTGCGTATCGCCACGGTTGAGCAAGCAGCCATGCTGATCGGCGTGGCGCTGCCCGAAATGGCGGTTCTTCCGTTGGCAAGCGACGCTGCTGGCGAGATTGACGCTGCGCGCGCCGATATTCTCGTCCACGTCGAACGCTGCGATGCTGCGGTGATTGGCCCTGCGATGGGATGCGGGACGCAGGCAGCAATGCTGGTCGGTGCCGTCCTGGGGATGCCGTCTGCCAGCGCGCTCGTGCTCGATGCCGCGGCGCTCATGGCGGTCTGCGATCATGCCGCCAAACTTGCCGCTCGAACCTCTCCTGCAGTGCTCACACCACATCTCGGCGAAATCGCTGCACTTTTGCAATGCAGCGCGGACGAGGTGGAACAGAACCGTGCGCGTGCAACCCGCCTTTGCGCTGAACGGTTTGGCGCCGTGGTCGTGCTCAAAGGTGCCGTCAGCCTGATCGCCACGCCCGACAGTTCGGTGTTCACCTACAGTGGCGGCAACGTTGGGCTTGCCACAGGCGGTTCGGGTGACGTGCTGGCGGGCATAACGGCAGCCTTGCTGGCCCGTGGGGCCGACCCGCTGCAAGCAGCGCTATGGGCGGTGTGGCTGCACGGAGAGGCTGGCCGGCGGTGTGCCGAAGCAATCGGGCCGATCGGCTATCTTGCCAGCGAATTGCTGGGCTTCATACCCCGAGTGATGCAGCGAGCGGGATAGGCGCAGGCGGCTTCAGGCGGAACTCCTCCACCGGCACGCCGCAAATCACATGTTCCTGCAGGATGCGTTCAAGCACTGGCGGGGTGCAGGAATGGTACCACACGTTGTCGGGGTAAACGACCGCCACCGGTCCGACCAGACACACGCGCAAACAGCCGACCTTGTTGCGCAGCACGCCCTGCGCCCCACCCAGCTTCAGTTCGCCCAGGCGCTTCTTGAGGTAGTTCCACGCCTCATCCCCCACTTCACGCGGGGCGCACTTGTCCTTGTCAGGCCCGGCGCACAGCAGGATGTGGCGCTGGGGGTTGAAGCCACCCAGCTTTTCCAGCGCCACTTCTGCCTGCAGGATTTCTTGCGCAGTAAAGCTCACTTACCGTCCTTCTTCAGCCACCGTTCCAGCCAATTGAACGAGGTCTGGTGCCACTGCAACGAGTTCTTGGCCTTCAACACCCAGTGGTTCTCATCCGGGAAGACCAGCAGCTCCGAAGGGATTCCGCGACGCTGCAACGCGGTGAAAGCGCCAAGGCCCTGCGTGTAAGGGATGCGGAAGTCCTTCTCGCCGGTGATCACCAGCATCGGCGTTTTCCACTTGGCAACGTGGTTCACCGGGTTCCACTTTTCGAACTCTTCCGGTGCTTCGTAATAGGGATGCCCGCCGTGTTCCCATTCATCGAACCACAGCTCTTCGGTTTCATAGGCCATCGCCCGCGCATCGAACACGCCATCATGCTGGACGAGGCATTTGAAGCGGTCAGGCCACACCCCGGCGATCCAGTTCATCATATAGCCGCCATAGGAGGCCCCCGCCGCGCAGGCGTTGTCTCCATCGATCTGACCATCCAGCGCGATGGCTGCGGCAAAGCCCTTTTGCAGGTCTTCCAGCGGCTTTCCGCCCCACTGCCGGTTGATCGCATCGGTGAAGGCCTGCCCGTATCCGGTGGAACCGTGGAAATCGATCGAGACGATGGCATAGCCTTGGCTGGCCCAGACGCGCGGGTTCCAGCGGTTTGACCAGCTATCGTTGTAGGAACCTTGCGGCCCGCCGTGAACGAACAGCACCGATGGCAACTTGCCCTTTATCCATGAAGGCTTGGTGATCTGGCCCCAAACGGTATCGCCATCGGCACCCTTGAAGCTGAAGCGCTGGGTGACGACCGGCGCGCGAGCCGATAGTGCCGTGGTGGCGATATCGGTAAGACGCGTACCTGCTTTGCCCGGCTTGCCGAGGTAGAGTTCTGCCGGAGCATCGATTGAGTCACGAGTGTAGAGCAGTCGCCCGTCCTTGAGCGGCACGACACCACCGATATGCCCTTCACGCCCCGGACTGAGCGTGAGCCTGGTGACCTTGCCGCTGGCCGGATCGATACGGAAAGCTGGCGCATCCAGCACGTCCTCCGCCGTGGCGATCAGCGCCTTGCCATCGGGCGTCCATACGAGCGAGGCGACCGAGCGATCCCACGCACCGGTCAGTTCTCGCCGCGCGCCGGTTTTCAGGTCGATCAGGTTCACCACCAGCCTGTCAGCTTCATAGCCGGGCCGCGCCATTGCGGTATAAGCAAGCCACTTGCCATCGGGCGAAGGGGCAGGGGTGTTGTCCGTGGCCTTGTTGTCCTCGGTCAGGTTCTTGGGCGCTGCGCCATCCAGCGCAGAATGCCAGATGTCGAGATTGGTCGAGGTTGGTTCGTGCCGGTCGGCCTGACGGGCGACGAAGAACAGCGATTGCGAATCCGCAGCCCATGCCACGTCTTCGCCCCCGCCAAAGGGTTTGCCGGGGCTGTCGCCGGTCAGCGTGCCAACCGGGCCATCAGCGGCCTTGCCTGCGCCCGCTGCCTTGCCATCAGCGTCCAGATCGAACGCGAAGACGCGGCTGTAGTTACCCGGCGTTTCCCAGGAATCCCAGTGGCGGACAAAGCCTGCGCCATCGGTATAGTGCCGTCCCGTGCCGGGGCCGGGCAGCGCGGTGTTGCCGTCGCTCTCGCAACCGAAGGTCGCACAAGTCCGGGCAATATCGCCCCAGATGGCAAGGCGCTTTCCGTTGGGAGAGAGTTCGAATCCGGCGACTTCAGCTTTGAAGGCGGTAACTTGTGTGGTTACGCCGCTGGCCGGATCGACCTTCCACACCTGCGTGGTTTCGGCTTCGCCAACCTTGCGGTCTGAAAGGTAATAGAGCGCGCCGTCGGGGCCGAACGCAGGATCGCTGGCGCTGCCGCCGGTGTCGATGCGGCGCGGCGCACTCTTGCCATCGATGCTGCGCAACCACAACGCTGGCGTGCGCTTGTAACTTACCGGATCGGTCGTGGTGACGACATAGGCGACAAGCTTGCCATCGGGGGAGATCGCGGAACCGCCAAGGCGATTCAGCGTCACCAGATCCTGCGGCGAGAAGGGAGCAGCCTGCTGGGCAAGAGCAGGTACGGCGAATGCGACGGCAAGCGAGGCCGCCGTAAGCAACTGCGAGTTGGTTTTCATGGAAACCGGACTAGCGCGTCAAACCCCCGGCGCAAACCGCAAAATCAGCCGCGTTTCCCGGCAATGCGGGCAATCTCAGCGGCCACCATCTTTTCCACCATCGCGGGCAGATTCTTGTCCAGCCATTCGGCCAGCATGGGCTTCAAAAGTTCGCGCACCAGCCCTTCGAGCGAGGTTTCACCCGAACGGACGATCTGCGGCGCTGCGCCGGGTTTAGCCAGCATTGAAAGCGCTGCCAGCGATTCGCGCATTGAAGCGGCTGCGGCATCGGCAATCAACCCGCCGGTTGCTGCATCGTCATCTTCGGCGGCTTCGGTCAATTCAAGCACTTCGGCGCTGGGTCTTGCAGCGATCGGCGCTTCGGTGCGCGCCGGTTCTGTCCGCCCACGGTTCGATGCTTCGACACGATTATCGCGCGCGATCACTTTCTTGATCGATTCGAGGATTTCCTCGACGGACGGTTCACCGGCCTGACGCATCGCAACTATAATCCCCAAGTGCCCCTGTTACGCCGATTCTGTTACGGACGCGGCGAGGGTGGGATTGTCGCATCCTGTGCGGGCGTGTCAACGGTGCGTGTGGAAACGGGCTTCGGATCGGGATCGCGATCCCAGTCCCAGATGCGATCTTTCACCCGGTCATAATTGACCTGTGGATCATAAAGCGCCCCGCCATCAAGCCCGAGATCGTTGGCATCTGCCCGACCCATCGCCGCCAGCAGGTTGAAGCCTGCAACATAGGCGTTGCGACGTGCAGCCACCAATTGCACTTGCGCGCGCAGCAATTCCTGCTCGGCATCAAGGATATTGAGGATCGTGCGGTTGCCTACAGTGTTTTCCGCACGCACGCCTTCAAGGCTCAGCGCGGCGGCATCTACGGCGGTCTGGTTCATCGCGATGATTTCGTTCGCGCCCTGCCACGAGGCATAGGCTGAGCGGACCGAGGCGATGACCTGCCGTTCGATCCCGATTTCCTGTTCCAGCGCGGCGGATTCGCGCGCCTGTGCCTGCCGCGTCTGTGCAGCAGGGCCACCGCCCTGAAACAGCGGCACCGAAACGTTCACGCCCGCTTGGGCGGTCGTCACGCCCTGTCGCAGCGACTGGCCGGTTGCGGGGAAGGTGCCCTGAAATGCCTGATAGCTGCCGGTCGTGCTCAACGAGACGGTCGGCTTCTTGGCCGCATCGGCAACCTTCACGTCGTATCCCGCAGCCTTGCTGCGTTCGCGCGCGGCGATCAGATCGGGGTTGTTTTCCAGCGCGAAATCAACCGCGTCATCTGCCGTTGCGGGAAGGCCGGGCAGTGGCGGTGGCGGCGCAAGATCGACCGGCACCTTGCCAACTACCTGAATATAGCGTTCCCGGCTCGCCATCAGGTTCACTTCGGCAGTGCGCTGATCGCCCCGTGCCAGTGCAAGGCGGGAATTGGATTGCGCCACGTCGGTGCGGGTTACGTCACCGATCTCGAAGCGGTCGCTCGTTGCGGTGAGGTTTACCTGCAAAACTTCGACGTTGTTGCGATTAAGGCCGACGATTGCCGCATCGCGGATTACGTCCATGTAGGCGGCAACCACTTCGCTGAACACGCCCGATTCGGTGGCGCGCAGGTCTTCCTGCCCGGCCTCCACGCGCGTCTTGGCCGCACGGATCGAATTCTTAACCGATCCGCCCGAATAGACCGGCACGCCAAGGTTCACGTCCACATTGCCAGACCAGTCGGTGACCAAGAACGATGTCGGGTTGGCCTTGAGGATGCGAGTGTAGTTCGCTTGCCCGGCAAGGCTGGGCAGCGCGCGGGCGCGGGCCAGCGGCACACCTTCATCCGTCGCGCGCTGGGTGGCGCGCGCGGCCTGCAGCGTGGGGTTAGTATTATAGGCGCTGGTCAGCGCCTCGCGCAGATCATCGGCGTGAGCGGGCGTGGCAGCCAAAGTGGCAGCGCTGGCGCTCAGCAGCAGGCGCAGCGCCTTGCGGTTGGCCATAAAGTTCAGAAGCTCCACGTTTTCGCGGCGGCGAACTGCGGCAGCACGGCGAAATCGGCCTCGCCCAGCGGCGTGGCAACGACCTTCCCCAGTGCCTTGCGCGCGATGGCAAGACGGGTAACCCCGCGATCAGCAATTCCGGTGATCACCCGGCCATCATCGGTGAGGAGCGCTGCCAGCGATTCGGGCAGAACCTCTGCCGCGCCATCGATCAGGATCAGCGAGAACGAGCCATCTTGCACATCTGCCAGCGAATCGGCCTGGCTGACGCTTCCGGCCAGTTTGCCTGCCAGCGCGGCGAGGTAACCGTTGGCCGAGAACACCAACACCTTGTCGGCGGCGTTCACCTCTGCCGCTTCAAGCATCTGGCCATAGGTCAGCGCGGGCGAGAGCGCCTTGCCATCACCCAGCGGCACGGCCCGGTCGATATAGGCCAGCGCGCGGCGTTCGGCGGGCACGAAATCCTCACGCGGGACGGACGCGAAGGCCGCAAGAATGCCGGGCGAATTGACGCCGCTTACGCGAAGCTGGCTATCGATCATCGCACGACGCGCAACCTGCAGTTCATCGGCAGCCGGGCGGTTTTCAACCACGGTCATTGCAACCCTCATGTCCGAACAGGGGCGTCGATCAAACACGCGCCTCCCGCAATTGGTATCTGGCAAGTGCCTGTAGATTATCGATCTGCCGTTTCCAAGGGATTTGCATGTCGATTGTCGAGGCGTAAGGGGCGTTCGCAGTTTCTCAGGCTTTGGAGGGAATCCACAGATGGCCGAAATGGTGACGATCAAGGAAGCAGACCTGATCGAGAGCGTGGCCGACGCGCTGCAATACATCAGCTATTTCCACCCGATGGACTATATTCGCGCGCTGGGTGATGCCTATCAGGCCGAACAGGGTCCGGCCGCAAAAGACGCGATTGCGCAGATCTTGACCAACAGCCGCATGTGCGCCGAAGGGCATCGTCCGATCTGTCAGGACACCGGCATCGTCAACGTTTTCATCAAATGGGGGCAGGATTGCCGCCTCGAAAGCGACCTCTCGCTTCAGGACGTGGTCGATGAAGGCGTGCGCCGGGCCTACAATCACCCTGAAAACAAGCTGCGCGCCTCGGTTCTTGCCGATCCGGCCTTTACCCGCCGCAACACGCGCGACAACACGCCCTGCGTGCTTCACGTGGAAATGGTGAAGGGCAACCGGATCGTCGTCGATGTCGCGGCCAAGGGCGGCGGCAGCGAAAACAAGTCGAAGTTCAAGATGATGAATCCCAGCGATTCGATTGTCGACTGGGTGATCGAGATGCTGCCGCAGATGGGCGCAGGCTGGTGCCCGCCGGGTATGCTCGGCATCGGCATTGGCGGCACGGCAGAACACTGCGTGCTGCTGGCCAAGAAGGCGCTGATGGAGCCGATCGATATGGCCCAGTTGAAGCTGCGCGGGCCGCAGACCGATATCGAAAAGCTGCGCGTCGAAATCTTCGACAAGGTGAACGCGCTGGGTATCGGTGCGCAGGGCCTTGGCGGGCTTTCGACCATCCTCGACGTGAAGATCATGGATGCGCCGTGCCATGCCGCAGGCAAGCCGGTGGCGATGATCCCCAACTGTGCGGCCACGCGCCACGCGCACTTCGTGCTCGATGGTTCGGGGCCAAGCTATCTTGAACGTCCCAAGCTCGACGAATGGCCGCAAGTTCACTGGGCGCCCGATTCGGCCGCAAAGCGCGTCAATCTCGATACGCTGACGCAGGAAGAAGTTGAGGGCTGGAAGGCGGGCGACCGCCTGCTGCTCAACGGCAAGATGCTCACTGGCCGCGATGCCGCGCACAAGCGCATCAAGGACATGCTCGCCAAGGGTGAGGAACTGCCCGTCGATTTCAAGGGCCGCGTGATCTACTACGTCGGCCCGGTCGATCCGGTGGGCGCAGAAGTGGTTGGCCCTGCCGGTCCCACCACGGCCACCCGTATGGACAGCTTCTCGGATACCATGCTCGATCTCGGCCTGCTCGCCAGCGTCGGCAAGGCAGAGCGTGGCCCTGCGGCAACGCAATCCATCGCCAACCACAAGAGCGCTTATCTGATGGCCGTCGGCGGCGCGGCCTATCTGGTTGCCCGCGCGATCAAGCAGGCCAAGGTCGTCGGCTTTGAAGACCTTGGCATGGAAGCGATCTACGAGTTCACCGTAGAGGACATGCCGGTGACCGTGGCCGTGGATAGCGAAGGCGAAAACGTCCACAAGACCGCGCCGCTGGTGTGGAAGAAGAAGATCGCGGAAGAGAAACTCCTCCCCGCGTAACCTTGCGCTTCGATGAACAGCACATGCCGCCCGACCACCGTTCTGGTGTGTCGGGCGGTTCGCGTTTAGGGTTCGGGCAATGACGTCGCCGCAAATCGATCCCGGAATCCCGCGCGTGCCGGCCCGGCAGGTGATCCTGTCGGCTGCTGCGCTGTGGCTGTGCTATTTCCTGCTTATCACTGTGCGCGGACTGGTGGTGGAACTGGGCGATTTCACCGATCTGCTGTGGCGGCGCGGGCTGGTCACGCTCGCGGGAATTATTGTGACGGTGGCATGCTGGCCCTTGCTGCGCCGGTTCGATGCGCGTTCGCTGGCGGTGCGCGTCGGCGCGGCGCTGGTGATCATGCTGCCTGCCGCGCTCGCGCTGGCGGCGGTGAACCAGTGGGCGTTCGCTCCAGTCGAAAAACGGATGCTCGAACGCCTCACGCATGATGAGGATGCCGATCCCGCCAAAGCGCCTGACAAGGTGACAGTCGAGGACAGCTCGAAGAATCCCGCCGTCAAGATCCGCCGCGACATGGCCGGGAACGTGCTGGTCGATGTGCTGGACGAAGGCATCGTCGCGCCAGTTATCCCCGTCCCGCCGGAGCCACCGGAACCCGCCCCGCGCGCCGTGTCCAGCCCACCGCCCGCGCCCAAGGTATCGCCATCGCCGGAGCCGCTGCTCGACGACGATGACATTGCGGAGATCGAAAAGCTGGCGGAGGCGCGTGCCACCAGCGCGCTGCGCATGGCAGGCATCGTGCGCAACGCCGATGGCAGCACCGTGATCAGCCAGCCTGGCGTGGTGATTCGCCAATATGCCGATGGCCGGTCCGAAGTTCGCATCGGCAACAAGGTCTATCGCGATGATGGCGATGGTGAACTGACGTCCCCGGAAATGGCGCTTCCCGCGCCGCCCGCCCCACCGCAGCCCGGCGCAACTGCCATGCCGCCCGCGCCACCGGCTCCGCCCGCCGCAGTTCGCGAATCTGCGCGGCGCGAGGCACAGGCCGCGCTGCGTCAAGCCGAAGCCGCCCGCCGCGCTGCACTGGCACAGGCCCGCGCCGAGGCCGAGCGCGCACGCGCAGAAGTGCGTCAGGCAAGGCAGCGCGCCGCGCAATCCGCTCCCACACCCACCCCGTCAAAGGTTGCAACGCGGCCTGAGACCACGGTGTCGAAGAAGCCTGTAACTAGCGCGCCAGCAACCCCTGCACCCACCGAAGCTGCGCCCCCGCAAGCCGCCGCTACCGATGTGGCCACGTCTACCAGCAAGGTTACGATCATTCGCCAACTGGTGGAAAAGGAAGGCCTGTGGCGGCAGCTTACCGATGTCGCGCTGGGCCGCTATTTCTTGCTGATCGCCTGGGCTGCGCTCTATCTCGCGCTGGGCAATGGTGAACAGTTGCGTGCGGCGGAATACCGGGAAGGCGAATATCGTCGCGCCGCCAAGGCTGCCGAACTGCGATCCTTGCGCTATCAGGTGAACCCGCATTTCCTATTCAACACATTGAATTCATTGTCAGCTTTGGTCATGGTCGGTCGTTCTGAGCAGGCCGAGAAGATGATTCAGTCGATCTCCCGTTTCTATCGCCACAGCCTTGCCGGTGACCCAACCACCGACATGCCGCTGGAAGACGAGATCGCACTGCAACGGCATTATCTAGAAATCGAGGCCGTGCGCTTTCCCGAACGACTGCGCTGCGATTTCGATGTGCCGGACGATCTGATGAGCGCCTGCGTGCCGGGAATGATCCTGCAGCCGCTGGTCGAAAACTCGATCAAATACGGCGTATCCACCACGATTCGCCCGGTCACTATCCGCATTTCCGCGCGTGAGGCGGGCGGGTTCCTGATCCTCACCGTGGCTGATGATGGGCCGGGAGAAGGGCTTGCCAGCGGCAGCACCGGCATCGGTCTGGAAAACGTGAAAAGTCGCCTGATCGCCCGCTTCGGGGATGAGGCAAAGGTGGAAAGCGGCCCGCTTCCGGCAGGGGGATATGCCACCGTGCTGACCATGCCGGTGGTGCGGAACGAATGTTGAGGGGGCGATAGTGCGCACGCTGATTGTTGATGATGAACCGCTGGCGGTGGAGCGGATGCAGATCCTTTGCGCGCGCATCCCGGCGTTACAGGTGGTGGGCACCGCCAGCGATGGCGCAGCGGCACTACGCCTGATTGCTGCGCTGGCGCCCGATCTTGTCCTGCTCGACATGACGATGCCCGAAGTCGATGGCCTCGGCGTCGCTCGCGCGCTGGCTGGGCAATCCAATGGCCCTGCGGGGCCGGCCAATCGCCCGGCAGTCGTTTTCGTCACCGCGCACGACGATTTCGCGGTGGAAGCGTTCGATTGCGATGCTGTAGATTATGTGTTGAAGCCGGTGGCGCAGGACCGGCTTGAACGCGCGGTCGAACGTGCGCAGGCTCGCCGTAGCGCCGCTGCCGCCGAAACCCCGCTCACCCCGGAAAAGCCCGAAAGCGAATGGATCGAAGAATTCTGGGTGCCGCACCGTTCGGAACTGATCCGTGTGGGCGCGGGCGATCTTGAACGTATCGATGCCGAACGCGATTATGTGCGGCTGCATGTCGGCCAGCGGTCTTACCTGATGCTGCACACCATTGCCGGGCTGGAAGCGCGGCTCGATCCCGAACGCTTCATTCGCCTCCACCGCTCCACCATCGTGCGCCGTGATCGCATCGCCGGGCTGAAGCACGACGGTCTTGGCGTGTGGTCTGCCGAACTGGCGGATGGTTCGATGCAGCGCATCGGCCGCACGTATCTGGCGCGGGTAAAGGCGATGGCGGGGCGGTAAGCGTGCTCCTCAGGCTTTGTACAGCGCATCCACCCGCGTGCCGTACCGCTCCTTGATCTTGTGCCGCCGGATCTTCAGGCTCGGCGTCATTTCCTCGTTGTCGATGGTGAATGCCTCGTCCGCAAAGGTGAACTGGCGCACCTTTTCAATAACGGACAAATCCTTATTCACCCGGTCCACCGCCGCGCGCACGGCGTTGCGGAAGGCGGGCAGGTCTTGCAGCGCCTTGAAATCAAACGTCTCGCCCTGCGCGCGCGCCCATTCCAGTGCCCATTCGGGATCGGGCACGATCAGCCCGACGATATAGGGCCGCTTGTCGCCGCTCACCATCGCCTGCGCGATTTCGGGTTGCAGCGTCAACATGCCCTCGATCTTCTGCGGAGACACGTTGTCGCCCTTGTCGTTGACGATCATGTCCTTCTTGCGATCAGTGATGACGATACGGCCCCGCTCATCAATATGGCCAATATCGCCGGTGTGCAGCCAGCCTGCATTCGGCCCGTCCTTGGGGATGGCGCGCGCGGTTTCGGCATCGTTGTGCCAATAGCCGTGCATCACCAGTTCCCCTTGCACGAGGATTTCGCCGTCCTCGGCAATCTTCACGTCCACGCCTTTCATCGGCGGGCCTACCGTGTCCATCTTCAAACCCGCTTTGGGACGATTGCACGATATCACCGGCCCTGCTTCGGTCTGGCCATAGCCTTGCAGCATGGTCAGGCCCATCGCATCGAAGAACACGCCGACATCGGGGTTGAGCGGCGCACCGCCTGATACCATCGCCTTCATCCGCCCGCCGAACCGGGCCTTGATCTTTGGCCGCAGCGTGCGGTCAAGAATCAGGCTCATCGGCAGATCAATGATGCGGCCCTTGCCTGCCGCCTTGCGCCCGCCAATGCCCAGCGCGCGGTCCATCAGATAGTTGGCAACCTTGCCCTGCTTTTCCACCTGCTTCATGATGCGAGTGCGCAGCACTTCGAACAGGCGCGGGACGACGACCATTAGCGTCGGTCGCACTTCCTCGATGTTCGAGGCGAGCTTTTCCAACCCTTCCGAGTAGTAGATCTGCGCGCCCATGCCGATGGGCAGGTATTGCCCGCCGGTGTGTTCGTAAGCATGGCTGAGCGGCAGGAACGAAAGGAACACTTCCTCGTCCCACCCGAAATCCTCGGCAAGGATGAACGCTGCGCCTTCGACGTTGCACAGGATCGAACCGTGATGCAGCCGCACGCCGCGCGGGCTTCCGCCGGTGCCGCTGGTGTAGATCAGGCAGGCAAGGTCTTTGCGCCCCACGCCCGCCATGCGTGCATCCACTGCCCGGCGTGCCGCTGCACCATCACCCGTCGTCATGGCGCTCCAGTCATGAAACGAAAGCTTGCCCGCCTGCATCTGGCGCAGCGGCTCCATGCCGATCACATGTTCGACCCCCGGCGCCGATAGCGCAGCAGGCAGCAACGGTTGTGAAAGCTTCGCGGTGGACACGATCACCGCGCGCGCGCCCGAATTTTCCAGAATGTGCAAGTGATCGCGCTCGGTATTGGTGATGTAGGTCGGCACCGTCACCAGTCCTGCCGCCATGATCGCGTGGTCGGCAATGCACCATTCGGGCCGGTTTTCCGAAACCAGCGCCACGCGATCACCAGGATTCAGGCCCAGTCCGCGCAAGGCCTCTGCCAGTATGCAGACCTGCCGTGCAGCGTCTGCCCAACTGATCGATTGCCACGTACCGCTTTTCTTGGCCCACAGGAACGGGCTGTCACCGCGCTGGTCGGCGCGATCAAGGAACATCGCAACAAGATTGGGAAAGCCTGCGAAGTCGGAAAGCTGCACGTCTGGTTCCTCGGCCCAATGGCTTGTCGAAGGGCCGTTGCCAGCCATTCGTGTTGGTTTCATCGGAACCTAGTGGCGTGCCGCCCTTACGGCAACCTGTGTTGCGTGACGTCAGGTGCGCGTCAGGCACATCTCAGGGCGCTACTGCGGCCCCTTCGCTGCGCGGATCTGCCGCCCCGCGCCAGACCCATTTTCCGCCCACGCGCACCCGCTCAATGGCGTTGGCCTTGAACGATGGCGCGCGCGCCGAAACTTGCGTGTGACCAAGCGCCTGCAAGGCCGGGATCATCGCTTCAAGGCTGGTGCCTTTCTCGACAGAGACTGCATTGCCCGGCGCATAGATCACCGGAAGGGCAATCGCCTCACGCGCGGACAAGTCCCAGTCCAGCACGCCGATGATCGCCTTGGCCACTTGCGCCGGGATGGTGGTGCCGCCCGCCGCGCCCACCGCGAGCCGCAAGGTGCCGTCCGGGCCATAGATCAGCGTTGGCGCCATCGAACTGCGCGGACGCTTGCCACCTTCCACGCGGTTCGCGGTCGGCTTGCCGTCCTTGTCGGGCACGATGTTGAAGTCGGTCAGCTCGTTGTTCAGGTAATAACCGCCCACCATCAGCCCCGATCCGAACGGACCTTCGATGGTCGAGGTATAGCTGGCGGCATTGCCCCAGCGGTCCACTGTCACGAAATGGGTGGTGCCATGTTCTTCCTGCGGAGCGGGCCGGGCGAAAGCCAGTTTCGCGCCTGCAGGCTTGCCGGGCATGGCGGTGGCCATCGTCGCACTGTCGGATATCAGTGCGGACCGCGCGGCAATATAGGCCGGGTCCATCAGCCCGGCCAGAGGCACCGGCACGAAATCACTGTCGGCCAGATATTGTTCGCGGTCGGCATAGGCGAGCCGCTGTGATTCCGCGATCAAGTGCCAAGCGACAGGATTTGCAGGCCCCAGCGCTTTGATGTCGAACCGTTCAAGCTGCTTCAGGATCGTGAAAACCGTGGTTCCGCCCGAACTTGGCGGCCCCATCCCGCACACGCGATACTCGCGATACTGCCCGCACACCGCATCGCGCTTCACCGCCTTGTAGGCGGCAAGATCGGCGGTGGTCAGCGGGGACGGGTTGCGCGGCGCAGTGCCAACCTTGCTGGCCAGCAGCACGGCATTGTCACCGGTGTAGAAGCTGTCCGCCCCACGCGCTGCGATGCTTTCCAGCGTTGCGGCCAGTGTCGGGTTGCGCACCACGGTGCCCACCGGCAGCGGCTCTCCCGCAGTGTCATAGAACAGCGCCTGCGCTGCCGGATCGAAAGCGCCGGTGCGGTTTGCCGCGCTCAGCATCGATCGCAGGCGGGGCGTGATCTCGAACCCGTCACGCGCCAGCTTGATCGCGGGTTGGAACAGCGTGCGCCATGCGATCCGGCCCTTTTCATTGTGCGCCATCGCCGCCAGTCGCAGATTGCCCGGCACGCCCACGCTGCGTCCACCGATCACCGAATCGGGCCAGACCAGTGGCTTGCCGTCGACATAGAACCACTGTGACGTTGCCGCCTTCGGTGCGGTTTCACGCCCATCGATCGTCTCGACCGTGCCCGCAGCGTCTCCCAGTACAAGAAAACCGCCGCCACCAATGCCGGAGCTTTGCGGCTCGACCACGGTCAACGCCAGCATCGTGGCGATGGCCGCATCTGTCGCACTGCCGCCCAGTCGCAACATCTGCACGCCGGCCTCTGCCGCCCGCGCGTCGGCTGCGGAAACAAGGCCGCGACCGTCAACGGGCACACCTTCTGCCGCCGATGCAACGGGGGCTTGATTGGGCGGAGCCACCGAAGCGCCCGGTGGCGGCACGCAAGCCCCGGCAAGCAGAACGGCGGAAATCGGCAGGAAACGGAAATGGCGCAGAATGGTCATGCGCCCAAGGCTATTCGCTGCCGACCGCCTCGGCAATGGAGGTCATGCCCGCTTCGCGCACCTTTTTTTCCAATCCTGCCACGATCCGGCGCGCCAGCCCCGGCCCTTCATAGACCATCGCGCTGTAGATCTGGATGAGGCTGGCCCCGGCGCGGATGCGCGCCCAGGCATCTTCCACCGTGGCGATGCCGCCCACGCCAATCAGCGGAATCGCCCCGCCGCTGGCTTTGCGGAAATCGCGCAGCCGCTGCAACGCCAGTTCGCGCAAGGGTTCGCCCGAAAGGCCCCCTGCCTCGGCCGCATGGCGTGATCGGAGGGCCGGACGTGTGATCGTGGTGTTCGATACGATCAGTGCGGCCAGTTGTTTCTCCAGCGCGATCCGGCAGATGCCATCGATGTCGGACTGTTCCAGATCGGGTGCCAGCTTCAGGAAGATCGGCACATTGATGTTGCCGCGTGCCTCGATCACCGCATCCAGCAGCGCCGAAAGCGCGCCCTCATCCTGCAAAGCGCGCAAACCGGGCGTGTTGGGCGAAGAGATGTTGACCGTAAGGTACGATGCCAGCGGGGCCATCATCCGGGTCATCTGCGCATAGTCTGCAATGCGGTCGACCGAATCCTTGTTCGCGCCGATGTTCACGCCCACGATTCCCGGCAGTCCACGCAGACCAGTTTCACGACGGCGGACAAGCCGGTTGGCCACAGCCTGCGAACCTTCGTTGTTGAATCCCATGCGGTTGATTACCGCGCGATCCTCGGTCAGGCGGAACAGGCGCGGCTTCGGGTTGCCTTCCTGCGGCAGCGGGGTGACCGTGCCCACTTCGACAAAGCCATAGCCCAGGCCCAGCATGGCATCGGGCACTTCGGCGTTCTTGTCGAAACCCGGTGCCATGCCGACCGGGTTGGGAAAGGCGATCCCGGCCACGCGCTGTGCCAGCGTGGGGGTGGGGGCCTTGGGGCCACCAGGCTGGTTCAGCGACAAGGCCCTGATCGTCAGGCGGTGGGCAGGCTCTGCAGGAATGCGGAAAATGAGCGGGCGCAGCAGCGAATAAAGCGTCACGGGCGAAGGTTTCCGGTTCTGCGAACGGATAGGATCGAATCAAGGCCAGTCCAGCCTGCGATCGGGGATCGCCAGCGTACCTCGTGTGGCATCTTTGCGACGATATTGGCGCGCGGCCAAGTTCGAATCTGTCGGATATGACGGCTTTTGTAATTGAATGAGCGGCGAATGTTGCCCGAATGCCACCGAAATTGTCGAATCCATACAATTCATCATCAGAGCTTCTGCCTAGGAAGGCTGTGCGACCCGAAGGGCTCGGTGCAGCGATGTGCTGGGTTCTCGACTTTAAAGGCGGCCGACGCTCCTTCGTGGAGCGCGGCCGCCCTTTTTTTGGCCAGTTGCCGCCCGTATCGCGCGCGGGTGCCTTGCACCGCGCGGTAACCGCGCCTAGGTAACCGGAACGATTCGGTCTGATTTGCAGATCGCCATTCCGGGACACCCGCTGATGCGCCTTTCCAGCATGGCCGACTATGCCGTCGTCACGATGAGCGCCGCCGCGCGCCATTGCGGACATGCGCGCGTCTCGGCGCAGCAACTGGCCGACGAAACCGGCTTGCCCGCGCCCACCGTGCAGAAACTGGTCAGCAAACTGTCTGCCGCAGGCCTGCTCAAATCGGCGCGTGGTGCGCATGGCGGGCTTAAGCTGGCACGCCCCGCCGCCGCGATCACGCTGGCCGATATCGTGGAAGCCGTTGAAGGCCCTATTGCGCTCACGCCCTGCAGCGATCATGGCCGCCACGATTGCACGCTTGAATCTGCGTGCACCGTTCGTCCGCATTGGCCTGCGGTCGATGCCGCGCTGCGCGGTGCGCTGGCAGGCATTCCGCTCACCCAATTGGCCCGTCCTGCCGCCTTGGCGACGGAGGTTATGGTATGACTGAAAACGTGACGATCAAGGATCAGGCCGCGCATGACGCTGCCGCAAAGGTTGCCGATTACGAACACGGCTGGTCCTCGGATATCGAACAGGAATACGGGCCAAAGGGCCTCTCCGAAGATACCGTCCGCTATATCTCGGCCAAAAAGGACGAGCCGGAGTGGATGCTCGAATGGCGGCTCAAGGCCTATCGCCACTGGCTGACCATGCCCACGCCCGATTGGGCCAAGCTCAACATTCCGCCGATTGACTATCAGGATGCTTATTATTGGGCCGCGCCCAAGGCCAAGCCCAAGCTGGGTAGCCTTGATGAAGTCGATCCCGAAATCCTGCGCATCTACGAAAAGCTGGGCATCCCACTGGAAGAGCAGAAAGTGCTCGCCGGCGTCGAAGGTGCGCGCAAGGTTGCAGTCGATGCCGTGTTCGACAGCGTTTCGGTGGCCACCACCTTCCGCAAGGAACTGGAAGCGGCAGGCGTCATCTTCCGCTCGATTTCCGAAGCGATCCGCGAATATCCTGACCTTGTAAAGAAGTGGCTGGGCAAGGTCGTGCCCATGCACGACAACTACTTTGCCACGCTGAACTGCGCGGTCTTTTCGGATGGCACGTTCGTTTACATTCCCGAAGGCGTGCGCTGCCCGATGGAGCTTTCCACCTATTTCCGCATCAATGCGGAAAACACCGGCCAGTTCGAACGCACGCTGATCGTTGCCGACAAGGGGGCCTATGTCTCCTATCTTGAAGGCTGCACCGCCCCGCAGCGCGATGAAAATCAGCTTCACGCCGCTGTGGTCGAACTGGTCGCGCTCGACGATGCCGAGATCAAGTATTCCACCGTGCAGAACTGGTATCCCGGCAACGCCGAAGGGCTGGGCGGCATCTACAATTTCGTAACGAAGCGCGCGCTGTGCCAGGGGGCGCGCAGCAAGGTGTCGTGGACGCAGGTGGAAACCGGCTCTGCCATCACGTGGAAGTATCCGTCCTGCGTGCTGAATGGCGAAGATTCGGTGGGCGAATTCTATTCGGTAGCTGTCACCAACAACTACCAGCAGGCCGATACCGGCACCAAGATGATCCACAACGGCAAGGGGTCACGCTCGACCATCGTGTCGAAGGGCATCTCTGCAGGGCGCAGCAACAACACCTATCGCGGCCTCGTCCGCGTGGCCCCGCAGGCCGAAGGCGTGCGCAACTTCACCCAGTGCGACAGCCTGCTGCTGGGCGCAGACTGCGGCGCGCACACCGTGCCCTATATCGAAGTGCGCAACCCCAGCGCCACGATCGAACACGAAGCCACTACCAGCAAGATCAGCGACGATCAGCTTTATTACGCGATGCAGCGCGGGCTGGATCAGGAAAGCGCTGTCGCTCTGATCGTCAACGGCTTTGCGCGCGAAGTGCTGCAGCAACTGCCGATGGAATTCGCGGTCGAAGCGCAGAAGTTGCTTGGCATCAGCCTTGAAGGATCAGTCGGTTGATCGTCAATCTCGTGGACATAAGTAGTTTCGACGAGGTCGCGGATTTTGTCGCTACCTCCGCACCGTCCAGTGGGGTGCGGATTATACATGGGTCACTCGGTCAAGTTGCAATCGGGAGCAAGACGGATTTGGTTCTGCTCAAAACGCGGTTTTCCCAAGAAATTCGTTGGCCAAAGTTTTGTGTCGGGAAAAGTGACGAATGATCAAAAAAACCCTTTCCATCCGCCCCGTCGGCGAACGTGCCGAGGCGCCGAAGATCCAGAAGAAGGGTCGCGGCTGGGCCATTTCGGGTTCGCGCCTCGATGCGATTCATGACCGTGCGCGCCAGTTGCGCCGCGAGCCGGACGAGGCGCACCTCGCTCTGGCCGAGGAGCTGGCGAAGGAAGACCTCGGCAAGTACAAGTTCAAGCGCTACGCCGTGATCGGCTCGGCCATCGTCGATTTCGGCTGCCAGCCGCTCAAGCTGGTCGTCGCGCTGGATCGCGGCGAGAACCCCGAGATCGAACGCCGCCGCGATGCCAGCCTTGCCGAAGTCGGCCTCAAGGTCATCCGCTACGATGCCGCCGAAGTGCTCGGCGATCCCGAAGGCGCCTGCGCCGCCGTGCTGCGCGAGATGAAAGCTCGCTACGACGAGTTGCGCGCCGCCTCGCGGCCTGCGCGCCCCTCCTATTCGCGCTCCGGCGCCCGCCCGCAGCGCTCGCCTCGCGGTTGAAAGTGATGACGATGCTCAAGATTGAAAACCTTCAGGCCACCGTGGCCGACAAGCCGATCCTCAAGGGTCTTTCTCTCACCATCAACGCGGGTGAAATTCACGCAATCATGGGGCCGAACGGCGCGGGCAAATCCACGCTCGGCTACACCCTCGGCGGGCGTCCCGGTTATGAAGTGACCGGTGGCAGCGCCACGCTGGATGGCACGGACCTGTTCGAACTGGAACCGCACGAACGCGCTGCCGCTGGCCTGTTCTTGGGCTTTCAGTATCCGGTTGAAATCCCTGGCGTCTCCTTCGTCCAGTTCCTGCGTGAATCCGCCAATGCCCAGCGCAAGGCGCGCGGTGAAGCCCCGCTTTCCGGCGGCGAATTTCTCAAGCTGGCCAAGGAAAAGGCCGCCTTGCTGCGCATGGACATGGAGATGCTCAAGCGCCCGGTGAACGTCGGCTTTTCGGGCGGTGAAAAGAAGCGCGCCGAAATGGTGCAGATGGGCATCCTCGATCCCAAGATCGCGATTCTGGACGAGACGGACTCCGGCCTCGATATCGATGCGCTGCGCATCTGCGGCGAAGGCATCAACGCGATCATGCGCAAGCCCGACAAGGCCGTGCTGCTGATCACGCACTATCAGCGCCTGCTTGATTACGTGAAACCCGATTTCGTCCACGTCCTCGCCGGTGGCCGCATCGTGCGCACCGGCGGCCCTGAACTCGCGCTCGAACTAGAAGAGCAGGGCTACGAGGCCGTGGCGGCATGAAGCAGGCGCTCACCCTGCCAACGCGCAAGGACGAAGCGTATCGCTATGCCGACCTTGCCGCGCTGGAAACGCTGTGGCCTCTGCCGGTGCAGGACATTCGCGTGGCAGCGGGCGAACAGGGCGCGCTGGCCGTTGTGCTGGATGGCGCAAACGATGCCGCGCGCGATATCGCGATTACGCTGGAAGACGGCGCAGAGTTCGATTTGCGCCTGCTCCATGCAGGGTCTGCCTATCGCCGCATCGCCGTCAGCGTTTCTCTGGGTAAGGGCGCGAAGTTCCACCTTGGCGCGGCGCAGATTGCAGGCGGTGACCAGACGGTAGAGATCGTCACCGAAGTCACCCACGCGGAACCGGACGCGGTATCCAGTCAGGTCGTGCGCTCCGTTTTGGGTGGCAAGTCCACCGGCACTTACCTCGGCAAAGTCGTGGTCGCGCGCGGGGCTATCGGCACTGATGGTTCGCAATCCATCCGAGCCATGCTGCTGGATCGCACCGCCACGGCCAACGCCCGCCCCGAACTCGAAATCTATGCCGACGACGTGAAGTGCGCGCATGGCTGTGCTGTGGGCGAACTCGATCCGCAGGGCCTCTTCTACCTTGCCCAGCGCGGGTTGCCGCCCGCGCTTGCCAAGAAGCTCATGCTGCAAGCCTTCATTGCGGAAGCCTTTGTGGGTGCCGCTGACGAAGAAGCGCTGACCGACGCTGCGCTCAAGGCGCTTGAGGCGGTGTTGTGACCCAGCCCGTCACCGCCAACAATACCCTGCACCCCCGCGAAGGCGGGGGCCTCAGGCAACCAAGCGCCACGTCTCCTGAGGCCGCCGCCTCCAAAGTATCTTCAGGCGCGGGGGCGCAGGTTGCTTCGATCTGGCCCGGCCTCGCCAACCCCGATGGCACCCGCTGGCACTACCTCGATACCGCCGCTACTGCGCAGAAGCCGCAAGTGGTGATCGACGCCATGACCCGCGCTCTCGGCAGCGACTACGCCACCGTCCATCGCGGCGTCTATGCCCGCTCGGCCGACATGACGCTGGCCTTTGAATGTGCCCGCCGCAAGGTTGCGGGCCTGATCGGCGGCGCGGAAAACGAACTGGTGTTTACGCGCGGCGCTACCGAGGCAATCAACCTCGTCGCACAGACCTGGGGGCAGCAGAACCTCAAGGCGGGCGACCGCATCCTCATTTCCACGCTCGAACACCACGCCAACATCGTGCCGTGGCAGATGCTGCGGGATCGCACTGGCGTTGATATCGACGTGTGCCCACTGACCGAAGACGGGCAGATCGATTTAGACGCGGCACAGCGTATGCTAACGCCTGCGCACAAGCTGGTCGCCTTCGCGCACGTGTCAAACGTGCTCGGCTCGGTGCTCGATGCGCCCCGCGCTGTGGCGCTCGCGCACAATGTCGGCGCAAAAATCCTGCTCGATGGCTGCCAGTCCGTCGCGCGGCTGACGGTAGACGTAAAGGCGCTGGACGCCGATTTCTACGTCTTCTCCGCGCACAAACTCTATGGCCCAACCGGCATCGGCGCGCTCTGGGTCAAGGCGGACATTCTCGACGCCATGCCCCCGTGGCAGGGCGGCGGCGCGATGATCGACAAGGTGACGTTCGAGCGCACCACATATGCCCCCGCGCCGCAGCGCTTCGAAGCTGGCACCCCTGCTATCGTCGAAGCCATTGGCTTTGGCGCGGCGGTGGATTTCGTGACAGCGCAAGGCCTTCCTGCGATCCACGCACACGAATGCGAACTGGTCGCCAAGGCGCGCGAAGCGCTGGGCCGGATGAACTCGGTCAAGCTGTTCGGACCGGAAGACAGCGCGGGCATCCTCAGCTTCGCGATCGAAGGCGTGCACCCGCACGATCTGGGCACCATCCTTGACGAGGAAGGCGTTGCTATCCGCGCCGGGCACCACTGCGCGCAACCTTTGATGGCGCACCTTGGGGTGCCCGCCACGGCCCGCGCCAGCTTCGGCATCTACAGCGATGAAAGCGATATCGCCGTGCTCGTGCGCGGCATCGAGAGGACCATGAGGATTTTCGGATGAGCGAGAATGATCCCAAGTTCGCCGTCGAGGAAGTGGAAGCCGTGTCTGCTCCCAAGCGCGCCTTCGTTGAAGACGCGCCCGAAGAAACAGCGGCGCAGAAGCTTGATCGCAAGCGCGACTATCTGGAAGGCTTCCTTGCCGCAAAGCCCGAAGGCGTCACCCCTGGCGAACCGGGCGGCGATATCTATGAAGGCGTGGTGAGCGCGCTGAAGGAAATCTTCGATCCCGAAATCCCGGTCAACATCTATGACCTCGGCCTGATCTATGGCGTTGACGTATCGCCTGATTCCGATGTCGTCGTCACGATGACGCTGACCACGCCGCACTGTCCGGTGGCCGAATCGATGCCGGGCGAAGTGGAACTGCGCGTTTCTGCGGTCCCCGGTGTACGCGACGCCGAAGTGAACCTCGTCTGGGATCCGCCGTGGGATCCGCAGAAGATGAGCGATGAAGCCAAGCTTGAGCTGGGAATGCTCTGAACGCTCCCCATATAGGTGAAGCCATGACCACCGAAGTGAAAGTCCGCCGCCCCCGTCCCGCTGCCGTGATCCTCACGCCCAGCGCCGAAGCGCGTGTGGCGCATCTGATGGACACCGCCCCCGAAGGCGCCATCGGCGTAAAGCTGTCCACCCCGCGCCGGGGCTGCTCTGGCCTTGCCTACTCGGTCGATTACGTCACGCAAGCCAATCCGCTGGACGAAAAGATCGAAACCCCCGGCGGCCTGTTCTTCATCGACAGCGCATCGGTGCTTTACCTGATCGGCAGCACGATGGACTGGCAGGAAGACGATTTCACCGCCGGTTTCGTGTTCCAGAACCCGAACGCCAAGGGCGCCTGCGGCTGCGGCGAAAGCTTTACGGTCTAAGCTTCGGCCAAAAACCGCAGCAAAGCCTGATCGAGCGCATCGACCTCGTTGTTGGCATCGATCCGCGCCTGCAACCAAGTGCTCTCGGCATCGGTCACCGCGTGATCCTGCGCCGCCTCGGCAAACACATCGCGGGTGGGCTGCTTGCGGCCAAAGCCCACATCGCGCAGCGCCTGTGCAAAGCTGCTGACATCGGTCCGGGCCATGCGGCCAAAGAACTTGCCGATATGGCTGCCACGATCATTCATGAATGCTTCCAGCTCCGCCGCGCGCTCGCGCGTCAGCCCTTTCGCGCCATTCCAGCCTTGCAGATAGTTCCCCACGCCTTGCACGAACAGGCGCTCCCACGCGGGCGCATTGTCTGCCCCCAGCGTCGCGTCCTTCAGCCGGAACAGCATTTCCGCCTCGCGTCGGCTCACGCCTGCGGGGCGCTCCCCGCCGGAAGCGAAGATCGTGCGGCGAATGAGCGTGCATTCGGCAGGAGAGATCACGCCCGGCAGCAACTCGCCACCACACCGCGTCGGCCCTTCACCGGTCAGCACTTCGCGCTCGATCTGCTGCAGCACAAAAACCCGCAACCCGTCCGGCGCGGATTCGGCCTTTTCCAGCACGCGCACCAGCAGTTCCAGTTCGGTCAGGCTGCCCACCTTGCCATCGTGCGATACGCGCTCGATCAGCCAGCGCGCATTGTCGACCGAGATGTGGCCTTTGGGCGCGGCGGTGTTCACCACGAACTCGACCAGCGCCTCGATAAAGAAGTCCGACCATTCGCGCGTCGGCTCGGCGATCTGGTCGTTGAGGATGAAGATGGCCTCGGCCTCTTCGGGGTCGATGCGCCCATCGGGCCACGCGGCACGGCGTAGCGCCAGAATTTCCTGTGCGGAGATCGCGCTGTCTTCAGCGGCCTGCGCGGCCAGAGCGCGGAAATGCAAGGTCATGCGTGTTCGGTCCCTCAAGCGTCCAATCGCAGCCTGACTTAAGGGAAACCGCTTAATTTGGCGTTATCAGCCGCACGACCGCCATCAACGCCGACATCGCCAACAGGAACCCCACGAACCCCCGCCAAGCCGCATCGCTCACCTTGCCGAACGCCATAGTGCCCAGATGATTGCCCGCCAGCACCGGCCCGAACAACAGGAGTGCGAACAGTGCATCGCGCCACGAAGCCAGCCCCAGCGCCAAGGCCGCCACCGTGCTGGCAACAGATGTCAGCAGAAACACGGTGAGCATCGAAGCTCGCGCCACGTCACGCGGAATCGGGCGGCGCAAGTAGTACGGCACCACGGGCGGCCCCGGCATTCCGGCAAAGCCCGTCAGAAGCCCCGCCGCCGCGCCTGTCAAACCTGTCTTGATCCTGCCCGGCGCGTGCCCCGGCTTTGCAGGCAGCAGCACCAGCACGAAAGCCGCAATCGCCACGCCCGCTATCAGCACCCGCGCCAACCCCGGCGGCGTGGCGAACAGCACAACTAGCCCCACCGGCGTCAGCAGCATCGCCGTCCCGCCGATCACGCCCGCGCTTGTCTCGCCCGCGTTCCACACCTTGCGCGCGCCAACCAGCCCGATCAGCAGCCCCAGCATGTTCGATACGACCACCGCCTCTCCCGGAGAGATCACCAGCCCGATCAGCGGCACCAGCAGGATCGCCATGCCAAACCCCGCGAGCCCGCGCGCAAAGGCGGCAACGAAAGCCGCCAGCGCGCAAAGGCCGAGCGAAAGGAGCGGCAGGCCGAGCGCAGTCAGGCCTTCAGATCCGGCGCAAGCGCTTCACCCTTCAACAAGGCAATCGCTTCGTCCAGCGGCATCACCTTCTGGTGCTGTTCGCCCAGAATGCGGATCGCCACGGTACCTTCCTCGGCCTCGCGCTTGCCCACCACCAGCAGGTAGGGAACCTTCTGCAGCGAATGTTCGCGCACCTTGTAGTTGATCTTCTCGTTGCGCAGGTCACTTTCAGCGCGGATGCCCGCTGCCTTCAGCTTGGCAAGCGCTTCCGTGGCATAATCATCCGCGTCCGAAACGATAGTCGCCACCACCGCCTGCACCGGGGCCAGCCACACCGGCAGACGCCCGGCAAAATGCTCGATCAGGATGCCGATGAAGCGTTCGTAGCTGCCAAAGATCGCGCGGTGCAGCATGACTGGGCGGTGCTTCTCGCCATCCTCGCCCACATAGTTCGCATCAAGCCGTTCGGGCAGAACGCGGTCAGACTGGATCGTGCCCACCTGCCAGGTGCGGCCAATCGCATCGGTCAGGTGCCATTCCAGCTTGGGCGCATAGAACGCGCCTTCGCCGGGCAGTTCTTCCCAGCCATACTCTTCGGTGGCCAGCCCTGCGCGCACCACGGCAGCGCGCAGTTCGGCCTCGGCCTTGTCCCACATTTCCTCGGTGCCGAACCGCTTTTCCGGGCGCAGCGCCAGCTTGATCGAATAGGTAAAGCCGAAGTGCTTGTAGACGCGGTCGGCCAGTTCGCAGAAGGCCTGCACTTCGTCCACGATCTGGTCTTCGCGGCAGAAGATATGCGCATCGTCCTGCGTGAACTGGCGCACGCGCATCAGCCCGTGCAGCGCGCCGTGCGGTTCGTTGCGGTGGCAGCAGCCGTTTTCGTACAGCCGCATCGGCAGATCGCGATACGATTTCAGCCCCTGCCGGAAGATCAGCACATGCGCCGGGCAGTTCATCGGCTTCAAGGCCATCCAGTCGGCCTCACCGCTGATAACCGGGCCTTCGTCGTCCACGTTCGGCACTTCATCGGGGATCACGAACATGTTTTCGCGATACTTGCCCCAGTGACCGGATTGCTCCCACTGGCGCGCGTCCATAACCTGCGGGGTCTTCACCTCGCGATAGCCCGCGCCATCGATCGCGCGGCGCATATAGGCTTCCAGCTCGCGCCAGATCAGATAGCCCTTGGGATGCCAGAACACGCTGCCGTGCGCTTCGGCCTGAAGGTGGAACAGGTCCATCTCGCCTCCCAGCTTGCGATGGTCGCGCTTGGCCGCCTCTTCCAGCCGCGTCATATGCGCATCAAGCTGCTTCTTGTTCAGCCAGCCCGTGCCGTAAATGCGCGAAAGCATCGCGTTGTTTTGGTCGCCGCGCCAATAGGCGCCCGAAACCCGCGTCAGCTTGAACGCATTGGGATCAAGCTTGCCGGTCGATGGCAGATGCGGTCCCCGGCACATGTCGAGCCAGTCATCGCCCGACCAGTAAACTGTCAGCGGCTCATCCCCCGGCAGTTCCGCCGCCCATTCCGCCTTGAAGCTTTCGCCCTGCTGCTTCCAGCGCGAAATCAGTTGCTCGCGGCTCCACTCCTCGCGGCGCAGCGGCTTGTTCGCACCGATGATCTTGCGCATCTGCGCTTCGATCGCGGGCAGGTCCTCCTCGGTAAAGGGTCGCTCGGCAGGCGCGAAGTCGTAATAGAACCCGTCGTCCGTGCTGGGGCCAAACGTGATCTGCGTGCCCGGAAACAGCGCCTGCACCGCTTCGGCCAGAATGTGCGCATAGTCGTGCCGCGCCAGGTCCAGCGCCTCGGCCTCATCCTTCGCCGTCACCAGCGCCAGTTGCGCGTCAGCGGTAAAGGGCCGCGAAAGATCGACCAGTTCGCCATCCACCTTCGCCGCCAGCGCCGCCTTGGCAAGGCCGGGACCAATCGCAGCGGCAATGTCCGCCGGAGTGCTCCCCGGCGCAACTTCGCGTGACGAACCATCGGGCAGGGTGATCTTCAACAGTTCGGACATCGGAAACTCTCTAACGCAATCTGGCCCTGACGTGATTTCGCCGGGGCCATTTGAACGGTGCCTTGCCACAGGAACGGCAACACCGAAAGGGCGCGCATCGGGATTTCAGATCGGTTCGGGAGGCGATGCGCAAACCCACCCGAACCGGGCGGCGGCATCGCGGCAGGGCTTAACCCAGCAGCAACCGCCCCCGGCTCGCGGGGGTAGTGGTTGTAGTGCGGGTGGTGCGCTGTGCCATGATGGAAGTGTGCTTAGCGGGGATTTGCTGCGGAGTCATTACTCTGTTGTCTGTTGCCCCCACGCACCCACCGCGCCATGACTGCGGGCATGATCGATATTTCCCGCTTCACCCTGCCCTCCTGCCAGCAGATGGCCTATCGCCACCTTCCCGGCGCCGACCCCACAGTCGTCTTCCTCCCCGGCTATATGTCCGACATGGCGGGCGGCAAGGCGCAGGCCGTGATGGAATGGGCGCAGCAACAGGGCCGCGCCTGCCTTTTGCTCGATTATACCGGCTGCGGGCAGAGCGACGGGGACTTTGGCGATGGCCGCCTGTCAAAGTGGCGGGACGAGGTTGTGGCGCTGATCGATCATTTGGGGATCGAGGCGGTGCAGCTTGTCGGCTCCAGCATGGGCGGCTGGCTGATGCTGCTGATTGCGGAAAGCTTGGGCGAACGCGCCAAGGCGCTTGTCGGCATCGCGCCTGCGCCGGATTTCACCGAATGGGGCTTTTCCCAGTCGCAGCGCATCGAACTCGCATCGGGCCGCACGATCTATGAGGACAACCCTTATGGGCCGGAGCCTACGCCGACTCATGCCGGGTTCTTCTCCGATGGTGAAAAGCACCGGCGGCTGGGCGGGGAGATCGCTTTCGATGGCCCGGTGCGGCTGCTGCACGGGCAGGCCGATGCCGATGTGCCGTGGGACATATCGCTGCGCCTCGCCCGCGCCTTGCGTTCAGGCGATGTGCAGGTCCACCTGATCAAGGACGGCGATCACCGGCTTTCGCGGCCCGGCGACATTGCGCTGCTGCTGCGGGAACTGGCTAATATCGATGGCCAGTGTTGATGACACGCCTTGAAGGATGAAAAGCGCATGATCGATCTGCCCGCGCCCCAGTTTGCGCAGGTCATTTCCGTGGAGCAGACGCAGCACGCCTCGCTCATGCAGATCGGCCCCGCCACCATGCCCATGCGCCCGTCAGACCTGCCAATCCCGCGCCGCCGTGATCGCGAACAGCAGCGCGAGACGGAGCGGGAGGCCGGGCTTGTCCGGCCAGACCTGCCGGAGCAGGACCGCTTGGCCGATTGCCTTGCCAAGGCGCAGACCAATCCCGATGCCGCATTGGTCGAAGCGCAGACCTGGCTGGGCGAAAGCCGCGATACCGGCCAGCAGGTGCGCGCCAACCAGTGCCTTGGCATGTTGCGTTCGAACATGGGTGATTTCGACGGCGCGCTGGAAGCCTTCGCGCAGGCCGTGGCAGGCGTGCCCAAGGAACAGGAAGTCGCCGCCGTGTCGCTGATGGCGATGGCAGGCAATGCCGCCCTTGCTGCCGGAAAGCCGCAGGACGCGCTAGGCTGGCTGGATCGTGCGGTCGCGGTTCAGGGCAATGGAGGCAAGACCGGGCTGGCCGAAATCCAAATCGACCGGTCACGCGCGCTCGTGGCACTTGCCCGCAACGCAGAGGCCGCATCGGCGCTCGACGAAGTGCATCGTCTTGCTCCCGAAGAAGCCGAGGGCTGGCTGCTTTCAGCCACGCTGGCGCGCCGCATGGATGATCTCCCCCGCGCCCAGCGCGACATCGAAATCGCCAGCAAATACGATCCGCGCGATCCAAGGGTGGCCCTTGAAGCGGGCGTCATCGCCGTGCTTTCCGGGCGTGACGAGGCTGCGCGCAAATCGTGGGAATCGGTCGTTGCGGTGGACAAGGACGGCGAGGCGGGAAAGGTTGCAAAGAGCTACCTTGAACAGTTGGGGCCTGCCCCTACATCTCAAGTTCCTGAAACAACACAGAAGCCAAACCCATGAAACTCTCCGTCCTCGATCTGGTCAGCGTGGTTGAGGGCGGGACGGCAAGGCAGGCGCTCGACAATTCCGCCGCTGCGGCCAAAGTGGCAGAGGAATGCGGATTCCAGCGTTATTGGGTGGCCGAGCATCACGGGATGGAGGGCCTTGCCGGAGCCGCCACAGCGGTGGCGCTGGCGCATATCGGGCAGGGCACGTCCACGATCCGCATCGGCGCGGGCGGGATCATGCTGCCCAATCACAATCCCCTTGTTATCGCAGAACAATTCGGCACGCTTGATGCGCTGTTTCCGGGGCGCGTCGACCTTGGGCTGGGCCGTGCGCCGGGAGCCGACCAGCGCATCATGCGCGCGCTGCACAAGGATACGAACCGCGCGGCAGAGGACTTTCCGCAGGACGTGGTGGAATTGCAGCTTCAGTTCGCAGGCGATCCGCGTGTGCCGTTGCAGGCCTATCCGGCCAAGGGTGCCAAGCCGCAAATGTGGATTCTGGGATCGAGCCTGTTCGGCGCGCAACTGGCGGCGATGATGGGCCTGCCTTATGCCTTTGCCTCGCACTTTGCGCCCGATCACCTTGATTCGGCGCTGAAAATCTACCGCGAGCGGTTCCAGCCATCCGAGGTTCTCGACGCGCCCTATTGCGCCGCCGCGATCAACGTGGTCGCCGCCGATTCTGACGAAGAAGCGCAATTGCTGGCCTCGTCGATGGATCAGGCCTTCGTCGCACTACGCACCGGCAATCCCGGCAAGTTGAAGCCGCCGGTGCCGGGCTATCGCGACTCGCTCCCGCCGCAGGCGCTCGCCATGCTGGAGCATGTGCGGCAGGTCAGCACTTGCGGCACTGTGGCGACGGTGCGGGCCGGTCTGGCCGCATTTGCCGAGCGGACGCAGGTGGACGAAGTTATTGTTGCGGCGTCTATTTTTGATCAAGCAGCGCGGCTGAAATCGCTACGCCTGACAGCAGAGGCAGCGCGCGAAACGGTGCATTCCTGAAGTGCACCTAGATGCACCTAACTGCACCTAGGCGCACAAAACGACACGCGAACGCAACGCGGCGGCACCATTGTTCGCCTCAAAGATTACAACCGCAGGTTAAGCCGTCCGCGCCATTGAACCGGACTTGCTGCTACTGCGCCTCTGGATTACCATATGGAATAATGATACAAGTCTGTATTCAATAATTACAAGAGAGGGTAATAATCCTCTCTCACTGGAGAGCCGGAAAAACGTTATGGCGTCAACGTCCGCAACCCTGTCCGATCCCTCGACCGACACTCTCGCCTTCGCGCTGGCCGAACGCTTCGCCGCCGCGCTGCTGCCCGATGAAGCCCGCGATTTCGACAATGCGCGCCTTGCCGAAGCTGCCCGCTTCGCCGCGACCGCCGCTGCCGTCCGCAAGGGCAGCGATCCTGCTATCGCCATAGAAAGCGTCAGCGGATCGGACAGTGCCGAGCGCCACTTGCGCATCGCGGTGATCAATGATGACATGCCTTTTCTTGTCGATTCAATCACTTCTGCGATCACCGCGCAAGGTTTGACCATCGACCGTCTGGTCCACCCCGTTGCCGCCGTGCGCCGCGATGGCG
The DNA here is from genome assembly GCF_012641335.1 of Novosphingobium sp. ERN07. Classification (GTDB taxonomy): domain Bacteria; phylum Pseudomonadota; class Alphaproteobacteria; order Sphingomonadales; family Sphingomonadaceae; genus Novosphingobium. The sequence continues at coordinate 516,618 of NZ_JABAID010000001.1, forward strand.
AAGGGCGTCTGACCGAATTTCCTGCAGGCGACGCCAGCGGAGAGCGCCGCGAATCCATCGTCTATCTTGAAACCGAACGCGCCGATGCGCGGCAGCGCCGCGCGCTGATCGCCGCACTGGAAGAAACGCTGGCGGACGTGCGCGCCGCCGTGGCCGATTGGCCGATGATGCAGGCCGCGATGCGCGCCGATGCCGATAGTCTGGCCGATCCCGAAGGCGCGGCGTTGCTGCGCTGGCTGGCGGACGGGATGCTGACGCAACTGGGCAGCGTGACGCGCCACCGCGACGGGACCGAGGAAAAACCGCTGGGCATCTGCCGCGCGAGCGAGCGGAGCCTGCTGGCGGCATCGTCCTATGACCGGGCATTCAAGTGGTTCGAAAGCGGGAAGGGCCGTGCGCCGCTGATCGTCAAGGCGAACCGCATTGCCAATGTGCACCGCCGCGTACCGCTGGACCTGTTCATCGTGCCGCGCATCGAAAGCGGCAAGGTTGTCGCGCTGTCCGTCCATGCCGGCGTGTGGACCAGCGCCGCGCTGGCCGCTGCGCCGGATCGCATTCCGCGCCTGCGCACGCAGCTTTCCGAACTGATGGACAAGTTCGGCTTTTCGCCCAACGGCCACGCCGGAAAGGCGCTGGTCCACGCGCTGACCGCGCTGCCGCACGATCTGCTGATCAGCTTTGCTGAAGCCGATCTTGAGCGCGTGGTGACTGCGACGATGAGTCTGGTGGACCGTCCGCGCCCCCGCCTTGCGCTGGTGGAAGCGCCGCTGGCCCGGCACATGTTCGCCTTCGTGTGGCTGCCGCGCGATGTGTTGTCCACGCAAGTGCGGCTTTCGATCATGGCGATGCTGGAAAGCGCAACCGGGGCGCAGGTGATCGACTGGGCGCTGCAGGTGGAAGGCAGCACGCTGGCGATGCTGCGCTTCGTGCTCGACGTGCGCGAACAGCACGGTACGGCGGATGAAGATGCGCTGGACCTGCAACTGCAATCGATGGTGCGGGGTTGGGCCGGTGCGGTGGAAACCGAACTTGCGGCAACCGAAGAACCTTCGCGCGCGGCGGCCATCGCAGCGCGTTATGCCGATGCTTTCCCGATTGCCTATCGCAATGCCTCTGGCGCGGGCGAGGCGGCGCGCGACATCCGTGTTTTGCGCACGCTGACAGGAGCCAAAGCCCCGCGCCGCGCCGTGCGGCTGCATCGCAATGCCGGCGAAGTAGCGCTGCGGCTGAAGCTCTATCAGCGCGAAGGAGCGATCGTGCTGTCCGATGCCGTGCCGGTGCTGGAAAACTTCGGCTTCCGCGTGCTGGAAGAAGTGCCGACGCCGCTGGATGGCGGGCGGCTGGGCTATATCCACGATTTCCTCGTCTCGCACCCGGCAGACACATCGCTGGATGATCTGCTGGCGCGTGCCGAATCCATCGAAGGATCGCTGGCGGCGGTGCTGAACGGCGCGGCGGAGGACGATGCGTTCAATCGCCTGATCGTGGCCACCGGGCTTACCGCGGTTGAAGCCAACTGGCTGCGCGCGTTCTATCGCTATCTGCGGCAGGCGGGCATGACCTTCGGCATCCCCACCGTGGTGGAAGCGCTGAAGAATGCGCCCGCGGTCACGCGCGGGCTGATCGACGCCTTTGTGACGCGCCACGATCCTGCGTTCGAGGGGGACCGTGAGGCCGCCTTTACCGAGGCCGAAGAACGGATCAAGGCTGGACTGGCCGGTGTAGCTGCGATCAACGACGACCGCCTGCTGCGCCAGTTCCGCGCGCTGGTGACCGCGATTCTGCGCACCAATGCCTTTGCCCCGGCGGCGGAAGAAGCGCTGGCATTCAAGATCGATTCGGCGCTGGTCCCGGGCCTGCCCAAGCCGCTGCCGTGGCGCGAAATCTTTGTTTATAGCCCGCGCGTGGAAGGCATCCACTTGCGCGCCGGGCCAGTGGCGCGCGGGGGCTTGCGCTGGTCTGACCGGCGCGACGATTTCCGCACTGAAATTCTGGGCCTGATGAAGGCGCAGCGTGTGAAGAACGCGGTGATCGTGCCGACCGGGGCCAAGGGCGGCTTCTATCCCAAGCACTTGCCCGATGCGGTGAAGGATCGCGAAGGCTGGCTGGCCGAGGGCAAGGCCAGCTATCAGGTGTTCATTCGCACGCTGCTTTCGCTGACCGACAATATCGTCGAAGGCGCGGTGGTTCATCCCGCGTCCGTGGTGGTGCGCGACGGCGAAGACCCCTATTTCGTGGTGGCCGCCGACAAGGGCACGGCGACCTTCTCTGACGTGGCCAATGCCATCGCGGAATCGAAGGACTTCTGGCTCGACGATGCTTTCGCCAGTGGCGGGTCGAAGGGTTACGATCATAAGGCGATGGGCATTACCGCCAAGGGCGCGTGGCTTTCGGTGCGGCGGCACTTCCTTGAAATGGGCGTGGACGTGCAGAGCGAACCGGTGCGCGTGGCGGGCTGCGGCGATATGTCGGGCGACGTGTTCGGCAACGGGATGCTGCTATCAAAGGCGCTGAAAGTGGTGGCCGCGTTCGACCACCGGCACGTGTTCCTCGATCCCGATCCCGATCCTGCGAAAAGCTGGGAAGAGCGCGCGCGCATGTTCGCGCTGCCGCGTTCGAGCTGGGACGACTATGACAAGAGCCTGATTTCCGCAGGCGGCGGCGTGTTCCCGCGCTCGATGAAAGCCATTCCGCTTTCGCCGGAAGTGCAGGCGATGCTGGGGCTGACCGTTGCGGAGATTGACCCGGATTCGCTCATCGCTGCCATTCTTCGCGCGCAAGTGGACCTGCTGTGGTTCGGCGGCATCGGCACCTATGTGAAGGCCAGCCACCAGAACAACGTCGATGTGGGCGATCCATCCAACGATTCTGTCCGCGTTTCGGCGGATGAAGTGCGCGCGAAGGTGATCGGCGAGGGCGCGAACCTTGGCACCACGCAGGCGGCGAGGATTGAGTTTTCCTTGCATGGTGGCCGCATCAACACGGACTTCATCGACAATTCGGCAGGCGTCGATTGTTCTGACAACGAGGTGAACATCAAGATCGCGCTGGCGGCGGCGAAGCGGTCTGGCAAGCTGACCGAGGATGCGCGCGTCGATCTGCTGGTTTCGATGACCGATGACGTTGCCCATCTGGTGCTGGAAGATAATCGGTTGCAGGCGCTGGCGCTGTCTATTGCAGAGCGTGGCGGGGCGGCGGCGATGCCATCGTGGTCGCGCCTGATCGATGTGCTGGAAGAAGGCGGCGATCTGGACCGCAAGACCGAAGGGCTGGCAGGCGCTGAAGACCTTGCCCGGCGCGCCGCGGCGGGGCAGGGCTTGACCCGGCCCGAACTGGCGGTGCTGCTGTCCAGCAGCAAGCTGGTGTTGCAGCGCGCGCTGGAAGACAGTGCCGTGGTGGATGATCCGGTGCTGGAAGTGGAACTGATCGCGGCCTTCCCGCCGCAGATGCAGGAAGCGTTCGAGGACGAAATCACGCACCACCGCCTGCGCCGCGAGATCATTGCGACCAAACTGGCCAACCGGATCGTGAACCGCATGGGTCCGGTCATGCCGTTCGAACTGTGCGAGGAAGAAGGCGTTTCGCTGGCGCAAGTGGCGGCGGCCTTCGTTGCGGCGGAACGTCTGCTCGATCTGCGCAAGACGTGGGACATGCTGGACGTGGCGGCGATGCCGGAAACACTGCGGCTTGCCTTGTTCGAGCGCACGGCGTGGGGGCTGCGCGGGCACATTGCCGATGTGCTGCGTGCGGGGCACGGTTCGTTGCAGCCGGGAGACTTGATCGAGGATCTGTTCGGTGGTGTGGGCCTGCTGTCACATACCGCAGCGCAACTGCTGCGTGGCGAAGCGCAGGCGCAGGCGCGGGCTATGGCGGACGAACTGGCGGCAGCGGGGGCGCCTGCGGAAATCGCCGCGCGGCTGGTGCATCTTTACGATATGGACGGCGCGGTGGGCCTTGCCCATCTGGCAGGCGATCTGGGCGTGGATGCGGCGGCGTTGACCGGGGCCTTTGCCGATCTGGGCGCAACGCTGGGGCTGGACTGGGCGCAGCAGGCAGCGCGACGGATGAATCCATCCGATCCTTGGGAGCGGCTGCTGGTGGCCGGGCTTTCGCGCGATTTTGAACAGATGCGGCTAGACTTTCTGGCCCGTTCGCGCGGGGGATCGCCCGATGCTTTCGTGGCCGACTGGCTGGGAGCGAACGCGGCGGCGGTGAAGCAGTTCCGCAGCCTTGTGGCGCGGGCGCAGGCGGCTCCTGCGGTGGCACCTGCGATGCTGGCGCAAGTGGCCAGTCAGGCGCGGACGCTGCTGGGGCGCTGAATGCAAAGCAACATGGCTTGGTCCGGGCGGGGAACTTCTATATACGCCCGGACATAGCTTTGCTTTGCCGGAGTGTGCATGAAGGGTTTGTTCCGCGCCGGGATGGCGCTGCTGATCGCGTTTGTCAGCGTTCTCCCAGCCTCCGCGCAGGAGCGCGGGCCGCTGGTACTGGCGGCGGCGAGTTTACAGGAAGCGATGAACGACGCGGCGGATCGCTGGGCGGCCAAAGGCCATGCGCGGCCTGTGCTGTCCTTCGCGGCGTCTTCTGCATTGGCCCGGCAGGCAGAGGCGGGCGCGAAGGCCGATCTGTTCGCTTCGGCTGACGAAGAGTGGATGGACTATCTGCAAGGCAAGGGCTTGCTGCGCGCAGGCACGCGGGCGCGGTTGACCGAAAACCGGCTGGTGCTGATCGCGCCGGTGGGCAGCAAGGTGGCGCTGGGCATCCGGCGCGGCTTTCCGCTGGCGCAGGCGCTGGGCAGCGGACGGCTGGCAATGGCCGATCCGGCGGCGGTTCCGGCGGGTCGCTATGGGCGCGAGGCGCTCACCAAGCTGGGCGTCTGGAATGGCGTTGCAGGCAAAGTGGCGGCGGCGGAGAATGTGCGCGCGGCGCTGGCATTGGTGGAGCGTGGGGCCGCGCCGCTGGGCATCGTCTATGCCACCGATGCGCGCGCTTCGAAGGGCGTGCGCGTGGTGGGGGTTTTTCCGGCGTCCAGCCATCAGCCCATTACCTATCCCGTGGCGCTGCTAAAGGCTTCGGCCCACCGCGATGCCGACGGGTTCCGGCGGTTTCTGATTTCGCGTGAAGGGCGGGCGCTTCTGGCGCGGCGCGGGTTTGGGGCCAAATGATGGCCCCCGACGTCTGGGGGATTGTCTGGCTTTCGCTGAAGGTCAGCGCGGTGGCGGTGGGCGCGTGCCTGCCGCTGGCCTTTGCGCTGGCATGGGCATTGGCGCGGGGGCGCTTTGCAGGCAAAGTGCTGCTGGATGCGGCGGTGCATCTGCCGCTTGTGCTGCCACCGGTGGTCACGGGGTGGCTGCTGCTGCTGGCTTTTGGGCCGCAGGGACCGGCGGGGCGCTGGCTTGAAGATGTGCTGGGCATGACGCTGATGTTCCGCTGGACCGGGGCGGCGCTGGCGGCGGCGGTCATGGCGCTGCCGCTGATGGTGCGGGCAATGCGGCTTTCGATAGAGGCGGTCGATCTGCGGCTGGAAGCGGCGGCGATGACGCTGGGCGCATCGCGCTGGCGGGTGTTTCGCACGGTTACGCTGCCGCTGGCGCTGCCGGGCGTTGTGGCCGGTGCGGTGCTGGGCTTCGCGCGGTCGCTGGGCGAATTTGGCGCGACCATTACCTTTGTTTCCAACATTCCGGGCGAGACGCAGACGCTGCCACTGGCAATCTACAGTGCACTTCAGGTTCCGGGTGGGGAGGCCGTCGTGACGCGGCTGGCGGTGATTTCGGTGCTGCTGTCGCTGGCCGCGCTGGTCGTGTCCGAGGTGCTGGCGCGGCGCATGGGGAGGCACGCGCATGTCCTTTGATGTGGCGGTCGAACGGCGGCTGGGCGATACGGTGGTGGCCTGTGCGTTCCAGACAGGTTCGGGCCTGACCGCGCTGTTCGGGCCTTCGGGCGCGGGCAAGACATCGGTGCTGAACATGATCGCCGGACTGCTGAAGCCAGATACGGGGCGCGTGGCGGTGGGCGGCGAGGTGCTGTTCGACAGTGCGGGCAGTGTAGACGTGCCGGTGCAGGCGCGGCGCGCGGGCTATGTCTTTCAGGACGGACGGCTGTTCCCACATCTGCGGGTGCGGGACAATCTGGCCTATGGGATGCAGGCAGAAGGCCTGATGGGGCTGGACGAGGCTGCCGACTTCCTGGGCATCGCGCATCTGCTGGACCGCTGGCCGCGCTCGCTTTCGGGCGGGGAGGCGCAGCGCGTGGCCATCGGGCGGGCGCTGTTGAGCAATCCGCGCTTCCTGCTGATGGACGAACCGCTATCGGGCCTCGACCGTGCGCGGCGTGAGGGCGTGCTGCGCGTGATCGAGCGGCTGCGCGATGAAGTTGGTCTGCCAATCCTCTACGTCAGCCACGACCGCACCGAGGTGGAGCAGCTCGCAACCACCATCGTGGAGCTTTGAGCCCTACTTTTTAAGACCGCTGATTATGGCGTGAAAGCCTTTGACCGTCTCGTCCACCACGCCTGCGGGTTCCGGGTTGGGAAAGTGGCTGAGCTTGACGATTACCGTGCTACTGGCCGGATGCACATAGATGAACTGTCCGGCAAGCCCGACGGCGGAATAGGCGCCAGGTTCGTCATCGAGCTTCCATATCTGGAATCCATAGGCATCGCGGGTAGGCTTGGCGGATGTGGGCTCAAAGGGCACCATTGCGGTGGCCTGCGTCACCCAGCTTTCGGGTACGACCTGTCGCCCATTGGCCTTGCCCTTGTTCAGCAGCATCAGTCCGATGCGCCCGAAATCGCGCAGGCGCGCGTTGTAACCCATGCCTGACAGTTCGCGGCCCACTCCGTCCGGCCCATCGGCGATAAAGAATCCATCGGCCTCGGCACCCATCGGCTGCCACAGGCGGCGGCTCATGTAGGAGGCGAGCGTCTCACCCGTGGCGCGTTCCAGCACCCAGCCGAGCACTGCGGTATCGAGGGTGGCGTAATTGAAGCGACTGCCGGGGGCGGCGGTTTTGCTGATGGTGCGCGCGCGATCCGCAAAGCGCTCCTTGTTGGCCACTATGGCGTTCATGTGGATCAGCGCGGCAAGGCTGGGGTTTGCGCCGAAATCGTAGCGCTCCTCATAGGCGACGCCCGAACGCATCTGCAGCAGGTGACGGATCGAGACGCCCTCGTATCCGCCGCCTTTGAGTTCGGGCACGTACTTGCTGGCCGGATCATCAATCGAAGCGATCTTGCCGTCTTCCAGCGCAAGGCCGACCAGCAGGGCGGTGATGGTTTTAGCCATAGAGAACGAGATGAAACGGTCTTCAGGGACAGTCCGGTTGCGATAGTCCTCGAACACGACCTTGCCGTCATGGATCACCAGCAGGGCATTGGTGTAGGTGCGGCGGGCCCAGGCATCGTAGTCGGCGGGCATCGTGGTGACTCGGCCAGCAGCGAGCGGCCAGACCTGATCGCCCTTGGCCACGGGACGCGTTTCGAAGATCTGCCAGGAATTGCGGAAGTTGTAGCTGTTTATGTCAGCATCCAGCCAATGCTGGCGCATGGCGATGACCGGATCCTGCGGCACCGGAGGTGGGCTTTCGGCGCTGGCGGGCATCCACAGCGCAGCAAGCGAGGCTGCGATCAAGGCTCTGGCGGTTGTCATGCGCATCATATCCCAACTCCCGGCACGTCTTATGTTATACCACATAGCATATCAAAGTCTTCGGCGGGCGCAAGCGACGATCTTTGCTTGGACGCAACGGTCTTTTTGATGCTGATTGGTTGACGTTAGGGCACTTTTGTCCAAACGGCAGATGAAAGTCGGGAGGATTCGAATGGAACACGCAGACGTCATCATCGTGGGGGCAGGGCACGGCGGGGCGCAGGCCGCCATCGCGCTGCGCCAGAACGGCTTTGAAGGCCGCGTGCTGGTGATCGGGCGTGAGCCGGAAATCCCTTATGAGCGTCCGCCGCTGTCGAAAGAATACCTCGCGCGCGACAAAACGTTCGACCGCATCTGCATCCGCCCGGAACAGTTCTGGGTGGATAAGGCCGTCGAAATGAAGCTGTCGAGCGAGGTCGTCTCGCTCGATCCGGCGGCACATACCGTCAAACTAGGCGATGGCAGCGAAATTGGGTACGGCAAGCTGATCTGGGCGACCGGCGGCGATCCGCGCAGGCTTTCGTGCATGGGCGCCGACCTGACCGGCGTTCATGCCGTGCGCACGAAGGAAGATGCCGACCGGCTGATGCAGGAGCTTGATGCCGGGGCCAAGCGTGCGGTGGTGATCGGAGGCGGCTACATCGGGCTGGAAGCGGCGGCGGTGCTGACCAAGTTCGATGTGCAGGTCACGCTGCTGGAAGCCCTGCCCCGCGTGCTGGCGCGCGTGGCCGGAGAGGCGCTCTCGGAATTCTATCAGGCCGAACACCGCGCGCATGGCGTGGACCTGCGCACTGATGCGGCGATGGACTGCATTGAAGGCGATGGCACCAAGGTGACCGGCGTGCGGATGCAGGACGGATCGGTGCTGCCCGCTGACATCGTGATCGTGGGCATCGGCATCATTCCGTGCATCGCGCCGCTGCTTTCGGCAGGCGCGGCAGGTGCGAATGGCGTGGATGTGGACGAATTCTGCCGCACCTCGCTGCCCGATGTCTATGCGATTGGCGATTGCGCGGCCCATGCCAACGATTTTGCCGATGGTGCTGTGATCCGTCTGGAATCGGTGCAGAATGCCAATGATATGGCGACAACTGCCGCCAAGGACATCTGCGGCGCACCGGTGCCCTACAAGGCAACGCCGTGGTTCTGGTCCAACCAGTATGACTTGCGATTGCAGACTGTTGGGCTTTCCACCGGCCACGACAACGCGGTGCTGCGCGGCGATCCGGCCACGCGCTCATTCTCGGTCGTCTATCTCAAGCACGGCAAGGTCATTGCGCTCGATTGCGTGAACATGGTCAAGGACTATGTGCAGGGCAAGAAACTGGTCGAAGCCCGCGCGCAGATCGCGCCGGAGATGCTGGCCGATGCGAGTGTGCCTTTGAAGGAAATGGTGGCTTAGGCAGAAGGCACCACCCCCCGACCCCCTCCTCTGAAGAGGAGGGGGAGAAGGTAATCGCATCTCTAAAGCCCCCTCCTCTTCAGAGGAGGGGGTTGGGGGTGGTGCTGTTCCAGCGCCGCCATCGCCCAACGCGCCGCATCTGCCACCGCCGGATCGGGATCGCCCAACAGCGCGGCAACCGGCGCCACCAGCGCCAAATCCCCACTGTTCCCTGCCGCATAGAGGCAATTGCGCACCCAGCGATCTCGCCCGATGCGCTTGATCGGACTTCCGCTGAACACTTTGCGAAACGTTGCGTCATCCAGCGCCAGCAGTTCCGCCAGCCTTGGCGCGGTCAATTCCGCGCGGGGCAGGAAGGCGCGGTTGGCCTGGGCGACGGCGGCGAAGCTGTTCCACGGGCAGGCGGCAAGGCAATCGTCGCAGCCGTAGATCCGGTTGCCTAACGCTGCCCGGAACTCTTCAGGCACCGGGCCTTTGTGTTCGATGGTGAGATAGGAAATGCAGCGCCGCGCATCGAGCCGATACGGCGCGGGAAATGCCTGCGTGGGGCAGGCCGTTTGGCAGGCGGTGCACGAACCGCAACGGTCGACATGTGGCTCGTCCGGCAAAAGATTCAGCGTGGTGAAGATCGCGCCCAGAAACAGCCATGACCCGTGGGTGCGGCTGACAAGGTTGGTGTGCTTGCCCTGCCAGCCGATGCCCGCCAGTTGTCCAAGCGGCTTTTCCATGACCGGGGCGGTATCGACGAAAACCTTGACCTGCGCGCCGGGTTCTTCGGCCACCAGCCAGCGGGCAAGGGCCTTCAGGTTGCGCTTCACCACATCGTGATAATCGCTGCCTTGGGCATAGACCGAGATGCGGGCGCGGTCCGGGTGGGCTTCCAGGGCGCGAGGATCGGTGGCGGGGGCATAGCTCATCCCCAGCGCGATCACGCTTTGCGCTTCAGGCCACAGCGATTGCGGCCCGCGCCGGTGGTGGAGGCGGGTTTCCATCCATTCCATCGTGCCGTGGTGGCCTTCTCCCAGCCATTGCTCGAGGCGAGCCGCGCGCACAGGATCGCCGGCAGCGGGCGCAAAGCCGCAGGCGGAAAAGCCGAGACGCAGGGCTTCGCCTTTCAGCCGCGCTTCCAGACTTTCTACCGCTGCGTTAACCAAACTTGCTGTCCCGCTCGTTCATGCCCTAACGCTAGGGGCATGTGTCATGAAGATCGAGCTAGGGGAATGGCCGGTGACAGGCAATGCGGTTGACCTGACCGGCGTGGAACTCGCTATTGAAGCGCGCGGACTGGTGAAACGGTTCGATGGGTTTACCGCTGTCGATGGTGTGGATATTTCGGTGCCGAAGGGCGCGATTTACGGGATTCTGGGGCCGAACGGCGCAGGCAAGACCACCACGCTGCGCATGTTGCTGGGCATCATCGATCCCGATCAGGGCTATCGCCGCGTGCTGGGGGCCGAACGGCCCACCGATGTGGCGCGGCGCATCGGCTATCTGCCTGAAGAGCGCGGGCTATACCCGGCGATGAAGGCCTATGAGGCCATTGGCTTCCTTGCCGCGCTGCGCGGGGTGCCGCTGAAGGAAGGGCGGCGCAAGGGGCGCGAACTGCTGGAAGCGCATGGGTTGGGCTATGCGGCGGACCGGCAGATCCGGCAGATGTCCAAAGGCATGGCGCAGACCGTGCAATTGCTGGGCACGCTGGTCCACGAACCCGATCTGGTGGTGTTTGACGAGCCGTTTTCAGGCCTCGATGCGCTCAATCAGGGCAAGCTGGAGCGGATGATCCGCGATCTGGCCGCGCGCGGCACGACGGTAATCTTCTCCACCCACGTCATCGCCCATGCAGAACGGTTGTGCGATCAGGTGGCCATTATTGCGGGCGGCAAGGTGCCATTCGCAGGACCGGTGGACGTGGCGCGTGACCGGCTGCGCCCGCAAGTGCGACTGGAAACCCGCGCGCAGGACGGGCCGTGGCGCGCCGCACTGCCTGCCGACGCGCGGCACGAAGGCGCGTTCTGGCACTTCACCCTGCCCGAAACCGGCGTGGAGCCGCTGTTGCGTGCGCTGATCGAAGGCGATGCGGGTATTCTCAGCCTGTCGATCGAACGGGCGGGGCTGCACGATGCCTTCGTGGCGATTGCCGGCGAGGCTGCGGCCAAGGCGCTGGAAGAGAGCGCGGGAGAAGCGAAATGAGCGGTTTTGCCGATAAACTGCGCGCGATGATGGTCATCGCGCGGCGCGATTTCGTGGCCGTGGTCTTTTCCAAGACCTTCATCTTCTTTCTGATTGGCCCGATCTTTCCGGTGCTGGTCGGCGGGCTTGCTGGCAGCATTGGCGGCAAGGTGCAGCAGAATGTGGAAAGGCCCACCATCGGGCTTGCGATGAGCGCTGCTGATTCGCGGGCCATGCTCCGCGCGCGGGAGGAACTGGATGGGCGCGTGCCGGGAGCCATTCCCGAAATCGTGGTTTTGCAGGACATGCAGCCCGGCCAGACGTTCGACGCGCGCGCCGCGCTTGCCAATGGCGACCGCCCGGTGTCGGCTGTGCTTGGCGGCACGCTGGACAAGCCGCTGTTGACCGCGCCGGGCGAACGGGCGCGGCAGTGGGTGGGCGTGGTTTCCAACCTTGCCGCGCGGGCGCGTTCAGCCACGCCGACCGACTATCCCGATGTGGCGGTGGAAGAGGTGGCAACGTCGGTCGCCAAGGTGAAGTCGGGGCAGATTTACACCGCGCAGGCCGCGCAGGTCATGCTGTTCCTGCTCACGATGCTGCTGGCGGGCATGGTTCTGTCCAATCTTGTCGAGGAAAAGGGCAACAAGATCATCGAGGTGCTGGCCGCTGCGATCCCGATGGACGCGATGTTCATGGGCAAGCTCTTTGCCATGCTCGCGGTCAGCCTTGTGGGCATTGCGGTGTGGGGTGGCGTGGGCGGTGCCATCGTTCTGGCTGGCGCGCGGAACCTGCCCACGATGTCGGTCCCTGCGGTGGGCTGGCCGCTGTTCCTGACGCTGGGCTTCCTCTATTTCGCGATGGCATATCTGCTGATGGGATCGTTGTTCCTGTCCATCGGCGGCATGGCAACGACCGTGCGCGAAGTGCAGACGCTGTCCATGCCGGTGTCGATGTTCCAGCTGATGGTATTCTTCTTTGCCAGCTATGCGCTGACGTCGCCGGGATCGTGGCTAGACTGGGCTTCAATCATCTTTCCGGTAAGTTCGCCTTACGCCATGCTGGCGCGGGCGGCGCAGTATCCCGATGTCTGGCCGCATCTGGTGGCGCTGGGCTGGCAGGTGCTGTGGGTAATCGTGATCGTGCGCGCGGGCGCGCAACTGTTCCGGCGCACGGTGATGAAGTCCGGCCCTGCTACAACGAAGAAATCCGTGTGGAAGCGGCTGTTCGGAAAAGGCGCAAAAGCTTATTGACATCGATGTAGGTTGTGGCAGCTTGTCAGGGTGAGGAGGATCGCGCGCCAAGGCGCGGCCCCGACCGGAGGATAGCCAATGGCCACGCAGCTTGCACCCGAAGCGCCGCAGTTCACCTATCGCAGTTCACCCACCGCCATCGAAGCCTTCACCGCCTGGTTGAAGGACAATCCGCAGGCGATCCCGGCGCATAGCCACAAGTGGGACGTCAGCCGGTCAGACATCTACATGGAAGATCGCTGGCAGCCGATCTTTGCGGAAATGCGTGCAGAGGCTCCGGTCAACTTCGTGCCCGAATCGCCCTATGGCGCGTACTGGAACGTGGTGAGCCACAAAGCGATCCAGCACGTGGAATCGCTGCCGGACCTGTTTTCTTCCTCGTGGCAATATGGCGGCATTACGATTGGCGATCCGCCCGCCGATGCTGATCCTGCGGTTCTTGCTGAACGGCAATTGCCGATGTTCATTGCGATGGACCGGCCCGACCATACCGGCCAGCGCCGCACGGTCGCCCCGGCTTTCACGCCGGCCAAGATGGTGGAGATGGAGGCCGAGATTCGCCGCCGCACCGGCGAAGTGCTCGATTCGCTGCCGTGGGGCGAAAAGTTTGACTGGGTGGACAAGGTTTCCATCGAACTGACCACCGGAATGCTGGCGCTGCTGTTCGGCTTTCCGTGGGCGGACCGTCGGTTGTTGACGTTCTGGTCCGACTGGGCGGGCGATGTGGAACTCACGCTGGCGCGCGATCTGGCCGACACGCGCTTTGGCTTTCTGGGCGAGATGGCGCATTATTTCCAGCGCTTGTGGGGCGAACGGATGCGCGCTGCGCCTTCGGGGGATCTCATTTCAATGATGATTCATTCCGAAGCGATGAATCACATGAGCCCGCAGGAATTCATGGGCAATCTGGTGCTGCTGATCGTGGGGGGCAACGATACCACGCGCAACACCATGTCGGGCATCATTCACGCGCTCGATCAGTTCCCCGACCAGCGCGAACTGCTGGAACGCGATCCTTCGCTGATCCCCAATGCGGTGCAGGAGTGCATCAGATTCGTCACCCCGCTGGCGCATATGCGCCGCACCGCCACGGCGGACGCAGAGCTGTTCGGCCACAAGATCAGCGCGGGCGATAAGATGGTACTGTGGTATATCTCTGCCAACCGCGACGAGACCGTGTTCGAAAACCCGGACAAGCTGATCGTCGACCGTCCCAATGCGCGGCGGCACCTGTCGTTCGGGCATGGCATCCACCGCTGCGTGGGCGCGCGTCTGGCTGAACTGCAACTGCGAATCCTGCTCGAAGAAATGCACGAACGGAACATGCGCGTGCGTGTGGCGGGGCAGGTGGAACGGGTGCGGGCGAACTTCGTCCACGGCTTCCGCAAGCTGGAGGTCATGCTCGAAAAGCGGTAATCGTGCAGACAGGTTGGACTGCTATGATGTGGGTCACGATTACGGGGGCAGGACGGGTTTAGACTGGGCCATGTCCTGCCGATGGGCCACCGCCCCCCGAGGCTTGCCTCCCGGCCTGTCGGCAGGATACCAGAGGTTTTTGATGACTCTTGTCGCATCCAATCGTCGCCACTTTCTGGGCCTGCTTGCTGCGGGCGTGGTCATGCCTTTCGCCTCTGCGTGTAGTGCAAAGCCTGCGGCGAAGGGCACGTTTCCGATCATGAAGAGCGAGGCGGAGTGGCGGCAGGTGCTGGGGCCTGACCGGTTCCACATCCTGCGCGAAGAGGGCACCGAACGGCCCTTCACCTCGCCCCTGAACAAGGAAAAGCGCAAGGGCACGTTCGCCTGCGCTGCCGATGGCACAGCGCTGTTCAGCTCGGCCACAAAGTTCGACAGTGGTACGGGGTGGCCTAGCTTCTGGAAGCCGCTGCCGCGTGTGGTGGGCACCACGACCGACCGTTCGCTGGGCATGACGCGCACCGAAGTGCACTGTCATCAGTGCGGCGGGCATCTTGGCCATGTGTTCAACGATGGGCCAGCGCCCACGGGCCTGCGCTATTGTATCAATGGTCTGGCGTTGAAGTTCGTGCCTGCCGCCTGAGATATATCCGAAATGGATGAATTGCGCATATGAGGCACGCCTCGCTCGTGCGATCCGGTGCGCGTGCGTCGGGGGCTGGCCATCCTTTTCCTGCTGATCCCGCTCCTGTGGACGACATGGGGGTGGCAACCTGCGTTCCGCAACCACCAGCAAGTTTTGCGCTTCACCAATATTGCGCCCGCCGCCGATGAAGTGACCGGCCTCGGCCCGTTCAGGCTGGAAGGGCTGTGGCGCATGGACAGCCCCAATTCGCGCTTCGGGGGATGGTCTGCGATGATCGACGTGGGCACCGGGCAGTTGCTCGCCTTTTCAGACCGTAACATGCGCCTGCGCTTTACCCCGCCGGGCGTGATGACGCCGGGCATTCCCAAGGCAAAGCAGGTCGGCATTCGGCGCGCGGTCTATTTCAGGGGGCCGCGTGGGGACTGGGCGGTTTTCGATATCGAATCGGCAGTTGCCGCGCCCGATGACAGCATCTGGTTCGGCCTTGAGGACGATGACCGGCTGATCCGCATCGACGCCGACCGCAGCAAGGGGGCTTTCATCAGGATTCCCGTGCTGAAAGACTGGCCGAAGAACGGCGGTCCCGAAGCGATGGCGCGGCTGCGTGACGGGCGCTGGATGCTGCTGTGCGAAACCTGCGGCGCGCGGCGCGGGGGGCTTCATCTGGGGCTGGTCTTTGCCGATGCGCCGGATCGTGCAAAGCCGCAGCCGTTCGGCATCGAACTGCCGCCGGGGTTCGATCCGGTGGATATGGCGCAGTTGCCCGATAGGCGGCTGCTGATCCTCGTCCGCAGGCTGGCGCTGTTTCCGCCGCACTTCGAATCAAGGCTGGTGCTGGCCGATCCGGCGCGGCTTGATCCAAAGCGCCCTTGGCCCGCGCAGGAACTGGCGCGGATCGATACCCCCGCCTTGCGCGAAAATTACGAAGCGATGGTGGTGCAGGATGCGCCGCAGGGCCTGCTGGTGTGGCTGCTGTCAGACGCCAATGGCATGGCATTGCAGGAAACGCGGTTGATGAAGCTGCGTCTGGACACCAAGCGCCTGCCGCATTGACCATACGCAGGAAAAGCCCCCGTTCCGCTGAGGAAGGGGGCTTTCGTTTCCAGTCCCTTTACGGGCGGAAGATTAGGCGGCGTTCGCCTTCACCAGCTCGCGCTTCACCTTGAGGGCGCGCGTCGAAAGCTTGGTGTCCGACTGCTTGAGCAGCCAGTTGTCCAGACCGCCGTTGTGCTCAACCGAGCGCAGGCCGTGCGTCGAAACGCGGAACTTGAAGCTGCGATCCAGCTTCTCGCTCATCAGCGTGACGTTCTGCAGGTTTGGCAGGAACAGACGCTTGGTCTTGTTGTTGGCGTGGCTTACGTTGTGACCGACTTGGCGGCCCTTACCGGTCAGTTCGCAGATACGCGACATGGCTAAAACTCGCTTGTGTTCGATAATACCTATCGGGAAGGCGCGGCTCTTATCGATTCACAGACCGAAGTCAAGGATTCGGAGTTTGAAAGCGACATTCCGCGACTTATACCCCGCGGGATGACAAGGTGGCCTCTCCCCGAACCGATGCGACTGGCCATTGAACAGGCCCGTTCCGCCGCCGCCGAAGGCGAAGTGCCGATAGGCGCGGTCATCGTCAAGGACGGCACAATCATCGCCACCGCGCACAACCAGCCCCGCAGCCTGCGCGATCCCACCGCCCATGCCGAAGTGCTGGCGATTCGCGCCGCTGCTGCCGCGCTGGGGCAGGAACGGCTTGAAGGGTGCGACCTGTGGGTCAGCCTTGAACCTTGCGCGATGTGCGCAGGCGCCATCGTCCATGCCCGAATCGCGCGGGTCTATTACGCTGCGAGCGATCCCAAGGGCGGCGCGGTGGAGCACGGTGCGCGGGTGTTCGATCAGCCGACATGCCTGCACCGACCGGAGGTATACTCAGGTATGGGCGAGGGCGAGGCAGCCGATATGCTGCGCGGTTTCTTCCGGGAGCGGCGTTAGAACGAGCGCCAGATCTTCACGGGCACCGTATTCGCAGGCCCGCTTCCCGTAGGGCAGCGCATTGGCTTGAACGCGCGCGAATAGCAGACGTGAACTTCGCGCAGCCAGCCATTGCGGCCGATCAGCAGCTTGAACATATCAGGCCGCAGGCGCGGATTGGCCAGGGCCATCGCTTGACGCACCTTGCCGGCATCCAGCCCTTCCGTGCGTGAAAGGCGCGCCATGTCGGGGAATTGCAGGGTCTGGAACAGGGTGCGGCCCTTGTCGAAATAGGCCGCAGGATCAGCGCTCATGCAGGTGCCGTGCTTGGCCCATTCGTGCATCATCAGATCGGCGGAGGGCGTCGTGCAGAAGTTGCGCCGCAGCACTTGCGCATCGGGCAGGCGGCGCGACGGGCAGTATTGCGGATAGCGGCCATCCTTCCCATCGGGCCAAAGCCCATGCAGCACAAAGCCGAAGCGGCCCTGCCGCCCAGAACATTGCGTGGCATGGGCGGGATCGGTTTTGCGCGTGCGGCAGAATTCGGGCGACCAGCTTGCAGCAAGGGTATAGCCCGTGATCGGCGTGATGCGCGACGGCGCGTCCGGTTCGGGCAGCGCGGGTACGTTGATCTGTGGCGGCACTTCGCATTGCCATCCCTGCGCGATGGCAGGGGTGGCCAGGGTCAGCGCCAAAATTGTCACAACGCTCCGCATGGCCATCAGCCCGCCTTGCCCTGCTTCAGCCACGCTGTGGAAGCGGGCAGCCACATCAGCACGCCGGCTGCCAGCATCAGCAGAATGGCGATGGCCGATACGATGGCAAACGGCACGCCGATCATCGTGGCCACCACCGGAATGCCGGGAAGACCGACCAAATCCAGCACGATCACCGCACTGAGGAACCAGCGTGCGATGGACTGTCGTCCGCGCGTGATGACCAGCGCCAGACCGATGGCGATAAAGGCATTGGCAACCGGCCCGGTGATCACCTGCAATGGCGTGATTTCCAGCGCTGCGGCCATTGCATCGGTGTTTGCGGCAACATTGGCGATGCGCATCAACTGGCTGAGGATCACGCCGTGTTCGAACAGGCGGATGGTGATGGGGCGTTCCTGAGTCATGGCCCGGTTCTTTCAGCCCAGCGGCGTGAAGTCGAGGCCGATATCGGCGGCAGGCGCGCTTTGCGTCAGGCGGCCGACCGAAACATAATCCACCCCCGAAGCGGCAATCGCACCGATGGTCTCGAGCCGCACCCCGCCCGAAGCCTCACACAGCACGCGGCCAGCGACCAGCGCCACGGCTTCACGCAACAGATCAGGCCCCATATTGTCGAGCAGCAGGCGGGTGGCCCCGGCAGATAGCGCGGGTTCGATCTGGTCGATATGATCCACTTCGCAGATCACGTCCTTTACCCCGGCCGACAGCGCGCGGCGCACCGCTTCGGCCACGCCGCCTGCCACAAGGACGTGGTTGTCCTTGATCATCGCCGCGTCCCACAACCCCATGCGGTGATTGGTGCCGCCACCGGTGCGCACTGCATATTTCTCAAGGTGGCGCAGGCCGGGAATGGTCTTGCGCGTGTCCAGCAACTTTGCCTTGGTTTCGCCCATCGCATCGACATATTGCCGCGTCAGCGTAGCCACGCCCGAAAGGTGCTGGACGGTGTTCAGCGCGCTGCGCTCTGCCGTCAACATCGCGCGGGCATTGCCCTCAAGCCGCATAAGGTCCGATCCGGGCGCGACGCGCGCGCCTTCCTCGGCCAGAAATTCGATTGCCATCGCAGGGTCGAGCGCGCGGAAGAACGCAGCGGCGATGGGAAGGCCGCAAACGGTGATGGCATCGCGGCTGTCCATTACGCCGGTGAAGCGCGCGCCAGCGGGGATCACGCTTTCGCAGGTAACGTCATGCCCGCCGCCGGGCAGGCCTTCGCCCAGATCCTCGGCCAGCGTTGCGGTAATGAAGGCTTCCAGATCGAAGCCGTGAATGGAAAAATCTTGCATCAAAGCACTCCGCTCGTCCTGAGCCTGTCGAAGGACGCGAGGCAGGCACGTCCTTCGCAGCTACCGGCTCCGGGATGCTTCGACAAGCTCAGCATGAGCGGGAGAGTGGGGCGAATTTTTCCAAGCTGCCCTTAGTGAACGAAGCGCGCCACCACATCGCGATAGGAGCGCGAAACTTTCACCTCGGCACCCGATTCCAGCACGAGGAAGCATTCGCCATTGGTATGCGGCTTCACTTCCCGAACCTGATCGAGGTTCACGATCTTGGACCGGTGGACACGCTGGAACACGCGCGGATCAAGGCGGCGTTCAAGGTCTTTCATCGTTTCGCGCAGGATCAGCGAATTGTCGCCGGTGTAGATGCACATGTAATCGCCCGCCGCTTCGATGCGTTCGATTGAATCCACATCGACGCGAAAGATCTTGCCGCGATCCTTGATATTGATGAGCTTTTCGAAGCGTCCGGCAACCGGTTCGCCCTCTTCCTCGATCTCCGGCATGGCATCGGGGGCAACTTCGGCCAGCACGGTCTTGAGCTTTTCGGCCTCTTCGCGGCTACGCTTTTCCGAAAGGCGGGTGCGCGCGCGATCCAGCGCATCGGCCAGACGATCTTCCTCCACCGGCTTGAGCAGGTAATCGACCGCGTTGGCTTCGAACGCCTTGATCGCGTGTTCGGAATAGGCGGTGACGAAGACAAATAGCGGCGGATCGATTTCCATCACGCCCTTGACCACGGAAAAGCCATCGAAGCCCGGCATCTGGATATCGCAGAACACCAGATCTGGCTTTTCCGTCTTGATCTTGCGGATGGCCTCGCGCCCGTTGGAGCAGGTGTCGATCACCTCGACATCGGGGAAAGCCTGCAGGCGGAGCTGAAGCCCCTGAATGGCCAGTTTCTCGTCATCGACGAGGATGGTGCGGATGGTCATGCGTTTCCTTTATGCATCACGTTGCGCCCCCGTGACGATTCCCCCTTTGGAGAATTCCTGATGGCAGGACGGTGCAAGCGGGAACAAGTTCCCGAAATCATGCGCCAATCCCCATTGGCTTTCGCACCGCTGGGATGACGGGTGCCTCGGCCTTTGCTTCGAACGGCAGTTCCAGCACGACTTGAAAACCGCCTTCCGCGCGGTTTGAAATGTCGAACCGCTGGTTCTCGCCATAGGCCTGAACAAGACGGTCGCGGATGTTCGCCAAACCTATGCCGGTGCTGTCGCTGCTCACGCCAAATACGCTTGACGGATCGGTGCCCGCTGGCAAGCCCGGCCCGGTGTCCGAAACGGTGACCCGCAGCATCGGGCCGACGAGTTGCGCCTCGACCGTGATTTCCGCGCCATATTCCAGCGGGCTGACAGCATATTTGATCGCGTTTTCGACCAGCGGTTGCAGCAGCAGCGATGGCATCAACCCGTTGCGCACGGCATCGTCGATGCGAAATTCGGTGCGCAACCGCTCTTCAAAACGCATCCGCTCGATATCGAGGTAGAGCTTCAGCGTCTCGATTTCCTGCGCCACGGTCACGCGGGCGGTGGGTTCGTTCACCAGCGTATAGCGCAGGAACGAAGACAGCCGCGAAAGCATCGCGTTGGCAGGCTCGGTCTGTTTCAGCAGAACCAGCGTGGAAATGGAATTGAGCGTGTTGAACAGGAAGTGCGGGTTCAACTGGTAGCGCAGCATGGCAAGTTGCGCGCTGGTTGCCTGCGCCTCAAGCCGGATCAACTGATCGTTCTGCTCTTCCACCTGCAGGAAGAAGTTGATCGCGTAATACAGCCCGGTCCACGATATCAGCAGCGTGAGATCGAGGTAGAAAACGCCCAGGAAAAGCTGCGCGAAGCTGGCGTCTCCGCCCTGCCGGTACAGGCTGATAACCCACGAATCGATAAAGGCATAAAGCCCCACGGCGGCGGACAGGGTGAGCGCGGTGACGCCCCACGTTACCAGGGGCCGCCGGTTGATCAGCGCGCGGTAGATCACCGACAGAATCAGCGAGATCGAAAAGCCGGTGATCGTGGCGATGACCACGATAACGAGGAACGACCACGGCTGCGCATTGGCAATGGACGACATCGCGCGCAGTAGCATCGCGCCGCCCCAGCCAAGGAACTGCAAGCGCCAGAAAGCGCGGTTCTTGTTGCCGAAGAACGGCGTAGGTCTGAACGGCAAGGCTGCCATAAGCGGGTTGTAACCTGTTGGTACGGACTAGGCCAGCTTATAGGCCAACTTAGCCTTTGCGCGCTGCATCGATGGCGGATTGCAGTTCCTCTGGCGGAACCGCGCCGTGGACGATGCGACCGCCAACAATCCACGCAGGCGTGCCGTTGATGCCAAGTTGCCGCGCCATGTCCAGATTGCGCTTGAGTTCCTCTTCCACATCGGGCCGCGCGGCAAAGGCGCTGGCGGCGGTCATGTCCAGCCCCGCGGCCCCGGCGGCGGCGGCAATGCTGGCGTCTGATGGGCGTGCGCCTTCGAACATGGCCTTGTGATAGGCAGGGTATTTGCCCTGCGCGGCAGCGGCCAGTGCCATGCGCGCGGCGGGTGCGCTTTCGGGCGCGATAATCGGCAGTTCGCGCACCACCACGCGCAAGTCAGGATTCTTCGCGACGAGCGTTTCGAGCGCCTTCACGCTCTGGCGGCAATATGTACAGGCAAAGTCGGTGAATTCGACCAGCGTGACCTTGCCATTGGGGTTGCCCAACACGGCGCCGGGAAACGGCGTTTCCAATGCCCCGCGCATCGGTGCAATGCGGGCTTCAGCCTCGCGCGCCTGCAGCCGTTCCATCGCTTCGGGCAGGACTTCGGGATGTTCGAGGATATAGGCGCGCACCAGCCCTTCGATAGCGGCGCGTTCCTTGCCGTTGATGCCCGCGTTGGCCAGTGAGGCCTCAAGCGCGGCGTCGTCACCCGCAGTTCCGGCGGCGCGCTGGCTGGCATACCACCAACCCCCGCCAGCGCCTGCGAGCGCGAATACGGCGGCGGTTGCGGCGAACAGGCCGAAGCGGCGGGGTGAGGTTTTCGTCATGGCAAGCGGCCTAGCGCGATTTCTTCTGGCGTTCCATCATCGCGCGGGCGGACATCGCGATATCCTGCGCGCGCAGCCAGTCGGGCGTGCCCTTGGGCAGCGCCGCCTCCGCCGCTTCGGCGCTGCGCACGGCGTTGCCCAACTGCATGTTCATCAGCTGCTGCTCCGCACTGGCCAGACGCGCGCGGGGCAGATCGCCCTTGGCTTCGTAAACCACGCCAAGCTGATACCAAGTGAAGGGATTTTCCCGGTCGCGCACCACCGATGCGCGCAGCACCGTTTCGGCTTCGGCAAAGTTGTCCTTGTCCTCGGTAGCGATCAGCGCGTGGCCAAATGTGGTGGCGATCAGAGGGGCATTACCGGTCAGCGCTGTTGCCTTGCGCAAAGGGGCGAGCGCATCGGCAGGCCGCCCGGATTCGAGCAGGATCTGCCCTTCGAGTTCGAGAAAATAGGGATTGTCGGGATCGCTGGCGATCAACGATTCGGTTTCTGCCAGGGCCTTGTCGACGAAAGCTTCCTTGTGGAAGGCATAAGCGCGGGCGTATCTCGCTGGGACATCGGTGAGGTATTCGGGGTAGGCGCGCAGGGTTTCCTGAGGTTCGGCCAAGTATCCGTAAAGCTTGGCTTTTACCCGCAAAAACTTGGCTTGGAGCGAGGCCGGGGGCGGGGTGTTCCATGCCGGATCTTGTTCATAGGTGTCCTGCAGCGTGGTCAGGCGGTCCGAGGTCATCGGGTGGGTGCGATAGAATTCAGCATCGGGGTTCGCGCTGGCATTGTAGCCATAGCGGAATTCCTGGTTCTGCAGCTTCTTGAAAAATTCGATCGAGCCGCGCCCGGATATGCCTGCCTTGGAAAGGAACTGCGCACCGGCGGCGTCTGCCGAACTTTCCTGCGCGCGGCTGAAGGCAAGGAATTTGCCCAGCGCGGCCTGCTGGCCCGCCATGAACACGCCCATGGCCGCATCCGCCGATCCTGCCGCCGCTGCCAGACCGCCGAGCAGTAGCGAAAGCACGGTTATACCGGTGGCAGGCTTCAGCCCTTCGTTGAAGCGCACGACGTGGCCGCCGGTGATGTGGCCCAGCTCGTGCGCGATGACGCCCTGCAGTTCGTTCACGCTGTCAGCCGCGCCGATCAGGCCCGAATGGATGTAGATCGCCTGCCCGCCCGCGACGAAGGCGTTGATCGAGCCATCGTTGAGCAGGACCAGATCGATGGCATCGGGATTGAACCCAGCGGCCTTGAAGATCGGGGCCGATGCTTCGCGGAACAAGGCTTCGGTTTCGGCATCGCGTAGCACCGATTGGGCGGCGGCAGGCTGCACGCAGAGCGATAACGCGGCGAGCATGGCCAGGAGGCGGGGGAGAATACGGCTCACGGGCGAGGAACTATCGCTGCGCTGCCTGAACCGCAACTGAAGGTGCGGTCACCCGTTGCAGAAACGGCAAGACGGCATCAAGCGCACGAGTATCGCGCGAAAAGGGTTGCGCGAACATCATGATGATCTTTTCGTGGGTAACGCCTTCAAGCAGCACTGGCTGATTGGGCACGCCCGCTTTGGTAAGCAACTGTGCGAGCAACTGCGAATTGCGCGGGCGCACACGGGTATCGGCATCGCCGGTGACGAGCAGCATTGGCGGTGCATCCTTGCGCACGAAGTTGACCGGCTGGGTTTGCGCCAGATCGGCGGCCTTGCCGAAGGCATTGATTGTGGCGTCGCTATCGAGCGGCAGAAAATCGAATGGCCCGGCCAGCGCAACGGTGCCCCGGATGGTTCTGCCATCAAGGCCCACGCCGGTCAGCCACTGCGGATCGAGGGTGAGCATGGCAACGTTATAGGCCCCGGCGGAATGGCCCATCAGCGCCACGCGCGCGGGATCGCCGCCTAGCTTCGTCGCGTGATCATGCACCCAACGTAGCGTGGCCGCGCCATCTTCGAGCATCGCCGGGAACTGGGCCTGCGGATAGAGCCGGTAGCCCGCCAGGACCACGGCAAACCCTTGGGCGCAAAACGTGCGGGCGATGAAGCGGTAGTCGTGCGGATCGCCGCTGGCCCAACTGCCTCCGTGAACGAACACGAGGATCGGCAACGGGGCGGTGGTGCCTTGCGGCACGAACATTTCCAGTTTCTGTGCGGGGTCTTGGCCATAGCGCAGATCGGCCACCTGCCGGATCGCGCCATCGCCGCCGTTGAGCAGTTTGTCCGCACTATCGAGCACGGCCACGGAATTGCGTTCCAGCGCGTGGCGGAAAGCCAGAAAACCCAAACCGCCCAGCAGGACAAGGCACAGCGCCGTCCAGCCAATCCAACCCATGCGCCATCTGCCCTTAGAGTACTTCCCGATCACTCTGAATTACCACGACGGAGTCGATTTTGGCCGAGTGCAAGGATCGAGGAGGGAGCCATGCCATTGCATAGTGACCGACGAGAGACGCAGCAATCGGCCAAAAGTGGCCCGCCTCTGCGGGGTTGCCGCAGGAAGCATCTCGGACAGCGTCGCCTTGCTTGTCCGGGCCACCAGCCCGCCCTGCGCAAGGCTTCTTGCCGAGATGCTTCCTGCGGCAATCGTGGTGATCCAGAGTGGTCGGAAAGTACTCTAACCGTCATGGCGCAACGGCTAGCAGGGCAAAACGCGCGGCGAAAGTACCCTACCCGATGAGGTGCCGCGCGGCCTTTTCGAACAGGGTGGCATCGTCGGTCACTTCGCCCAGTGCGACCACTTCGCCGGATTCGAGGCGGCGGACCATGACCAGTGCGAATTCTGCGCCTTCGGACGGGGCGATTTCGGTGATCTTGCGCGGGGCAATGGCACGCAGCGATTCTGCCAGCGCTTCGGGGCCGCGTTTGGCCAGCGCCTTGCCCGCTTCTTCGCGGCGCAGGCGGCGTTCGGTGTTGATCACGCCTTTCAGGCCGCCCGGTGCATCGGAAAGATAGGCCGCCAGCGAACCCTTGCCCAATCCCATGCGCTGCGCGTGAGTGAGGGCTGCGGCATATTCGGTCAGGCGGGTCTTGTCGTAATCCGCGCCGAACACGAGCTTGACCACCGGGGTCATCGGCGCGCGTTCCTGCATGGTCAGGCCTGCATCTTCGAGCAGTTCGGCAAAATCATCGGGTTCAGCCTGCGCGGCCAGCGCGAAATCCCAAGCGCGCCCGATGGCGGCATAGAGCGTGGCGCGGGTGCGGTCTTCGCTGGAATTGGCGGCGAGCGCCAGTTCGCGGGCGGAGGCCAGCCAGTCTGCCAGAGCTTCAGGTTCCGGTTCGATCGCCTTGGCCGGAACGGGAAAGATATCGTCATCTAGCCCGAACGCGGGTTCAGGAAATTCGCCAAGATCGAGCGGGCTGTCAGCAAAGGCGGTCGGACCATCAGCCCAAGCATCGCCCGCTGCGATCAGCGGACGCCGCACTTCTTTTCGGGGCGGTGCGGCATTCAGGGCCTGTCCGATTTCGAGCAGCAATTCGTCAGTCGTCGCCTGATCGGCCAGTTCCTTCCAGTTGATCGCGCCCATGATGTAATCGATCGCGGTGCCATCGGAGGAGAAGGGCAGAAGGATGCCGCGATAAAGGATGGTGCGGCCATGCTGGTTGACGAATTCGGCTTCGAACCCGATCGGCGCCTGATTGGCGATGATCTGCATGTAATGGTCGGTAATGCGCGACAGCAGCGAGCGGCCCGGAACCTGACTGAGCCGTTCGATAGAACTTTCCGTGCCGCATTCATCGGCCAGCTTGGTGCCGAGAAAGGTGATCGCCGGGTCTTCGATGCCATCGTCGAAATGCAGCAATACAAGGTTGTCGGCAAAATCGGGGTATTGGCCATCAAGCAGCGTGGTGACTTGCGGAAAGGCATGATCGCCCAGCAGGCCCGCCCAATAGTTGTAGGCGCGCACCTGCATACGGCGCTCATCCTGCCCCACAACTTGCGGCGGCGGATCGTTCGCCACATCGTCTTCGTAGCCGGAAAGGTCGAAGTCGGTCTCGACGCTGCTGTCCCGGTCGAAATCGCGCAAAGTATCCATCAAACCCACCTGGTCCCCTTTGAGCCTGATCCGAAACTCCAGCGGGTCGGTCTGCGGGTCTTTTTCGCGCTGCTTTCGTCGCGATCTTGCCACGATGTCCCTGCATCGCGGCGGCGGTCACTCCTCATCAGCACAAAAAATCCCTCGCCAACCCTCCGCCGCCGGAGTTTCGGATCAGGCTCTTTGTCCGGGAACTTGTCTGGCGCAACTTCGTGAAGAAGTGCTTAAGTTGCGCCAGGATGGCTTCCGGCGCGTTAACGCTTTGCTATGGCGGCTGCCTTGGCCAAAAGGCGCTCTGCCTGCGTCAGATGCAGCAATTCCGCCATTTTTCCGTTCACTCGCAGCGCACCCTTGCCGGCGTTTGCCGGGTCGGCAAAGGCCGCGACAATTGCCTCCGCTTCGGAAATGTCTTCATCCGAAGGCGCGAAAACGCGGTTGCACACATCAAGTTGTGCGGGATGAATCAGTGTCTTGCCATCGAAACCCGAATCGCGGGCTTGGCTGCATTCGGCTTCGAGCCGGGCCTGATCTTCGATAGCGTTGCACACCCCATCAAGGATGATCAGACCATTGGTGCGGGCGGCCAGCACTGCCAGCGTCAGCACGGGCATGAAAGCGGCGCGGCCCGGCAATTGCGCGATGCCGCTGTCCTTGGCCAGATCGTTAAGACCCAGCACGAACCCGGCAAGGCGCGTGGACGATGCGCAGGCGGCAATGCGTTCGAGCGCCAGCACGGCGCGGGGTGTTTCGATCATCACCCACAGCGCAACGTCGGGCGCAAAGCCTGCGGCATCCATCGCGGCAGACAGCGCTTCGATATCGGCGGCGTCATCCACCTTGGGGGCGAGCAGGGCTTCGACCGGAGCGGCGGCAAGGGCTGTGATATCGTCATGCCCCCACGGCGTGGACAGCGCATTGATGCGTGCGATCAGGCGGCGATGGCCGAAGCCGCCTGCCTGCGCCTCTGCCACCAAAGCGGCGCGGGCATCGGCCTTTGCTTCGGGCGCGACAGCATCTTCGAGATCGAGCGCCACTGCATCACAATCGAGCGTGCGTGCCTTGGCCATCGCGCGGGCATTGCTGGCGGGCATGTACAGTACGGAACGAAGCGGGCGGGAATCGGTCAAGGTTTGCTCTCCGGCACAGAATTGAGAAGGCCTTCTTCGCGCGTGGGCATGGGCGCGATGAAGTGCATGATGGTGGAAGCGACAAGCCAGACGGCGGCCAGATGCAGTGCCATCGGCAGGCTGAAAGCATCTGCGACCGCGCCCCACACCCATGCACCCAGCGCCATCCCGCCGAAGGTCACCGCCTGATAGATTGACAGGCAACGGCCAAGGATGTCTTCCGGGCTGCGGAGTTGCATGGCCACGTTCAGGCTGGTCATCGTACTGGCCCAGCCCACCCCGCCGAGGAATGCGGCGGCAACGGCCATCGGGATGCTGGTGGAAAGCCCCATCAGCACTTGCGCGCCAGCAAAGATCAGCGTGGCGGTGGTTACCACGGCTTCACTGCCGAAGCGGCGGCGGATCTGCGATATCTTGAGCGCGGTGACGATGGAGCCGATGCCGAAGCCGCCCAGCATCAGGCCATAGTCCAGTTCAGTGCCGTGCAGCATATCGCGCGCGATGCTGGGCATCAGCGCCTGCAGCCCAGATGCGCCAAGGCCCATCAGCAGGCCGCGCAGCAGCACCTTGCGAATGGGGGACGAGGCGGCGCAGAACCTTATGCCGCGCCCGATGGCCTGCATCATTGGTTCCCGCACCGGCGGCAGCGATTCGGGCCGCCACATCGCCAGAACCACGATCATGCCGAGGTAGCTGATCGCATTGAGCGCGAAGGCAAGGCTGGTGCTCCACAGCGAAATCAGGATGCCGCCCAGCGCCGGGCCGACGCTGCGGGCAAGGTTGAACGATATGGCATTGAGCGAGATTGCCTGCGGCAGGTCTGTCGGGCCAACTTGCAGCCGCACCGAGGCCTGCCATGCCGGGCCATTCAATGCGGTGCCGATGCCGACCATCAGCGTGAGTGCAAGAAGCGACCACGGGCCGATATTGTCGGTAAAGGCCAGACCGGCCAGCACGGCCGAAACGATCAGCATCCCCACCTGCGCGGCCATCATCACGCGCCGCCGGTCGTAGTTATCGGCAATCGCGCCTGCGAACATGCCCAGTAGCAGGATCGGGATCGTGGCCGATGCCTGCACCAGCGCCACCAGTAGGTGCGATGTGGTCAGCTCTGTCATCAGCCATGCCGCACCGACCGACTGAATCATCGAGCCGATGCTGGAAAACAGGTTGGCCGTCCAGATCGCGCGGAAAGCGGGGTAGCGGAACGGTGCGAAGGCGCTTCCCGGTGTGGGGCCGGGCGTGGTGTGGACAGGCGAAACTGGCACTAGAGGTAACGGACCTTCATCTTCATGCGCAGCGGCGCGCCGGTAACGTCAAAAGCGGCGGCTTCGAATTTGGGCGCGGACATCTTTACCGGTGCATCGCGCGAAAAGCCGAAGCCCTCTTTCGGCAGGAACAGGGTCTTGTCCATCTTCTTGTTGCCGTTTTCATCATGCAGCAGGACGATGGCATAGCGGCCCGGTGCAACATCGCGGATCACCAGCGTGCCCGGATCGCTTGCCTTGATCGAAACCGAGCGGCGATTGGGATCCTTGTCGCAGCCTTCGGGGAAGAGCTTTGGATTGGCGCTCATGCACAGCCACACCATGCCTTTGGTATTGCGCAGGCCGGTGATGTCGACCGTGATTGTGGTGGGGGCGGGGGCATTTCCGGCAAGTAGCAGGGGGAGCAGGATGGCGGTGCGCTTCATGGGGCAGACAGTCCCTTGTCGGTGCCGCAAAGCCGGTCCCAGATACGGAAATAGAGGCCGTAGTTGCAGCGATAGAGTTCGTGATGGCGATGGTGGTGGCTCGCCGTTATCAGCCAGTTGCCTGCCCGCGAATGAACGAGCCATGTGGGGAACATCTCCCAGCCCATGTGATTGGTCACGCCCATCACGGTCATGATCAGCAGGACAAGGCCAAGCATCCCGACGTGGATCGGGATCACAAAGACCAGCGCGGGGATCAGCAGCGAAACGACGGCCGCCTCAACGGGGTGGAAGTTCATCGCTGCCCATGCGGTGGGCGGGCGGCTGGCGTGGTGGATCGCGTGGATGCGGGTGAACACCGCCGGGCGGTGCATCCAGCGGTGGGTCCAGTAGAACCATGTGTCGTGAATGAAGAGGTAGACCAGCAGTGACACCGGCATCCACCACAGCGGAAGGGCCTGTGGATCGGTATAGATCATGGTCCAGCCGTGCTGTTGCCAACCCCATGCGACCACGCCTGCGGGTACGCCATAGATCGCGGCGGTGGCAAGGCTCCAGCCGATTTCGGAGCGGATCTGCTTTTCAAGGCCATTGTAATGGCCGGGCCGCACCTCGTGCGTCGCCCAGGCAAACAGGCCGCTGGTGAGCAGGTAGCGCACCGCGACGATCACGGTCATGGCAACTGCCGAGGCAAGAACGCTGTCCATCGCGTTCCGCTATGCCAAGGTTTTTTGGCCGAGGACAGCCCTGCCGTTGGGCAGGGCCGCCTGTCGGAGGATCAGCTTGCGCGGCGCACCTTGTTCCGGTGCGCGCCTACGCCCGGCGCGCCGCGCGGACGGAAGTTGCGGGGCTTGTTGCCGTCGCGCTCACCACCGTTAACAGTGGCATCGAGCACTGGGTTGCGAACTGGTCCGCGATCGCCCTGAGCGCTATCGCGACGTTCCTGGCGTGGCGAGACGTCACGCGGGCGACCGTCACGACCTTGGGCCTTGCCGCCGTGGCTCTGGCCGTTGCGGTTCGGGTTTCCGTTGCGGGGATGGGCGTTGCCACGACCGCCATTGCCACGCGCATCGCGGCGCGCGTCCTGCTCCAGTTCGGCAGGCTTGCGGTTGGGGGCGGGGAGCTTGGCGGCTTCGGCCATGAAGTTTTCGGGAAGCGCCATCGCGTCGATCTTGACGCGCGTCAGCTTCTCGATGTCCTTGAGGTAAGGCTTTTCATCCGGCGCGCAGAAGCTGATCGCGATGCCATCGGCGCCCGCGCGTGCGGTGCGGCCGATTCGGTGGACGTATTGTTCGGGCACGTTGGGCAGCTCAAAGTTGAACACGTGGCTCACACCCGAAACGTCGATGCCGCGCGCGGCGATATCGGTGGCGACCAGCACCGGACACGAACCCTGACGGAACGCTTCCAAGGCGGCGGTGCGCTGGGCCTGGCTCTTGTTGCCGTGGATGGCGCGCGCATCAATCCCGGCGGACGAAAGGTGGCGTACCACACGGTCGGCACCGTGCTTGGTGCGGGTGAACACCAGCGCGCGGTCAAGCTCCTTGGACGCCAGCAGCGCGCGGATGCGCAGGGTCAGCAGCGCCTGCTTTTCGGCCTGATTGATGAACGTGACGTACTGTTCCACGCGCTCTGCCGTGGTCGAGTTCGGAGCCACTTCGACGCGCACCGGGTTGACGATGAACTGCTTGCCCAGATCCTCGATGGCCTTGGGCATCGTGGCCGAGAAGAACAGGCTCTGTCGCGTCTTCGGCAGAAGGTTCGCCACGCGCTTCAGCGCATGGATGAAGCCGAGGTCCATCATCTGGTCGGCTTCGTCGAGCACGAAGATTTCGGTGCGCGACAGCGTCAGCGCGCGCTGGTCGATCAGGTCGAGCAGGCGGCCGGGGGTGGCGACGAGAATGTCGACGCCGGGCACCAGACGGCGCGCCTGCTTGCCCACGGGCACGCCGCCGAACACGCAATCGACGATCAGGTTGAGATAGCGGGCATAGCCCTTCATGTTGTCGGCAATCTGTGCTGCCAGTTCGCGCGTGGGCGAAAGCACCAGCATCCGGCACGAAGCAGGCTTGCGCGGCTGCGGGTTGGCGGCAAGGCGGTGGAGCGACGGCAGCGAGAATGCTGCGGTCTTGCCCGTGCCGGTCTGCGCGATGCCCAGCAGGTCACGCCCTTCGAGCAAGGCGGGAATGGACTGGCGCTGGATCGGCGTAGGGTCGTTATAACCCTTGGATTCGAGCGCGCGCAGAATGGGTTCGGCAAGGCCGAGGTCGGAAAAATAGGACATGAAAATGCTTTCGTGAAGCCATCGGCCATAAAGCCGACAGGCAAATGGATTCGCTATGCGCACATGCCGGAAGGGCACGAGCGGGGTCGATCGTGCGACCCATGCGTGAAAGGGGAAGCGGGCGGGGCAAAGAACCGTTCATCCGGGGCGGAACCGTTGCTTTTCAGCAGGCTCTCACGCCAGCACCCGGATTGCAGCGGAATGTCCACCGCCGGTCTTGCTGCGCCGCACATAGGCACAGGTTCCCGCCAAAGCAAGGAATTTCGCGCGAAAAGACGGTTGCAAGGCCGCAGGTGCGCCGCCAACGTGGCGGCCAAAGGAGTTCCTGATGCGTCCGATTGCCGCTGCTGCCCTGTCCGTTGCTTTTGCCTGCGGTGCTGCCCATGCAGCGCCTGCCGGTCCTGATGCAAAGATGATCGCCACGGTCGATGCGGAACAGGCCAAGACGCTGAAATTCCTTGAAACGATGGTCAACCAGAACTCCGGTAGCCGCAATCTGGAAGGCGTGCGCAAGGTGCGCGATATCGTGGTGCCGGAATTTACGGCGCTGGGCTTTGCGGCGCGCTGGATTCCGATGGAGCAAACCGGGCGCGCAGGGCACCTTGTGCTGACTCACAAGGGGAAGAAGGGCGCGAAGAAGCTGCTGCTCATCGGCCATCTGGACACGGTGTTCGAACCGGATTCGCCGTTCCAGACCTATGTTCTGCAAGGCGATAAGGCGACTGGTCCCGGCGTGGGCGATGACAAGGGGGGGATTGCGGTGATCCTTGCCGCCGTGCGCGCGATGCAGGCAGCGGGCACGTTGAAGAATGCCAATATCGAAGTCTTCCTTACCGGGGACGAGGAAGAGGCCGGTTCCCCCCCAGAAGTCGCCCGTGCCGATCTGGTAGCGGCGGCAAAGGCCGCCCATGTGGCGCTCGATTTTGAAGGCCTCAGCCGCGAAGACGGCAAGGACATGGGATCGATTGCTCGCCGTTCCTCGCAAAGCTGGACGCTGACGATTGAGGCGAAGTCTGGCCATTCCAGCGGTGTCTGGGGCGAACGCGCGGGTGATGGCGCGATCTATGCCGCCGCAAAGATCGTGAACGCCCTGCGCGAGGAATTGCCCGAACCCTATCTCACGCTCAACGTCGGCCTGATCGCGGGTGGGGCAGAAGCTGAGGTGGCGGAAGACAACGCCCACGTTTCGGCACAGGGGAAGACCAATATCATCGCCGGAAAAGTGGTGGCGCGCGGCGATCTGCGCACGCTGAGTCCTGAACAGAACCGCAACGCCATGCGCAAGATGGAAGGCATCGTTGCGCGCACCTTTCCCGGTGTGACTTCGGCCAGAATCGAGTTCAGCGAAGGCTATCCACCGATGGCCCCGACGGACGGCAACAAGGCGCTGCTGGCAAAGCTCAATCAGGTGAACGCCACGATGGGCCTGCCCGCGATGCAGCCGCTTGACCCGATGAAGCGCGGGGCGGGCGATATCAGCTTCGTGGCGGAATACGTCGATGGCCTTGTTGGCCTTGGCCCGCATTCAACCGGTGATCACGCACCGGGCGAGACGGTGGACGTGCCCAGCATCTGGACGCAGGCAAAGCGCGCCGCCCTGCTGATGACGCGGCTGGCGACGGAAAAATCGGCGCGGTGATCGTGGTCGATCCGCAAAGCCCCTGCACTGGCGTGTGCCAGATCGACCCCGGCAACGCATTGTGCCGGGGCTGCCAACGCACGCTGGATGAAATAGCGGCTTGGCCGTCCGCCAGCGTATCGCGCAAGCTGGCGATTCTTGATGCTGTGGCCGCCCGTCAGAGCGAAAGCGTCAGATCGATATAGCCATAGCGTGTATTGCCGGTGGCAGGTGCATTGGGCGCATCGCGGAGCAAGCCGCGCTTGAGCAGCACAGCAGCGCCGGAATCCATTTGCAGCAGGCCCGGCACGATCCAGTGCCGCACGCGCGCCTCGATCTGGTGCCCGCCCAGCGATCCCGACGCGCCGCTGGCATCGCGCACCCCGGTGGCGGCGAACTGGTCGCGCCGGTTTTCGGCCCAAGCACTGCGCCACGCCACGAAAGCGTCGGTGCGCTTGGAAGGTGTCACTTCGAGCCGTAGCGAGGGCGATATCATGTTGCTCCGGCGGAAGGGCCCATAAAGCCCATTTGGCCCAAATTCGAAGCGCCGCGCGGAATAGAGCGTGTCGAAGCGGGTGAACTTGCCCGCTTTGCCACCATCGCCGCTGGCAGCATCGAACTGTGCGACAACGCGCGGCGTCCAGCCACCGGCCAGCGTATGGCCAAGTTCGGCATGGAGGAACCATGCGAAGACATCGAGATCGGTAACGTCGGTAGCGGACGAGGTGCGCCGCGCCTTGCCGAACTGCACTGCGCCTTCCACTTCGTGGTCCCAGGCCCCGGCCTTCGCTTTCACGAAATGCCGCGCGCCCAGCGTGCCGATGCGGCGGTTGGCGGTGGCGAGCCGCGCGCCGTCCTGTTCGATCAGGCCGAAGGCATAAGGCTGCAACGTTCCGCCCAGCACGTTTGGCAGTGTGCCGTGCGCGCCGAAGAACATCACGTCAAAACTCTCGCGATCCACTTTCACCCGGTCGGCCCGGATACCTGCGGCATCATCGGGCAAGCGCTGGTGCGGCAGCGCGAAGATCAGGTCCAGCTTGCGGCCCGCAGTGCCTTCGAGCGCCAGATGCGCGCCGGTGAAGGCATTGGTGGTGTTGCGAAAACGCTGGCGCGCCACCATGCGGCGGTTGCCCAGATCAAGTGTATAGCGCCCCAGTGTCAGCACGCTTTTGCCTGCCAGCGGCACCTGCACGTTGGCCTGCACCAGCTCCAGCGCGTTTACCTCGCTGGTATTGGCCGATGACCGTGCATCCTGTCCCCATGCGCGTGCATCCCACACTTCTGCCACGAAGCGCACCGGACCGGCATCGTATCGCGCGGCAATTTCGGTGCGCAGCGAAACCATCGTATCGTTTTCAGGCGCGGGGGCGGGGCGGAACTGGCCGTCAATTGATTCCACGCGCAACCGCGCCGAAGCAGACAGCGTGAACGGCCCATCGGCCCCGTCCGCTGCGTGGGCGGCATCGGTTACCCCGGCGATCAGCAGGGCGCCAGCGAGTGCTGCGGTTTTCCTCAATTATCCCTCCTGCGTGCCCGTGGCCGGGTAACGCTGTTCTGGCCCTAACGCGGTCTTGCGCCCTTGGCCATACGCGGCTAACGCTTGGCCCACGTCATTTGGGGAGTAGCCACCGCTTCGTTTGCGTAGCGGCTCTCAGCGTCAACATACTCGGTCGAGAGGCCGTGGCGCAGGCGGTGGGACCATTCGCGGTCCTCCGGGCGAGACCAATGGCAGCGCGCTTTCTATCCGGGCCGGGTGGAAGAGCACGCTGCTGTTGGCCTGTTTGCTCCACCCGGCCCCGGAAAAATCCATGTTTGAAGCCTTTACCACGTCCACGGCCATCGTCGCGCTGGCCGAAATTGGTGACAAGACGCAGCTTCTGGCCATCGTGCTGGCGGCGCGGTTCAAGCGGCCGCTGCCCATCGTGCTGGGTATTCTCGGCGCAACGCTGGCCAACCATTTCCTTGCCGCGCTGCTGGGGGCAACGGCGGCAGCATTCCTTGATGGCCAGTGGTTCCGCTTTGCCATCGCGGTGGGCTTCGTGGCGATGGGCCTGTGGACGCTGGTGCCTGATAAGCTGGATGACAGCGAAACGCCCAAGCCTGAGCGCTTTGGCGCGTTCCTCACCACGCTGGTCGCCTTCTTCATCGTGGAAATGGGCGACAAGACGCAGATCGCCACGATTGCGCTGGGTGCGCGCTTCAACGATGCCCTGGCTGTTACGGCGGGAACCACGCTGGGCATGATGATCGCCAATGTGCCCGCGGTGGTGTTTGGCCACGAACTGATCAAGCGCGTGCCGCTCGATATGGTGCGGATGATTGCAGCGGCACTGCTGGTGGCGACCGGCGTGTGGCTGTTCGTGCAGACGCTGGGGCTTTGGTAAAGCTTTACCTGTTCGCTTTTTGTTCATATTATGGCCGACATGATCGAATCACTGTCGGCCTTTGCATCTGCCAGCCCAGAAGCAGTTGAGCGCGAAGCGCGCACCGTGGCGCGCGGCATATGCCGTCTGTTTGCGCGCAACGATATCTGGTGCCTGCCCGAAATGCCGCTGCGATCAGGCCGCCGGGCAGACCTGATGGGCATCGATGCCAAAGGGCAGGTTGTGATCGTGGAGATCAAGGTGGCCCGCGCCGATCTGCTGGGCGATGCGAAGTGGACCGATTATCTCGACCATTGCGACCGGTTTTACTGGGGGTTGGCACCGCACCTTGATCGGGCCGTGCTGGATACCGAAGATTTCCTGCCGCACGCCTGCGGGGTGATCGTGGCCGACGGGTATGACGCTGAAATCCTGCGGCCTGCGCCTACTGTTCCGCTGGCTGCGGGACGGCGCAAGGCCGAGGTTGAACGGCTCGCCCGTGCATCGCTGCGGCGGCATCTGGTCAGCCTTGATCCCCACTGTGCGGCGTGGGGCGGATAGGATTCAGGTTCTGCGCTTGATTCCCAGCGGCGGGATCAGGGCCAGCAGCGCGCTGCGCGCCTCCACGAATTCATGCCATAGTGCGGTTGCGGCAGGGCCGGGTGAATGTCCACGCGCGGATACGGCCAGCAGCGCGGCCAGACCTGGCTCCATGAATGCCGCCAGATCGTCGACCCCCTGCCGGGCCAGTTCATAGCGCCACCCCCCGGTATCGCGCATGATCGCGGGGAAATTGCGCACTTCGGGTTTGCGCGCTTCTGGCTGTAGCCCGGCCAGTTGGCCAACCACCGATGACGCATCGTGCAGCGCGGACCACTTCATCGACATGGCGTTGCCGGAAGCCTGCCCAAATTCGGCGCGGCCTGTTTTGGTCGAACCCGCCGTACGCGAATCGCCAGACGGGCCTGATGGAAGATGTCCCTGCATGGCCACGGGCCTAGCACCGCGTCCGCTACCAAAATGCTAAACCGCGCCGCACGAACAAAACCACTGG
Organism: Novosphingobium sp. ERN07; assembly: GCF_012641335.1. GTDB lineage: Bacteria > Pseudomonadota > Alphaproteobacteria > Sphingomonadales > Sphingomonadaceae > Novosphingobium. Next base: position 552,283 of record NZ_JABAID010000001.1, read on the forward strand.
CAACCGCGCCGCAGCGCTGCTAGGTGCGCGGCAGGCCTGCACCCGTAGCTCAGCTGGATAGAGCGTTGCCCTCCGAAGGCAAAGGCCACTGGTTCGAATCCAGTCGGGTGCGCCATTCGTCGAGAAGCAGCGAAGGACCGCTCCCATGATCCGGCGCATCTTCGGGCTCGTCGATGCCTTCCTTGTCGCACTTCTGGCCACGATGTTGCTGGCCACGCTGCTGCCTGCACGCGGTGCTTTCGTTCCTGTGGTTGCGGGCGCGGCGGATGCGGGGATCGTGCTGCTGTTCTTCCTGCATGGGGCCAAACTTTCGCGGCAGGCGATCATCGATGGCGCGCGCAACTGGAAGCTGCACCTGATGGTGCTGGCGGCCACGTTCGTGCTGTTTCCGCTGCTCGGCCTTGTCGGGTCCGCATTGCCGTTTCTGGACAAGGATTTCGCGGCGGGCCTGCTGTTCCTCACGCTGCTGCCATCGACGGTGCAGTCCTCCATTGCATTTACCGCGATTGCGCGGGGCAATGTGGCGGCGGCGGTCTGTGCGGCGTCGTTTTCGAACCTTGCCGGTATCTTTCTCACGCCTGCGCTTGTCGCTTTGCTGATGGGCGGGGCGACGGGCGGGTTCTCATGGGCCTCGGTCGAAACCATTGTGCTGCAACTGCTGCTGCCTTTCATTGTCGGGCATGTTCTGCGCCCGTGGATCGGCGGTTTCGTGGCACGCAACAAGGCGTGGCTGGGCAAAGTTGATCGCGGGTCGATCCTGCTGGTGGTCTATGCCGCGTTCGGTGCGGCTGTGGTCGAAGGTCTGTGGCAGCGCGTTGCGCCGTCCAGCCTGCTGGTGTTGGCGCTTGTCTGCCTTGCGCTGCTGGGCGCGGTTCTGGGCGCAACATGGGCACTGGGCCGCGCGCTGGGCCTTTCACGCGAGGACGCTGTGGTCCTGCTGTTCTGTGGTTCGAAAAAGAGCCTCGCTTCGGGCGTGCCGATGGCGGGCGTGCTGTTCCCGGCAGCCTCGGTCGGCATCGTGCTGTTGCCGGTGATGGTATTCCACCAGTTGCAACTGATCGCCTGTGCGCTGATTGCGCCGCGTCTGGCCGGGGAAGAGCCGCAATAGATACGGCGGCAGGGTTCATCACCCCGCCGCCGCACCAACCCGGAGGCACCGGATTCGCTGTCGATCAGAACCGGTCGGCGTTCATCACCTTGGTCCATGCTGCCACGAAGTCGGTCACGAACTTCTGCCTCGCATCGTCAGAGGCATAGACTTCCGCCACCGCACGCAGTTCGGAATTCGATCCGAACACGAGGTCCACTGGCGTTGCGGTCCACTTCACCGTGCCGCTGGCGCGGTCCTTGGCTTCATACAGGCCTGGCGTGGCAGCCTTGGCCCACACATTGTCCATCGACAGCAGGTTGACGAAGAAGTCGTTGCTCAGTGTGCCCGGACGGTCGGTAAATACGCCCGCTTTCGATCCGCCGGCGTTGGCGCCAAGGCTGCGCATCCCGCCGACCAGCACGGTCATTTCCGGCACGGTCAGGTCCAGCGCATCGGCCTTGTCCACCAGCGCTTCGACCGGGGCGTAGAACGCATCGGCAGCGTAGTAGTTGCGGAATGCATCGGCCTTGGGCTGAAGGAAGGTGAACGAAGCAACATCGGTCTGCGCCTGCGTGGCATCGACCCGGCCCGGCGTGAATGGCACCGCCACATCCTGCCCGGCAGCTTTCGCTGCCTGCTCGATAGCGGCATTGCCGCCCAGCACGATCAGATCGGCAAGGCTCACCTGCTTGCCGCCTTTTGCGCCTTTGTTAAAGGCGGTGCGGATTGCGTCGAGCTTGGCCGTGACCTTGGTTACCTCCGCCGGATCGTTCACCGCCCAGTCCTTTTGCGGGGCAAGCCGCAGACGCGCACCATTGGCACCGCCGCGCATGTCCGTGGCGCGGAAGGTCGATGCCGATGCCCATGCCGTGCGCACCAGTTCCGCCGTGGTCAGGCCGGATGACAGGATGCTGCTTTTAAGCTGCGCCACATCGGTGGTGTCGATCATGGCATACTTCGCTTCAGGCAGCGGGTCTTGCCACGTCAGCGTCACCTTGGGCACGTCCTTGCCCAGATAGCGCGCCTGCGGCCCCATGTCGCGGTGGGTCAGCTTGAACCATGCGCGGGCAAAGGCATCGGCAAGGCCATCGGGATTCTTCTGCCAGCCTTGCGTGATCTTGCGAAAGCCGGGGTCTTCCCGCATCGCAAGGTCGGTGGTGAACATGATCGGCGCGTGGCGCACGTCCGCGCGATGTGCGTCTGGCACTAGGCTTGCCGCCGCCGGGTTCTTGGGAATCCATTGCGTTGCGCCTGCGGGGCTTTTGGTTTTCACCCATTCAAAGCCATAGAGGTTGTCGAGGTACTGGCTGCTCCACGCAATCGGATTGGCCGACCATGCGCCTTCAAGGCCGCTGGACACGGTATCCTCGGCATTGCCCTTGCCGCATTTGTTGGCCCAGCCAAGGCCCTGCTGTTCGATCTTGCCCACGCCGGGATCGCCCGCCACGCACTCTTCGGGCTTGTGCGCGCCGTGCGCCTTGCCAAAGGTGTGGCCGCCCACGATCAGTGCCGCCGTTTCTTCATCATCCATCGCCATCGCGCCAAAGGCCCGGCGGATGTCGGTTGCTGCGGCCAGCGGATCGGGCACGCCATTCGGACCTTCGGGGTTTACATAGATCAGGCCCATCTGCGTAGCGCCCAGCGGCCCTTTCAGGTTGCCTTTGGAGTCGCGGCGCTTGTCATCCAGCATCTTGGTTTCCGGGCCCCAGAACACCAGATCGGGCTGCCATGCGTCCACGCGGCCACCGGCAAAGCCCAGCGTCTTGAAGCCCATGTCTTCCATCGCGACGGTGCCCGAAAGCACCATCAGATCGCCCCAAGAAAGCTTGCGTCCGTACTTCTGCTTGATCGGCCAGACGAGACGGCGCGCCTTGTCGAGGCTCACGTTGTCGGGCCAGGAATTCAGCGGTTCGAAACGCATCTCGCCACCGTCAGACCCGCCGCGCCCGTCCGCCGTGCGATAGGTGCCCGCGCTGTGCCACGCCATGCGGATGAAGAACGGGCCGTAGTGGCCATAATCCGCGGGCCACCACGGTTGCGAAGTGGTCAGCACCTTGCGGATATCGGCCTTCACTGCATCGAGATCGAGCGTTGCGAAAGCCTTGGCGTAATCGAAGTCCGGGCCATAGGGATTGGCCTTGGTCGCTTCATTCTGGCGCAGCGCGGTAAGGTCCACGCTCTTGGGCCACCATTCCTTGGTGGCGGTGCCTTCGGAAATGACCGGCGAGGCTGCCTTGTCCTGCGCATGGGCGGCCCCGGTCAACGCCAGCGTCGAACCGGCGGCCAGCAGTGCGGCCAATGTGATGTTCCTGATTGTCATGGCTGACTCTCCTCCTGTTTGCCCCGTGCACGAACAGGGCCTGACAGATCGGTTAGGTCAGTTGTTTGGGCATTCCCAACGGGTTTGCCTCATCACAGTGATCGACAAAAGCGCTGAATTCGCAGCAATTCAGCAATAAACCCGATATTGCAGCGCAGCGAAAATCACCCGCGCCCATCCTTGCGGGCCTGCGCCACGGCCTCCATCAACTGTGTAAGCGATGCTGCGCCGCCGAAGCGGGCATTGCCGATGAGCAGGCCCGGCGTGCCCTGAAATTCCAGAGCCTTGGCACCGCTATTGCTGCGCCCAATCACCGTATCGATTTCATTGGCCCTTGCCTTCATGTCCTGCTGCAACCGCGCCCAATCGATTCCGGCTGCCTTGGCCGCAGCCTGCACCGATTCTTCGGTCATCCGCCCCGGTTGGGCAAACAGCGCGGCGTTGAACGCAGCGTGCTTGCCCTGCCATTGGCTGGCAATCGCCGCGCGTGCCGCCAGCAACGATGCGCCGCCAAAAATCGGCCAGTCGCGCCAGACGATCCGCACCTTGCGGTCGCGTGCCAGCAGTTGCGCCAGCGTGCCGTGCAGCTTCTTGCAATAAGGGCAGCCGTAATCCGAAAAGACGATGACTGTCACGTCATAGCCCTTGGGCGCGGTCTTCGGGGCCAGCACTTCTTCCGACATCGCCGGAAACGCCGTTTCGCGCGCCGCAGCCGGAGTGGTGGCGATCAGCAAAGGCACAGCGATGACGGAAAGAATTTTGGCGGCAAACGTACGATGCAAGGTGGCAACTCCAGCAAGTCGAAACATTAGCTGATTACAATGCAAAGCCTAGCCTGTCCCGGCACTTCCACAAACACTGCAATTCGCGTCGCAGAGCGTTGCGTGCCGATGCGGCAGAGCGCGCAGGTGAATAGCTGCAAGTGTTTCCCCGAAGGGATGAATTGCGCCTGTTTTCAGAGATTTCGGTGATAAGGAAACTGGAGCGGGCGAAGGGATTCGAACCCTCGACCCCAACCTTGGCAAGGTTGTGCTCTACCCCTGAGCTACGCCCGCTCGTGCGTTTCTGGCCGGTTGGAGATGCCCCGTCCGGCTGGGGTGTGGGGGCCTCTAACGGTGACTCGGCAGAAGCGCAACACCAAAAATGCATGTGGGGCGAAGTCTTTCTCGAAATGCCTGATTCCCCTTGCCGAACGGTGGCTGCGCACCACATTGTGCGGCAAATCCTGAAGTGCACCTAGACGCACCTAGATGCACCTGACCTTATCGGAGACGCACTTTGGCCAGCATGGGGCTAAACCTGGACGAACAGAAAGCGGTCGACCGCTTCCGCAAGACCATTGTCGAACCTTCGATGACCAAACTGGTCATTCTCGACTTCTGGGCGGAGTGGTGCGGGCCATGCAAGGCGCTGACCCCGGTGCTGGAAAAAGTGGCGGCGGACTATGCCGACAAGGGCGTGATCCTTGCCAAGGTGAACGTCGATGAAGAGCAGTTCATCGCCGCGCAATTTCAGGTGCGGTCCATCCCGACGGTCTATGCGATGTTTCAAGGGCAGCCGGTGGCAGACCTGACGCCGGCGCGCAGCGAATCGCAATTGAAGCAGTATCTCGACCAGTTGCTGGAGAAGCTGCCGGTTCAGGCGGGCGAGCCGGAGCAGGACGTTGCGCCGCTGCTGGCGATGGGCGAGGAGATCCTGGCCGGGGGCGATGGCGAACGCGCGGTCAGCATATTCGCCCAGATCGTCGAAATCGCGCCGGACAATGCGCAGGCTCATGCAGGGCTGCTTCGCGCGCTGATCGCTGCAGGGCAGGCGGAGGAGGCGCAAGGCGTGCTCGATTCGCTTGATCCCAAGCTGGCGGCGGACCCGGTGTTCGCGCAGGTCCGGTCGATGCTGGCGCTGGCCGAGGACGCGCCGGAAGCGGGCGAACTGGCCGCGCTGCGGGCTGCGGCGGCGGAGCGTCCGGCGGATATGGAAGCGCAACTGGCCTTCGCTAACGGGCTTTATGCTGCGGGTGAACGCGATGAGGCGGCGGGCAAGCTGCTGGCGATGATTGCGGCGGACCGTGAATGGAACGATGGCGCGGCCAAGGCCCGCCTGTTGCAGATATTCGAGGCGATTGGTCTTGAAGATCCGTGGGTATCGGCCACGCGGCGCAAGCTTTCCACCGTGCTGTTCGGTTGACCGCGATGGGCGCGAGCACAACCCCCACGCGCCTGTCGATTTTCCCGTTGGCAGGTGCGGTGCTCTATCCGGGGCTGCAATTGCCGCTGCACATCTTTGAGCCGCGTTACCGCGCGCTGGTGAGCGATTCGCTGGCGCGGGACCGGCGCATCGCGATGATCCAGCCGCAGACAGGCGGTGAAAGGGCACCGCTGTTTCGCGTAGGGTGCGTTGGCAAGATTGCCGATGTCGAAGCGCTGGAGGATGGTCGTTACAACCTTGTGCTGGAAGGCATTTCCCGCTTTCGGGTAATCCGCGAACTGGAAGTGACCACGCCGTTTCGCCAGATCGAGGCGGAATTGATCGCCGACGATATGGACGAAGTGCTGAGCGCGGTGGAGCGCGCATCGTTCGAACGCGAATCGCGCAAGTTTGCCGATGCGCAAGGCTATGCCGTGGATTGGGATTCGGTCGGACGGCTGGACGATATGTCGTTGATCAATGGCGTGTCGCAGATCGCGCCGTTTGATGCGGCGGCGAAGCAGGCGCTGCTTGAGGCCAATTCGCTGGCCGAGCGCTGTGAGTTGCTGGTGCAACTGATGCAGTTCTTCGGCAGACGCGATAGTGACGATGACGGGCGCGTGACGCTTCAATAGGTACGCCTTCCGCATCCGCGGAAGGCTAGGCGGCACCGGCCCACTCCCCCGGCCCGACCACCCAGAGCATACCTCCGTGGGGTGATCGGTCCGGGGAAGTGAACCGGTGCCGCAAACGCTAAGGTAATCTGGCGCTAAAACTGCGCCTGTATCCCGTCGATCACGAACTGTGCGGCCAGCGCTGCCAGCAACACGCCGAGCAGGCGGGTTATCACGGCTTCGACCTGTGAACCCAGCGCGCGGATGATCGGGCGGGCGGCGACGAGGGCGATGAAGCTCAAGGCCATGACCACGCCCAGCGCGCCGAGGATCACGGCGGTTTCCTGCGTGCCGTTGGCGCGTGATGTGAGCAGCATGACCGAGGCGATGGAACCGGGGCCAGCGAGCATCGGCATGGCCATCGGGAAGACCGATACGTCTTCGACGTGCGGCTGTGCGGTGCGGACCTTTTCAGCGCGTTCTTCACGCCGTTCGGTGCGCTTTTCGAACACCATGTCGAGCGCGATCAGGAACAGCATGATGCCGCCTGCGATGCGGAAGCTGTCGAGTTCGATGTGCAGTGCGCCGAGCAGATCTTCACCGAACAGCGCGAAGACCAGCAGGATGCCGGTGGCGATCACGCAGGCGCGCAGGGCCATGCTGAACGCCTGTTTGGCCGAGGCATTGGCGGTGAGGCCCGCATAGATCGGGGCGCAGCCGGGCGGATCGATCACCACGAACAGCGTGATGAAGGCGGAGATGAACAGTTGCCACATCGCGTCAGGCTCCGTTTCCGGGAAATACGCGGTCGAACACGGGCTTCATCGCGCCGTCCTTCCACATCCATGCGGTGTGATGCCGGCTGCCATCGGGCAGGACGGTGGAGCGCCACGCAAGGCTGCCATCGCGGGACTGGCCGATCTTGCTGTCAGCGCCTGCGGGGGCATCGCTGGCGGGAAGCGGGCCAGCGGGCGGCATGAACGGCGCGGCCTTGTCCTGCTCCTTGCGTTCGCGCCGGCTGCCGGGCTGGGGCGGCACATCGCCATCGGGTCTGCGGCGGACCGGGCAATCGGCCACGGTGCCTTGCACCCAGTCGAGTTCGGGCAGGGCCTTGGGTAGCGCCGTGCCATCGTCGAGCACCCATTTCCATTCCTGCTTGCCCTTGAACTGGCGTTCCCACACGGTCACGTATTCGCCACTTCCACCGCCGGGGTAGCTTGCGCCGCCGATGGTCAGGCCCGCTGAGCCATCGCAGGCGATCCATGCCGCGCGGGGCGCCCATTTGTAGGGCTCGGCAGGGTCTTTGCGGTCTTTGAGCAGCGCCTTGGCTGCCACGCGCTTGCCATCGAACATTTCGGCACTTTCGGCAGCGGTATCGCGGAAGGCGGTCCACTGGCCCTTTTCGCGGGCGAGGCGAGCGAAGGCGATATCGGCCGCGATCAGGGCGCTGGGGTTCGCATAGGCGCGTTGCGGGCGACCGGGGCCGCCTTCGCCTTCAGGTGGCGGGCCGGGTTGGGCGAGGAGCGGGCCCGTGCAGAGAAGGAATGCGAGGGGGATCAGGCGCTTCATGCGGCATGTCTAGCCGATGGGGTGCGCGCTGCCCACCCCGTCCATAACCCTTCGTCATTCCCGCGCAGGCGGGAATCCAGCGACAGGTTTGCCGTCGCATGGCGACGACGCTTGCTTGATCAGGTCTGGATTCCCGCCTGCGCGGGAATGACGAAGGGTGGGTAAGGCTTCAAACCGCGTCGGCGGCGAGGTCCAGCCCTTCGTTGCGATAGGCGGCGACCAGCGCATTGCGCAGCAGCACGGCGATGGTCATCGGGCCGACGCCGCCGGGAACGGGCGTGATGGCCGAGGCGACGGTGGCGGCGGAAGCATAGTCCACATCGCCCACCAGCCTGGTCTTGCCTTCTTCGGCACCGGGCACGCGGTTGATGCCCACGTCGATCACGGTGGCGCCGGGCTTGATCCAATCGCCTTTGACCATTTCCGGGCGGCCCACGGCGGCGACCACAATGTCGGCGCGGCGCACCACATCGGCAAGGTTCTTTGTGCGGCTGTGCGCGACGGTGACGGTGCAGCTTTCGGCAATCAGAAGTTGCGCCATCGGCTTGCCCACGATGTTGGAACGCCCGATCACCACGGCATCGAGGCCGGACAGATCGCCCAGCTTGTCTTTCAGCAGCATCGAGCAGCCCAGCGGCGTGCAAGGCACGAAGCCCGGCTGGCCCACGGCGAGGCGGCCTGCGTTGGTCACGTGAAAGCCATCGACGTCCTTGTCAGGATTGATTGCGGCGATGACCTTCTGTTCATCGATGTGGCGGGGCAGCGGCAACTGGACGAGGATGCCGTCCACCGCCGGATCGGCGTTGAGCTGTTCGACGGTGGCGAGCAGATCGGCTTCCGACGTATCGGCAGGCAGCTTGTGTTCGAAGCTGTTCATGCCTGCTTCGACGGTGCTTTTGCCCTTGGAGCGGACATAGACCTGGCTGGCCGGGTCTTCGCCCACCAGCACCACGGCGAGGCCCGCCTTGCGGCCAGCCTTGGCTTCGAATGCGGTGGCGAGTTCGCCTACGCGGGCGCGCAAAGTGGCGGCGAAGGCTTTCCCGTCGATTACGGCAGCGGTCATGGAAATGTCCGTAAATTCAGACGCCGGCGGTCGATGCGGCAATGCCGCTCAGCAGGATCGTCAGCAGGTTGAGGCCGATGATCAGCACCATCGGCGAGAAATCGATCGCGCCGGTATCGGGCATGATCTTGCGGATGGGGCGCAGCATCGGTTCGAGAATGGCGTTCAGCGCTTTCCAGATCGCCGCGACCGCATTGTTGTGCATGTTCACGACATTGAACGAGATCAGCAGGCCGAGAACGAACTGGACGATCACCACGATGACGATGATGTTGACCAGATAGTTGATCATCGAGATCAGCGTGTACAGCATCATTGGCGCGTTTCCTTATCGGCTGAAATGCAGCTTCACGCCGCTCCTAGCCGACCATCTCCCGGTGCCACAAGTGCCCCCTTCGCCGCCATACCGGCAGCGATGGAGGCAGTCTGTATGTGTTGCATACGAAATTGGCAAGCTATCAGGGCTTGAGCGTGGTGCTTTCTATGTGCCAGCGTAGTTGTTCGGGCGTTGCACCGGGAACATCGTTGACGCGGCGCATGACAACTTCGCCTTTGAGCGTGCGCGGGCCGTCCACGATGGTGATCGGGGCAGTGTAATAGAGCGACCCTGCCGCGCCTTCCTGTTCGCCCTTGCCCACGGTGACCACGGGGGCCAGCAGCGTACTCCACTTTGCGGCAAAAGCGCGTTCGTCCATGCCGCTGCGTTGGCCGCCGTCACCCCAGAAGCCGCGCACGGCCTTCCAGTCGCGCGCCTCTATCGCATCGGCCAGCGCCTGCATCGCCTGTGCGGGATCGCGGGCGAGCGATGGTTCGCCCGGCGTGACCATTGGCAGCGGTTCGGGGGCGAGCGTTAGTGCAGGCGTGGCGGGGGCTTCGGTGATTGCCTCGGTCGCATCGGGGGAGGGCGAGGCCGGTCCCTTCTGGCAACCGCCAAGGTGAAAGACGAGGGCCGAAGCGGTGGCGAGAGCGAGCGCGGTGCGGATCATCCCGCACCGACGCTTGGAACTGCTGCTGGTTCCCTGAAGGCTAAGCGCGAATGAGCGTGCCCGCGCCCTTGGCGGTGAAGATTTCCAGCAACATCGCGTGCGGCACGCGGCCATCAAGCACCACAGTGGCCTCGCAGCCTGCCTCAACCGCGTGGACGCAGGTTTCCAGCTTGGGGATCATGCCGCCGCTGATCGTGCCGTCTTCGGCCAGACGCGCGATATCGGCGGGGCGCAGGTCGGTGAGGAGGTTCTTGTCCTTGTCGAGCACGCCGGGAACGTCGGTCAACAGGAACAGCCGCGATGCGCCGAGCGCTGCGGCGATGGACCCTGCCATCGTGTCGGCGTTGATGTTGTACGTCTCGCCATCTTCGCCCACGCCGATGGGGGCGATGACCGGGATCATTCCTGCGCCGACGATGGTATCGATAACGGTGGTATCGATCCGTGCCGGTTCGCCCACGAAGCCGAGATCGACGAGGAGCGCTTCGCCATCATCGCCTGCGATGGCCTTGGGCGCTTTCTTCGACTGGACCTTGCGGGCGATGACCATGCCGCCGTCCTTGCCGGAAATGCCGATGGCCTTGCCGCCCGCGCGGGCGATCCAGCTTACCAGTTCCTTGTTGATCGCGCCTGCCAGCACCATTTCGGCAACTTCGGCGGTCTGTTTGTCAGTCACCCGCAAGCCATCGACGAACTGCGATTCGATGCCGAGGGCCTTCAGCATGCGGCCGATCTGCGGGCCGCCGCCGTGGACCACCACCGGGTTGATGCCCACCGCTTTGAGCAGCACGATATCTTCGGCAAAGTCCTGCGCAAGGTCAGGATCGCCCATCGCGTGGCCGCCGTACTTCACCACAAAGGTCTTGCCGGCATAGCGCTGCAGATAGGGAAGCGCTTCGGTCAGCGTTTCGGCCTTGGCGAGCATCGCGGGATCGTGATTCTGCGTCATGCGCGCGCCTTTACGCTTCTGCGCCCGAAATTGAAGCGTTTTCGTGCGCGCTCGCGCGGATCAATCTGCTGAATCGAGCTTGCGCCCCAGCTTGAGCACCAGCGCGATGATCAGCGGGACGAGGACGGCGGAAAGCACGACCTTGGCAAGCATCTGCCCCAGCATCAGCGTGGCGATTGGGCGGACGCCCACGAACGACACAGTGATGAAGATCAGCGTATCGACGATCTGCGAAAGCGCCGCGGCGATGAATCCGCGCACGGCCAGGAACCTGCCCGCTGCGCCGCGCAGCCGGTTGAATATCCACACGTTGAGCGTGACCGACACGCCATAGGCCATGATCCCGGCCAGCATCATCCGCCACGATTGGCCAAGGATGATGGGGAAGGCTTCCTTTGCCGGTTCGTACATGCCGGGGTCAGTGGGTAGTTGGATGACGAACAGGGTCAGCAGGATCGCGAAGGCCAGCGGCAAAAAGCCATAGCGCACCAGCCGGTCGGCCACCGCCTTGTCATGCAGTTCGGCAATGCCGCTGGATATGCCGACGAGGGTGAGGAAGGGGAAAATTCCCGCCTCCACCGCCAAGGGACCGAGCGCGACCTGCTTTGCCCCCAGTACGCCGCCCAAGGTGACCATGCCGCCATAGAACAGCGCAAACAGGAACAGCGAACGGGGGACCGCAGTGGCTTTATCGTGCATAACGGGCCGATAGCGCGCTTTTCACGCCCCGCCAATTCGCTATTAGGTTCGTTGGTAACCATTTGCCGTGGAGCACTCCCTTCCTGATGCGCGTATTGTCCAGCCTGCTTGGGATGGTGCTCATCCTTGCGCTCGCCTTTCTCCTTTCGTCGAACCGCCGCGCGATCCGGTTGCGCGTGGTCGCTGCCGCTTTTGCGTTGCAGGCGGGCTTTGCCGCGCTGGTGCTCTATGTGCCGCTGGGCAACCGCATGTTGCAGGGCGCTGCGGCTGGCGTGGAAGGGCTGCTGGGCTTTGCGCGGGCCGGGGTGCAGTTCCTGTTCGGGCCGCTGGCGGACCCTGCCATCGGCGGCACCAGCTTTGCCATTTCGGCGCTGCCGGTGATCGTGTTCTTCGCAGCGCTGATCTCGATCCTGTATTATGTGGGCGTGATGCAACTGGTGATCCGCTGGATCGGCGGCGCACTGGAGAAGGTAACCGGCATCAGCAAGGTGGAATCGTTGTGTGCGGCCAGCAACATCTTCGTCGGGCAAAGCGAATCGCCCCTGGTGATCCGCCCCTATCTGGCAGCGCTCAATCCCAGCCAGCTGTTCTGCGTGATGACGGTGGGCATGGCGGGCGTGGCGGGCACGATCCTTGCCGCTTATGCCAGCATGGGCATCCGCATCGATTATCTGGTGGCAGCCGCCTTCATGTCGGCCCCGGGCGGCATCCTGATGGCCAAGCTGATCATGCCCGACGAACCACCGTGCCCTGAAGCGATGGCGGACGAGGATCTGCCCAATCCGCACGTAAAACCCAGCCTCGCCTCTGACGAGGAAGAGCGACCCGCCAACATCATCATGGCAGCGAGCCAAGGCGCGCAGACCGGTGTGAAGCTGGCCGTGGCGGTGGGCGCAATGGTGCTGGCCTTTGTCGCGCTGGTGGCGCTTGCCAATGGCATCCTTGGCTGGATCGGCGGCTGGGTGGGTGTTCCCGACCTGTCGTTCCAGATGGTGCTGGGATACGTCTTCGCGCCGGTGTTCTACCTGCTGGGCGCCGATGGCTGGGCCGAGGCGATGCAGGCAGGCGGGCTGTTCGGCAGCAAGATCGTGCTCAACGAATTCGTCGCGTTCATCGAACTGGGCAAGGATACCGCGCTTTCGCCGCACACGGTGGGCATCGTGACCTTTGCGCTGTGCGGATTCGCCAATTTCAGTTCCATCGCGATCCAGATGGCGGTGACAGGGGGCCTTGCGCCGAACCAGCGCCCGGTGATCGCCAAGCTGGGGCTGCGCGCGTTGACGGCGGGCGCGCTGAGCAATCTGATGAGCGCGGCGCTGGCGGGGTTGTTTTTGTCGCTTTAGGCGTAATGCGCCGCCAGCAAATCCACCGTCTTGGCCAGTTCGCCGTCGAGGTAGCCCAGCAGCTTGTGCCAGTCATGCGCGCCCGCAAGTTCGCCGGGGCCGTCGGACACGCCGCGCAGGCCGATCAGCGGAATGCCGAAGGTGCGGGCGGCGCGGGCTATGGCGTAGGTTTCCATGTCCACCATGTCGGCGCTCACGCGGTCCCAATGATCGCCGCTGACCACATCGCCGCCGCTCGACAGCGTGACGCTTGGCAGATCGAGCGGGCATTCCAGCGGCAGGTCTTTCGGCTCGTCGAGATAGGGCACGACGCCCGGTTCGATGCCCAAGGGCGATGCGTCCATGTCGCGCCACGATACGCTGGCGATCTGGTGGATCGATCCCAATGCACAGCGCCGCGATCCGGCAGAGCCGAGGCAGACGATAAGGTCTGGCAGCGTGCCTGCCGCTTCCAGCCGGGCGAGCGCGATGCCGGTGTGCAGCGCGGCCTCTACCGGGCCGATGCCGGTGATCAGCGGTGTGAAGCGGGCGCGCAGGTGCGGGCCGTATTCGGGTTCAGCCGCCATGATGAACAGCGCGCGTTTGGTGCCGAGCGGGGTCAGTTCCATCAGACCAACTCCTCGTCATTCCCGCGCAGGCGGGAATCCAGTTTGAAGGGTTGCGCGCTGGATTCCCGCCTGCGCTGGAATGACGAAGTATGGGGGGCGAAAGACGATCTTGAGGCCTCAACCATTGGCTTGCGCCTTCAACTGATAGAGCATGTCCAGCGCCTCCCGCGGCGAGAGTGCGTCGATGTCCAGCCCGTTCAAGCGTTCGCGCAAAGCATCGACCTTCTCCTCTGCCGCCTCGATTGCAGCAGCGAACAGCGGCAGGTCGTCCAGCCCAGCAGCAAGGCCTCCGGTGGCGGCGCGGCCTTTTTCCAGCTTTTCCAGCACCGATTTGGCGCGCTTGATCACCGGCGCGGGCACGCCTGCCAGCCGGGCCACGGCAAGGCCGTAGGACTTGTCTGCCGGGCCTTCTGCCAGTTCGTGCAGCAGCACCAGATCGCCTTTCCACTCCCGCGCGCGGACGTGATGGAGCGACAGCGCGTCGCACGTTTCCGCCAGCCGGGCGAGTTCGTGGTAATGCGTGGCGAAAAGACAGCGGCACTGGTTGATTGAATGGACCGCTTCGGCCACCGCCCATGCCAGCGCAAGGCCGTCATACGTGGACGTGCCGCGGCCCACTTCGTCGAGGATCACAAAGCTGCGATCCGTCGCCTGTGAAAGGATGGCGGCGGTTTCCACCATTTCGACCATGAAGGTGGAGCGTCCGCGCGCAAGATTGTCCGCCGCGCCCACGCGGCTGAACAGACGGTCCACCAGCCCCACCGTCGCGGCCTGCGCGGGCACGAAACCACCCGCCTGCGCCAGCAGCACGATCAGCGCGTTCTGGCGCAGGAAGGTGGATTTACCGCCCATGTTTGGTCCGCCGACCAGCCAGAGCCGGTCCTGCTGGCCCAGCGCGCAATCGTTGGCGACGAAGCGCTCGCCCTTGGCCGCTAGCGCGGCTTCCACCACCGGATGCCGCCCGCCCGTGATCTGAAGGCAGGGTTCATCCACAACGCGCGGCAAGGCCCAGTTACCTTCCGCAGCGCGTTCGGCCTGACCCGCTGCAACGTCGATCCGGGCAATCGCGCCAGCGGTGGCGGCAATCGCTTCTTTCGCGCGCACGGCATGGCCGACCAGATCTTCGAAATGCGCTTCTTCTGCCGCCAGCGCATGGCCACCGCTTTCGGCAATGCGGCTGGCTTCCTCGTGCAGCGCCAGCGCATTGAAGCGCACCGCACCCGCCATCGTCTGGCGATGGGTGAAGCCCGAATCGGGGTGCATCAGCCGGTCGCCGTGCTTTGCCGGAACCTCGATGAAATAGCCCAGCACCCCGTTGTGCCGGATTTTCAGTGCGGCAATGCCCGTCTCGTCGCGGTACTTGGCCTCCAACGCGGCAATCGCGCGGCGGGCGTTGCCCGATACGCGGCGCAATTCGTCCAGCCCCGCGTCATAGCCCTCTGCGATATAGCCCCCCTGCGACCGTTCGGTCGGCGGGGCGGGCACCAGCGCGCGGGCATAGAGATCGGTCAGCGCCCCGTGGCCGGAAAGCGTGGGCAGCAGCGCCACCATCGGTTCGGGCAGATCGCGGCGGGCGCGCAGCATATCGTGCAGGCGGCGCGCTTCGGACAGGCCATCGCGCAATTGCCCAAGATCGCGCGGGGAGCCACGCCCGGCCACCACGCGGCCCAGCGCGCGGCCCACATCGGGCAGGGCGCGCAAGACGCCGCGAATATCACCGCGCAGCAGCGGATCGTCGTGCAGCCAGCTTACCAGTTCCAGACGCCGGTTGATGGCGCGCGCATCGGTGAGCGGGGCCGAAAGGTCTTCGGCCAGCAGCCGCGCGCCTGCGCCGGTCACGCAGCGGTCGATGGCTTCCACCAGCGATCCGCGCCGCGTGCCGGTGGAACTGACAAGGATTTCAAGGCTGGCGCGCGTCGCTTCGTCCATCGCCATGTGGGTGCCCGCTTCGCGCGCCACAGGTGGCAGAAGCAAAGGCAGCGCGCCACGCCCCACATGGTCAAGATAGGTGATCAGCCCGCCTGCAGCCGCCAGCATGGCGCGGGTGAACTGGCCGAAACCATCCAGCGTGGAGACGCCGTGCAGCGCTTTCAGTCGCGTCTCGCCCTCGTCGCTGGAGAACGACCGATTCGGGCGGGCCACGCAATCGACCGGGGCCAATTCCCACGAATCAGAGGCCACCACCTCGCTCGCGCCCAGCCGTGCCAGCGCCGCACCCATCTGGTCGGGACTGCATTCCTCCAGTTCCATTCGGCCTGTCGAAATGTCACAGGCAGCAAGGCCGATGACCCCGCGCACATCGCACACAGCGGCCAGCACATTGGCGCGGCGCGGTTCGAGCAGGGCTTCTTCGGTCAGCGTGCCTGCGGTTACGAAGCGCACGATATCGCGCGCGACCAGTGCCTTGGAACCCCCGCGTTTCCTGGCTTCTTCGGGCGTTTCCACCTGTTCGGCAATGGCCACGCGGCACCCGGCCTTGATCAGGCGGGCGAGGTAGCCTTCCGCCGAATGGACCGGCACGCCGCACATCGGGATCGGCGCACCGCCGTGTTCGCCCCGGCTGGTCAGCGCAATGTCGAGCACTTGCGCGGCGATCTTCGCGTCATCGAAAAACAGCTCGAAGAAATCGCCCATGCGATAGAACAGCAGGCAGTCAGCGGCCTGCTCTTTGAGCGCAAGATATTGCGCCATCATCGGAGTTGGGGCATTAGGCGTCACGCGGAGGTGGCTAGACCAGCCGCGCGTGTTTCTCAAACCATCGAAGCTGGATATCCGCAACTGCGCGCCCTGATGGCACGGCAAGCGGGTCATGTTGGGGTAAGCAGAGTTTGACGCAAGTCCGCGAAAAGAGCTGGATTGCCGCCGTAAAGGCGCTGTGGGCACAGGCCGGGGCGCTGCCGTGGCTGTCCGGTCCGGGCATCCTGATCGGCGTTCTGCTGGTCTGTGCGCCTTTCGCGCTGGTCGAAGTTCCGCCGCTGATCGACGTGCCGGGTCACATGGGCGCCGCCGCGATCGAGGCGGCTGGCCCCGGCAATCCGCTGGAACAATACTTCACGTGGAAATGGGTGTTCACGCTGAATATCGGCGGTGGCGTGCTGATGAAGGTCTTGGGCGCGCAGTTCGGCATCCTTGCCGCCGGATGGTGGAGCACGGTGCTGGCGACAGGCCTGTTCGCAGGTGGCTGTCTGTGGACCATACGCATGTTGAACCCCAAGGGCGGGCACGCGGCGGCATGGTCGCTGATGTTCGTGTTCAGCTTCCCGCTGCTGACCGGTTTCCTGAACTACATCCTTGCCACGGGCCTTTCGCTGACCGCGTTCGGGGCCTCGCTCTGGCTTGAACAGAAAAACCCCCGCGCGCGCGCCACGATGCTGATCATCGCGCAGCCGGTTGCCATGCTGTGCCATGCCATCGGCGGGCTGTTGCTGGCGCTGCTGGTGGGCGCGCACGCATTTGGCCGCGCGATGGATGAGCTGCCCGCAGGGTGGCGCTGGCGTGACCTGACGAATCGGCAGTGGCTGGCCACGCTGGACTGGAAGGCCATCGGCCTGCGTCTGTGGCAGGCCTGCTGGCCGCTGCTGGCCACGGTCATCACCATCGTGCTGTGGAAGGCGTTTTCGCCGCCGGTAAAGAGCATGAACATATGGCGCTGGGACCAGAAGGCATGGTCCTTTGTCCTCACCCTGCGTGATCAGTCGAAGCTGCTGGATTTCGGCACATCGATCATCGCAGGCCTGTTGGTTTTGGTCGGGCCGCTGCTGGGTGCAAAGTGGCGCTGGCGGCAGGGCTTGCCCGCGCTGACGGTGTTTCTGCTGTTTCTTGCCATTCCCAGCGATATCAATGGATCGTCGTTCGTCGACATCCGGCTGCTGCCAGTGGCGGCGATGCTCGGCCTTGGCCTTCAGGACTGGAGCGGCGCGCGCCGCCCGGAATGGGCAAAGGCGGTGGCCTATCTCGGCATGGCGCTGCTGGCCGTGCGGCTCACCGTCACGGCGTGGAGCTTCAATGGCTACGCCGAAGATTACAACAAGCAGCTTTCCGCGCTTACGCATGTCGAACCCGGCAGCCGCGTGCTGGCCTTTGTGGAGCACTCGTGCCTTGATGAATCGTGGCGCAACACTCGCCGCGATCACCTTGCCAGCCTTGCCAGCCTCTATCGGCAGGCGTGGGTGAACGATAACTGGGCCGTGCCCGGCCTGCACATGATCGTGCCGCGTTTCCGTCCCGGCCGCAATTTTACGGCTGATCCTTCGGAATTTGTCTGGTCGCGCCGCTGTGCCGGTGGCTGGCGGCGCACGGTCGATACCGCGCTGCGTGCCGCGCCGATTGAACGGGTGGACTATGTGTGGCTGATCGACACCGGCCTGCCGCAGCGTGGCGATCCGCGCCTGCAACTGGTCTGGCAGGAAGGCCGCAGCCTGCTGTTCAAGGTCCGCCGTCTGGGTATTCCCACGTGGAAGCCACAGGAGCTGTAAATCGGTCTATTGATCGCGCCGATATGTTCGTGCCGCAAATGCAGCCTATCCGCGCCTTGACGTAGCGGCAAAGACCATACAGGGCCTTTAATCGAAATCCGACCACTCACGCCGACTACTCACGGGGGTATTATGTCCGAGGAAAGCAACGTCCGTTTCACCGAACGCGAGGCGCTTTTCTACCATAACACCATAAGGCCCGGTAAGATCGAGATCATCGCCAGCAAACCGATGGCGACGCAGCGCGATCTCAGCCTTGCCTATTCACCCGGCGTTGCGGTGCCGGTCCGGGCCATCGCGGAAGATCCTTCGACTGCTTATGATTACACCGCCAAGGGCAACCTCGTTGCGGTGATTTCCAACGGCACCGCCATTCTTGGTCTTGGCAATCTGGGCGCGCTCGCGTCAAAGCCGGTGATGGAAGGCAAGGCTGTGCTGTTCAAGCGCTTTGCCGACGTCGATTCCATCGACATCGAACTCGCCACCGAAGACCCTGACGCCTTCATTGAAGCAGTCGCGCTGATGGAGCCCAGCTTTGGCGGGATCAACCTTGAAGACATCAAGGCTCCCGAATGCTTCATCATCGAACAGGCGCTGAAAGAGCGCCTGAAGATCCCGATCATGCACGATGACCAGCATGGTACGGCGATCATTTCCGCCGCTGGCCTACTCAACGCCTGCTACCTCACGGGGCGCGAGCTCGAAGATGTGAAGGTCGTGGTCAACGGCGCGGGCGCGGCAGCCATTGCCTGCACCGCGCTGATCAAGGCGATGGGCGTGCGGCACAACAACGTGATCATGTGCGACCGGTCCGGCGTGATCTATCGCGGTCGCGAATCCGGCATGGACCAGTGGAAAAGCGCGCACGCAGTTGATACATCGGCCCGCAGCCTTGAAGACGCGCTCGATGGCGCAGACATCTTCCTCGGTCTGTCCGCAGCCGGTGCCCTTCGGCCCGATTGGGTGACGAAGATGGCCCCGCAGCCGATCATCTTCGCGATGGCCAACCCGGACCCGGAAATCACCCCGCCTGATGCCAAGGCCGTGCGCCCCGATTGCATCGTCGCCACCGGGCGTTCGGACTATCCGAACCAGGTCAACAACGTGCTAGGCTTCCCCTTCATCTTCCGCGGCGCGCTGGATGTTCAGGCAACCGCGATCAACGAAGAGATGAAGATCGCCGCCGCCGAAGCCATTGCCAAGCTGGCGCGCGAGCCGGTGCCCGAAGAAGTGGCCGCCGCATACGGCATCAACCACACTTTCGGCCTCGATTACATCATCCCCGCGCCCTTCGATCCCCGCCTGATGGAAGTCGTGTCATCCGCCGTGGCGCAGGCCGCGATGGATTCGGGCGTTGCGCAGAAGCCCATCGAGGATATGGACGCCTATCGCACCAGTTTGAAGGCGCGGTTGAACCCGACCACCTCGGTGCTGACCAACGTTTTTGCAAAGGCCAAGACCGATCCCAAGCGCGTCGTCTTTGCCGAGGCGGAGAACGAAGTGGTGCTGCGCGCCGCAATCCAGTTCAAGGATTTCGGCTATGGCACCCCGGTGCTGGTAGGCCGCACGCAGGGCGTGCTCGACAAGTTGACCGAACTGGGCGTCAGCGATCCATCATCCTATGAAATCCACAACTCCGCTGTCTCGCCACTGGTGCCCGAGATGGTCGAATATCTCTACAAGCAGCTTCAGCGTCGCGGCTATCTGGAACGCGATGTTAAGCGCATGGTCAATCAGGACCGCAACGTCTTCGCCTCGCTGCTCGTCGCGTTGGGCCACGGCGATGCGCTGATCACCGGCATGACCCGCACTTTCGCGCAGTCGATGAAGGAAGTGCGCCGGGTGCTGCATCCCAAGCCTGGGCACCTGCCTTTCGGCATTCACCTGATGGTCGCCAAGAACTATACCGTGTTCCTGGCCGATACGACCGTGAACGAGCGTCCCTCGGCTGAAGACCTTGCCCACATCGCCAAGGAAACCGCCGCCGTCGCACGCCGCATGGGCCACGAACCGCGCGTGGCGTTCCTGTCCTATGCCACGTTCGGCAACCCTTATGGCCGCTGGCTCGATTCGATCCGTGGCGCTGTGGCGATCCTCGACGCCGAAGACCCCGGCTTCGAATACGAAGGGGAAATGGCTCCCGATGCGGCCCTGAACCCCAAGGTCATGGCCAACTATCCGTTCTGCCGCCTGTCCGGCCCTGCCAATGTGCTGATCATGCCCGGCCTGCAATCGGCCAATATCTCGGCCAAACTGCTGCGCGAACTCGCGGGCAACGCGGTGATCGGCCCGATGCTGCTCGGCATGGAAAAGCCCGTGCAGATCGCGCCGATGACTTCGCTTGCGCCCGATATCCTGACGCTGGCCGTGCTGGCGGCTGCGGGCGTGGTCGGCTGAACTACAACTGTTCCGTAGCGCCCCCGCGAAGGCGGGGGCCTCGGTGGTGTGACGAAACGCAACATTTAGCCGACTGAGACCCCCCGCCTGCGTGGAGCCGAAAAAAGGCGCTGGTTCGGCAGAACCAGCGCCTTTTTTAAGATCAGGCGAAACGCTTCAGCCCGCCTTGGCGGCCTTTGCGCGCTCAATCGCTTCAAGTGTGATCTGGCGGGCGTCTTCTGCGCCGCCCCAAGTGCCCACGCGCACCCACTTGTCCTTTTCCAGATCCTTGTAGTGCGTGAAGAAGTGTTCGATCTGCTGCAGCACGATTTCGGGCAGATCTTCGCGTTCCTTCACGTCCGAATAGTACGGGAAGGTCGAATCGACCGGCACGCAGACCAGCTTTTCGTCGCCGCCATGTTCGTCTTCAAGGTTCAGCACCGCAATCGGGCGCGCGCGCACGACCGAACCGGCCACGAAGGGCGAACGGGCGATCACCAGCGCGTCCAGCGGATCGCCATCGGGCGAAAGCGTGTGCGGCACGAAGCCGTAGTTTGCGGGATAGCGCATCGGCGTGTGCAGGATACGGTCGACGAACAGCGCGCCCGATGCCTTGTCGAATTCGTACTTCACCGGTTCACCGCCAACGGGAACTTCGATGATGACGTTCAGGCTTTCCGGTGGATTGTCACCGGTGGGAATCATGTCGATGCGCATCTTGGCCCCTGTTCATTGGGTGGAGAGAACGCGCTGCCCCTAGCGAAGCCGCTTGTGCGTCGCAACAAGACTTATGGCGAAACGCCCTTTACTCCCGATTACCCCAAGGCATTGATGGTGAATGCGATCACGCCAATGTTGAATATGAAGGCAGCGAAAGAATGCGCCGTCGCTATGCGGCGAATGCTCTTGCTGGTTATCTCGGTGTCGGATGTCTGGAAGGTCATGCCTAGCGTGAAGCTGAAATAGATGAAGTCGAGATAATCAGGCGTTGTGGTGCCGGGGAAATCGATGCCGCCCGTATCCTTGCCATCGCGCGAAGAATAAAAGAGGTGCGCATAATGCAGCGCATAGACGGTGTTGGCAAAAAGCCACGTCAGCAACAGGGTGCCGACGAGTTTGACCATCGCCATGCGGTTGCCCGCCGAAGCGGGCGGCAACTCGCCCGAGATTGCCGCCAGTACCACCATCGTCACGACAGTAGTGATGATCAGTACGAGCAGGCGATTGGCGTCATTGTTGGCAGCATGGCGGCGGATGCTGGCGGTATTGGCATCGCGCAGCAGCGGCAGTATCGACGTCAGAAATACCGCTGCGGCAAGATCGAAACTCATCGCCGCCGCATCGGCAAGGCTTTCTGCTCCCGGCAATTGCCAATAACCGATGAAACCGGCCACCAGCAGCGTCAGGAACACGATGAAGCGCGGTGGAGCCAGCCGGTTTCCCAGCCCGCTGCCACCGCGCGCCATTACGCTTACTTCGCCTTCTTTGCCGCAGCGCCGGGGCGCTTGGGTTCGAACAGCAGGTCCAGCCCGGTTGGGGCCTTGCCCGGTGCCACACGCTCAAGCCACGGGTAGCGCAGGCCATCCTTGTAATCGATGCGGATCGTGTCGAAGCGGCTGCCGCGCTTGACCAGCAGGTCCAGCGGCGTCCCCTTTTCACCCTTGGCTGCGGTGATCGCCTTCTTCAGCGCATCGGCATCATAGGCCACGCCGTTCACCGCCATGATCTGCGCGCCGGTCACGATTCCTGCGTTGAAAGCGGGGCTGTCCCAGCGCGAACCGGTGACTTTGCCTTCCTTGTCGATCGAAAGGCCGATTGAATTGGCAAGGCTCAGCGTCTTGCTGAAATCGCCCGCAGCCTTGGCATAGGGGTTCGGCTCTTCCTTCCACACCAGCTTGTAGCCGCCCTTTTCGATCCCGTTTAGCGGTGCGGGCTGGCCCGGCTGGTTGATGCGGGTATCGATCAGCTTGGCCCAGTCATAGGGGTAGAGCGCGTTCAGCTTGGTCACGATCTCGTCCACCTCGAACGGGATCTGGCCCCAGTCGCCGGGATTCATGCCGAAGAATGCCTTGGCGAAATCGTCGATGGACTTC
The DNA here is from genome assembly GCF_012641335.1 of Novosphingobium sp. ERN07. Taxonomy (GTDB): domain Bacteria; phylum Pseudomonadota; class Alphaproteobacteria; order Sphingomonadales; family Sphingomonadaceae; genus Novosphingobium. The sequence goes on from NZ_JABAID010000001.1 coordinate 574,652, forward strand.
TTGCCGCCGGTGCCTTCCCGCAGGATCTGGTCGATCTCCAGCCACACCAGCGCGCCTTCGGTGTAGTAATCCTCGTTGCGGGCAAGCGAGGAATAGGGCTTGGGCTTGCGCGAGGCGAAGACCGGATCGAACCCGGTATCTTCGACCGAACGCCATTCGCGCCCAGGCTGCTGGGTATAGCCGCCTGCCCACTGCGCCAGCATTCCCAGCACCATGTCCTTGCCCTGCAAGCCCGAACGCCCCGCCAGCACAAGGCCCCAGAATTGGTCCTGCCCTTCATAGGTCCACAGCAGGTCACCCTGCATCGGCTGGCGATAATCGGGCGTCCACAGCCGTGCCGGGCGGCGGAACTTGCCCGACCACGAATGCGCATATTCGTGGGGCAGCAGGTTGCGGTCCCACTCCTGCTTGTCCCACTCGGTGAAGGCTTCCGGCTCAAGCTGGTTCTCGCTCGACCGGTGATGTTCCAGCCCGATGCCGCCGATCTTGTCGGACAGCGCGAGCAGGAATTCGTAATGGTCGAAATGGTTTGCGCCGAACGCCAGCTTCGCTTCGTCCACCAGCGCGGAGTGCGCCGCGATATATTCCGGCTTGGCCTCAAGCTGTTCGGCCTTGTCGGCCACGACATTCAGCGTGACCTTCTGCCCCAGATCCCACTTCTTAAAGTACTTGCCCGCAAATATCGGGGAATCGACCAGCGTTTCGTAGTCCGTTTCGGCCCATGTCGCGCGGTTGCCGGTCATGCTCATGCCGTCCAGCGCGGTGGCGGGCGTCCAGCCCTGCGGCAGGGTCACGCTCGGCTTCACCTTGATCCGACGCACGTAATGGCCTGCGGGATAAAGGCTCATCTTCTCCCATTGCAGGTTCAGCATTTCGGGCGTCATCGTGATCCGCCCTTCGTTCGATGCGAGCGGCGAGGTGTGGATGAACTTGGCGGTCACCGCCTTTGCGCCAGCGGGCAGCATGACGTGGAAGGCATAGACTTCCACCCGATCACGCTTCCATTCCACCGGCTTGCCATCGACAAAGAACTGCACGCCTACCAGTTCGGCCAGCGGCCCGCGCGGGCCGTGGTTGCCGGGCAGCCATTGCGGGAACAGCAGTGTCAGCTCTTTCGCGCCATCGGCTACGGGGATCACCTGCGTCACGCGATAGGCGCGGCGCATGGTATCGGACGCATCGATATCCAGCGTCATCGTGCCAGGATAGGCCACATCCTGCGCATCGGGCACGGTCTGCGTGATCGGCACGGCCATCGGCGCGGAGTTGGCGGCAAGCGCCTGAGTGGACACGGAAAGGGCGAGGAGGAGCGGGGCAACCGCGAGTTTCTTCAGCATGGGGCCAGTTCATGGCCCGAAGCGGTCACATTCGCAACCATTGCGCTCCGCCTTTTTCTGACCGCTTCCCGTTTCCGCACTTTCCGGCTAATCGCGCGCACCATGAGCACGCAAACACCCCAGGCCATCCGCGGCACCCAGGACATCTTCGGCCCCGATGCCGAGGCATTCGCATTCGTCGTCGAAACGTTCGAGCGCGTGCGCAAGCTCTACCGCTTCCGCCGCGTGGAAATGCCGGTGTTCGAAAAGACCGCTGTTTTCAGCCGCTCTTTGGGTGAGACGACCGACGTCGTTTCCAAGGAAATGTACAGCTTCGAAGATCGCGGCGGGGAATCGCTGACCCTGCGGCCTGAGTTCACCGCAGGCATCGCCCGCGCCTTCATCACAGATGGCTGGCAGCAGTACGCGCCCTTGAAGGTTGCCACCCACGGCCCGCTGTTCCGCTATGAACGCCCGCAAAAGGGCCGCTACCGCCAGTTCCACCAGATCGACGCCGAAGTGATCGGCGCAGCCGAACCGCAGGCAGATGTGGAACTGCTGGTGATGGCCGACCAGCTGCTCAAGGAACTGGGCATCGCTGATGGCGTGACGCTCCAGCTCAACACGCTGGGCGATGGCGCCAGCCGCGAAGCCTGGCGCACCGCCCTGATCGACTACTTCCGCGCCGTGAAGGGCGATCTGTCGGAAGATTCGCAGGACCGGCTGGAACGCAACCCCTTGCGTATCCTCGACAGCAAAGACCCGCGCGACAAGGTTTTCACCGCGCAGGCCCCGAAGATCGACGATTTCCTGAGCGATGAAGCGCAGGACTTCTTCGCCAAGGTCACCGGCGGGCTAAATGCTGCAGGCGTTGCATGGACCCGCGCCCCGGCACTGGTGCGCGGCCTCGACTACTACCGCCACACTGCGTTCGAATTCGTCACCGACCGGCTGGGCGCACAGGGCACGGTGCTGGGCGGCGGGCGCTATGACGGGCTGATGGAAGCGCTGGGCGGCGCAGCCACGCCTGCGGTCGGCTGGGCTGCGGGGATTGAGCGGCTGGCGATGTTGGTGGGGGAAAGAAACCCGCGTCGCCTTAACGTCGCAATCGTTAGCGAAGCTCGCTCAACAGATCAGCTCGCTTGGAACCTAGGACTGTCGCTGAGACGCAGGGGTCTGAGTTCAGCAGTATGGGCAGAAGGCGCGCCACGAAAGCGGTTCGACAAAGCTGTCAAAGAAAACCCTCAATTGGTACTGGTTTTGGACGATAAGGCAGTTAGTGAACGCACAATTGCTGTCATGCGAGTGCGCTCGCTGACAACCGGCAATCTAGTGGATGAAGAGCTTGCACAGCGGGTTATCGAAACTCTAGATTCATTAAAGCTGTGGGCTGCGCCAAAACCGACAATCGAGCATGGTCGCGAACTTGAGCTAGAGTACGACATTCTAGCATGAGCGTATCCGACACCCGCCTCGGCCACCTCACGCACCGCTTCGCCGAACTCGAAGCGCGGCTGGGGTCCGGCACGCTCGAAGGCGCAGACTTCATCGCCGCCAGCCGCGATTATGCCGAACTCGAACCCGTCGCCCGCATCGCGCAGGAAATCGCTGCGATGCGCGAGGAACTGGTGAGCCTTGCCGCGCTGGACGATCCCGACATGCGCGAGCTGGCGGACGAGGAACTGCGCCGCATCAACGCCGAACTGCCCGAAGCCGAACACCGCCTCGCCATTGCCATGCTGCCGCGCGATTCGGCGGACAGCCGCCCGGCGATGCTCGAAATCCGCGCAGGCACAGGGGGCGATGAAGCCGCGCTTTTCGCCGCCGATCTGTTCCGCATGTACGAAAAGTACGCCGCAGAGCAGGGGTGGCGAGTCGAAGTCGTCTCGGTCAACGCCAACGATCTGGGCGGCTACAAGGAAGTCGTCGCCAACGTCACCGGCAGCGGCGTCTTCGCCAAGCTGAAGTTCGAAAGCGGCGTTCACCGCGTGCAGCGTGTGCCCGTTACCGAATCGGGCGGGCGCATTCACACCTCTGCCGCCACGGTCGCCGTCCTGCCCGAACCCGATGAGGTCGACATCCGCATCGAGGACAAGGATCTGAAGATCGACGTCTATCGCGCCAGCGGTGCGGGCGGGCAGCACGTGAACACCACCGATTCGGCGGTGCGCATCACCCACTTGCCCACCGGCACGGTTGTCACCTGCCAGGACGGTCGCAGCCAGCACAAGAACAAGGACAAGGCGATGCAGGTCCTGCGCGCCCGCCTGTTCGAAGCGCAGCGCGATGCCGCGCAGGGCGAAGAGGCCGAGGCGCGCAAGGCGATGGTGGGTTCCGGCGACCGTTCCGAACGCATCCGCACCTACAACTTCCCGCAAGGCCGCGTGACCGATCACCGCATCAACCTCACGCTGCACCGCCTGCCCGAAGTCCTCGAAGGCACCGGCCTTGGCGAACTGATCGACGCGCTGATTGCCGAGGACCAGTCCAAGCGACTGGCGGCGATGGATGGGTAGAGTTCAGACATCCGAAGCTCCCTCCTCTTTAGAGGAGGGGGAGTGAACGTTTCTCAATCCTTGCGCGCCGCCACCGAGCGCCTGTCCGCCACCAGCGACACCGCCCGGCTCGATGCCGAACTGCTTATGGCCCACGCGCTCGGCTGCACCCGCACCGAACTGCTGCTGCGCCATATGCAGAGCGAAGTGCCAGCCGCCTTCGACGCGCTGGTCGAACGCCGCGCGGGCCACGAACCCGTCGCCTACATCACCGGCAGCGCCGAGTTCTACGGACTGGAGCTAATCGTCGGCCCCGCCGTACTGATCCCGCGGGGCGATACCGAAACGCTGGTAGAGGTAGCGCGCGAAGCCTTTGCCGACCGCCAGCCGCCGCGCCGCATCCTCGATCTCGGCACCGGTTCCGGCGCGTTGCTCCTTGCCGCACTCTCGCTCTGGCCCGATGCCGAAGGTGTGGCTATCGAACGTTCCCCCGAAGCACTCGCCGTCGCCCGCGCCAATGGGCGGCGACACGCACCTGCCGCGCGCTTTCTGTCGGGCGACTGGACCCAACCGGGCTGGGCGAGCGATCTGGGCCAGTTCGAGCTGATCCTGTCAAACCCGCCCTATGTCGAGGATGAGGCCGATCTTACCCCCTCGGTTCGCGCGCATGAACCTGCGCAGGCCCTGTTTTCCGGGCCTGATGGGTTGGACGATTATCGCCTTCTGGTGCCGCAAATCCCCGCTCTGCTTGCCGAAAATGGCATTTCGATCATCGAGATCGGTTGGACACAGGGGCAGGCCGTGTCGGCCCTTGCGCGCGCCTCACACATGTCCGCGCGCGTCCATCATGACCTTGCCGGGCGCGAAAGGGCTGTGGAAATGGCGAGAATAGCCAATATTCCTCTTGGCAAGGGCCGCTCGGCCCATTAACTGTGAAGTCAGGCAGGGGACGGATGAGGCTTCCCGTCCCGGCCAGCTCCACCATTTGCAGGGAAGAACGGCCAATTGGCCGGAAAGAGCGCAGATGCTGGAAACGCCGATTCGCTTAGATGGCGAACCGGTGCGGAGGGTTGTGCGGCGCAATAGCTTGCACCTGTTTTTCGAGAGGCCACCCAATTAAGGAAGTGCCTGAGTTGAATAACAATCGTGGTAACAACCGCCGTCGCGGTCGCGGTAACAACAACCGTCCGCAGAATGGTGGCCAGCAGCTCAACCGGATCGACAGCCGCGCGCGGGGCAATGCCCCGCAGTTGCTCGAAAAGTATCGCAAGCTTGCGCAGGACGCCCATATGAACGGCGATCGCGTGCAGGCGGAATACTACCTCCAGTTTGCCGATCACTATTTCCGCGTGATTGCCGATACCCGTACCCGTCAGGAAGAACAGCGCGCCCGCCAGAACGGCGGTCAAGCTGGTGGGGAGCGCTGGCAGGACCAGGACGGTGAAGACGACGGTGGCGATTTCAGCGTCGAGGGTGATTTCCCCGCGTTCGACCGTCCGGTCTCCAACCGTCGCGAACGGGAAGACCGCGAGGACCGGCCTGAGCGTGGTGATCGCAACGACCGTTCCGAAGGCCGCCGTGAACGTGAGGATCGTCCCCGTGAAGATCGCCAACGCGATGATCGGCCCCGCGAAGACCGCCAGCGTGAAGATCGCGGTGACCGTAGCGAAGGTCGGCGCGACAACAATCGCCGTTTCGACCGCAATCGCAACCGCGATTCAGAGGTTGAGGCACCCGCGGCCGAACCGCTCCCCGGCGAAGGCGTGCCCGCGATTGAGGGTGAACCCATTGCCGATGCGGCGGATAATCCTTTTGTGCGTGAAGCCCGCCCTGCGCGCGGTGGCCTGCGCCCCCGCACCGAACGTCGCCCCCGCGCGGCCAAGCCGGTAGACGACGAAGCACCGGCAACGCTCGACGCCTCGTTCCTGCCGCCCTCGATCAGTGCGCGTGCAGAACCTGTGGCAGAACCCGCTCCTGCTCCCGAAGCGCCTGGACCGGTTGCCGAAGAAGCTGCCCCTGCACCCAAAAAGCGCGGTCGCCCGCGCAAGGCCGCTGCGCCAGAAGCCAGCGAGCCGGTCGAAGGCTGACATTTGACGCCGGGGTTGATCGCTTGCGGTTGGCCCCGGCGCACCCCATAGCAGCGGGGCATGAGCCGCTTCCGCTTCTCCCCCCGCCCGATCCCCCGCGAAACCCTGCTGACGGTTGCTGCTGGTGGCCTTGCCGCTTGCGGTTTCCAGCCGCTCGGCCTTTGGCCGCTGACGCTGGCGGCATTGGCGTGGCTGATTCACCGGCTCTACGTGGTCAAAACGTGGCGGCAGGCGCTGCTCACCGGTTGGTTGTTCGGCGTCGGCCACTTCACCGTGGGCAATGGCTGGATCGCCACGGCGTTCACCTATCAGGCCGAAATGCCCGCGTGGCTGGGCTGGATCGCGGTCTTCCTGCTGGCGCTCTACCTCGCGGTCTATCCAGCCATCGCCACGCTGTTGGGCTGGTGGCTGGCCGAAACGCGCCGCGCGATGTTGCTGCCCGCCTTTGCAGCCGCGTGGATTCTGGCGGAATGGATGCGGTCTTGGGTCTTCACCGGCTTTGCGTGGAATCCGCTGGCGATGGTCACGTTGGGCGGTTTCGACCGCCCCGGTCTGGCGCTCGCTGCGCAGTGGATGGGCACTTATGCGCTGTCGGGGCTTGTCGTGCTGCTGGGCGGCTGGTGGCTCTTTGCACTGCGGTCATGGCGGCAGGAGCGCAAGGGTGCGGCGCTGGCCTATGCGCTTGCGCCTGCGCTGCTGCTGGTGCTTCCGCTACACGGTGAACGCCGTGAAGGGACGCTCGCCTATACGCTCGTCCAGCCAGATGTGCGGCAGGACGTGCTCAACGATCCCGCCAATTACGAAAAGCAGTTCCAGACCACCGCTGCGCTTTCGCTGGCGCGCAAACCGGGCGAGACGCGGCTGCTGCTTTGGCCTGAAAGCGGCGTGCCCGACTTCCTGCGGCCCGGCTATGCGCAGTTCTGGTATGACGAGACGACCTACGCGGGCGATCCGCTCGTTGCCCGCGAAAGGTTGGGCCGCGTGGCGGGCAAGAGCGGGTTGCTGCTGACTGGCACCACCGACCTTGCGATGAAGGGGCCGAAAGTAACGGGCGCCTGGAACGTGGTCACTGCGCTCGATTCGCGCGGCGAGATTCGCGGCTCCTACGCCAAGGCGCATCTGGTGCCCTATGGCGAATACCTGCCTATGCGCGAGATTCTCGAACCTATCGGCCTGTCGCGTCTGGTTGCTGGAAGCCTCGATTTCCACGCCGGGCCGGGGCCGCGCACACTTGATTTGGGGCGGCACGGCAAGGCTGGAATCCAGATCTGCTACGAGATCATCTTCTCTGGCGAAGTGGTGGATCGTGGGCGCCGCCCCGACTACCTTTTCAACCCGTCGAACGATGGCTGGTTCGGCGCATGGGGACCGCCCCAGCACCTTGCGCAGGCGCGGATGCGCGCGATCGAGGAAGGCCTGCCGGTGCTGCGTTCGACCACCACCGGGATCAGCGCGGTGATCGATGCCGATGGCCTGGTGCGCCAGTTCGTGCCGCCGCTGCGCGCAGGCAGGCTGGATGGAAAAGTGCCGCCAGCCCATGCGCCGACGCTGTTCGCGCGCTTTGGCAACATGCTGGGGCTTGCATGGGCAATAGCGCTTCTTTTCGTAGCACTGGTTGCAAGCGCTACGCGGAAACGCTAAGCGGGGGGTGACATAAAGGTTTCTTTATATCGCCTCTGCCCGTTTCGGGCACGGCCATCAGCATAGGACCGCCAATGCGCAGCGATTACCTGTTCACTTCCGAAAGCGTCTCCGAAGGCCACCCGGACAAGGTTTCCGACCAGATCAGCGACGCCATCGTCGACCTGTTCCTGTCGAAGGATCCCGAAGCCCGTATCGCCTGCGAAACGTTGACCACGACGCAGCTTGTCGTGCTTGCCGGTGAAATCCGCTGCAAGGGCGTGTATGAAGACGGCGCATGGGCACCGGGCGCGCAGGAAGAAATCGAAAAGACCGTCCGCGATACCGTGAAGCGCATCGGTTACGAGCAGGACGGCTTCCACTGGGAAAAGCTGGAGTTCATCAACCGCCTGCACGGCCAGTCGGCACACATCGCGCAGGGCGTCGATGCGGCTGACAACAAGGACGAAGGCGCAGGCGACCAAGGCATCATGTTCGGTTACGCGACCGACGAAACGCCTGACCTGATGCCTGCGACGCTGTACTACAGCCACAAGATCCTTGAGCGCATGGCGGCTGACCGTCATTCCGGCGCGGCCCCGTTCCTTGAGCCTGACGCCAAGAGCCAGGTCACGCTGCGCTACGAAGGTTCGCTTCCCGTTGCGGCCACCGCCGTCGTCGTCTCGACCCAGCATGTGCCGGGTTATGACGAGGGCGACAAGGAAGCCGAGCTGCACGCCTATGTGAAGCGCGTGATCGCAGATGTGATCCCGCCGGTGCTGCTGCGCGAAACCGTGTATTACATCAATCCGACCGGCTCGTTCGAAATCGGCGGTCCCGACGGCGATGCTGGTCTGACCGGTCGCAAGATCATCGTCGACACCTATGGCGGCGCAAGCCCGCATGGCGGTGGCGCGTTTTCGGGCAAGGATCCGACGAAGGTTGACCGTTCGGCAGCCTACATCACGCGCTATCTGGCGAAGAACGTGGTTGCTGCTGGCCTTGCCACGCGCTGCACGATCCAGATCGCCTATGCCATCGGCGTGTCGGAGCCGCTGTCGCTCTATGTCGATACGCACGAAACCGGCACCGTGGGCGACGACAAGATCGAAGCTGCGATCAAGGGCATTGCCAAGCTGGGCGGCCTGACGCCGCGCGGCATCCGCACGCATCTGGGCCTCAACAAGCCGATCTATCAGCCCACTGCGGCCTATGGCCACTTCGGGCGCAAGCCGGAAGGCGACTTCTTCCCGTGGGAGCGCACCGATCTGGTCGATGACCTGAAGGCCGCTTTTGCCTGAAATCCTGAAGTGCACTTAGATGCACCTAACTGCATCTAGGCGTACTTGAGGCGCTGCAAAGTACCATCTGACGGCCCGCTTCGCACACCGAAGCGGGCCGTTTGGTTTTGATGGGTTTCAATTCCGGTTTCCTACATTCCAGCCGATGCGCACGACTCTGGTTTTTGGATGGAGTCGGACCTCTCATGCGCGAACTCACCCCCCGCATCGCTCTTGAACTGATCGCCCACGAAGGCATCGTGACCGAAGCCTACAAGGACAGCGTTGGCGTGTGGACATGGAGCGTCGGCATCACCGATGCGAGCGGGCACAAGGTCTTCCCGCGCTACAAGGACAAGCCGCAGCCGCTGGAGCATTGCATTGGCGTGTACCTGTGGCTGCTGCGTGAAAAGTACCTGCCGCCGGTGCTGGCAGCTTTTGGTCCGCACGATCCCACCGAAGCGGAACTAGGCGCGGCGCTGTCTTTCCACTGGAACACCGGGGCGATTGCGCGGGCGAGCTGGATCGGGCGGTTCGTGAAGGGCGATGTGGACGGTGCGCGTAAAGCGATGCTGGACTGGGCGCGGCCCGCCTCGCTCCTTCCGCGCCGCCGCAAGGAGCAGGCGCTGTTCTTCGACGGGCGGTGGAGTGAGGATGGAACTGCGCTGGTCTATGGCGTGGCGAAACCGTCCTACCGGCCTTCGGGTGGAAAGCGGGTTCAGGTGCGGGCGCTGGTGGAGGGGCTGTTTGCCGACCAGCCAGTGCCCGCTCCGGCGGTGGCGGAAAAGAAGACGTGGTTTGACCGGTTGTTCGAGTGACTCAACGCTTCGTCATTCCCGCGCAGGCGGGAATCCAGCGTCGGGAATGCCGTCGCTGTGCGACGACGTTGGACCCCCGCCTGCGCGGGGGTGACGAAATTGGAGTAGTGTAAGGGGTTTGTGGCAGTTACCCGAACATCCCCTTCCGTGGCCCCAGATAGCCGAACAGGAAGGCGCCCACTTTGCGCATCTGGATTTCCTCGGCGCCTTCGGTGATGCGGTAGCGGCGGTGGTGGCGGTAGATGTGTTCGAAAGGTTTGTGGCGGGAATAGCCGATGCCGCCGTGGACCTGCATCGCGCGGTCCGCCGCTTCGCAAACCAGCCGGTTCGCCCAGTAATTGCACATCGACACCTTGTCTGACAGTTCGCGCTCGATCCGCTTGTGGCCACCGTCTTCGGCTTCGAGGCGGTCCATCTCCCACGCGGTCTTGCGGATCAGCAGGCGCAGCATTTCGCATTGGGTGGCGAGGTCTACGAGCGGGAACTGGATCGCCTGATTGCGCGCCAGTTCCTCGCCAAAGGGCTTGCGTTCGCGCGCATAGCGCACCGATTCCTCGATGCAGAAGGTGGCCGCGCCGAGAGACGAGGCGGCCTGCCGGATGCGGTTCTGGTGGACGAAGCTTTGCGCGATGGACAACCCGCCGCCCACTGGGCCGAGGATCGCAGATTCAGGCACCCAGACATTGGTGAACGACACGCGCGGGTGGTCTGTGGGCATGTTGAAGGTCCACAGGTATTCCTCGATCACAAGGCCCTCGCACGGGTTGGGCACGAGGAAGCAGGTGATGCCGCGCGCATCGCCGTTATCGCCGCTGGTGCGCGCGAATGTGGCGCAGTGGGTGGCGACGTGCATTCCGGTGGTCCACATCTTTTCGCCATCGATACGCCAGCCCGCCACGCCGCCTCGCACTTCGGGCACGGCGCGGGTTTCCATGTGGGTCGCATCCGATCCGTGGTTCGGTTCGGTAAGGCCGAAGGCGGTGCGGCGGGTGCGGGCAAAGCCGCCGTTGATGAATTCGTCTTGCTGTTCGGGCGTTCCGAAGTGCTCGAACATGTTCACGAAAGGAAAGTTGCCGACGATCGAATGTTCGTTCTGCAGATCGTTGTGCAGGCCAAGGCCCTTGGCGGCGAAGTGATCGCGGATCACCGCCATCCACAGGTTCTGACCATCCTTGCCGCCATATTTCTTGGGCGCGGAAAATCGCCAGTGCCCGGCAGCGTCGGCGCGGGCCGTGGCTTCTACCAGCAGCGCTTCCCATTCGTGGCGGGGAAGGCCGCCATTGTCGAAATCGGTGCGCGCCCATTCGCGGCGATGGTCGAAGAAGCGCACGTTGTCATCCGCCTTTTCCAGCGGTTTGATCTCGGCGTCGATGAAGGCATCGAGTTCGGCTAGGTAGGCGACGAGGGGGGCGGGAAGATCGAAGTTCATCAGCGTTGCTCCCAGAGCGTTCGGGCGGCGGCGAGCGCCGGGTATTTGGGCATGTCGGCGGACAGGGTGGACAGTGCGCGGGCGCGCAAGGTGGCCAGAAGGCCCGGCGTGGCGATGGTCTGGCGACCGGCAAGCATGTCGTCGGCCAGCGCCTTGTCGGCAGGATCGGCGCGGGTGGCCAATTCGCGGCGCACGATGCCCAGCGCGTTCTGCGCGACGGCCAGTTCCCAGCGTTCTCGCCCGGCGAGTTTGTCCTTCACAGTGGCGGCGAGCCATTCGGAGACGGCAGTGAGCATTTCAGCGGCGCTGGGTTCGCCCGTGGTGGCAGGAGATTCTGGTGCAACGGGGGGCAAGGGGCGGGCGCGTTCGGCTTCGGGAGCTTCGCTCTCCAGCAGCAACAGCAGGTCGAGTTCCTGTTCTGCGCAACGCCGTGCCACGACCACCCGTTCCAGCGAACGGTCGGTGCCGTTGCGCCAGGCTTGCCCCATCGACAGGCAGCCGAGCGCCCACCACACGGTGCGGTAAACCAGCCAGAAGCGAAAGCGAGCGGGATCGAACGCTTCGCCGCCAGCGGCCTGATAGGCGCGGGCGAGCGTTTCGACATCGCTGAGGCCGAAGCCCTGTTTGTCCAGCCGCCCAAAGCGCCACACGGCCATGCAGCCATAGGCAAGGTCTTCGTGGCCATCGCCCAGATGCGCCAGTTCCCAATCAAGCACGCCCGACAGGTGCCCTTCGTGGACCATCAGGTTGCCGATGCGGAAATCACCGTGGACGACAACGGGTTCGGCAGGGGGCGGCAGATTGCGGCGCAGCCATGCGAGGCCCAGCGCGATCAGGGGGCGATCTCCGCCAGCCTCATTGAACTGGCGGGCGAGGCCTTCGACGCCATCAGCGGGATCAAGGCGGGGCAGGAAATCGAGGCCGCGCGTGTCGAGCGCGTGGATTCGTGCCATCGCCTTGGCCAGATCGCCAGCCAGCACGGGCGGGGATGATAGTGCCACTTCGGGATCGGCTGTGCCCGGCAGGCAGCGCATGATGAATCCGATGCCAAGACCATCATCGGGAACGAGTTCGGCCACCACTTCGGGCGCGGCGACGCCGCCAGCGTGGGCGCGGCGAATGACTTCGGCTTCTCCCGCCGTGTTGAGCGGACGCTCGGCGATCCATTCGGCAGACGGGGCGCGGCGCAGCACGAAACGATCTGGCCCGCAGGCGAAGAGCCACGATTCCATGTTGGCTCCGCCCGACAGGCGTTGCAGCCCGGTGACGGGATTCGTGACCGTGCCGGCCACGCCTGCGCGGCGCATGACCGCTTCGAGCAGTCCTTCCATCGTCTCTCCAGCCTGCGGCTTGCGTGCCACTGCTGAGACTATTCTTAATCGATCAGTTAAAGTCCAGCGCGAATCATTGCCGGATCATCGAATCGAAAAAGGTTCCCCCGGATCGGATCATCCGCGCCAGCCTTGCGCCGAGGTGATGGAAAAGGCACTTTGCGGCGGAATCACAAATGGTTAGTTTCGTTAAAGAGGCATAAACCGGGATCGGGGTAAGTGAGGGCATGAAGTTTCGGACCGCACGAATCGTTGCAGCGCTGTTCACCGCAGTGCCTGCGCTTGTCACCACCGTTCCTCAGGTGCAGAGCCGTGACGCGATTTCGCTGCAGGACCAACGTGACCAGATCATCCAGCAACAGGTTGCCGCGATTGCCGCCGAAGGGCGCGGGCGCATTGGCGTGGCGGCGATGGACCTTGATGGCGGCGGCCAGATCTTCGTGAATGGCGACATGCCGTTCCCGATGGCCAGCACGGCCAAGATCGCGGTGGCGGCCACGTTCCTCGAACAGGTTGAAAAGGGCAATTACCGGCTCGACCAGCAGTTCCCGATGATGCTGCGCGTGGTCGAACGCGGCACGCCCAGTCCCGAAGCGCCGCTGCGCGCCGGGACCGTGATGACCGCGCAAAGCCTGATGGAACTAATGATCACCCGCAGCCACAACGAGGCGACGGACGGGCTGATCAAGGTTGTCGGCGGGTACGAGAACGTCAACCGCTGGTTGACGCGCAATGGCATAGCCGGGCAGCGGCTGGACCATACGATGGCCACGCTGGTGCGCGATGATGGCAAGATCGACCCGGCCAAGGTGATCGATACCCGCACGTCGAGCACGCCGCGCGCGATGATCGCGCTGCTGGCGGCGATTGACCGGGGCGGGGTGCTCAGCCCTGAAAGCCGCGCGGTGCTGCTCGATACGATGACTCGCACCAGCACCGGCAAGACGCGCATCCGTGCAGGCCTGCCAGAAGGCACGCTGGTGGCACACAAGACCGGGACGCTTTCGGGCGTGACCGATGATGTGGGCATCGTGCGCCTGCCCGATGGACGGCATCTGGCGGTGACGTTCTTCGTGACCGGGCCGGAAGGCCATGCGGCGCACGCCGGGCTGATCGCGCGGATGATGCGCACGATCTATGACGGGTACAGCGCGCCGCTGGGCAAGAACACGCAGGATCTGGTGCGTCGGCGCTGATATCGGGTGGGGTTGGGGCAGACCTTGGTCAGCTCTGATCGAACAAGTCCGCGCGCTTCACCCTGAGCTTGTCTCAGGGTCTATCTCTCCGCAAAAACGGCAGCTTGTTGGGAAAAATGGATCCTGAACCAAGTTCAGGATGACGGTTGTTCGGGCGCGGCGGCTCCGAATGATCTCCAGATACGTTCAGGACAGCTCGGGCAGACCGAGTGAGGTCGGCCTCATTCTGACGCGCGCGCAAAAAGAAAGAGGCGCGGTCCGAAGACCACGCCTCTCTCTAACTCGCGTAATCTGCCTTAAGGCAAAGATTACATCGCAGCTTCCGAAGCTTCGGCAGCAGCTTCCGAGGCAGCGCCCGAAGCGTCAGCAGCAGCAGCCGAGGCATCGGCAGCAGCTTCAGTTGCTTCAACAGCAGCTTCGGTGGCTTCTTCAGCCGGCTTTTCCGAGCAGCCAGCGAGAGCGAAGGCGGTGCCGGCGACAGCGGCGAGGATGAGCTTGCGCATGCGTTACAATCCCTGGATTGAAGTGAACAGCGCCGGGCAAGCAGCCCGCCGCAAAGCCTACTCAGCCGGTAGACTTCGCGACCCAATTAATCGGCAATTCATCGCGTTGCAAGCACAAGACGAACGCAATCTGTCGCATCTCGTCTATCGCGCGGGCGAGTTTGCCTTTTTTTTGCCCGATTTCCGGGCTTTTGAGCTTTGCACAGGCCTGTGACAAAGTTGCGGCGGCAACCCCATGACGTGGCTCTTCCGCCCTGCTAACACCCCCGGATGAGCGAAAAGCAGCATCTCTATCTGGTCGACGGGTCGGCCTATATCTTCCGCGCCTATCACCGGCTGCCGCCGCTGACGAACCCCGTGGGAACGCCCGTTGGCGCGGTCTATGGCTATACCACGATGCTGTGGAAACTGGCCGAAGACCTGCACAAGGCCGATGGGCCGACGCATCTGGCGGTGATTCTCGACAAGGCGGGCACGTCGTTCCGCAACGACCTGTACGATCAGTACAAGGCCAACCGCCCGCCGCCGCCCGAAGATCTGGTGCCGCAGTTCCCGCTGATCCGGGATGCCACGCGCGCATTCAGCCTTGCCTGCATTGAGGAAGAAGGGCTGGAGGCCGATGATATCATCGCTTCCTATGCCCGCGCTGCTACGCTGCGTGGCTGGGACGTGACGATTGTGTCTTCGGACAAGGATCTGATGCAGCTGGTGGGCAAGTGCGGTGTGGGCGGCGGCTGCGTCGACATGCTCGACACCATGAAGAACCAGCGCATCGACATTCCCGAAGTGATCGAGAAGTTTGGCGTGCCGCCAGAGAAGGTAGGCGATGTGCTGGCGCTGATGGGCGATTCGGTGGACAACGTGCCCGGCATTCGCGGCATCGGACCGAAAACCGCCACAAAGCTGATTCAGGAGCATGGCGATCTCGAATCGGCGCTGGCCGCAGCGCCGGGGATGAAGGCGAGCAAGCTGCGCGAGAGCCTGATGGAGCAGGCCGAAATGGCGCGGCTTTCGCGCGTGCTGGTGCAGTTGAAGGAAGACTGCCCGCTGCCGATCCCGATCGAGGATTTCAAGCTGGACGTGATCCCGCGCGATCCGCTTGCGGCGTTCTTGGAGGAGCATGGTTTTACCAGCCTGTTGCGGCGGCTGGACGACGGCAAGGGCAGTCCGGGGCCGAAGACGCAGCTCAATCCGGCCAAGGTGGACAATGCGGCGGCTGCGGCGGCGCCGCAGGGCAATCGTCAGCCGTTGCCGTCATGGCCGGCGGTGGACCTTGCGGCTTATGCCTGCGTGCAGACGATGGACGAACTGCAGCGCTGGATCGCTCGCGCCTTTGCCGCGCGGGTGGTGGCGGTGGATACGGAAACCAGCGCGCTGGATGCGATGCGGGCCGATCTGGTGGGGGTGAGTCTTGCGCTTGGTCCCAACGATGCCTGCTATATTCCGCTGGGGCATGGCGGGGCCGACATGTTTGCCGAGAAGCCGGTGCAGGTGGACCGTGCCGAGGCGCTGGCCGCTTTGAAGCCGCTGCTGGAAAGCGATGCGGTTCTGAAAGTCGGGCAGAACATCAAGTATGACATCAACGTGCTGGCGCGGCATGGCGTGAACGTTGGCCCCATCGACGATACGATGGTTATGAGCTTCTGCCTTGATGCAGGCCGCAGCGAAGCGGGCGTGGGCGGGCATGGGATGGACGAACTGGCCGAGCGGCACCTGTTGCACACGACGATGAAGTTCAAAGATCTGTGCGGCACCGGCAAGAAGGCAATTTCGTTTTCCGAAGTGCCGCTGGCCGATGCCACGCGCTATGCCGCCGAGGATGCCGACGTGACGTGGCGTTTGCATCGGCTGTTCCAGCCCCGGCTGGTGGACGAGGCCGGAATGCGCATCTACAGCCGCGTGGACAGGCCGCTGGTGCCGGTTGTGGCGATGATGGAGCGCAACGGGATCAAGGTGGATCGGGAGCGACTGGCGGGCCTCTCAGCCGAGTTCGCAACGCAGATTGCGCGGCTGGAAGGCGTGATTCACGAGAAGGCGGGCATGGCCTTCACCATCGGCAGCCCGAAGCAGCTGGGCGAAGTGCTGTTCGACAAGCTGGGCTACAAGGGCGGGAAGAAGGGCAAGACCGGGCAGTATTCGACCGATCAGTCGGTGCTGGAAGGCCTTGCTGCGCAGGGTGCGGAAGTGGCCACGCTGGTGCTGGAGTGGCGTCAGCTTTCCAAGCTGAAGTCGACCTATACCGATGCGCTGCAGGCTGCGATCAACCCTGATACCGGGCGGGTGCATACCAGCTACAGTCTTGTTGGCGCGCAGACGGGGCGTTTGTCTTCCAACGAGCCGAATCTGCAGAACATCCCGATCCGCACCGAGATTGGTCGCCAGATCCGCGATGCCTTTGTGGCGGAACCGGGCAATGTGCTGCTGGCGGCGGACTATAGCCAGATCGAACTGCGGCTGGCCGCGCACATGGCCGATGTCCCCGCGCTGAAAGAGGCGTTCGCGGCGGGCGAGGACATTCACGCGCGCACCGCGATGGAAATGTTCGGGCATGTGGACCGCGATACGCGCGGGCGGGCCAAGACGATCAACTTCGCCATCCTGTACGGCATCAGCCGCTGGGGCCTTGGCGGGCGTCTGGGCGTGAGCGCGGACGAGGCGCAGGCGATGATCGACCGCTACTTCGAGCGCTTCCCCGGCATTCAGCGCTATATCCACGAAACGCTGGAGAGCGTGCGCGAGCGCGGCTATTCGGAAACGCTGTTCGGCCGCAAGACATGGTTCCCGCGCATCGGCTCCAAAAATCAGGCGGAGCGGCAGGGGAGCGAGCGTGCGGCGATCAACGCGCCGATTCAGGGCACGAGCGCTGACATCATCAAGCGCGCGATGGCCCGCATGATGCCCGCGCTGGCCGAAGCGGGGCTGCCCAATGTGAAGATGCTGCTGCAGGTGCACGACGAACTGGTGTTCGAACTGCCGGAGGGTGATGTTGCGGCGGCCAAGCCGGTGATCGAGCGGGTGATGGCGACGGCAGCGGAGCCTTCGGTGAAGCTGACGGTGCCGCTGGGCGTGGAGATTGGCACAGGGCTATCTTGGGGGGCGGCGCATTAGCCTGCATCCTTCGACAGGCTCAGGATGATGCTTCGACAGGCTCAGCACGAGTGGGTTGGGGTTTTTAACAGAGCGCTTCACAAGGTGCTGCACAAGGCCCGCTCGTGCTGAGCTTGTCGAAGCACGCAAGCCGACCCGTCAGTTCAAAGCCGCATATTTCCGCAGATCGTCCGCGGCCAGCATCAGCACCTCTTCGTGCGGGACCGAATTGGTCAACGCATAGAACGCCGCTGCCTTGTCGGCTGGCAGTCCCATCTCACGATAGTAATCGACGTAGGCGCGGTTGACCGGATCGTTGGCGGCGAAATCGTCGGGTTCGCGTCCGTCATCGTCGAGCCACGCATGGACGACGAAAGAAGCGTCGGGTGCTGCACTGCGGCTGGCGCCAGCAAGAAACAGCTCAACCGCGCCTGAACGGACCGACCCGTGTTCGGGCACATGGGTGGCGATGCCGTTCGCGCGGATCATGCGGCCGAGGCGCAGGTTGGCGAAATCATCCACCGTGCCGGGGCAGTCGGGCATTTCCAGCACGCGGATGCCAGGGAAGGCGCGCAGCATCTTCTGGAAATCGGCGGGCGAATAGCTGTCCGTTTCGGCCACCAGCGCCGCGCGCGTGCCATCGAGCACTTCGAAGGGGCCGAAACTGGCCACGCCCTGCACATCGGCGCGGTTCAAGCCGACGATGCGTTCGGAGCCGGGTTCGTAAACTTCGACGGTAGTCGTTTCGGTCCAGGTTACGCCGTCTTCCACCCACGTGCGGGTGCTGACCTCATGCGCGCTTGCCGGTTGGCAGGCGAGCAGGGCGCAGGTTGTAACAAGGGCGAGGCGGCGAAGCATGTCCTTTGCTTTCCGCCCAAGCGGATTGCTGAAGTGCCAAGGAATTGGGTTAAATTGCGTTCACCGTGATTTACGGATTGCACCGAAATACCTCGGAAATGGCAGCATCCCGCACCCAACTCGGATCTTTGCGCGCTACCCTCAGCAGATTCCCTTATCGGGCAGGAGGATGAATGGTCGCGCTGGTCTCCACGGTTGCCTATCTGGGGCTGGAGGCGCGTGGCGTGGAAGTGCAGTGCCAGGTCGCGCCGGGGATGCCCGCGTTTCGCGTGGTAGGCCTGCCGGACAAGGCCGTGGGCGAAAGCCGGGAGCGGGTTTCGTCGGCGCTTTCCGCACTGGGCCTGGCGCTCCCGCCAAAGCGAATCACGGTGAACCTTTCACCGGCAGACTTGCCCAAGGAAGGATCGCACTACGATCTGCCTATCGCGCTGGCGCTGCTGGCGGCAATGGGCGTGATCGATCTCGAACAGATTGCCGATTACGTGGCCGTGGGCGAACTGGCGCTGGATGGCCGCGTGCTGCCATCGCCGGGCGTGCTGCTGGCGGCAATCCACGCCAGCGGGCAGGATAAGGGGCTGATCTGCCCGGCGGCACAGGGGCCTGAGGCGCGCTGGGCCAGCGGGATCGATGTGATCGCCGCGCCTGACCTGATCGGGCTGCTCAACCACCTGAAAGGCACGCACCGGCTTCCACAGCCTGCGCAGGGCGTGGCAGAGCCACCGCGCCGCATGGCCGACCTCAAACAGGTGAAGGGGCAGGAAACCGCCAAACGCGCGCTGGAGATTGCGGCGGCTGGCGGGCACAACCTGCTGATGATCGGGCCGCCGGGCGCGGGCAAATCGCTGATGGCATCGTGCCTGCCGGGCATCCTGCCCGAACTGACCCCGGCAGAGGCGCTGGAAGTTTCGATGGTGGCATCGGTTGCGGGCACGCTGGAAGAAGGGCGGATCAGCCGCGCAAGGCCGTTTCGAGCGCCCCACCATTCGGCTTCGATGGCGGCGCTGACCGGCGGGGGGCTGAAAGTGCGCCCCGGCGAGGTGAGTCTGGCGCATCTGGGCGTGCTGTTTCTGGATGAACTGCCCGAATTTCAGCGCCCTGTTCTGGATTCGCTGCGGCAACCGCTGGAAACGGGTGAGGTTACCGTAGCGCGCGCCAATGCGCATGTGACCTTTCCGGCGCGGGTGCAGCTTATCGCGGCGATGAACCCTTGCCGTTGCGGGCATCTGGGCGATCCTGCGTTGGGATGCAGCCGCGCGCCGCGCTGTGCGGGGGATTACCAGTCGAAGGTTTCGGGGCCTCTGCTCGACCGGATCGACCTGCATGTTGAGGTCGATCCCGTCTCTGCCGCCGATCTGGCGCTGCCGCCACCTGCTGAAGGGTCGGATCAGGTTGCCGCTCGCGTGGCGCGGGCGCGCAGCGTGCAAGTGGTGCGGCTGGAAGGCAGCGGAATGCGCAGCAATGCCGAGTTGAACGGCGATATGCTGGACACTCATGCCACGCCAGATGATGCGGGGCGCAAACTGCTGGCCCAAGCCGCCGAAGCGATGCGCCTGTCCGCGCGCGGCTATACACGGATGCTGCGCGTGGCGCGGACGATTGCGGACCTTGCAGGGGCCGAGACGGTGGGGCGCATTCATGTGGCCGAGGCTTTGAGTTACCGCAGAATTGCGCCGAGGGCCTGAGTTAAAGACTGCGCCCAAGGAAGATCAGCACCATCGCGCCGATGACTGAGGCGAGGCAGCCTGCGCGGTTCACGCCTTCGCCAAAGGTGCCGCCCGAACGCCAGCTTGCAAACAGGCCCGCCACCAGTGCGCCGCCCACGCCCAGTAGGATCGTCTTGAGCAGGCCCAGATCGACCGCGCCGGGATAAAGGAACCGCGCCAGCACGCCGACCACCAGCCCGGTGAAGACGATCGAGATCAGATTCAGCACGTATGCACTCCGTTCCTGTGGACACATCATATGGTGCCGGTTGACCGGTTCTTGTCCACAATTTGGTGATGCGGACCAAAAATAATCCAACGAACGTCATTTCCCTCTTGAAGTGCCGCTTCCCCCGCGCGTCGCTGCACTGCAGCATGGCGTGCGTGGCGACGAAACGAATCGGGCGTGCGACGAATCGAGTCTGCCTGCGGATCATTACCCTCTTGTGTCTGAATCCGGTTGAGGCACTATGGGTTGTGGTTCGGCTTCAGGGGAACCTCTAAACCTAGTTTGGAGCGCTTGGGCGTGTTTTTCGCGCAATGGCAGTGTTTTGCCAGCGTGAAGCACAAATGAGGCCATGATTTTGGATTTTGGAGCCGAGCGGGTGCGGGACAATAATGTTCCACTTTCGTTCTGACTCCTGTAGGGTCGGGATGCAAGCCTGATTCGAGATTGGACTGATCGTCCGGCCACGTGCCGGGGTACGAAAACGGGGGTTGCGACGTGGATTTCAGGACTGGAGATGGCTCCGTGGTTGCGCAAGACGAACTGGCGTTGGCAAGCGCCCCGGAATCGACCGGTGAGGCGAAGGCAATGGATATGAACACCAAGGACGCAGGCAGCGATGCGCTGGTCGCCGGGATGGCGGCAACGGTTGCCGCTGCGGCTGTAGCCGCTGCGCCGGTCAGCGATTCCAAGAAGGTCAATCCGCGCCGCTTCACCATCGTGACCGATGACAGCCGCGATGCGCGCCTGACCGATTTCGGCAAGGATACGCTGGACGACCGCTATCTGCTGCCGGGCGAAAAGTATCAGGATCTGTTCGCGCGTGTGGCCGATGCCTATGCCGACGATCAGGAGCACGCCCAGCGGCTCTATGACTATATCTCGAAGCTGTGGTTCATGCCCGCAACGCCGGTGCTTTCGAACGGCGGCACCGGGCGCGGCCTGCCCATTTCGTGCTATCTGAACTCGGTGGATGACAGCCTTGAAGGCATCGTTGCCACGTGGAACGAGAACGTGTGGCTCGCCTCGCGCGGGGGCGGCATCGGCACCTATTGGGGGCAGGTGCGCGGCATTGGCGAGAGCGTGGGCCTGAACGGCAAGACCAGCGGCATCATCCCCTTCGTGCGCGTGATGGACAGCCTGACGTTGGCGATTTCGCAAGGGTCGCTGCGCCGTGGTTCGGCGGCGTGCTACCTTGATGTGTCGCACCCGGAAATCGAGGAGTTCCTCGAAATCCGCAAGCCGAGCGGCGACTTCAACCGCAAGGCGCTGAACCTGCATCACGGCGTGCTGCTGACCGACGAATTCATGGAAGCCGTGCGCGATGGTGCCGAATTCCACCTGCGCAGCCCCAAGGACGGCTCTGTGCGCAGCACGGTGGACGCGCGTTCGCTGTTCCAGAAGCTGGTCGAAACCCGCCTTGCCACGGGCGAGCCGTACATCGTGTTCAACGATACGGTGAACCGCATGATGCCCAAGCATCACCGCGATCTGGGGCTTAAGGTTTCAACCTCGAACCTCTGTTCAGAAATCACCCTGCCCACGGGGCGCGACCATCTGGGCAACGATCGCACGGCGGTGTGCTGCCTGTCCTCGCTCAACCTTGAAACGTGGGACGAATGGAACGGCGACAAGCGCTTTATCGAAGACGTGCTGCGTTTCCTCGACAACGTGCTGCAGGACTATATCGACCGCGCGCCCAGCGAAATGGCCCGCGCCAAGTATTCGGCCATGCGCGAACGCAGCGTCGGCATGGGCGTGATGGGCTTCCATTCGTTCCTGCAGATGAAGGGCATCGCGTTTGAAAGCGCGATGGCCAAGGCGTGGAACCTCAAGATGTTCAAGCACGTCGCCGCCAAGGCCGACGAGGCTTCGCTGATGCTGGCGCAGGAACGCGGGCCGTGCCCCGATGCCGCCGACATGGGCGTGATGCAGCGCTTTTCGTGCAAGATGGCAATTGCGCCGACCGCTTCGATCAGCATCATCTGCGGCGGCACCTCTGCCTGTATCGAGCCGATCCCGGCGAATATCTACACGCACAAGACGCTGTCCGGCTCGTTCGTGGTGAAGAACCCGTACCTGCAGAAGCTGCTGGCCGAAAAGAGCAAGGATTCCACCAACGTGTGGAACTCGATCCTCGAACACGGCGGATCGATCCAGCACCTCGATTTCCTCAGCCCCGATGAAAAGGCGATCTACAAGACCAGCTTCGAGATCGACCAGCGCTGGCTGCTGGAATTCGCGGCAGACCGCACGCCCTTCATCGATCAGGCCCAGTCGCTGAACCTCTATATCCCGGCAGACGTGGACAAGTGGGATCTGATGATGCTGCACTTCCAGGCGTGGGAAAAGGGCATCAAGAGCCTGTACTATCTCCGCTCGAAGTCGGTCCAGCGCGCCGGGTTTGCCGGCGGCGTTGAGGCGGACAACACCTCCGCCGCGCCCAAGATCGAGCTTTCGGCGGGCGAGACGGATTACGAGGAATGTCTGGCCTGCCAGTAACTTAGATTTGTTTCTGTGGAAAAGCGGACAACTTACAGTGGCGTCGATTCGTCGGCGCGGCTGGTAAACGGTATTTAAAGAGTTGGTTCGAGTCGTAAGACAAGAATCAAAAAGGGGAAGGAAGTCTTTCGACAACCTTCCCCGTGCAAGCTGAACGACAAGTGTGACGAGCAGCCCGCTTGGCAGCTCCTGACTCGCATGGCTTGTCGTTCTGGTCAACCTGATGTCTCCGGCATCAGGTGGGAGACCTTGTGGATAAGCCTGTCGATTTTTTTCCGGCAGCGCCTGCCATGAGTCATATCTCATGACTTTGCTTGCAGCAGCTCGTGCTCAAACGGAATTTCCGTTGCATGGGTTTCGTCGATCAACGCGTCTGTCCGGGGAGCAGCGCGGCAAGAAAGTCACTAAGATGAACTACTACAACGCACGCAAGCCTATCGGCACCACCGCACGCACTGGCGAAGTTTGCCCCGAGTCCGGGGTCTGGCAGTCCATTGATACGCCTTCCACGACTGCCCCTATTGCCAAGGGGAACCGCATGCCTCCTCATAACGGCAAGTCGGTGACTTGGAAGCTGGTGCGTCACGCTTGATAAGGATTGGAGGGCCTGAGCTTCAGGCCCTCCAATCTCGACGGGTCATTGCGGATTGTGCACTCTATATCTTGCGCTTGCTGGAGAGCCTGTGCCGACATATTGTGTATTTCGCCTGTGGATGACGTTTCTCCATATCTACCATGCGCTTCGAATTACGGTATTCTCAACCCATGTTCAGTCGCGCAATTCCGTTACATCCCGCGACATTTCGCGGCTTGCGCCCTGCCGCTCCGTTCGGCCATTTGCGCGTGTCCGGCTCGATCCCGGCTGGGACGCAAATGGGGGCGACTTGTTCGCCGGGAACGGAAGGAATTGATGATGCGCAAGTGGCACCGCTGGATCACGGTGTTTTTCGGCGTGTTCATGCTGTGGATGGCCTTTACGGGCGTTGCCAGCCATGTGACCGCGCTTTGGCCTTCGGGCGAACAGGCCGGGCCGCCGCCTGTGCCGCAGGGCTTCGTCTGCCCCGAAACGATGATGTGCCGGCCCAAGGCGCCTCCGGGCGGCATGAAGTCGCTCGTCGGTTGGTTCCACCATCTGCATTCGGGCGAGGAATTCGGGCCGGTGGGCACGGCGATCTCGCTGATGACAGGCTTCGCGCTGCTGTTCTTCAGCATTTCGGGCCTGTGGATGTATTTCTCGATGTGGAAGAACCGCAAGGATCGCAGCCTGAAACCCGGCTGGTTCTGGAAATAAGCGAAAATCGCGGCACCGGCCCGCTCCCCCAGCCCGGCTGCCCTCGCGGTATGCTCTGGGTGGCCGGGCCGGGGGAGCGGGCCGGTGCCGCAAGCCTTCCGCGGATGCGGAAGGCGCACCACGCAAAAAAGAAGAACGCCCCGCTTTTCAGCGAGGCGTCTCCCGGCCGCGTGGCGCAGCCTGGTCCCGAAGGGGGCGGGACGTTCGTGCAGCCGGGAGCAAGGCTGCACGAAACCTGCGCCTTCCTCCAGGGCCTATTTCTCTTCCAGCATACCCCAGGCCGTATCGCCGTTTGCCGAAAGGCGAACGCGATCGCCTTCCACACCGGCAACCAGCCCGCACGAGAGGTAATGATGGTGGCCCTCATGGGTTCCACCTTCGAAGCCCGCGCCGGAATCCTTTTTGGTCAGCTTGATCCGGTCGCCCTCGATACCATCGACGGTGCCGATGTGGGCGCCGTCAGCGCCGATCACTTCCATGTGTTCGCGGATGCGGCTTTTCATGTCGTGATCGGTGCCAGAGCCGCCGCCCATCTGGCCGCTGCCCTGCTGGAACTGCTCCTGTTGGCCGGGATGTTGGATATTCGCGCCGGTAACGTTGCGCGAGTCGTTCGGCTCATATTCGCCCATGACAATTCTCCTGTGGTTTCAGTTGGTTATAGGGCGTGCGCCACACTGCGCCGCCATGCCACCTCAACCGCCGCCGCCAGCGCCCGTTCCGCCAAGCACCCCGGCATAGCGCCAACCCGCGCGGCCCGCGCGCCGGGCCGAAGCGACCTGCCCCAAAGCGCACGATTCCCGGCGGTGGAAAACCCCGTCACTATCCCCGGCCAAGGCCCCCGCCCGCCTTTCGCCGCAAGCCGCCAGACCTTACATTAAAAGAATCAGCACAGGATATCCGCCCATGCCTCTTCTCGAAGCCCGCCCGACCTACAAGCCTTTCGAATATCCGTGGGCCTATGAATTCTGGAAGCGCCAGCAGCAGGTGCACTGGCTGCCTGAGGAAGTGCCGCTGGGCGAGGACTGCCGCGACTGGGCGCAGAAGATTTCCGAGCATGAGCGCAACCTGCTGACGCAAATATTCCGCTTCTTCACGCAGGCCGACGTGGAAGTGCAGAACTGCTACCACGAGCAGTACGGCCGCGTGTTCAAGCCGACCGAGATCAAGATGATGCTGACCGCGTTTTCAAACATGGAAACGGTGCACATCGCGGCCTACAGCCACCTGCTTGACACCATCGGCATGCCCGAAAGCGAATACGGCATGTTCCTCGAATACGAGGAGCTGAAGGCCAAGCACGATTATCTGCAGCAGTTCGGCGTGGACACGGACGAGGATATAGCCCGCACGCTCGCCATGTTCGGCGGCTTTACCGAAGGGCTGCAGCTTTTCGCCAGCTTCGCCATGCTGATGAACTTCCCGCGCTTCAACAAGATGAAGGGCATGGGCCAGATCGTGAGCTGGTCGGTCCGCGATGAATCGCTGCACTGCGAAGGCATCACCCGCCTGTTCCACGCCTTTGTGAAGGAACGGGGCTGCCTGACCAAGGCGGTGAAGGAAGACATCATCGATTGCTGCCAGAAGACGGTGCGACTGGAAGATGCCTTCATCGATCTGGCCTTTGAACAAGGCCCGGTGCCGGGCATGAGCGCCAAGGACATCAAACGCTACATCCGCTACATCGCCGACTGGCGTCTGGGCCAGTTGGGCTTCCAGCCGATCTACATGATCGAAGACCACCCCCTGCCGTGGCTCGCCCCGCTGCTGAACGGCGTGGAACACGCCAACTTCTTCGAAACCCGCGCGACGGAATATTCGAAAGCCGCCACGCGCGGTGACTGGAACACCGTGTGGACCAGCTTTGACAAGCGCCGCAGCGCAAAGAGCGCCGCGAATGTGGAAGTGCCGGTTGAGGTGGAGGTGGATATGTTTGGCGGCGCGGGGATTGCGGCGGAGTAGATTGACGAAATCAATCAAATGGCGTAGAACGAAATGGGAACAAAGGCTGGAATACTTCATTCGTGTGGGTCAGTGAATGTATGATGTGAGAGACATCACGAACTTCATTCTCGAGTTTGCGGATCGTCGTGGACTTAGGATGACAAATCTTGCCCTGCAGAAGTTGCTCTACTTTGCCCATGGCTGGTTCTACGCCATGTATGATAAGCCTTTGGTAAAAAGCAAGTTTGAGGCTTGGAAGTATGGCCCAGTTCAAAGGGTCATATACGATCAGTTCAAAGCGTTTCGAGATCAGCCAATTCGCGACGTAAAAGCTACATATATTGACCCTTTAACTGGTGAGTCAGTATACAGGCCGCATAACGTTGAATCTCAACATGCATCTATGATTGAGTTAGTGCTGGAGCAATACGCACAATATACGGCCAATCAATTGGTTGAAGCTTCACATGTGGAAGATGGTCCTTGGGAGTATGTCTGGCAGCAGGCAGACGATTCAATTTATCCTGGTATGAAGATCCCAGACGCACTTATTCTTGATCACTTTCGACGGATAACGCCTGTCGTCACACTGCATTAAGGAGATAACCTTTGTCTCGTACGGTAGATATCATTGATGCAGCCAGAATGACGGCTTCGACGTCTCGAGAAACGACATCTCGTGTCAGTCAATATTTTGGTGATGCAGGCCCGTTCAGTTATGGCGGTGTGAGGAAGCTAACGCCTATTTTGCTGGGAGGTACGCTGCCCTACACAGTGGCAGTCAGTGGTCTTGAAAAGATCAAGTTCGACTTAGCACGAAAGTGTAACCTTGAGGTTGCACAGCTCATTGCAAAATGTGAGACTTTCTGCGGAAGCACCTTTTACCCGCTGAAAAAGATAGTGTACGCAGTGGATCGAGATTTCTCGTTAAGCCTCCGTCCCGAGACTGTCGCTGTTGTTAATGGGATACCGAATCTCATTTTTCTACAACCACGGAAAAACCCGACCCCTTGGGCTTATAATTCATCTTTTATGCGCCGGGTGCTTGAGGAAGTTTACGCAGATTACTTTGATGAATTCAAGATTTGGCTTATCGATACTGAGGCGGTCATAGGAAATGTGCGTCAGTTAGCACTTGTCGACTTACAGTCCGTTCCTTCTATGTCAGAACGGGAATTTACCCGTAGAATTGCATCGCTTCGCCAAGCTTGGCGACTTCACCTCATGGGGCCGAAGCAAAAACGCCAAAAGCCTGATCGGCCAGATCATCGCCAGACTGGCTTTGGGTTTTTGGAAGAATGAAACTGTCGTTAGTCAAATAGCTCAAAGATGGGTAACGCCCCCTCGCCTTTGTCTGCGCATTTTGATGAACACAATTTGTGGGTCGAACTGATCGACGGCCGCACACTCGGTGTGCCCCTTACATGGTTTCCGCGTCTGCTCCATGCATCAGAATCAGACAGGTTGGCGTTCTTCCTGAGCCGCGATGGCATCCATTGGGATGAACTGGACGAGGACATTTCGGTCGAGGGACTGCTCAGCGTGTCCCTGCACAGACCTTTTACTTAACTGCTGGTGCTGCTGCCCACCCCCGACGCCTCCCGCCTGCGGGAGGGGGGCCGCGACCGGCACTTGCCCCGCGCTCTGCAATGATGGCACATGCTTACCATGTCGCTTGACTTCGCCCCCCTCGCAAAAGCCGTCGCCCGTCTTGACGAGGGGCTTGTCCGGTTCCTTGCTGACCAGAGCGATGCGCAGATTCGAGATGGGCTGATCCAGCGGTTCCAGTTTACCTACGACCTTGCCCACAAGATGCTGCGGCGGGCGCTGGAGGAGGCTTCGGCCAATCCTGAGGAGATTGACCGGCTGACCTTCCCCACTTTGATCCGCACCGGGGTGGAGCAAGGGCTGGTCGCCGGGGAATGGGCCGATTGGCGCATGTTCCGCGAGATGCGCAACATCACCTCGCACACTTATGACGAGGCAAAGGCCTTGCAGGTCGTGGCGGCGATCCCGGCGTTTCTGGCCGAGGCGCAGGGGTTGCTGGCGCGTCTGGAAGCGCGGGCGTGACTGATGCCCTGAGGCTTGCGCCGGACGAACTGGCGCAGGTGCGGGAGATTCTGTCGCGCTGCTTGCCCGAAGGCGTGTCCGTCCGCGTGTTCGGCAGTCGTGCCAGCGGCGCTCCCAAGGCATGGTCGGACCTTGATCTGGCGCTGGACGGTCGTGAGGCTCTGCCGCTGTCCTTGCTGGCGATACTGCGCGAAGCGTTCGATGAATCGCCATTGCCGTGGAAAGTCGATCTGGTGGACTATCGCAGCGTATCGCCTGAATTCGCTGCGATCATTGACCGGGACAGCGTGCCGCTTTTCTGACTATAGCCCCGTCATGGAACTCGACGACCAACTTCGCCGCTATTTCGGCACCGACGATCTTGCTGCTGTCTCGCCTGCCGTGATGGAGGCGGGGGTGGAGAAGATGCTGGTCGATTTCGGGCTGGAGAAGGATGGCGCGCGGCGGTTCGGGCTGTGGACGCTGCTGCACATGCTTGGCCATGCGCCCGATCTGGACGTGGCGTTCGAAGACGCGGCGGATCGTGATGCGGCGCGCAATTTCATGGATCTGATGGACCGGGCGGGCGGCGGTTAAGCGCGCCCGGTCCCGGACATCATTTGACGAGATTGGCCGTGAGGCACTTGTCGGGGAAGTCGCTGACAAGGATGCGGCAGGTCATTGGTGCCGGTAAGACCGCGGCCATCTGCTCCTGACTCAGCGGATACCATCCGTTGCCAGCCGGAGTTTCCTTTGGCGTGATGGTGACCTCAAGCACCTTGTGCCAGCGCGTGTAAGTGTACCCGCCTTCATAGGACACTTCCGTCGCCTTCTGGATTTCGTTTTCGATCTGGCTTTGCGTGGTGATGCCGTGCGTGATCGAATCGGACAGCGATCCGGTGACTTCGGCTGAAAAGCCGAACCCTGAGGCCGATGCTGTGGCTGAAACGCTGCGATCGACGGTCTTCGAGAACTCGCTCATCGAACTCGTCGAGGTGACGAAGGTTTCCTGCATAGATGCCTTCATGGTGTCGGTATACCCGGTCGCCTTTTCCACCTGATGCCAGCAGTAGGTTTCGGTCACGTCCCACACAAGAAGCGAAGGGGCATCGTGATTCACATAGGGTTGCAACGTGTGATCCGCGTTCAGGATCTGCCGACCATCCCCAAGGGTGATCCCTAAAAAGGCGGAATACGGATTGGCTGGTATTAGGATGGGCCGCCCGCCAGACAGTTCAAGTGCGACCCAGGGCTGAAAGGGCATGACGATCTGCCTTGTCTGCGAAGCATCACGTACCACCGACGTGCGAGTGATCAGGTCGTATGGTGTGTTCGCCAGCAGTGGTGGCGAACTGCCATCGTATTTCAATGTGGTATCGGCCGTTGCGGTATCGCTCATCGTGATGGTCTCCCCTGTTCGTTGCGCAGCCTGCATCGGGCGCACGCTGCGCAACGAAGGTGTCAGGTCGGACATGAATCACCAGACGCAGTGCGGCCTTGGTGGAGGGATTGAATCGCGATTTTGCTCAGAATGCGGCTCAAGTGTTTGAAAACAGGATTTATCCTTTGCCGCTGATTCCGATGCAACTCTCGTTGCTCCGGCACTGGCGGTTCCCGGTCGCTCTTGCGCTGGGCAGGTTGGCCGTGCATAGGAACAAACCATGATCGCGAAGCTTACCGGCATTCTTGATGACACAGGCCCTGATTGGGCGGTGATCGACGCTAACGGTGTCGGTTATCTCGTCCACTGTTCGGCCAAGACGCTCAGCCATCTGGGCATCCGAGGGGACCGGGTGGTGATCCACACGGAAATGCAGGTGAGCGAAACTGACCAGCGCCTGATCGGCTTCACCAGCGCCGGAGAGCGGGCGTGGTTCCGGCTGTTGACGGCGGTGCAGGGTGTGGGTTCCAAAGTGGCGCTGGCGATCCTCTCGGCGCTTTCGGTTGAAGAACTGCAACGCGCCTGTGCGCAGGGTGACAGTGCGATGGTGGCGCGCGCGAACGGCGTGGGGCCAAAGCTGGCGAGCCGCATCGTCAATGAGTTGAAGGACAAGGCGGGCGGGCTTGCTGGCTATGCCTCGCCGGCTGGTGCGGGCGGTGAGGGCTTTGCGCCCCTTCCGGGGAATGCTGCCGCCGATGCCGTTTCAGCATTGCAGAACCTTGGCTTCAAGCCTGCCGTCGCCAGCAGCGCTGTGGCGACAGCGGTGAAGGATCTTGGCGAGGACGCCGGGCTGAACGATCTGGTGCGCGTGGCGTTGAAGAGGGCAGCGGGATAGGATGACCGACAACCCTCTCCTCACGCCAGAACGCATGGTCGATGATCAGGACGCCGCGCTTCGGCCCAAGACGCTGGCGGAATTCGTCGGGCAGGCGGCGGCGAAAGACAATTTGCAGGTGTTCATCGAAAGCGCCCGGATGCGGCGCGAGGCGATGGATCATGTGCTGTTCTTCGGGCCGCCGGGGCTGGGCAAGACCACGCTGGCGCAGATCATCGCGCGCGAACTGGGCGTCAACTTCCGCTCCACATCCGGGCCGGTCATCGCCAAGGCGGGGGATCTGGCGGCGCTGCTGACCAATCTCGAACATGGCGATGTGCTGTTCATTGACGAGATTCATCGGCTCAATCCCGTGGTCGAGGAAGTGCTCTATCCGGCGATGGAGGACCGCGCGCTTGATCTGATGATCGGGGAAGGGCCGTCGGCGCGTTCGGTACGGATCGATCTGCCGCCTTTCACGCTGATCGGGGCGACGACGCGGCAGGGCCTGCTGCAAACGCCGTTGCGCGACCGCTTTGGCATTCCGGTACGGTTGCAGTTCTATTCGGTAGATGAACTGGAGCGCGTGGTGGCGCGCGGTGCTTCGTTGTTGGGCATCGGCATCGACAAGGGCGGTGCGACCGAGATCGCGCGCCGTTCGCGGGGCACGCCTCGCGTGGCAGGCCGACTGCTGCGCCGTGTGCGGGATTTTGCGCAAGTGGCGGGTGCGGAGAAGATCACCGCCAGTATCGCCGATAACGCGCTGACCCGGCTTGAGGTCGACAAGATCGGACTGGACCTTCAGGACCGGCGCTATCTGATGATGATCGCGGATATCTATAAAGGTGGGCCGGTGGGCGTGGAAACGCTGGCGGCTGGCCTTTCCGAACCGCGCGACACGATTGAGGAAGTGATCGAACCTTACCTGATCCAGTTGGGCCTGATCGCCCGCACTGCGCGGGGGCGCTGTCTGAACGATCGCGGCTGGCAGCATCTGGGGCTTACGCCGCCAACGGGCCAAATGCCGGGCCTGTTCGATTCGGGCGACTGAGCGGATGCTGCCGTTTGTTCCGCGTCGGATTTGAAAGACTCAGGCCTCATTCGGTCCCAAACTGGCACAGAGTTAACCGGCAGTGCGCCGCGGTCCCATTTTCGGGCAGATTCACGCCCAGTAAAGGGGTTAACGGCATTGCCCTTGGGGGTGCCATCTGCGTTGATCGATCTGTCAGGAAAGCAAAGTATGGCGTTAACCCGCTTCTGCTAGTCGGCTTTCCCAGGGAAAACGAAGGCAACGATCATGTCGGTTCGGATGGCATTGGCAAAACTGGCAGCAGCAGCAGCGGGCGGGGCTATGCTCGGCGGCGGCGCTGTTCACGTATCGGAGGCCCCCTCGACTGGGGAAATCCATCACGTAAAGCCGGTCAAGGTCAAAAAGGCGAAGCCTGTAAAGCGGGTTGTAGCTCGCCGCGCCGCGCCGCGTGAGGTGCATCGTGCGCGCCGGGTTGTTACAACGACGACCACGCGGACGTGCGAACCAGCCCAGCAGATGGCGATGGTGCCCGTGCCCTACATGCCGCCGATGCCTCCGCAGCAGATGGCGGGTGGCGGCGGTGGCGGCGTGCCCGTGGTGATCGGCGGTGGCGGCCTTGGCGGCTTCGGCGGCGGTTTCTTCGGCGGCTTCTTTGGCGGCGGTGGTGGTAGCAGTGGCGGTGGTAGCGTGGTGATCTCCTCCACCAGCACAGGTTCGACGTCCACGTCAGGCGGTTCAACGTCGAGTTCGGGCGGCTCGACCTCGTCAACCACTGGTGGCGTGTCCACTTCAACCGGCGGTGTATCGACCTCGACGTCGACTGGCGGTGTGTCTACTTCGACCGGCGGTGTTTCCACCTCTTCTTCGACATCGTCGGGCAACGTCAGCACGTCTTCGGGCAATGTGTCGTCGTCGAGCGGGAACGTTTCGACCTCAAGTGGAAACGTGAGCACCTCGTCAGGAAATGTGACCAGCAGTTCGTCGACTTCGACGTCGTCCGGCAACGTCACGTCCAGTTCGTCGACATCGTCTTCGACCTCTTCGTCGACCTCAAGCTCCACTTCGAGCAGCACCAGCAGCTCGACCTCATCCTCCACCTCGTCGTCGACGTCTTCAAGCTCGAACGGATCGACCTCGACCTCGTCGACCAGCAGCGGCACCGAAGTGCCCGAACCATCGATGATCATTCTCTTTGGCGCGGCCGCAGCAGGGCTGGTGGCACGCCGCCGGTTCGGCAAAGTTAAGCAAGCCTGATTGGATGTTATCGCCTGCTGCGGCGGGTGAACGGGAAGGGCGGCATCCGGGGGGAGCCGCCCTTTTTTACATTCTGAGAATGTCCGTCAGCGGTGGCTGCCCAGCATATTGGCGTGGGTGATCGCCACGGCCAGCGCATCTGATGCGTCTTCCCCTGCAAGCTGAACGCCGGGCAGAAGAATTTTCAGCATGTGCTGGATCTGCTGCTTTTCTGCCCCGCCGGTGCCGACCAGCGCTTTCTTGATCACCTTTGTCGGGTATTCGGCCACAGGGATACCTGTGCGCGCAACCGCAACCATCGCCACGCCGCGCGCTTGTCCCAGCTTGAGTGTGGACTGCGGGTTTACGTTGACGAACACCTCTTCAACCGCACCGCTATCGGGTTTGTAGATATCGATCACCGCCGCAAGCGCTGAATCGAGTTCGACGAGGCGTTCGGCCATTGATGTCTTGGCATCGGTGCGAATCTGGCCATTGGCCACATGGCTGAGCCTGCTGCCAGACTTGGATATGACGCCCCAGCCTGTGCAGGTCAGGCCAGGGTCGATGCCGAGAATGATCATTTGCGATCCCCCCCTTTAGGGAGGACTGCAAAGATCAACCCAGCTTCTCCATCACTTCGTCCGGGATTTCGTAGTTCCCCCAGACGGTCTGGACGTCATCGTCATCGTCCAGCACGTCGATCAGCTTCAGCAACGTTGCTGCGTCGTCAGCCGATACCTCGGTCTTCATGTTGGGGCGCCACGCCAGCTTTACGCCTTCGGCTTCGCCAAGAACCTTTTCAAGTTCGCGGGCAACCTCGTGCAGGTTTTCCACCGCGACCCAGATCTGGTGGCTGCCGGGGTTTTCGTCGCCATCGCCCATGTCGGATTCGACATCATCCGCCCCTGCTTCGATTGCGGCTTCGAGAACCTTTTCCTCGTCGCCCACCTTGCCGGGATACTCGATCAGGCCAAGACGTTCGAAGCCGTGGCTGACCGCGCCCGATGCCCCAAGGTTGCCGCCGTTCTTCGAAAAGGCAGTGCGCACGTTGGTGGCGGTGCGGTTGCGGTTGTCGGTCAGCGCTTCGACGATGACGGCCACGCCGCCGGGGCCATAGCCTTCGTAGCGCACTTCTTCGTAGTTTTCGCCGTCGCCCTTCGATGCCTTGTCGATCGCGCGGGCGATGTTGTCCTTGGGCATGGACTGGGCCTTGGCCGCGTTGACCGCCGCGCGCAGGCGCGGGTTCATGT
Organism: Novosphingobium sp. ERN07; assembly: GCF_012641335.1. Classification (GTDB taxonomy): domain Bacteria; phylum Pseudomonadota; class Alphaproteobacteria; order Sphingomonadales; family Sphingomonadaceae; genus Novosphingobium. Next base: position 608,155 of record NZ_JABAID010000001.1, read on the forward strand.
CAGGATCGGGCATTCCCATCTTGGCCGCCACGGTGATTTCGCGGCTGAGCTTGGAGAACTGTGCAGAGCGCTTTTTGTCCTGCGCGCCCTTGCGGTGCATGATGTTCTTGAATTTGGAATGGCCTGCCATGATCCGTCTTCTTGCGGGGTATGAGTCTGTCAGTGCCCCTAGCCGACACAAGCCGTTCGGGCAATCTATGTGGCGCGATGCCGATTTTGGCGGCATGAAGCGCGGATGCTGCGCTCTACGCTGAACGATCTCGTCGCTTTTCTCCGCAATCCGCGTCCGATGCAGGCTGACGGCCTGAACACCGATGGGGCCATCGCGCGCTGGCTGGTGCTGGCAGCGCTACAGATTGCGGTGCTGGGCGTGTTGGTGATGCCCCTGATACTGCTGTGGCAGAAGGCGTTCAATCTGCCATCGCCCAACGCTTTCGATGGAATGAGTCCGCTGGCGCTGTGGGGCGGTGCGGTGTTGCTGGCGCCTGTGTTGGAAGAGCTGTTTTTTCGGGGCTGGATGAGCGGACGGCCCGCCGCACTCTGGTTGATGGGCGTGCTGATTGCGGGGCTGGTGCTATTCGCGGCGCTGGGCCGTGGCAATGCGTTGGCAGCGGTCGCTATCGTGCTGTTGACGCTGATCGCAGCGGGCGTGGCCTGGTGGCGCACGCGGGGTGACAGGACGGTGCCCGGCTGGTTCGAACGCGCGTTCCCGTGGCTGTTCTATGGCGGCACCATCATCTTCGCGTTGATGCACGTGTTCAACTATCCGCAAGTGACGCTTGTTGTGCTGCCGATGGTGCTGCCGCAGTTCTGGACCGGGCTGATGCTGGCGCATATGCGCGTGCGGCTGGGCTTGTTTGCCGCCATCCTCAACCACATCGTATCGAATGCGATCATGCTGACGATGGCGCTGGCGACGTCCTGAAGCGGCTCAAACCACCACAGCCGTGCCCGTGACGCTGACCATCAGCATCGATCCGCGCGCACCGATGGTTTCATAATCGATATCGACGCCAATCACTGCGTTGGCGCCAAGTGCGCGGGCTTTGTCTTCCAGTTCGCGCAGCGCCTGATCGCGCCCACGTGCGAGAACTTCTTCATATTTGCCCGAACGGCCACCGAAGATATCGGTGATCGAGGCAAAGATATCGCGCACGATGTTTGCGCCGAGGATCACCTCGCCCGTAACGATGCCGAGATGGCGCTGGACCGGACGGCCTTCGACGATACTGGTGGTGGTGATGAGCATCGCTGCAACCTAGCAGGTTGGCCTGTCGGGTAAAGTCAGCTTCCCACCACCGTGCCGCCATTGGGGTGCAGAACCTGCCCAGACATATAAGACGAATCCTCGCATGCAAGAAAGAGGAAGCATGACGCAACCTCATTGGGCTGGCCAGCACGGCCCATCGGCGTGCTTTCCCCGAAATGTTCGAGCTTTTCCGGGCTTGCGCCACCACTGGGGTTGAGCGGCGTCCAGATCGGTCCGGGTGCGACCGCGTTGACGCGGATGCCATCCCCGACGAGGTTCTCCGATAGCGACCGGGTGAACGCGGTAATCGCACCTTTGGTGCTGGAATAATCCAGCAATTCCTTCGACCCCTGATACATTGTGATCGAAGTGCAATTGACGATGGTTGCGCCCGATTTCAAATGCGGTCGAGCAGCCTGAACCATGTAGAACATCGAAAAGATGTTCGTCTGGAAGGTGCGCTGGAGTTGGGCTGTCGTGATATCGCGAATGTCTTTGTCGGGGTGCTGTTCACCGGCATTGTTCACGAGTATATCAAGCTGACCCCATTCGCCAATGACCAGATCGACCAGCGCATGCGTCACTTCGGGATCGCCGAGATCGCCTGCGAAAAGTAATGTCTCGGCACCTTCGGCTTGGCAAAGATCGCCCGTCTTGTGCGCGTCTTCTTCTTCGCTGAGATAGGCGATGGCGACTTTGGCGCCTTCACGCGCAAACAGCACGGCAATGGCACGACCTATACCGCTATCAGCACCTGTAATAATGGCGACCTTGCCTTTGAGTCTGCCCGAGCCGGGGTATCGTGGTTGCCATTCGGGCTTGGGGTTGAGCGCAGCTTCGCTGCCGGGAAGGCCATCCTCATGGATTGGCGGGCGGACTGTGGCGGTCTGGTTCATGGCGCTATCCTGTTGAAATTACAGGATAGCAATGGCCGGGCAGGTTAGCGGTTCCGACCTGCCCGGAAAACGGGATCAGTCGATGCCGAGAGCGTTCTTGTAGGTTTCCAGCACGGCTTCCATCTCGCGCCGATCATCAGGCTTCATCTTACGCAGGCGAACGATCTGACGCATGATCTTTGCATCATAGCCGGTCGACTTCGCTTCGCTGTAGACGTCCTTGATATCGTCACCGATGCCCTTTTTTTCTTCTTCGAGGCGTTCGATGCGTTCGATCAGAAGGCGCAGGCGGTCGTCGGCGGAATCGGCCATCGGGGAAGTCTCCGGGTAACTGGTGAATCGGTTGGCTGGGCTGATAGACGCGCCTTGGGATTCGGGCAAAGCGGGGCTGTGGAAATCTGTGACCAGAACGGCCGAATCAGTGGGAGCCGCCGTTTCTCTTCAGGCTTTCTTCCATGCGCGCCATCTGTTCCTGCGTCGCTTCGGTCTGGTAGGCGGCTTTCCATTCGTCGAAAGGCATCCCGTGGATCACTTCGCGCGCGGCGGCCTTGTCGCCTTCGAAGCCCGCATCGCGAATCCAGTCGGAAAGGCAATTGCGGCAAAATCCGGCCAGGCCCATCAGGTCGATGTTTTCGGCGTCGTGGCGCTTTTGCAGGTGCTTCACCAGTCGGCGGAAGGCAACAGCGGCAATGTCGTCGGGAATTGCGTCAATCTTGACCGGCGTCGGAGTTGCATTCGTATCCACTGTAATCGTCCTTGGGTTTTGAAATGGCATGGGCCATAGCGCGCCTTAGATAAACACGTCGGGCGATTTTCATACAGGAGTACCAGCGCCGTGGCCAAGCTTGATCCTCGCTCCAGCATGGTGTTGGGCCGCAAGGTAAAGATCCTTGCGACCGTCGGCCCGGCAAGCCGCGATCCCGAAATGCTGGAAAAGCTCTATCGCGCCGGGGCCGATGCTTTCCGCGTGAACATGAGCCACGGCGACCATGCCACCCATGCCGAAACCATCGCGAATATTCGCGCGCTGGAAAAGAAGGTGAACCGTCCGATCACGGTGCTGTGCGATTTGCAGGGACCGAAGCTGCGCGTCGGCACGTTCAAGGATGGGCGCACGGTGATCCGTCATTCTGGACACTTCACTCTGGATCGCAACCCTGAGCCGGGTGACGAAACGCGCGTTTGCCTGCCGCACCCCGAACTGTTCGGCATCCTGCAAAAAGGCCAACGCCTGCTGATTGACGATGGCAAGCTGCGGCTGCGGGTGATCCGTGCCGATCAGGACGAAATCCTGTGTTCTGCCGAAGTCGGGGGCGTCATTTCGGATCGCAAGGGCGTGAACGTGCCCGATGCCGTGGTGCCGGTGCCCGCGCTGACCGACAAGGACCGGCGCGACCTTTCGTTCGCGGTGGAAAACGGCGCAGACTGGATCGCGCTTTCGTTCGTGCAGCGGCCCGAAGATGTGGCAGAAGCGCGGCGGCTGATGGGTGGTTACGGTTCACTGATGGCCAAGATCGAGAAGCCGGCGGCGATTTCGCGACTGGAAGAGATCGTCGAACTTTCCGATGGCATCATGGTGGCCCGCGGCGATCTGGGCGTCGAACTGAACCCTGAAGAAGTGCCGCCGCTGCAGAAGCGCATCGTTGAAAGCGCCCGTCGTCAGGGCAAGCCTGTGGTTGTGGCAACGCAGATGCTCGAATCCATGATCGAGGCGCCTACGCCGACCCGTGCTGAAGTTTCCGACGTGGCCAATGCCGTCTATGACGGGGCAGACGCGGTGATGCTTTCGGCAGAAACAGCGGCTGGGGCGTGGCCGGAAGAGGCGGTGACAATCATGCACCGCATCGCCGCGCAAGTTGAGGCCGATCCCGGCTATCACGCGCGCGTTCACTTCATAGAAACGCTGCCCGATCCCACTACGGCAGACGCGCTGGCACAGGCCGCGGCGAGCATTGCCGAAACGTTGCCTATTGCCGGGATCATCGTGTTCACCGGATCGGGATCAACCGCGCGGCGCGTTGCGCGTGAACGGCCTGCTGTGCCGATGCTGGTGCTTACGCCTTCACAGAAGACCGCGCGCAAGGTTGGCCTGCTGTGGGGCACGCACGCGGTCAGCACCAAGGACATCGGCAGTTTCGAGGAAATGATTGCCAAGGGCAAGCGCATGGCGCTGCGTCATGGTTTTGGGGCGGCAGGGGCCAAACTGGTCGCGCTGGCAGGCGTACCGTTCGGTACGCCGGGGGCAACCAACCTGCTTCATGTCGTGACGCTGACCGGTAACGAACTGGACCGCTATAGCTGACGGGACTTTATCGTCGTCAGCCTTGGCGCATCGCGTCCAGCGCGTTTTTCCGAAGCGACGATCCGGTTCTTGCCAGCTTTCTTGGCGGCATAAAGTGCAGCATCGGCAATCGGCAGAACGTCGGTTGCCGATGTTGCCGTTTCGGGGACAGTGGCGATGCCCAGTGACGCGCTGATCGCACATTCATGGCTGCCGCTCAGCGATTCGATGCGATCACGAAGGGCTTCGGCCTTTTCCATCGCATCTTCCAGAGAGCAGTCTGGAAGGATGGCCACAAGTTCTTCGCCGCCATAGCGGCAAACCACATCGGTCGGGCGCAGCGCGCCTACGATCTGCGCGGCGACATCGCGCAGCACGGCATCGCCCTTAGCATGGCCGTGTTCGTCGTTCAGCTTCTTGAAGTTGTCGAGGTCCAGCATGACAACGGCCGTGCTGCCACCGGTGCGCGAGCCGAGCGAGACGAAACGCTCCAGCGCGTCTTCCATATAGCGGCGGTTATACAACCCGGTGAGTGGGTCGCGCAGAGATTGCGTGCGCAGCTTTTCTCGCAAGGCGATGTTCGAAAGCGCCAGTGACATCGAATCTGCCAGCGCCCGGCCCAGACGCCGAATGTCCATAAGCCGGCCGAATGCGCCTTCTGTTTGAGGGTGGGTGATGATCAGCAGGCCGTGGACCTGGCCGCAAGCCATCATCGGCAGTTCCACGCTCGCAACTTGCGATGCGTGGTGCGCGCAGCAGAGCGTGGCATCGCCCGGTGCATTGATATGCGGTTTGCCGCGCTTCAGCGTCCAGCAATTGGATGGTGAAAGCACTTCGGGCGCGACATAATCTTCCGGCATGTCCCATGCGCGGGCCAGATCAAGCCGATCGCGGGAATTGTTGAAAACGAACAGGGCTGCGCCATAGCCCGGCAGCAGACGCCGAGCGGTGGCCATCAGCACGGCGCTGGCGTCGTCGTAAGTCTCTGCGGCCTGAAGCATGTCGGTCATCGCGAACAGTTCCTGAATCTGCTCACGTGAATCGCGGGTTTCGCGAAACTGCTGCTGCTGGCGCGCGCGGATCGACATCGCGATGCGGCGCAGCACCATCTGCAGGACGAACACGCAGGTCAGACCCAGCGCGGCAACGGCGGCAAGCTGATCGTGATGCTTTTCGTCGAAGAACAGCATCAACATGACCGCGATCAGCACGACAGCCTGGCCGATCATCGCGCCGATGTGGGTGCGATCAAGCATGGCATCGTCGGCACGCAGCCGTTTTTGTTCAGGTTGTGGCACGTCTGCCATTGCGATTCGTTCTCCCGGGATGCCGTGATTGTTAATACACGCACCGGGCACGATCGATTAAGCCCGACAGCAGTAGAATGCCGTCTGACAAAAAGTCCTGAAGTTAACGTTAAGTCCCTATGTTTTTCAGCGGCTTCCGAACAGGGCTGAGCCGACACGGATATGTGTTGCACCCAGTTGGACGGCCGTCTCGAAATCGTCGCTCATACCCATCGACAGCGCGGGAAGGCCGTGATCGTCGGCCAGTTTGTCGAGCAGAGCGAAGAAAGGCGCGGGTTCGATGTCGGCGGGCGGCACGCACATTAGGCCGATCACCTCGATCCCGGCGTCGCGCGCCTGATCGAGCAGGCCGGGCAGTTCTGCCACGGTGCAGCCGCCCTTCTGCTCTTCCGCACCGATATTGACCTGCACGAAGCACGGCACTTTGCGGCCCAGCTTTTCCTGCGCTTTGCCCAGGGCGGCGATCACGCTGGCGCGGTCTAGCGAGTGGATGCAATCGAACAGCGCCAGCGCATCTTCGGCCTTGTTCGACTGAAGTTGGCCGACCAGATGCAGTGAGATGTCGGTATGGGCGGCGCGGATGGCAGGCCATTTGTCCTGCGCTTCCTGCACGCGATTCTCGCCAAACACGCGCTGTCCCTGAGCAATCAGATCGAGAATCGCCTCGGCAGGCTTGGTCTTCGAAACTGCGACAAGTGCGATCTGATCGGCTTTGCGCCCTGCGATGCGCGCAGCGCTGGCAATGCGGCTGCGGACGATTTCGAGCGGTGATGAAGGGACTGCCTGTTCCATGCGCCGGTGCTATAGCGCGCCGATGGGAAAGCGCCAGATCATCAGTAGGCAAGGCGTGCCGCGTTGCGTGCTGCTGACCGATGCGCGTAACGATGCCGGGTTGGAGCGAGCCATCACGCGGTTGCCGCGCGGTAGCGTCGTGGTGTTCCGACACTACCATTTGAACCAGGACGTGCGCCGCGACCGCTTTCAGCATCTTAGCAAGCTGACGGAGCGGCGTGGTGGTTTGGTGATCGGCGCGCGAGTACCTTCCGGATGGCGCGCAGGCGGAGTCTATGGTTCGGCAAAAGAGGTCGCCGGCGCGAGAGGCCTGCGCCTGGCAACGGCACATTCGCTGCGGGAGATTGGCATGGCGGCACGGGCAGGTGCACACGCAGTTTTGCTCTCCCCTGTATTCGCCACGCGTTCGCATCCCGGTGCCAAAGTGCTGGGCACGGCGCGTTTCCTGATGCTGGCGCGGCAATCGCCCTTGCCGGTGATCGCATTGGGCGGGATGACGGCTGCACGCGCGCGCAGGTTGCCAGTGCATGGCTGGGCGGCAATTGATGGCTTTGCGTCTGGCTATGCAAAGTGCTGATTCATCGCATTTCCTGTCGGGATTCTTGACGGTGACTCCCCAAAAGGCGCATTATACCCACAGCAAGGGCAGGGATACACGAAGACATGGCAAGCCGGGCAGGACTTTCCGCACGCACAAGCGGCGCTGATTGGCGCGCTGTGCTGCGCCGTTCGATGCGCCGCAGTTTCGAACTGATCGGCGGCGGTGTGCTGGCAGGAGCCATGCTGTTTCTGGCCCTGGCTCTGATCAGCTACACGCAGACCGACCCTTCGGGCAGCACGGCATCGGGTAGCCCGGTCGAGAACTGGATGGGCTTCGCCGGGGCTTGGGCGGCAGAGCGGGTGCTTTTGTTCTTTGGCCTGCCGGGCGTGCTTCTGCTGCCTTTGCTGTGGGTCTTTGCGCGGCGCCTGTGGGAGGCGGAAAGCGACTTTATCGACACTGACGAAGACGAAGATCTGCTTCCTGAGCCGCGCTGGTGGCGGCCCACGCTGTTGCTGTTCGTGGCGATGGCTCTTCTTGGCACCGCGCTGGCGCTGTGGGGTGCGAGTTCTGCAAGCCGCCTGCCGGCAGGGCCGGGCGGTATGGCGGGTCTGCTGGCAGCAGCGGCGATCACTGCGTTTGCCGATCTGATGCCGCAGGTGTCGCGGGCGTGGCTTACTGTGCCGGTCGGGCTGGCTGCGCTGGCGGGTGGCATGGCGATTGCGAGCCGGATTTTCGCGCTGGATTGGGGGCGGATGCTTTCGCTGCCGCCATTCCTGCATCGCGCATCAAGCGGCGCTAAGCAGCGGGCAGAGCGGTTTGTCGATCAGAATGTGGACACTCCGCCTGTGCAAAAGCGCGAACGGCGCGAAAAGGAAGCGCGCGCCGCTGCGGAAGAGATCGATGTCGAGGACGTCCTGGCCCCGCGCAAGCCGACCGAGATCAGCGATTCCACGCGTGCGCCGGTCGTCGCGGCGGCCCAGCCCAAGGCGCGGCAGGGCGATCTGTTCGACAAGCATGAACTGCCCTCGATAGACCTTCTGGTAGAGGCCCCGGCGGGATCCACACAGAAGGTCGACAAACTGGCGCTGGAACGCAATGCGCGCCTGCTCGAAAACGTGCTCGACGATTTCAACGTGAAGGGTGAGATCACCGCCGTGCGCACCGGCCCAGTGGTGACGATGTACGAACTTGAACCCGCGCCGGGCATCAAGGCCAGCCGCGTCATCGGCTTGGCCGACGATATCGCCCGCAATATGAGCGCTATTTCCGCACGCGTCTCTGCCATTCCGGGGCGCACTGTGATGGGTATCGAATTGCCCAACGCGATCCGCGACATGGTGAGTTTCCGCGAACTGATCGCGTGTGAAAAATTCGCAAATTCCAAGGCGCTGCTGCCGATCATTCTGGGCAAGGACATTGCCGGTGAACCGATCGTGGCGGACCTTGCCACCATGCCGCACCTGCTGGTTGCCGGTACGACCGGTTCGGGCAAATCGGTGGGGCTCAACTGCATCCTGCTGTCGCTTCTGTACCGTTTGACCCCTGCTCAGTGCCGATTGATCCTTGTCGATCCCAAGGTGCTGGAACTCAAGTCTTACGACGATATCCCGCACCTGCTTTCGCCTGTGGTGACAGAACCGGCCAAGGCCGTGCGTGCGCTCAAATGGGCGGTTGAGGAAATGGAGCGGCGCTACCGACAGATGTCGTCGATTGCCGTGCGCAACATTTCGGGATTCAACGAAAAGGTGCGCGCCGCGCAAGCCAAGGGCAAGCCTCTGGGCCGCCGTATTCAGGTAGGCTTCGATCCCGATACCGGTGAGGAACTGTTCGAGGAACAGCAGCTTGATTATGAAGTGCTGCCGCAGATCGTGGTCATCGTCGATGAACTGGCCGACCTTATGGTCACGGTCGGCAAGGAAATCGAAGTATTGATCCAGCGTCTTTCCCAAAAGAGCCGCGCGGCGGGCATCCACCTGATCATGGCAACGCAGCGGCCTTCGGTCGACGTGATCACCGGCGTGATCAAGGCCAACCTGCCCACTCGCATCTCATTTGCCGTGACCAGCCGCATCGATAGCCGGACTATCCTGGGCGAACAGGGCGCAGAGCAACTGCTGGGCAAGGGCGATATGCTCTACAAGCCCAACACCGACCCCATCAAACGCGTTCACGGTCCCTTCGTCAGCGACGAGGAAGTCGAGAAGGTGGCTGATCACTGGCGCGGGCAGGGTAGCCCTGAATACGTTGATTCGGTTACGGAAGAACCGGAAGATGGCGGCTTCGGTTTTGACGATATCGACAGCGCTTCCGACAATCCCGAAGACCGCAAGTACCGGCAGGTCTGCCAGCTGGTGTTCGAAAGCCAGAAGGCGAGCGCAAGCTGGATTCAGCGCCAGATGGGCGTTGGCTATAACACGGCCTCGAAATGGATCGAACGGATGGAAGCCGATGGACTGGTAGGACCAGCCAACCACGTCGGACGGCGCGAGATTTATCGCGATAAGGACGGCAACGTACTGTGAACATCATATGTGAATTATGAACAGAATTTATACTTCACTATTTGCTACTGTTCACTTTTCTTGGCCGGGGCATTAACTCGCTTCTAAGCAAGCTGCGCTATGCGGGCAGCATGTTTGGTGGACTGGCTCGATTTATGGCTTTTGTCCTGCTGGTGTCGTTTGGCAGCATTGCCACGACAGCGGCGGCAGAGGTCGTGCCGGTTGTGCGCAAATGCCATGCCGATGCTCAGGCCAGCGAATCGTGGACCCAAGTTGTGGGTCAGCAGGGGCGCTGGCGTTGTGATGGCAAGGCGTGGATGCTTTCCGCAGACGTTGTGCTGATCCGGTTCGATCTGCCCGACAGTTCTGATCGGTTGCTGCCGCAAAGCCTGACCACGCATACCGGCAATTTTGAACGAATCGATGTGGGCGTGATCGATCGTCAGGGCGGCGCAATCTGGTCCTCGCATTGGCCGGGCGACATTCGCCATTTGCCGGCCGGCCCTTACATGACGATTCCCGTTCCGGGCGTCACTGCCGATACGGCACAGATTGCGGTGCAGGTCGTGCGGCCCTGGGGCAAGACGACTCTCAGCGAGATGCGGTTGGACCCATTTACCGAGGGCAGCGGTTGGCCACTGCAACTGATCGTCGCGATGGCGGCAACCTGCGGAATGCTGCTGGTGCCACTGCTAATCAACACCGCATTCTATTCAGTCCTCCCCGAACGTTATGTCATCTGGCATCTCGTCATGGTCTCGGCAATGCTGGTGCAGGCAGCTTTTGCCACCGGCTTTGCCCATTTGCTGATCCCGCTCGAAATGGAATGGGAATGGCAGGCCTCGAATCTGGCGTTTTCATCGATGGCGGGGGCGGCGTTGCTGTTTGCCATCCATTTTATCGAGCAAGGCTGCCTTGATCCGCGCGTCCGCAAGGTGGCTGCCGGGCTGGCGCCGCTCATGTGGATCGTCGGAACGATCAGCAGCATTCCGGTAGAAGCGGTGCGCCCTTGGTCGTCGGCAGCGATGCACCTTTCGGTGGCGGCAACGATCATTATGCTGGTGCTGCTGATGGGCAACGCCCGCCGCAATGGCAGCCGCGCGGTGCGTTTTCTGATTCTGGGCTGGACCCCGCTGATGGCGGTCGGTACATGGCGCATCCTTGGTTATGTGGTGCCCACGATCCAGCCGACCGAAGCGATCCTGCCTTATCAGCTATCGCTCGCCTTCGAGGTGCTGGTCACCGCACTCGGCATTGTCAGCCGCTTCATGGAAGTCCGGCAGGAGCGCGATGAGGCAACTGCGCGTGCGCTTGAACTGGAAGGCATGGCTGATCGCGATCCGCTGACAGGCTTGCGCAACCGTCGCACCATCGAAACCCATTTCGAGGAACTGTTCCGGCGCGGTTTCCGCACGATGGCGGTGATCGATCTAGATCACTTCAAGGTGGTCAACGATACCCACGGTCACGCCACGGGCGACATGGTGCTATGCGCGGTCGCGCTCGCTCTGGCTGATGACCGCGATACCCATGCCATCCGCATGGGGGGCGAGGAATTCCTGCTGCTGCTGCGCGGCCATGACGCTGCTGCGCGTGCCGAACGCTGCCGCCGCGCAATAACCACGCGCATTACCAGCGAGGTGCCGGGGCTTGAACGCATGGTCACCGCCAGCATGGGGCTGGTCGAACATGATCTGCGCGGCAATCTGCAGATCGATTTCGTCTCGCTTTACGCCCGCTGCGACCAGTTGCTGTATGAAGCAAAGCGTCTTGGTCGGAACCGCACGATGCGTGAAAAGGTGACCGGATTTCACCCTGCGGCGGCGCTTTCCGAGGTGGCCTGAACGGTCAGGGCAGGAACGGGGCAGCGACATCGCGGGGCACGCGCAGGATGCGGCCCGATGCGCGGTCTATAATGGCCCAAGTGGTCTTGGCGCTGACGATCACCTTGCCCGCGCCATTGCGAAAATCGACGCGGCGATCAAACCGTGCGCCACTAGGCGGTTCGGGAATGTAGGTTTCGGCGTTGACGCTTTCACCTTCGGCAATGTTGCCGCGATAGTCGATCTCGTGCCGTGTCACGACCCAGGCATAGGCCGCCTGATGCTCGGCGCACGCCACCGCTGCCCAATGCGCGGTGGCGATGTCCTGAATCCAGTTAACCCAGACCGCGTTGTTCACGTGGCCGAGTTCATCGATGTGTTCAGGACCGGCGGTGAAGGTGAGGGTATGGCGTTTGCTCAAGCGGGCACCCCTAGCTGCCACAGGATGAAGGCAAACTCTTCCGCCGTTTCCTTCAAGCTCTCGAACCGGCCCGACTTGCCGCCGTGCCCTGCGCCCATATTGGTCTTGAGGATCAGTTCGTTACCGTCGGTCTTAACCTCGCGCAGGCGGGCTACCCATTTGGCAGGTTCCCAATAGGTTACGCGCGGATCGTTAAGCCCTGCCGTTACCATCAGCGGTGGGTAGTTTTGCGCGCGCACCTGATCGTAGGGAGAGTAGGACCGGATCAGTTCGAACGCGGCCTTGTCTTCGATCGGATTGCCCCATTCGGGCCATTCGCCGGGGGTGAGCGGAAGCTCTTCGTCCAGCATGGTGTTCAGCACATCGACGAACGGCACATGCGCCACCACCGCGCCCCACAGGTCGGGGTCGGAATTGATCACCGCGCCCATCAGTTCACCGCCTGCCGAGCCGCCAGAAATGCTGATCTTGCCCGCTTGGGTAAAGCCGCGCTCGATCAGGCCTTTGGCCACATCGACGAAATCGTTGAACGTGTTGGTGCGCGCTTCCAGCTTGCCCGCCTTGTACCATGCGCGGCCAAGGTCATCGCCGCCCCGGATATGCGCGATGGCATAGGCAAAGCCTCGGTCGACAAGGCTGAGGCGCGTGGTGGAAAAGCCGGGACCGATGGCGATGCCATAAGCGCCATAACCATAGAGATGCAGCGGACCGCCTTGTGCACGATCCCTGCGCCAGACCACGCTGACCGGCACCATCGTGCCATCGCGCGCCGCGATCTCTAGTCGTGCGGTTTCATAAAGCGAGGCATCATAGCCGCTGGGGATTTCCTGCACTTTCAGCAGCGTCAGGCCTTGCGTCGCCACATCGTAGTCATAGACCGAGGCCGGGCTGACCATCGATTCATACCCGACGCGCAGCACGGTCATGTCCCATTCGGGATTGTCACCCAATGAGGCTTCATAGCTGGCTTCGGGAAAGATGATGGGCTGGACGCGCGCGGGATCGTCGTAATAACGCAGCTCGATCCGATCCAGTCCACGCACCCGGCCTTCGACGACATAGAACTGGCGGAACAGATCGAACCCGGTGAGATAGAAATCGTCCGTGCCCTCGATCAGCGTGGTCCATTCACCGGGGGCATCAAGCGGCGCGGTGGCAAGGCGGAAGTTCTCGTGCGTGTCGTTGGCGTGGATGTAGAGCACGCCGTCGCGCTCATCGACATCGTATTCTACGCCCTTCTGTCGGGCCTTCACCAGCAGCGGGGGGGTGAGCGGATCGTCGGCAGGGACAAGGCGAACCTCGCCTGTCTCGTGATCGCCGGTCGAGATGATCAGCCATTTTTCGTTGGCCGAAAGCGCTGCACCAACGCGAAAGCCCTCGTCATCCTCGTGATAGAGTTCGACATCGTTTTCCAGCGGCTGCCCGATCCAGTGCAGGCGCGCGTTGTCGGTCCGCCAGTTTTCGTTGGCGAGCGAATAGACGAGGCCCGTATCATCCTTGACCCAGATCAGACCGGATAGGGTGCCGGGAATTTCGTCAGGCAGCATTTCACCCGTGGCGATGATCTTGATCCGCGCGGTAAAGCGTTCCGAACCGTTGTCGTCGACAGACCATGCCAGCTTCGTGCCGTCCTTCGACACCGCAATCGCGCCAAGGCGAAAGTAGTCCTTGCCTTCGGCCAGCGCCACTTCATCGAGGATCAGTTCGTCTGCGCTGCCATCATTGGCTGCATCCACGGGCCGGCGCCACCACTTCTTGTATTCTGCGCCTTCCTCGAACTCGATCCAATACAGCCAATCGCCATCCTTCTGCGGAACCGATTTGTCGGCCTCCTTGATGCGGCCGCGCATTTCCTTGAACAAGGCGTCGATCACCGGCTGACGTTCGGCCATGCGGCTTTCGAACCAGGCGTTTTCCGCTTCGAGGTGAGACAGCACTGCCTTGTCGGTCACTTCAGGATAGCCCGGATCGCGCAGCCACGCATAGTCGTCGGTAACGGTCAGACCGTGGTGCGAAAAGCTGTGCGGTTGCTTAGTGGCGATAGGGGCGGCGACAGGAGTTGTGGCAATGCTCATGCCCTGCATCTATGTTGCGTACATGATGCCCGCAAGCCGGGCCGCCAGATTCAGGACCAATCCCATGCTGATGCACACACATGAAGCCCGCCTTGATGCCTTGCGCAAACAATTGGCAAAAGATGGGCTGGATGGCTTCGTCATCCCGATTTCAGATGAACATATGAGCGAATATGTGGGCGCTTATGCCCAAAGGCTGGAATGGTTGACCGGCTTTGGCGGGTCGGCAGGCACGGCGGTGGTGCTGGCCGATCAGGCTGCGATCTTCGTTGACGGGCGCTATACCCTGCAAGTGCGCGATCAGGTGGATGGTGCATTGTGGTCCTACCAATCGGTCCCGCAAACCAGCGTTGCTGCATGGCTGGGCGAACATGCGCCAATGGGTGCGACTATCGGCTATGACGCATGGCTCCATTCGGAAGGCTGGGCTGAAGCCGTCGGTGCAGCGCTGGACAGGCGCGATGCCGCGCTGGTGCCGGTAAAGGTCAACCCTGTCGATGCGGTATGGTCAGATCAGCCCGCCCCTTCGCTCGCCCCGGCCGTGCCTCACGCCGATGAACACGCGGGCCAATCTGCGCATGAAAAGCGGGCAGCGGTGGCAGAATGGCTCAATGCCAATGGCTATGACGCGGCGGTGATCTCTGCGCTGGATTCGGTCGCATGGCTGCTCAACATTCGTGGGGCCGATGTGGACAGGACGCCGGTGGCGCTGTCCTATGTCATCGCCAATGCCGATGGCACGGCGGACCTGTTCATCGCGCCCGAAAAGGTCACGCCTGATCTGACGGCACATCTTGGTAACGCGGTGCGGGTGCATCCGCGCGATAGCTTTGTTGAAGGCCTGCGCGGCCTTTCGGGCCGCAAGGTTGCCGTCGATCCAGAGCGGGCGGTTGCCGCGATTTTCCACGCGCTTCACGATGCCGGGGCGGAGGCTGTGGCGGTGACCGATCCAGTCGTCCTGCCAAAGGCGATCAAGAACCGGGTCGAGCAGGCAGGACATCGCGCTGCGCAGGCGCGCGATGGCGCGGCAATCGCGCGCTTTCTGCACTGGATCGATGTGGAAGCGCCCAAGGGCAGCGTGACCGAGCTTTCCGCGGCAGAGCGGCTTCAGGCCTTCCGCGCCGAAACAGGGCGCTTGCGCGATCTTTCGTTCGACACGATATCGGGCGCGGGGCCGAACGGGGCGGTGGTGCATTACCGGGTGAGCGAGGAAACGAGCCGCGCGCTTGAACCGAACAGTGTCTATCTGGTCGATTCGGGCGGGCAGTATCTGGATGGAACGACCGATATCACCCGTACCGTATGGGTGGGGCCGGATGCGCCGCCGGCGCAAGTGAAGGACCGCTTCACCCGCGTGCTCAAGGGCCACATCGCGCTGGCCCGCGCGGTCTTCCCCAAAGGCACGGCAGGCAGCCAGCTCGATAGCTTCGCGCGCCAGTTCCTGTGGTCGGCAGGCCTCGATTATGCGCACGGCACCGGGCACGGCGTGGGCAGCTTCCTTGCCGTTCATGAAGGCCCGCAGCGCATTGCCAAGGCCAGTGGCGGGCAGGCGGGCACCGGGCAGGAACTGCTGCCCGGCATGATACTCTCGAACGAGCCGGGCTATTACAAGACCGGCGAATATGGCATCCGTATCGAAAATCTGGTGCTCGTCGAACGGCGCGATATTGCCGGGGCCGAAGGCGAATTCTACGGCTTCGAAACGCTGACTTTCGCGCCCATCGCCCGCGATCTGGTGGATGTTGCGCTGCTTTCGGGCGACGACCTGGGCTGGCTCAACGCCTATCATGCCCGCGTGCGCGCAGTTCTGGCACCGCAATTGTCCGGCGCTGAACTGGCATGGCTGGAAGCGGCGTGCGCCCCCTTGTGAGAGTAGTTGTGTTCACTTATTGTTCCTTATCCCGAATCGCGGGGTGAAGGAGAAATGCCATGATCGGTTATGTCACCGTCGGGACGAATGATCTCGAACGCGGCGCAAAGTTCTATGATGCGATTGCCGCCGAAATGGGCGTGGGCCGCATGATGGAATGGGAGGGCGCGATTGCTTGGGGCGCGCCCGGCGGCGGCGCAGGCATCGGGTTGACCAAGCCGTTCGATGGCAATGCCGCTTCGGTGGGCAACGGCGTAATGATCGCGCTTGAAGCGAAGGACAAGGATCAGGTGGACCGGCTTCACGCGGTGGCGCTTGCCAATGGCGGCACGTGTGAAGGCGCGCCCGGCCCACGTGGCGATACCTTCTATGCCGCCTATTTCCGGGATATTGATGGCAACAAGCTTAACGCTTTCGTCATGGGGTAGTTGCGGCGCTTGCACCCGGATGAACGGGCCGCGCGCCGCGCGACAATTTGCGACAATAAACCCGCCGCTCCGGCATAGTCGCGCGACAAGGTGCGCCTAGATAGGTGTTACAGGAACTGCGGTCGTCCACGCTCAGTCCCCTGGGCAAGGCTTCCCTCCCCCTCTCCTTGCCAGTGGGTGGCCGCAGTTTCCTGACCCCTTTCCCGCTCATGGAGCACCGCGATGAAGAAATTTCACATAGCTGCCTCGGCGGCCATCATGGCGACAGCATCGGTAGCGCTCTACGCTGCGACCCCTGCGATGGCCCAGAAAGCCGACGCCGATGGCGACAAGACCATCACTTGGGCCGAGATGAAGACCAAGGCCGATGCAATGTGGGTCAAGCTGGACGTCAACAAGGACGGCAAGCTTGATAGCGCAGACCGTGCGGCCAAGATGGGCGTGATGTTCGACAAGATCGACACCGACAAGAATGGCGCGATCAGCCGCGAAGAGTTTGTCGCCCACCACACCGCCATGAAGGCTCCGGCAAAGGCGGCTCCCGCAGCAATGGCTGGCGGCGCTGAAGGCAAGCGCGAAGGCTGGAGCGGTCGTGGCAAAGGCCGCATGGGCCATCGCGCCATGATGGGCGGTGCCATGCAGATGGCCAAGATGGCCGATACCAACAAGGATGGTGCAGTATCGCGCGCTGAATACGATGCGGCCGTGAAGATGCACTTCGACATGGCTGATGCCAATAAGGACGGCAAGATCACGCCGGATGAGCGCCGTGCCGCGATGAAGACGATGATGGGCAAGATGCGTGGCCCGATGGGTGGACACGGTGCGATGGGTGATGGACCTCCGCCCCCGCCGCCGGCAGACTGAATGTCATGAACGAAGCGCCGATCCGCATACTCCTGGTGGATGACGAACCTGCGCTGCGCGAACCCCTGGCGGACTATCTGGTCCGACAGGGGTTTGTCGTAACGCAGGCCGGCACCGCCGCCGAGGCTCGCAGCCGTCTGCTGGAAGCGGGGTGTGATCTGGTCCTGCTCGACATCATGATGCCGGGTGAGGACGGGCTTTCACTTTGCCGCCATCTGGTTGAAGCCAAGCGGCTGCCCGTGATCTTTATCACCGCCAAGGGCGAATCCACCGATCGTATCGTCGGGCTGGAAATCGGCGCTGACGATTACGTGGTCAAGCCGTTCGATCCGCGCGAACTGGTGGCGCGGATTCGTTCGGTCCTGCGCCGTGCAACCAAGCAGTCCAGCGAAGTCTCGGATGCGGTCATCTATGAATTCGAAGGCTGGCGGCTTGATCCGCTCAAGCGCCGCCTGATTGATCGCGAAGGTGCCGTCGTGGCCATTTCGTCTGCAGAATTTCGCCTTCTGCTCGCCTTCCTCGATCATCCCCGGCAGGTTCTGGATCGTGATCGCCTGCTCGATATGGTGCAAGGCCGCGAAGCGCATCTGTTTGATCGCGCGGTGGACAACCAGATATCGCGCCTGCGCCGCAAGGTTGAGGTGGACAGCCGCAACCCGCAACTGATCCAGACCGTGTGGGGCGGTGGCTATATGCTAGCGACCGAAGTGCGCAAGCGCCCGGCAACGGGCGAGGATAGCTGATACGCATGGAGCGCCTCCGTCTCTGGCCGCGCAGCCTTCAGGGGCAGGTCTTGCTGGCAATTGCGCTGGCGCTACTGGTGGCGCAGACCATTTCGGCCACGCTGATCTGGCGCGAGCAGAAGCATCGGCGGGAAATGTCGATGGTTAGTTCCGCGGCATTTCGGTTGATTGGGCCAACGCCGGAAGAGCGTCGACGTAACCGTCGTGACAAGGAGGACCGGCCTCCCTCAGTGTTCCGCATAGAACACACGGTTGAGTCCTTGCATCGACCGGGCGAAAAACGTTTGCCCAGGGTTGAGCATGAACTGGCCGAAGTGCTCAGCGCGCAAGGCGTGGATGCAGCGCAAGTTGTGGTGTTCGAACGCGATCCGTTGAAGGACGGTCCCAGCCTCGAATTCTGGGAGCGCAATCGCCGGAAGCTGCAACTGGTGTCGAAAGAGCCGATGCCGAGGCTGGTGATCGCCTCGATCCAGAGCAGGGCCGGAGGATGGACATCGACGCGGGTCTTCACCGATGGCGGCGAAATGCTCGTGATCGCGCCGCTGGTCGGACAGACCATCGTGCTCTATCTTGTGCTTGTCGGCGCGATGGCGCTGATCCTGCGCCGCATGGCGCGCCCGCTCAAGGCGCTGACGCGGCGCGTAGAGGACTTTGCCGGAAACCGGGCAATCGAAGGGCAATTGCAGCCCGAAGGGCCTGAAGACATTCGCGGCTTGATCGTAGCGCACAATGCGATGGAAGCGCGCATCGCCGCCATGCTCAACGAAAAGGACGTGATGCTTGGCGCGATCGGACACGATCTTAAAACGCCCCTAGCGGCACTTAGAGTGCGCATAGAGGCGGTTGAGGACGACTTGGAGCGTGGCCGGATGGCCGCGACGATTGAGGATATCAATCGCTCTCTGGACGATATCCTTTCGCTGGCGCGAGTGGGCAGGCCAACCGACCCGCTGGAGCCTACCGAGCTTTCGGCGCTCGTGGCCGATGTGATCGGTGAATTCGAGGATATGGGTGAGCCGGTGGAACTGGGTGAAACCGACCGCATCGTCCTGCCGGTGCGTGCCACGTGGATGCGGCGGGCGCTGCGCAATCTGGTTTCGAACGCCATGCGCTATGGCGAGCGGGCGCGTGTTTCCTTGCGGCGCGAAGGGCGTATGGCTGTGTTGCGGATTGAGGACGACGGTCCCGGCATTCCAGACCATGAAATTGCGCGCATGATGGAGCCGTTCACGCGCCTTGATGCATCGCGCAACAGCAGCACGGGCGGCAGCGGTCTTGGCTTGACGCTGGCACGCGCAATTGCCGATCAGCACGGCGGCACGCTGACGCTGGAAAACCGGCGCAAGGCCGAGGGCCAGGCAGATGGCTTGATCGCCACGATCCGTCTGCCGCTTCAGTAGTCAGTCGCAAGTCAACGACGTTCATCGGCTGTGCAGGGCGTTTGGTCGAAAGGATTCGCGAGGGGGCTGACCGGTTGCTAGTGCAACCATTCTTGCCGATTGCGACGGCAGCCTTTTCTGACGCCCGGAGTTCCTGCCCACGATGCGTACTCTTTCTCTCGTTTCCGCACTCGCGCTGTCTGCTGCCGCCCTTTCCAGCCCGGCGCTTGCGCAGCAGACTGCCGCCAACCCCTCCGCGGCGGCGGGTGTCCACACCGACCTTCCGCGCGTAGCGCATCCATCGCACTACACCATCGCGATCACGCCCGATGCCGCCAACCTGAAGTTCAGCGGCCAGTCTTCGGTCGATCTTGAGGTAACCGAGGCAACCCCATTTCTGACGCTGCACGCGCTGGACCTGAACATTTCGTCCGCCACGCTGACGCCCACAGGCGGTGCTGCGGTGCCGGTCATCATCACTATGGACCCCGCCAGCCAGACCGCGCGTTTCACCGCCGCGCAGCCGCTGGTCCCCGGAAAGTACCGCCTCGACACGACCTATACCGGCGTGATCAACACGCAGGCCAACGGCCTGTTCGCACTCGATTACCCTGACAAGGTGACCGGCAAGGACGTGCGCGGCCTGTTCACCCAGTTCGAAGCGCCCGATGCGCGCCGCTTTGCACCGATGTTCGATGAGCCGATCTACAAGGCGACATTCGATCTTTCCGCCGTGGTTGCCGCCAGCCAGATGGCCATCGGCAACATGCCCGTGGCCAAGGAAGAACCGCTTGAAGGCGGCAAGAAGCGCGTGACCTTCGGCACAAGCCCGAAGATGTCGTCCTACCTGCTGTTTTTCGCGCTCGGTGATTTCGAACGCATGGCGCGCGAGGCCGCGCCCGGGGTGCAGGTCGGCATTGTAGCGCCCAAGGCCAGTGGCGAACAGTCACGCTTTGCGCTGAACGAACTTGCACCGCTGATCCCTTATTATGCCGACTATTTCGGCCAGCCCTATCCGCTGCCCAAGCTGGATAACGTGGCCGCCCCCGGCCAGTCGCAGTTCTTTTCCGCGATGGAAAACTGGGGCGCGATCCTTACGTTCGAACGCATCCTGCTGGATGATCCGGCGATCACCAGCGCGGCGGCGCGGCAGAACATCGTGACCACGCAGGCGCACGAAGTGGCGCACCAGTGGTTCGGCAATCTGGTGACGATGGCGTGGTGGGAAGACCTCTGGCTGAACGAAGGTTTCGCAAGCTGGATGGAAACCAAGGCTACGGCCCATTTCCATCCTGACTGGTTCCCCCTGCTGGGCCGCGTGAACGGACGCGATGCCGCAATGGGCCTTGATGGTTACAAGACCACGCACCCTATCGTGCAGGAGATCAAGACGGTCGACGAGACCAATCAGGCTTTCGACGCGATCACCTATCAGAAGGGTGAAGCGGTCATCTCTATGCTGGAAGCGTTCGCGGGCGAGACGGTGTGGCGCGATGGCCTGCGCGCCTACATGCGCGATCACAAGTTTTCGAACACCCGATCGAAGGATCTGTGGCAGGCGGTGGAAAAAGCTGGCGCGCCGGGGCTGACCGCCATCGCGATGGACTTCACCACCAAGCCCGGCATCCCTCTGGTCAAAGTCACCGGCATGACCTGCAAGAAGGGCGTGACCACGCTCAATCTTGAACAGAGTGAATTCAGCGTTGATCGCAAGGATGAAGTTGCCGCCAAGCCGCAGCAATGGAAAGTGCCGCTGCTGGTTTCGAGCGGTTCTGGCGAACCCGTGCGCACGATCCTTGATGGCGGCAAGGCCACGGTCAGCGTCAATGGCTGCGGGCCGGTGGTGATCAACGCGGGCCAGCTTGGCTATTACCGCTCGCTCTACACGCCGAAGATGCTGCAATCGCTGAAGACTGCGATGCCAACGCTCGCACCGGTTGATCAGATGGGTCTGATTGCCGATAATCTTGCGCTCTCAGCCAGCGGTTATCAGCCCTATGGCCCGGCGTTCGATCTGTTGGCAGCGGTCCCCGGCAATGCCAATCCGGTGGTGCTGGGCAATGCCTTTGGCGATTTCGTGGGCGCATGGCGCACGCTCGACAAGGACGCCGCCGCACAGAAGAAGCTCGCCGCAAAGGTTGCCGCAACCTACAAGCCACGTCTGCTGGCGCTTGGTTTTGAACCCAAGGCGGGCGAAAGCCTGCCCGATGCGGACCTGCGCTCCACGCTGATTTCGGGCTTCGGTACGATGGGCGATGCTGATGTGGTGGCAGAGGCGCGCCGTCGCTTCGCCCTGCTGGCGTCCAACCCCAAGGCGCTCGACGGCCCGCTCAAGACGACGTGGCTGAACATTGTCGCGCGCAATGCCACCAAGGCCGATTGGGACGCGATTCAGGCAATGGCGGCGGCATCGAACAGCGCGGTGGAGCGGCAGTTCCTCTACACCCTGCTGGGCCGCCCGGCAGACGCTGCGCTGGCGAAGGCTGCGCGTGATCTGGCGCTGACCGACGTGCCGGGCAAGACCACCAGCGCGGCAATGATCGTCGCGTCAGCCGCTCTGCACGCCGATGCGACCTATGACTATGCGTTGGCCAACCGCGCCAAGGTTGAGGCGCTGGTCGATGCGCAGAGCCGTGTGACCTTCATCGCCGGTCTGGGGTCCAATTCCAGCGATCCGGCGATGATCGAAAAGCTCAAGGCGTTCAGGGCCACGGTTCCTGCCGAGGCTGGCCGTCCGGTAGACCGCGTCATCGCGATGCTGACCGAAAAGGCCAAGTCGCGCCCGCTCTTCGCCAAGGGGCTGACCGACTGGATGGCTGCGAAGAAGCGGTAATATCGCATTGAGCCCCCTCCTCTTCAGAGGAGGGGGCTATCTTCCTGCCCTCAGCGCAGCAATCCGCCCAGCACGCCGCGCGCGAACCGGCCAAATGCCTCGCCCCCAATCGAAGAGGCGATTGACCCGACCACGGCGGTGATACCCGTAGACATCGGCGCGGCGCGCGTCTTCTTACCGGTAATCTTGGCCGCGATCACCGCGCCTGCCGATGAAGCGACGGCCCCGGCAGCAGCCTTTCCAGCCTTCTCCCACATCGACGTGGTGCGGCGCGGCGCGGCGCGTTGCTTATCCTCGCCTTCTTCCTCGATCTGCTGCGCGGCAGCAGCGGCATCGGCGGCTTTTTGTGCCAGCACTTCGGCAGCCGATTCGCGGTTTACGGCGGTGTCGTATTTGCCCTCGAACGCGCTGACCGACTGGATGATTGCGCGCTCCTTGGCCGTTAGTGGCCCCAATCGCGAATGCGGCGGTGTGATCAGCGTGCGCTGGACGATAGAGGGTGAGCCATCGTCGTTCAGCGTTGATACCAGCGCCTCGCCCACGCGAAGCTCGGTGATCACCGTTTCGACATCCAGTTCCTTGTTGATGCGGAACGTCTCTGCCGCCGCCTTGATCGCGCGCTGATCGCGGGGCGTGAAGGCCCGCAGCGCGTGCTGCACGCGGTTGCCAAGCTGGCCTGCGATCTTTTCAGGAATGTCGATGGGGTTCTGCGAGATGAAATAGACGCCCACGCCCTTTGACCGGATCAGGCGGACAACCTGTTCCACCTTTTCCATCAGCGCATCCGGTGCATCCTCGAACAGCAGGTGCGCTTCGTCGAAGAAGAACACCAGCACCGGCTTGTCGGGATCACCCACTTCGGGCAGCGCTTCGAACAGTTCGGACAGCAGCCACAACAGGAACGTCGCGTAAAGCTTGGGGCTTTGCATCAGCTTTTCGGCGGCCAGCACGTTCACCATGCCGTGCCCTTGGTCATCCACCTTGATGAAGTCGTTGATCTCGAAAGCAGGTTCGCCAAAAAAGCGGTCCGCGCCCTGGCTTTCAAAGGCGAGCAACTGCCGCTGAATGGTGCCGACGCTGGCCTTTGAAACGTTGCCGTATTTGCCTGAAAGCTCGCTGGCATTTTCGGCGCAGGCCATCAGCACCGATTGCAGATCGGGCAGGTCGATCAGCAGCAAGCCGTTGTCATCGGCATAGCGGAAGGCGATGTTCAGCACGCCTTCCTGCGTATCGTTCAGGCCCATCAGCCGGGCCAGCAGCAGCGGCCCCATTTCCGAAATCGTGGTGCGGATCGGGTGCCCGTTCTCTCCATAAAGATCCCAGAACACCGCCGGATTATCGGCATAGGCGTAGTCGGTTATGCCCAGTTCCTTGGCGCGTGCTTCCAGCGAAGCGGCGTGCTTGAACGTGGGGCTGCCGGGCATTGAAATGCCCGCAAGATCACCTTTCACGTCGGCCATGAATACGGGCACGCCGCGCAGCGAAAACTGTTCGGCAATGCCCTGTAAAGTCACCGTCTTGCCGGTGCCAGTGGCCCCTGCGATCAATCCGTGGCGGTTCGCCCGGCGCAGGCGCAGCACTTGCCGTTCGCCGTTGGATGCAAGACCAAGATAGATGTCGTCCATGTGCAGAACCCCATGCGTTTGGCCAATGATTAGGCCGGGCAACCGCCCCTTGCGAGGGGTTTTTGCATCCAGAGCGGGGAACGGCTAGAGCGCGGTCCAGCCATGAGCCTCAAGCCCTTCATTCTCCTTGATGATGCCCGAACCGAGGGTGCCAGCGATGCGCGTCTCTATGAGGATGCGCTGGAAGTGGTCGTCGCGCGCCGGGCTGATGAGGTGGAAGCCGCATTGGCGCAGATTGCCGCAACGCCCGGCGATTGGGCGGGCTATCTGGCCTATGAAGCCGGGCTGGCGCTCGAACCGCGCCTGGCCCCGCTGGCGGCAGAGCGCACCGGTGCAGCGGGGCCTCTGGTGTGGTTTGCGCGGTTCGGCAAAGTCACGCGCATGGCCAGCGCCGAAGTGGAACGCTGGCTTGCGACCGAGGCAACCGGCGCAGGCCGGCTTGGCCCGATGGGCGCGGCCATCTCGTGCGGGGGCTATGCCAAGGCTTTCGGATTGGTGCAGGAAGCGATCCGCGCGGGCGATATCTATCAGGCGAACCTCACGTTTCCGCTGGCCGGAACATGGGATGGCGATCCGCTGGCAATCTATGCCGATGTGCGCCGCGATGCGCGTAGCGGTTATGGCGGCGTGGTCTGGGATGGTTCGCATTGGCACCTCTCGTTTTCGCCCGAACTGTTCTTCAAGCTGGCCGATGGCGAGGCGCGCGTCCGCCCGATGAAGGGCACTGCGCCGCGGGGGGCCACGCCGGAAGAGGACGCGCGGTTCAAGGCAGACCTTGCCGCCAGCGTGAAGGACCGCGCCGAAAACCTGATGATCGTCGATCTGATGCGCAACGATCTTTCGCGCGTGTCGAATGCAGGTTCGGTCAAGGTCGAGGCTCCTTTTGCCATCGAAAGCTACCCAACGGTCCATCAGATGGTAACGACGGTGCGCGCAAGGCTGGCTCCGGGCGAGAACGCGCGCAGCCTGCTTCACGCGATTTTTCCTTGCGGCTCGATCACCGGCGCGCCCAAGATTCGTGCGATGGAGATCATCCATCAGGCAGAGCGCGATGCACGCGGTGTCTATTGCGGATCGATTGGGCGGATAGACCCCTCTGGCGATGCCGCGTTCAATGTGGCAATCCGCACGGTGCGCCTTTCGCCGGATGGCCGCGCGGTCATGGGGGTGGGGTCGGCCGTCGTGGCCGATTCCGCGATGATCGGCGAATGGCGCGAATGCGTGGTGAAGGGGAATTTCTTGCGCTTGTCTGCCGGCCATGCCGACCTGATTGAAACGATGGCCTTCGATCCGGCCAAGGGCATCGAACTGCTCGAACTGCATCTCGAACGGATGAAGGCAAGCGCGCTGACGCTGGGCTTCAGCTTTGATCGCCACGCACTGCGCAACGCGATTCACGCGCTGTGCTTCGATCTGGATGCGCCTGCCAAAGTGCGATTGGTGGTGTCGAAAAGCGGGGCGCACGCGCTGGATGCCGGCCCGATGCCTGCGCCCTTGGATAGCCTGACCTGCGCCGTCCTGCCGCTGCCGGTTTCTGATGGCGATTGGCGGCTGCGACATAAGACGACCGACCGGGGCTTCTATGAAGCAGGCCTCGCCGCCGCAAAGAAGGCGGGTGCAGGTGAGGCACTGTTCCTGCGCGACGATGGCCTGCTGACCGAAGGCATGTTCACCAACATTTTTGTCGAGCGCGATGGCGTGCTGCTTACGCCTCGCGCGGACCTTGGCCTGCTGCGGGGCGTCCTGCGCCGTTCGCTGATCGAGGCTGGGCGTGCGGTTGAGGCGGACCTGACGCTTGATGACCTGTCCGGCGGTTTCTTGGTGGGCAACGCCCTGCGCGGGCTGATCCCGGCGCGGCTCTTGGGCGCATGAACATGACGAAGCTTTCTCAGGCCCTTGCACGCATTGCGCCTTCACAAACCACCGCGATTACCGACCGCGCGATCCAGCTTCGCGCTGAAGGCCGCGATGTGATTTCGCTCTCGGTGGGCGAACCGGATTTCGCTACGCCTGCCCATGTGGTGCAAGCGGCGAAGGATGCGCTTGATGCGGGCGATACCAAGTATACCGCCGTCGTCGGCACAGCAGCCTTGCGTGAAGCGGCGGCTTTGCATTTCCGCCGCGATCTGGGCATCGAAGTGCCCGCTTCGCAGGTCATCGTTAGCGCGGGCGGCAAGCAGGCGATCTTCCACGCCCTGTTGGCCACACTCGATCCAGGCGACGAAGTGCTGATCCCCAGCCCGTGGTGGGTCAGCTATCCTGAAATCGTGCGCTTTGCAGGCGCGCAAGTGGTCGATCTGCCCACCGATGCGGCGGGCGGTTTCCGCATCACCGCAACGCAGCTTGAAGCGGCGATCACGCCTGCCACGCGCTGGCTGCTGCTTAACAGCCCCGGCAATCCCACCGGCGCGACCTATCCGGCGGAGGAACTGCGGGCACTGGGCGAAGTGCTGCGCCGCCATCCGCGCGTTCTGGTGATGAGCGACGATATCTATGCGCCGCTGCGCTATGGCGATGGTGCCCACGCCACGCTTGCGGTGGAATGCCCCGATCTTGCCGACCGCATCCTGACCGTATCGGGCGTGTCCAAAAGCCACGCGATGACCGGCTTCCGCATCGGTGTTGCCGCAGGTCCGGCATGGCTGATCGGCGCGATGGGGCGGCTTCAATCGCACTCTTCGGGCAATCCGGCTTCGATTTCTCAGGCGGCTGCGGTGGCTGCGTTCGAAGGGCCGCAGGCGTTTCTGCTGGAATGGCGTGAACGGTTCCGGACGCGCCGCGATATGGTTTGCGCTGCAATCAATGCCATTACCGGCCTGTCCACTCCGATTCCCGATGGCGCATTCTACTGTATGGTCGACGCCACCCCTTTGATGGCGCGGTTCGGAAATGATGAAGCGCTGTGCCTGCATCTGCTGGAAAGCGGTGTGGCGGTCGTCCCTGCATCGGCCTTTGGCGGGCGCGATGGTTTCCGCATCAGCTTCGCAGCGGACGAGGCAAAACTCGAAGAAGCGCTCCGGCGTATTGCAAAGGCTGTGGCGTGATCGATTTTTCCATCCTGTTCGAAGACGGTGAAGCGCTGGTGATCGACAAGCCTGCGGGCCTGCCGCTGGATCGTCCGCGCGCGGGCGGCGATAGCCTCGAAAATCATCTCGATGCGCTGCGCTTCGGCTTCCAGCGCGAACCGTTCCCGGTCCACCGTCTCGACCGCGATACATCGGGCTGCCTTCTGCTGGCACGCAATCCCAAGGCGCTGAAACGCTTTTCCGCCGCATTTGAAGCGCGCGAGGTGGAGAAGGTCTATCTCGGCATCGTGGCTGGCGAAGTGGAGGGAGAAAGCGGCACGATTGACCTTGCGTTGTCCAAGATCAGTTCCGCCGAAAAGGGCTGGCGCATGATCTCGGCCAAGAAGGGCAAGCCTGCCGTCACCCGCTGGAAAGTCCTGTCGCGCAAGCCCGGCCTGACGCTGGTGGAATTTCGTCCCGAAACCGGTCGCACCCACCAGATCCGCGTCCACGCGCTGGCCGGGCTGGGCCATGCGCTGGTTGGCGATCCGATCTATGGAGACGGCAAGGGGGCATGGCGCACGATGCTCCACGCTTCGGAACTCACCGTGCCGCGCGCGGGCAAGGAGCCGATTGAAGGCTATTCTCCGATGCCCGTCGATTTTGATGCTTTCAGCTTCGAACTGCCCCAGACCTGATATGTCGCCCGACGCTCTCGTCGCTCATGCGCTGACGCTGGTCGAGGAAAGCTTCATCGCATCGGCTGGGCCGGGCGGCCAGAACGTCAACAAAGTGGCCACCGCCGTGCAGGTGCGGCTCGATGTCTTCGCGCTGCGCCTTCCGCCCGAGATATTTCATCGGCTGAAAGAACTGGCAGGCAGCAAGATGACCGCCAAGGGCGAAATCGTGCTGACCGCGCGCAGCTATCGCACGCAGGAACAGAACCGTGATGATGCCAGAAAGCGCCTCTCTGAACTGCTGAAAGGTGCCTGTAACCTGCCGCAAAAGCGTGCCAAGTCGCGTCTGAACCGCGTCGGCAAGACTGAAAGGCTGGCAGGTAAGAAGCTACGCGGCGCAGTGAAGGCCGGACGCGGCAAGGTCAGGCTGGATTAGTCCCCGCCGACCCGCTCGATCTCCGCGCCCATCAGCGAAAGCTTTTCTTCAAGCCGCTCGTACCCGCGATCAAGGTGATAGAGGCGGTGAACCTGCGTTTCGCCCTCTGCTGCAAGGCCTGCGATCACAAGGCTCATCGATGCGCGAAGATCGGTCGCCATCACTTCGGCACCGGTCAGCCCATCAACGCCATGCACCACGGCAGTGCGGCCCTTAGTCTCGATCCGTGCGCCCATGCGATTGAGTTCGGGCACGTGCATGTAGCGGTTCTCGAAGATCGTTTCGGTCAGCACCGATGATCCGTTGGCCAGGCAAAGCATCGCCATTAGCTGCGCCTGCATGTCCGTGGCAAAGCCGGGATAAGGCGCGGTCGACAGCGTGACCGGCTTCAGCGGGCCGTCCGCTGCAACATAGATCCCGCCCTTGCGCGGCTCCACATGCACGCCTGCATCGCGCAGCGCCTGCACGGTGGCTTCCATATCCTCGATCTTCGCGCCCTGCAGCATCACGTCGCCACCGGTGATCGCTGCGGCGCAGGCATAGGAGCCGGCCTCGATACGGTCAGGCATGACCATGTAGGTCGCGCCGTGCAGCCGGTCTACGCCGTGGATCGTCAGGTCCGACGTGCCGATACCCTCGATCTGCGCGCCCATCGCCACCAGCAGATTGCACAAGTCGACGATTTCCGGTTCGCGCGCGGCGTTGTGGAGGGTGGACTTGCCCTTGCACAGCACTGCCGCCATCAGCGCGTTCTCGGTCGCGCCCACGGACACGACGGGGAAGGAATAGCGCCCGCCCGGCAGCCCGCCATCGGGTGCAACCGCGCGAACATAGCCTGCCGCCAGTTCGATCTGTGCGCCTAGCGCTTCAAGCGCCTTAAGGTGAAGGTCGATTGGCCGGTTGCCGATTGCGCAGCCGCCTGGCAGCGAAACGGTCGCCTCGCCGCCGCGCGCCAGCATCGGGCCGAGTACGAGGATGGACGCCCGCATCTTGCGAACGAGGTCATAGGGCGCAACCGTTGACGTCAGCCGCGTGGCCTGCAGCGTCATCACCCGCCCGAAATCCTCTGGCCGTGCGCCTGCGATCGAGGTCGAGACGCCGAACTGGTTCATCAGGTGCTGGAACCCGTCGATATCGGCAAGGCGCGGCAGGTTGCGCAGCGTCAGCGGTTCGTCCGTCAGCAGCGCGCAAGGTAGCAGTGTGAGTGCCGAGTTTTTTGCGCCGGATACCGGCACCGTCCCTGAGAGGCGCTTACCGCCACGGATGATGATCTTGTCCATCGCTGCCGTTTAACCGGTTTGCTGTCTCACGCAAGTATGAGCGATTGGTTAACTCCTCGCCGCTAGCTTGACATTTCTCCTAAGTAATTGTGCAGTGCATCATGAGGGTGCAACAAACCGAGGATAAGGCAGGAAAAATGAGTTCCAGCACGATGCGCAAACCTATCCGCAAGGCTGTTTTTCCGGTGGCGGGCCTTGGCACGCGCTTTCTGCCTGCGACCAAGGCGATCCCCAAGGAAATGCTCCCTGTGATCGATCGCCCGCTGATTCAATATGCGGTGGACGAGGCGCGCGAAGCGGGTATCGAACAGCTCATTTTTGTAACCGGACGCGGCAAGACCGCCATTGTCGAACATTTCGATACCGCTTACGAACTCGAACACACCATGAGCGGGCGGGGCAAACAGCTTGACGTTCTGGATGCCACGCGCATCCAGCCGGGCAACCTCGTTACCGTGCGTCAGCAGGTGCCGATGGGCCTTGGCCATGCCATCTGGTGTGCGCGGGCGGTTGTGGGTGATGAACCTTTCGCCATCTTCCTGCCCGATGAAATGATGGTCGGCGAACCCGGCGGCAAGGGCGGCTGCATGAAGCAGATGGTCGATGCCTATAACGAGGTTGGCGGAAATCTGATCTCGGTGCTCGAAGTGCCGCAGGACGAAGTTTCGAGCTACGGCGTGATTGCACCCGGCGTGAAAATTTCCGATGCGCTGACTGAAGTGGTCGGCCTTGTCGAAAAGCCGAAAGTCGCCGATGCGCCTTCCAACCTGATCATCTCGGGCCGCTATATCCTGCAGCCCGAAGTGATGCGCACGCTCGAAAATCAGGAAAAGGGTGCGGGTGGTGAAATTCAGCTTACCGACGCTATGGCGCGGATGATCGGTGGTCAGCCGTTCCACGCAGTGAAGTTTGCGGGCCGCCGCTTTGATTGCGGCAGCAAGGCGGGTTTCGTCGAGGCGACGCTTTCACTCGCCCTCGAACGCCCCGACATGGCCGACGAAGTGCGCGCCATCATGCGGCGTCTGCTGGCTGAAAGTTAGGTTCTGACCCTAAGCCAAAACGATCAGGGCGCGCGCAAGTAGGCAAGGCACATGCGGCCGAGTTCGCGCTTGAGCACGTCCCAATCGTAATCGTGGGCTGCTTCGCCCGATGAGCCGAGGCTGAGCTGGCGAGCCAGCGTCGCGAACACGATCTTGTAGGCCGAATTGGCCTTCATTTCGTGGTCGGTGCCGCCAAAGCTGTCGCGATAGCTGAGCATGGCCTGCATTCCGCGATCGGTGGCGCGCAGCGCGTGATCCTTGCCGGGCTTGGAAACCAGCGGATCGAACGATGCGCGCTCCATCGCCAGTCGCAGCAGCGGCGCGTTCACGCGCAGCACTTCGGCATAGCCCGCAACATAAAGAGGCATGAACTCGTCCAGTGTGGGCGATTGGGCCAGAACATCGTTGACCATCGCTTCTTCGGACTGGGCCAGATCTTCCAGCGCGCGCGCAATCACCGCGCGCACAAGATTGTCCTTGCTCTGGAAGCGAAGGTAGATCGAACCGATCGAAACGTTGCCGCGCTGGTTCACGTCCTGCAACGTGAAATCTTCGCTGCCGCGTTCCAGCATCAATTCGCGCGCAGCAACCAGCATCCGCTCCAGCGAAGCCTTGCTTCGGCCCTGCTGGGGTTTTCTGCTGACCGTTTCAACTGCCAGTGCGGGTTCTTCCGTTGGGCGAGGTGCGCCTCGAGCCATATTCAATGCCTGCCAATCTTGAAATGTAAGTTCTAGAATGCCGTTGGGGCACTATTTGCATCATCGGACTTCAAACGCGAAGTTAAAAATGCAAGTCAGGGCATGGGTGTGGTTGACGCAACCACAATCTCGATTAGAATTACTGTTCTAAATGACAGCGCTATCTGGAGAGAATGATGCGGCGTTTGCGAATGGGCATGATCGGTGGTGGGCCTGAGGCATTCATCGGTCCGGTGCATCGGTTTGCGGCTGAAATGGACCGCGAGATTGAATTGGTGGCAGGCGTTTTCTCCAGCGATGCAGGGCGCAGCGCGGCGGCGGGGGAAAGCTATCGAATCGATCCGGCGCGGGCCTATCCCTCGCTCGACGCGATGTTCGCGGGCGAATCGGCGCGTGAAGATGGCATCGATTTCGTCTCGATCGTCACCCCCAATCACAACCATCTGCCGTCTGCGCGGGCGGCGCTGGTTGCGGGGCTGCCGGTCATTACCGACAAGCCGCTGACTGCGACGCTGGCCGAAGCGCAAGAACTGGCAGGCGTGGTCGCCGCGGCTGGCCTGCCATTCGGCGTGACCTATACCTATTCCGGTTATCCGCTGGCGCGCGAAGCCCGCGCCCGTATCGCAGCCGGAGAAATCGGCACGATCCGCAAGGTCGTGGTCGAATATCCGCAAGGCTGGCTCGCGGGTGAAGCGGTAGGCAAGCAGGCCGAATGGCGCGTCGATCCGGCCAAGGCTGGGCTTGGCGGTTGCATTGGCGATATTGGCGTCCATGCTTTCCAGCTTGCCGAATTTGTTACGGGCCTGCGCGTAACCGAAATGCTGGCCGATCTTGGCGCAGTGGTGCCGGGACGCTTGCTCGATGATGATTGCTCTATCCTGCTGCGCTTCAATAATGGTGCACGCGGCGTGCTGCTGGCCAGCCAGATTGAGGTGGGCGAACTCAATGGCCTGCGTATCCGCGCCTATGGCGACAAGGGCGGGATCGTGTGGAAGCAGGAAGTGCCCAATACGCTGACCATCCATAGCCTTGATGGGCGGACGCAGATCGTTCACGCGGGCGGCAGCCAGCTTGGACCCGATGCAGCATCGCGCACGCGCACTCCGGCGGGCCATCCCGAAGGCTATCTTGAAGCCTTTGCCAACCTTTACCGTGATTTTGCTGCGCTTGTGCGCGGTGAAGCAGCGCCGCTGCTGCCCGGCATTGCCGATGGCGTGCGTGGCATGACCTTTATCGACACCGCCGTTTCGGCCAGCCGCGCCAAGGCAGGCTGGGTCAAGCTGGAAGGTTGAGGAGAGAGATATGAAAACGATCAAGGGACCGGGCATATTCCTTGCCCAGTTCGCGGGCGACAATGCGCCGTTCAACAGCCTTGAAACCATTGCCGACTGGGTGGCGGGGCTTGGCTACAAGGGAGTGCAGATTCCCAGTTGGGATGCGCGCCTGTTCGATCTGGAAAAGGCGGCCACCAGCCAGACCTATTGTGACGAGATCAAGGGAATGCTGGCCGACAAGGGGCTAAGCATTACCGAACTCTCCACGCACCTTCAGGGCCAGCTCGTGGCCGTGCATCCCGCGTTCGATGCGCAGTTTGATGGCTTTGCCCCGGCATCCGTCCACGGCAATCCTGCCGCGCGGCAGGAATGGGCGGTGCAGCAGTTGAAGTATGCGGCAAAGGCCAGCGCCAATCTTGGCCTTGCTGCACACGCCTCGTTCTCCGGCGCCTTTGCATGGCCTTACTTCTACCCGTGGCCCGCACGCCCGGCAGGCCTTGTCGAAGATGCGTTTGACGAACTCGCCCGCCGTTGGAAGCCGATTCTAGATGTGTTCGATGAAAACGGCGTGGATGTGGCTTACGAAATCCACCCCGGCGAAGATCTGCACGATGGCGTGACGTTCGAGATGTTCCTCGAACGGGTCGGCAACCACCCGCGCGCCAACATTCTTTACGATCCCAGCCACTTCGTGCTGCAACAGCTCGATTATCTGGCCTTCATCGATATCTATCACGAACGCATCAAATGCTTCCACGTGAAGGATGCCGAATTCCGCCCCAATGGCCGCTCCGGCGTCTATGGCGGTTACCAGTCATGGGTGGACCGCCCTGGCCGCTTCCGTTCGCTGGGCGATGGTCAGGTCGATTTCCCCGGCATCTTCAGCAAGATGGCGGCGAATGACTATGCTGGCTGGGCCGTGCTGGAATGGGAATGCGCATTGAAGCATCCCGAAGTCGGCGCAGCAGAAGGCGCGCCCTTCATCGATCGCCACATCATCAAGGTGACCGAACACGCCTTTGACGATTTCGCCGCTGGCGGTGCCGACCGGGCGCTCAATGCAAAGCTGATGGGCATCGGTTGATCAGAAGGCGGCTGGGGCGTCTGTGTGGGCGCCCCGGCCTTTTGTTCGATCAACGCTCTACCACGTCCTTGTCCATCGGGGCCAGCTTTGCCAGCAGGCGGTTTTGCGCGGCAAAGGGCACGTCGTTTTCGCGCATGGCGCGCTGAAGGTTCTCGACCAGCGCATTAAGATCGGCCCGCGTGGTGCCCAGATCCTTGTGCGCGGTCTTCATGTCGCGCCCGGTATATGTGCAACCCGCGTCCAGTAGATAGCAGAACTGTTCGAACAGCGTGCGGCGCAGCCGGACCAGATCCTGATTTTTGAAGATTGCTTCAATGCGCGGATCGGTGGTGTTGAGGTCCACGAAACGGTCGATGATCGTGCGAATTCCCTCCTGCCCGCCAAAAGCCTTTGCCATGCCGGCGCCGGAAAAGGGTGTAGCACCCGCGTTGGCAGGTGATTGCACATAAGGGTCAACGGGAAGCTCGCCGGTGGCAGGATCGACTTGCCGCTTTTCCACGCCGAACTCCTTCTCCCAGTCCACGCCTGAGAAATCATCCTGCTGTGCAGCCGTGTCCGGTTCGGGCTGCGGTTGAGGCGTAACGGGTTGTGCGGCCATCAGGGCGAATGCGAGTGCGAGAGTCATGGGTGGCTCCTCAGAATGCGAACTGGAGCGACACGAGCGCGCCGCGCTGGCCATCGAACGTGGCAACCGAACCGACATCGGCATAGGCGGCGGTGACGGTAGCGTTGCGGGTAAAGGCCCAGGCCACGAACAGGTCGTGTGCATCGTCCTCGCGCGCGATGGCCAGATTGCTTGGCCGGGTGCGGTATTCGCCGCCAACGACAAGGCGCGGAGTCAGCATATAGGCGACCGAACCTTCGAACTGGAGCGTGCGGTCGGTCTGATTCGGGCCACCAAAGCCCAGAAGGCCGAACTGGTTGGCATTGGTCAGCCGCGCGGTGGCGTTCACCAGCACGCTTTTCGACAGGAACAGCTTGGTTGCGCTGGCGGTGAAGTCGGTGCCTTCAGCCGATTTCGCGCCCACAGCTTTGACGATGGTGCCATCAAGACTGCGCTTGTGCTGCACGCCCACACTGATCTGCGGTAGCAGTGTCGATCCATATACGGTGTCGCCCACCAGCCGGACCTTGGCCGCGAATATGTCCTGGTTGAAGCGATAGCCTTCGCCCAGCCCCAGCGCCGCGCCGACCTTGCGTGTATCGAAGTTCTGCCGGGCATAGGACAGTTCGAGCCGGTCCTTAATGCCGACGGAAACCCCGTGGCTTTGCCAGCCATAGTCCGCCAGTTCGATCCCGGTGACATGGGCAGAAACGCCCACGCCCCGGTCGGTCTCCATCCCGGCGATGGTCGCCCAACTGGCAAGGCCGCCGCCGCTTGCGCCTTCGATAGTGCTGATGCCGTTGGTCAGTATCAACTTTCCGCCATCAAACAGCGGATCGGCATGAGCTTCTGGCGCCACGCTCAGCCAGATGGACAGACCGGCCAGCACGGTCATCGGCAATCGTGCATGACGGAAAATGTGCGCTTGATCACAGTGAATCGGCATCGGTAATCACACCATTTTGAAAGCAGTTTGGCCGGTGTTAACCACGAAGAGTTAGGGATTTCTAAAATCACCAGAACGGTTGATTCTGATTTTATTAGGAAAATTGGGTCAGATCGACCTTCATGCGATCCCCGAGCCAGCTCCGATTCCAACGCGTCGCCGTCGGGCTTGCCGCCCCTATCGTGATCTCCGCTGCACCGCCGCCGATTCTCCCGGTACAGATCGTCGATCAGGCCGGAGTTCCGTTGCGGGATGCTGTGATCGAGATCCGCCCTCCCGCTGGTGACACCCGCCGTCCCGCCTTTCGCTGGCGCAATGCGATGGCGCAGAAAGGCCAAGCGTTCTTGCCAGGCACGCTGATCGTACCCAAAGGGGCCGTGGTGGCTTTCCCGAATCTCGATACGGTCCGCCATTCGATCTACAGCTTTTCCAAGCCCGGCCCCTTCAAGATCGACCTTTACGGTCAGGATCAGACGCGCACGCAGCAGTTCAAGGTGGCGGGCACGATCTCGCTCGGCTGCAATATCCACGACAAGATGCAGGGCTATATCCGTGTAACCGACACGCCCTACGCCGTGCGCAGCGACCTCAACGGGATCGGCGCAGTCGAAGGATTGGGGCGCGGCAGCTACGATGTCGTTGTGTGGCACCCCCTCGTTCGCGGCGCTGGCGGCGAATGGCGCGGCAAGCTGGTGATGGAGCCGGGCAAACGCACGCGCATTGCTGTGCCTGTGCGATCAGGCTCTGCACGGTGAAAACCCTCCGCAAGATCATCGGTCGCCGCGCGCCGAGTTTGGGGAGCCGGATTGCGCTTCTTTATGTAGTACTGCTTGCGGTGGTCATGTCGGTCACCCTGGTGGTGGCGAGTTCGGGGATCGGGCTGTTCGCGCGGGACACGGCGGAGCGCGATCTGGCGGCGAATGCGCGGGTGTTTGACAAGATCATCGCATCGCGTGAGGGGCAGATGGCCGATGCAGGGGAGGTGGTGGCGCGCGACTTTGGCTTTCGCGAAGCATTTGCAACAGGAGACGGTGCAACGCTTGCTTCGGCGTTGCAGAGCCTGCGTGACCGGGCGCGGGTGAGCGAGGCTGCCATCGTGCAGCTTGACGGTGGCGTGATTGCATCGGGTGCGGGCGGTGCGATAGATGGCGCGGCGATGCTGGGGCGGCTGGAGAGCGGGCAAACCAGCGGCGTGGTGTCATTGGACGGGACCGAGGCGCTGGCCGCAGCCGTGCCAATCGAGATGCCCGATCTTGCCGGATGGCTGGTGCTGGTCAACACGCTTGGGCCGGACGACATGACGCAGCTTTCGCGCCTTTCGGCCGTGCCGGTGGAGGCCAGTGTCATCGACCGGTCGCGCATGGTGCCGCATCTTGCCGAAGTGCCGCTGGGCGAGATCGTGGAAATTGATGGCCGCGAGGGCGACCGGCTGGTGCGCGTGTCTCCAATCGCCAGCCTGCAGGACGGGCGTGAGCCAAGGCTGGTACTGGCCCATTCGCTGGGCGCGGCGCTGGCACGGTATACCGGGCTGCGGATCGTGTTGCTGCTGATCAGCGTGGTTGGCGTTCTGGGCGGGGCGTGGGCGGCAATCCGCCTTTCGCGCGGGATCGCCAAGCCTTTGCAATCATTGGCCGAAGCGGCGCGCGCCTATGGCAAGGGGGCGGTGTCGAAAGTGAAAGTGGAAGGCGCGATTGAAGTGCGGTCGCTGGCCGACAGCTTCAACACGATGGTCGAGGCGGTGGAAGAGCGTGAACAGCAGATCATGCACGCATCGCTGCACGATGCGCTGACCGGCCTGCCCAATCGCCGGTTCTTTATCGAAAAGCTCGACCGCGGGGTGCAGCGCCAGAGCAACCATCACCAGAGCTTCGTTGCCTTTATCGACGTGGACGATTTCAAGGCGATCAACGATGCGATGGGCCATCCCGTGGGCGATGAATTGCTGCGCAGCGTGGCGCAATCCCTGCAGGATCGCTTTCCCGATGCGATGGTGGCCCGCTTTGGCGGAGACGAATTCGGACTGCTTCTGACCGGGCTGGAGCCTGGCGCCGATTGTACGTCGCTTGCCCGCACGCTGGAAACGACGCTGAATCGCGAAATGACCGTAGACGGCCGCAGTATTCTGGTGTCGGCCAGCGTCGGGATTGCCATCGGCCCGCAGGATGCAGACAGTTCCGATGGATTGCTCAAATGCGCAGACCTCGCGCTTTATCGCGCCAAAAGCGATGGCAAGGGGGCCTACCACTTCTTCGAACCCGAACTCGATGCCGAGGCCAGCCGCCGCCGCCGGATGGAAATAGATTTGCGCCGTGCGATCCGCGACGGCGATTTCGAACTCTATTTCCAACCGCTCTTCTCGATCTCGCAGAACCGAGTCAAAGGATTCGAGGCGTTGATGCGCTGGCCGCACAAGGAGCATGGGATGATCAGCCCAGCGACCTTCATCCCCATTGCCGAGGAATCGGGACTGATCGTGCAACTGGGTGAATGGGCCTTGCGCGAGGCGTGCCGTCAGGCGGCGCACTGGCCCGATGACATTGCAGTTGCCGTGAACATCTCGCCGCGCCAACTGGCAGCGGATGGCCTTGCGGCGTGCGTGGCACAGGCACTGGCACAGTCGGGGCTGGCAGCATCGCGGCTGGAACTGGAAATCACCGAAAGCGTGTTCATTGGCAATGTCGAGAAGACGCTGAAAATCCTGCATTCGCTGCAATCGCTGGGCGTGCGTGTGGCGCTCGACGATTTTGGCACCGGCTATTCGTCGCTCAGCTATCTGCGGTCTTTTCCGTTCGACAAGATCAAAATCGACCAGAGCTTCGTGCGCGCGCTGGAAGAGGGCGGCAGTGCCCACGCCATCGTGCGGGCCATCACCACGCTGGCCGATGCGCTGGGGATGGAAACGCTGGCCGAAGGGGTCGAGACGCAGGAACTGCTCGATGCGCTGCAAAAGGAAGGCTGCGACATGATTCAGGGCTACCTGATCAGCCGCCCGGTGCCCGGCGCAGATGTGGCGCGATTGCTCGGTTCGTTGCAGCCGGTCGAGCCTCAACTGGCCGTGGGGTGATTGCACTGATCCGGCCATTCACGGGCCGGACCAGCGCAATGGGGATCAGGCGACGCCCAGCCAGCGTTGCGCCTTGGGCGCATGTGGCAGGATGAAGCGTTCTATCAGCAGGATGGCGATCAGCGAGATCAGGAACATCGGCAGGACCAGCAGCAGAAACGCGAACAGGGTCCATGCGACGATGCCTTTTGGACGCGCTGGCATGGAGTAGGCTTTGGGTGCGCCCAGTCCGCCTTCGGGCTTGCGCCGCCACCACATCATTGCGCCGGATATGCAGAGCGTGACCAGCATGAGTGCAGTCAGCACACCGATCAACTGGTTGATCCAGCCGAATAACTGACCTTCGTGCCAGGCCACGCCATAACCCACGACCTGATCTATCGGATGGCGGCTGGCGAAATCATCGCGAGAGATCAGTTTGCCGGACATCGCATCATAGGTCAGCACGACGCGGTTCGGACGGTTTTGCGTATCGGATTTGACGACCCAGCCCTTTGCCGCACTGCGATCTCCGCCGCTACCGGCACGACCGCCCGGCGGGACCACCTGAACCGGAAATTCAAGGCGTTCGGCTTGTCCGTTGGCGACCATGCGATCAAGCATAACAGCATTTTGGCCGCTGACCCTGTGGCCTGCGTGCCCGCCTGATTGGGCAAGGTGCATTGCGTGATGATCATGTTCGGCGTGCATCGATTGCTTGTTCGCATCCTGTCCGCCGCCGTGCCCTTCATGTCCTTCATGGCCTCCAGAGGCAGCATCGGATGCAGGCTGGCCGCCTATCGTCCAGTCCTGCGGGCCAGCGACCCAGCCCATCTCGGTGCGCACGGCCTTGAAAGCGCTGCCCCAGACATCGGCCCAGGGCAGCCCGGTGAACAGCAGGATCAGCGTAAGTCCCGCCACCCAGAATCCGGTTACCGCGTGAAGATCGCGCCAGAAGGCACGTTTGCCCTGCGACAGGCGGGGGTAGATCACCCCCGCCATGCCGCGTCCGCGTGGCCACCACAGATATAGCCCTGTCACCACCATGACGATGGCCCAACTGGCGGCGAGTTCCACCAGCCAGCTTCCCCTACGGCCCAGCAGGAGTTGGCCGTGGATATCGCGCGCGATAGAGATGATGCGGCTTTCAGGATCGATGGACCCCAGAACATCGCCTTGCGGGCTGACGAACACATCGGTCATCCCGCCACCGGGCATGGCCAGATGGATCGCGGCAGCATCACCTTTGCGTTCGGGCAGGCGATAATAGGCGAGTTTTGCCCCCGGATTTCCGGCAAGCGCAGCCGTTACCTGTGCCGAAGGGGCAACTTCGCCGCTGTTCTGCAGGTTATGGAAGGCGCGTTCTTCCCACCGTTCGATCTGCGGTTTGAACAGGAACAGCGTGCCCGACAGCGCCAGCACGACCATCAGCGGCAGGACATAGACGGCGGCATAGAAATGCCACCGCCATACGGCCCGATAGAGCGCCGCATCCTTTTGCGGAGCCTGAGAGGCTTGTGGCTTGCCCATCACATCTTCCAGCCGAGTTCGACGAGGACGGTGCGCAGCGGATAGGGGTGGAAGACCCACGCGCGGCTGTTGGTGAGATTGTCCACGCCGACCGAGGCCCTGATCTGTTCGGTGACGTTCCAGTTCAGCTTTGCATCCAGTGCGAAGAGTTCGGACGTGAAACCAAAGGTATCGCCGCGCTGCAGGCCGAACAGATCGGTGTTCGGACGGCTGGCATAGCGCATCCCCAGCGAGGCCTGCACCGCTGGGGTGATGTCATAACGGACATTGCCGTTGATGCGCCACTTCGGGATGCGCGGGAATTGTACGCCTTCGGCCAGTGTGTTCGATGGGTTCCGCAGCGTTTTGCTGTCAATATAGGCGGCGTTGGCCTCGATGCTGATGCCTTCCACCGGCCAGTCCCGCGTTTCGGCAATGGCTTCGAAGCCGAACTGCCGGGTAAGTTCAATGTTCTTGTAGTTCGAGGTCGAGACATTGTTCTGGTTGAAGCCGAGGAATTGGAACAGCGTGTTGCGAACGCGCTGATAGAACGCCGATCCCGTCAGTTTGAACGCGCCGAAATCGTGGCTGACAAGGAAGTTCGCATCCTTGCTGCGTTCCGGTTTCAGGTTCGGATCGAAGCTGTTGACGTTAAATGTGCCATCGCCGTTCAGGCTGCCCTGAAACAACTCGCCCACAGTGGGGAAGCGGGTGGCCATCGCAAGGCTAAGCTGCGCCAGTGTGCCATCGGCAAAGGCATATTGGACCGATGCTGTGGGATTGACCGCCGTTTCATGGCGTGCGGCGTAGCGGTTGAACACCTGCTGCCCCGCTTGCGTGCCGGTGCCGAGCCGCCCCAGCCCGCCGTCGAAGGCGCGCCAATCATCAAAGCGCAGGCCAAGGCTGAATGTC
This sequence comes from Novosphingobium sp. ERN07, assembly GCF_012641335.1. GTDB lineage: Bacteria > Pseudomonadota > Alphaproteobacteria > Sphingomonadales > Sphingomonadaceae > Novosphingobium. The sequence goes on from NZ_JABAID010000001.1 coordinate 648,294, forward strand.
AGTGCATCCGTCGCATGGAGCTTATCCTCTGCCCATGCCGACAGGATGCGGGTCTTGCCGAACGTCTGGGTGGCAAAGGTCTTGCCCGCCTTGCTTTGCCAGTTGGCGGTTGTGGTGCGCAGGGTATCGGTCTGGTAAAGGCTGGCGGTGAGGCCGAACGCGAGTTCGTTACGCTCACCCTTGTTCTCTATGGTTAGATCACCGGTGTACCACCCGGTCGGCCCAGCTTCGTTCAGCGTGCCTGCGCCGTTGTTCTGCCCAGCGATGTAGCCGTTCGACGTGAACCCATCGGATTTGGCAATCTGGTAGGTCGAAAGCGCAAGCCGTGCGTTCCAGCTTTCGCCAAACGGGGCCGCCAGCTTCAGGCCGACGAGGTATTCATCGCGGATGGTCTTCGAAAAGTTTGCGCCCGACGCGGTATAGGTTTGCGTGCCGATGGTGACGCGGCCTTCGCAGACCACGTTGCCCGCAGCATCACGCAAGTAGCAATCGGGGGCGAGTTGTTTGTCTTCGTTATGCCAGTAGGCGAAAAGGAACTGGCCGGTCAGGTTGCCATCGTCATAGCCGACTTTGACCTTGCCCTGTGCCTGCGTGATCGCGGCGGGCGATTGCGCCGCGAAATAAGGATTGGTGGCTGAACCCGGTGCGCTGGGGATAGCGGTCCCTTCGGCAGCGGCGCGGACATGGCCGGGATCGACGATGGCCCCGGTCACCACAGTGCCGGTTGCACCGGTGACCGGGGTGAGGCCGAGGAAGCTCATGGGATGGCCATCGTTACGGAAATAGCGGCCCGTCACGCGGACCGAGAAGGGGCCGTCCTTTTGCTTGAGGCCAACGCCGCCTTCGATGGATCCACCCCAATAGGCGTCGTCTGTGCCGAACTGCTTATAGGGCTGGACCATGCCCTGCACTTTGACGAAAGCTTCGGTGTCTTCAGGATTGCGCGTGGTGATGTTGACGATGCCACCCATCGAATTGCCGACATAGCGCGACGAGTAGGGACCATAGACGATATCGAACTGTTCCACCTCGGCCGGGCCGATCACGCCCCATTTGGGCGAGAAGGAAAACGAGTTTCCAAGGAAGTTTGAAACGACGAAGCCATCGACCATGACCAGCGTGCGCGCGCTTTGCGTGGAATGGGTGCCGCGAAAACCGGGCACGCCGTTGCTGTCGCCGGCATAGCGTTTGCGCACGAAGAAGTTGGGCGCGTACTTCATCAGGTCTTCGGTGTTCATCGCGTTGATCGCGGCAAACTGTTCATCGCCAAGGCTGACGGCAAGGCCGCGCGGTTCGATCTCGATGGGGGCGTTGGTCTGGCCGACGACGATGATGGCAGGGGCGGCATCAGCGGCATCGTCGGCAGCAGGCGTTTCCGCTGCCCATGCGGGCATGGTGGTGGCAGGCATAGTCGCGGCAAGGCACGCCGCAAGAGCGATAAAGGACGTCTTCATGATGGATTCCAGATGATTTGAGTGCGCGCAGGATGGGCCGCGACGGCGCAGGTTCAGGCGCGGACGTTCGCGGACCGATCCCGGCAAGGATCAGCGTTACGCTTCGGGATCAGCCGAGTGCGGGCGGTCCGCGCAGGGGCGGACGCAGATAGGCGATGCGCCGCGCAAGGCGGATGGGCGTTGGGGCAAAGCCCAGTGCGAGGATGAACGCGATGGCCAACGCCAGCAGCGCCGGATCGGCTCCGGCCAGTCCTGCCGCGGCGTGGCCGGCAAAGGGGCATTCGCCCTTGGCCTGCTTGGCGCCCGCTTCACTGCCGCCATTCTTCATCGGGATAGCGATCTGCTTGACCGCGTGACCACCGCCCGCCTCATCGCACATGCGCACGGTAAGAATGCGCGAGCCTTGCTCGATCATGTAGCCCGAAGGAACCACAACCTTCATGCACAGCGCCGCCAGAACTGCCAGCGCAGCCAAGGCGCGGTGTCGCAGGATCAGGGCGCGGAGCAATCGCATCGGGGCGGCCTTTAATCGCGACGCTGACGGAAGTCATCAGGGCAAATTGTGTGCCCAGTAGCAATTTGCACCAAGAAGGCGCCGATTGTTGAGAGGAGATGGAGCGGTAGCGGGAATCGCAAGAGTATCACAAGCATTTGTAATGAAACAAAATGCTGCAATGCAGCAAAAAATATGGCCCCACACAATGGCCCCACTCCCTTGGCGTAAATCGGGTTTGAAGCTTAAACGTGATCCGCTTGCGGACCCATCCCTGGACAACGCCAAACATACCCCGGCAAGCGAAGATGCGCAATTTCCAACCGCCCGCGGGCTAAGATTCTGCTTGCTTGCTGCAACTATGGACGTCGGCTGTCGCCAACCTACCGGACGTTCCCGCTTCAGTTTGACTTGATCGCCTCCGGCCCTTCGTTCCGCACGCCTATTTAATGACGGAAAGACTGGGGTTGGGACACCGCGTAATTGATTTAGCCACCCTCCTGGATGGTACGAAGTCGCCATGGCGCTTCAATGCAGGAGGGTGACCGATGTCGATCTATGCAGGGT
>NZ_JABAID010000010.1 GCF_012641335.1 Novosphingobium sp. ERN07
TTTAATCCCGTCGACGTGTTCGAAGCGTACCAAACGCTTAACCGTTGATCACGGTGATACGCGAACCCGCTTCACGCCAATTTGTCCACGCCACCTAGATTGTGCAAGGCAAGAAGTAACTCGTTGTGGAATGACCGCAACGGCCCCGCATCCAGAATGTCCGTTCACAACGCAATAACCGCGATAACTGACACTCCACCACCGCCGGCACCTACCCCCCGCGCCCTCACAACGCCCCCCACAAAAAAGGGAGCGGGCAATTGTGCCGCGCTCCCTTTTCTTCTCCCGTCCAAGGGAAAGTCAGAACGGCTGGTTTAGCCTGCTCAACGCGCCTTCGAGCATGTGGGCGTGGACTTTGGGGTCGCCGTGTTCGAGTTGCAGCTTGCCCACGGCCACGCTGGTTTCGATCACGTCGCGGCAGCGGTCGTAGCGGCGGTTTTGATAGGCGCTGAGCGCGGCTGCCACGTCTTCGGTGCGCGCGAGTTCTTCTGCCAGAACCACGCCGCTTTCTACCGCCATGCCCGCGCCCGATGCGAGGTGTGGGGTGGTGGCGTGGACGGCATCGCCCAGCAGCACGATGCGTCCGTTGAACCAGTCTTTCGGTTGCAGCACGGCGGCGAGCGGGCGGTAGTTGATCCAGTCTTCGCGGGTCATATTGTCGCGAATCCAGCCTGCGTTGCCGCCGAAATCCCCGAGCAAGCCCTTCAGCGTGACGAAGAGTTGCTCGTCCGTCATGAAGCTTTCGCGTTCTTCATGCGGGGTCAGCATCCACATGTACACCTTGTCGGGCGCGCAGGCGGTGATGCCGCAGGGGTTGGCGTGGCCGAGGAAAAATTCGCCCATATCAAGGCCGGGCGGCTTGGCGATGGAAATGCGCCAGCAGCCCTGGCCGGTGGGTTGCGCCGGTCCCATGTGCGGGAAGGCGATATCGCGCACCCGCGAATATACGCTGTCTGCCCCCACGACCAGATCGTAGCGGCCCGTGGTATCGTCGGAAAAGCGGACCTTTACGCCGTCCTCTTCGTTTTCCAGCGCGGTGACGGTCAGCCCCAGACGCACTGGGATGCCCAGTTCGCGCACCTTGTCCTGCATGATGTGGTGCAGCACCGGGCGCATGATGCCGCCGGTGGCGGGCAGGCCTTCTTCGATCACGGGTTCATCCAGATCGAGCATGTGCGTGCCATCATAGCGGAACAGGCGCGTCTTGCTGGTGATCGCGCCTTGCGCCTTGATCGCATCGAGCAGGCCCAGCCTGCGATAGGCGCGCAAGGTGGGACCGGTGATGGTGATCCCCGCGCCATAGACGCGCCATTCCGGGTCCAGATCGATCAGATCGACCTTGACCCCGCGCGTGGCAAGGCTGGTCGCCGCTGCCATGCCGCCAATCCCTCCGCCCACGACAAGCGCCGTTGCGATGCTGCTGATGCTCTCCCCAGTCATGGGCCAAGACCTAGCGATTGGAACGCTGCGCACAAATCCGAACGATGGATAGGAATCCATCCATACAAACGGCGGGAGTTCGCGGCCCGTGCGGACTAATGGAGATGGACCCGACGAGCGAGGGGCGCCTGGCGGGCTGGTTCCATAGGTCAACGCTATGGAGACATAGAGAGAATCCGCGTTTTCTTTTTTGTTGGGCCGCGCAATTTGCACGCTCTGGTCCAGCGTCGGCGCAGCAGTCGCGCAGGATCGATCAGGTTCATGCAGCATCGTGAGGCACGAAGCGCATGAGCAGACCAGTTTTTCGACCGGCAGTTGCAGGCGAATGTTTTTGGGGAGGAATGAGAATGAAGTTCGGCAAAACCCTTGGATTCGTGGCGTCCGCCAGTGCCGTGGCCGTGGCCACGCTTGGCCTTTCCGCCCAGGCCTTTGCGGCTGATGCTGCCGCTGAAGAGCAGGCCAGTGAAGGCGGCGATGCCGCGATCATCGTGACCGCCCGCAAGCGCGAAGAAAACCTGATCGACGTGCCGCTGCCCGTTACCGTGGCAACGCAGGCGCAGCTTCAGCGCGATCAGGTCTATTCGATCACCGATCTGCAGCGCACCACCGCATCGCTGGAAATCAGCCAGACCTCTGGCGGCGAAGTGAACGGCGGCGCACGTCTGCGCGGCCTTGGCACGGGCGTGTTCAATGCCAGCGTTTCGCCTTCGGTCGCCTTCGTGGTCGATCAGGTGCCGCAGGGCAACCTCACTTTCCCGCTGCTGTTCGATCTGGCGCAAGTCGAAGTGCTGCGCGGGCCGCAGGGCACGCTGTTCGGTCAGGGCGCATCGGCGGGCGTGATCAACATTACCACCGTTGCTCCTTCGACCGATGCTTTCGGCATTTCGGGCGGCGTGAACGTGGCCGACAAGGGCACTGCCGGTTCGGAAGTGAGCGAGTTGACCGTGCGCGGCGGCGTGAACGTGCCGCTCGGCGAAAAGGCGGCGCTGCGCATCGCGGGCCAGTTCAAGCGGGAAGCGGGTTTGCAGCGCAACACCTTCCTCGATCTGGACAACCGCACCAAGGAATACGGGCTGCGCGGCAAGCTGCTGCTGAAGCCTTCCGAAACGGTGACGATCAACCTCTCGGCAGAAATGACCGAACAGAAGGTCAACGGCTGGAACTTCTTCGCCATCGCCATCGCGCCCAACGGACGGCCCAACAGTGCCGCTTCGTCCGGGGCCTTTACCGCCACCGCCGGTTGCGACATTCCGGTGATCAACGAACGCGCCGAATATTACTGCGAAGACACGCAGGCCACGATGCGCAACAGCGCGCAGGGCTTTTCGGGCGTGGTCGATTTCGAACTGAACGACAATCTGTCGCTCACCTCGGTCACCGCATATCGTATGCTGGATCGTGAAACGGATACCGTGAACTTCTCGCGCCGCCTGACGGTGGCTGCGCGCAACGAGAATATCGAAAGCGAATCCAAGCAGTTCAGCCAGGAACTGCGCCTCGATTACCAGAACGATGGTCTGGACGTGCTGGTTGGCGCGCTCTATTCGAAGTTCGATCTGGAAACGACGCCGATCAACGGTGCCACGTTTGGCAACCCCACACTGGGTAATCGCACCGGCTTTTCGGTGTGCCATAATCTTGGTTTCTTCTGCGCGGTGCCCGTGTCGTTCAGCTATGAAGACACCAGCAACCGCATCTTCGCGCTGTTCACCGACGTGACGGTGCCGGTGTCGGATCAGGTCGATCTGTTTGGCGGTCTGCGCTATTCCAACTATCGCAACACCACCGGGGTGGGCGTGGATACGCTGACGGCAACCCGCACGGTCCAGATCAAGGACAACGACGTTTCGGGCCGCGTGGGCCTGAGCTTCAAGCCTACGCCGGATTCGACGATCTTTGTGTCCTATGCGCGCGGATACAAGCCGCCCGCCGTGGTGGTGCCGACCATCGCCACCGATCCGGTCGTGGTGCTGAAGCCTGAAAAGGCTGATGCCATCGAACTGGGTGCGAAGGTTCAGGTAGGCCGCGTGCAGCTTTCGGGCAACGCCTTCTGGAACAAGGTGGCGAACTTCCAGACGCAATCGAGCGTGTTCAACGCTTCGGGCGCGCTGATTTCGGTCACGCAGAACATCGACAAGGTGGTGTCGAAGGGCTTTGAACTGAACGCGATGGGCGCTGTGGTTCCCGGCCTGACCGTGAACGCCGGCTACCAGTTCAACGATGTGCGCTTCCCCACGGGCTTTGTCGGCAACGATGGCGTATCGCTTTCGGGCAAGCAGTTCATCAATGCGCCCAAGCACAAGTTCACCCTGTCGACCGAATATTCGACCCCGGTGAGCGGCAATCTGGAAGCGTTCATCAACGCCAATCTGGTGTACAAGAGCGCGGTTCTGCTAGGCCAGTATGGCAGCGATACGTTCCGCTATCCGGCGCACGAACTGATCAACGCAGGCTTCGGCGTGCGCGATGCCGATGGCAAGTGGAGCGCTTCGATCTTTGCCCGCAATCTGACCAAGGAACGCGAACCGACCGCCTATCTGGCAAGCGACTTTGCCGGTTCGTCGGATGGCGGCATCCGCGCATGGCCGGCAGCAGGCATCACCACCCGCGTGGTGGGCCTGACGGTCGACTTCAACTTCTGAAGATGAAATACGGGCGGCGTCTTTCGGGATTGCCGCCCGTATTGTAACTGAAATCCGGGGAGTTTTGCCGTGCGCGTAGTGATTACCGGAGCGGGTGGTTTCGTCGGGCGTGAGATTGTGCGCCTGCTGCTGGCGCGCGGCGATGCGGTGGTTGGCATCGATACGGCGGCGGGCGGGATACCGGCGGGGGCAAGGGCTATCGCGGGCGATCTCGGCGATGCGGCGGTGCGCGCGGCGGCGCTTGACGGGGGCTGCGATGCGCTGATCCATCTGGCCACGGTGCCGGGCGGTGCGGCAGAGGCCGACCCTGCGGCATCGCGACGGATCAATGTGGACGCGATGTATGACCTGCTGCTGGAAGCGGCGGAGGCCAATCCCGGTTTGCGCGTGGTCTATGCCAGTTCCATCGCGGTGTTCGGTGATCCGCTGCCCGCGCTGGTCGATGATGCGACGCCGCTTTCCCCCAAGATGATCTACGGCGGGCACAAGGCGATGATGGAACACGCGGTGGCGATGTTCTCCAATCGCGGGCTGATTGATGGCGTGACGGTGCGCCTGCCCGGCATTCTGGCGCGGCCAAAGGGACCGTCCGGCATGAAATCGGCCTTCATGTCAGACCTGTTCCACGCGCTGAAAGCGGGCGATGCGTTCACCTGCCCGGTATCGGTGGCGGGCACGATCTGGGCGCAATCGGTGGGGCAGTGCGCGCGCAATTTCGTTCATGCGCTGACCCTGGATACCGCACTGCTGCCGCCCACCCGCGCGGTGACGCTGCCTGCGCTGTGCGTGACGATGGGCGATCTGGCGGCGCAGATTGCGCAGGCCTGCGGCGTATCGCCAACTCTTGTGACATATGCGCCCGATGCCGCGCTGGAAGCGGCCTTTGCCGCGCAACCGCCCTTGCACACGCCAGCGGCGGAGCGCGCGGGTTTTGCACATGACGGCGATCTTGCTACACTCGTTGCCAGCGCACTCTCGACCATCTGAGAGGCGCAGGGAGACATGGCGATGCGGTTCGGGCGATTGGACCTTAACCTGCTGGTGGCGCTGGATGCGCTGCTCACAGAACGCAGCGTAAGCCTTGCGGCAGACCGGCTGTGCCTTTCGCAATCAGCCACGTCGAGCGCGCTGGGCCGGTTGCGCGAATACTTTGGCGATGAACTGCTGGTTGTCAAAGGCCGCAGCATGATCCTGACGGCGCGGGCAGAGGAACTGATCGAGCCGGTGCGCGCGGTGCTGGAACAGATCCGCACCACGGTTTCGGTCGCCCCGCCGTTTGATCCCGCCACGGCGGACCGCGTGGTGCGCATCATGGCGTCCGATTATTCCACCGAAGTGCTGCTGACCGGCGTGCTGGCCGATCTGGAAAAGACCGCGCCCAACATGCGGTTTGAAATTCAGCCGATGCACGATACCCCGATAGAGGCGATAGAGCGCGGCTATATCGATCTGCTGCTGACCATCGACTATGCGATATCGTCAGACCACCCCAGCCAGCTGTTGTTCGAGGATGATTACGTGGTGGTGGGGGACCGCAACAATCCCGCGCTGGCCGCGCCGATGACGCGCGACCTCTATTTCAGCCTTGGCCATGTGACCGCACGCTTTGGCAAGGCGCGCGTGCCCGCGTTCGAAGACTGGTTCGTGCGGCGGCAAAAGCAGCAGCGCCGGGTGGAAGTGGTCGCCCCGTCGTTCCTTTCGCTCCCCGGTCTGGTGGTGGGCACCAACCGCATCGCCACGATGCACCGCCGCATGGCCGAAATGGTGGTGCGCGCGCAGCCTTTGGTGATGCGCGAAATCCCGTTTGCCATTCCGCCGATCCGTGAATCGATCCAGTGGAATATCGCAAACACCAACGATCGCGCGCTGCGCTGGGTGGTGGAAAAGCTGGCCGCAGCGGCATCGGCGCACATACCCGGCGCAGATAACGTGGTGCCGCTGGACAAGGGCGATCTCAGCCGTAGCGAGATTGAGGTGGAGTACCGGATGAACCACCCGCAGCGGTAGTTCAGTCGTCTGCCCGGTCGAACCTCTCACGCGCATCGCGTATCTGCGGCGCGCGGGCGTTGATCCAGTCTATCAGATGGCGCGCCTGTGCGTGCAGGTCTTGGCCCAGCGGCGTCAGTGCATAGCTGACCTTGGGCGGCACGTCCGCCGTTACGGCGCGCGCTACAAAGCCATCGCGTTCCAGCGTGCGCAGTTTCAGCGTCAGCACGCGCTGCGAGATTGCCTGTTCCGATGACAGTTGCGCCAATGTGCGGCGCAGTTCGGCATGGCGGAACGCACCCGTGCCCAGCACCAGCAGGATCAGCGTGGACCAGCGATCCCCCAGCAGGCCCATGACCTCGCGCGCGGGATCATCGCGGTCCTTGCCGTGAAGCGCCATTTCGGCGGCCAGATCGGCCAGATCGGCCAGTTCGCGCTGTTGCATACGTCCCTGCATGGGCACAAAAAAGTGCCGTCTTCCGCTTTGCCCTGCCTGACTTATGACCCGGCGCAACGCAAGAACAAGGTGGGAGAGTGGCATGACCGGCGATGCAATCCGCATGGATGGCAAAGTGGCCATCGTTACCGGTGGCGCGGGCGGGATCGGCGCGGCCACGGCACGGCTGATCACGGCGCGCGGCGCGCAGGTGGTGATTGCCGATATCATGGCGGAGCGCGCGCAGGCGCTGGCCGCCGAACTGTCCGGCGCACTGGCCATCGCGCTCGATCTGGAACAGGAATCCTCGGTCGAGGCGATGATTGCGCAGACTGTGGCGCACTTTGGCAGGCTGGACGTGCTGCACAACAATGCCGCGCTGCTCGGCCCCGATATCGCGCAGGCCGATGGCGATGTGGAGCATATGGCGACCGCGCTGTGGGACCGGACCTATGCGGTGAACGTGCGCGGCACGATGATCGCCTGCCGCGCTGCATCGCCCCATCTGGTGAAGACGCACGGCAATATCGTCAACACCGTCAGCAATCTGGCGTTGCAGGGGCACCTGATCCAAGCCGCCTATTCCAGCAGCAAGGCCGCCGTGATCCAGATGACTCGCGCGATTGCCGCCAGCCACGGCAAGCAGGGCGTGCGCTGCAACGCGGTTGCGCCGGGGATGACGATGACGCCCGCGCTGCGCGAAGCCTTCCCCTCTGCGCTGCGGCAGGTGGTCGAGGATGAAACCCTGCGCGATCAATTGGGCGATCCGCAAGACATTGCCGAAGCCGTGGCGTTCCTGGCCAGCGATGCGGCGCGCAACATTACCGGGCAAGTGCTGGTCTGCGATGGTGGCGGCGCTTCCCACGTTCCCGGAATTTCAGGCTTCCGGTCGTTCTTTGCAGGAGAGCATTGAGATGAGCCAATATGATATCGCGGTTATGGGCGCGGGCCACAACGGCCTGACCGCCGCCGCATATATGGCCAAGGCTGGCAAAAAGGTGCTGGTGCTGGAACGCAAGCCGCATTTCGGCGGGGGCGTCTCCACGCGCGAACTGATCCAGCCCGGTTTCTGGCATGATGAACATTCCAACGTGCACATCATGATCCAGGGCAACCCGATGTTGCGCGATGATGAGCTGGGCCTGCTGTCCAAATTCGGGCTGGAATATATCTATCCCGATCTGGTCCACGTTTCGATCTGGGAAGATGGCACCGTCATCCGCAGCTACAAGGATCTGGACCGCACGTGCGAGGAACTGGCGCGGGTGTGCAGCGCCAAGGACGCCGAAGCCTATCGCAAGTTCGTGAAGATGAGCCAGACCGCGCTGCCGATGCTCGTCAGCGGGCTGTATTCGCCGCCGTTCCCGCTGGGCGCGTTCGTGGCGATGATGGACCAGTCTGACGAAGGGCGGTTCCTGCTCGACCTGATGCAGCGCACCGCGCTCGACATCGTGGACGCCTATTTCGACAGCGAAATGCTGAAGCTGCATATCGTGCGCATGGTCACCGAAAACCTGCAGATGCCCGATGAACTGGGCACCGGCATGGGCGCTTTCGTGATGCCGGGGATCGTCCACACCTATGGCTGTTCGATGCCCAAGGGCGGGTCGGGCGAATTGTCCAAGGCGCTTGTCCGCGCGATCGAGCATTTCGGCGGCGAAGTGCGCTGCAATGCTGAAGTTTCGCGCGTGATCGTTGAAGGCGGCAAGGCCGTGGGGCTGGAACTGACCGACGGGGAGACATTCATGGCGCGTGACGGCGTGATCGGCGCGATCCACCCGCATGTGCTGCGCAAGTTCGTGGGTGAAACGCCGGAGCCGGTGCTGGAACGGGCAGAGCGCGTCACGCAATCGACCTTCTCGATCAACCTCACGCACATGACGCTGAAAGAGCGGCTGCGCCTCAAGGTCGGCAACGATTGCAACGCGATGATGATCGAGCTGATGGACTTCTACAGCGTGCGCGACATGCTGCTGGAATACGACAAGCTACGGCGCGGGCAAGTGAGCGAGCGGCTGATCGCAGGGGGTGACAACACCATCTTCGATCCGTCGCGCGCGCCCGAAGGGGCAGGGGTGTTCTATGGCGTGAACTTCGCGCCCTATGATCTGCACCCCGGCGGCCCGGCATCATGGGAAGACCGAAAGCTGGAAGTGGCGGACAAGGCGCTGGCGCAATACCGCAAATTCTATGCGAACCTTGATAATGGCAACATCACGGGCCGCCTGATCCGTTCGCCCGTGGATCATGAGCGCGATAGCCCCGCCAGCTTCATCAAGGGTGATATCCACGGCTGCGCGCCGTTCTTCTACCAGTCTGCCGGGCATCGCCCGACGCCCGATCTGGGATCGTTCCGCGTGCCGGGGGTGGAGGGCCTCTATCTGGTCGGGCCGTTCATGCACCCCGGCGGCGGCGTGTTCGGCGCAGGCCGCGCCACGGCGATCCAGATGATGGACGATTTGGGGCTGGATTACGACAAGGTTTGCGGGAGGGCATTCTGATGCGCAATTCCAATAAGGTGCCTGTGGCCAAGATCCTCGACGCGCAGGACAAGGAACTGATGGCGATCCGCAAGCTGGAGCGCGATGGCAACGCGCTGGTCATCCGCGGCAAGATCTTCGGCGCGATGCCAATGGTGGCAAAGCTGACGCCGGAAGAGGCGCGCGCGGCGTTGAAGCTGATTGATTTCAGGACGTACCTGTTCCTGCTGACGATGCTGTTCCGCAAGAGTTGAAATCTATCGATCCCATGAATGCCAGAGCAGCAAAACAATTCATGGCCCGGATTTGCGCTGGATCAACAATCTGAATCGCGATCGCCCGCAATTGTCTCTCAACCCAAGGGAGACATTGCATGGCGATCATTGGCATCAGGCGGCTGACATGGATGGTGGAGGACGTGGCGGCTTGCGTCCGCTTCTTCACCGATTTCGGGCTGACGCTGATCGAAGCGGAGGCGGATTCCGCGCTGTTCGAAGCGGCGGATGGGTCGCAGGCGTTGTTCCTGCTCAAAGGCCACGCCCGCCTGCCACAAAACACCGCGCAGGCCACCAAGGGTGTGCACGAATGCGTGTGGGCGGTGGATGATGCGCAGGGGTTGGCGCGGCTTAAAGCGCGGCTTGAACCACTGGTGGCACTGACCACCGATGACGAAGGCATTGTCCATTTCATCACCCCGTTCGGGCAGGCCATTGCGCTTCAGGTGTGGCAACCGCGCGCGGTGTTTGGCGCGCCCACGCCGCAGAACACGGTGGGCCGCATCGCGCGGCTCAACCAACCGCGCAAATGGATCGACCGCGCGGTGCCCAAGCGCATCCACCATTGCGTGTGGACCTTCCCTGATGTGCAGGAAGCGGTTGATTTCTATCGCGATGTTCTGGGCTTCCGCATCACCGACATGCAAAAGGGCTTTGGCGTCTATATGCGCGCCGATGGCTGCTATGAACACCACAACGTGTTTCTGGCCGATGCCCACGCGCCGATGCCCGGCTTCAATGGCACGCTGAAATTCCACCACGCCAACTGGGAAGTCGAGGATGTCGACGAACTGATGGTGGCCAAGAACTACCTTGACCGGCGTGGCTATACTTATGGCGACTGGAACTGGGGTTTTGGCCGCCACCGGCTGACATCGGCCGCGTTCTTCTACATCCCCTGCCCGGCGGGCGGCGAGGCCGAATATGGCGCGGATTGCGATTGCGTGGACGATGGCTGGCGCCCGCGCATCTGGGACGGCGCGTTCGGCACCGCGATCTACATGACCAACCTGCCCGATTTCATGAAGGCGGAACCGAACTGGGACGTGACTTATGCCCGCCCCGACCAGCTTCACTATCACCCGGCAGATCCGGCCCCGCAGGCGGAAGCGGCGGAATAGCCGATCGATGCACGATCCATCCAGCCTGTCGATAGCGAGGATGCGGAAACATCGGTTTCCCCATCTTCGCAGGCTTGGGCATGGAAGGCTCCTGAAAGACTTTCGGGAGATCCCATGCCCCTTGCCAATACCACCGCCGTCCTTGGCGTCGAAAGCGTCCTGTTCGGCGTTGCCGACATTGCCGAACATACCCGCTTCTGGACCGATTTCGGCCTGTCGCTTGAAAGCAGCAGCGATAGCGAAAGCGTGTTCCGGCTTCCCTCTGGCAGCCGCGTTATCGTGTTGCGGCATGGCGATGCGCGGCTTCCGTCGCCTGATCCTTTCGCGGGCGACGGGGTGAAGGAAACCGTCTGGGGCGTCGATACGGCGGAAAATCTGGAAAAGATCGCCGCCAGCCTTGCCAGCGAAGTTGCGCTCACGCGCGATGCCGATGGCACCGTGCATTGCGTCTGCCCGGACGGACAGCCCATCGCCTTGCGCGTGTGGGACAAGCGGCAGGTCGTTTCGGAATCCAGTCCGGTCAACACCCCGTCCAACTGGCCGCGCTTCAACCAGCACCGTATCTGGCGCAAAAAGGCCATTCCCAAGACAATCAACCATGTCGTGTTCTTCAGCCCGGATTATGTGGGCAGCTTTGAATTCTATGAACGGCACATGGGCTTTCGCTATGTCGACCATTCAAAGGGCACCGGCATCTTTGCGCGGGCGGGCGGCACGTTTGAGCATCACTCGATCTTCTGGGTGAACTGCGATCTGCCGATTGCGCCCGACCACTTCAAGTTCATGCACATTGCGTTCGGCATGGACGATATCGATGAAGTGATGCTGGGCGCCAACATCATGGACAACAAGGGCTGGAAGAACACCACGATGAACACGAGCGGCGGCATTTCCCGCCACCGCATTTCCAGCGCCATATATTACTATTGCGAAATCCCCGGCCATGCGGGCGAGGCGGAATATCACGCGGACACCGATTATCTCGACGACAACTGGGTGCCGCGCGCGTGGGACTTCAAGTTCGGCTCGCTGCTGTGGTCACACAATGCGCCCGCGATCTTCCGGGGCGATGACATTCCGTGGGACATGGCCTTCGACCATGACCGCAAGAGCTTCGATCCGTTCCGCCGCGCAAAGCCCGGAAAACAGCCCATCGAAGGCGATCTGGCGAACCTGACGGCGGACGACGAACACGCGATCTGATGATCACACCGGGCGGGGTGGCGGGGTCAGCCCGCCCTCTGCTCCTTGGCGATCATCTGCTCAAGCATCCGCCGCGCGCGGGTGCCGCCCTGGTCGATGCCCAGCGACAGAGGCTTTTCCTTCCAGAAGTCTTTCCCGCGCACGTTGGCATAGGCGGCTTCGATCATCGGCTTGTCTTCCAGATCGAAAGCTTCTCCGAACAGCGCCAGCAGCATCGCGTCGGCCTCCGCGCTGTCCAGATCGTGATAGCGGGTGGAGGACCAGAAGTAGTGCGTGGTGTGCTCGTCCGCCGGGGTCAGGATGTGCGCCTGCGGCACTTCGAACCCGGCTTCGCGGCCCGCGCCGTGCGGAGCCACGCCCACATGCAGCCGCATCGATGCAGGTGCGTTCCAGCGCATGTCGAGCCAGTGATCAACCTTCGCTTCGGGCGGGAAAACGCCCTGCGCCACGGATGGCGGTGCGATATCGGGCATCCACCAGTTGGAATGGAGCGTATCGCCGTCCACTTGCACGCTGTGTTCGCCGCCGAAGATCACGCCTTGCCCGGCGAAGGTGCCCTTGTGGACGAATTCGATGTGCGAAAGGTCCAGCAGGTTATCGGTGCCATATTCGTAGTTCGCCTGCATCAGCGTGTATCCGCGCACGGTGCGGCTGTGCGGGGCATCGGGCACGAAGCCGAAGTCTGGGATCAGGGCCGGATCAGCGGCGCTGCCTTCGCCCAGCCATGCCCAGACGATGTCGTCGCGCTCTTCCACCGGAAAGACAGGAATGTCCGACCCCGCCGGAATCTTTTCTGCGAAGGGATTGCGCACGCACTTGCCATCCGGCCCGAAGCCGAGGCCGTGATAGCCGCAGACTACCATATCGCCATCGCGCGTGCCCTTTGACAGCGGCGCAAAGCGGTGCGGGCAGCGATCCAGCAGCGCGGCGATTGCGCCATCAGCGCGGCGATAGAGGAACAGCGGCTGGCCCGCGATGCGGCGCGCAAGGCCTGCGTCCCCGATCTCGTCAGCCCATCCGGCCATGTACCAGGCGTTGCGAAGGAAAGTCACAGCGCGTCCTCTCAATTATGTGTACCATTGGTACATATTCATGAGAGGGGCCGGGATCAAGCGTTTGGTGGCGGTGCGATCCCCGGCAAAACCAGCGCCAACGTGGCAGCGATACGGGCGTCGATGGCGTCATCTCCGGCCGCCTCGGCCATCCCCAGCAACGCCCGTTCATAAAGCCCGGCGCGGATCGCGTGGAGAAGCTGGTCTGCCGCGTCTGCGCAATCCAATTCAGCGCGCACCTGCAAGGGCTGGCGCGCGGCCAACAGGCCCGCGATGGCGTCCACGATCACGCGATGGCCGTGGGCATAGAAAGCCTCTGCCCCGCCAGCCCCCGATGGCGCGGCGCTGATCACCGCACGATAGAGCGCCAGCGATCCGGCAGAGAGATAGAACCGCAAGACCCCGGCCAAGGCCCGTGCCAGCGCCCCGTCCAGCGGTTCGGCCCGGCTTTCGTCGCTATCGAGGTTCAACGCCGCCATCGCACCCAGTGCTTCTTCGCGGATGGCGGCGGCGATCAATCCGTTGCGATCCCCGAAATACTTGGCCAACGTGGCCTTTGATCCGCCCGCCCGCCGCAGCACCTCGTTCACGCTGAAGCGATCAACGCCCACCGCCATGATCTGCGCTCGCGCATGGGCAACCATCGCCGCGCACCGCGCCTGCGCGGCCAGTTGCTTGGCAGAAAGGGGTGGCGGGCTATCTGAAAGAGGCATTGCCGGGATGATTGCCCGCAGCCCTGCGTCGGGGCAATGGTCAGGCGCCCGGTTCTTCCACAAATTCGATCAGGTTGCCCGCGCAGTCGCGAATGAAGCAGCCCTTGCCGAATGCCTCGCGCACCACAAAGGCCACGTCTGCGCCCTTCTGCTCCATCTCGGCCAGAAATGCGTCGAGGTCTTCCACGCGAAAGGCGACATGCTTGTTGCCGTGGGTTTTCAGATCACGCGGCACCGAACGGCGGTCTTCGGGAAGGGGGGCGGCCCCTTCCACCTCGAAAATCTCGAACCGCAGCGGGCCTTTGCGCACCATCGCGGTGTGGCTGCGTGCGGCTTCGATGTAGAAGCGCTTTTCCACTTCGAAGCCCAGCACGCGGCCATACCATTCTATCGCCGCGTCGAGCGATGGCACCGAAACGCCGCCGTGGTGAAAGGTGAAATCGGTCATCAGGCCATCTCGGCAAAGGTCTGCGCGCACCAGTCTGCGATGTAATCGCGCATCCCGGTGCCGTTGTCCGCGCCGCAATGCTCCACTTCGAAATCGGCCTTGGTAAAAATGCGCAACGTGCGCTTGGGGCTGTTCACGGCCTGATCGTAGGACATCTGTGCATTGAAAGCGGGGATTTGCCGGTCACCTTCGCCATGCGTGATCAGGAAGGGTACGCGGATCTTCTCCACCTGACCGTCCAGCGTGATCTGATCGGCATAGGTCAGGAAATCGGCCTGATTGTCGATGCCGAACACCCACATCACATGGTCCCAGTAATGCGGTACGGGGTTTTCGCCCTCGTTCGCCACGCGCTCCCGCTGGCGCTGGCCCCACACATGGTTCGCGCCCATCACCGCGCACAGCGCATAGCGTGGATCGTTGGCGGCAATGCGGGGGGCGTGATACCCGCCGAACGAAAGGCCGAAGATGCCGATCTGGCTGTGGATCACGTCGGCCCGCGTCAGCAGGTAATCGAAGGCCGGGCTGCCCCAGCGTTCCGCGTCATAAACCGCAGGCAGATTGCGCTTGCGGATTGCCTCACCCGTGCCCGGCTGATCAAGGAACAACGTGTTCATGCCGCGCGCCAGATTGACCGCGCCGTGGCCTGCCAGATTGACCTGTTCCTTCATGGAGTCCAGCCCGTTGACCGAAACCAGCGTCGGGCGCGGGGTGCCGCTGCCATCGTGGACGAAGATCGCCGGATAGCTCGATCCCTCATAGGGAATCTCAACCTTGTCCACGTGCAGCCCGCTGAGCGCGCTACCCTTGTGGTAGAGTTCAAGGCCCTTGTCATAAGCCGCCCAGCGGGGCGCATAATCGCGGCTCTGCAACCGTTCGGCACCAAGGTAATAGCCCGAAGCGCGCAGGTACTTGGCCCCGGCAGACAGGGCAAAGCCCTCGGCCTCATCCCGCGCGGCGTTGCGCGCCACCTGATCTGCCACCGCGATCCAGCTATCGAACAGTTGCGCCGATCCGGCATCGGCCCCGGCCTTGGCGGCTTCGCGCACCGGGCGGCACACTTCGTCCAGTTCGCCATGATTGCCCCCGGCAATCAGCGCCAGATTCATGCCAAGGTTCCAGACGTAGTTTCCGGGAAAGGGTTCGAACATCTTGGGATTTCCTATTCTGCGGTCCAGCCGCCATCCACGACAAGGCTGGTTCCGGTCATCAGGGCAGAGGCATCGGTGGCCAGAAACAGCACCGCGCCCATCAGGTCTTCCACTTTGCCAATGCGGCCCAGCTTGATCTTGGAAAGCACGCTGGCCTTGAAGGCGGCATCGGCAAACATCGGCTGCGTCAGCGGCGTTTCGATAAATGTGGGGGCGACAGTGTTAGACCGGATGCCGTGGGCTGCAAGGTCCAGTGCAAAGGCCTTGTTCATGCCTTCCAGTGCCCACTTGCTCGCACAGTAAAGGCTGCGGTCTGGCCCGCCCACGTGGCCCATCTGCGATCCCATGTGGATCAGCGAACCTTGCGTGCCTGTCTCGATCATCGCCTTCGCACAGGCCTGCGCCACAAAGAACGCAGCCTTCACATTCAGGCCCAGCACCGCGTCATAATCCGCTTCGCTTACTTCCCACATCGGCTTGGGCCGATTGGTCCCGGCGTTGTTGACAAGGACGTGAAACGGTTCGCGTTCGGCAAAGAACGCGGCGACAGCTTGGGTATCTGAAACGTCAAGCGTTGCCGCCTGCGCCCCATTGCCGATGGCCGCTGCCGCATCTTCGATCTCACCGGCAGAGCGTGCCACCAGCGTCACCGCAGCGCCTGCCTGCGCCAGCGCGGCAGCAGCGGCAAGGCCGATGCCGCGCCCCGCGCCGGTCACCACGGCGCGCTTCCCGTCGAGCCGGAACGATGGGGTTTGGGGCAGGTCAACCATGCCGTTCATCCTGAGCCTGTCGAAGGATCACGCCCGCGTCAGCTCGCTCGGCTCTACCTGCCCCGCATAGGGCACGTTGCGCCCGCCAAAGCGGCGCACGCGGATATTGGCCTGTTCGCCATGCCCGGCAAAGCCTTCCAGCGCGCAGAGGCGGCTGCAATATTCGCCCACCAGCGTCGATGCCTCGTCGGTCAACACCTTCTGGTAGGTGCAGGTCTTCAGGAACTTGCCTACCCACAGACCGCCGGTATAGCGCGCAGCCTTTTTCGTCGGCAGCGTATGATTGGTGCCGATCACCTTGTCGCCATAGGAAACGTTGGTGCGGTTCCCCAGGAACAGCGCACCGTAGTTGGTCATGTTGGTCAGGAAGTAATCGGGATTGGCGGTCATCACCTGCACGTGTTCGCTGGCGATATCGTCTGCGATGCGCACCATTTCCTCGTAGCTTTCGGCCACGATCACTTCGCCAAACGTCTCCCACGCCTTGCGGGCATGATCGGCGGTGGGCAGGATTTGCAGCAGGCGCTCGATCTCGGCCATCGTTTCGCGCGCGAACTTTTCGCTGTTGGTCAGCAGCACGCCGGGGCTGTCTGGCCCGTGTTCCACTTGCCCCAGAATGTCGGTCGCGGCCATTTCGGGGTCGCAGCCCACTTCGTCGGCAATGATCAGCGTTTCGGTGGGGCCGGCGAACAGATCGATGCCCACGCGGCCAAACAACTGGCGCTTGGCTTCGGCCACAAAGGCATTGCCGGGGCCGACAAGGATATCCACCGGATCGATGCTCTGCGTGCCGATGGCCATCGCGCCAATCGCCTGAATGCCGCCCAGCGCATAGATCGCATCGGCCCCGGCCAGCGCCTGCGCCGCCACGATGGCGCGCGCGGGCTTGCCCTGAAACGGCGGGGCACAGGTGATCACGCGCGGAACGCCTGCGACCTTGGCGGTGATGACGCTCATATGCGCCGATGCCAGCAGCGGATACTTGCCGCCGGGAACATAGCAGCCCGCGTTCTGGATCGGCAGATTCTTGTGACCCAGCACCACGCCGGGCATGGTTTCAACTTCCACGTCCACCATCGAAGCGCGCTGGATCTGCGCGAAGTTCTTCACCTGCGCCTGCGCGAATTCGATGTCCTTGCGCTCTTGCGGCGTCAGGCTTTCAACCGCAGCGTCGATTTCGGCCTGCGAAAGGCGGTAATCCTCGCGGTCCCAGCCATCGAACTTGATGCTCATATCGCGCAGGGCGGCATCGCCGCGCTTTTCGATATCGGCCAGCGCCGCTTCCACGATATCGCGGACCTTGCGGTCGGTTTCTGCCTTAACGTCTGCGGCTGCGCCGCGCTTGAGCCAAATGGCCATGAGTCTCCCCGCACGCTTGATTGCAATAGCCTCGCCATTGCAGCACCCTCCGCGCACCGACCATCGCATAGTATCGATGCGACGCTATCGACCGAATGCCTTTGTCCGGCAGATGCGGGGTGCCTACTGGCAGGGTGGAGTAATATCGGGAGAAGAACACAGATGCGTCTGGCAACCTTGCGCGATGGCACAAAGGACGGGCGGCTGGTGGTGGTATCGCCCGATGGCGCGGCTTGTGCGGCGGCGCCAGTTGGCACGATGCAGCAGGCTTTGGAGGATTGGATCGAAGTGGCGGGGCAGCTTGCCGCCATCGATACGTTTCCTGATGCACTCGATCCTGCGCAGATCATGGCCCCCTTGCCGCGCGCGTGGCAGTGGCTTGATGGCTCCGCCTTCCAGAGCCACGGCGATCTGATGGACGCGGTGCTGGGCATTACCAAGCCCAAGACTGACAAGCCGCTGATGTATCAGGGCACGTCAGACAAGTTCTATGGCCCGCGCGATGATGTGCGCTTCAACGATGAAACGCTGGGCATCGATTTCGAAGGCGAATTCGGCGTGATCGTCGATGCCGTGCCGATGGGCACGTCGGCGGCGGATGCGATGGCGCACATCCGTCTTGTCGTGCAGATCAACGACTGGTCGCTGCGCACGCTCGCCGGGCCGGAAATGAAGACCGGCTTCGGCTGGGTTCAGGCAAAGCCGCCCTGTGGGATGGCACCCTTTGCCGTCACCCCCGATGAACTGGGCGCAGACTGGCGCGATGGCCGGGTGTGCCTGAACCTCAATGTCGATTGGAACGGCCAGCGCTTTGGCGCGGCCAATGGCGAACCGATGGGCTACGGCTTCCACGAACTCGTCGCCCACGCCGCGCGCACGCGCGATCTGGTGGCGGGCACGGTGATCGGTTCGGGCACTGTTTCAAACGCCAATTTCCGCGATGTGGGATCATCGTGCATTGCCGAACGGCGCGGGATCGAAGTGATCGATGAAGGCGCGGCGCGGACTGATTTCATGGCCTTTGGCGATACGGTGCGGATGGAAGCGGTGGACGCCGCTGGCCGCGCGCCCTTTGGTGCAATCGAACAGAAAGTGGTGAAGGCATGACCAGCAGCGTTTCCGAATCCGGGCTTCCCCTCGTCCAGCGCGTTGTGACCGGGCACGATGAAAATGGCCGCGCGCGCTTCAAATCCGAAGACCTCAGCCCCACGCGCCTGATCCCCAGCGGTGATGCAGCCATGCTCACCATGTGGACCACGGCCACGGTCCCGGCGGACAACAACGACGAGACTGACGGCCGCGAACGCGATGCAGGCCTCACGCTTAATGGCGGGTCGGTGATCCGCATCTGTGATATGCTGCCGCATCAGGAAAGCCCGATGCACCGCACCAATTCCATCGATTACGGCATCGTCCTCAAAGGCGAAATCGAGCTGGAACTGGAAGACGGCGTGAAAACCACCGTGCGCGAAGGCGGCGTGATCGTGCAGCGCGGCACCAACCACTTGTGGCGAAATACCGCCGATGAAGTGTGCCGCATCGCCTTCATCCTTATCGAAGCGCCGGCCTATCTCCACAACGGGCAACCGCTGGCGGAAGACCGGCCAGAACATAAATGAGCACGCAAATGAGCGGCATGTTCGACCTGTCCGGCAAAGCGGCCATCGTTACCGGATCGACGCGCGGCATCGGGCGCGCCATTGCCGAAACGCTCATCGCGCAAGGCGCGCGCGTGGTCATTTCCAGCGAGGACGCAGGCGATACCGCGCGGGTCGCTGCCGAACTGGCAATGCCGGGATGCCCGTGCGACGTGACCGATGACTGCGCGCTGGCAAGGCTGGTCGATTTCGCCTGTGCCGAACTCGGCGGGCTGGACCTGCTGGTGTGCAACGCGGGGATCACCGGAAAGCCCGGACCCTTTGCCGATATCGACATGGACGATTACGCCCGCGTGATGGCGATCAACCTGCGCAGCCAGGTGGTGCTATGCAACCTTGCCTTGCCACACATCGCGGCGCGCGGGGGCGGGGCGGCGGTGCTGGTGGCCAGCCTTTCGGCCTTGCGCGGGAATGGGCGGATCAATGCCTATGCGCTGGCCAAGGCGGGCGTCGCGCAACTCGCCCGCAACCTTGCGGTGGAGTGGGGACCGCAGGGCGTGCGGGTGAATGCCGTGTCGCCCGGCTTCATCGCCACCGAACTTTCCAAACCGCTGTTGGACGATGCCAACTTCATGACGCGGCGCATGGCGATGACGCCGTTGCGACGGCCCGGCACCCCTGCCGAAGTGGCGGGCGCGGTGGCGTTTCTCGGCTCTGCCGCAGGGGCGTTCGTAACTGGCCATAACCTTGTGATTGATGGCGGCACGGTGATCACTGACGGCAGTTAGGTGCGCGTAGGTGCATCTAGGTGCACTTCGGAAATGACACTCCGAACCACTCTTTTGTTCTAACATTGATACAAATCAAGTCACGACCGGTTGCACCGTGTCAGGTTCCGAATCGCCGGGGGAGTGCGGCCATCGCGCTTCTCGTCTGGTGATCAGAAACCCCATGCAACCGAGGAGGGCTTATGAAAGACAGGCTACCGCCACCCTACACCGTATTGCAGCGACATCCGATGATGCCGCAGGCCAGCCACGACGAAGCGGCGCGGTTCAACTTCCTCACGCTGTTCAACCGCTATCTTTCCGCCGGGATCGGGCGCGGCAACCGGATCGCCTATGAAACGCGGGTGCTGCCCGCGTTCAAGGTGATCCACGGGCGCGAGCCGGAAAACCGCGAAGAAATCCGCGTGGCGATGAATCAGGATCCGTTCCACCGCATGTGGTCGGCGCTGAAGCGCAATTCGATGGAAATGCGCCAGCAGAACGGCCGTCAGATCGTGCTGCGTCAGTTGGATGAACTCGACGCGAAGGCAAAGGCCTTCAACGACGCTTCGGGCCTGCTAGAACTGGACGCCAGCGTGGAACAGCCGATCTATGCGGCCTGCGTCGATATCCACTGCCAGCCCGGCGGATACCACGGCGGTGAGCGCGATGGCGACGTGACGGTCGGCGCGAACTATGACGTTGGCCTTTTCGCCACGACCGGCGGCGCGCTGGGCAGCCTCAACGATGGCGGCGGGCAGGCCGTTGTCGGCTGGGTCAAGGCCAATCGGCCTGACTGGCAGCCCAAACGCATTCTCGATGTGGGTTGCACGGTGGGCCACAATGCCGTGCCTTTTGCGCAAGGGTTTCCCGACGCGGAAGTGACCGCAATCGACACGGCGGCGGCATCGCTGCGCTATGGTGCGGCGCGTGCGGCAGGGCTTGGGGTGACCAACATCCGCTTCGTGCAGGCCAGCGGCGAGGATCTTTCGCGCTTTCCCGACGATCATTTCGACTGGGTGCAGACCACGATGTTCCTGCACGAACTTTCAGCTGAATCGATGCCGAAGATTCTAGCCGAATGCCGCCGCGTGCTGAAACCCGGCGGCCTGCTGCTGCATGTCGAACAGCCGCAATATGGCCCGGACATGCAGCTCTATGAACAGTTCATCCGCGATTGGGACGCCTACAACAACAACGAACCGTTCTGGTCGGCCATGCACGGCGTGGACCTGAAAGGCGTGATGGAAGCAGCCGGATTCCCGATGGACCACCAATTTGTAACCGGTGTGCGAGCAGTTCCCGACAAAACCCTGTTCCCGGCATCGCCCGATGGGGAAGAGGAGGATTACGGACGCGCTGCCATCTGGAACGCCTACGGGGCCTGGAAGCCCACGGTAACCAGCGAAGCAGAAAAGGAGATTTCGGCATGACGCAGGAAATCGACTGGATCGCGCGTTCGGGCGCTCGCGCCAAGGGCGGACGGCCAGCCTTCTTTGATGAGATGGCGGTCGACCGGCTCTATTCGCTGGCGTTGTCGCTGACGGCCGAACTGGCCGCGACGCGGGAACGCCTTGATACTGTTGAACGGTTGCTGGAATCGCAAGGCTCCATCAGCCGGGATGCCATCGAAAACTTCAGGCCGGATATGGACGCCGGCGAGGAACGAGGCATCGCCATGAGGGCATACATTGCCCGCGTCATGCGCGGCTTCCAGCAGGAAGTCGAGGCCATGGAGAATCCCGATCCGCCGGTCACCGACTGGGTGGAGCGGCTTTCGAAAGGCTGACACGCAGTGGCTTAGTGGCGGCTTCCGCATTAAAGGGGAAAGTCGTTGATCGAAGAAGTGCTGGTACTGCGCTGGGTCCACATCATCGCAATGGTCTATTGGCTGGGCGGTGAATGGGGTGTCTTCCAGACAAGCTTTAACGTCATCAATCGCAAGCTCTCGATGGACGAGCGCAGGCGGCATATGGAAACCGCCTATCGCATCGACATTCTGGCGCGTACCGGCATCATTACGCTGCTGCCGCTGGGGCTGCACATGGGCAATATCTACGGATTGCAGCCCTATGGCGGCGGATACCTGACGGCGATGTGGATCTTCGTGGCGGGTTGGCTGGCGCTGTGCTGGTCGGCCTTCATCTTCCGCGAAACCGACCGTGGCGTGATGCTGACCAAGATCGACGAGAAGATCCGCTGGGTATTGATCCCGACGATCTTCGTGGTCGGCATTTCTTCGCTGCTGGGCCACGGGCCGCTTGAAGCAGGCGAAGGATCGCGCTGGTATGCCACCAAGCTGACGCTCTATGGCTTCACGCTGTGCATCGGCCTTGGCCTGCGCTGGATCATGCGCCTGTGGACGGTGCGTTTCCGCCGTCTGGCCGAAGGTCCGAACCCGGTAGAAGAAGCCGCGCTGGAACGTGAATTCCTCTATGGCCGCCTGATGGCCTATGTTTACTGGATCACGATTTCGGGCATCTGCTTCCTCGGAACGGTCAAGCCTTTCTGATTTGAGTGGTTTGATGCAGGAACAAGGGGGCGGTCCGGTTGGGCCGCCCTTTTTGCATTGGGCTTCAGGGGAGTTGGCTGTCCAGCAGCGCGCCGTATTTGTGGGATAGCGCAGCGCAGGCTCCGGGTGAGGCGAAGGCGTCGGCCTTTCCTTCCAGTGCGGCGGTCAGGCGGTCGTCCGCACCAGAGTGTTCGGGGTGGCCGGTCAGCAGGATATCGCAAGGGGCGGTATCGAGCCTTGCCAGCGTGCCGCGCATTCCGGCCACCAGCGCGGGGTTGGCGCGATAGGTATAGCTGCCGGTGGCCAGCGGATTGAGGCTCGCGGCGAAAAAGACCGTGCGGCAACGCCCAGCATCGCAGCTTTGCCATGAATAGCCCATGCTGCCCGGCGTATGTCCCGGCATGGCGTGGGCGATGATGGTGGTGGTGCCCATGCGGATGCGTTGCCCGTCGCTCAGTTCGCGCACCTTCGCTTGGCGCGGATAGGCGATGAGGGAGGAGCTTTGAGGATCATCTGCGCCACTTATGCCCCGGCGCATGGCGGCGGCGGTCCAGCGTGAGGCGCCGACGCGCGCGCCACTGGCACGGACCAAAGCGGCCGCGCCTCCTGCATGATCGTAATGCGCTTCGGTGACGAGGATCAGGCGGACCTTGCGCAGGTCAAGCCATAGCGCTGCGAAGTGGGCGGTTGTGGTGGCGAAGCTTTCCGGCAGGCCTGCGTCGATCAGCACCAGTCCTGCGCCAGTGTCGATCACGGCCTGCCGGATGCGGCGCGTGCCGATGTACCATGTGTTGTCTGATACCTGTGCAGGGCCTTGCGGCTGAAGCCAGCGGGGGGCATCCGTGCCTGTGATCGGACGGGTCAGCGGGTCGTCCCCTTCACTGGCCCCCAGAAGGAGGCCAGCGGCAAGCACGAGGCCTATTCCCCGGATCAATTGCGGTATTCTTCCTGTTTCAGCGTCAGCAGCTTCGCAGGATCGCGTGCGCCTTCGGGGTTTACGCGGGCGAGCATGGCCACCCAGTCCTTTGGCATAGCGGCATAGCTGGTTTCCTTGCGGCCAACGCTGCGCAGGCATTGCGTGCCCATGCCGGCAGGCATCTTCCACCAGCGGGCGTAGTCGGAAAGGTCGGTGCCATATCCCGTGGCGCTGGCACAGTGGACGCGCGGGTCGAGCGCTTCCTTGGCGGGGCTGGTGATCATCGTCATGTCATTCAGGCGGCGCGCAGGCAGGCCCGGTGTTTCGGTGTCTGCGGCGGTGTGCTGCTGGAAGGTGATCTGATCGCCCATGTGATAGAACAGTTCGGGCACGTGTTCGGCCTTGAAGGTGGTGTTGCCGATCTTGCCGTCGAAGATTAGGTCGTTTGCGGCACTGTAGCGCACCGTGGTTGGTCCGACCGGCACAAACGGAACGTCCACCATCTCGCCGGTCAGTGGATTGCGGAGTTGATCCGAGCGCTCGCTGGTGCCCGGCGCCGTGCGGAAGCCGAGTTCGTAGGAGGTCAGTTCCATGCTGCCGTCGGCCAGCGGATTGACCTTCATCACTGCGCCGAAGACAAGTTCGCACAGCGGGGTCAGCTTCGCCCCCTGCTGCGCATAGTTGCGGCCGCGGAACCACCAGTAGACGATGCCCGGATCGGTGCGCAGGCGCATACGCCGGATCATAGCGACGCGGGCTGCGGGGTCTGTGGGTATGCCTTCCTCGCGGGCGAGTTCTGCAGCAAAGGCAGGGGATGCGCCCAGCAGGCTGGACCCTGCGATGGCCGCGCCGGTCAGGCCTGCCCCTGTCAACATTGTGCGGCGGCTGAGCAGGAAGTTCTCGTCGCTGGTGTCGAAATCGGTCATCGGCTTATCCCCACGTTTTCTATTGTATCAGGCCGTCTCCACCGCGCCCTGTCCGATAAGATCGGCAATGCGTTCAGCGGGATAGCCCAGTTTTTGCAGGATGGCGTGCGCGTCTGCACCCGGCTTGGGCAGAGTGACCGGAGCGCCGGGCCGCTTGCCACCCATTTCCAGCGGAATGGTCGGCAGGCGGGTTTCCTTGCCATTGTCGAGGGTTACGTCTTCCAGCCCGCCTTCCGCCAGTTGCGGATCGTCGAACATGTCTTCGGGGCGGCCGATAGGGGCAAAGGGCAGGCCGGTGCCTTCAAGCTTTGCCACGATCTGATCGCGGGTCATCGTGGCCATCAGCGCGCGGACTTGCGGCATGATGCGGTCACGCGCCAGAACGCGGGCGTTATTGGTGCGCAGGTTTTCTTCGGCCCAGAGGTCATCAAGGCCGAACAGCGCGCAGAACTTTTCCCACAAGGTGTCGCTGACCACGCCGATGAAGACCGGTTCGTCCGCCGTTTCGAACACATCGTAGATGGCCCATGCGGAAATGCGCGCGGGCATCGGGGCAGCGGCTTTGCCGGTGACGGCGAACTGCGCCATGTGCTGCCCGACAAGGTAGATCGTGGTTTCGAACAGGCTGGCGACGACCTTCTGGCCCTTGCCGGTGCGGTGGCGTTCCTGCAGCGCGGCAAGGATGCCGATCACGCCGAACATGCCGCCGGTCACGTCAACCACGCTGGAGCCTGCGCGCAAGGGGCGACCCGGCGGGCCGGTCATATAGGCAAGGCCGCCCATCATCTGCGCCACTTCATCCAGTGCGGTGCGCTGTTCGTAAGGGCCGGGGAGGAAGCCCTTTTCCGAGCAGTAGACGAGGCCGGGGTTCGCGTCCGACAGCGTTTCATACGAAAGGCCGAGCCGGTCGAGCGCGCCGGGGCGGAAGTTTTCGACCAACACATCGGCGCTGGCGGCCAGATCGCGGGCGACGGCAAGACCTTCTGCCGATTTCAGATCGAGGCAGATCGATTGTTTGCCGCGATTGTACATCGGGAAATAGCCGGAGCCGGAACCCAGCAGGCGGCGCGTGGAATCGCCGCCGATGGGTTCGACGCGGATCACTTCGGCACCAAGGCCTGCAAGGATGTGGCCCACGGTCGGTCCCATGACCATGTGGGTAAATTCGATCACGCGGATGCCAGCGAGCGGAGTGGGGCCGTTGTTCTGGGCCTCGCGCTGTTCCAAAGAGGTCAACGGGCAATCCTTTCAGCGTAATCCATCATCGGGCCTGCATCGGGAGTGAAGCCGTAGAGCGGCTCTCCCGGCAGGGCTTCGACAAGGATTGACCGCACGGCGAGCAGCTTTTCGAGATCGATGCCGGTTTTGAGGCCCATCGCATTGAGCATGAGCACGAGGTCTTCGGTGACGAGATTGCCCGAAGCGCCCGGCGCATAAGGGCAGCCGCCAAGGCCCCCCAGCGAGGAATCGAGCGTGGTGATGCCCTCTTCCAGCCCGGCCAGCGCATTGGCGAGGCCGAGGCCGCGCGTGTTGTGCAGATGCAGCGTGGTCAGCTTGTCCGCGCCGACAGCGGCCTTGACCTTGCGCACAAGGCGACGGACTTGCGCCGGGTCGGCATAGCCGGTGGTATCGGACAGGCTGAATTCCAGCGCGCCCGCTTCTGCCGAGGCGACGGCGAGGCGGACCACCGCGTCTTCGGAAACCGCGCCTTCGATAGTGCAGCCGAACGCGGTGGAAAGGCCCACGGCAAAATGCGCGCCGGCTTCACGCGCGATGCGGGCGACTTCGGCAATCTCGGCCAACATGGCGGGATGGTCCTTGCGGACGTTGCGCAGCGAATGGGTTTCGGACATCGAAAACGGGATGGACAGGCCATGCACGCCTGCCTCAACCGCGCGGGCCGCACCCTTGGCGTTGGGGACGAGCGCGACGACATTCAGGCCGGGCAGGGTGCGGGCAAAGGCGACGAGTTCCGCGGTGTCGGCCATTTGCGGCAGGAGGCTGGATGGCACGAAGCTGCCCACTTCGATTTCACGCACGCCGGCGGCGGCTTCGGCGGCGATCCATGCCTTCTTGGCCTCGGTCGGCATGATCGCCTTGATCGATTGCAGCCCGTCGCGGGGGCCGACTTCGGATACGAGAATTTCGGTCATGCGGGATTTCCGGCGTAGATCCACGGACGGCGCGCGCGGTCGGCGGCGGTCCATGCGTCGATTTCGGGGAGGGATTTGAGCGTGAGCGCGATGGCGTCCAGCCCTTCGAGCAGCATGAGGCGCGGTTCGTCCTCAATGGTGAAGGTGTGGGTCTGGTTGCCGCAGCGCACGGTTTGCGTGGTGAGGTCCACGTCCAGCGACTGCCAGGCAAGGCTTTCCACGGCAGCGCGGTCCAGCGTGACCGGCAGAATATCGTTGCGGATGCAGTTGGCGCGGAAAATGGGGGCGAAGCTTTCCGCGATCACGCAGCGGATTCCGTATTCGGCCAGCGCCCAGACGGCATGTTCGCGGCTGGACCCGCAGCCGAAGTTTGCGCCGCCGAGCAGGATTTGCGCGCCCTTCGCCTCCGGCTGGTTTAGCGGGAAAGCGGGATCGGGCACGCGCGCGGCGACATCGGTATAACGCCACGGGGCGAACAGGCCGTCCGCCAGCCCGGTGCGCCCGGTGGTCTTCATCTCGCGGCTGGGGATAATTGCATCGGTATCGACGTTATCGCGCAGCAGCGGGACGGCGGTGGAGTGGAGCGTGGTGAACGGGGTCATCGTGCGAAATCTCGCGGATCGGCAATCGCGCCTGCAATCGCACTGGCGGCGACCGTTTCCGGGCTGGCGATGTGGGTGCGGATGCCGGGGCCTTGGCGGCCTTCGAAATTGCGGTTGGTGCTGCTGATGGTGCGGGCACCTTCGGTGAAGCTTTCGCCGCCTGCGAAGAAGCACAGCGAACAGCCGCTGGCGCGCCATTCGAAGCCGGCGTCAGTGAACACCTTGTCCAGCCCTTCGGCCTCTGCCGCGCGCTTTACGGCAGAGCTGCCGGGCACGACCAGCGCCTTGCGGATGGTGGGCGCGATGTGGCGGCCACGCAGCAGATCGGCGGCGCGGCGCAGGTCTGACAGGCGGGCATTGGTGCACGATCCGATGAAGGCAGCGTCGATGGGCGTGCCTGCCAGCTTTTGGCCCGCGTCCAGCCCGATATAGGCGTGGGCGCGTTCCGGCCCTTGGGGGACGGTGGCAGTAATGGCCATCGAGTGTTCGGGGCTGGTGCCCCAGCTTACCATCGGGGCGATGGTGGCTGCGTCGATCACGATTTCGTAGTCGAAGGTTGCGCCGTCGTCTGTTGTCAGTGTGGCCCAATAGGGATCGTTGAAAGCGGCGGGGGCGTGGCGGCGACCGACGAGATAGGCGAAGGTCTGTTCATCGGGCGCGATGATGGCGGTCATGGCCGAAAATTCGGTGGCCATGTTGCACAAGGTCATGCGGCCTTCGATGTCGAGCGCCGAAACAGCTTCTCCCGCAAACTCCACTACATGGCCCGCGCCGCCGCCTGCGCCGTGGGTGGCCAGCAGGTGCAACGCCATATCCTTGGGTGTGACGCCGGGGGCAAGCGTGCCGGTGAAAGTCACGCGCATGGTCTTTGGCCGGTCAAGCCGCAGGACGCCGGTGGCCATCGCATGTTCGGCTTCGCTGGAACCGATGCCCCATGCGAACGCGCCCAGCGCGCCCTGGGTGCAGGTGTGGCTATCGGGCGCGACCAGCGTGGCTCCGGGGAGTACAATGCCGAGTTCGGGCGAGATGACGTGGGTGATGCCCTGATCGGGGTCGTTCACGTCGAACAGCGTAATGCCTGCTTCGTGGGCGGCGGCGCGGGTTTCGGTGATGAAGGCGCTGCCGCCCTGCATCAAGGTGCCATCGCCGCGCCCGATGCGGGTATCGACGATGTGGTCCATCACGGCAAATACCCGCGCCGGGTCGCGCACCGGACGGCCGCTGGCGGCCAGCGATTTCAGCGCGGCGGCTCCGGTGCGTTCGTGCAGGAACACGCGGTCAATTGCGATCAGGTGCGCGCCGCCTGCGGTTTGGCCGACGTGGTGCGCATACCAGATCTTTTCGAAAAGCGTCTTGGGTGAAATTGTCATCGGCTATGCGGCCAGACGCGGGGCGCGGGGCACCCCGGCGACGGGCTTACTCCCCCTGATCCACGATATCGACCACGACCTTGCCCATCGACTTGCCCGAAAGCAGCCGTTCGATCCCGTCGTAGATGCCTTCCAGCCCCACATTGCGCTGGCTGTCGAAGGTCACGCGCAGCTTGCCATCCTGATAGAGCCGGAACAGCCGCTTGCGGGCATCGTCCCAATGGGGCGTGAGCAGGCCATTCATGAAGCCACGCACCGACGCGCCCTTGTAGTAGATCGAATGGGCGATGCGCGGGGCGGTGACCACTTCGGGTTTGCCTTCAAGGTCTGCCGCCGCGCCGCCCACGACGAGCCGCCCGTGGTTGGCAATGTTCGCAAGAAACGCATCGAAGATCGTGCCGCTGACGGTATCGATGGCAACGTCGATCCCGCCGGGATACTCCGCTGCCAGCACCGCGCCGACATCTTCGCTGCGGTAGTCGATCACCCGTTCTGCGCCGAGCGAGGAAACGAACGCGCATTTTTCCGCGCCGCCTGCCACGCCGATCACGCGGCAGCCTTTGAGGACGGCCAGTTGCACGAGCAGATGGCCCAGCCCGCCTGCGGCAGCGGACACGGCCACGGTTTCCCCCGTCCGGGCATCACCGATCTGTTCCAGCGCGACGAGCGCGGAAACGCCGGTGGACGCGAGGGCGAGGTATTCGCGCGTGGCGGCGGGGGCGGGTGCGAAGTTGGCAATGGCGGCGGTGTTTGCCTCACGATAGCCGCCGGTGAAGCGCACGGTGACAGCGGCATCGCCCACGGCATAGCCGGTCACGCCTTCGCCCACCGCCTCGACCACGCCGATGGCTTCGACGCCGGTGAACGTGGGAATGGCGATCTTCACGTAATCCACCGCATTGCGGGCGATCTGCGTGTCGAAGATGGCGTTCACGCCGCAGTGCAGGTTGCGCACGCGGATTTCGCCGCGTGCGGGTTCTGTGATTGGCAGTTCGACCACATCCGCACCTTCGCGGAAAGACGGTGCGATCCTTTCCAGCCGGATTGCGCGGTAGGTTTGCCCCCCCATCGTATCAGTTCCGTCCATCGCGGATCGGGAAGCCAAGGCAACCGGGGTTGAAGATGCCGCGCGGATCGACCACGGCCTTCACTGCATCAAGCACGTCCTTGAACGCTTCGTCGCGGCTTTCGCGATAGGCGGTATAGGCGCGGCCGATCTGGAAGTGGGCGGCGCCATACTTCTTGCAGATGGCCTTTACCTGTTCGCGCGCGGTGTTGACCACGGCGGTCGCATCCGGGTTAGGGCCAAGCTGCTTCAGGTTCTTGAGGTGTGCCGGTTCCACCATCGATTCATGAATCGGGCGATAGCCTTCGGGCCAGAAGAACACCGGTTCGATCACCAGCGCGGTGGTGGACAGCGATGAGAACAGGAAGCCGTTGAAAATGCCGTGCTTGTCGAACGTTTCCTGCATCGAATCGAAATAGGCGCGGATTTCGGCAAACATGGCGGGCGCGGTGGACAGCGAGGCCTGACCGTGAACCGGCACCCAGCTTTCGCCTTCGGGGCCAAGGATCGAGTTCGGCGCGGGGAAGGGCATTGCGCGGATGACCTTGGCGATGGAGTTTTCAATCTCCGCGCCTTCAAACCGGGCAGCAATTTCGCGCGCCTTGGCAATGTCTGCCGCCACCGCTTCCTTGCAGCGGCCCTCTGCGGTGATGTGCAGCGGGTATTCTTCTTCGGGGATGAAGTTGCGGCCACCGATGGCGATCTTGGCAGCTGCGAGCAGCCCCTTGCCGATGGACTTTTCCTTGGCGATGACTTTGCCCAGCGTCTTCACGTCGCTGGCCATCGACATGCGCTTCATGCGCACTTTCGTCAGGCCGGGGTCAAACCCGCAGGTTTCCGAAGCGATGCCCGCGCGGGTCATTTCGGCCAGAGCCTGCAGCATGATTTCGCCCGTCTTGAACGAGAACGAGACGGAATCTTCAAAGCCCGGCGTGCGGATCAGGCGTAGCGTCACTTCGGCCTTGATGCCCAGCGTGCCGGAATCGCCCATGAACAGGCCTGCCAGATCGGGGCCATAGTGGCGATAATGCGGGGTATCGCCATCGGGGCCGCGCGCGCCGGTGCGCAGGGTGCGGCCATCGGCAAGGACCATCGTGATGGCGACAACGCTCTCGCTCGACGTGCCATAGTGGCCTGCACCGAACATGGCATTAAGCTGCGACAAACCGCCGCCGATGGTGGAATAGATGCCCGACATCGGCCCCCAGAACGGGGTGCGAAGGCCGTGGGGTTTCAACGCTTCGTTCAGCGCCAACCAGGTGCAGCCCGCTTCGACCGTCACCGTCATGTCCTCGGGGCTGACGCGCAGCACGCGGTCCATGCGGCGCATGTCGAGCGTGATCGTGGTGTCGGTGGCAGGCGTATAGCTGCTGGTGTAGCTCATCCCCGCACCGCGCGGCGCGATGTCTACGCCCGCATCGTTGGCGGCGGTGACGACAGCGGACAGTTCCGCCGTGTTGGCAGGCGCGACCGAGAGCATGACGACATGATCGCCACGCGCCCAGATGTCTTCGCTGAACAGGCGCAACGTCGCTTCATCGGAGGTGACGTGATCCGCGCCGACGATGGCTTCCAGACGGGCGCGCAGGTCGGCAGGGGCAGTGGCGATCTTGGCAAGGGTCATGCTGTCAGACATTTCGATCTTCCGCTTTGCCGCGCAGTTGCTGAGTCTCTGGGCCGATTCAGGAGTGCGTCGGTTAATTGTTATATTTATATGTCAAATAAAGTTCCGGCGTGCAAATGGGCAATTTACCTATCCGCACGTCGGACGGATCATCATGCGTCAACCGCGTGCTGCGCCAGTGCGGCGGCGTTAAGCCCGGCAAGGCGGCCGAAGGTGACGGCCGTGGCAAGGCCCATTGCGGGCAGATAGCCCCAATGCGCCGGGCCTGAGACAGACCGCGCCGCGCCGCCGCCAGCAAACAGATTGGGCAGGGGCTTACCATCTTCGCGGAGCACGCGCGCGGTCCCATCGATCTGAAGCCCGCCCTGCGTGTGGAAGATCGCGCCGACGACCTTTACCGCCCGCAACGGCGCGACCGGTGGCTTGTCATCGCCCCATAGACGGCCCTGCGCATCGGGCTGGCCGCTGGCTTGCGCGGTGTGCGCCTGCGCCAAAGTTGCCGCCAGCATATCGGCAGGCACGCCGATCAGCGCGGCCAGTTCCTCTGGCGTATCGGCCTTTTTCGCGGCGTTCAGCGCGATGAGTTGCTGCATTTCGGGGATGTAATCGGTGACAGCTTCGATGCGCTGATCGAACACCACCCACACATGATCGCCGGGCTGGGCCAGCACGGGGTGGACCATCCCGGCGATATCCTCGACCTCGTTGGTGAAGCGGTTGCCTTCGATGTTTACCAGCACGCCGCCTTCGACCGGCACGCCCGGAGGCACCGGAATACCGTGCGGTTCGGTCAGCATGGCGTATCCCTGATAGGCGCTCATATCGCCGAGGCCCGCGCCAAGCTGCTGGCCGACAAAGATGCCTGTGCCTTGGCTGCCTTCGTGGCCATTGTTCCGCGCGTGGGCCACATCGGGCATGTGCTGCGCGACCATAGCGTGATTGGCGGCAAAGCCCCCGCAGGCAAGGATCAGCGTTTCGCAGCCGACCAGTTCTTGCGCGCCATCGGGGCGTTGCAGCGTAACGCCGTGGATGCGGCCAGTCTCATCGGCATGGACTTCGACCAGCTTCGCACCCAGCAGCACGTCAATGCCGGCATCGGCCATGCGGGCGTGGAGCAGGTCCACCATGTCCTGCCCGCCATGCCCGCGCCAGCCATGTACGCGGAATGTGGAATTGCCATAGACCGGGCGGAAGCCGGTATCCAGTTCCCACGGCAGATCGTGTGCTTCGACCATCCAATCTATCGTCGGCCCGGCATGATCGGCAATGGCGCGCGCCAGAACCGGGTCCGTTAGCCCCTTGGTCTTGGCCATGATATCTTCGAAATAGCGGTCCGCGCTGTCTTCGATGCCCAGCGCGGCCTGCGCCTTGGTCCCGGCGGCGCAGATCAGGCCCTGGCTCATGCCGGTGCTGCCCATTGGGCGTTCGTCCTGCTCCACCAACAGCACTTGCGCGCCTGCATCATGGGCGGAAAGCGCAGCGATGCAACCACAGGCCCCGCCGCCGATCACCAGAACCGGGATCGTATATTCGAAGGCGGGGATCATGCGTCGCTGGCCAATTCTTCGCCAACTTCGCCTGAAGCGACATCGACACCGCCGCCCATCGCCGCTTCGTTTTCCTGCTGCACGATGCGCAGGATGCGGGCGATGAATTCCTGATTCCACATCTGGCGCTCTGCCGAAGCGGCGCGATCAGGCACGAAAGCATCGATCTCGCCCGGTGTCAGCACGCCCTTTTCCAGCAGCAGG
The DNA here is from genome assembly GCF_012641335.1 of Novosphingobium sp. ERN07. Taxonomy (GTDB): domain Bacteria; phylum Pseudomonadota; class Alphaproteobacteria; order Sphingomonadales; family Sphingomonadaceae; genus Novosphingobium. Next base: position 32,362 of record NZ_JABAID010000010.1, read on the forward strand.
CGTTCCAGCGTATCGGTGCGCTGGCGGGCAACGGCCAGTTCCTGCGCCATAGCCATCGTGATGGCCAGAACTCGCTCGACTTGCGGTTCGAGGAAGTAGGGGCGCTTGCCAGCGGGCTTTGCGCCTGCTCCGGCGAGGGCGTCGGCAAAGCTCATGCCACGGCTCCGATCACATGCCATGCGGCCTTGCGGCCATAGTCTTCGGTGTCATCCTCTTCCGCATCGGGGAAGAGTTCGCGGTCCACCACGCCGGTCACACCGCCGTGGATCAGCTTGTCGCGTTCGAACCCTGCGGCCACCATCTCGGCGTCGAGGTCCATCTCGTGCATCCGGCTCCAGAAGGGTTCGTTGTTGTAGAACGCATCCCAATCGCGCATCGCCTGTTCAAACAGGGGCATTTCGGGCGCATATTGCGGCTGTTCCACATGCAGCACGATGCCCCCCGGCTTCAGCAACCGGCGCGTTTCGGCAAAGATCGCGCGCAGGGCCTTGGTCGACAGTTCGTGCAGGAACATCGTGGTCTGGATCCAGTCAAAGCTGGCATCCGGGTACATCGACAGGTCTTCGCCGCTGGCCTGAACGAAGCGGATGTTGTCCACCCCCAGTGACTTGGCGCGGGCAAGGCCATAGCGCAGCACGGGCGCGCCAAGATCGACAATGGTCATGTCCGCTTCGGGGAAGGCCTGCGCCAGCGGCAGCGAAGAATGGCCCACCGTGCCGCCGATTTCGAGGATCTTCTGCGGGCGGAAATCGGGGAGATTGCGCTTGACCCATTTGACCACGGCATGGCCGCCGCCATCGGAATACTTGCCCAGCAAACCGCCGGTGGTGACGAAGCCTGCGTGATCGTAATTCGCGCCGTTCACCGCATCGCCGGGGAAATATTCGGTGTGATAGCTGCCCGGCATACAGTGGTGATCCACCGCCGAGACATAGCGCGGGATCGGCAATGACGGATCGAGGCTGAGGCGCGGATCGCCATCGGTCAGGTCCGCCGCAATGGCATTCAGCCGCTCGCGTTGGCGCAGGGCGCTCCACCGGCCCGCCTGCTGGCGCTGTTCCATCGTCATGCGGCGCAGGGCAGACCATGTTTGAAACGCAGGGTCTTCCAGCAGGGCGCGGCGCGCTTCGTGGCGGTCTGCCATCGGGCGGCCATGCCTCGCTTCAAATTCGGGCACGACGCGCGAATCGTATGCGGCCTTCACGCCGGGCACCACGCGCGAAGCGAGATGCCGGTTCATCTGGGCGAGGAAGTTGATCCGCTCGATCTCGTCATGGCTGGTTTCCGGGAAAACCGCGTGGCGGCCAATCACGCGATAGTCCGGGGGACCATCATAGGCGGCGCTAGGATCGTTTGCAGCGGGGGGCTGGGGATTTCGCGAAGCGTTCACGGTCTTCCTCATTTGTTATATTCATATACTATATTGACGTTCCGCCAGAAGCAAGGTTCATGGAAGCAATTGACCGGCAGGCGGCAAAGCGAGGACCGACCCATGCATATTTTCGCAGTTTTCAATCTGAAGCCCGGCGTTTCGGAAGCGGACTACCTTGACTGGGCGCGCAGCGTCGATCTGCCCACCGTGAACGCCCTGCCGTCCATCGCCAGCTTCCGCGTGTTCCGCAGCACCGGCGTTATGGGCAGCGATGCCAAGCCGCCGTTCGGCTATATCGAAGTGCTGGATGTTGCCGACATGGCGCAGTTCGAAAAGGACGTCTCTACCGCCGCGATGGGGGAAGTTGCCGCAGCATTCAACAACATGGTCGAAGTCACCTTCATCACCAGCGAAGAGGTGACGGCGTGAAGTTCGCCGGCAAAGTAGCGGTCATTACCGGATCGGGCCGCAAGCAGGGCTTGGGCGAAGCAATCGCCCGTCGTCTGAGCGAAGAAGGCGCCGCCGTGGTCATCGCCGACATCGGCGGATCGCGCGATTCGGCCACGCCCGATGCGATGATCGGGGCCGAGGCGGAAATGCGCGAAGTGGCCGATTCGATGCCCGGCGCGGCGTCCACCTTTTCGTGCGACGTGCGTGACCCGGATCAGGTGCGGGCGCTGGCGGCTCATGCGGTTGCCACACATGGATCGCTGGATATCTGGGTGAACAACGCAGGCATCGGCTATATCATGAAGCCGCTGGGCGAAGTTTCCGCCGACGATTGGCGCGCGGTGATCGACGTGAATCTGACCGGCGCGTGGTTCGGGCTTCAGGCGGCTGCCGAAGTGATGATCGAACAGGGTAAGGGCGGGCGCATCGTCAACATCGCCAGCCAGGCCGCAAAGTCGGGCTTCATGCACGCGCAGGCCTATACCGCGTCAAAGCATGGGCTCGTCGGGCTGGTGCGCTCTGCCTCGATCGAGTTGGGCGCGCATGGCATCACGGTGAACAACGTGTGCCCCAACCACGTGACCACCGGCCTTGGCAAATGGCAGAATGAACACTTTGCCGCCGTGCAGGGCATCAGTGTTGAGCAGTATCTCAAGAACATGGCCGCGCGCATTCCGTTGGGCCGCCCCGGCCTGCCGGAAGATACTGCCAATGCCGTGGCGTTCCTGTGTTCGGCAGAGGCATCTTATATCACCGGTGAAAGCATGAACGTGTCTGGCGGCGAGGAGCCGCACTGACATGACGGATGGGGCAAACCCGGCGCATGTGCTGATCGACCACGCGCTATCGCTGCGCTGGGACGATCTGCCCGATGAGACGAAGGCGCGGGCCAAGACGTTCCTGCACGATTCGCTGGCCGTGGGTGTGGCGGGGCGCAATGCCGCCCACGCTGACGCCGTGCTGGGGATGGTGCAGGGCTGGGGTGCGGGCGATGTGGCATCGGTGCTGGGCAGGCCCGATGTGCGCCTGCCCGCGCCGTCTGCCGCGTTCATCAACGGCTTCCAGATTCACGGGCAGGAATATGACTGTGTGCATGAACCTGCCGTGCTGCACCCGATGGCGACCGTGCTGGCGGCTTTGCTGGCCGAGGCGCAGCGGGGCGAGCCGGTAACGGGGCAGCAGTTCCTGACCGCCATCGTGGCGGGCGTGGACGTTGCGGTGACACTGGGCATTGCCGCGCCCGATGCGCTGAAGTTCTTCCGCCCGGCAACGGCGGGTATATTCGGTTGCGTGGCGGCGATCGCCAGCCTTCGCGCAATGCCGCGTGATATGGCGCTGGATGCGTTCGGCCATGCGCTTGCGCTGGTTTCGGGCACGATGCAGGCGCATGTGGAGGGCAAGCCCGCGCTGCCGGTGCAGGTGGCCAATGCTGCGCGCAACAGCCTTGTCGCCATCGATCTGGCACGAGGCGGAATGCCGGGGGTGACGCGCCCGCTGGACGGGCCGTTCGGTTATTTCCCGCTGATGGAAGTGCGTGAGGCGCTGGCCCCCGCGCTGGCGCGATTGGGGCAGGGCCACCGCATTACCGAGGTAAGCTGGAAACCGTTCCCGACCGGGCGCGCCGGACACGGCGGGATCGTGGCGGTGCAGCAATTGCGCGACGAACAGCGCCTTGCCGCTGCCGATTTGGAAAGCCTTGAATATCATGCGCCGCCGTTGATCCACCGGCTTGTCGGGCGTCCGGCCAAGGCGGGGATGGAGCCGGGCTATGCGCGGCTGTGTATGCAATATCTGGCCGCCGTAACCCTGCTGCGCGGCAAGGTTACGCTGGGCGATTTCACCCGCGAATCGCTGGATGATCCGCAGGTGTTGGCGCTGGCCGCGAAGATCACGGTAGTTGCCGATGGTAATCCTGATCTGGCCGCTTTTGTGCCTGCGCGCGCGGTTGTGCGCACCGTGGATGGCCGGCTGCTGACGCAAGATGTGACCGCGCAATTGGGATCGCCGCAATGGCCCCTGTCGGAAACGCAGCATATGGCCAAAGCCTTGGGATGCCTGGAATTTGCAGGGCTTGAAGCCTGCCATGATGCGCTGGTCGCTGCCGTCGCAGCGCTGCCCAATGCAGACGACGCCATCGCCAGCCTGATCGCCAGCGGCGTGCTGTCATAAGCGCTTGCATTTGTATTATATCTATATCAAATAATCTCGACACCGCGTTCGGGATCAGCAGGGAATCGACATGACCTTATTGAAGTGCGCAACGCACGTTGTCAGCGATCTGGATGACGCCATCGCGCGGTATGAAAGCTGGATGGAATACCGCACGGTCGAACGCGGTGAAGTGCCTGCCGATCTTGCCGCAGCATGGAATGCCCCGGCCAGTGCAGGACGCGGCTATGCCGTGCTGCAACCGGCTTCGGGCGAGGACGTGTTCCTGCGCTTTGTCGAAGGCGATCCAGTACCCGAATATGCGCCGATCCGCACTTATGGCTGGGCCGCCATCGAGCTGTGCGTGACCGACGTTGAAGCCGTGAACGAAAAGATGCTGCAAAGCCCGTTTGAGGTGATTGGCCCGCCCAAGCCGTTGGACGGATTTGCCACGGTAAAGCCGATGCAGGTGCGCGGCGCTGATCAGGAAACGGTTTACCTCACGCAAATCCTGCAACCGGGACCGGGCACCGGCCTGCCTGAACCCAAGTCGCTGATCGACCGGCCTTTCATCATGGTTCTGGCCTGCCCGGACCTGCGCAAGACCGCGCAGTGGGTGAAGGACGTGTTGGGCCTGCCGATGATCGATCCGGTGGCGATCCGCTATTCCATGATCGAAAAGGCATTCGGCCTGCCCGAAACGGCGAAGACCGAACTGACCACGGCGCGTGGGAGCGGCCAAGTGTTTCTTGAACTGGACCAGTATCCAGATGCGGCAACCGAACGCCCGCGCCGTGAAGGCGCGCTGCCGCCCGGCGTTGCGATCACCACCATGCTCTATCCCGATTTCGACCGGCTTGAAGGCCATTGGGCCAGTGCACCGGTGGTGCGCGAAGGGGCGGTTTATAGCGGCAAGCGCAGCGGTGTGCTGGTGACGCCCGAAGGCGCGCTGCTGGAAGTGGTCGAAGGGGGAGAAATCTGATGGCGGCCCCTGCAATCAAGCGCGGCTTCGTGGACGTGCCGCACGGCCAGATGCACTATCGCTATGCCGGTGACAGCGGCGAGCCGCTGCTGATCCTGCACGCATCGCCCGGCAGTTCGCGCCAGCAGGTGAAGTTGATTGAGGATTTTGCTGCTGAAGCGCGCGTCTTTGCGCCCGACACACCGGGCAATGGCGATAGCGACGCGCTGTCTGATCAGGAACCGACGATCCCCGAACTCGCCGCCGCAACGCTGGCGTTCATGGATGCGGTTGGCCTGCAAAAGGCGCGCGTTTATGGTTCGCACACTGGCGCTGCTATCGCTGCCGAACTGGCGATCCTTGCGCCAAGCCGTGTGTCCGCACTGGTTCTCGATGGCGTCAGCCTGATGGAAGGCGAAGAGCTGGAAGAGATTCTGGCCACTTATGCCTTCCCGTTCGAACCCGATCTGGACGGGGCCTATCTGGCCCGCCTGTTCCAGTTCTGCCGCGATCAATATGTGTTCTTCCCGTGGTATCGCCGCACCCGTGCGGGCCGCCGCGATGGCGGGCTGGGAAGTGCGGCTGACCTCCACGCTTGGATCGTTGAAGTGATGAAGGCCAGCACGACCTATCACCTCAATTATCGCGCCGCATTCAAATGGCCTGCGGACAAGCGCATGGGCTTGATCGGGTGCCCGACGCTGGTGACCGCCGCGATCAACGATCCGCTCTACGATTCCAGCGTGGCGCTAGAAAAGCTGCTGGGCGATGGCGCGTTCGTTGAACTGCCGCGCCTTGATGCCGCCGAGTTCCGCACCGCGCGCAAGGCGGCGATGGACAGCTTCTTCGCCGGTAAGGCCTGAATCATGGACATCGGTCTTTCGCTGCTGACGCTGCTGCACCTGCTGATCCCGATCTACTGGCTGGGCGGTGATCTGGGCGCGTTTTACAGCTCGCGCTTCATGATCGATCCGGCCCGGTCTGTACCTGAACGGATGATGGCGCTGAAAATCCTCAACAATATCGATATGGCGCCGCGCACCACGCTGATCCTCGCGTTCCCTACTGGGTTTGGCCTTGCCGTGGCGAAGGGCTGGATCGATCTGCCCGGCTCTGCCGCGATCCTTGTCTGGGTGCTGGGCCTTGCATGGCTGGCGCTGGCGTGGACGGTCCATCTGAAGCACGGTCCTGCGGGCGCGGGATACAAGCGCGTGGACATTGCCGTGCGTTATGTTGTGCTGGCCGGGTTGATTGGCAGCGGTGTGGCGGGCCTTGCAGGCGCAATTGCGCTGCCACTGTTCATCTCGCTCAAGTTGCTGGCGCTGGCCACTTGCATTTCCATCGGTCTGCTGGTGCGCCGCCAACTGGTGCCGCTGTTCCCCGCGATCATCGCCCTGCGCGAAAATGGTCCGACGCCCGAAGGCGACAAAGCCATTGCCGGGGTCATCGCCATCACCCAGCCGACTGTGATGGTGCTGTGGGTTGTCGTGCTGATCGCCTGTTTCCTGGGCATTGCAACGCCCGTTTGATCCATAACGTAAGGGAGAATTCCATTGCAGAAGCATCGGACCATCACCGGCAAGGTTCTTTACACCTCGCGCAAACCGGGTCGTGAAGGCGAAGAGCGCGGGCGCGAAGAATTCACCTGGACGCACCACACCGATGGCAAGCGCACCCTGCGCGCGCGGTGCGAGATCGATGAACCGGCACCGACCGTTCACCGCGATATCGTGTACAGCCTTGATGAAAACGACCGCCCGATGGACTGCTTCGTGCGTCTGGTGATCGGTGATGAATTCATGGGGTCCGGCCTGTTCATCATCAACAAGGACACCGTGGAATGCGAAAGCTATGGCCCGTCCATTGGCCGCGTTTCACAGACGATGGCAATTGATGGCCCGTTCGATGGTTTTGGCACGCATCCCATCGTGGCGGACGCATACATCACGCGCAAGATGGATCGCAGCAAGGGACCGCACAAGCGCAAGTTCCCCTGCTTCCTGCCTTCGCCGGATCACCGTGGCGCTACTCCGCCGCTGATTGCGAAGTCGGAAATCAACCTTGCCTTCGTGGGCGAGGAAACGGTGACCGTTCCTGCAGGCACCTTCGATTGCTACAAGTATGAATTCTCGGACGAAGACGCCAGCATGATCTCCATCGGCGGCGAAGCGCACCCCCCCTATCAGGTGTGGGTGACGGCGGACGACGACTCGATCTTCGTGCAGGGCGGCGTCGGCGGTTACATGCAGACGTGGTACGAACTGGTTGAACTGAACCGCTGAGCCGATTCACCGGTTGGCAAGTTGGTGGTGCCCGCATCGAAAGGTGCGGGCACTTTTTCTGCTCACCAGATGGCTTGCGGTGCCAATTCCCGCGCCCATTCGGGCGGCGTGCCTTCGGGCAGGACCGGGCGATAGGGTGCACCCAGTGGCAGGGGTTTGTGCACATCGCTCCAATGCGTGACGACGGCATTCGCGCCCGGCGACCGCATGATTTGCAGAAAGCCATATTCCGAAACGTGCGGTCCGTGCAGGATGCCGGGCGGGCGGTAGAAATAAGCGCCTGCCCCCATGCGGCCTTCGGGCGCCCACATCGCGCCTTGCAGCATGAACATCTCTTCGGCGTGATCGTGCATTTCGGCCGGCAAGGTAGTGCCTTCTGCTGGAACGCCATGCGCCATGCCGGTCAGCAGGAACGTGCGCCCGCTATCGTTGGGGCCAAGCCGCAGCACCTTGCGGGCAAGGCGCAGGTGGATCAGTTTGGGGTCATAAGTCGAAACATCCCACGGCATGGCGGGGGTGTGGATCGCGATGGCTTCGGCAGTGCCCAACATACCGTTCGGATCGCCAGCGGCATGGCGGAACACCAGCAGCACCGCGCCTTGCGCCGTGTGGCGCGCACCAAGCCCGGACCCTTGCGGCAGGAAGCCATAGGCATGGGCGCGGCGATCCTCGCCATCGATGTCTATCGCCCCATCCAGCATGAAGAACTCTTCCGCGCCGTGATCGGGCGCATTGGCCGGGGCGCTATAGCCGGGTGGATAGTGCACGATCATGGTTGCCTCGTCCGACAGAGGATCGGCGTTCAGCACTTTTTCTTCTGCCCCATCGGCGCGAGAGGTCCAGCCCACGTTCTGCGCGTGGACGAATTCGATATGCGGACGGGCCATGCTGGTCCTTTGAAATGGTCAGGAAAGTTCGAGCGCGCCGGGGTTCATCAGCCCCTTGGGATCGACTGCCGCCTTCACCGCTTCCAGCAGTGCGCGCGGCGCAGGGCGCAGAACGGAGGCGTAAGGATAAGTCCGCCCAATCTGGTTCGACGCCGCGCCATGTTCGGCAAAAAGCGCGATCAGCTCTGCACGCACCTGCATCACAAGCGCGCGGGCATCAGGAGCGGCGGGCGGTTCGCTCAGGCGGTTTTCGCCTTGAAGAATATCGTGGTGCAGCGGCAGCCAGCTATCACGCCAGTTCATCACCGGCTCATAGCTGAAAGCGTGCGTGCCCATCACCGTCAGCAGGCGCGATACGATCACGCCCGCTGCATCGAGCGCTGGCTTGTGCCGGGCCAGCAGCGCCTCGATGGCGCTGGTGAGGCGCAGCGCCTCGCTATGCGGCACTTTGGCGTTGAGTGCGATCCAGCGGTCGGCCTGCGGGCCGACGACCATCGTCGAAATCGGATTGAACAGGTCTGCGCGGCCCGCGCGTGGGATGGAATCGGGCAGTTCGGACCCGCCGAACCGTGCGGCGATGTCCCGCGCGGCGGCCATGTCGGCAGCTACCGCCGCATCGCTGCGACCAGCCAGCACCAGGTGGAGCGAATGGCAGCCGTCCTCAATGAAAGACCGCCCTGCCAGCGCCAGCTTCGCCCCCGCTTTCAGGCCTTTCAGCAGCCCGCCTTCCTGCCCGATGACTTTCGCCAGCACTTTGGCATCGCGCGCAAGATCGGTGGGCGCGGCAAGGGCGATGCGCGTCTTGTCCGGGTCCATCAGATAGGCGTCTTCGGCAATGTCGGAACGGGCGACTCCGCATAGCGCGGCAATCCCGGCGGCCTGATCGCTGAACCCGAACGAGAGGTAGCCGTTGGCCTTTGGCGCGCGGATCAGGCGCAGGCTCACGCGGGCCTTGATGCCCAAAGCCCCAGCATCGTGTACGAAAAGCCCGGTCAGGTCCGGCCCGAAGGTGCGCATGAACGGCTTTGGCGCACGCTCAACCGCCAGTTGTCCGGTGTGGAGCAGCGTGCCATCAGCCAGCACCACTTCCATGCCTATCACCGCTTCGGCAGCAGAAACGTGCCGCGCCGTGCCAAGGAACAGCGCCCCGTTGGAAAGCCCGCCGCCCACCGTCGCGCGCGCGCCCGAAAACGTGCCGAAGAACGGCAAGCGCAGGCCCAACGGCTTCAGCGCTTCGTGAATCTGCCGCCATGTGACGCCAGCTTCCACCGTGATCACCATGTCTTCTTCGCTGATCGACACGATCTGGTTGAGCCGCGCAAGATCTACAGCGACAAAGCCGCGATCCGGCACGACATAGCCGCGAACATAGGTCAGCCCGCCGCCGCGCGGGGCCATCGGCATGCCCGCCGCGCCAATCAGGCGAACCGCCTCGGCCAGTGCATCGACGCTGGTTGGGCGGACCACCGCAAGGCAGGGCGCGCCTTCGTCGAGCAGGTCCGATCCGTGCAGGCGCAGGCTTTCGGTGTCGGTCAGAAGGCCTTCGGGGCCAAGCAGGGCGTGCAGATCGTCGTTCAGAGGCATCAGGCGGCCTTTGTATCAAGAGCGGCAGTCGCGGCGCGGAAGCTGCGGCGGCTGGCCATCAGGATAAGGAAAGCGGCAAGGCCGCAGCAGAAGAACACGCTGCCGAGCGACCACGCAATGCCATTGGGCTGCGTAAACACCGTGTCGGACAGGAAGCCGACGATGAAATTCCCCGCCGTCAGTGCGATCAGGCCCGATGCGATGGTCTGCAACGCCATGACTTGCGCCCGCAGCGCATTGGGCGTGATCTGGGCAAATCCGGTATAGACCGCCGACGTGTTCCAGTTCAGGAACAGCGCGTTGAGCGCATAGCCCAGCAGGGCCAGATTGCCGGTGGGCGCAAGGCAAGCCAGCGTGCCGAACACCACCATCGAAGCCGCGCAGCCCATTGCGCAAAGAACTGGAGCGTCGGCATAGCCACGCCGGTTCAGCCACGCCATGACCCAGCCGCTGTTCACGGCGGCAAAGACCGAGATTGGCAAACCCACCATGCCCAGAATCTTGCCGGTTTCTGCCGCGCTCCACCCATGCGCGCGGATGAAAAGCGCGGGAAACCAGCCGACGATGGCATAGACACAGACGAGGTTGAGCACCGATCCCAGCATGAACAGGCCAAAAGCACCGGGCCGTTCGATGAACAGGCGTAGCACCGGGCGCAGGCTGATTGGTTGGGTGGCCACGCTGCCGCCCTGCCGCGCAGGTTCGCGCGCGGTCAGGATCAGCACGAGTGCCAGAACCAACCCCGGCGCGCCGCACAGCACGAACACAACCTGCCAAGGCTGCATCGCCCCGAACAGGCCGGGCATTCCGGTTATCAGCCGCTCTGCCCAATCGAGGAACAGCCCCCCCAGCGCCATTGCCGCTGCCGTGCCCAGCGAACTGCCGGTCACGAACACACCGTAGGCCTTGGGACGCACGTCGGGCGAAAAGTAATCCGCGATCAATGATGTGGCGACCGGCACCAGCGCCGCTTCGCCCACGCCCACCAGCATCCGCGCGATGAACAGTTCGTGGAAATTGCTGGCGAAGGAGCAGCCGATGGTGGCCGCGCTCCACAGCATCAGCCCGCCGAACAGCAGTGTCACCCGTCGCCTGCGGTCTGACGCCATGCCCAGCGGCAGGCCCAGCACGCTGTAGACCACGCTGAACGCCATGCCTTGGAGCAGGCCGAACTGCGTATCGTTGATTTCCAGCGCGACCTTCAGCGGTTCGATCAGCAGCGCGATGGAAACGCGGTCAAGGATCGCCAGCGCATAGGCCAGCGTCAGCAGCGACAGGACATACCATGCGTAGGACCGGCGCGGCCAGGCGGGGGAGGGTATCGCGTTCAAACTGCCGAAACCTTTTCAGATGCGGCCTTTTCCGGCGCGCCGTGATCCGCACGAACAAGCGTGGCGTGCAGCGCAGCGGCGGCGGCTTTGCGGTCACTAGGCAGCATGAACGCGGTGCTGGCGGGCAGCAGGTCTATCAACTTTGCCGCTTGTGCGGTGGCAGGATCATCTCCCACCGCCACGAAAGTGCGCGGCTGAACCGATTGCCACAGCGCAGCGTCATGCACGGTCAGCCCTGCGGCAATGGCGCTCCCATAGGTTGTCCGCTGCTTGAGCATTCCGGTGAGCGCGCCATGCAGCACGTTGGCATCGGGCAGGTCGGGCGCGGGCCGGGCTGCATCCGGGGCGGCGGAATACCACGGCCATTGCACCGTGCCATCGCGCAGCATGTGCCAGAACTGGTGCAGGTGCGATCCGGCCAGCGCATCGAAAGCGACTGGTGGCAACAGGACTGCGTCAGTTGCAGCATCGAAAGGTGGTGCGCCAATCACCGTCAGAGTTGCCACCAGGCCGGGTCGGCGCGCGGCCATCATCGCACCGATGGGCGCGACAAGGCCAATCGCAAGAACATCGCACGGCTCAGGCTCCAGCCTGCCGATCAGTGCGGCCAGTGCATCGGCAATGGCCGCGGCACTCGTATCGGGCAGCGGATCGGAATCACCAAAGCCGGGCAGATCGGGCACGATCACCGGGCGATGCACGCGCATGGCTTCGGCCCAGTTCATGGCCTCCAGCGTGGATGGCCCGGCCAGGATCATCAGAGGGCGCTGTTCGCCTGTGCAGGGGCCGGAAAAGCGCTGCCAATGGATCTGGCTCTGGGCGAATGCGACATAGCCGCGTGCCGTGGTGTCTGATGCCGGGCGGGCGGGTGCCGGATCGCTGCTGCCGGTCGCCAGATTTTCCGCGATCCAGTTCGCCCATGCTGTGCGGTCTGTACCCAGCCTTTCCACCGAAAGCGCGGGGTTGGCGGCGCAAGGCACCTTGTCCAGATGGGGATAGAGCACATCGTCGGTCCGCGCGCCCACGATGGTGGGCACTTGCACGCTGTGCAGATCGTCCAGCGGGTTCCAGCGCATGGCGGCGGTGTAGGCATCGGCATAGTGCGGCCCGGCGCTGAACAGGTCTATGCCATAGTCTTCCATCCATTCGGGCGTGGGTGGTTCCATCGCGATGCGGTGTTCGGGGCGGGTTGAGAACCACGGAAACCAGCGCAGCATGTCGCGCGTGCGGCTCCACTCCGCGCTGAGGAAAGCGCCCGTCGGCTCTGGCGCGAAGGGGCGCATATAGGCGGCGATGAAATCGTCGGACGCAAGCTGATCGGGGATGGACAAGCCATCAAGCACCAACAGTGGCATCGTTCCGCCACGCGCAGCAAGGGCGAGCGCGATCTTGGCGCTGGTATGCGTGGCATAGACCGGCGCTTGGCGCAGCCCCAGTGCATCGAGCGCATCGCCCAGCGCACGGGCAAAATCGGGAATCGTCGGTTTATCCAGCCCGATGGGATCGGAATTGCCATAGCCCGGCGTATCCAGCGCAAAGACACGAAACCGCCTGCCGAGCACTTTCATCAAAGGCACGTGCAGCCGCGAAGACCGGGGGGAATCGTGCAGCAGAACCACTGCCGGGCCGCTGCCACAGCAGCGATAATGCACCAGCTTGCTGCCACCGCAAGCGGATGCGACGCTGACATAGCCGCGTGTGATATGGGGATTTGTGTCCGAAATCATGCGTGCTGCCTGCCCTGCGATGATTTGATATATGAATATGACTATTGATGTGCCATCATTTCGTCATTGTCCAGTCCCTTGAACGTCGCACGAACGGGAATCCGAATGGCCACAGCAGTCGAAAGCCGGTCCTCCATCGCGCCATTGCCCGCGCGTGACAGCAGTGCAGGCTGGGTGGTGGTGGCCGCATCGATGGTGGGGCTGGCAATGGGGTTAAGCCCGCTACCGTTCTACACCATCGGCATGTTCGCGCCCGAATTGCAGCAGGCGTTCGGCTGGAGCTTTGCCTCGCTGATGGGGTCCATCACCGTGCAATCGGTGGTGGTCATGGCCACCGGGCCAATGGCAGGCTTTGCGGTGGACCGTTACGGCGCAAAGCCGGTGGCGCTGATCTCGCTGGTGATGTTCGGGCTGACCTATATGAGCTTGGGCCTGAGCGGCGGGAACATCTGGATCTACTATGCCCAGTGGGTGATCATGTCGATCGTCGGCGCGGGCACGCTGACGGCCACGTGGATGCACACGGTCAACGGCTGGTTCGAAAAGCATCGCGGCCTTGCCATCGGCATTGCCAGCACTGGCACGGGCATCACCGGCTTTCTGGTCAAGCCCTTTGCGGCATGGCTGATCGGCACATATGGCTGGCGCACCGCGTTCTTCGTGATCGGAGCCTTGCCGATAGTGGTCGGCCTGCCAGTAGTCGCATTGTTCTTTCGGGAACGGCTGGCGCGGGGTGGGCGGCGTTCTGCCAAGAGCGCGGCAGAGCCTGAAGTAGAAGCGGGCATGACGCTGCACGCGGCGCTGCGCCATCGTCGGTTCTGGATCATGACCGTGGCCTTTCTGCTGATCGCCTTTGCGCTCACGGCTCCCACTCCCAATCTGGAAAACATCCTGCGCACGCAGAAATTCACCCTGCCGCAGATCGGTGCGATCACGGCCGGGTTCGGGCTTTCGGTCATCGCCGGGCGCGTTGCAGGCGGTTGGCTGCTCGACCGGTTCTGGGCGCCGGGCTGCGCCGTGGGCATCCTGATCCTGCCTGCCATCGGCAGTTTCCTGCTGTCACAGCCAAGCATCGGGGCAACGGAGGCGGCACTGGCGGTCATCTCGCTCGGCCTTGGTGCGGGGTTTGAATTCGATCTGCTTGCCTACCTGATCGCTCGCTATTTCGGTCGCCGCGCCTATGGCACGATCTATGGCAGCTTCTACACGGTGATCGCTTTCGGCGGCGGCATGGGGCCGGTGGTCTATGGCCGGGTGTTCGATTCCACTGGACGATATGACCTCGCGCTGATGACGGGCGTCGGCTGTCTCGTCGTCGGTTCGCTCACATTGTTGGCAATGGGGCGCTACCCCGATTGGAGAGGGGAACGGCGGTGAAGAGCCTGATCGAAGGCCTCGGCATCGGCTATGTGCTGGGGGAAAGTGATGCGCCCGCAGACTTGACTAAGCGCGGCCGACCTCCGAAGACCGGCGCGGCCGATCGACACATTGTTACCTCGTCGATACGCACGGCAAGCGGGGGAGGAATCGTGCTCGATCGTGAAGGGGCAGTACCGCTCTACCACCAGATTTACCTCAGCTTGCGTGACGAAATCCTGAGCGGCCAGCGCCCGTTTGGCAGCGTTCTGCCGACCGAGCAGGAGCTTTCCGAGCATTACAGCGTCTCGCGCATCACCGCGCGGCGCGTGCTGAACGATCTGGCCGACCAGCACTATGTCGAACGCCGCCGCCGTTTGGGCACGCGGGTGATCTTCAAATCTCCCGCCAAGCCGATTGAGGCGAATATCGATCAGGCAGTGGATAGCCTGATGGCGCTGGGCGAAGGGACGACGGTCAACGTCATTTCGGTGGAACGGCGCGCCGCAACTGATATCATCGCCAACGCCCTGCAGATCGATGAGGGGGCCGAGGTTATCCGCGCGGTGCGCGTGCGCTGCCTTGAAGGCACTCCGCTGGGCTATATCGTCAGCTATGTGCGGGGCGATCTGGCGCAAGTCATTTCGGAAAGCACGCTGCCGCGTGCGCCGCTGCTGAAACTGCTGGACGAAGCGGGCTTCCACGCGGAACGGGCTGAGCAGACCATCGGCGCAATGCTGGCCGATCCATCGCTGGTCGAAGCGCTCAATGTGGAGCCGATGTCGGCCATTCTGCGGATCACGCGCACGGTCTATGACCGCAACAACGTGCCGTTCCTGCGCACTTATGCGCATTACCGGTCAGACAGGTTCCACATCCGGCTGGATTTGCAGAACCCGACGTCGGCCTGAAAAATGGGGCTTGATTTGCGGGGCCGCATGTCACGGCCCCGCTAGGGTGTCACGAAACCTTGATCAGCACTTTGCCAAGGTGTGAACCGGACTTCAGATACTGGCAGGCATCCAGCGCCTGATCGAAATCGAACACGCGGTCTACCACGGGAGCAAAGCCGGTGGCTTCCATCGCGCGGATCATGCGGGCCAGCATGGCGCGGCTGCCTTCGGCAATGCCTTTCAGCGTGATGTTCTTGCCGATGATGCCGCCATAGTTGGGCAGCGGGCCGTCTGCCGAACCCACGCCGATGATGACGATGCGCGCGTTGACCGCGCAGGCGTTGATCGACTGGGGCAGGGTGTGCTGGCCACCGGTTTCCACCACGATATCCGCGCCGCGCCCGCCGGTCTGGCGTTGCAGTTCAGCGGCCCAGTCGGGGTGCGTGGAATAGTTGACGGTGTAGTCCGCGCCCAGCTTGCGCGCCTGTTCCAGCTTTTCGTCGCTGGACGATGTGATCGCCACGAATGCGCCATTAGCCTTGGCGATTTGCAACGCAGCCATCGCTACCCCACCGGTGCCAAGCGCCACCACAAGGTCACCTGCGCGCACCTGGCCAACCTCTACGACCGCGTGCCACGCCGTGAGCGTTGCGGCGGCGAGCGGGGCGGCCTGTTCATCGGTGATCGCGTCGGGAATCCTCACCAGTGCGGCGGCAGGCACCTTTACGTATTCGGCCATCCAGCCATCAAGGCTGGTGCCAAGGTCCGCGCCGAAATAACGCATTTCGAACGGGCCATCGATCCAGGAAACAAAGTGCGCCAGCGTCGCGCGGTCGCCCACGGCGATGCCCGAAACGCCTTCGCCCACGGAAACGACTTCGCCCACGCCTTCGGAAAAGGGAATACGGTCTTCGGCCTTCTTTGCACCATACCGGCCTTCAAGAATCTGCAGGTCGCGGTTGTTCAGGCACACGTAGCGGACTTTCAGTACCGCTTCGCCCGGCCCGGCGACCGGGTCGGGCCGTGTGGTCTGGTCCAGCGATTCAAGCCCGTTCTGGGGGCCGAGTTCATAGGCTTTCACATCTGGCTCCTGTAGGAATCGAGAATATCGCAACCGCGCGCAAACCACGTGGCCGGGCGGGCTTTCAGATCGGCCAGCAGACGCTCAAATGCGTCCATGCGATAGGGCAGGCCGATGATGTAGGGCGTAAGGTGCAGCGGCAACATACGCCCACCCTGTTGAGCAGCTTCGGCGGCCAGCCAATCGTGCGCATCCAGCATCTGCTCGGCATAGCTGTCTACCGATTGCTGCTGCACGTTAAGAATCTGCCGGTCGGACAGCTCATGGTTCAGCGGAAGGTTCACAAGCCCGTTCGCAAACGTCCACGGCACTTCGTCGTTGGCCCAGTCGCAACAGTATTCGATGCCCGCTTCCACCAGCAGATCGGGCGTGGCAAAGCTTTGCGAACGCGCGATGGAGTGCCACCCGCGCGGCGCTTTGCCCATCACGTCAGACAGCGCAGCGATGCTATCGCGGATCAGCGCGCGTTCGTCATCGACCGGCAGCGTAGAGGCGATGGTGCCGTTCATGTCGGTGGAATGGGCGATGATCTCGTGCCCGGCGTCCACGATATCGCGTATGACTGAAGGATAGCGCTGCGCGATGGCGCCGTTGGTGGCGACCGAAACCTGCACGCCCGCTTTGGCAAAAGCATCGAGCAACCGGTAGAACCCGATGCGCGTGCCATATTCGCGCGCGGTGTAGTGGCGGTAATCGGGGTAGGCCGTCTGCATGTGCCCCGGTGCGCGGAACGGCGTGTCCGATGGCGTGATCGGAAACCATTCAAGGCTGACGACAATACACGTCGCCACGCCTTTGCCATTGGGCCATGCCAACGGCTTGCGCGTGGGCAGGGCCGAATAGGCATAGAGATCGTGATCGTAGCCAAGGCGGCGGCGCGGATATTCGAGATAGCTGGGGTCGAGGCTCATACGGCTTCTCCCTTCTGTGCGGCCCGCCACGCATCCGCGATGTCTCCTGCGCGCGTGATCCAAGCGCGGCCATCGGCGGCGATGTGTCGCAGCACTTCCTCGAACGCGCCGATGCGGTGGGGCTGGCCGATCAGATAGGAATGCAGCGGAATGCACATGACCGTGCCGGATTGTTCATCGGCAAGCCGCTCGAACTGTCGGATCAGGGTCTGGGCATATTCGCGTGGGCTCATGTTGTAGATGAAGAACCCGTAGTGGTCGTTCACCTCAAGGCTGTAGGGCATTGATATCAGATCGCCGCTGGCGGTGTTCACGCGCTGGGGCTGATCGTCGTGATAGAGATCGCACGTGTAATCCAGCCCGTATTCGGCAATCAGGTCCAGCGTGCGGGGTGTGTGGGTGAGCGCAGGGGCCAGCCAGCCACGTATGGTCTGCCCGGTGGCATCGCGCACGGTGCGGATCGAATCCTCGATGATCGCGCGTTCCTGCGCCTCGTCCATGCCATAGGAATAGCGGGTGTTGTAAATCCCGTGGCTGAAGAACTCCCACCTGCGCGCATTGGCATCGGCCACCACATCGGGGTGATGCTGGCACAGCGCCACCGAAAGGCTCACCGACCCGGGAAAGCCGTGTTTGCTCATCACATCGGCCATGCGCCAGTGGCCCACGCGGTTGGCGTGATCGCGGTGGGAATAGCCGACGACATCCGGGTGCGGCTTGGCCCAAGACTTGCGATGCGGGTTCGCGGGTGGGTCTATCTCGTAATACTCAAGGTTGGGCGAAACCCACACCGCCACCTTCTTGCCGCCCGGCCAGGCGATAGGCTGGCGCCCGCGATAGGGTGCGAAGTCGTAAAGGCCGGGATCGCCAGCGCCCTCTTGCATCAGCGTGCCTCCAGCCAGTCGATCACGGTCTGCACCGGTTCGACATCGGCATACTTCAGTTGCAGGTCGGTCAGGTTGGCGAAGTGATAGCTTTCGTGCTTGTCGGCGCAGGTCTCGATCGGAACAATGGTGCGATAGCCGCGGCTCAAGCTGTCCACCGCCGTTGCGCGGATGCAGCCCGATGTTGAACCGCCGGTGATCACCACGGTATCGACCTTGTGCCACACCAGCAGGCTTTGCAGCGGCGTTTCGAAAAAGGCCGAAGGCATCCGCTTGGTATAGATCGTGTCGGCAGGATCGATCTCGCAGCGTTCGTCAAAGGCGTGGCGGTCGGACTCATACTTGATGTTCTGCAACGAATCCGGCGTGTTGGTCCGCGTGCCCCAGACGCCCGCATCGCTGGCATCTTCGACATAGGCAACGTGCGTCCAGATCACCGGCATCCCCTTTGCACGGGCAAGGCGGGATATGGTGTTGGTATGTTCGATCTGGCGCGGATCGGTTTCGTAGGCGGTCTTGTAGCGGTCGATCCGGGTATAGGCGTTCTGGAAATCGACATTCACGATGGCCAGCTTTTCCCCGAAGCCGAACTTGGTGCGGGCGGGATTGGCCATCACTTCATCGAAAATCTGGCGGGCGGTCTTGCTATCGCAAACCATCTTCGTGCCGATCACGCTCATTCCTGCCTGCTCCAACGTCCTTATGGGGTGCCGATGCCCGCAGAGGCCAAAAGCATCTGCGGGCATCGGTTTTCAAAGTAGCCACGACGGTGCGGGCAAGCCCCGGCCCGTCATGACTGGTCGCTTGTCGATCAGATCTTGAAACGGACCCTTGCGGTGTAGCGGCGCGGATCGCCGGGGAACAGCGAGAGGAAGTTTGCCGTCACGGTCTTCTGATCGGTCAGGTTCGAAACTTCGAGCGAGATCTTGTAGCTGTCGTCATCGGCGGTGAAGCTGAAGGCGGCATCCACATAATCTTCGGTCGTTGTCGTCGTGGTGTTCAGCACGGCCACCCAATAGGGCGAATTGTGCCGCCAGGTTGCGCTGGGGGTGAAGTAGCCGCCCAGACCGGGCGCGGCGATTTCATACGAAGCGCCGCTGCTCATCTGGAACTTGGGCACGCGAACCGGGGTCAGCGCGGTGCTCAGCGTTGTGGCCAAGGGCGAGATGTAAACATATTCGCCATGCATCAGCGAAGGGTTGGCAAAGAGGCTGAGATTGCCGAACTTTGCGGTCGCTTCCACTTCCACGCCGTAAACGTCGAGCGTGCCGGCGTTGAACGGCAGGCTGGCGATCACGCCCAACGAGTTGGGCACGCCCGCCGTCACCTGCAGGCCCTTGGTCTTGGCGTAATAGCCGGTCAGGTTGAAGCGCAGCTTGCGATCAAACAGTTCCGACTTCAGACCAGCTTCATAGGACCACGTTTTTTCGGGGTCGAACGTCACCGCGTTCTGCGGAGCAGCCGCCGTGCCGTTCCACCCGCCCGACTTGAAGCCGTTGGTGGCGGACGCAAAGACCATGATATCGGGCGTGAACTTGTAATCCACCGCGATGCGCGGGGTGAAGCGCTTCACCGTCTGTTCCAGCGGAATGCCGAATGCGGTTACCGCCGAGTCCCCATAGGACAGCGTAGGGAACTGCGTGGACTTGATGAAGTTGAGGTTCTTCTTTTCCCACGTATAGCGGCCGCCCAGCGTAAGCGTCAGCTTCTCGGTCGCGTGGAAATCGGCCTGCGCATAATAGGCAGCGGTTTCAACCTTGTGCTTGTACAGCGCGTCCTGAATCGGGCGGAACGCAGTTGTGCCGCCAGAGAAGCTGGTCTGCCGGTCGTCCGAGGTTTCCTTCAGATAGAACAGGCCGGTCACCAGATCCAGCTTGTCGCCGAACGAATAGTTCAGTTTCAGTTCGTGGCTGTGCTGTTCGTGAACGGCGTTGTCCACCAGTACGAACCCGGCATACTTGTTCACCGCCGAAGCATTGTATTCGTTGATGTAACCCTGATCCAGATGGCGGTAGCCGAAGATATAGGTCAGCGAACCGTCGCCAAGATCGTAGTTGATGTTGCCGCCGATCGCGTAATTTTCCGAAAGGTTGCAGTTGCCCTGTTCGGTCGTCAGCAGCGTGGTGACATTGTCGTCGGTGCAGCCGATCTGGCGCAGGCCCGATGCGCTTTCATAGAACACCGGCTGGGTCGTCTGCGTCTTCACATAAGGGTTGGAGCCGGGGATGTTGCGCAGGCCGGTGTAGGTGCTGGCATTGCTGGTGAATTCGGCGGACAGATCGACGGTGAGCGCGTCGGTCGGCAGGAAGCGCACGTCGCCACGAATGCCGTAGCTTTTTTCGCCGTTCAGCCATTCGCCGGTGGTGATGTTCTTCAGATAGCCGCGATCCTGCACCATGAAGGCCGAAACCTTGGTGCGCACCGCATCGCTCAGCGGCAGGTCGGCGCTCGCCTTGACGGTGTAGCGTTCATACGATCCACCGGTCATTTCCAGCTTCATGCCCGCCGTGTCCGAAGGCTTGCGCATGATCACGTTGATCGCGCCGCCCGTGGTGTTGCGGCCAAACAGCGTGCCCTGTGGGCCACGCAGCACTTCGACGCGCTGGGTATCGAAGAAGGCGTAGTTGTTGGCGTTCTGGCGCGCGATGTAAACATCGTCGACATAGGTCGTGACCGGCGCATCGAACGTGGCAGTCGATTGCGAATTGCCAAGGCCGCGCAGGTAATAGGCGTTGGCCGAAGCAAGACCCGCATTGTGCTGCGAGATCATGCCGGGCACGAACTTCGAAGTGCTGATGGTGTCCGACACGGCCAAGCGATCAAGCATCGCTTCGCTGAACGCGGACACCGTAACCGGCACAGCTTGCAGCTTTTCTGCGCGGCGCTGCGAGGTGACGACGATTTCTTCCAGACCCTTCGTTTCGGGCACGGACTCTTCTGCAGCCTGCGGCGCAGTCTGGGCGTGGGCGGGGATTGCTGCAAGGGCAATCGGAACGAGCATTGAACTTAGAAGCAGGTGGCGGCTGGTCATGTCATTCCCCTCATGAGTGGCATTCGGCCAGCGCCTATTGTTATAATGATATAAGAATATGTCAAATGAATGACTCAACAAAGGTAAGTGTCAGGAAAGTTTCGGATATTTCCCTAGAAATAGGAAGCCTGCAGCACAAAGCGGCAGCAGTGCGGCGGAAACCTGCAACGCTGGAGCAAAATCCTGGAAATGATCGCGAATCAACCCGAAGGCCAGCGGGGCAAAGCCTGCTCCGGTCGAGAAGCAGACATAGAAGATGCCATAGATCGCGGCATAGGATCGCAGCCCGAAGTAACGCGAGGTGAGATAGGCAACGACATCGTATTCGATGCCGAGCGCAAACCCTATCAGCAGGATGGCAAAGCGGGCCATCGCCGGGTCAAGTTGGCCCCCGGCAAGGATCAGGCACGAAATCGTCGGCATTCCCAACAGGACGAACGCTACGCCCGGTGCCCAGAAACGATCAAGCAGCCATCCGCCAACCAGACGCCCGCAGATGGACGCAAGGCCAATCAGCGGGGTCAGTGTCAGTATGGTCGCCTGATCGAGACCTCTATCCAGAAGGATCGGTTCAAGGTTGGGCACGGCCCCTGCCAGCGCGAAGGAAATCGGCACGAGAATCGCGGCGATCAGCCAGAAACGCCACTGCCGCACCGCTTCACCGCGCGTGAGGCCGGTGAGAGTCGACGGGATTTGCGCATCCACCGTGGGTTTCGCTTCCTGCGGTTCGCGAAACAGCAGAAGGGTGATCGGCAGCCCAATGACGAGCGGCAGCAGGCCCAGCGTGAAGTATCCCGCGCGCCAGCCATAATCTCCGATAACCCATGCCAACAGCGGCTTGCAGGTGATGCCGAACAGCCCTGTGCCGGTCATCGCCAGCCCCAGCGCCAGCCCACGATGCTTGTCGAACCAGCGATTGACCGTGCGGGTGAACGTGATCGGCAGCGTACCCGCGCCCAGTGTCGCCCCGATGGCCCATGTGGCGTAAAAGCGCGGTAGCGAGTTATCGAGCGTGGCCAGCGAGAGATAGGCAAGACCAAAGCAGACCAGCGAAGCGGATGCGACTGCCCGCGTGCCGATGCGTTCGCACAGAATGCCTGCCGCCGGTGCAGCAGCCACGACCACCACGGTAGTGATGGTCAACCCAGCCATGATCTCGCCCATCGACCATCCGAACTCGCGCGCCAGATGCGGGGCGAACACGCCTGCGGTGTAAAAAGGCATGGCCGCCAGCCCGCAGCCAATTCCCAGCATTGATGCCAGCAGGATGTGCCAACCCCGTCGAAATTCGCCTTCGCCCGTCAAATCCGTCACGCCGCCCGCCTCCAATACTCCAGCATAGACAGGAACAGGTGGCACCGGCGAAGCACAGCCGCCCGCTAGCGCCATCCGCAGGTCGGATAGGGAAACGGTGCAGATCGTGCCGCACTTGCGTTTCACACCGTGGCACGCTGCGCAAGGCTGGCCGTGGAAGCGCGTTCGGTCAGCCGCTAGTTTTGTCCCAACAACCAGCGGTCAAAAACGCCGCGGGCCGGAGGGAAAAGATGCCGGATACGACAGGTGCAACGCACAAGGGCCACGCCTTTGTCGCGGCGATCATACTGATTTCAACCGCCGTGCCTGCGCTGGCCGCGCAGAAGCTGGGCGAAGTGCAAGGCACGCGCACGCCTGATGCCATCTACGCCAAGACCTGCGGCTACTGTCACGGTCGCAACGTGGGGCCGATCATCCTTGGCCGCGCCATCCCTGCCGAAACTGTGAAATACATCGTCCGCCACGGCCAGAACGGAATGCCTGCCTTTCGCCCGACCGAAGTGACGCCTGCGGAACTCGATGCGCTGGCAACGTGGGTGGAAAAGAGCGCGGCGCGCAAGCAGGAGCATGGGCAATGAGTGAACTCAATCTTGACCGTCGCGGCCTGCTCGGCGCGGGCATCCTTGGAGCGGCCAGCCTTGGCCTTGGCACAGGTTCCAGCGCACAAAACCCTGCCCCGCTCGCCCCGCACATGACCAAGGCGGACTTTGCCGGCGCGATGAAGGCGTTTCGCGGCGTCGTGGGCGCGGAATGGGTGTTTGGCGATGAAGAGGCGGTCGCGCCCTATGCCAAGGTCTATGTGCCCGATCCGCTGAACCGCCACGTTCCCATCGGCGCAGTTTGCCCTGAAAATGTGGAACAGGTGCAGGAAATCGTCCGCATCGCCAACACATACAAGCAACCGCTCTGGCCTGTCTCCACCGGCAAGAACATGGGTTATGGCATGACCGCGCCCGCCACGCCGGGGCAAGTCGTGCTCGATCTGAAGCGCATGAACCGCATCCTTGAAGTAGATGCAGACCTTGGCACCTGCCTGCTGGAACCGGGCGTCACTTATCAGCAACTCAAGGACTATCTGGTAGAGAACAACATTCCGCTGTGGATCGATGTGCCCACCGTCGGCCCCATCGCCTCACCGGTCGGCAACACGCTCGATCGCGGGGTGGGCTACACGCCCTATGGCGAACACTTCATGTTCCAGTGCGGCATGGAAGTGTGCCTGCCCGATGGCCAGTTGATGCGCACCGGCATGGGATCGATCAAGGGCAGCACCGCATGGCAGGCGTTCAAGTGGGGCTATGGACCATACCTTGATGGTCTGTTCACCCAGTCGAACTTCGGCGTGGTCACCAAGATGGGCCTGTGGTTGATGCCAAAGCCGCCGGTCTACAAGCCGTTCATGGTGCGCCACGCCGAAATGGGTGATGTGCCGCGCATCATCGAAGCCATGCGTCCACTGCGCGTCTCAAACCTCGTCGCCAACTGCAACCTGATGATGAGCGCGTCCTATCAGCTCGCCATGTTCAAGCGCCGCAACGAAATCGTGCCCGATGGCGCGATGCTGGATGAAGCCTCGCTGAAAAAGGCGGCGAAGGCCAATGGCCTTGGCATGTGGAACACCTACTTCGCGCTCTACGGCACCGAACAGACCGTGGCAGGTGTGGAGCCAATCATCCGCGCCAGCCTGACCGCAAGCGGTGGCGAAGTGCTGACGGCGGCGGAGATGGGCGACAATCCGTGGTTCCACCATCATGCCACGCTGATGGAAGGCGGGCTGAACCTTGACGAAATCGGCCTGCTGCGCTGGCGTGGGGCGGGCGGGGGCCTTGCATGGTTTGCGCCGGTTGCCGCCGCGCGCGGCGTAGAGGCGGAACGGCAGACCCTGCTGGCCAAGGAAATCGTGGAGAAGTGGGGCTTTGACTATACCGCCGCCTACGCCATCGGCTGGCGCGATCTGCACCACATCCTTGCGCTGTTGTTCGACAAGTCGGACGCTGAACAGGAGAAGAAGGCCGACGCCTGCTACCGCGAACTCGTCACGCGGTTCGGCGAACAGGGCTGGGCTAGCTACCGTACCGGGGTCAATTCGATGGATCTAGTGGCGCAGCAATATGGCGCGGTGAACCGCGAATTCAACGCGAAGATCAAGCACGCGATCGACCCCAACGGCATTCTTGCCCCCGGCAAATCAGGGATCATCTAATGATGCGTTTCGAAGGAAAAGCCGTCCTTATCACCGGTGCCGCCACCGGTATCGGCCGCGCCACCGCGCTCGCCTTTGCGCGTGAGGGTGCCGCCGTGATGATTGGCGACGTTGATGCCCGCGCGGGCGAAACCGTGGACATGATCGTGGGCGAGGGTGGCCGCGCCGCCTTCCGCCAAACCGATGTGCGCAAAAGCGCTGACCTGACCGCGCTGGTGGCCGCGGGCCTCGAACGCTTCGGGCGGATGGACGCGGCATTCAACAACGCGGGCGTCCTGCCCCCGCAGCGCCCGATCCACGAAGTGCCTGAAGACGAACTCGACCTTGCCATCGATGTCGATTTCAAGGGCGTGTTCTTTGCCATGCAAGCACAGATCCGCCATTTCCTGACAGTGGGCGGCGGCTCAATCGTCAACACTGCCAGCGTCGGCGCGCTGATCGCAGACCCGAACATGAGCGCCTATTGCGCGATGAAGCACGCCGTTTCGGGGCTGACCAAGGCAGCGGCGGTGGAATATGCGCAGATGGGCATCCGCGTGAACGCCATCGCACCGGGTTTCGTCGTCACCCCGATGACGCAGCACTGGGCCGACAGCAACGAATTCACGCAGATGTTCTTCGCCCAGAACATATCGGGCCGCGCTGCCCGGCCAGAGGAAATTGCCCCCACCGTGCTGCACCTCTGCTCTGACGGGGCAAGCTTCATCAACGGGGCCACCTTCACCATCGACGGTGGCCAGACGGCCCATTGAGGGAGAGCGTTACATGCGGAAATTTCTCACACTTCTTGCCGCCTCCGCGCTCACTGTCAGCGCAGCGCAGGCAAAGCCGCTCGACTATAAGGTCATCCCCACCAGCCCCCTGAGTATGGTGGCCAACGTCACGCTTGTAACGGGCGAAAAGGACGCGGTGCTGGTCGATGTGCCCTTCGCCCGGTCAGACGCGCTGCGCGTGGTGGCCGACATTCTGGACAGTGGAAAGACGCTCAAGGCCATTATCATCACGCACGATCATCCCGATCATTTCTTCGGGCTGGACGTGCTGCAGGATGCCTTCCCTGATGCAAAGATCGTGGCGCATCCGGTGGCGGCCAAGGACATGGAACGCTCCATACCCATCAAGTTCAAGCGCTGGAGCGGGCAATTGGGCATCAACGCCCCCAAGCGTCCGGTGCAACCTGCGGCGATGAGCGGCGATAGCATCGACCTCGAAGGGCACCAGCTGCAGGTGCTGGGGCCCATCCAGGGCGATCACGTGCATTCCACTGTGGTATGGGACTCCGAAACGCGGACGCTGATCGCAGGCGATATTCTCTACAACGGCGTTTATGTCTGGCTGGGCGAACATGGCCCGGCGAACTATGATGCTTGGCTGAAAACGCTCGACCGGTTGGAAGCGATGAACCCGGTCAGGATCGTGGCGGGCCACACCCGGCCCGGCCTGCCCGATGACAGTATGAGCATTGCGTGGACGCGCGGCTACATCAAGGCCTTCGTCGATGCCCGCGCCCGTTCCAAAACATCAAAGGAACTCGCCGCAATCATGGCGGAGAAGTACCCCAACGCCCTCGAAGTCTACGGCGGGTTCCTGCTGGGCATTTCCAGCCAGGTCGGCGCGGGCGAGATTCCGCCGTGGGATGAATAGCGGCGCTACCCAAAACGATAGGATTGCCGCCTTGGTCGCCTTGGCCGATGACGGGCCGGAAGGGATTCCAGCCATGCAGGCAAGATCACACGAAGACATCAGACGCCCGCAGCTAGGCTGGACGATGATGGAAACGCCACGCTTCCTGTCGGAAGCGGCGATGCTGGCGATGGCATGGCCGATGTTGCTGCGTGCGCCCGCAGGCGATGGGCATCCGGTGATGGTCCTGCCCGGCTTTGCGACCAACGATGCGATGACAGGGCTGTTGCGGGCCTATCTGGCCAAGCTGGGCTATGCGGTGTTTCCGTGGGATCTGGGCTGGAATCTCGATCAGCATTCCGCCGGCGAAAACGGCGAACATCTGGCAGAGCGGATCGAGGCTATCGCGCAACTGACAGGGCGCAAGGTCAGCCTTGTGGGGTGGAGCCTTGGCGGGGTCATCGCGCGCGAAGCGGCCCGGCGCGATCATGGCGCGCTGCGTCAGGTCGTCACGCTGGGCAGCCCGTTTACCGGCAATCCGCGCGCGACCAGCCTGACCACGCTCTATGAGCTGTTGACCGGCAACAAGGTTTCATCGGACGAAACAGCCGCGCGCTATGCCCGTGGGCACGATCCGCTGCCGGTTCCATCCAGCGCGATCTTCTCGCGCTCGGACGGGATCACGGCTTGGGAAAACTGCGTGAGCCAGATCGATCCGCAGACCGAAAACATCGAAGTGCATTGCAGCCATTTCGGCTTCGTATCAAATCCCGGCGTATTCTGGGCGGTGGCCGACCGGCTTGCCTTGCCGGAAGGCCAGTGGGCGCCTTTTGTGCCGAAGGGGCCGTTTGCAGGCTTCTTTCCCTAGCCCATGCCGTAAAGCGTCTTGATCCCGCCCTGCCGGTCAAGATCCAGCGCCATGATTGCGATATCGTGCAGTTCACCATCGTTATCGCGCACATGATCGCGCAACAGCGCTTCGGGGCGGAAGCCCAGATCTTCGAACACGGTCAGCGCCGCCCCCTGATCCGGGGTCAGGCGCGCGGTCAGCTTCGATACGCCATCAGCCATTGCCATCGTCAGGCATTCCTGCGCCAGCACCCGCCCAAAGCCGGTGCCGCGCATCCGCGGGGATATCAGCAAACGGATATCGGCAACGTGCGGCGACCAACTGAGTTCGTCGCGGGCCAGCGCGGTGCAGCCCACGATCTCGCCATTCTCCACCGCAACGATGCTGCGGATCAACCCGCGCTCCACCTGTTCGATCCATGCGGCGACCACGCGTGGATTGCGGATATCGCGCAGCAGAAACAGCAGGTCGTGGGGTGGCAGGCCTTGGGCAAAGGCGATCAGCGCCGGGGCGTCGTCCGGGCGCAGCAGGCGCAGTTCGATGGTCTGCGTCCCCGCCTTTACCGTGCGAGGATATGTGAGTGTATCGGGCATCAAACGGACCTCTCGGCAAGCCAGCCATCGATCAGTGGCCAAAGGCGCCTCAGCGCGGCAGGGCCGGCCACAAGGCTGACATGCCCACCCTTAGAGACGATTTCATGATAATCGGAACAGCCCGTCCGGTCACGCAAAGGCCGCGCGGCATCAAGGCTGACCACGTGATCGTGCTGGGCAACGATGTTGAGGATCGGGACCGTGATCTTGCCAAGATCGGCCATGCGCCCGCCGATTTCCAGCGTGCCTTCGTGCAGCGCGTTCTCCCACATCAGATGGCGGATCTGCTGGCGGAAATATTCGCCCGGAACCGGCAGCGTTTCGGCGGCCCAGCGATCAAACATGCGATAGGATTTGACGAACTCGTCGTTCCACATGTTCGTCCATAGCTGCATCCGGCCTGCCGTGCGGTTCGCCGGGCGCGCCAGATCGAATGCACCCAGCATGATCTCCGGCGGGATCACGCCCAGTTTGTCCACCACATCATCGACATCGAAGTGCCGCCGGTCGGACCATTTCTGGAACATGTGCATCTGCGTGAAATCAACCGGCGTTGCAAACAGCACCAGATTGCGCACGCCATTGCCCGGATGAAGCGCGGCTTGGATCGTTGCCAGTGTCCCGCCCATGCAATACCCGGCAAGCGTAACGTCCGTCTCACCGGTAATTCGGGCAATGGTGGCAAGGCTGTCCGGTATGAAGCGGTCCACGTAATCGCTCAGCCCAAGATGTGCCTCGTCACGCCGGGGTGCGGCCCAGTCCAGATTGAACACATCATAGCCACGGCCCAGCAGATATTCGACCATGCTCTGGCCCGGTGCCAGATCGAAGATATAGCCCTTGTTGCTGGGGGGTGAAACGATCAGCAGCGGCAACCGATAGATCTCGTCGGTCACCGGCCTGTAGCGATAGAGCATCGCGGTGCCTTCGCGGTGGACCAGATCCTTGGCCATCGCGCCCACGTCCTGCCGGGGCGCGGTCAGGAATTCCAGGCCCTTGATGTTGCGTTTTAACGCGCGGTCCACTTCCCGGCGGACCCGCTCCGCCACTGCTTCAGCCGATGGCTGATCGGCCTCGCTCATGAAGTGGCCGCAGGCGGCTTGCGCGTCCGGCGGGGTTCGGGTGGCGGCGGCGTGGCCTGCGTTTTCGTGGCGAGCGCTTCCACGGCCAAGCGAACCCGGTCGACCGAATCCTCAATCGCGTCAAGCCGCTCGGACAGCGCTTCTACCTGCGCTTTGCTGGGCAGGTTCAGGTTGCGCAGCAGCGATTCCATCTGTTCGGCAAACGCGCGCTGGGCCACCAGTTGCACTTTGGTCATCTGGCCCATCATCGCGCCAAACTGTTCGCTTTCCGTCAGCTTGCCCGACCAGCCGTTGATTTCCTGTTCCCAC
Source organism: Novosphingobium sp. ERN07 (assembly GCF_012641335.1). Classification (GTDB taxonomy): domain Bacteria; phylum Pseudomonadota; class Alphaproteobacteria; order Sphingomonadales; family Sphingomonadaceae; genus Novosphingobium. The sequence continues at coordinate 61,234 of NZ_JABAID010000010.1, forward strand.
TTCTGGACCATTTCCTGCCATCGCGCGCCCGACCAAAGCTCGAATGGATCAAACGGTTGTTTTGACATGTGGTCCCCTCCGGTGCCCTGATCAGGTGGCCAGTGAAATGTATCCAAGCTGCGCTGCCTTGAACACGGTCTGGCTGCGGTTCACCGCGTTCAGCTTCATTGATGCGTTGTGGATGTGGAACCGCACCGTCGCACGGCTGCGGCTCATGATCATGCTGATTTCAAGGTCGGTCTTGCCGATGGCTGCCCAGCGCAGGCATTCCACTTCGCGCTTTGACAGGCGCGACCCGGATGGCAGCGCCTGCGCCGAACCCATCGCGTGGACGTAGCTGGCGATGAACGTGCGCGCATAGATGCCAAAAGCGTCGCCATTTTCCAGAAACACGTCATCCAGCTCGGTCATGTCCGTATCGAGCGGGTTGAAGCTGACTGCGCCGATCTGGCCGAAAGGCAGATGCACAGGCACCACGATGGCTCCGCGCGTCATCGCCCGCGTTTCGAAGTTCGTCAGATCGATCGCTGTCAGATAGTGATTGGGCTGGCGGGTGTGGAACCCGTTGGCATTGACCCAGAAGGGTTCGCTTTCAAACCGGCAGGCCGATGTCAGCGGCGAATCGAGCGCGATGCGCGAATTGCGCCACCACACCTTTTCATCGTTCCACCCGAACACGTCGCGCGCCAGAATATTACCTTCCGCGTCTACCGGGGTGCGCTTGTCGGCAATGTCGTGCGCAGGGGCGGCGCGCATACCTGCGGCGATTGCGATTTCGTGCAATGCTTCGGCTGCGCGGCGCACGTCCTGCGGCCCGCTGATCCTCACCGAATCGATGGATTCCACCGAAAGCTGCACAGTTCTCTCCTGTCCCAATTGCCGTATCCTTACCGGTCAAGCCATTTGGAAACAACGACGGGATTGTTGCAATCGCCTAGTCATTTGCGCAGCGTGGCTAGCCTCTCGAACTTGTTACAGAATGAGCCTTGAGGAGAGGGACGTGAATTTCGACCTGAACGAAGACGAGGAAATGCTCAAGGCACTGGCCGAGCGTTTCGTCGAAGATCACTATGATCTTGATCGCCGCCGCGCCTATCTGGCCGGGGCCAACGGATTCTCGCCCGAAATGTGGGCACTGCTTGCCGAACTCGGCCTCGTCGCGGCGCCGCTCTCTTTCGAAAGCGGCGGGTTGGCACTGGATGCTACAGCCATCGCCACAGTGTTCGAAGCGCTGGGCAAGGGCCTCGTGGTCGAACCGCTGATCGAAAACGTGATGGTCGCTGCGCGCCTTTTCGAACGGGTCGCGCCCGAAGCGTTGAAGGGCGAATGGATGGAAGCGCTGGCGATGGGCAGCCGCCGCCTCGTGCTTGCCCATGCCGAACAGGGATCGCGCGGGGGCAGCCTGTGGGTTGCCGCCACCGCTGATGCCGATGGCGTCCTGACCGGCACCAAATCCTGCGTGCCAGCGGGCGCGGGTGTCGATGGCTATATCGTCACCGCGCGCGAAAGCAGCGCGGCGGGCGATGAGATGGGCGTTGCGCTGTTCCTCGTCGCTGCCGATGCGCCCGGCATCACGCGCACCGCATGGCGCACGGTCGATGGTGCGCTGGCCATCTCGCTCGAATTGAACGCGACGCCTGCCGTCCGCCTTGGCGGAAGCGCTGCCGATGTTGCCGACAATGAAACGCTGGCCTCACTCGCCCGCTCTGCCGAGGCGCTCGGCATCATGCAGCTTCTGTTCGACGCTACGCTGGATTACCTGCGCACGCGCCAGCAGTTTGGCACGCCGCTCGGCTCGTTTCAGGCAATTCAGCACCGCATGGCCGCGCAATATGCGGCTATCGAACAGGCCCGCGCGCTGCTGAATCTCGCCATCGTAAGCCAGGGATCCGATCGTTTCGCCAATGCTGTTGATGGTCTGCGAGCCTTCATCGCGCCCGCATCGGTCGAACTGGGGCATGAGATGATCCAGTTCCACGGCGGCATGGGCGTGACCGACGAACTGTTCATCGGCCACGGCCACAAGCGCCTGCTGATGCTATCGCGCTGGCCCAATGATCCGCAGGCCGCGCTGGATCGGTTCGCCAAGGTGGCGTGAAGGAACAACAGAAAAAGGCCGAGATCGCTCCCGACCTTTTCGTTTTCTGTAACAGGATCAACCGTCGCGCAGCTGCCGCTCTTTCAGCCAGCCAATTCCCCGCCGTAGCAGGTCATAGAACACCGGCAGATCCCACGCACAGCGGTCTACCGTTGGCCACCAGTCCAGCATCGGTTGCAGGTCGTAATGCCCCCGGCAATGCCCCAGCGTGTTATAAAGTACCGCGCCTTTACCGTGGTCTTTCAAATACATCACCGCGTGCTTGCCCAGCGCGTCCTTCGCCTCGACAAAGCCGGTGCCTTCTACTGTGCAGTCCGTTTCCAGCAGCACGTGAAGCTTCCCGTGGTATTCCATGTGGTAAAGCTCGTCCGTCGTCTCGAACGGCTCCACCCCTTTCACCAGCGGGTGGTCCGGGTCGGCCACGGTCACCGTATAGGGCGCGATGGGCGGATGGCTCAGGAACTGGCTACCCAGCATATCCATCATCAGCGGTGCCCAGCGCGGTGCGTCCCACAGGCCCGCATTCGGCCCTTCGGACAGCAGCCGCAGCACCGAATTGGTGCCGTGCAGCGCATACCAGCGCCCGCCCGCTTGCAACCAGTCGCGCAAGGCTTCCTGCGCGGTGAGCGAAGGGGTGACATCGCAGGTATAGGTGATCAGGATATCGGCGGCGCGGATCGCCTCGACGTTCTCATAATCCTCGAACACGCGAGTGCGCACGGCAGGGTCTTCGGCCAGCAGCTTGAGCAGTTCAAGCCGGGCAAAGTCCATGTCATGCCACACCCCGCCGCAGATCAGCACGCAGTTGATGCGTGGTGGATGCGCTTCGGCTGCCTCGCTCATTCCGCTGCCTCGGCGTTCAGGTACTTGTCGAGCGTCTGGTGGAACTGGCGGATGCGGATTTCCTGGTAATCGCCCAGGTTCACTTCGCCGGTCTTGGATGCATGGAGGCCTTCCTGAACGAACGGCAGGTTTTCCATGTCCTGTTCGAACACATGGCCCAGCACGCCGATTTCGGGCGCATCCGTCCACTTCTGGTCCTTGCCCAGCAGCTTCATCGGCACGCCATGCGGCATCGGATCACCCTTCTTCACGCGGGCAAGGATGCGCACTTCCATCAGGCATGTGTCGGGCGTCTTTCCGGGCCGCCAGCGATAGACGATGTTCGGCATGAACCCACCCCACGGCGCAAAGTTCGGGAACACGTTGTAGACCAGCCCGTCGAGCAGTTCGGCATCGGTGGCATGATCGTGGTCATAGCCGGTCTGCGCGGTATAGCCTGCGCGCATCGCCGCGCCCAGCGCTGCGCGCGCGGTCATGCCTTCGGGCACGGTCACGGCAAAGGGATCGCCTGCTGCGTCATAGTTGTCAGCGCTGCGGCCGTTGTATTTGCAGAACTCGTCGACGATCCACTGCTGCGTCTTGCCATTGGGATCAACGTGGGGTGACATGATGCCGAACGGCACATGGTTGACGTTCACATTGTCGCCATAGGTCCAATATGCGCTGTTGGCATCGCCGGTGAACGGCAGCAGTTGCGGATGGGTGACGATGGTGTGCCACGCTTCCATGAATGCCTCGGCGGTCACCTTCCAGTTGGCCGGAACTTCCTTGGCCACCCAGATTACCGTGGTGCATTCCTCGTGCCGCCAGCGTTTGAAGAACTCCGGCAGCGGGGCCAGGTATTCCTCAAGGCTCGGCCCGCCCTTTTCCTCGCGCAGGAAGATGTATCCACCCCAGCGGCCCACTTCGGCTTCAGGCAGCGCCATCTTGTCGGCGGTCAGGTGTTTGAAGTCCCACGAACAGGGCATTCCGTCGAAGCTGCCATCCTTGTTCCACGCAAAGCCGTGGAACGGGCAGGTGAACTTGTCGGCTGTGCCGTCCTCTGTCCGCAGCTTGCGCCCGCGATGCAGGCAGACGTTGTGCATGGCTTTGACGCTGCCATCTTCCTGACGGCTGATCAGCCACGAACGGCCGGCGTTTTCGAAAACGGTATAGTCGCCAGCCTCAGGAATATCCTCTTCACGCGCAGCGAACTGCCACACATGCGGCCACATCTTTTCGCGTTCGAGCTTTGCAAATTCCTCGGAGGTATAACGCTCCGCCGCCAGCGGTTCCGACCCGCGATACTGATAGCTTTCCTCGGTCAGCATGGCAGGCGCTGGGCGCGAATCCTGCGCCAGCAGTTCCTGCCAGCTAATCGCCTCGCAGCGTGCCTTGCCACCACCCATGTTGGGATCACTGTCAGCCATTATGATTCCTCACCCAAATTCCGGTATTACTGCCGGTTTTGCCGCTCCCTCGCGCGCGCGTCACCTTGCTGAAAGCATAGGTTGCACATGCGGCGTCCGGGCGTAACCACTCAATTCATCATGCGGATTCCGCGCAGGCGGATTTTCGGGAGAAAACAATTGTCGAAGAGGCTTGAAGGCAAAGTCGCGCTCATCACTGGCGGGACCACCGGCATCGGCGCGGCCACGGTCGCCCGGTTGGCGCAGGAAGGCGCGAAAGTCTGGTTCACCGGATCGAAGGAAGAACCCGCCGCCGCGCTCTGCGCGGAAACCGGCGCCACCTTCCGCAAACACCGCGTGCAGGATGCCGCCGCATGGGCACCGCTGATTGACGAAATCATCGCCACTGAGGGCCGCCTCGATATCGTGTTCGCCAATGCCGGCACCGAAAGCGGCGATGGCAGCATCGAAGATGTCGGCATCGAAGGCTGGGATAATGTCGTCGCGGTCAACCAGACCGGCGTCATGCTCACCGTGCAGCACGCGATTTTGGGCATGAAGCGCAATCCCGATGGGCCAAAGGGTTCGATCATCGTCAATTCCTCGATGAACGCCACGCGCCCCCTGGGCAACTATGTGACCTATTCTGTGACCAAGGCCGCCGTCTGCGCGCTGGCAAAATCCGCCGCCGTCCACTGCGGGCAGCAGGGCTATGCCATTCGCGTCAACGCGATTCTGCCGGGCGTGGTGGAAACGCCCCTGATCCAGCAGATCATGAACGCGCAGCCAGACCCCGCCGCCGCCCGCGCGGTCTATGAAGGCATGGCCCCGCTAAAGCGCATGGCGCAGTTGAACGAAGTGGCGGGCCTTGTTGCCTACCTCGCCTCTGACGAAGCCGGGTTCATCTCCGGCGCGGAATACGCGATCGACGGCGCGACGACCGCCGGCATGATGGGAGTTTGATTTGATGGAACTTTCCGCACAACGCCTGCAGGGCCGCGTCGCTTTCGTATCGGGCGGCCTGCGCGGCATCGGCCTTGCCTGTGCGACACGGTTCCTTGCCGAAGGGGCCGAAGTCGTCCTGTCCGATCTTGATGCCGAAGACAGCGATACCGCGCGCGAAGTCATGGCCAGTCTGGGGCAGGCTGCCAGCTACATCAGCGCCAACGTGGCCAAGGAAGAAGACTGGCAGCGCGCCGTTTCCCTTGTGAAAGAGCGCCACGGCAAGTGCCACATACTCGTCAACAACGCAGGCATCGATCTTACCGGCCCGGTGGAAGAGCTTTCGATGGAAGGCTGGCGGCGGATCATGTCGATCAACGTCGATGGCGTGTTCCTTGGCACCAAGCACTTCGTGCCCATGATGGCGGCGAGCGGTGCCGATTTCCGCGGCGGTTCCTCGATCATCAACGTCAGCTCGATCATGGGCCTTGTCGGCATGAACGAAGTTTCGGCCTACAACGCGTCCAAGGGCGCGGTGCGCCTGTTCACCAAGGGCATCGCCATCGAATTTGCGCAAAAGAAGATGCCGATCCGCGCCAATTCGCTGCACCCCGGTTTTGTCGAAACGCCGCTGCTCAAGGCTGGTTTTCAGCGCTGGGTCGATCAGGGCTTTGCCGAAAAGCCCGATGATCTGGTGGCAGGCGTCGTCGGCTCCACGCCGATTGGTCGTCTTGCGCAGCCCAGCGAATTGGCCAGCGCCGCATTCTTCCTCGCCAGCGAGGATTCAAGCTACATGACCGGCGCAGAGCTGGTGATCGACGGGGGGTGGACCGCACAATGACTATTGCTCTCAACGATGTGGTGGCCGTCGTCACCGGGGCCGCAGGCGGAATTGGCCGCGAACTGGTGAAGGCGATGAAGGCGGCGGGCGCCACAGTCATCGCCACCGATCTGACGCCTGATGCGCAGATCGAAGGCGCCGACCACTACCTGAAGCATGACGTGACGAGCGAGGCCGATTGGCAGGCCGTTGCGGCTCTGGTGCAGGAAAAGTATGGCCGCCTCGATGCACTGGTGAACAACGCGGGCTATTCGATCGTCACCAAGTTCGATGAAACCCCGCTCAGCGATTTTCACCGCGTCAACGCGATCAATGTGGATTCGATCATCATCGGCACACAAACCCTGATGCCGCTGCTTCGGGCGGGCGGCAAGGCGCGCAAAGGCGGGGCATCGGTCGTCAACTTCTCCAGCGTTGGGGGCTTGCGCGGTGCGGCGTTCAACGCGGCCTATTGCACCAGCAAGGCGGCGGTAAAGATGCTGTCGAAGTGCCTTGGCGCTGAATTTGCCGCGCTGGGTTACAACATCCGCGTCAACTCCGTGCATCCCGGCGGGATCGATACGCCCATGCTCGGTTCGATCATGGACAAGTATGTCGAACTCGGCGCAGCCCCCTCGCGCGAAGTGGCGCAGGCTGCGATGGAAGCGCGCCACCCGATTGGCCGCATGGGCCGGCCAGAGGAAATGGGCGGCGGCGTCGTCTATCTGTGCTCCGAGGCAGCCAGCTTCGTTACCTGCACCGAATTTGTGATGGACGGCGGTTTCAGCCAAGTCTGACCAGTCCGACATTTACCATTTTAGGCCTGCTTTCCGTAGGGGAAAGCAGGCCATATTTTATTCCAGAATGAACGCATTTCTGTGGCAGTCTCGCCACACTTCGTTGATTATCGTCGCAACCGAAACCAACTGAAGTATGGTTCTGGGTTGACCCAAATGCCCGCATTGGCGAGTGGATCAAATTCATAACATTGTTCTGTAATGAATTTCAGGGACTCGCAATGATAAACAAAAGTTCACTCCGGTCAGCCCTGCTGATGTCGGCAAGCGCTCTTACGCTTTGGTCCGTTCCGGCGCTTTCTCAGGATGCACAGGTTTCTGACACCACCGCAGCACAGAGCGCGGATGACGCGGGCGAACAGACCATCGTCGTTACCGGCAGCCGCATCCAGCAGCGCGCCGATTACAACACGCCGAACCCGATCGTGGCGGTGACATCGGAAACGTTGCAGCAGGCAGGCAATATCCAGATCGTTGAAACGCTGGCCCAGAACCCGGCGCTGCTCAATTCGCTTTCCGCAGGCCGCACCTCCGGCTCCAATGCCGATTTTGGCGCGGTTGGCGTGCAGTTGCTCGATCTGCGCGGCCTTGGTGAAAACCGCACGCTCACGCTGGTCAACGGTCGCCGCCATGTGTCGAGCCTTGCCGGCACCGCAGCGGTCGATGTGAACTCGATCCCGACAGACCTGATCGAAAGCGTTGACGTTCTCACCGGCGGCGCATCGGCCATCTACGGCGCAGATGGCGTGTCGGGCGTGGTCAACTTCCGGCTGAAGCGCGATTTCGAAGGCCTGATGGCCAGCGGCCAGATCGGCATCTCCAGCGAAGGCGACGCCGGGCAGCGCTTCGGTTCGGTCACCTATGGCCGCAACTTTGCCGATGGGCGCGGCAACATCGCCGTGTCTTACGAATTCCGCGACATTGATCGTGTACGCGGCACCGCGCGCGATTTTTCGGGCGATCCGCGCAAGACGTTTGGCCTTGTGCGCAATCAGAATGACATTCCCGACAATCCCAACGTGCCAGACCGCATCCCCACCAACGATCTGCGCTATGCCGATAGCTCAATCGATGGCGCGGTCGACCTTGATCTCGATGGCATCCCGGACTTCACCGGCTCGGGCACGCGCTACCGGCGCGGTCGTCTGCTTGCATCTGCCGGCGGCCTGACGCAGGGCGGCGACAGCACGCCGCTGGCAGGGTATCAGGGCGACCTTCAGGCCGCCAACCGCGTTCACAACGTCAACGTGCTGGCGCACTACGATTTCAGCGATGCTGTGTCGTTCTATGTCGAAGGCAAGTACGTCAAGAACCGCACGTTCACGCTGGCGCAGCCCTCGTTCGATTTCTTCACCTACCTCACGCCGGAAAATCCCTATCTGCAGGATCGTTATGCCGGTATCGCCGATACCAGCAGCGGCGCGCTGATCTCGCGCGATAATTATGACCTTGGCGTGCGCGGTGAACGCAACGACCGTGAAACGATCCGCCTTGTCGCGGGGTTCGAAGGCCAGATCTCGGATCACGCGCGTTATGACGTGTCCTATGTCTTCGGCCAGACCAAGTCGACCATCCTGCTGACCGACTACCGCATTGCCGACCGTTACTTCGCAGCCCTCGATGCCGTGCGTGATGGCGCGGGCAACGTGGTGTGCCGCAGCACCATCGATCCCACCGGCAACATCGATCCCAACAACTTCGACGCCCCGGCCACGACCTTCACCCCCGGTGCGAACAGCGGCTGCCTTCCGCTCAACCTGCTGGGCAATGGCGTGCGCAATCAGGCGGCGCTTGATTGGGTAAACGCCGATATCACCAACCGCGCACGCATCCGCCAGCATGTCGTTTCAGGTGCGATTTCGGGCGATTTCGGCCAGTTCTTCGAACTGCCGGGCGGCCCGGTCGGCTTCGCCATCGGTGGCGAATACCGCAAGGAAACCAGCAGCTTCACGCCTGACCAACTGCTTCAGCAGGGCGCGCTGGCAGACTTCTCGCTCCAGCTTCCCGAACAGGGTGAGTTCGACGTGAAGGAAGCCTTCGCAGAACTTCAGGTGCCGGTGCTGCGCGACATGCCGTTCGCCCATAACCTGTCGTTCGGTGCAGCCATCCGCCTGTCCGACTATTCCACCGTGGGCAAGACCACGACGTGGAAGGTCGATGGCACCTATGCGCCGATCCCTGACGTGACCTTCCGCGGCACGTGGTCGGAAGCGGTGCGCGCGCCAAACATCACCGAACTGTTCGCCCCGCGCAACGGTGGCTTCTCGTTCATCAGCGATCCGTGCGATCCGGTGTTCATCACCGAAGGCACGCAGTTCCGTGCGGCCAACTGTCAGGCCACGCTGACGGCAGCGGGCCTCACACCTGCGCAGATCCTGGCGTTCAATCCTGAAAACGATCCGACCGCCACGGTCAGCCTCCCCGGTTTCTCGGGCGGCAACCGCAACCTGCGCGAAGAAACGGCGCGCACCTGGACGGCGGGCGTGGTGCTGCGTCCCAGCTTCATTCCCGGCCTCGTCGCCTCGTTCGACTGGTGGGACATCAAGCTGGACAACGCCATCAACACGCCGACCGCGCAGGATCTGGCCGAACTCTGCGTCGATCAGCCCGATCTGAACAACGTGTTCTGCCAGAACGTGACGCGCGATGGTAGCACCGGCTATATCTCCAGCTACTTCGTGCAGCCGGTGAACGTGGCAAACTTCCGCACGGCAGGCGCGGACTTCAAGCTGAACTACAGCTTCCGCACGGACAATTTTGGCTCGTTCAGCATCGGTTTCGTCGGTGGTTATCTGGATCGTCTGGAATTCATCCCCACGCCGGGCGCACAGGTCGATATTGATCGTGAAGAAGCCTACAGCCCCAAGTGGAATGCCACCGGCGATATCACCTGGAAGATGGACAACTTCTCGATCAACTACGGCATCAGCTGGTTCAGCAAGACCCGCCGTTTCGAGCTGGAAACGCTGGCCGCCAACCCCGATCTGGTCGCGCCTGAATACCTTTACTTCAAGGAACGCTGGCAGCACGACATGCAGATCGGCTTCGACGTGAACGACAAGTTCCGCTTCTACATCGGCGGCAACAACATCTGGAACCAGAAGCCCGATATCGCATCGCTGAACTACCCGATCAGCTATGTCGGCCGCTACCTCTACGCAGGTGCCCGCGTTAAGATGTAAGCCAAACAAAAACACCGGCGTCCCAAGGACGCCGGTGTTCTCACTTCCTGCCCTCCCACCAGCGGAAAGTTCCGGGGGGGGGGGAGGGCTTGTTGGCTCTACTGCCGATACCACCCATCAGCGCCCACCACCGCGCCCCGCGCCGCCAGCACTTCAACCGCTTCGGCTTTCCCGGCAAAGTCCACAAGTTCGCCGTCTTCTGCTCCCATCATCGCTCGCGCAAGTGGCGCGGAAAAGGCAATCAGCCCTGCTGCCGGATCGGCCTCGTCATCGCCCACGATAGTAACGGTGCGCGCCTTGCCATTCAGCCGGAACTGCACGGTGGAGCCAAACCCCACCACGCCGTCCTGGCTCGCCGCGACCAGTTCCGCGGTCGCTTTGCGGGTGCTCCAATACCGTAGCGTGCGGCGCAGTTTCTTCACTTCAGCTTCGTCCGTCACGCCTTCCAGCGCAGCTTCCGCCTCTGCCAGCTTGGCCGCGATCAGCGTGGCTCCACGCGCCGTAACCAGGTTCGGACCTGGCGGAATGGGGATTTCGAACGTCGGCTCCAGATGCTCGTCATCGCCTTCGCGGCGAAACGCGACACTCATGTCTTCTCTCCACTGGCGCGCACGTGCGCCATCTGCAACAAGCCGACCCCTATGGCACAAGTGACGCGCGCAACCAAAGCGCTGGTACAGGCAGGCATCGCGTTTGACCTGCACAGCTACGATTACGATCCCGCCGCCCCCAGCATCGGGCGCGCCGCCGCCGATGCGCTTGGCGTCGATCCGGCGCAGGTGTTCAAGACATTGATGGTGCTGGCCGACGGCAAACCCGCCTGCGCCATCGCCCCCAGCGATGGCGAGGTTTCGCTCAAGCGCGTGGCCGCCGCGCTTGGCGCAAAGGCCGCCACGATGATGCGCCCCGCCGATGCCGAACGCCTGACCGGCTACAAGATCGGCGGCGTCAGCCCTTTCGGCCAGATGCGCCGCGTGCCCACGGTGATCGATGAAACTGCACTGCTATGGGACGCGGTGTTCCTCAATGGTGGCCAGCGCGGGCTGCAAGTGCTGCTCCCACCCGATGATGCGGTGCGATTGCTGGAGGCGGTTGTGGCCGATATCGCGGCCAGCTAATGCAAATCCTCCCTGCCTTTGCGAAGCACAGGCGGGGAGGGGGACCGCCCGCAAAGCGGGTGGTGGAGGGGCAATAGAAAACCCCTCCGTCATTCGCAAAAGCGAATATCTCCTCCCCGTTTGTGCATTCGCAAAAACAGGGGGGATCAGATGCTTACCGCGTCAGATAGCCGCCTTCCACCGCAAGACTATGCCCAGTGACATAGCTCGATGCGTCCGAACACAGCCATGCGCTCGCTTCAGCCACTTCTTCCGGCTTGCCAAAGCGCCCGAACAGGCTGAGCGCGGGCGCGAAATCTGCTTCAGTAAAGCCGGTCGTTTCCAGCGCGCCGCGCAGCATCGGTGTGTCGATTGCACCGGGCAGCACGGCGTTCACGCGAATGCCTCGGCCTGCATATTCAAGACTGCCTGTCTTCGTCAGGCCGATCACGCCGTGCTTTGCCGCAACGTATGCCGCATTGTTTGGCTGCGGGCGAACCGAACTGACCGACCCGATGTTGACAATGGAACCGCTGGTGCCCTGCGCCAGAATCTGGCGGATTTCATACTTCATGCACAGCATGACCGAGCGTAGATCCACGTTCAGCACCTTGTCGAACACCGCCATGTCGGCTTCGTGGATCGGCAACACATCGGGAGTGATCGCGGCGTTGTTTACCGCGCAGTCCAGCTTGCCGAACGTCGCCACCGTTTCGGCCACCAGCGCCTCTACTTGCGCTTCGTCGGCCACGTCGGTGCGCACGGCGTGGGCCGTCCCGCCCGCGCTGCGGATCGTTTCGACGGTCTGCGCCGCCGTTTGCGCGTTGATATCGGAAACCACCACGCTGGCCCCGCGCGCCGCCAGCAGTCGCGCGGTAGCCGCGCCCATGCCGACGCCCGCTCCGGTAACGATGGCGACTTTGCCTTGCAGCGAAACGAGATCGGGATTCATGGGCGCGCTTTCCTCTTCTTCTATGGGCGGGCAATCAACGCCGCCCTTCGATGTAGTCGTTGATCACTTCATGGAAGCGGCGAATGCGCGTTTCCTGTTCGGCCAGATAGGCATCGTCGTGCCCCAGCGAATGCAGGCCCTGTTGCTGCGTTACCGCCACTTCCAGATCCTGAATCAGGAAATCGCCCTGCTTTATCTCGGCGGTATAGGCGTCGAAATCGCCGGTCTGGTGTTCGGCATCCTTCCACGGGCGCAGGCCGTAGATCGTGGGAATGTCCTGCCCTTCGATCTCTGGCGAGAGATACCAGTAATCGAATGTCGACCAGTTGGGGTCTTCCAGATCCGGCTCGGTGCGGAACACGTGCAGCCCTTCGGGCGTGCCGGTGATGGTGAAGTTGGGGAAACAGGTGTGATGGAACTGGTCGGTCAGTTCCTCATCGCTCAGCTTGTCAAAGTGCTTGAACCCCCGCGCCGGGCCAAGCGTGCGGCGGGCCTGCTGCAACGCGATGCGGCCTTCCTGCGCGCGCCCTTCGAAATCGGCGGGATCAAGCTCCCATTCCTTCAGCACTTCGGCCCACAGCGGCTTGATCTGCTGTGCGTCGACATAGCGGCTCGATGGTTGCAGCTTTTCGATCATGCGGTTGTGTCCGGTGGGATACATCTCGAAGATCGTGGTGGAATAATGATCGTCGATCATCCCTTCGAATTGGGGATGGACCGAGGGGATGTGATAGCTTTCGTTGAAGTTGTCCGACGCGAACTTCCAGTTGGTGTTCACGCGCAGGGTGCGCCACACCACGCGCTTCCAATCGGCCAGATCGCGGTTTTTCAGCAGCGTGGGAATGGGATGGAGATATTCCTCCAGCGGCACCGCATTGGGATCAAAGCTGTAGAAGATGAAACCGCCCCAGACCTCGCACGGCACTTCCTTCATCCGCAGCTTGCCGCAAGGGCTGCCCTGCCGGAAATCCTCCTCGTCCTGCACCCAATCCAGCGCGCCGTCGATGTTCCACTTCCACCCGTGGTAGGGGCAGGTGAAATGTTCGGCCACGCCGCCTTCGGATGTGGAAACAAGGCGATTGCCACGATGTCGGCACACGTTGTGGAAGGCGCGAATGCCGCCGTCCTTCTGCCGCACCGCGATAACCGACTGGCGCAGGAAGTTGTGGGTGATGAAATCGCCCGGCTCTTCAAGCTGCGATGTGCGCCCGGCCACGTGCCAGACGCGCTTCCACATATGCTCCCATTCCTTATCGGCAAATTCCTTGGACCAGTAACGGTCGCCGGTAATCGCATCGCCGCGCGCCTTGGGGAATTCGGCTTGCGGATCGGTGGGGTAGGTCGCCCCCGGATTGGGGATTTCAAGATAGGTCGCCATGATGCAGCTCTCCTGTGATCCGGTGCTGTTCTCCCCAGCGCACCGGCAAGGTTTGGTCCGACGTTTCGCCGGTTTTATAGTTATTTGGCGTTATCGAGCGTGCCGCTGAGCGGCATCAGGAAATCCATCGTATAGCGCGTGGCTTTCCAGCCCGCTTCGGTGCGGCGCACGTCAAAATAGTAGCGCCCGTTGACGGTAACCGCCCGGCCATCCTTGCCTTGCCCCATGCCGATCACATAGGCGCGCATCGATGCGGTATCGCCATCGAAGGCGGTCAGGGCAAAGTTCGTCAGATAGTGGGCGTGGTGTTCCATGTTGGCGAACACATTGGTGAAGAAGGCGCGGATACCCTCGTGGCCAAGCTGCGGGGCAAGGCCGATGCCGGAAAGATCGAAAACCGCGTCGGGCGTGAAAACATCCAGCACCGCGTCGATATCGCTGACCGTGTCAACCGCGTGGGCATAGGCCACCATCAAGTCCTGAATGGCGAGGCGATCTTCGACAGAGCATTTCATTTATTATTTCCTCTCAAACACTTAAATCATTTTATTTTGATCTGCGCAGTGTTTCCCCGGGGAAACATGCCGGAACAATTCATGAACAAATCATGTGAAAAGGGGACGGATCGGATCGGTAACACCATCCCAATCCGCCGCTGCTTGCGCAATGCGGGTGAAGGCGGCGGACTGCGATGCGTCTTCCTCGACGATCTCGATCATGCAGCCCAAGGCGGGCGATGTATCGACATAGCAGAAGCGCATCGCACCGAATTTGCCATCGATGGCCACGGCAAAGCCCTGATCGACATAGCGCTGGCGGCAGGCATCGTAATCGGCGGTATAGATGCAGAAGTGGTGGAAACCCTGCTGCCCCTTGGCGATGGTATCGCGATAGGCGCTGGGGCGATCACAATGCTGCTGGATCAGTTCGATCTGCGTGCCGCCCGACTGCGCCAGCGCGACCGAGAAGTCGATGCCATCGGACGGTGCCCCGCGATAGGTCGCCTCAGCCAGTTCGATATGCGGCACCAGAAAGAACGGGCCGATGCCGGTGGTGGCGATCCACGCCTTTGCCGCGGCTTCCACGTCATCGACGATGAAAGCTGCTTGCATCAGGTGCGGGCCTGTCTGGCCGGGGGTTACGGTTGTGTCGATCATGTCATCCTCTCATCCCACACAGCATCGTGCTGCGCCCCCGCCTTCCGGCTTTGCCGGAAGTTTATCCTGAGCGACCGACCTGTCGGTCAGTCGAAGGGCGGGGGCGCAAGGATGGTATCGTTTGCTTTCAGCCTACCGCCGCCGTCGGGTGGCCCAGCACCATGTCGTTCAGCTTTTCGTGGAAACGCTGAACGCGCTTTTCCTGCCCCGGCAGCAGGCAACCCTTGAAGCCGCGTGAATTGAGGCCCTGTTGCTGCGTGGTGCCGATCGACAGATCCTGATCGGCCACATAGCCCACCGAAATGCCATCGCCATATGTCGAATGGCGCTGGATCGCGTCATGCTTCAGCGGGGCCGGGCCGACCGGCGTGACCACTTCCCTCATCTTTGCATTCGGCGGATAGAGGCACCAGTGCTGGAACACGCACTTTTCCGGGTCCGTCGGGTGCGGTTCGGTGCGCAGGATCTGGCACTGTTCGGGCGACATCGTGATCGTCAG
This sequence comes from Novosphingobium sp. ERN07, assembly GCF_012641335.1. Taxonomy (GTDB): domain Bacteria; phylum Pseudomonadota; class Alphaproteobacteria; order Sphingomonadales; family Sphingomonadaceae; genus Novosphingobium. The sequence continues at coordinate 76,387 of NZ_JABAID010000010.1, forward strand.
GTTCGGGAACAGCGTGCAGTGGAAATAATCGACCAGTTGCTGGTCGGTCATGCCGCTGTAGTCATACCCTGCATCTGCCCCGCGTTCGCGCTTGGCCCCGATCACGGCTTCGCGGATATCGGCGGTGCGGCCGCGATATTCCTTGGGGTCGATGCCCCATGCCTCGGCCGCTTCATACAGGCCCGGCGGCACGTCTCCGCTGACGTAATCCTTGCGGCTCGTGGCTTGATGGCCAATCATCCACATCGCATTGTGGCCGTTTTCGTACATCTCGAAAACGGTGGTGGGCAGGCCATCGTTGATGAAGGTCGCCAGTTCCGGGTGGATCGTGGGAAGGTGGTAGCTTTCGTTGAAGTTGTCGCGGATGATCTTCCAATTGAAATCGCAATCCGCCGAAACGTTCAGCACGCGCACCCAGTTGTCCAGCTTGTAGCCAGCAAGCCGTTCGGTATAGGGCCACAGCCATTCGTGCAGGGGGGCAACGTCATCGTCCATGCACCAGAACACGAACGGACCCCACGTTTCGCAGCGTAATTCGGACAGCTTTACCTTGCCGCAAGGGTTGCCGCCGGCAAAATCGTCCGGGTCTTGCACATGCACCAGCGTGCCATCGGGTGCATATTGCCAGCCGTGATAGCCGCAAGTGATGCGCGGCGATGAACCCACATCGCCCAGCACCAGCCGGTTCCCACGATGCGGGCAGGTGTTGTAGAACGCCTTCACGCCGCCATCGGCCTGGCGGACCATGATCACCGATTCCTTGCCGAAGTTGTGGCGGATCAGATCGCCTTCTTCCTCAAGATCGGCCAGAACGCCGCCCAGGTGCCAGACCTTCGGCCACAGGTTCTTGTTCTCAAGCTCCATCCAGTCCTTGGTGATATAACGGTCAGCGGTGATCACATCGCCGCGCACGGCAACGTCAAACTCCGGGGAATAGCGGGAAATCGTTTCGTGAACGGTCATTTCGGCGTCCTCATCACTCTATCTTATACTGGCCAGTCGCGGGTCTGGCTGAAGTCTGTTCCGCGCCTTCCCGGCCGGACCAGCGGGTTGCCTTCAAGGAAACCGTCTGCTGCCGGGTCGGTGCGCGCCCAGTCTACTATTTCGCGGCGGCGACTGATGCGCCACTGCCCATTCTTGCAGGTGTATTCGTCGACATAACGACCGGCGACCACCAGATCCTTCGCCTCGCCATCCTCGCGCGTCCGGTGCCAGGCGTAGAAATAGACTTCGCCGCTGGCCTTTTCGCCCTGCACATCGATCTGGGCCTGCCCGATAATGTGCTGGCTGCCATCCAGATCGGCCAGAAAACCTTGGGCAAAGGCCACGAATTCATCGGCGCTACCCTGCATCAGCCCGCAATCGACCCATGCGTCGTCATGAAAGGCGCTGCGGTGCAGTTCGGGATCGAGCCGGTCCTGCCCGCGCATATAACGGCACAGCGCGTCGTGAATATCACGCCGGGCGCACAGATCGCGCAGTTCGGCTTCCATATCGAAGGCCATGATCAGGCTTCTCCGTTCAGGTATTTGTCGATCACCATCTGGAAGTGCCGGATGCGCGATTCCTGATAGTTGCCAAGGTTCTGGACCCCGGTTGCACTCGCCCGGAAACCGGCCTGCTGCGCGCGCAGATTGTCGGTATCCTGATCATAGACATGGCCCATCGCGGGATCGAAGCCGGGCGCGCTGGCATAGCTTTCATGCTCGGCCACGCGATAGGGTTCGGGCGGTTCGGGCACGCGGCCGCTTTCGGGATTGGGGCGCAGGAACAGGATTTCGAACAGGGTGCGGTTGGGGTCGGTGCCGATGGGGCGGAAGCGATAGACCATTGGCAGGGAAAGGCCGGGGAAAAGCACCATGTTGGGGAAGACATGGTATTCGATGGTGTCGATCATTTCGCTGTCCGAAACGGCGGAAAGATCGCACTTGTAGGCCTCGCCCATCACCTTGCGCAGATGGCGGGCCATGACGGTGCGCGCGGTTTCTCCGGGGCCGACGACAAGACCCTCGCCACGCGAATCCTTGTCGCCAAGGATCATCGTGGCGAGGAGTTCCTCCTCGCTGAGGGGGTGTGCGAGGTGGGGGGAGTTGACGCCGCTGGCGGCATAGAACCGGGTCACGTGGTCCGAATGGCAATCGTACTGCACGTTGGCATCGCCCACGCCCTTCAGAAGCTGCGGGTGCGTTTCCAGCACGTGGTAGGATTCAAGGAAGGCTTCCTGCGCCGTCTTCCAGTTGCAGGGTAGCTCCTTGGCGACGTGGACCGCCACATGGCGGTTCGCAATGTCCCAGCCCTTGAAGTGTTCGGGCAGGGGGGCAAGGAACTCGTCTAGGCTTGGCCCGTCCTGTGCAGGGTTGATGAACACGAATCCGCCCCAGTGGCCGACGCGCGCTTCGGGCAGGTTGGCTTTCTTCGCATCGATATGCTTGAAATCCCAGGCGCAGGGGACCGAGGCCAGGGTGCCATCGTTGTTCCATGTCCAGCCGTGATAGGGGCAGCGCAGATTGTCACCCGAACCGACGCCTTCGCCGCGCTTCAGCTTGGTGGAGCGGTGCAGGCACGAATTGGTGAAGGCGCGGACCGACATGTCATCCTGCCGCACCACCACGTAGGACAGGTGCGCGACTTCGTAGGTGTAATAATCGCCCGGTTCGGGGATGTGATCTTCGCGGCAGACCCATTGCCAGGTGCGCTTCCAGATTTTCTCGATCTCAGCCTCGAAGATCGACTGATCGAAATAGCGGCCCACGCTGACCGGTTCGGTGCCGAGGAACGCTGGCTCTTCCATCGCCAGCACTGGCGGCGGCGGCAGGGCATCGCCCGCCACGATCTTCTGCACGCTGGGCGCATCAGGGCAGCGCACGGCAGCAAGGGCTTCGGCATCGATCTGTTCGGGCAAGCCGTGGGCAACGATGGCGTCCAGCATGGCACTCTCCGGTGTGCCACTCCATAAAACCGGCAGCACTGCCTGTTTTATGGCCGGATAGCTGATTCGCCTCAACCTATCCGATACGCTAGGTGTTCCAGACCAGCTCCACCCGCCGCAGCGCGCCGACGATGCCGGGTACGGGTGAAAGGTCGCTGTCAGGGCTGAGTGCGAAGTCGGGAATGCGCTTCAGCCATTCCTCCAGCGTGATCGCCACTTCCTTGCGCGCCAGTTCCTGCCCTGGACACATGTGCGGGCCGGAACCGAACGTGGAATGACGCGCGCGTTTGCGGGCGGGATCTATGGTGAGCGGATCGGGGTTCACGCGCGGGTCAAGGCCGTGGACCTGCGTCGGGATGGCGATCATGTCTCCGGCTTTCAGATGGACGCCGTGAAATTCGATATCGTGGCGCACCTCGCGCGCGATGGAGACAAGGCCGAAGCGGCGGAACAGTTCGTGGACTACCGGCACGATATCCGCCCCGCGCTGTCGCAGATCGGCGCGCAGTGCAGCGTTTTCCGCCAGTTCGCGCATGATGAAGCCCAGCACGTTTACCACGGTATCAAGGCCCGCGATCAGAACTTGCGTGACCACTGAAAGCGCCTCGTCACGGGTCAACCGCCGCCCTTCGCCAAGATCAGCGTGGAGCAGTGCGCTGATCATGTCCTCACCGGGCGTTTGGCGCCGTGCATCGACCAGCGGGGCGACATAATCGAAGAACACGGCTTTGGCTTCGTCGAAGGTCATGTCCATGCCGGGGCGCGTCATACATTCGGCCCAGTGGCGGATTTTTGGCGCTTCTGCTGCATCGATGCCGACCAGCGCCATGAACACGCGGATCGGGAACTGTTCAGCATATTCGGCAGAAAAGTTGCAATGGCCCCTGCTCGCAAACCCTTCGATCAGATCGACGGCAGTGGCGCGAATGCTGTCGGAAAGGCCCCGGATGGCAGAGGGATTGAGATGCGCGTTGAGCAACTGGCGATAGGGCCGGTGTTCGGGCGGGTCGATGGTGGTGGGGATCAGCCCGTGCATCTCGCCCACCGATTTGGGCAGCACGATCACGCGCGATGAAAAGCGGCCAGGATCAGACTGCACGTCCTGCAAAGCCTCACCCCCCAGTGCGATCCAGTGCCCTTCGTTGCGCGGTGTCCAGACGACGGCAGGGTTGCTTGCAGAAAGGTCGCTCCAGGCCTTGTGGAAGCCATCGCTTTCAAGACCGGGCGGCATGTAGATATTGATATCGACAATACGGTCGGCCGGCACATGGGACGGGGTCTGCATCGAATGATCCTCTCGTTGTTATGGAGAGGATCATGCGCGCGTGCGTGCCTGCGGACGCTTGGTGTTTTGGATAGGGTGGGCGGTCAGCCCATCGTCTCTCCATTATCGATCACTATGTTGGTGCCGGTGATGTGGTGGCCATCGTCGCAGGCGAGGTAGAGGACCATGTTGGCGATGTCGGCGGGTTGACCCATGCCGTGGTTTTTTGCCTGATCCAGCCCGGCGTTGCCTTCGGGAAGTTCGGCCAGCGCCTGCGCAGTCATGGGTGTGACGATGCCGCCGGGAGATATCGAATTGCAGCGGATGCGGTAGCCTTGTTCGCGGCAGTGGACCGCGATGGAGCGGGTCATGCCGATGATCCCGGCCTTGGCGGCAGCATAGGCGGGGATGGCGCTGATGCCCTTGATCCCGCCGACCGAGGCCATGTTGATGATCGAGCCGGAGCCGTCGCGGCTCATGTGCGGTAGTGCGGCCTTGCAGCCGAGAAACGTGCCGCCCGCCATAACGTCGGTTTGCAGCTTGTAATCGGCCCAAGACAGCGCCTCGACCGTGCCGAAGCGGACAAGGCCCGCGTTGTTGACCAGCGTATCGAGCCTGCCGAAGCGGCGCAGCGTTTCGGCCACGACTTCGGCCCAGTGGCCTTCATCGCGCACGTCATGCTTCAGGAACACGCAGTTGGGGATCTCGGCGGCGACCTTTTGCCCAAGGTCTTCCTGCATATCGGTGATCACAACGCTTGCGCCTTCGCGCGCCAGAACGCGCGCGTCTTCTGCACCAAGGCCCGAAGCGCCGCCGGTGATCAGGGCGACCTTGCCATCCATCTTGCCCATCGTTCTTTTCCTTATGCGGCCCAGTGGGCGTAAACGGGATCGGCAGCGCCGAAGCAGCCGCGATGGGTGAGCGCTTCGTAAAACCCGTCGCGCTCCATCGTGGAGGGGTGCGAATGGTTCCAGTCGGCCACGAAGGTGCGGGACTGGATCAGCCACTTGCCATCGCGCTTCACATAACGGTCGATATAGCGGCCGCCGGTGAGCACTTCGGTGCCCGACTGCACCATTTGCGCGATCACATAGTGTTCGCCCACGGCTTCATCCCCGCGCACGTCGATCCATTCGTTGGCGACCGAGTGGAAGCACATCTCAAGGTTCTGCGATACGAAGGCGGTGATCTGCTGCGCGAAGTCCTTGCCCGAACCGTTGACCACGCCGGAAATGACGGTGGAATCATCGGTGAAGATCGAAGCGAGCAGTGCTTCGTCGGCCCGGTCAACGCCGCGCGCATAGGCCATGAGCAGATCGTGGATTTCGGCGCGCGCGAGGGCGGCGTCGAGAGCGGCTTCGCGGTTTTCGGATGGCGTCATCGAGGTGTTCCTTGCACTGGCGGCATGAAGGGCAAGCAGGGCGCGGCCCGGATCGGCGGCGCCTTTGCCGCCTGCCGGCAGGAAGTGTTCGAAGCCGGTCGTCGGATCGGCGCGGACGGCGCTGTTCGGGCGGTTGACATTGCCATCGAGAACGTAGGTGCGGTGGGTGAGCCGCCAATCGCCTTCACGGCATTCAAGCCGGTCGAGATAGCGGCCCATGACCCAGCGTTGCAGATCGGCCTCCTCGACATAAGCGATGACATAGGATTCCGCCGTGGCGCGATGACCCTGCGTTTGTATCCAGCAGTTTGACGTGCGGTGAAGCGTGGGAAGGGCCGATTTTTGCGCATTGGCAAGGATATCGACAAGCGTGGCAACGGGGCCGGCATAGAAGCCGTAATCGACGGTGGCGTCATCGTGATAGGCGCTGCCGAGCAGGTTGGCGTCGGCCCGGTCCACCCCCCGACTGTGATTGGCGAGCGCGTTCAGGATGCCGTGGCGGGCGATGAGATCGTCTGGTCCGATCAAGGCGGTCCTCCGATAAGAAAAAATGCCCCGGCTGCTGGTGAAGGCAGCCGGGGCCAGGGAGGATCGCTTCAGATCAGAAGTTGTAACCCACGGTCACGCCGAACTGGCGGGGCGGTGCATAGCCGACGATGCCCATGTAGCCGGGGCTATCGTAGACGGTGGAGATATAGCGCTTGTCGAACAGGTTCTTGCCCCACAGGCCGATCGAATAGCGCTTGTCCGGGCCATAGTAGGTCAGCAGCGCATCGACATAATAGGTGGGTTGGACCGAGGAACGCGGGGTGTTGACCACTGCGGTGTAGAACTTCTGCCCGGTGTACATCCAGCTTGCATCGGCAACGAGGCTGGAACCATCGGCAAATTCGGCGGTGTAGTTGATGCCCAGCGTGGAGGCCCACTTGGGCGCATTTTGCAGGGCATAGCCCTTCAGGTCGATGAAATTTGCGGCTACCGGATCGAAGTAGAGGAAGTCCTTGTACTTGGTATCAAGGTAGGCGAGCGATCCGCGCAGGGTGAGGCCATCGACGGGCACGGCCTGCAGCTCCAGTTCGAAGCCCTTGATTTCGGATTCGGCGGCGTTGAGGATGCGGTTGCCCTGCACGTTGGTTGCCGGATCGAAATAGATCTGCGCAACCTGCATGTCGCGATAGCTGGTGTAGAAGGCGGCAAGGTTTGCGCGCAAGCGGCGGTCAAGGAAGTCTGCCTTCAGGCCCAGTTCGAAGGTATCGACCTTTTCCGGGTTATAGGGCGCATTGCCGTCTGCCGCCACGCCGATGCGACCGGTGAAGCCGCCCGATTTGAAACCGCGTGCCCAGTTGGCATAGACAAGCTGGTTCTGGCCCACTTCGTAATCGAGGCCGATCTTCCAGCCCACGTTGTTCCAGCTTTTCTTGCCGCCCACATCGAGGCTGCCGGGGAACAGCACATCGAACTTGTCCCAGTTGGCCGAGGTGAGGTTTTCGCTGCCAAGGCCGGTATCGAGCGTGGCGCGGGCATCGATGCTGTCATGCGTGTAGCGGATGCCGGCGGACAGCTTCAGCGCATCGGTAAGCTGGGTGTAGGTTTGCAGGAAGGCCGAGAACGATTCTGTGCCCTGATCCTGCACGTTGTACTGGATCAGGCCCGGCAGCGCGAAGTCCAGATGGTACATCTGGTAATGGTTGTAATCGGTCTTCATGTAGAACAGACCGGCCACCGCATTGAAGCGTTCGCCCACGTCGAAGGCGCTGCGCAGTTCCTGGCTGAACTGCCAGCCACGGGTGCGGCGGCGGGTGGCGTTGTTCGTCTTCGCGGTGCCATCCTGATCGGTGTATTCGAACAGGGTGAAGTGCTTGTAACCGGTGATCGCGGTGATATCGCCCAGCGGGGTGTTATCGTACTGGATCGTGCCGATGAAGAACTTCGTCGTCATGTCAGACTGATCGGGCACTTCGTTGTTGCCCGAATAGTACTTGTCCGGCGCAACGCAGGGCTGGCCTGCGGTGGCGCAGGGGCTGCGATACATCGGCTCTACCGCGCCGTTCCAGAAGGTGCCTTCGGGCACATAGTTCGCTTCGCCCGGCAGCCCACCATTGACGACGATGGGCGCGCCGTTTCGGGCTTCGACATATTCGCCCTGAAGCGTGATCTTCAGATCGGCGTTGGGCGTGATGTAAAGCTGGCCGCGCACCGCATCCACATTCTTGCGGCCCATGTCCTCGCCGTTCCAGACGTTCGTTACCCAACCATCGCGCTGGGTGTGGATGCCCGCAACCTTGACGCTGACCACATCCTTGACCAGCGGGGCTTCGATTGCGGCGTTGATGTCGAACCGATACCAGTTGCCCACCGTACCGCGCACATAGCCACCGAATTCGCCGGTGGGCTGATTGGTTACCACATTGACCACGCCGCCGGTGGTGTTTGCACCGAACAGCGTGCCTTGCGGGCCGCGCAGGATTTCGACGCGGTTGGAATCATAAGTATCGAGCAGCGCGCCCATCGAGAAGAACTGCGGCACGCCATCGACCACGATGGACACGGTGTTACCGGCATAGGGATCGGGTTCGATCACGCCGATACCGCGAATGGTGAAGACTGCGTTGTTGGGGGTGTTGGCGAAGTTATCGATCTGCACGTTGGGCACAGAGCCTTGCAGCGCCTGCAACGTGGTGACGTTCATCGCCGCCAGCGTATCGCCGCCGACTGCCGCGATGGAGATCGGCACCGACTGGATGCTTTCAGCCTTTTTCTGCGCGGTGACGACGATTTCCGAAAGGCCGCCGCTGGGGGTATCTTCGGCCTGTGCTGCCTGCGCCAGCGCAGTGGCGGGCAGCGTGGCTAGTGCCAGCAGCGACAGGCTGCCAAGCAGGCGCGATGCGGTTGATCCGGTCATTTTAGGTATCCCTCCCGAATATGCCGGTTCTGGTTCCTATTGGCCCAAAATCCGGCGCTTCCACCATAAAACAGGTGGGTATGCCGGTTTTATGGCCCCAAGCCCACCCCTGTGGGAACTGGCGGTTTTGTCAGGAGGGCTTGAACGGCTCGAAAAGGCATGACAGGACGATGACGATGGCCGAAACCACCATGCAAAAGCGGATGCTTGCCGCGATGCGCCCCAATGGCATGGGCGAAGTGCCCGAACGCTGGCAGCAGCGCAAATCGGCGCAGACCCGGCTGAAAATGCTTGAGGCTGCGGTCGATTGCCTTGTTGAAGGGGGATATCAGGGCCTTACCACGGCGCAAGTGGCCGAACGCGCCAGCGTTTCACGCGGGGCAATGCACCATCATTTTGCCACGCGGATGGATTTGGTGGCCGCTGTGGTGGAGCATGTGTTCTATCAACGGATGCGCCTGTTTCTGGAAGATTATCTGGCCAGCATGGTAAAGGCTGGCGATGTGCCGCTGATCGACCTTGCAACGCAGGCGCACTGGCGCAGCGTGCAGACGCGCGAATATGCCGCCTATCTGGAACTGGCCGTGGCCGCGCGCACCGATGCCGAACTGGACGCCGCGTTCGAACCGGCCGCCCGCCGTTTTGACGAAGTGTGGACCGCCGAAATGATCGAATCCTTCCCGCAATGGCAGGACCAGTGGCAGGCGATGAAGCTGGGCAGCGATTTCGCCATTGCGGTACATTCCGGTCTGCTGCTGCACCGCCCGGTGTTTGGCCCAGACCGGATAGAACAGGTGCTGCGCCTGACGCTCGACGCGATTCGGGCGCTGTACAAGCCGGTGGATGAAACCGGTGGCGCCGGATTCCTCGCATAAAGACCAGTTCCGCAACGGTGGCCGTCTGGCAGGATCACGGCAATCCGCTACCGGACTATCGGTTGCGCAACGGGAGAAGATGGTATGGCAACCGTGGCAATTACCGGCGCGGGGCGCGGAATCGGCCTTGAACTGGCGCGGCAGCATGTGGAAGCCGGGGACCGGGTGATCGCGCTGGTGCGCAATCCCGCAAGCGCCACAAAGCTGGCCGAACTGGCCGCCGCTTCCGATGGCAGGCTGACGGTTCATGCGATGGACGTGGGCGATCAAGCTTCGGTCAGCGCAGGCGCGGCTGAAACGTCGGACGAGGCGGTCGATCTGCTCTACAACGTCGCCGGGGTGAGCGGTCCTGCCGCAGCCGAGCTGGAAAGTTCGGACTGGGCCGAATGGAACGACGTGTTCAACATCATGGTGCAAGGCCCGCTGCGCGTGTTGCAGGCGTTCCTGCCGCGTATGGCCGCAGGCGCGAAAGTCATCAATTTCTCCAGCCAGCTTGCGGCATCTACGTGGCCCTATGGCGGGTATTATGCCTATGCGGCGGCAAAGGCAGCGCTGAACCGGCTGATGCGCTCTGTCGCCACCGATCTGAAGGAGCGCGGCGTGATCATCGGGCTGGTCCATCCGGGCTGGGTGCAGACTGAGATGGGCGGCGATGGCGCAGACATCACCCCGCAGGAAAGCGCCGAAGGCATCCGCAAGCTTGCCGCAGACTGGACGCTCGACCGTTCGGGCGATTTCCTGAAGTGGAACGGCGAAACCCACGCCTGGTAAGGAGTGCGACCGATGCCGTTTACCGGACCAATCGAGGATCGCGTGGCGATCCGCGAACTGATGGACACGCACGCCCACGGCGTGATGACCAAGGATGCCGAACTGTGGGGTTCGATCTGGGCGGACGACGCCTATTGGGAACTGCCCGACTATCCCGATCTTGGGGCCTTCGTTGGCAAGAAGACCATCGTCGATGGCTGGATCGAATCGATGAAGGCCTATGGCCTTGATAACTGCACCAAGCCGATGATCTATTTCATGCAGCCCGGATCAATCGAGGTGGACGGTGATAGCGCGAAATCGGTGGCCTATACCATCGAGATTTTTGACGATCCCGCTACGGCCAAGCGCATCCATACCACCGGGCGCTATGACGATGAACTGAAGCGGATTGACGGCGCATGGAAGTTTACGCGGCGGGCCTATCGGACCGTTTACGCGGATTGATCTGAGGCGATCGTCAGCAGCACAGCCCGCCACGCTTCCGGCAAGGGAGTGGGGCGGCGTGTGCGCGCATCGACATAAACGTGGGTGAAGTGTCCCTCGGCTGCGGCTTCATCAATGCCTTCGACGAAGACGCCGAGATGGTAGGTGACGCTGCTTGATCCGAGCCGCGCCACAGTCACGCCAATCTCAATCCGCTGCGGGAAAGCAACCGGAGCTGCATAGCGACAGCCCGTTTCCACCACGAGGCCGATAGGGTTGCCGCCCTCGATCTGGAGCAAACCGTTGTCGATCAGCCAGGCGTTCACCGCCGTATCGAACCAGCCATAGTAGACCACGTTGTTGACGTGCCCATACACATCGTTGTCGTGCCAGCGTGTGCTGATCGGGGCGAAATGGCGATAGGCGGTGCGGGGGCGAAGCGGGGTGCGGCTCATGAGCGTTCCCTAGCCGCTTCGCCGCGCATTGAGAACGCGATTATGGCAGAACCGAAGCGTGCTCCTCGATCCGATAGGTTCGCATCCGCGTGCGGTCGAACAGGCGTTCTTCGTCGGCCACGATTTCGTTCATCACGGCAGGGCTGGCCATTGCGGCAAAGCAGGCGTCGCAGGTTTGCTGGTCGGGGAAGTCGATTTCCAGAACCACGTCGTAATCATGGTCCAGCGTCTGCCCGTCGAGCGGGTGGAGGTGGCGGCGGACATAGCGGGTGGCCCAGCCTGACAGCACCTTTTCTCCGATAAGCCGATGGCGGCTTTCGTAATAGGCGATGAAATCGGCCTTGGTCATGCCTTCGCGGCGTTTCAGCAGGGTGAGGACGGTGACGGTCATGCCCAAGGCCTCATGCATAGTCCGCCAGCCAGCGGCGCGTTGCTTCGGCCACGGCGCTGGCGCGCAGCGCGGGGTGGGGGAAGGCATCGCGCAGTGCGGCAGAGCGCAGTTCGATGGCCAGCGGCAAGCCCTGTGGCAATGCGTGATAAAGCTGGCCGAGTGGCAGCGCGCCTTCGCCGCATTGCTGGCGCAGATCGATGGCATCGTGGATCACCGCGTTGAAATCGGCGGGATCGGGGCGCTGCGCCGGAGCATCGCAGAACTGCGCATAGGGGAGCAGCGCGGGATCGACTTGTGCGATTTCGGCAATGGAAGAGCCAGAGCGATCAACGTGGATCGGATCGATCAGCAGCGCTTTCAACGGGTGGTCCACCATGTCCAGCACGGCAAGAGCCATGCGCAGGTCTTTCACTTCGGTGAAAATGCCGAATTCCAGCGCCACGCGGATGCCGCTGCCTTCGGCATGGCGGCACAGGTCTGTGAGCCGCGCGGCGGTACGGGCGTGATCGGGGTCTGACGATACGCACAGCACATTGGCCGCGCCAAGGTCTGCGCCCACGTCCAGCACCTTGCGGTGATCGTCCATCGCTGAATCAGGTTTCAGCCAGACGACTTCGACATCGAGCAGCGGCAGACCGGTGGCGGCCAGTGCGGCGCGGGCATCGCGCGTGTGCGCCGCCGTCCATTCCGCCGGATCAACCCACAGGCCCACCATATCGAAGCCACCCGCGCGGGCGGCTTCGATAGTGTCAACCGGGCCGAATTCCGGCACCACGCCGGACGCGAGCGAGATCGGGTTCATGCGCCCGCCTTACATCTGCGGTTGGGGAAGGTCCGCGTCATCCTGCAGATACCAGTCCAGCCATTCGTGGAAGTACTGGTTGCCGCGTTCGTTGCGCCCGAACACCAGTTCGTCATGCGCCCCTGTTTCAAGGCCCTTCTGGATTTCCAGACCGATCAGGTAATCCTCGGTATAGGTCACATCGCGGAAGAAGTTCATCGCCGCTTCGACGTTCGCGCGGTCTTCCTCGTCGCGGATGGGTTCGCGACGCAGATAGTTCAGCACGGTGCGGTTTTCGCCCGGCGTCGGCCCGGGGAATAGCTGGGCAACTTGCGTGATTTCGGGCGCGATAAAGGCCGATACGTTGGGGAACATGATCCGCACGAAATCGAACCCGTTGTTCTCTTGGCGGCCCCATTCTTCGCGCGGCACGTCCTTCAGGGCGTCTGCGATCTTATGGTGCGGGAAGCCAATGCGCTGGTGCGGGCCGAAGCCTTCGTAGTGCATACAGTTCGATGGCGTGCGCGGAAAGATCGTCTGAGGATGAAGCGAGGCGAAGTGGTAACCTTCGAGATAGCCGTCATAGGCGATCTTCCAGTTCGCGCCTTCGATCACGCGGCTGCCCATGTAGGACCAGTTGCCGAAGTCCAGCGCTTCGAAATCTTCGAGAAAGCCCTGAAAATAGGCATCGACATCGATGGGAGCATTGGGCGTGAGCACGACGAAGATCATGCCGGCTTTTTCCTGACACGGCAGTTCGCGCAGGCCGAGTTCGGACTTGTGGACTTCACCGAACTTGCTCGCTTCGGAAATGCCGATCAGCTTGCCGTCCTGCCCGAAGGTCCAGCCGTGATACTTGCAGGTGAATCGCGGGCAATTCCCGTGCCCTTCATTGGCCACCGGTGCGCCGCGATGCGAACAGACGTTGAGGAAGGCGCGGACCTGCCCGGTCTTGTCACGATTGATCAGCACGGGCATCCCGACGGCATCCATCGCCTTGTAATCGCCGGGATTGGGCAATTCTGCGGTGAAGGCCAGCATTAGCGGCACCCGCTTGAACACCAGCTCCATTTCGGCCTTCCACTGGTCCGGGTCGGTATAGCTGCGCACGGGCACGCGCTTGGTGCTGTCGGTCAGGAAGGTTTGCTTGTTTTCGACGTAATCGCGCATGATTTCCGCGACTTGTCCGATACGCTCGATGCGATCCATTCTTCTCGTGCCTCTCCGTGCCCGCTGGGTCGGGTTCAAGGTGTGACCATGCCTTGCGCGCACTATCGCGGAAAGCTGTGACAGGGGCTAGGTTTGCGCAATGGTATCGTCCCAACTCGCCTTTTCGCCAATTGCTGCAATGGGGGTGCGCTTGGAACAAGCAACCTTATGAACAAGAACAACGACAAGCCTTGGGACTGGCTGCCGATTCCCGCCCCGCACCAGCAGGCCTTTGCGACTGGCGGCGTGTGGGACATGAAAACGCTGGCCGATCTGGCGCGCGAACGGGCCGATGCCGCGCCCGATTTTGTCTGCTTCATCGATGGCGAGGGGCAATATACCTTTGCGCAAGTGCTGGCCGAGGCCGAGGCACTTTCCGCCTCGCTCCATGCGCGTGGGCTTTGCGCCGGAGACGTGATTGCCTTTCAGGTGCCGAACTGGCGCGAAGCGGCGGTGATCAATCTGGCGGCGGCGCTTTCGGGCTTTGTCGTCAACCCCATTGTGCCGATATACCGCGATGCCGAAATGCTGATGATGCTCGGCGATTGCCGGGCGGCGGCGATCTTTGTGCCCGATGTGTGGCGCAAGGTGGATTATGCCGCGATGGCGCGTCGTTGTGCCGATGCGCTGCCCGATCTGCGCCATGTCTTCACCGTGCGGGGCGTGGGCGAGGACGATTTCGCAGCACTGGTCGCGGCCGGGCGCGATGCGGCATTTGATGCGCCAAAGGTCGATCCGATGGGCGTGAAGATGGTGCTCTACACATCGGGCACCACAGGGAGGCCCAAGGGCGTGCTGCACAGCCATTGCACGCTGGCGCACATCGTTGCCACCAGCGGGCGGCATTGGGGCTTGGGCGAGGGCGAGGCGACGCTGATGCCATCGCCCGTCACCCACGTTTCGGGCTATGCCAACGGGCTGGAGGCACCGTTCATCTGCGGCATCCGGTCCGTGCTGATGGAAGCGTGGAATGCGAATGAGGCGCTGGCGCTGATCGAACAGCACCAGCTTGTCGGCACCGTGGCGGCAACGCCGTTTCTGGTGGAACTGGCGGCGGCGGTGCGGGCAGCAGGCACAGGCCTGCCCAGCTTCCGCTTCTTCGCTTGCGGTGGCGCGGCGGTTCCGGCGGACCTGATCCCTGCGGCCAACGCAGCTTTCGACAATTGCAAGGCTTTCCGCGTGTTTGGGGCTTCGGAAGTTCCGCTGGTCACTTTTGGGTGGCCTACCAACGAACACCTTGCCGCGACCACCGATGGCGAAGTGGTCGATTACGTTGTGCTCATCGTCGATTACGAAGACCGCGTTCTGGCCGCGGGCGAAGAAGGCGAAATCCTTGCGCGCGGGCCGGCCATGATGATGGGCTATGCCGACGCTGCCCAGACCGCAGAGGCGATAACGCCCGACGGCTATTTCCGCACGGGCGACCTTGGCGTGCTGACCGCCGATGGCGCGGTGACGATTACGGGGCGCAAGAAAGACCTGATCATTCGCGGAGGCGAGAACATCTCTGCCAAAGAGATCGAGGACGTGCTGCACACCCACCCGGCGGTGAAGGAAGCCGCCGTGGTGGCCATGCCGCACGAACGCCTTGGCGAAGGCGTGTGTGCCTATGTGATCCTCGGCAGCGATGCCGATGCGGCCACTCTTGCCGCCCACGTCGCCGCATCGGGCATGGCCAAACAGAAGATCCCCGAACGCTTCGAGCTGGTCGAAGACTTCCCGCGCACTGCCAGCGGCAAAGTGCGCAAGGATCAGTTGCGGGCCATGATCAAGGAGAAGGTGGGGGGCTAGGCTGGACACTCCTCAGCACGAATTTGGGTTTCGAGCCGGTGGCGCACTTTGAGCGCACCGGTATCGCAGCGTGCCGAAACCTCGCGCGGGGGAGAATCCAACCCTTGAAGCACCAGTTCGATAGCTTCGATTGCGGCCTTGTCCTGTGGCTGGATGCGCAGACCCATATCCATATGCGTCTGACCGAGCGCCGGGTTGCCGGTAGCAAAGTCGCGCGATGTGATAACAAAATAGTGCAGCGAACTGGGCGTTTCCGGCGTGATAAGGTGCAAGTAGTTCTGGGTTCCCAGCAGCGCTCCATTCGCGCTGTCATAAAGAGCGCCGCCGGTGCGGATCAGATGCGGGCCGAAGTACTCTGCATCGAATGACTGATCCAACGGCCCGGCGTGGTCAGGAAACATCAGTTTGAAGAACGGGTTCGGCGGCAGCCCGTTACCCTTCCGGCGCACGTTGAGACTTTCCGGTGTTTCGACCAGGTCAACCGGCAGACCGGCAACGAAGTTGCCGCCGGGGATGGTATCGGCATGGATGAAGCTGGCGTGGCTGAGGTCAAGCAGGTTGTCGATCAACAAGGTGTACCGGGCAGCAATCGTGGCTAGGCGGTGCTGTTCTGTAGCCCAGGCTGGGCTGCCCGGTCCAAGTGCGGCCATGTCGGGGAGAAGCGTTTCGTCGGCCAGTGCTTCTGATCCGGTCCAAATCCACACAACACCGCCGCGCTCTGCCACTGGATAACGGCGCAGATCGGCCTTTGCCGGAATGGCAGTCTGGCTTGGCACTTCTTCCAGCGTGCCAGACGCGGAAAATGCGAACCCGTGATAGCCGCAACGAACGCGGTCACCAGAAAGACACCCTTTCTCAAGCGGAAAGGCGCGGTGTGGGCACAAACCTGAAAGGATCACCGGCTCACCGCGTTCGGTCCGGTACAGGATGATCCGCTCGCCCAAGATGGTACGGCCCAGCAACTCGCGCCCCACTTCGGAGGAATAGGCGGCGGCCCACCATTGGTTGCGGGGATAGGGTTGACGGGTTTTGAGCGGATGCATTTCATTCTCCCGGATGCTTATCACCCGGTGTTTGGCATTTGCCAAAGATGTTTGTCAATTGCCCAAATCAGTGGCATCGCGATCCTATGCCAGCCAAGCCCGCACGTTATGCCCCCGCCGCCAATCGCGAAGCCATTCTGGAAGCGGCGCTGCATGTTTTTGCCGAAGCCGGGTACGAAGGGGCCAGCACGCGAAGGATCGCTGCTGCTGCGGGGATCGAACCGGGGCATCTGGCCTATTACTTTCCGTCTAAGCGGATGCTCTGGCAGGCCGTCGTCGAAGCTTTTGCGCAGCAAGGTGAACAGGTGCTGCGTGCAGGGCTGCAAAGTGTGGCGGGAGAGCCTGCTTGCGATGTTCTGCCGCGCCTGCTCGCGTCGTTACTTAAAACCTTCGCAGCGAACCCCCAACTCACCCGCCTTATGCTGCAAGAGTTTTCGGTGTCGGGTGAGCGGCACGATTGGGTGGCGCAGAGCTTTGGCATCCCGGTATGGGAAATTCTCCGCCCTTTTTTTGCCGCACTGGAAAGCGAAGGCCTGCTGTCGGGCGCAAGCGCCGCTGCTGCATACATGAACTTGCTTGGCGGGGCGCTACTGGCATTCGGCACGCGGGATTACTTTGCAGGCATCGCGGGGTACGACCCGACCTGCGAACCTGAACTTTCGCGCTATATCGATCTGTTGCTGCGCCCCTTGCTGCAGAAGGGTTGAATTCAACCCTCCCCCATCGCCTTCGCCACACTGGCGTTGATTTCCTCGCGCGTGGGATTGCGGCGCAGGGTGAGGCCGCCGTTCACTTGCAGGTTCTCGCCGGTCATGAAGCATTCGTCGCTGGCGAGGAACACGGCGGCGGCGGCGATGTCTTCCGATGTGCCCCAGCGGCCCAGCGGGTAACCGGCGCGGAAGGCTTCGAACAGACCGGGCACCTGGCCCGCATCAGCGGTCATCGGGGTATCGGTAAGGCCGGGCGAGATTGAATTGGCGCGGATGCCTTCGTGGCCGAACTCGTGCGCAATGCAGCGGATAATGTGATCGGTGCCGGCTTTGGTGCCCATGTAGATCGCGTGATCGTTGAGCATGATTTGCGCGGTGGCGGAGCTGATCGTCAGGATCGAACCGCCGCGCCCGCCCAGCGATTTTGCCATCTTGCGCACCATCGCCTGAAAGAACTGGTGCGGGCCAACGAGTTGCAGTGCGCTCATCGCGTCAAGCTCTTCGCGCGTCACATCAAGGAACGGCTTGAGCAGGCCCCACCCGGTGGCGTTGAGCGCAATGTCGATACCGCCCATCTTCTGCACGGCGGTTTTGGCCAGCGCGTTGACGCTGGCTTCGTCGGTCAGATCGCAGGTGGCCCAGTGGCAGGCGTTTTCGGCGGCGAACTTTTCAAGCACATCGGCCTTGCGGCCTGCGACCAGCACGGTTGCGCCTTCGTCGATAAAGCGCCGGGCGATGATCTGGCCCATGTTGCCTTCGCTGCTGGCACCCAGAATGATTGCGGTCTTGCCTTCCAGGCGTCCCATGTCCTGCTCCAATGATATGTGTTTGGTTGCAGGCCTATCATCATGGGGGCCATCGCATTTCCTGTTCAAAAGGCGAGTGGCTTGGCAAGCGCCGGACCTTCAAGGATGCTGAAACTGAATCTGTACGGGATAGAGGAGCGCGAAGATGGATCTGGGGCTTAAAGGCAAGAAGGTGATCCTTACCGGCGGCAGCCGCGGTATCGGGCGCGCTGCACTTGAATTATTTGCGGAGGAGGGCTGCGACGTCGCGTTCTTCTCGCGCAATTGCGAACAGGTCGCGCAGACTGTCGAGGTGCTTTCGAAGCATGGAGGCAAGGTCATCGGAACACCTCTCGACATGATGGATCATGAGGCCTACCGCGCCTGGCTTTCGTCTACCGCAGAGCAACTTGGCGGATGCGATATCTTCGTTCCAGGAGCGAGCGCGTCGGGTTCTGGCGCAACCGGCGATTGGGATGCCTGCTTCAACGCGGACATCAAGGGAACTGTCATCGGTTGTGAAGTTCTCGAACCCTGGCTTGAAAGAAGCGGCTCCGGTTCGATTGTTATGATGTCGAGCACTGCCGGTATCGAAACGTTTGTGGTGCCGCAGGCTTTCAATGCGATGAAGGGCGCACTGCTCACCTATTCCAAGCAGCTTGGACAGGCTCTCGGTCCAAAGGGAATTCGCGTGAACGCGGTTTCGCCAGGCCCTATCGCATTCCCGGGCGGCAACTGGGAGGCTATCAAGGGAGCCGCACCTGAACTTTACCAAGCAACGGAGGCACAATTCGCGCTCGGCCGCTGGGGTGGACCGGATGAAGTTGCGAAGACCATTGTGTTCCTGGCCAGCCCAGCATCATCTTACACCACTGGAACGAATGTGGTTGTTGATGGCGGATATACCAAGCGCGTCCAGTTTTAAGGCCGCGCGGATGAGCATCGGGGCAAAGGGCATCCAGCACATCGGGGTGTCCGTCCCCGATCTCGACAAGGCGCGCGAATTTTACCTCGGCCTGCTTGGCGCGGTCGAGGTGGGACCGCCGCTGGAATGGCGCGACAATCCGTTTATCGATGAGGTTGTGGGCCTGAAAGGCAGCGCCGCGCGGCAGTTCATGTGCCGGCTTGGCAATGCCTGCATCGAAGTGTTCGAATACCTTGAACCCCGGTCCGATCCGCAAGACCCGGACCGAGGCGTCAACCGCTTTGGCTACACCCATTTCGCGGTGCAGGTGGAAGACGTGCAGGCCTGTTACGAACGCCTCCTCGCCGCCGGAATCCGCGTTCACACGCCGCCGTCGCTGGCGGGCATTACCATTGATGCCGATGGTCGCAAGCATGGCTATGCCGCCACCTATTGCCGCGATTTCTTCGGCAATGTCTTTGAGATCATGGAAATCTATGACGACGAGCAGATCCTGCCCGTCTGGCGCGCGGGTGAGGGTGTGATCGTTCCGGGTTGAGCGGCGGTTGCATCATTAATTTCGTCATTCCCGCGCAGGCGGGAATCCAGTTGAGACGGTTGCTCGCTGGATTCCCGCCTGCGCTGGAATGACGGAGTGCGGCTTCAAATAAAACCGGCAACATAACCTGTTTTATCGCAAAAACGCCAGTTCCTAGCCAAAATCAGAGGTCTTCGGGCGGCGTATCTTGACCTTGATCAAACGCCGTATGGTCTAAACATGACACCTTCCGCTCCGTTACCGATACGGAGAGGACAATCATGGCAGACCGCGATCCCGGCGCTTTTCACAGTGCCCGCTGCCCCGGCACAAGCTGGGAAGACATCCTCCGGGCCGACGATGTGCCGCCCCCCGCCTTTATGGCCGAGGACCGTTCGCAATATCTCGGCTCTGATCCCATCGATGCGGCACGATATTACAGCCCCGATTTCTTCCGTGCCGAATGCGAAAAGATGTGGCCCAGCGTCTGGCAGTTCGCCGCGCGCGAGGAAGACCTGCCCGAACCCGGCGATTACGTCACTTATGACAATGCGGGCCGGTCCTATCTGATCGTGCGGCAGGATGATGGCAGCGTGAAGGCGTTCCACAACGTCTGCCTGCACCGTGGCCGCAAGCTGAAGACCGATAGCGGCAGCGCCGACCAGTTCATCTGCCCGTTCCACGGCTTTTCATGGAACCCTGACGGTTCGCTGCGCAACATTCCGTGCCGTTGGGACTTTGCCCATCTGACCGATCAAAAGATGCAACTGCCTGAGGCCAAGATGGCGCAATGGGGCGGATACATCTTCGTGCGCGATAACCCGGAAGGCCCGACTATCGAAGAGTTTCTCGATCCGCTGCCCGAGTTCTTCAAGCGCTGGAAACACGAGGAATGCGTGACCGTGGCGTGGGTGGCCAAGGTGATCCCGGCGAACTGGAAGATCACGATGGAAGCTTTCATGGAAAGCTACCACGCCTATGTCACGCACCCGCAGCTCATGCCCTTCACCGGCGATGCCAATGCCGCCTATCACGTGCTGGGCCGCCATGTGAACGTGAACTACACCCCCTTCGGCGTGATCAGTCCGCATATCGAGGCACAGGCCGAGGCCGAACACTGGCCGCAGCAGCGCATCATCGATGAATTCCGCAAATATAATGGCCGCAGTGCCGACAACTACGATGCCGAGAAGGACAATTACGCCATTCAGGTGCCCGAAGGCCGCACCGCGCGCGCCGCGCTGGGCGAAATGATGCGCACGGTATCGGAAAAGCAGTTCGGCGGCGATTACAGTGGCGTGTCCGAAAGCGAACTGCTCGACGCGCTGGTCTACAATGTGTTCCCCAATTTCGCGCCGTGGGGCGGCTTCATGCCCAACATCGTGTATCGCTGGCGGCCTTGGCCCGATCAGGAAAAATGCCTGATGGAAGTGCGCGTGATCGCGCGCGTGCCGCAAGGCCAACCCCGTCCTGCGGGTGTGCCGATGCACATGCTGTCAGATGATCAGATCTGGGCCGACGCACCTGAACTCGGCGTGCTGGGCGCGGTGTTGGATCAGGACAGCGAGAACATGGCACTGTGCCACGAAGGGCTGAAAGTCTCGAAAAATCAGGCGGTGGAACTGGCTGATTACCAGGAAGTCCGCATCCGCCACCTTCACCAGACACTCGATAGCTATCTGAACGCATGAGGCCGCTGCCATGACCGAACTCTATGACAAATATGCCGATGCAGCGGAACGGATGCTGCATTTCGTCGAAACCAAGACTACCGATCAGGCGAGCGACACCATGCGTGTCCCAGTGGCCGATTACCTCAGCGAGGAGCGCTTCGAACGCGAGATCGAGCGCATCTTCAAACGCTTGCCGCTGATGCTGGCGCTGACCATCGAACTGCCGCAGGTCAACGATTACAAGGCGATGGACGTGATGGGCCTGCCCGTGCTGATCACGCGCGGCAAGGATGGCAAGGCGCGCGCCTTTCTCAACGTGTGCAAGCACCGGGCGATGCACCTTGCGCCTGAAGGCAAGGGCAATTGCCGGGCCTTTGCCTGCCAGTATCACGGATGGACTTATGCCAACGATGGCAAGCTGATCGGCATTGCCGAAGCCAGCACCTTTGGCGACTTGGACCGCTCCACTCTGAACATGACCGAACTGCCGTGCGACGAGGCGGCGGGGCTGATCTTTGTGATCCTAACTCCAGACCTGCCGATCAACGCCATCGAATGGATGGGCGGCATGTACGAGGATTTTGCCGCGCTGAAGCTGGAGACGTGGTATTACCACAAGAACAAGCCGATGAAGGGCGCGAACTGGAAAGTCGCCTATGACGGCTATCTCGAAGGCTATCACTTTCAGGCCGCGCATACCAACACGGTCGCCACGCGCAGCCCATCGAACCGCGCCAACTACGAAGGCTTCGGTCCGCACATCCGGCTCGGCTTTCCGCAGAATGCGATCACCCGCCTGCACGATCTGCCGGGCGACGAATGGGGGCGGCAGGAGAACAACGGCTATGACTTCATCCGTATGCTCTTCCCCAACATGAGCTTCTTCCTCGCGCCTGAAATGGGCCAATTGGCGCAACTGTTCCCCGGTCCGAAGACCAACCAGAACACCACCGTGATGAACTACATCTTCCCGACGAAGCCCGACACCGAAGAAGGCTTGGCCGCGCTGGACCAGATGTGCGATTTCTTCTTCGATGTCGTCGAGGAGGAAGACTATTTCCTCGGCCTCAAAGTGCAGAACGGCCTCGAATCCGGCGCGATGACGCACCAGACTTTTGGCCGGAACGAGCCGGGCAACCAGTTCTTCCACAAATGGGTGGCCTACTACCTTGATGAAAGCGGGCAGGTGCCGATGCCGGTGATGAAGGAGTGAGCCTAGTCCACCTGAGTCAATGCCTGTGCAGGTGCGCCTAGCACGGCATCGCGCAATTCCAGCGATCGGGTGAACATCGGCCCACAGGCTTCGAGGAACTGTGTTGGTTTCATACCCAGAAACTCGTGCGCTTCCCGGATGAAGTGTGAATAGTCGGTGTAACCCGCATCGATGGCCACTGCCTTGCGGCCCGGCCCGCCACGGATCAATGCATGGAGCGAACGCAGGAAGCGGGCGCGGCGCAGCAGTAGCTTGGGCGTAAAGCCAAACGTCTTCAGGCTCAATCGTTCGAGCGTGCGTTGCGTAACGCCAGCCCGCGCTGCCGTCGCTGTCGAGGTTTTGATGGCCGGGTCAAGCAGAGCTGCACCGATCCGCGTCACCACATCTTCGTCACGATGCGGCGGCGGAAACTGGGCTAGTAGCCACTGGTCGAGGATGCCGACGATCTGCCTGTCGTCACGGGCACCACGCAACTTGTTCGCAAGCTGCTGTGATGCCTCTCCGAATACCGATTGTGCGGGAACTACGCGATTGGCCAGTTTTCCTGCCTCACCTGCACCCAGCCGTGCCCAGCCGCGCGGGGTTATCCCCACGCCGATGACTGTGCCCTCGTTGCTTTCCGACCAACAGGCGGCGCTGCTGGGTCCAAACAAAGCTACATCGGGGACACGTAACGGCGCTGATGTTCCGAATTTCACAGTCCAGCGCGTTGCAGGATCGATAAGTATGCGCAGATTGAACCAGGCTGGCTGGAAAACATCGCGATGCAGTTCCCCTTCTGGTGGGGCAACCGCATAGAGGTGATATCCGCTGACCAGCCCTTCCAGCTCAGGCTGTGGCTTCCAGTAGACCATGCGCATTGCGGAAAACCGCTCTTCTTCATTTTGCATGATCAAAGGCGCAAGGAACGGCAGTCATCGTCAATTTGATGTCCTGTTAGTGGCCAGCCCGTAGTTGGCAATAGCAGAACGAACGGATGAGCCCTTAGTGCCGCACCATCGCGCCACCATCTATCCACACGCCGTGGCCCGACATGAAGCGCGCATCATCGCTGCACAGGAATGCGATCACGTCGGCAATGTCCTCAGGCTGGCCAAGGCGGCGCAGGGGGGCCTTGTTTTCCCAAAAGGTCTTGAATTCCGGCATCTGGGTAAAGGCGGGCGCGGTCATCGGCGTGGCGATGGCGCCGGGCTGCACACAGTTCACCGTCACGCCTAACGGTCCCAGTTCTGCCGCTACCGATTTGGTTAGCCCCAGCACCGCGTGCTTGGACGCGGCATAGGCGCAAAGCCCTTCGTCCCCGTGGCTCGATGTGGTGGAGCCGATGGTCACGACGCGTCCTTTTCCGGCGGCTTTCAGATGCGGCACAGCATCGCGGATCAGCCGGAATACCGATACCACGTTCACATCCAGTACCCGCTGGAAATAAGCATCGTCGTGCCCTTCAAGCGGATGGAACGCGCTGATTCCGGCGCAGGGCACCAGCGTGTCCAGTCCGCCCAGCGCCGCCACGGCCTGTTCGATCAGGCGAGCGTTGGCATCGGGCGTGGTAAGATCAGCCACGAAGTCTACATCGCCCTGCATATCTGCGGTAAAGACCAGCGCTCCATCGGCACGCAGCCGTGCCGCCGTGGCCGCACCGATGCCCGAACCTGCGCCGGTGACGATGGCCTTGCGGCCGCGCAGACGATCAGAGGCCATCTGCGATCTTCAGCACAAGCTTGCCGGTGTTCGCCCCGGTGAACAGCCGCATGAAGGCTTCGTAGGCATTCTCCAGCCCTTCCTGCACGTCCTCATCGATGCGCAACCGCCCTTGCGCCATCCATTCGGCCATGACCGCGCCCCCTTCGGCAAAACGCGGGGCATAATCCATGATCAGGTAGCCATAGAGCGTCGCCTGTTGCGCCAGCACCTGCCACAGGTTGCGCACGCCGATCTTTTCGGGCGAATTGTATTCGCTGATCAAGCCGCACAGCACGATGCGCGCGTGCTTGGCCAGGTTCATCAGTTCGGCGTCCATCACATCGCCGCCGACGTTTTCAAACACCACATCGGCCCCGTCCGGCGCCGCGGCGCGGATTTCGGCGGCAAGCTGGTCCACCGATTTGCCCTTGTAATCAATGGCAACGTCGAATCCGTAGTCGTCGATCAGCCGGCGGCACTTGGTCTCACCACCAGCAATGCCGATGACGCGGCACCCCATGATCTTGCCGATCTGCCCCACTGCTGACCCGACCGCGCCTGCCGCACCAGATACGAGCAGCGTTTCTCCCGCCTTGGGCTTGGCCACTTCGGTCAGCCCGAAATAGGCTGTCAGCCCCACAGCGCCCATTGCCGAAAGGAACCGCGATGGCGAATCCACTTGGGAGGTATCAACCTTCATGGTGAAACCACCGGCTTCGTTGACCGAGTAGTCCTCAAGCCCGTTCAGCCCCAGAACCCAATCACCCACGGCAAAATCGGGGGATTTCGATGCGGCGACAACGCCAATCGTGCTGGCCCGCACCGGATCGCCCAATGCGATCGGCGGCATGTAGCTGGGAGCATCGTCCATCCACCCACGCTGCGCCGGATCGAGCGAGGCAAAGCAGTTGCGCACCACGAAGCCGCCCAGCGGCGCGTCAGGAACCTCTTGTTCCACAAACGAAAAGTCCTCTGGAACGGGCGCTCCGTGCGGACGGCGTGCCAGCAGGAATCGACGGTTGATGCGCATTTCGATCTCTCCCTTGGGGTGCACAAAGGATGCAGCATGGCTGATCGCAGGCACCTGTAACAAGTGGCAGTTGGTTCAAATCGCGGCGGGGTGGATGAAAGAGGGGAGCAACGGCCCGACGAGGCCGAGCGACCTTATTTTGAGGGAGGATACCATGAAGACCCCAGCCGCACGGCGCCTGATCGCCGTTGCACTTGCCACCACCGCGTTCGGCCTCTCCATGCCCGCGTTCGCCGCTGATGCGGCTGAGCCGCAGGCTGGCGCTCCACAGGCCGATCAGGCCGAAGCCACCGAAGATACTGGCGCGATCATCGTTACCGCACGCCGCCGTTCGGAAACGCTGCAGTCCACCCCTGTCGCCATCACCGCTGTCAACACCGCCATGCTGGAAAGCAAGGCTGCGGTGAACATCGGGGACCTGCAAGGTGCGGCGCCAGGCCTGCTGATCACTCAGCAGAATTCGGGCGCGCAGGCAGCCAATATCTCGATCCGCGGCCTGACCTATGCCGACATCGAAAAGTCGCAGACGCCGACCGTGGGCGTGCTGGTCGATGGCGTGGTCATCGGCACCAACACAGGCCAGTTGCAGGATGCGTTCGACGTGGCGCAGATCGAAGTGCTGCGCGGCCCGCAGGGCACGCTCTTCGGCGCGAACACCATCGGCGGCGTGATCAACATTCAGCGTTCCAAGCCCACGA
Source organism: Novosphingobium sp. ERN07 (assembly GCF_012641335.1). Taxonomy (GTDB): domain Bacteria; phylum Pseudomonadota; class Alphaproteobacteria; order Sphingomonadales; family Sphingomonadaceae; genus Novosphingobium. The sequence continues at coordinate 101,839 of NZ_JABAID010000010.1, forward strand.
TGAAGCCCGGCATGAAGGCCGAAGTCAGCTATGGCCGCTGGAACACCTTCTCGGCCAAGGCCATTGCCAACTATGGCGATGACGAAAGCTGGGGCGTTAAGGCGTGGTATTTCCACAACGAAACCGACGGGTTCTACAAGAACGTCACGCGCAATGTCAGCGCGGGCTGGAGCAACGCCGAAAACTATGGCGCGAGCTTGTTGTTCAAGCCTGTTGGTTCGGGCTTCGAAGCGCAGTTGACCGTCGCTCAGGTTGAACAGAAGTTCGATCCCGTCGTCAGCAACTTGACCAACAGCACCGAAGTGTTCTGCGGCTTCATTCCGGCGCGCGAATGCAACCGGAACAACACCACCGATCTTTACACGACCTTCGGTGACTATGCTGAAAGCACCTACAAGGCGCCCGAAGCCACGCTGGAAATGAACTATGATGCCGGCGCGGTGAAGCTCACCTCGATCACCGGTTGGCGCAAGAGCACCGAAGCCCAGACGCAGGACTTCGATGGTTCCTCGACCGATCTCTATTATGTCGATCGTCGCCAGCACTACGAACAGTGGAGCCAGGAACTGCGCGCTGCTGGCGAACTGTTCGACGGGTTCGACTACGTTGTCGGCGGTTTCTACTTCAAGTCGGAATACGATCTGACCCAGTGGTCGCGGGTGTTCGGTTTCAGCTCGACCACACCGCCTACTACGTTTGATCTCAATTCGCAGCATGTCGAAGGCAAGACCGAAAGCTATGCCGTGTTCGGGGACTTCAACTGGAAGGTTGCCGATCAGGTCCGCATTTCGTTCGGCGGTCGGTTCAGCCACGACAAGAAGGAACTGTTCAACGGTTTTGCCGGTGGCAAGCTGATCGATCCCGACAACGTGCAGAAGTCGCAGTTCGTGCCGGTCGGCACGGGCAAGGCCAGCTTCAACAAGTTCACGCCGAAGATCGGGATCGACTGGCGCCCGAACAGCGATACGATGATCTATGCTTCGTGGTCGCGCGGCTATCGTTCGGGTGGTTTCAGCCCGCGCGCAGCCACTGCCGCCACCGCCAGCACGCCGTTCCAGCCTGAAACGGTAGATGCCTATGAAGTGGGCGTAAAGCTGACGGTGCTGGATGGCCGCATGGACCTGAACCTTGCGGGCTTTGTGTCCGATTACAAGGACATGCAGCAAAACCTGACCGTCCCTGGTGGCCCCACCGGCAACCAGACGATCACCGGCAACGTCCCTGGCGGCGCCCTGATCAAGGGTCTGGAGTTCGACAGCACCCTGCGCGTGACCGACAACTTCAAGCTGACCGGATCGATGGCCTACCTCGATTCGCACTTCCGCAACTTCGTCACCTGCGGCGCTTATGCGGGCGGGCCGGTGGCCACCAATTCGTGCGGCACGGGTCTGGTGCCGTTCAACTACAACGCCAACCGCCTGATCTATGCGCCGAAGTTCACCGCGTCGCTCAGCGCTGAATACACGATGCCCACCAGCTTCGGTGATGTGTCCACCAACGTGGGCTGGCGCCATATCTCGCCTTATGACGAACAGCTTTCAGCAGCATCGCTTACGCCGACGCTGAACGGCGCAGGGCAGGCAACAGCGGTGACCGTGAACGGCAACGATCCGCGCGTGCGCACCACCACCCAGGATCTGGTTGACGCATCGCTGACGTTCAACTTCGATCTGAACGACACCAAGGCCTATGTCCGCGTCTTCGGCCGCAACCTGCTGAACGAAAAGACCACCACGCACGCCTTCACCGTTGCAGGCCTGTGGTCGTTCGGCATGGCGCTCGAACCGCGCACTTATGGCGCAACCGTCGGCGTCAAGTTCTGAAGCTGACGCATAACTGATCCACCTTGCCGGGGGGCGAGGGCGGGGCGTTAACGCGCTCCGCCTAACGCCCCCGGTCCTTTTTAGGAGTACAAGCGCATGTCACGTTTAGCCGGCAAGACCGCTCTTATCACAGGCGGGGCTTCGGTGCCCGGCCTTGGCAGTAGCACAGCGCAGCGTTTTGCCGAAGAAGGCTGCAAGATATGGCTGACCGACCGTGATCTGGCGGGCGCTGAAAAGGTTGCCGAAAGCATCCGTGCAGCAGGCGGGCAGGCGAAGGCCATGCTGCATGACGTGACCAATGAAGCCCAATGGGACGAAGTGTTCGCCGCCATCGAGGCCGAGGACGGCAAGCTCGACGTGTGCGTCAACAATGCTGGCATCGCCGTGCTGCGCCCCATCGAAGACATGACCAGCGCCGATTGGGCGCTGCAGAACTCGGTCAATCTCGATAGCGTGTTTCACGGCACGAAGCGTGCGGTTGCGCTGATGCGCAAGACCGGCATCAAGGGCTCGATCATCAACATTTCGTCGGTCGCCGGGCTGATCGGCGTGCCGGCTTGCGGTGCCTATGCTGCAGCTAAGGGTGGCGTGCGCCTGTTTTCCAAGACCATCGCGGTGGAAGTGGCCAAGCAGGGCATCCGCGTGAACTCGGTTCACCCCGGCATGATCCTGACCAACATTCAGGGCGTGGCGCTGGAAGACAACGCGGCAAATTATGATGCAACGCTGGCGCTCGTGCCGATGGGCTACATGGGCGATCCGCTCGACATCGCGAACATGAACCTGTTCCTTGCGTCGGATGAAAGCCGCTATGTCACCGGCACCGAGCTGGTCGTCGATGGGGGCATGACCGCGCTTTAAGCGCTTTAAGCGCTTAAATTGCAAACCAGCACCTCGCGCCCCCGCCTGCGCGGGGGCACAGGCACCATTACGGGTGACAGTTCAAGCCACCCAGCGGATCGCATTCTCCACCAACCGCCGGTAATACACATCGTCATAGGCCGATGGCCCATCGCCCGGCTGCAGATAAACCAGCCTGCTGTTCAAGGCCTGCTTCGCCCAACCGACAAGGTTCGATCCGGGCGGATGCTCCCACCCTTCGCGGCTGAACATCTGGCCCTTGACCGCAAGGTCTGCGGACCAGAAATGGTCGCGGTCAAACGCGGCGGATGATCGCAGCAGCGGCGTTACGCCTGCTTCGGCCACTTGCCCCAGATACAGTTCATCGGTCAGCGTGAACCGTTCAGGCAGCCCGGCGGTCACCGGGTGATCGGCCACCACCGAAACATCGTGGCGCACGTCATGGCAATATCCGCTGTCGGCTACCTTCGCGCCAGCCCATGTGCCGGGGTGATAGAAGAACTGCCCACCCAGCCATTCGTGATATTCCGTCCATGTAGGCCAGCCCGCCAGAGCATGATGCAGCGCCACCACGCCCTTACCCTGCTCCAGTAGGCTGCGGAAACCAGACATCAAGTCCGCTTCAGGTTCGATGTAAAGCGGTGCATTTACAGGGGCTTCAAAGTCAAGCCCCGGCATATCATAGAGCACCAGCACATCGAACCCGCGCATTCCAACCGGGTTCATCAGCCGTGCCGCTGCAGGCTGATCCACCATCGTGGCAGAGATGCCGTCCATCGCCTGAAACATCGCGTCAAAGGCCGTCCGGTCAAACGGGTGGCCGCGCACGGCGACAAGGCATTGCAATGGGGCGCGGTGTTTTATGATCGGCATCAGCCAGCCACCTTCACGATAACCTTGCCGATGGCTTTGCCCGAAAGCATCCGGTCATAGGCCACTAGCGTGTTCTCAAGCCCGGCGGTTTCATCCAGATTCACCGTCAGCGCGCCCGAATCTACCCACCCGCGCAAAGTGGGCAGGAACTCCGCGCCGCGATGCAGGAAATCCGGGATGAAGAACCCTTCGATCCGCAGCCGCCGCATCAGCACCTGATCGAACCGCGCGGGGCCGGGCAGGGGGGCGTCGTTGTCATAAGCGGCCACCATGCCGCACACTGCCACGCGCCCGTAATGCGCCATGTTGGGTAGCACTCCATCCAGCAGCGGCCCGCCAACGTTGTCGAAATAAGCGTGAACGCCGCCTTCAATCGAGGCAAGCCGCGCAGCCACGTCCTCGTTCTTGTAATCGATGGCCATATCCACGCCGAGCTGTTCGGTCAGGTAGCGGCACTTTTCAGGCCCGCCCGCAATGCCGATCACCCGCGCGCCCAGATTGCGCCCGACCTGGCACGCCATGCTGCCGGTCGCGCCTGCTGCGGCAGACACCACCAGCCATTCGTCGGGCTTGATTGCCGCCACTTCCTTCACGCCCACCAGCGCCGTCCACGCATTCATGCCCAGCGCGCCAAAGTGCTGGCGCACATCGGCAAGGCTATCGTCCACCACTTCCAGCCCCGACAGCGCCGGAACCACCGTGGCATAGTCAGCCCATTGCCCGAAGCCGCGCACCATCGCGCCCACCGGATAGGCCGCATCGCAGCTTTCGCTCACACGCCCCAGCACCAGCCCGGCCATTTTCGATCCCAGCGGCAGCGGCGGCTGATAGCCATCGGTGCGCGGGCTCATCCACATGCGCGTGCCTGCGTCCATCGAAAGCCAGCCGACTTTCACCCGCACTTCGCCATCGGCCAGCGGCGGCAGTTCCTCTGCCTGCAAAGATAGCGCGGCGGCAAAATCGTTGCCTTCGGGGTGGTTGTCGAGCTGCCAGAACCGGTTGGTTGTCATCAATCGTGCATCCTCTTTTGCCCTGCGTCGCAAAGCACATGGCACCCGGCAACTGGCCAATCACCGAGGTTGCCGCAAAAGCAAACGCCCGCCCCCTTTTCGGGGACGGGCGCTGCATTATCAGCTTGGCGGAAAGATCAGAACTCGACCTGCAACTCCACGCCCCAGGTGCGGTTCGGAATGCGGTCGCTGAACCAGAACGGCCCGGCATAGCTGGATCGCACGATGCGGCCACCGCCGTGGAAAGCATCGTTGATGAAGGCGGAGATCTTGTATTCCTTCAACCCGCTCATCGCGCCGGTAAAGGTGATCGCGCCATCGATAGACGTGTGCGCCGGGATCCGTTCGCGGCGCAGGCCGGAATAGTCCACGCTCGATTCGGTCACATAATCGCCTACGTATTTCAGGTTGCTGCCCAGCATCAGCTTGTTGCCGCCACCCAGTTCGAAGGTGTAATCGCCGCCCACGCTGGCATTCCACTTCGGCGCATAGCGGAGCTGCTTGGTCGCGCTGATGTCGTTTCCAGCCTGATCGAGGAATTCCAGATAGCGCGCCTTGAGATAGCCCGCCGATCCGAACAGGTTCAGTTCAGGCACCGGGCGGAGCTGGGCTTCCAATTCCACGCCCTGGAACCGCGCCTTGCCTGCGTTTTCAACGAAGGTAATCGTCGAAGCCGGGTTCAGCGGGTTCGTGCGGATCTGGTCTTCCTGCTTGTCGCGATATTCGGTCTGGAACACCGTGACGTTGAAGATCGCCCGGTTGTCCCAGAACTTGGTGCGCAGGCCCGCTTCATAGCTGTCGACCGTTTCGGGATCGTATGGCCCGATCGTCTGCGGCAAGGAGCCGGGACGCCCGTTCCACCCGCCCGAACGGAACCCGCGCGACCATGAGGCATAGAGCATCACATCGTCAGCAAGGTTCTGGTCCACCGATACGCGCGGGGTGAAGCGGTTGAACGACAGGTGCGGATTGGCGCAAGGCGCATAAGTGGACGTCGGATCCGGGCACGAATAGGCAGGCGTGGTATAGGGCGCCGGCTTCGTTACGTGGAAGTCCTTGGTTTCGTGCGTGTAACGGCCGCCCACGGTGATGCGTGTGGTTGGCGTTACCTTCCAGTATGTTTCGGCAAAGGCGGCATAGGACTTTACCGTCTGCCCGGCGTTGAAGGTATCGACAAGGTTGGCCGGGTTGCGCGTGCCATCGGCAACGAACACGTCCTGCCGATCCAGCTCATACGTCGATTTGAAGAAATAGACGCCCGCGACCATATCGAACATGCCGCCGAAATCGGTATCCACGCGCAGTTCCTGACTGAACTGGTTGCCGTGCAGATAACGCACCGGGTGGAAGAACGGCGTGTTGGGCGCAATCGCATCACCGATGTTGTCGATGTCGAGCGAGTCCTGATTTTCCATGTAGCCGGTGACCGACGCGATGGAGAAATTGCCCGCATCATACGTCATGTTCAGCGTTACGTTATCGGCATCCAACGGGGCATAGAACGGCAACCCGCCAAACGAGGCGCGAAACCCGCTGCTTTCGTATTCGTCCTTGTGTGCGCTGTAGCAAAGGCCCACGTCGCAGGCCAGTTCGCCCGGAATCGATTGGTTGACGGGGTTCGGATAGTGCGAACGGTCGCGCAGGTGCTCATAGGTCACCAGTGCTTCGAATTCGGGCGTCGGCGTGAACAGCAGGCTGGCCTGAATGTCCAGACGGTTGAGGCCCGGCTCGTCCTTGCCGGTGGCGGCGTCATAGGTAAAGCTGTGGCTGTTGATCGAGAACACGCCAACCTTCAGCGCCAGAACATCGTTCACGATGGGCGCATTGAACACGCCGCGATAATCGTTGCGGTTATAAGCACCAACCGTAACCGCCATTTTGGCACCAAGCTCACCCGTGGGGCGTGAACGCTTGACGTTGATGATGCCGCCCACGGTGTTGCGGCCAAACAGCGTGCCCTGCGGGCCGCGCAGCACTTCGATCGATTCTACGTCGAACATATCGACCAGCGCGCCGGTGTTCGAAGCAAGGAAGATGCCGTCGATCGATGTGGCGACTGCCGGTTCGAACGACCGCTCGATATCGGCAAAGCTGATGCCGCGGATCGATGCTGAAAGCGTCGCACCCGAATACTGGACCTGTCCAAGCTGGACGTTCGGGATGTACTTGGCCACCGCACGCACATCGGGCACAAAACGCGCTTCCAGCGCGGTGCCGCTGATGGCAGAGACGGCCAGCGGCACGCTCTGTACGTCTTCCACGCGCTTGCGCGCGGTCACGGTGATTTCCTCGATTCCCTGCGATGGCGAAGCCTGATCATCGTCGGCTTCCGCCGCCCAAACTTGCCCCGCAGCCAGAAATGTGGCTGCAAGCGCGGCAGCGCGGATTGACCGGCGCGAACCGATGGTCGCAGATGCCAAGGCTGAATGGCCAGAATTTCTCATATTCCCCCTCCGTTTTCCGGCAGCGCGGTTGCTGCGTCAGCCGGTCGATTTCGGGAAGAGATGCACAAGGCGCAAAAAATCACGTTCGAAAGCATGAAGCTGCCGAAGTATCATCAGCGCGGCATTGCTGGTTAATCTTGATCAGCCCAAACTGGGTTCTCGAACCAACCGGATATTTCCAAACATTTCTCTCCCGTTTCTCTGTGTATAGGGCGACGTCCTCTGGGGAGAACTGGGAAAAGTAACAGGCGGTAATGCCGGTTTTGGCGGGGCCGATGCGCAGCCTTGTGCCATCGATCATTTCAACTATTATAGAAATATCGAATCGAAGGATGCCGCCTTATGAATTCCTCCGCCGTCGTCCGCGCGCTTGGCGCACTTGCGCAGGACCATCGCCTTGCCGCCTATCGTCTGCTGGTGCAGGCGGGACCGGATGGTATGGCCGCAGGCACGCTGGCCGAAGCGCTGGAAATCGCGCCGTCATCGCTCAGCTTCCATATCGCGCAGCTCGCCAATGCGGGCCTTGTTACCCAGCGCCGCAATGGCCGCTCGATCCTCTATGCGGCAGACTATGCCGCGATGAACGCTCTGATGGGGTTCCTTACCGAAAACTGCTGCGGGGGCGGCGTTTGCGCCCCTGCTGAACTGGTTCGACAAACCCCGGAGTGCTGCTGATGGCCGACCGTCTGTTTTCGGTGCTGGTGCTCTGCACCGGCAATTCCGCGCGCTCTATTCTGGGCGAGGTGATCCTTGGCACGATGGGGGCAGGCCGCATTGTCTCCTACAGCGCGGGCAGCAAGCCCAAGGGTGTGCCGCATCCGGGCGCGCTGCGCCTGCTTGCGCGGCGCGGCATTGACACTGCGCCATTCCGGTCGAAAAGCTGGAACGAGTTCACCGGGCCGGATGCCCCGCCGGTCGATCTGGCGATCACCGTCTGTGGCAATGCGGCGGGAGAAGCGTGCCCGGTGTTCATGGGCGCGCCGCTTAAGGCGCATTGGGGCTTGCCTGATCCGGCAGATGTCGAAGGCAGCGAAGCAGAAGTGGATGCTGCATTCGAACAGACGTGGGCCTGGCTGGAAATGCGAGTCGCCGCGCTGCTGGCCCTGCCGTTCGAAACGATGGAGCGCACTGATCTGATGCGCGAACTTGCCCGCATTGGTCAAATGGAAGGAGCCGCCTGATGGCTACGTTGATCGCTGCCGCGCCAGAACGCGCGCGTCTATCATTCCTTGATCGCTGGCTCACTTTGTGGATTTTCGCTGCGATGGCGTTGGGGATCGCGCTGGGCACGCTGGCACCTGCCGTGCCGCAGGCCCTGAACGCCATGTCGGTCGGCTCCACCAGCATTCCGATTGCGGTGGGCCTTATCCTGATGATGTTCCCACCGCTTGCCAAAGTGCGATATGAGGAGCTGGGGCAGGTTTTTCGCGATGGACGGATGCTGGCGGCGTCGTTCATCCTGTGCTGGATCGTTGCGCCTGCGTTCATGTTCGCGCTGGCGGCGCTAACCTTGCCCAACGATCCTGAATACATGACTGGGCTGATCCTGATCGGTATTGCGCCCTGCATTGCAATGGTTCTGGTATGGAACCAGCTTGCAGGCGGAAGCCCGGAATACGTGACCGGCCTCGTCGCGTTCAACTCGCTTTTCCAGATCGTGTTCTACGTGCCCTATGCGTGGTTCTATCTCACCGTGCTGCCGCCTGTCTTCGGGCTAGAAGGACAAGTGGTGGACATCGATTTCGGCATGATCGCGCAGGCCGTGCTGACCTATCTCGGCGTACCGTTCCTTGCCGGATTCCTCGTCCGCAAGGCGCTGGTTTCGGCACGTGGGCGCGACTGGTACGAAGCCCGCTTTATCCCAGCCATCAGCCCGCTGACGCTTGCGGCGCTGCTGTTCACCATCGTTGCCATGTTCAGCCTGAAAGGCGGAGAAATCCTTGCCCTGCCGATAGATGCGCTGCGGGTGGGGGTGCCGCTGGTGGTGTTTTTCGTGGTGATGTTCGTGCTGGCGTTTGCCGTTGGTCGGGCCATCGGCGCAGGGTATGAACGCACGACATCGCTGGCCTTCACGGCGGCATCGAACAATTTCGAACTCGCCATCGCGGTGGCCATTGCCGCGTTCGGCCTCGCCTCGCCGGTGGCTTTTGCCGCTGTGATCGGTCCGCTGGTGGAAGTTCCCGTGCTGATTGCGCTCGTCAATCTGGCGCTGTGGTTCCGGCGGGCGTGGTTTCACGCCCGCTGATCCGCTTCAGCAGCCTTTGGGCGCGTGCTGGCGGTGGATGTTGCGGAAAGAACGGCTCTTGAACAGCCACTTGCCGTCGACTTTGACGCAGGTGTCTTCATAGACGCCGCGATCGCGCATGGTGGTGCCGTTCTGGTCGTAGACCTCGCTGGTGTAGCTGCGCATGGTGGCGGTATCGCCGGTCACGTCGATCGAGCCGGGCCATGCTTCGAACATGATGCCGGGATAGCTCTTCATCGCTTCCACCCACATCGCCTTGATCGCCGGGCGGCCGGTGGTGGTGCCAAGTTCGGGATAATCGGGGAGCGACCATTCGGCGTCTTCCGCCCATGTCGCGGCCCAATCATCCGCGTGGCAGCGGGTCACGGCATCGGCATAAGTTTCAAGCAGTTCGCGGATGGCGAGGCGGTCTTCGGCGGGGCCGGTGAAGGGCATTTCTTGTCTCTCCCACTGTGTTTTTCCGAACTGCACCTAGATGCACCTAGCGACACCTAACGCACACTAGGCCGCCGCGAACCTGCGCTTTGGGTGAGTTCAGAGGACGACAGGCAGTTCGTCCATGCCCGGCGCTTCATCGGGCACGCAAACCTCGATCTGGCCGCCTTCGACCCGCACCGGAAAGTTGCGCAGATCCTTGTAAGCGCCGCCGATGCACCGCCCGGTGTTCATCTCGAACCGCGCGCCGTGCAGCGGGCACATCACCGCCCCGCGCCGGATGCGCCCGGTGGAAAGCAGCGCCGCCTGATGGGTGCAGCGATCGTTGACCGCGAAGAACCCGTCTTCGGTCTTGGCCACCAGCACGTGCCAGCCGCCGATTCTGGTGGCGAGCTTGCCCTCGGCCGGAAATTCGCTTTCGGAAACAAGGGTATGCCAGGTATCGGTCACGGTATTCATCCTCAGGAAAAGCGTATCGTCTGGATCGGATCGCCGCCGCGCCAATCCTGCGCGGCCTGCGCGACCATCGCGTAGAAATCAAGCAGGACTGGCGCGGGGGCATAGAGTTCGGTCATCACCCCCAGCGTGGCCGTCGTATCGGCAAAGGCGAAGACGAAACCGTCGGTCATCTCCGCCCGCAGCGCGCAAGGTGCGCCGGTGCCAGAAAAGCGGGCAATTTCAGCGTCCACATCGTCAACGAACACGGCGATATGGTGCATCCCCCACTGGCCTGACCCTTCGGGATAGACATCGCGGAAAGGGGAGGGGCCGGGGTTGTTCTGGCTCACGAACTCCACCATCACATCGCCCCACTGGCCGTAAGCCGAGGTATGGTCCAGTTCGCGCGCCACCCCGCGATGAACCGCGCGGGCGAGCGGAATGTTGTCTGCCACAAAGAACGGTCCCGATCCGAAAGCCGCGTGGTGGGCGCGGGCGGCGGTGCGCACGTCTTCAACGAAGAACGCCACCTGACGGATGGGGAGCGCGCCGGTCATACCGAAGCGCCGCCGTCCACGCGGAATTCCGCGCCGGTGGCAAAGGCGCTGGCATCGCTGGCAAGGAACACCGCCATCGCGGCGATTTCCTCTGGTTTGCCAAGGCGCTTTACCGGGTGGACATCGACGAAGCTTTGATAAAGCGCTTCTGGATTATCGCTTTGTGCCAATACCTTGTCGATGATCGGGGTGTGGATCGCGCCGGGGTGGATGCTGTTGCAGCGGATGCCATAGCCTTTTTCCGCAAAGTGCAGCGCGCAGGATTTGGTCATGTGCGTGACCGCCGCCTTCGCTGCATTATAGGCGCACAGATTGGCCGAGGCTTTGACGCCCGAAAGCGAGGACATGTTGATGATGGAGCCACCGTGGTCCTTCATCTTCGGTAGCGCGGCCTGAATGCCCATGAACACGCCCAGCACATCGATATCGAGTTCGTGCCGGAACTGCGCCAGCGTCAGTTCCTCGACCGAGCCGAGTGTGGTGATCCCGGCATTGTTGACCAGCACGTCGATCCGTTCGAACGGCGCGACGGCTGCGGCCCACGATGCCTCCTGCGTAACGTCCAGCGTCACGAACCGCGCGCCAATTTCTGCGGCCAGCGCCTCACCGCCTGCCGTGTCGATATCCGCGATGACCACCGATGCGCCTTCTGCGGCATAGGCACGGGCAATGGCCTCCCCAAGGCCCGATGCGCCGCCGGTGACGAAGGCCAGCTTGCCGTCGAGAACGCCCATTATACCAGAACCAGCGTTTTGCCGGTGGTCTTGCCGCTCATCAGTTCGATGAAGGCTTCCGGCAGCTTTTCCAGCCCGTCGCGCACATTTTCCAGCGGCTTGAGCTTGCCCTCGGCAAAGAGCCGGTCGAGCATGGCCTGCGCTTCACCCAGCACTTCGGGGTGATCGTAGGTGATGAAACCGCGCATGTTCAGGCGGTTGACGACCAGTTGCCACAAGTTGCGGTTGCCGTGGGGGTTATCGGCATCGTTATATTGCGCGATCATGCCGCACACCGCGATACGTCCGTGGAGCCGCATCAGCGGCAGCACTGCATCCAGCGTTTCACCGCCGACGTTATCGAAATAGACGTCCACGCCATCGGGCGCGGCGGCGTTGATCGCTGCGCCCAGATCGCCTACCGCCTTGTAGTCGATCGCCACGTCGGCACCGAGTTCCTTGACCATGCGCGCCTTGTCAGGCCCGCCCGCAAGGCCGATCACGCGGCACCCGGCGGCTTTGGCAAGCTGCACCACGGTGCTGCCGGTAGCTCCTGCAGCGGCGCTGACCAGCACGGTTTCGCCCGCCTTGGCCTTGCCCACTTCGAACAGGCCGACCCATGCGGTTAGACCCACCGGGCCAAGCGCGCCCATATAGTGCTGCAAGGGCACGCCGGGGGCCTGCTCCACCTTTTCGATGCCCAAGGCGTCTGCGCCGACAACATAGTATTCCGACCAGACCGCGAAAGTGCGCAGCAGCGTGCCGACGGGCCAATCGGAGTTGTTCGATTCGACGACTTCGCCCAGCGACATGCCGTTGATCGGCGCGCCCAGCGCGACCGGAGGCAAGTAGCTGGGGCGGTCATCCAGAAAGCCCCGGATCGCCGGGTCGCACGAGCCAACGCGCATTCGCACAAGGATTTCGCCGGGACCGGGCACGGGGCGCGGCACATCGACCAGCGCGAAATCTTCCGGCACGGGAATGCCGGTGGGGCGGCGGGCCAGCGTGATCTGGCGGGTGGTTGCGGTTGTCATCAGGCGATTGTCCTCTCGTTGTAGCATCCTTAGCGCGGGTGGACGCAAGGCAGCGCTAGCCATATCGCTAGGTTTCGTAGGGACGCGGCTTGGGTGATCGTGCAGACAAATTGAGAGGATTGCCCGATGACGATGACCGCGCAGGAAATGATCCAGTTCGTCGATGACCTTTATGCCGCAACCGGCGTGGGCGATTGGGACAAGGCGGCTGCGATGCTGACCGACGATTTCTTTGTGACCGAAGCGCCCGGCCTGCCGATGGAAGGCGTCTATCGCGGCAAGAACGCGCTGAAAGAGCTGTTCGTTAAAGTCATGGGCATGGTCGATGTGGTGGGGCTGGACCGCGTGGAAACCACCGCCGGCAAGAACCACGCGATCACGATCCTGTCGTTCCGCTTTGCCGACCCTGCGCTGGCACCTGCCGAACTGTGCGAACTGTTCCGCTTCCGCGATGGCAAGTGCTGCGAGATCAAGCCGTATTACTTTGACGTATCGGTGTTCCGGGCGGCGGCTGAAGCCAAGGCAAAAGCGACCGCGTGAGTGGGCTTTTGCAGCAACAATCGACGGTTTAGCAGACCCACCCCGCTGCGACTAACTTCGCCTACAGCTCAGTAAGTCTCGCTCCCCTCCCGCAGGCGGGAGGGGTTGGGGGTGGGTTTGCGGTGCGGCGGTTGCGCACCGCCACGTCAACCAATTAGCCGCAGCTTTTCCAGCATTTCGGCATAGCCTGCCTTGCCTAGCGCAGCGGCGATAGCGTCTTCGCCTGCGCGGGAAGCGGCGTGGACTTGCGGCATTACAGTTATGCCTTCGGGAGCGAGGTAGAGACCGATGGTCTTGCCGCGCCCCGGCTTGCGTTCGATCCAGTTGCGTTCGGAAATGCGTGCGACGATGGGTACGACGTTTGACCGTTCCATCCGCAGCATCCGGCCAATCGAACTTTGCGTGATGCCGGGATTGACTTCTATCACCATCATCACGGCGGCATCGGCATGGCGGATGCGCAGATCGCCATAGTGCGCGTTGACGATGCGCAGTGCGATGTTGGCCGTTCGCACGAGTTGAAAGCCGACCATAGGTTCTAGCGGATGCTTCATCAGGCCGCTGTAACACCGTCAGTCCCGATGTGCATCAAGGAAGGTCTCAGCGTTTCACAGACGCGATAACGCTACCAAATGTTGTTATTGACCATAACACAGAATCGGGCGTATGCTGCCCTCAGCCGGTATCAGGACGGCGCATTGCCGGGCACGAAAAATGATGCCGGTATGGGAGGATAGGATGACCAGATCGCTTCGCGCGGGCGTAAGCCTGCTTGCATTTTCGATTGGTGCGCAGGCCCTTTGCGGGCAAGCCTTGGCGCAGGACACCAGCCAGCCGGAAACGCCCACCACAACCGAAATCGTCGTTACCGCGCAGTTCCGCGCGCAGAACCTGCAGGATACGCCGCTGGCCATCACGGCGGTGAGTGGCGAACTGATCGCATCGCGCGGCCAGACCAACGTTTCGGAAATCGCATCGCAAGCGCCGAACGTCACGCTGAAGCCGCAAGGGCAGGAACTGGGGCCGGGCATCATCGCCTTCATTCGCGGCGTGGGCCAGACCGATCCCAACTTTGCGCTGGAGCCGGGCGTTGGCATGTACATCGACGATGTCTATCTGCCGACGCTGACGGGTTCGCTGCTCGACCTGACCGATCTTGACCGCGTGGAAGTGTTGCGCGGGCCGCAGGGCACGCTGGCCGGGCGCAATTCGCTGGGTGGATCGATCAAGCTCTATTCAAAGAAGCCCGAAGGCAGCAACACCGGCTCTATCGAGGCGACCTATGGCCGCTACAACCGCATCGACGTGCGCGGGCTGTTTGATGTGAAGCTGGCCGAAAACCTGTTCATGCGCGTGGGCGGGGTGACCAAGAACGTCGATGGTTATGTCAAGCGGCTCGATTACAACCTGACCCATCCGGGCACCAATGTGCCGACCTTTGCCAAGGGCGCGGACCCTGTGCTGGGCAAGGTGGGCGGCACATCATCTGTGGCAGGGAAGGTTTCACTGCGTTGGCAGCCAAGCGAGACGGTGGATATCAACCTTTCGGGCGATTACACGCGCGAGCGCAACGAGCCGGGCGCGAACGTGCTGCTCTATGCCAATACATCGGCGGTGTTCGATGGCCCGAATGCCACGTTCACCGGCGGGCGTCCGTTCCTACAGGGCACCAACGGCGCGGGCATTCCGCTGAACTGCGCGTTCGTTCCGAACGGGGCGAATAGCTGCGATACGATCAGCGGCTATGACCGGCGCTTCATTTCTTATGCAACCTATGGCGATGCGGCGCGGCCCGATAGCCAGATGCCCTACAAGCCGACCTTTACCGATCCGCATTCGAACCTCGACAACTATGGCGCGGCGCTGACCATCGATGTCGATCTTTCCGATGCGCTGAAGCTGAAGTCGATCACATCGTGGCGCAAATATACTGCCGACTGGTCTTATGACTCCGATGGTTCGCCTATCGCCAACAACAACCTGAACCAGACGCAGAAGAACCGGCAGTGGAGCCAGGAACTGCGGCTTTCGGGCAAGGTGCTGGACGACAAACTGGATTTCACGGTTGGCGGGTTCTATTTCGATACGCGCGGCACGTTTACCGGTCGCATCAACCTGAACTATGCCGGGATCGATTTCCTGCACGGGCCTGATCCGACGCCTGCGAAGAACAAGGCGCTGTTCGCCAATTTCACCTTCGCGCTGGCCGAAGGCGCGAACCTGACCGGCGGCATTCGCCAGTCGTGGGATGAGAAGGATTACGGCTATGTCCGCCGCAACCCGGATGGGACGGCGATTCAGGGACCGTGCAACTTCTTCCTTGGTGCGCCCACCGCAGGGCCGACCGGGCTTGGCAACCAGCCCAACTGCCTCCTGTTTGGCCTGAACGGGCTGACGGCAAGCTTCCGCGACAACCGTGTCGACTGGCGCGTGGCGGCCGACTACCGGTTCAGTCCGGACTTCATGGCCTATGCTCAGGTATCGACCGGCTACCGCGCGGGGGGTGTGAACCCGCGTCCGTTCTTCCCCAGCCAGGCGACGGCATTCCGGCCTGAAACGATTACCGCTTATGAAGTGGGCTTCAAGTCCGACCTGTTTGACCGGAAGCTGCGGGTAAACGTTTCGGCGTTCTTCAACGATTACAAGAACATCATCCTGTCGAGCGTAAACTGTCTCGATCTGGCGACTGCCGGTCCGGGTGGATCGTCACAGGCAACGCCGTGCCTGCGGCCATCGAACGTGGGGTCTGCCCATGTGAAGGGCTTCGAGGTGGAAACGCTGATCCGCCCGGTGGAGAACTTCACCATCGACGGTTCGGTCAGCTATCTCGATTTTCAGTACCAGAACGTCGATACGCTTTCGACCGGTGTGACGCTGAAGGACGTGACGCCCTATACGCCGAAGTGGAAGGCGGCGGTGGGCGTGCAGTATGACATTCCCGATGTGCTGAAGGGCATGGTCACGTTGCGTCTGGATGGTGCCTATCAGTCGAAGATCTATACCGAAGCGGCGAACCTCGACAGTCTGGCGGTGAGCAGCACGGTGCCGGCGAACAGTCCGGTCACGCCTTCGCCGTTCAGCAATGCGGGCGGCGGCGGGCCGATCACCACGCTGCGCCTGTCCAACCGGATCGACGGCTATTTCCTCGCCAATGCGCGTGTGGGCTGGCAGTCGGACGAGAAGGACTGGGGCGTGACGCTGGAAGTGCAGAACCTGACCAACAAGTACTATTTCCTGACGCTGTTGCAGGAAGCGTTCGGCGCGGGGACGGCATCGGGCCAGCCCGGCCGCCCGCGCACATGGTCCGTATCGGTCCGGCGTTCGTTCTAAAGGGGGGAGGACGGCGGGTTCCCAAGGCACCCGGAGCTTGCTGTCTTTCAGACCGCCGTCTGCACCCCCGTGCAGGCGGCGGTCAGCGTTTGGAGATCGGCTGCTGTGGGTTGCCACGTTCCGGCATGGGGGCCTTGGCCGGTGAACAGTGCGCGTACGGCATCAGCCGGGTTCGCGGCGCGGTTGGCGATAGCGCCCAGTCTGTCCGCCATAGGGTCATCGACGGTTCCGTTGTGACCTTGGAGGTGGTGTATCCAAGCTGCGATGGCGGAAAGGATGGCGGGGCAGGGTTTGCCTTGTGCCTGATTGGCGGCGATGGTTTCGAGCCAGCGCTGTGGGATTTTCTGTGAGCCGTCCATCGCGATCTGGATGAGGCGGTGGTTGAGGCTGGGGTTGGCGAAGCGGTCGATCAGGGCGTCGGCATAGGCGGTGAGGTTCTGGCCGGGGGCTGGCGTGATCGTGGGGGCGGCTTCTTGGCGCATCAGGCGTGTCGCCAGTTGGCGCAGGTCGGGGTCGGCCACGGCTTCGTGAACATAGGTGTGCCCGGCCTTGAGGCCGCAGTAGGCGAGCAGCGAATGCGCGCCGTTGAGCATCCTGAGCTTGGCGGTTTCATAAGGCGCGACGTGGGAGACGAGCTGCGCACCGACCGCTTCCCAGCGGGGGCGCGGGCCTGCAAAATTGTCCTCGATCACCCACTGGCTGAACTGTTCGGTGATGACGCAGGCTTCATCCGTAAGGCCGCCGAGCGCCGCTGCCACCATCGCGCGATCATCGTCGGTGGTGGCGGGCACGATGCGGTCGATCATCGTTGCCGGGCACGTGCAGTTCTGGGCGAACCAGTCCACCAGATCGGGTTCGTGCCGGCCAAGATATTGCAGCATCAGCGCGTTCAGCTTTGCGCCGTTGTCGGCAAGGTTGTCGCAACTGAGCAGCGTGATCCCCGGCAGCCCGGCCTTGTGCCGCCGCAGCAACCCTTGGGTGACGAAGTAGTAGAAGCTCAGGGAGTGCGCGAGGTCGAAGTCGAGATCGCCCGCCTCATTGCGGCAATAGCCCTTCTCGGTCACGGTCAGGCTGACGATGTGCGTGGCAGGCGCAGCCACGGCGGCGATGACCGCGTCCGGCTCCTCGCTGGCGACAAGGACATTGCGCACGGAGCCGACGATGCGCAGCGTAGCGCCTTCGCCCGATTGCTCGGCCACGGTGTAAAGCCCGCCCTGCGGGTTCATCTGCCGCGCCACGCCGGGCGAGCGCAGCGAGACGCCAGTGATCATCCAGTCCCGGTCGCCTGCATTCCCATCACCCAGATTCATCGCGGCATCGGTGTACCAGGCCTGATGCGCGCGGTGGAATGCGCCGATGCCGAAGTGGACGATGCCCACGTCCTGCGCATCGCGATCATAGAGCGGCCGCGCGACTTGCGCCGGAAGGCTGGCCAGCGTTTCGGGTGAGAGCCTCACAGTTTGCCTCACAGCTTGTAGGCCTTCTTCGCAAGGTTGTAGGACAGGTCTTGCGCCAGTTCGGCCGCTTCCCAATCCTCGATGCGGTGCTCCATCACCAGTTCGGCAAGGAAACCGCAGTCGATGCGGCGCGCAACGTCGTGGCGCGCGGGGATCGACAGGAAAGCGCGGGTATCGTCGTTGAAGCCGACGGTGTTGTAGAAGCCCGCCGTCTCGGTGGTCATGTGGCGGAAGCGTTTCATGCCTTCGGGGCTATCGTGGAACCACCATGCCGGGCCAAGCTTGAGGCAGGGGTAATGCCCCGCCAGCGGCGCGAGTTCGCGGGCATAGGCGCTTTCATCCAGCGTGAAGAGGATGATCGACAGATCGCGTTCGTTGCCGAACTTGTCGAGCAGGGGCTTCAAGGCATGGACGAAATCGGTGCGGGTGGGAATGTCCGCGCCCTTGTCACGCCCGAAGCGTTCGAACACGGCGGCGTTGTGATTGCGGAAGGAGCCGGGGTGGATCTGCATGACGAGGCCATCGTCCACGCTCATCCCCGCCATCTCGGTCAGCATCTGCGCGCGGAACAGTTCGGCCTCTGCGGCGGTGAACGCGCCAGACACGACCTTGGCGAACAGCGCCTCGGCCTCGGCGGCGGAAAGGTTGGCCGTTGCCGCCGTGGGGTGGCCGTGGTCGGTGCTGGTCGCGCCCATGCTCTTGAAGAACGCGCGGCGGGTGCGGTGGGCGGCGAGGTATCCGCGCCATGTGCAGCAATCCTCGCCGGTCAGTTCAGTCAGCGTGTCCAGATTTGCGCGGAAGCCTTCAAACTCCGGATCGACCACCGGATCGGGGCGATAGGCGGTGATGACGCGGCCCTTCCACCCACTCTCGCGGATGGCAACGTGGTGTTCCAGCCTGTCGATCGGGCTTTCGGTGGTGGCGAGAACCTCGATATTGTACCGCTCGAACAGTGCGCGCGGGCGGAAGGTGTCCGACGCCAACATCTCGGTGATCGTGTCGAAATAGAGGTCCGACGTTTCTGCGCAAAGCTGCACGCCCATGCCGAACGCCTCGGCAAAGACCCAATCGAGCCACATGCGCGAAGGCGTCCCCCGGAACAGCCAGTACCTCTCAGCAAACAACCGCCACGCCGCGCGCGGATCGACGCCCTTGTTGCGCACGCCAAGGTCTTCCAGCGCCACCCCTTGCGAATAGAGCATACGGAACACGTAATGATCCGGCACCAGCAACAGGTCGGTCGCATTGCCGAACGTATCGTTCCCCGCAAACCACCGCGGATCGGTGTGGCCATGCGGGCTGATGATCGGCAAATCCTTCACACCGGAATAAAGCTCCCGCGCCAAGCCGCGCACCGAAGGATCAACCGGAAACAACCGGTCGGGGTGTAACTCAAGATTGCGCGGCATCAGTCTTCCAGTGCAGAGAATTTGAAGTTGCGGAATTGCGTTTCGCCGGGGCCAGCGGCGTAAAAGCCGGGACGCAGCATCAGGAATCCGCCGCGCACGTTGTGATGATAGCCCGATACTTCCATGCCCCGGTCGAACTTGAGCCAGGTGCGCCCGCCATCGCCCGATGTGTGATAGCTGATGATGTGGCGGCGGTTGGTCACGCGAATGCGCATGGAGGCGCCGTGCGGATTGTCCGGGCGGCCACGCTCCATCCCGTATTGGTTTGTGACGAAGCGGTCCTTGTCGAAGCCGAGACCGGCATAGAGCTTGTCGTCATAGAACAGCACAAGGCCTGCGGTGGCGCCGGGGGCCAGATCGATATCGCATTCGAACTGGTAGGACGTATCACCCGCGATCAGCAGCAGCGGGGAACCGGTGGAAGGGGCAAGGCCTTTGCCTTTGAAGAACAGCGTGTTGTTGGCCACCCGCACGCGGCTTGCTTCGTCCTGTGCGGGGCGGAAAAATGACCATTTGGTTCCGAGTTGCAGAGTGCTGAAATCGTCACTCAGCGGCATGCCGTGGGGCAGGGCGGTTCCGCCCTTTGGCTTGGGCAAGGGCGCGGCAAGATCACCGCCGGTCATGCGGAACCAGCCATCCGCGGTCCATTCCACCGGATCGAGCAGGCACTGGCGGCCCAGCGTCCAGAACCCGTTTTCAAACCCGTGGTAGAGGCTCCACCACGAACCATCGGGCGCTTCGATCAGGCTGGCATGGCCGCGTGACCACCATGCTTCGCGAATGTCGGTGGTGCGCACCAGCGGGTTGCCGGGATGTTGTTCCCACGGGCCGTGAATCGACTTTGCCCGCGCGGCGATGACCATGTGGCCGGTGGGTGGGCCGGCGGTGCCGCCGACAGCGGTGATCATGTAGAACCATTTGCCGATGCGGTGAATCTTGGGGCCTTCGGGCGAGAAGCCTTCGACGTCCCATTCATCGGGATAGCGCCACGGATCGTATACGTGTTCGACCGGTCCGGCGACTTTAATGCCGTCGTCTGAAAGGCGCACGCGGTCTCCGCCCGAAAGGAACAGCCAGCGCGATCCGTCTTCGCCCACGGCATGGCACGGGTCGATATGATCGTGGAGACCAAGCGGAACCGGATCGCTCCACGGGCCGTCGATATGGTCTGCCCAAATCACGAAGATGTCGTTGTGCGGGCTGGCTTTTACCGGGATGTAGAGGAAATAGCGGCCCCTGTGCTTTTCAAGACTGACCGCCCAGACCGAGCCGATGTTCCTGTGCAGCACGGGTTTGCGCGGCTGCCAGTTCACCAGATCGCGCGAATGCCAAATCAGCAGGCCGGGATAGCTCTCGAAACTGGAGAAGGTGAGATAGTAGTCCTTTCCGTCCTTGAGGATGGCCGGATCGGGTCGGTCGCCCGACAGCACAGGATTGACGAACGTGCCGTCGCCAAGGTCCGCCACACGCTGGTTGTCGATGCCCCGGCGTCTCAAAGGGATTGGTTGGGACACCGGGGCAACTGCGGCATTCGCCATTGGAGGCACGGCGACGCCGAATGTGGCTGACGCCGCCGAGATTAGCGCCTTACGCCTGCTCACGCGGTATGCCCTAAAGGTCATGCTGCCAGCCCCGTGGTGCGCGCCCATGCTCGCCACAGGTCGGGCCAGACTTCGGCGGGCTTGCCAATGGCCTTGCGCAGGCCAAAGCCGTGGCCGCCGTGTTCGAACAGGTGGGTTTCCACGCGAATGCCCTTTTCCTTCAGCGCCGCGCGCAGCAGCAGGGTGTTGTTGACCGGGACGGCATCGTCATCCTCGGCGTGGGTGAGGAAGAACGGCGGCGCGTCTTTCGGCACGTTGCGGTGCGGGGAATGTGCGGCCTCGCGCGCTGGGGGGGCGGATTTTCCGACCAGCAGTTCGCGTGAACCGGGATGGGCATCGGGCGCGCTCATCGACACGACCGGATAGATCGGCGCGGCAGAGTGCGGTTTGGCCGAGAGTGTATCTGCCGCATCGACGGGTTCATAGGTCTTTGCCGCAAAGCGGGTGGCCAGATCGGCGCAGAGGTGGCCGCCTGCGGAAAAACCCATTGCGGAAACACGCTCAGGCTCCACCGCGAAATCGCGGGCGCGGTGACGGATCAGGCGCATCGCCCGTTGCGCGTCTGACAGGGCAACATCAGGCCCCGCCGCCCAGCCTTCACCGGGCAGGCGATAGAACAGCACGAAAGCGGTGAAGCCGCGCGCCGCCAGCCAGCGGCCCATTTCATAACCTTCCTTGTCAATCACCACCCAGCGGTATCCACCGCCCGGCGTGATCAGCACGGCAGCGCCATTGGGCCGGTCTGGCCGGAACACGGCCATGCGCGGCGCGCTGATGCCGAAGACGGCGCGGTCGGTGACGAGGCGGTCGGTCGAGCGTTCCTGCACCGTTTCGACCAGCGGCTTGGCAGGTTTGCCCGGTGCTCCGTCAGGCCACAGATCGATGGTTTCCGAAGGTTGCGGCAAGCCGGGGGGCAAAGCGCCATTCGGCACGGCAGGCACTGCGGTTTGCGCAACGGCCTTTCCGGTCAAAGCCGCAGAAACAAGCGAAGCCGCCATGAAAGATCGACGATCAAGTGTCATGGCGGCTCCGTTTGCAAGTTGGCCGGGCAGCATAGGAGGGACCGCCCGACCGGGAGGGTTCAGGTCAATACTTGAAGCGCGCACCCACCAGGATGTTGCGGCCGAAGTGGTTGTTCTCATAATTCCGGTCGGCATCGATATCGGTGTAGCGATAGCGATAGGTGTCGAGCAGGTTGTTGCCTTCGACCGAAATTTCGACCCATTCGGTCAGCTTGAAGCGCATCGAGGCATCGAGGTTGAACATCGAGCCGTAGCCTTCGAGTATATTGCCTGTGCCGCTGGCGCCTTCGTGGTAGCGACCGCGATAGGTGCCCATCACGCGGGCCGAGAAGCGACCGTCATCGTAGTAGAAGGTGCCGTTGTAGGCCTGCTTCGATACGTTGGCGAGCGCGGCGGTGCGCGTAACGTTGATCAGCGCGCCGCCCGGTGCAGTCGCGGGGCCTTGCACGGTGTAATCGGCATTGCTGTCGATGAAGGTGGCGTTGGCGATGATCCCGAAGTTGCCAAGGAAGCCTTCGGTGAAGATCTTGAACGGGATCTGCGCGGCGATTTCCACGCCCTTCAGCTTGGCTCCGGTGCCGTTGACCGTGGTGGTCAGCGTCCAGATCGGCTGCGTGAGCAGCGCCGGGTTCAGCGCGGCGGGCGATGATGGGTTGAGCACCGACGCCGGCAGGCCGGTCTGCGCGAACGTCGCTTCGGTGATCGCGGCAGACTGGGTAAAGCTGGCCACGTCCTTGATGAAGCCCGCGACCGAGATCAGCGCTTGCGGGGCGAAGTACCATTCGACCGAAACGTCATAGTTCGTGGCGCGGAACGGTTCGAGGAACGGGTTGCCGCTGGTGACGCGGAAGTTGAAGCCGTCTGCCGAACCGCCCGGCGTGAGCGAACCCAGCGTGGGGCGCGTGATCACTTCGGCCACCGCACCGCGCACGATCAGGCTTTCGGTGGGATAGAACGCGATGTTGGCCGAAGGCAGCCAGTCGTCATAGGCGCGTTCAACGGTTGCCTGCGTGCCGCTGACGAGGCCGTAGGACGACTGTTCCGTCTTCACATAGCGGATGCCAGCGTTGAGCGCATAGCGCAGGCCGAACATGTCGCCCTTGCCATCGAACTGCAGGTAGCCGCCCTTGGTGGTTTCCTGCACGCCGCGAATGTTGCCCGCATCCTGCACCAGCGCGCGGTCATAAAGCTTGGTCAGCGCGGTGGTGGTTTCCAGATTGGGCACCAGCCACGAATTGGTGTTGCCGCTGGGCTGCCCTGCGCTGCCGAGGTTGAACAGTTGCGCCATCTGCGCGGTCACGGGGATGCCGTAGACCGCCGTGGGGCCGAACACCGACGATGCCGAGCAGGTGATCGTGCCCAGCACGCGGTCCAGCCCGCCATTGCCGCAAACCGCCGTATCGCGGGTATAGGCTTCGGTATCGAAGTTGAACCGGCGCCACATCGCGCCCGCCTTCACCGTGAAGCCATCGGCCACGTCCCATTCGGTGCGGAACTGCACGGTCTTGAACTTGTTCGTGACGTTCGACGGGCGATCACGGATTTCGGCAAGCTGGAAGTTGGCCGGATCGGTCACGCTGGTGCCGAAGGTCAGCTTCGGGTGCTTCATGTCGGTATAGTCGTAGCTGTACCCCTGCGCATCGCGATCATCGAAGATCATCGTGGTTTCGACAGGGATATCGGCATCAGACTTGGAGAAGCCGCCAAGCAAGGTGAAGCGCAGGGTATCGGACACGTCCTGATCCCAGGTGCCGCCAACCTGATAGAATTCGGTCTTGCTCTTGCGCAGGTAGTGCTCGGTGCGCACCCATGCGTCATTCAGCGTAGCCGAGATCATGTTGTTGTTGGCATCGTAAACCGGATTCACGACATTGATCGAGCGTTCGTTGCTGCGCAGCAAAACTTCGCCCCACTGCTCTTCGCGATCCGCGTTGAAGCGCGAGAACAGGCCGTCGATGGAGAACTTGGTGGCGTCAGTCGGTGCGAACTGGACTGAGCCAGTCAGGCCGAGACGTTCGCGATCATGCTTCACTTCGCCATAGCGCGGGATGCGCGGGTGGAAGGCAAGCGCTGCCTTGTCGCACGCGGCGCTGACGCGATAGGTGCCGCCGCTGTTGGGCGTGGAGAAGCAGTTGGTGCCGTCAACCGAATCAAACCGGGCCTGCGCCCAGCGCACGGTGTTGTTGCCCAGTTCCAGCACCTTGGTCTTCTGATAGGCGGCAGAGAGCGAGACGCCGAACGTGCCCGCGTCGTTACGCCAGCTCAGCAGCCCGGCAAGACGCGGGCCGACATAATCGGACAGGTCGTTATAGGTGCCGACGACCGAAGCGACGCCGGTGAAGCCTGCCTTGCCCGCCAGCGGGTTGCCGGTGTTCAGATCGACCACCGCGCCCAGCGAGCCTTCATCAAGGCTGGCTTCGGCGGTCTTGTGGACCACGATCGAGCTGAAGAGTTCGGATGCGAAGACGTTGAAATCGAAGGCGCGATCACGGTTGGACGAAGCGCCGTCGGTCGATGTGGCGACGGTTTCGAGGCCGTTCACGCGGACGCGGGTGAACTGGCTGGACAGGCCGCGCACGGTGATGGCACGGCCTTCACCGGCATCGCGCGAGATCGAGATGCCGGGAATGCGCTGAAGCGATTCCGCAAGGTTCTGATCGGGGAACTTGGCGATGTCTTCGGCCACAATGGCATCGACCGCGCCGACTGCGTTCTTTTTCACGTTGATCGCAGCTTGCAGCGACTGGCGGAAGCCGGTGACGACGATGGCGTCTTCCGGCGTGCCTTCTTCGGCGGCCACCTGCGCCTCGGCTGTGGCGGCAGCGTCTTGGGCCTGTGCGGTGCCGGCTGCAGCGAGTGCGCCGCCAGCCAGCAGTGCCATCCTGAACAGCGAAACGCGCGATACTGAATTACGCATGTCAAATCCCCTCGTCGCCCTTTTCGGGGCCATTGCTACCGGTGTCAAAGGGGAACGTGCATTCGCGCACGACCTTCATTGGCACCACTGCTCCCACACACCGATGCTGCGACCCGCAGGGCACCGGCTGTCGTTCCGGTCTTGTCCCCAAGCGTCGTTGGCGTCTTGGGTAACCGGTGTCATTATTTATTGCCCTCACGCCGCCGCTCTGTCAATAACGATGACATTGGGAGAGTCGCTGATGCGCAAGATACTGCAAAAAGCCATGATTTCCGCCACCTTGCTTGCCCTTGCCGGGGGCGTTGCACAGGCCGAACCGCACCCTGCCGATCCGACAAAGGGCGGTTCAGGCGGGCGAATCATCCGCGTGACCACTCTGGCCAAATCGGGGCCGGGATCGCTCGCAGAAGCGCTGGCGGCCAAAGGCAAACGCACCGTGGTGTTCGAAGTGGGCGGGGTGATCGACCTTGGCCGGGATTCGATCACGATCACCGAACCATACCTTACCGTGGCGGGCCAGACTGCGCCCTCGCCGGGGATCACGCTGATCAAGGGCGGCATCGATCTGAAGACGCACGATGTGGTGCTTTCGCACTTGCGCGTGATGACCGGGGCTGATGGGCAGGCCAGGCTTTCGGGCTGGGAAGCCGATGCGTTTTCGGGCGTTTCGGCGTACAATGTGGTGGTCGAACATTGCAGCTTCCTGTGGGCGCTGGACGAGAACATGTCCGCATCCGGCCCGCGCTTCACCGGCAACACCGTGGCTGAATGGCGCGCGGGCACCAGCCACGATGTTGTGTTCCGCGAAAACATTGCGGCTGAGGGTCTTGCCAATTCAAGCCACCCCAAGGGCGAACATTCCAAAGGCTCGCTCATCCATGATAATGCAACGAATATAACGTTTTACCGCAACGTCTGGGCGCACAATGTGGAACGTGCGCCGCTGGTCAAAGGCGGCGCGCAAATCAGCATGATCAACAACGTGATCTACAATCCCGGCCACCGCGCGGTGCATTATAACCTAATGAATCTCGAATGGCTGGGCCACGAATACGTCACCGGCGAGATCACTGCCGTGGGCAATGTGATGCGCGGGGGCAACGATACCGATCCCGGCCTGCCGTTCCTGATGCTGGGCGGCGATGGCGATCTGAAATACTATGGCAAGGACAACCGCGCGGTGGACCGCCACGGCAATCCGCTGCCGCAGTTCGGCCGCTATGGAGAAACGAAGGCAAAGCTGATCACGGCCAAGGCTCCGCTGACAGACGTTTCGCGCTACAGCGTGCTGCCGTCGGGCGATGTCGAAACGTCGGTTCTGCAAACCGCTGGCGCGCGCCCGTGGGACCGTGCGCCCGATGATATCCGCGTGCTGTTCTTCGTGGCCGAAGGGCGCGGTGATATCATTGATGATGAAAGCGAAGTGGGTGGTTATCCGCACCCAGTGCCCACCCACGCACCTTTTGTGGAAGCAGACTGGAACCTTGATACGATGACGCCCAAATCCGGCCTCTATCCGGGCCAGAAGGCCGGAGCGCAAGAGAAGCTTTCCACGCGCGATGCTGCCATGCGGGAGAACCGGCAATGAGCGCATTTCTTGCCCTGCTGATGGCGGCGGCACCCCCGATGGCGGTGATCGACGAAGCCGATACCATGCGCCGCGAACCCACGCCCCACGGGGCCATCGGCATGAGCACCGCGTGGCGCATCAGCGACGCGGTGCCGCAACCGCGCAAGATGGAATTCCGCCGCCGCACGCTGGACGTGGGCGCTGCTATTGGCGAGCATCCCATCGCGCACGATGAAGTATACTATGTGCTGGAAGGCGAAGGTGAAGTGCTGTCAGACGGCAAACGGGCCAAGCTGACCAAGGGGATGACCGCCTATCTTTATGAAGGTGCGGTTGTCGGCATCTGGCAGAAAGGTGATAAGCCGCTGGCGCTGATCATCAGCTACCCGGTTGAACGTAAGGGCCAATAGACCAGAGTTCACGCTCCCACCGGCGGGGATCGTTGACAGCCTCCACCTTGCCATCGCCGACCACCAGCGTTGCGCGTTGCGGCACAGTGTAGGGCGTCCAGTCCGGCAGGCCGGGTTTTCCGGTTTTGGCAAGACCGGTGAAGGCGCGCATCATCGCATCGCGCGTGGCCCGTGTGCCCTGATCGGTTCCGCTCATGCTGCCCGGCGCGTCCAGTGTGCCGAAAACATAGGGGATATCGTCGGTGTGGGCGGCACCACGCTGCGGGTCGATGGGGGACGCGCGATCAAGCTGATAGACCCATGTGGCGGCGGCACCTGCCTTTGCCCGTTCGTCCGCCTCGATCACCTGCCCCGGCCATGACCGACCTGCTGTGGTCGCGGAATAAAATACTTGGCTCGGCGTCCACGCCGGATATTGCGCGCGATATTGCGCCACGACCCAATCGACATCGAGATCGATCTTCACTTCGGGTGCCATGCGGGCGGCAAGGTTATCCCAGTTCAGGCCGTGCAGTTTCGGCCCCTTGGGATCGATGAAGGCGCGCGTTTCGTCGCGCGTGTTGCCAAGGATCATCGGGATATGCAGCGATTGCGGCGCGGCATCGGGCCAGAAGGGGTGGCGCGGCAGGTTCGTCATGTCCAGCACCGGTCCCATATAGAGGCCACCGCCGATCACAGGATCTGTTGCGCCAAGCCCGTCGATCAATTGCTGCACCGGCATCGTGCGCAGCATTTCCACGTCGCCCGGTTGCAGCTTCAGCGCGGCGAACAGCGCCTGCGTGCGCTTCCACGCATTGCCCGGCCCGCTGGCGACAACCTGCTGCCCGCTCATCGTGGCAGCGGCATGGAACAGGCCTTTGGCCGCAGGCATGGCCATCAGCGTGGCGATCTTGGCACCGCCGCCCGATTGACCGAAGACCATGACCCGCGCCGGATCGCCGCCGAAGTCGGCAATGTGCGCGCGCACCCATTCAAGCGCAAGGATCAGGTCGAGCTGGCCCAGATTGCCGCTGTCGGCATAGCGCGCGCCAAACGGTTTGAGCCAGGCATAGCCCAGCGCGTTGAGCCGGTGGTTGACGGTCACGACCACCACATCGCCCTGCGCGGCCAGCTTTGCGCCATGCGTCAGTGGATCGGTAACGGTGCCGTTGGAATAGGCCCCGCCGTGGAAATAGACCATGACCGCGCGGTTGGCCTTGGGGTTCGCGTCCGGGGTCCAGATGTTGAGGAACAGGCAGTCTTCGCTCTGCACCAAGTCCGCATTTCCGCGCTGCGGGGCGATGGGTGCGAAGGTTTGCGCCTTGGCCGGTGCGCTGCCCCAAGGTTCCGCCACGGCGCGCTCGAACCGCGCGGCTCGGCCATAGCGTATGCCCTTGAACGCCAGCACACCCTCTTCGCGCAGGCCGATAGAGCGGCCTACTTTCGGATCGCGGCGTCCGGCCAATACTGGAGCAGCCATCAGCGCTACGCCGCCGCCCAGCAGCGCGCGCCGCGTCAGATCAACGGCGGACATCGCCACCTTGCGCCGAAAATGCGGCCAGTTCACCGGCGCCGATCAGGCAGAAATCGCCCGGCAGTGAATGCTTCAACGCCGCCAGAGCCAATCCGCATTCGGCCATCGCCTGTGCATCGCCGCCGCGCAAGAATTGGTGCAGCACGCCTGCAGCATAGGCATCGCCCGTGCCGATGCGGTCGACTATGCCGGTCACGTCGATCTCTGCGGTCTGGTGCTTCGCGTCGCGCGTATCGACCCGCGCGGCGATGCGGTGATGGTCGCTGGAAACGACATGGCGCGCGGTCGATGCCACCAGTTGAAGATTCGGAAATGCTGCAAAGGCGGCTTCCACAGCCTCACGCCGCCGCTCCGCCCCGTCGCCTGAGAACGCCTTGCCCAGCAGCAGTGAAATATCCCGGTGGTTGCCGATCAGCACGGTGGCTGCGCTGACCAGTTCGGTCAGAACCTCGCGCGGGTTGCTGTCCCAGCTTTCCCACAATTGTGCGCGGTAGTTGCCATCAAGGCAGATCGGCACGCCCGCCGCCTGCGCCGCTGCCACCGCCGCGCGCGCCAGCGCCACGCCATTCGGCCCCAGCGCCGGGGTGATGCCCGACATGTGCAGCAGGGCCGCGCCATCCAGCGCGCCAGCCAGATCGAACGCACCCGCATTGGCCAGCGCAAAGGCCGAACCCGCACGATCATAGGTGATCGACGAAGGCCGCAGGCCCGCACCCGGCTCCATGAAATAAAGGCCCATGCGCCCTGACCCGCGCGCCACAAAGCGCGTATCCACGCCTGCCGCGCCAAGATCAGCGCGCGCCTTGTCGCCCAGCGGAGTGGCGGGCAGCAGCGTGACCATGCGCGTTTCGTGCCCCAGCGCGGCCAGCGCGGCGGCGACATTCGCTTCCGCACCGCCCACCACCATGTCGAGGCTTTGCGCCTGCATCATCAACCGAGCACCGGGAGGCGAAAGACGCAGCAGCATCTCGCCAAAGCAGACGACCTGACCGGTCATCGCGCCAGCCAGCCCCCGTCAACGGCCAGAACGTGTCCTTGCACATAGTCCGCCGCGCTGCTGGCAAGGAACACCGCCGCCCCGCCGATGTCCGAAGGTGCGCCCCAGCGGCCTTCGGGGATGCGCTCCATGATCTGGCGGTTGCGCGTTTCGTCAGCCTGCAATGCTGCCGTGTTGTTGGTGGCGATATACCCCGGCGCGATGGCGTTCACGTTCACGCCCTTGGCCGCCCATTCGCACGCCAGCAGCTTGGTCAGCCCTGCCACGCCGCTCTTGCTGGCGGTGTAGCTCGGCACGCGGATGCCGCCCTGAAAGCTGAGCATCGAGGCGATGTTGATGATCTTTCCGCGCCGTCCGGTGGCTTCGCGGTTGGCGATCATGTGGCGGCCCGCCGCTTGGCTGAGGAAGAACACCGATTTGAGATTGGTGTCCACCACCGCATCCCAGTCTTCCTCGGTGAAGTCCACCGCATCGGCCCGGCGGATGATCCCGGCGTTGTTCACCAGAATGTCCAGCCCGCCCAGCGCGGAAAGAATCTGATCGACCACGCCCTGCACCGGCGCGATGGTGGAAAGGTCTGCGCCCACCAGTTCGCACTTGCGGCCAAGCGCGCGCACTTTGGCGGCGGTTTCCTCAGCCGGAGTGCGGCCCACGGCGGCGATATCGGCCCCAGCCTCGGCCAGGGCAACCGCAATGCCCTGTCCGATGCCGGTGTTCGCGCCGGTGACGACCGCGATGCGGCCCGAAAGATCAAATACGCTCATTATGTCCTCTCCCGCGCCTGCAATATCAGGCGGTCAGGCCGCGCAGGTAATCGGCAATCGCATCGTCCTTGCAGTTGGCATAGAACAGCTCGGCAAACTTCTCGCCCGCGATCGTGGCTTTCAGCAGATCCTGATCCACGGTCTTGAGCACGGTCAGCATGTCGCGGCACGAAGCGTCCTTCAGGCCCTTCAGAATGCCGCGATTGGTCTTCATGATCGCCGCGCGCTCCTTCGGGTAGCCAAGGCCGCGTTCGCCATCGAACAGCTTGGCGTAAACGTCCTGCAGGTTCAGTTCAGCGGCCCAACCAAAGCCCTTGGAATAGGGCATCGAAATGGCGTTGCCATCGTTGATCTGGCCGAACAGAAAAGCGTCGGTCGGATCGATCACCAGTCCGCAGAACACACCCGGCATCGAATTGGCGGCCAGCATCGAACCCATGCCCGTGCCGCAGCCGGTGACGACGAAATCCGCCGCGCCCGAATTGAGCAGGATGCCGGTCAGCAGCCCGTTCATCACATAGGTGAGCGAGGCTTTGTCTTCGGGCGTGTACATGCCGTAGTGATGCACTTCGTGGCCCAGCGGCACGGCCACCGATGTCAGCGATTCGTGAACGATGCTCGCCTTGGCGGCCTGGCTGTTTTCGATGATGAGCGCGATTTTCATGGGATTTCCTCTCGCTCCGGCAATCTATGCCGGTGAAGCCGTTGTTTGGAAGTTGGTCTCTAGGTAACCGGTGTCATAAAATCACGCAAGCCGGTTTTTGGTGTTTGGCCCGCAGGCCGCGTCCGATTGCAACAACCCCGTCATCGCTGCGCTCGCAATAACGAGGTGAGGGGGGCAGGGCGCTAAGTTTCGAAGTCAGCCCTCGCGCCCCTCAGGCCGAAGCGACCGAAGCGCGCTCAATCAGGTCCGAAAGGAAGTGCGATGGTGCCTTGCGCGCCTGCGATGGGTCGATCAGCTTGATCGCGGCGGCTTTGGCCATTGCCTGAATCGGCCAGCGCACCGTTGTGAGTGGTGGCCAGATGTGTGCGGCGATGGCGGTATCGTCGAACCCCACGATGGAAAGGTCTTCCGGCACCGAAAGCCCCAGCTTGCGCGCGGCGTGCAGCACGCCTGCGGCCATCTCGTCGTTGCTGGCGAAAATTGCGCTGGGGCGGGGCGATGCTCCCAGCAGCTTTTCGCCCGCCGCGATGCCAGTTTCGAAGGTATAGTTGCCCTCGGCCATGATCGCCGGGTCCAGCGCGATGCCTGCCGCTTCCAGCGCATCGTGATAGCCCAGCGCGCGTTCGGCGGCAGAGCGGAACCCTTCCGGCCCTGCCACAAATCCGATCCGGCGATGCCCGCGCTCCACCAGATAAGTCACCGCCTTTACCACCGCCTCACGGTCGTTCGAGGCGACCAGATGTTCATCCTCGTCTAGATGGGCCGAACCCATGCGCACATAGGTCACGCCCAGTTCCTCGCACAGTGCGGCCAGATCGTCGTTTTCCGAAATCGGCGGTAGCAGCATCACGCCGAACAGGCGCTGCTGCTCAAGAAAGGCCCGCACATCTTCCAGCATATCGGGCGAGCGGCGATTGACCGGGCGTACCACAAGCGCAAATTCGGTGTCGCGAATGGCCGAAAGGATGCCTTCCTGCACACCCAGCACCATCTGCGCGTTCGGGTTGTCGTGGATCAGCCCAATCAGGAAATTGCGCCGCAGCGCTAGCGCGCGCGCCTGCGGATTGGGCACATAGCCCAGCTCGGCAATCACCGCCTCCACCTTTTCGCGCGTCGCTTCGTTCAGCAGTGGCGAACGGTTGATCACGCGGCTGACGGTCTTCTTCGATACGCCCGCGATGCGCGCCACATCGTTGATCGTCGGCTTGCCGTCCTTTGCCTTTTTCACGCCTGCCCCCGTCGATCATGCGGCGCAACGGAGATGTTACACCGGTGTCACCACCGCATTTCTCCTAGCCGGAACGTTGTGCCCTTTGCAATGCCACCCCGATTGACACCGGTTACCTAAGCGCTATCCATGTGCACAACAATTGGGAGAGTCTTTCGTGTCTGCGATGAATATCGCCCTGCCAGATGCCTTGCAGGTCCATGCCATTGATGGTGTGGCCGTGGCGTTGTGCCCGCTTTCCGCCGGTGCCGTGGTGCAGGTGGGCGAACGTGCCGTCACCCTCAAGGCTGACATCGCGCAAGGCCACAAGTTTGCGGTCCTGCCCCACGCACCGGGCGATGCGGTGATCAAATATGGCCTGCCGATTGGGCGCGCGACTTGCGTCATCGCCGTGGGCGAACATGTCCACGTCCACAATCTGGCAACCGCCTTGCAGGGTGAAGTCGCCTATGCACCGCCCAAAGCGAATGGTGCCGTCGCCGTGCAGAACGCCACCGGCCCGCAATGGCTGGGCTATCGCCGTGCCGATGGCCGCGCGGCCACCCGCAACGAGATCTGGATTCTTCCCACCGTTGGCTGCGTGGGGCTGACGGCGGAGCAGATCGCCCGCGCGGCAGAACTGCGCCACGCCACGCTGATTTCAGATGGACGGATTGACGGTATCCTTGCCTTCGCGCACCCGCATGGTTGTTCGCAACTGGGTGACGATCTTGGCGGCACGCGCGCACTGCTGGCAGGCCTTGCCGCCAATCCCAATGCGGCAGGTGTGCTGCTGCTGGGGCTGGGCTGTGAATCGAACCAGATGGCC
The DNA here is from genome assembly GCF_012641335.1 of Novosphingobium sp. ERN07. Taxonomy (GTDB): domain Bacteria; phylum Pseudomonadota; class Alphaproteobacteria; order Sphingomonadales; family Sphingomonadaceae; genus Novosphingobium. Next base: position 134,502 of record NZ_JABAID010000010.1, read on the forward strand.
GATCTGCTTGCCGCCATTCCCGATGCGGCAAGGGCCAAAGTCCGCACGCTGTCATCGCAGGGTGCGGGCGATGAACTGGCCGAAGCCGCCGTGCTGATTGATGAACTTGTTGCGCAAGCCGCAGAGGCGCAGCGTGAACCGCTGCCGTTCGGCGCGCTGACCGTAGGGTTGAAGTGCGGCGGTTCCGATGGCTTTTCCGGCCTCACCGCCAACCCCCTGCTGGGGCGGTTCAGCGAGGCATTGGCGGCGGCGGGCGGCACCCCGGTGCTGACCGAAATTCCCGAAATTTTCGGTGCGGAACAGGCCTTGCTTGATCGCGCGGTCGATACCGCGACCTTTGAAGCCGGGGCCGCGCTGGTCAACAACTTCAAGCGTTATTACCTTGATCAGGGCTTGCCCGTTTCGGAAAATCCCTCTCCCGGCAATATCGCGGGCGGCATCACCACGCTGGAAGAAAAGTCTGCAGGGGCCGTGCAAAAGGCAGGCACCGCGCCGCTATGTGCCGTGCTGGCTTATGGCGATCAGGCGACAGGGCCAGGGCTTGCCTTGCTCGAAGCGCCGGGCAACGATGCGGTATCGTCAACTGCGCTGACCGCTGCGGGGGCAACGCTGGTGCTGTTCACCACCGGGCGCGGCACGCCGCTGGGGTTCCCGGCGCCTACGGTCAAAGTCGCCTCGAATCGCACGCTGGCACAAGCCAAGCCGCACTGGATCGATTTCGATGCCTCGCGCGTGCTCGATGAAGGGCGTGAGGCGGCGGATGGCGCATTTCTCGATACGCTGCTGGCCATCGCCAGCGGCCGGAAAACCGCGTCGGAACGGGCCGGGCAGCGCGCCATTGCCATCTGGAAGAAGGGCGTAACGCTTTAATCAAGCAGGCTGCGAAACCGCAGTCACTTGCGAATGACACCGGTTTCCTATAAGCAGCCGGACGAACGAAGGACCATAGGGATGGGGATCGAATTGAACGAGAATGCGGATCATGTCGCGAAGGCCTTTGTCAGCGCTCGTCATGAAGCGCGTGCGCTGCCGGTCTATCCCGGCGTTGCGCCGCACGATCTGGGCGCGGCCTATGTGATTCAGGATCGCGCCATCTCGGTCGATGGCCGCGAAGTGGCAGGCTGGAAGGTTGGCCGGATCAACCCGCCGCGCGATGGCCAGCTTGGCGCAAACCGTCTGTCCGGCCCGATCTTTGCTGACAGCATCGTCGATGCCGCTGCGGGTTATGAACCGCAGATGCCGGTTTTCGTCGGCGGTTTCGCTGCGGCAGAGGCGGAAATACTGCTGCACGTTGCGCCCGGCTTTGCAGGCCCGGTTCCCACTGACGATGCAGGCACGATTGCCATTCTCGACGATGTGCGGCTTGGCATCGAAATCGCCAGTTCGCCCTATCCTCGCATCAATGCCGATGGTCCGCTGGTGACCGTTTCAGACTTCGGCAACAACGCAGGGCTGGTGCGCGGCGCTGTGCTGGAAGACTGGCAGGGGCTGGACCTTTGCGCGATCCACGTGCGCGGAGAGATCGAGGGCGTTGAGGTTGGCGCGGCAACCGCCGCCACCATGCTCGATGGTCCCTATGGCGCGGTGCGCTTCCTGCTCGCCAATCTGATCGAACGTGGCTTCGATGTTTCGGGCGGGCTGTGGGTGTCCACCGGCGCGATTACCGGCGTGCATGAAATTGCGGTGGGCCAGTCCTTCCGCGCCATTTTCGAAGGCTGCGGCGAAGTGCGGTGCAGCGTGGTTGCGGCCACCCCGCGCTAAAGATTTCTGGATGCACCGGTCACAGCCGGGCATCCGAACGGGAGAGTAACGATGGCAGAAAGTTCCGCCCCCGCACTCGATGCAGCCGCTGCAAAGGCGGGTCGCTATCGGTGGGTGATCGTCGCGCTGCTCTTCGCAGCAACGGCGGTGAACTATATCGACCGCCAGATGATCGGCGTGCTAAAGCCGACGCTGGTGGCCGAATTTGGCTGGACCGAAACCGATTTCGCGCAGATCGTGTTCTGGTTTCAGGTCGCCTATGCCATCGGTTACATCGGCTTTGGCCGCATCGTCGATGTGGTGGGCGCAAAGCTGGGCTATACCATCGCCATCATCGTCTGGACAGCCGGGCATATGGCGCACGGTTTTGCCAGCGGCCTTGCCAGCTTCGCTGCCGCGCGCTTCGGCCTTGGCGTGGGTGAAAGCGGCAACTTCCCCGCCGGTATCCGCGCGGTAACAGACTGGTTCCCCCAGCGCGAACGCGCTTATGCCATCGGCCTGTTCAATGCGGGCGCAAACGTCGGCGCCATCATCACGCCGCTTCTGGTGCCCGCGCTGGTGCTGTGGTTCGGATGGCGCGCTGCGTTCTTCATCACCGGTATCTTCGGCGTGATGTGGCTGGCGGCGTGGTGGTTCATCTATCGCCATCCCAGCGAACACAAGAAAGTGTCTCCAGCAGAACTCGCATGGATTCAGCAGGATCCGGCGGACCCGGTGGAAAAGATCGGTTGGAGCCGCCTGCTCACCGTGCGTGAAACATGGGCCTATGCGCTCGGTAAGTTCCTGATCGACCCGATCTGGTGGTTCTTCCTGTTCTGGCTGCCCGGCTATCTGTTCGAACGCTATGACATGGACCTCAAGACCTTTGGCCTGCCGCTGGCGGCGATCTATCTGATTTCCGATGGCGGTTCGATCTTTGGCGGGTGGATGTCCTCGCGCCTGATCAAGGCCGGGCGCACGCCCAACTTCGCGCGGAAGATCACGATGCTGCTCTGCGCGCTTGCCGTCCTGCCGATCTGGTTTGCGCAAAGCATTGATAGCGTGTGGGGCGCGGTGCTGATCATCGGGCTTGCGACGGCGGCGCATCAGGCGTTTTCGGCCAACCTTTACACTTTGCCATCGGACGTGTTCCCGCGCGGCGCGGTGGGTTCTGTCGTCGGCATCGGCGGAACGGTGGGGGCGCTGGGCGGCATGGGGATGGCGCTGTTCACCGGCTACATTCTGGACAGCACCGGCGGTAGCTACGAAATCCTCTTCGCAATCTGCGCCAGCGCCTATCTTATCGCGCTTGCTGTGGTGCATTTCCTCACGCCGCGATTGGTCCCTGCAAAGCTCTGATCACAGGCGGTTTTTCGACGATTTCCGAAGTGCACCTAGATGCACCTAGCACTGGCACAACCTTATTATGAGCTACACGGCGCTTGTACCGGAAATGGGCAGCCCGCACATCCTAACCCCGGAAAGCCAAGGTGCCACTCACTACTTCTTTACCCATGAACCGGGTGCTGAGGCCGAAGCGATGGCACGCCGGGTTTTTCTGGAAGAGGACGAGCCGATGGTCGCGGCTCAGGCTGAAGCCATGGCAGGCGCGGACTTCTGGGATCTTCGTCCTGTGATTTTGCCTAGCGACGCAGCAGCAATAAGGGCACGGCGCCGACTGATGCAGATGCGCAAAGCCGAGGCCACAGCTTAGAGTGCGGTGAGAGCGCGAGGCGGATCGCAGGCTTTTGCAGCCTGTGCCGCTCGTCGGACATTAAAAGTCTTTCTCGCCAGCTGCTTGAAACCGGCTGGCGGCTTTTGACCGTCAGATGGGCTGCGCAAATATGGCGGTCATCCCCTACAATCTGGAAGTTCCTCGGTGTGAGATGATCAAGTTACTGCAAGTCAGAGTAGTGACTAGTATCAAACGTGCCGGGGGCGTCGCCCGTTCAGGAAGAGGCTGACTGCATGTACGATCTGGCGGCGAACTGCATCACGGGAGGTGACCTGCCCCCCGGCAGTCCCTCGATCATAACGAGAGTCCAGCGGTTAAATACGATGGCCCGGACGCCTGCACAAGCGCGTCGGGCATGATGCTCT
>NZ_JABAID010000011.1 GCF_012641335.1 Novosphingobium sp. ERN07
CTGCCTGACGGCCAGTTAGGGAACCTTACCCTTGTCGTTTTTGCCCAGAACCAGAAAACTGGCAATTCGGGCATGGCCCAGTTGCCAGTGCCCATCCGCTGACGCGCCTTCACTCGATGCCGCAACAGTGCGGAAACGGAGCCCAAGACGATGGATGAAACCCGAACCGACCTTGGTGAATTGGGCGATGCTGCAGCAGTTGCCAAACTGATAACGGTAACTGGGCTCTGTCTGGCAGACATCGGGTGTGGGCCGGCGCTGGCGTCCCGTGAGCTGGTAGGGCATGGCGCGCAGGTCGTCGGCATTGAGCCCGACCCGATACAAGCCGAGAAGAACCGCCACGCCGTTGCCGTGCCGGGATTGTCCTTTCACGAAGGGCGCGCTGAACACCTACCGCTTGCCGATGGCTCCATGGACGGCGTCCTGTTCTTTCGCTCGCTGCATCATGTGCCGATTGAGCAGATGGATGCGGCACTTGAAGAAGCGGTTCGGGTCCTCAAACCGGATACCGGGTGTCTTTGCATCGTGGAGCCGGGAATGACCGGCAGCCACTTCGCGGTCATGCGACCGTTCCATGACGAGACGCTGGTCCGGACCGAAGCACAAGAAGCGCTCGCCCGCTTCTCCGGGAAATGGTTCCGACACGAGGCGCTCTACCAATACGTCCAGTACCCAAAGTACGCTGCATTTGATAATATGGTCACGCGGGTGACCGGCCAGACATTCAACAGCATCTCACGCGACATGGTCGAAACCGATGCGGTGCGTGCATTGTTCGAGGCGGGCCGGTCGAACGAGGGTGACTACGTTTTCGATCAGCCCATGCTGCTCAATCTTTACGGGGGCCGTATTTGAAATCCTGTAACCAAGCACATTTCACCATACCGTCCCATTCGGAAAAGGAACTAGCATCATGAAGGGCTTTGTCGATAACATCGAGCAGTTGACGGAAGACAACAACGACTTTCGCCGCGTGCTCTATACCGGACACAACCTGCAACTCGTCCTCATGGCGATCCAGCCTGGGGATGAGATCGGCGAAGAAGTCCATGACGACCGCGACCAGTTTTTCCGCATCGAAGGCGGTACGGGAGAAATCTGGATCGATGGCGTCTGTAATACAGTTAAGGCGGACGATGGCATCATCGTACCCCAAGGTGCCCGTCACAATGTGATCAGCACAGGCTCTGAGCCTTTGCGTCTCTACACCATTTATGGTCCGCCCGAACATATCGATGGTACGGTTCACGCGACATGCGCCGCGGCAGCGTCTGCCCATGAGCACTTTGACGGGAAGACCACTGAGTAACCCAAAGCATCAGCCAAGCATCTGGCCGGCGCAAAATCAGGCTGAATTCAAATGACGAATGGCGACCTTCGCAGGATCCTGGACGAAGCCCTCGAAGACGAGCGCAAGGCAGAGGCAACTTACGCTGCAGTTCTCGCAAAGTTCGGCGAAGTTCGGCCATTCAGCAACATCATCGATGCCGAACGGCGTCATTCCTCGGCCATAGAACGCCAGATGGCCCGTCTCGGTTTCCCTATCCCACCCAACAACTGGGAAGGGCGCGCGCCAATTCCCGCATCACTGGCTGAAGCCTGCCGCGACGCCGTACAGGCCGAAGTCGAGAATATAGCGCTCTATGACCGCCTCTTGCCAACAATTGCCGACGGTACGGTCCGGCAAGTCCTCGAAAACTTGCAGGCCGCATCGCGCGACAACCATCTGCCTGCGTTCAGGCGCTGTCTTGCCCACGAAGACGGGAAGGGCGGTGGCGGATTCCGTCGATCAGGGCGGGGACGTTGTATCGCCGGTGACTAGGCGGGGAAACCCGGAAGCTACCAGTGCTTCTGGAACGCCTGCTCGCTTAGCGAAAATCAATCGGTACGGTGAAATGCAGCTGGCTTGATGCGAGCCCGGATGGTGGTGCCGGAAATGCGCCCGACTGACGAATGACGCGCAGAGCAATCCGGTCCAAGTTGAAATTGCCGCTGGACCGAACAATGTCGAGAGCAAGCACCGCTCCATCCCGGTCCAGTTGGAACCTGACAGTCACAGTTCCCCTGGTCTGAACCCCGCGAGGCTTGTGCGCTGCAATATGCCGCCAGATGATAGCTTGATAGTCGCGCAACACGTCATCTGCTGCCTCCACATGTGACGCGGCCGCGGGCGGCTGCGTCAACTCTACTGCCGCCTCGGCCGGTTTGACCGGCGCGGATGTGGCAGTAGGCGGCAGGGGCGCGGACAGGGTATTGCTGGGTGCAGCCAGTTGCTGGACGGACGCCTTGGTCAGGATAGGCGCGGCGACCTGCGCCTTCCTGGGCGACGGTGGTTCGGAGCGTGGAGGCGGCAAGGAAATCACGGTCAGGTGATGGACTGGCTTTTGATCGCTACCCTGCTTGGTTATTGTCAAATGCATCAGGCCGGCAAAGACAAGTATATGCAGTGTGATCGTGGCCAGTAACGCCGTGATCCGGGCACCGGTAGACGCCGGACCGGCGCGCGTTGCAAAGCGCGTACCGTCCGACAACTCCCGATGCCCGAAGCCCAAAATCATCAGAAGCTGGCGCTTATGCCGAAATTGACCGAGCGACCACGGCCCGGAACAGCCCTGCGCACCCCGTTCGCCTTGTAATCTCCCAGCGAGATCCCGCCCAACGGCAAGTCATATCCTGTGTCGAACAAGTTTTCCGCGTCAACGCTAACCCGAACGATGCCCAGATCATAGGCAAACCGAAGGTTGACCAGCGCATAGTCATTAGTCCGCGGTTCGTTGCGGGTTAGGTCGACGCGAGTCTTTTCCGCCACCCATTCGGCCTCAAGGCTAGCTTCGAGCTTGCCTTGCCGGTGCTGGATGCCCAGTTTCACATCGAGCGGCATCTGGTGATAGAGCGCGCGCCCGCCACTCAGGTTCTGCCCATGGACATAGGTCAGCGATCCGGTGAGATCAGTGCCATTGGCGTTTTCACCCCGCCCCAACGCAACCCGGCCGGACAGGTCAACCCCGTAGAACTCAGCCTTCTGGTTGGCGAACTGCAACTGGACCCAGGGCGTGGGCATGCCCATCATTGTGGTCAGGTTCCTGACGAAGGTGGCATCAATGTAGTCGTTGACGTGGGTGTAGTAAGGCGCAATCCGCAGCGACCAGGCGTCATCGGCGCCCTTGAATTCCGCTGCGGCGCTAACCGTATCGGCTCGTTCTGGCTTGAGGTTCAGATTGCCGACATAGCCGTTGCCATCGCCGTACCACCCGATCATCCGGCTCGACATCGCCCCCCTGCCCCAACTGAAGCGCTCATAGAGGTTGGGTGAGCGGGTCTTATGGGCATAGCCCAGCTCTATCGCGACCCCATCGGCCGGCGCATAGCTCACCAGAGCCGAGGCATTCCAGTTGTTGTCCCTCCGTGCATGACTGGCAGCGTTGAAGGCTGCGGCTGCCATCGCGTCGTCCATATTCATCATGCTGGTGGAATAAGGTTGAACGATGCCCGCGTTCATCGACACGCGGTCGAGACGCACACCGACCACGCTGGACAAACGGTCGCTCCAATGTGCCTCCCATTCGGCGAAGGCTCCAAGACGATTGCGATGCGCCGCATTGATGTTCACGAAGGTGTTCGGCCCCATCATCATGTTGCCGGTAACCGGCGGCCAGTAATCATTGAGCCACTGGTGATGGTACTCGCCGCCGACGCGCAGCGTGTCGCGCGGTGATACCGGCAAGTCGAGCTTCAACGCAGTACTGAAGGTATGCACTTCGGTGACCATCGGCATGGACCCGGGCAGTTTGTCTTCGAGGAAATTCATCTCGTGATCAGTGTCGCGGTAATCGGCCGTGAACTTCACTGACCCCCAGTCGAACTCGCCATCATAGCCGGCATTGAGGAACCAGGACTTGTTCGATACCATGTCCATCGCCTGATTGGGGAAGCCTTCATAGGGCGAGAAGTGATAGCCTCCCTTCAGGCGGAACAAGCCAACTTGGCTTTGCAAGGCGAGCGCGAGCGCATGATCGGTCTTGGCGTATTCGCTTGAACGCACGAGGCCGCGATTGCTGCCGCCCTGATACTGATCCGCCTGAGTGTAGGACCCGGTATAAGTTGCGCTCAGCCGCTCATTGGCGAGCGTCAGCTGAGCCGAACCCCCGAAACCATTGCCGTTAGTGCGATAGAAGGCCGAGGCTTCGCCCGTCGCAAGGCCTCCGGGGCCGATGGCAAAGCGGGGCGCGGCGCTTTCGACAGCGATCACACCTCCGATGTTGTCCCCGCCCATGCTTACGGGTGCCACCCCAGGCACCACCTTGATCGACTGGATCAACTGGGGGTTGGTGTAGGACAGCGGCGAATTCATGTCGTTGGGACAAGCCATGTCGATGGGATGGCCATCGACCGTTATGTTGAGGCGCTGCTCGGAAAGTCCGCGTATGGCAGGCATCGATGAAAAGCCGCCGCCGGCGTTCGCGCTCACCCCGGGAAGCTGCCGCAACAGGTCAGCTGTGTCGCTGGTCGAATTTTGTCGGCGGCGCAGGTCGTCACGCGTGAGTTCGCGCCCCGTGACAGGCGCCGTCACAATGGCATCCGCTCCCTTGTCCGAATCCACCTCGACCGGGGGCAGCTGGGTGGCGTCTTGGGCATGGGCTGTGACGGGCAAGATTGATGACGAGAGGGCCAGGAATGCGCGGAACGCGCTGATGGGAGTTGTCATGATTTTCCTTTCTCGATGAATGACGAATTCGAAAATTGAGCGGATCAGCCGATCAGGCGTTTGAGTTTCTCAAGCGCGGTCGCGTCTGATTCCTGGGTGTCGATTGTCCCTGCGAACGCGCCCTTGGCGGTCATCAGGTAGATCGCAGCGGTATGGTCGATCGTGTAGTCGCCGCCCGGCTGCGGCACTTTGGCCGAGTAGACGCCATAGCCCTTCTTGATCTGCTCAAGCTGGGCGTCGGTCCCGGTAAGGCCAATGATCGGCGTGCCGAACAGCGCAACGTAGTTGCCAAGGTCGGCCGGTTTGTCGTGGCCGGGATCGACCGAGACGAAGACGATGCTGAACTTCATGCCGTCCGGCCCGAGTTGCTTTCTCAGCCGCGCCATGCGGGCAAGGCTGGTCGGGCAGACATCCGGGCAGCGAGTGAAGCCGAAGAAGATCGCGTAAGGCTTTCCCGCCAACGTCTTCTCCGTAACGGTCGAGCCGTCCGGAGCAGTCAGGCTGAACGGCCCGCCGAAGGCGTTTGTGTAGCCGCTGGCAGGCTCTCCGGCACCCGTCCCTCCGCGCGTGAGGGTGGCTGCGGCAAGCACTCCCAGAACAAGAAGCACGACAAGCCAGAGAATCCAGCGCGGTGAACCATTGTCAGCGGTTTCGGCGGGCTCGAATGGTTCGGGATCAGTGGCTTGCATGGCCGCCCTCCATCGGACCGGTCGAGCCGACTGGTTGCACAGCGAATTGCACGGTGACGTTGCCTGCGCGCTGGAAGCGAAGCGTCACCGGAATGCGTTCGCCCTGCCGGAGTTGCCGCCTCAGACCCATGAACATGAGGTGATAGCCGCCGGACTTCAGTTCGACCGAACCCTTGGCCGGGACGGCAATGCCATCGGTGACTTGCCGCATGCGCATAACGCCGCCGTCCATCGTCATGGTGTGAAGCTGGACCTCTGCGGCGACTGGACTTGTGCCGGAAAGGAGGCGGTCATCACGAGTGCCGCTGTTGGCGATGGTCAGGAAGCCGCCGCCAACGGCCTGTCCGACCGCGGTTTCCCGCGACCAGGGGTGCTGGATGGAAAGCACGCCAGAGCGGTAGCCGTGGGCCGCGGCTGCGCTTGCCATCAGAGTGACTACGGCGCCAAGCGCCAGCGCCTTGGGAGAAATGCTCATCATATTGGAAACTCCGTCTCGGCGGAGCAGGCAGAGACCACCTGTGCCGCAAATTGGTGGGTTGGTTCGATCAGGCCGAGGCCAAACGCCGCGTCGGTGCCCCGGGCAAACATGCATAGGGAGATCAGCAGCCAGGTACGGCGGCGGAAGTGCTGCAACCGCCGGTGGCGCTCATCGGAAACGAAAAAGATGCCCATTGTTCAGCACCCCCGCGTCTGCGCGAGGGCTGCAGCCACCAGCGGCGCAACGGCGCGGCGTTCATCGAGGCTGAGGCAACGCCCGAACTCGATCGAGACGTCCCGCCCTCGCAGGAACAGGCGCAGATCGGATGGACTGCGGCCTTCGGCTGCAAGCCTCATCCAGAAGGCCGGAAGTTCGATCTGCTGCCCTGCGCTGTCACGATGCCGGACCCTGCCTTCGGCAAGTTCGAGCGTCTCGCTGGCTGGCCGGGACTTGCCATGCCGTTCGAGTGCGAACGTCAGGCCTGCCATCGCCAGGATCGAGAATGCAGGGACCAGCCAGTGGCCATGCAAGGCTGGCCCGATACTGGTCACGATGAACAGCAAAGCGATGACGCTGAAACATACCCGCGCTTCCTGCGTCAGGTGTGAGCTGTTCTCCTGCATATGCAGGATGAGGGGCTCCGAAGCGCCCCGGTCGGGCACCGCAACCAGCTTTTCAGGCTGGGGTGCCCAGGGCCGTTCGGATGAACGGCACAGTAATTCGTACATGGAAATGTGCTCCGGCTAGGCCGGTGCACGCGCAAAATGGGCGCAGGACCGGCCGGTCCGACAAATCGGTTCAGATTGTCAGAGGAGCGCCGGCGGTCCGCGCAGTGGCGGCCGGAGGTAGAAGAAGGGACTGGGAAGAGCGCCGCGCACTGGCACAAAGCCAAGTGCAAGGATGAAAGCCAGCGCGAGGCCGAGAAGCGCCTGATCTGCACCCGATACCGAGGCCATCGAGAGCGTTGAGAACGGGCAATCACCCTTTCCTTGCTTACTGCTCGAGTCGCTAGGCTCACCCTTCATCGGAATGACGAGTTGCTTGGTGAGCGAGTGCCCAAATCCATCGCTACAGATTTGGACGGTCAGGACCTTGGAGTTCTGGGCTATCATGAAGCCAGACGGCACCACTACCTTCATGCAGAGCGAAGCCATGACCAGCACGAAGGCCATGACCCGGTGTCGCATAAAGAAGGTGCGCAAGCGGTTCATATCGGCTGCCCCTAATAGACTCGCGCGACCTTGTCACCATTGCAATGTTGGCGGGACACACGAATGCAGCACATACAACGACAGATTTACACCGGCTCCAATTGATCTAACCTGCCTTCATGTCGATCTTTTCAACCTGGCGAGCGGGTTTCGAGATTGAGGTAATCCTTGGTGACCTCGATGACCCGGTTTTTGAGCGAGAATTGCGCGAACACGGTCCGATGGACCAAGCCTCTCCGAAATTTTGTCAGGCTGTCGCCCGTGCTCTGCGCAAGGAAACTGGGCGCTCTTGGACCGCGCCCACAACTTCCTCGCCCCGAACCGGCTTCTTCGTCGTCCCGGAGTACGGCCTCGATCCGTTAAACTGGCCAAAGGATCGGCTTGCTGGCGTCGAACTGCTGACTCCTCCGCTACCGCTCGAAGAAGCTGAACTGGTTCGTTGCGAGATCATTGATGCGATCGACACGATCGACGGAGATTTCAATTTCGTTTCGAATGATTGTGCAGAGGAATGTGGCTGGCACATCAACATCGATGCCGGAACGAGTCTGCGTCTTGATCCGAACAAGTTTATTGTCGGTGTGGATGAACTTCTTTTGCTTGCTAGAAATAATCGGCTATTCTCAACCTATACCGGCATCCAACGCCATGCGGTAGGTATCCCTCTCTTGCGACACTTCGGTCAAGATCCGAATGCGGCGTTCCTTCAGGGCTCGGCACTTTCCAACTTTCTCGACCGTTGCGCCGGCCGAGACAAAGGCTACGCAGCCAACTTTGCCAAACTCGCCAATGGATATGTCGAACTTCGGCACTTTAGTGCCCAAACCTTCTTCAATGGGCGCCCGCTCGAACAGGAACTCGAACGCATTCCAAGCGCGTTTGAAGTCTGGTTCAGTCAGGAGGATCAGCTGGACGAAGCCTTTCTCCGCAAATTCAGACTTCTCGCCGCTTGGCTTGATCGCAATCGCCAGGCGATCTCGTGGGATCTTGGGGGTGGGGTCGTCGCCGCAACTGGGCAAGTCCTGTTCGGTGACCAACCAATCGGACAACTAACATTAAATGGTTTAACCAAACTCGAGCTGTACGGACGCCGAGAGTACGAAATCATTGCGGCAATTAGAGATATCCAACTCCCTGACGTACCTGAAGCAATTGCCCTCCTTGCGCTCGACCTCGCTGAATTGAGAAATCTCGGCATTCGTGAACGCGTAAGCGCAAACAAGGACTTTCAAAGCACAGTCGTTCAGCTCGCAAAGCGTCTGAAAACAATGCCTAACCTCGCCAGTGAACGACAATTAGTGACTCTTGCAGCCGCACAACGGCAACGAGAAGAATTTTACGACAATTCCATTGTTCAGGCCAAAAACTGAATGCCACAACATTATTCGACTTCAATCAAACGAAGCGCATTGGCCTGAGCTATCGCTCGTCTCACGCCTTCAGGTGACCACAACAAGCCACCGCGCGGCGTCGGTTCGCGCAAATCTCGCGACAACCATGTTGCTATATCACGCAGCGAGGACTCCGGATGGGTCTTAATCCGGTCGGCGACAAGCCTTGCCACGCGCGTATCGAGTGGCAAGCGCGGCGCCGCCTCGAGAATTTTAGGATCGGCATATCCTGCACGAACCAGTGCCCGACACGCCTTGACCAGCGTCCGTTCGCTGAATGATCGGGTGGGCGGGGTGATTGCGCAGATCTGACGCAAAACGATACCCCACGGCAAATGCGGTCGCAGGCGTTCGACCGTTGGCAACCAGCGCTGTCGACCGTCCAGCAGTCGGCTGAGGTAGCGTTCGTTTTGACTGTGGCGGATCTCGGCAATTGCCGCCGGATCACGCGCGAGCATCTTTGGATTGCCGGGTTTGGCCCCCCGCGCGACGGCAGCTCTTAGACCTGCGCGCGTGCGCTCCCGAATCAACGACCGCTCGAATTCAGCAAACGCACCGAGCATCTGCGTCATCAACATACCCTGCGGACTGGATGTATCGATCGGGTCATTGATAGAGCGGAAAAATGCACCCTTTGCGCGGATGGTTTCGACGATCTGCAGCAAGTGCGAAAGCGAGCGCGCCAAACGGTCGATCCGCACGACCAGAAGGGTATCGCCCTTCTCTACCCTTTCGAGTGCCCTCGCAAGGTTAGGTCGCTCCTTGCTGGCACCGCTTGCCTTGTCTTCGAAAATCACCGTACATCCTTGCGTGCGCAGCGCATCCTGCTGTGCAGCGGTGTCCTGTTCATCGGTCGATACCCGAGCGTATCCAACTATGGTCATTTGTCACAAATCATATAACGGGAGCATCCGAACGGTTGCTCCCGGTAGATATAATGTTCGAGCAGTTATGGCCAGAGGCAACTATCCACGCAAATCTGCGCGTTTCCGGCCGTCCACCTCCCGTCGCTCGCGACAAATCCGGCCTCATTTCACTGTCCGTGAAGAGCCATTATCGGACAGTGAATGCATCGTACAAGCCGAGTATACTTTTTTGGCCAATAGTATATTTTGTGGTCGATGCATCACACTCCTCCCCCGTGGCAACTGGCCCTCGCACGGATCGAGGGAGCGCTGCCGTTCCTATCCGCCGAGGTCGCCGACGGCCTGGCGCGGATGTCACTGCGCCGGCTATGGCGCGTCCATGTCCGCGACTTTCCTCAAGAAAACCAAGGCCCCCAGCACAATCCGGGGCTTGAGGCGGCCGAACTGACCCGCTCGTGGTATGCGGCCGAACGGCAGGACTTCCTGTCCTGGATCGGCCGGCGCGCGCCCCCTCCCCTCGCCCGCGCCGCCCGGCTCACCCTCGCCGCCAAGGACGCGCGAGAGAGCTTCTCGGGAACATTTGCGGCCGCCGACCGGGCGCTGGAACGGCTTGATGCCCTGCTCCCGGCGCGCGAGCCCCTGGCAGCCCTCACCGAATGGCTCCGCCAGCTGCGCGAGGACGAGATCGACTTTCTCGAGGGCGGCAGCGAGGAGGTGCTGATCGAGGGCCGCGTGTTCCAGCGGTTCGCCGCGCGCGGGAGTGCCTGGGCCGCCGCGCTGGCCGCAGCCATGCGCCCGCAGCTGTTTGCCCTGGGCGCGGCGCCGCTGGCGCTCGCCGGGCTCGCCCCGCGCAGCGTGTTCCGCGCCGAACCCGAACGCCCCCTCCCCGTCCTGCTGGCGGGCGCGATCGTCGCGGCGGCGGGTGACGTAGGAGCGGACCTCGCCGCTGTCACGGCCATGGTTGCGCGCGGGGAAGATCGCCTCGCGGGTCTCTACGCCTCGTCGCAGGCGCCGGCGATGTGGCAACTGATTGGCGGGCTGGGTCCCCTCACCCGCGCCGAACTGGCCCGCGCGCTCGGCGTGACCCGCCGCACCGCCTCACAAGCCGCCCAGGCGCTCGACAAGGCCGGTCTGGCCGCCTTGCGCCCCGGAGACCATGCGCTGGTCCCCAAACGCCCCAGAATGGCCTCCTGAGGGCTTCCCGCAGCTAGGACGAGACTTCGCGGTACGCCACCCCGATCCGCTTGGGCGCGGACGCCCGGCGGCGCAGCAGTTGGCGGGCAAAGCGCGACGCCTCGTCCTCGCTCGCAAACGAGACCGCCCCCCCTGCCCGCGCGAACCGATCCGCCCCAGGCGATTTGTGACGCGACTGACGGACCCGATGACGCCCCCCCCCAAAGGTCAGGACGTCAGGATAGCCTCGATGGCCTTCAAGACTTCAGTTGCCGAAGCGCCGCTACGCGCAGGCACCTTGAAGGTATATCCGCTTCTTGCAGAATGGGCATAGCGCAAGATCACTTTGCCAACGGCACCCTTCACTTCGACCTCGCCGCCAGCAGGCTTTGCAGGAGCGACAGTTGCCCGAATAAGGCGCTTTGCGACTTCCGGAGCGGGCAAAGCCGTTCCCAGATCGTCGCGCTCGGCAACAATTGCCCTGCTTTCTGCGACCATCAAGTCCAGAGTGCGCTTCTCTGAAGTGAGTGGCTTAATGTCTCTTGCGATGCGGACGGTGATGCCATGCGTGTCGGGAAAGGCATTCACTATCTCGGCTGGCAACCGCGCCACATCGAGCAGGCGGCTGAGCCATGAGCGCGAAATCTTCAGATGCTCTGCCATTTCACTCTGGTTGGAATCGTAGAACTCCTCCAGCGCCCGTGAATACTCCTTCGCCCGCTCCCAATCTGAGATATCTTTGCGCGACCGGTTCTCGATGTCCGAAACCCTGAACGCTTCCTCGTCGGAAACGTTTTGGATCGTGACGAGGTATTCATATTCCGGATGATGATGCTCGCGGAGCCATTGAACGGTCCACCATCGCCTTACGCCCGCGATAATTTCGAAGTCGTAGTCTGGGTCATCCTTGAGGCGGCGCACGATCGCGGGAATGCGCTGCTTCTTAGCGGAGAGGAATGCATCAATGAGATCGCGGCAACTCTCTTCGTTCAAGTGATCAAGATCGCGGTTGTGCAGACGCCAGGGACGACAGCGAGCCGGGTCGACCCACTCGGTGCGATCCGTGACGACTTTACCGGCGGCAATTCTTGCAAGGCTCTGGCTACGGCTCGCCATAATGCTTTCCGATGGCGCAGGGCTGCCGACGTCGATCTCGTCGTCGAGCCCCTCTGTCAAACTGCTGCCGAAGCCCCGGTTACCCTTTGCCATCGCCTACTCCAAACCTTTCAAATCACTTTTGTCGGCTGCTTGTTGCCACGTGGCAACAAGCCCTATCCGCGCCTCGATTTCACCCTGATTCTTGGTACGTTGCCAAGTGGCAACATCCCTCATTCAGCCAACAAAATCTCGCCCCATCGCACCAATCGAATTTCTCAAAAAATGGCATTAGTTATTGTATTTTAACTGTATTATCCCGTTGTTGCCACGTGGCAACGGCCCTAGACCGCCTCCCCTGCCCTGCTCGCCCAGGACCGAATGACATCCGCCTCGATTTCTCTGCAAACGTCGCTCAAATACTTCATGCACCGGTTGTGAACCTCGTGGGACGTCACCGGTCGATCAAGTTCAAAGACTGTCTTCATGCGCGAGCTGGCATTGTCGATTTCTGCGCTGGTCTTGAGGACAGAAGTCGCCATCGAACCCCCGAAGACCTGCCGCATCATCGAGAGAATTTCGCGGTGCATGGACTTGCTTTCATCCACCCTGCTGCCAACGAGGCGGATAAAGTTGTAGGCAGGCTTCACCCGCTTCGCGAGCTGCTCGAGCTGCTTCATCGTTGTACGCGCCATGTCGATAAACGACACGGTCGATGCGAAGTCGATGACGCTCGGCGGCACAGGAATTACCATCGCATTAGCCGCCTGCAGCACTGCCATCGAAACCATGCCAAGTGCCGGAGGCGGATCCATGATGACGATGTCGTAGTCATCGACGACCGTATCGATGGCTTCGGCAATCAGGTCGATGATGTCGAAGTTCTGATTTTGTGCCAAGTAGCCCGCGATCTCGTATTCTAGATTATAGAGCTTGAGATTGGCGGGGATCAGGTCGAGCCCGAAAAAGTGCGTCTTCCGGATGATCGAGCGAACGCCCAACAGTTCAGGATTATGGAAGTGTCCGTAGAGGGTATCATCCTCGGTCAAATCGACATCCGGCCGATAGCCAAACATCATTGTCGAGCTGGCCTGGCTGTCGCAGTCGATAAACAAAACCCTGTAGCCGTGAATCGCAAAGTGCTGTGCGAGATGCAGGGCCACGGTCGACTTACCGACGCCCCCTTTGAAGTTCGAGACGGAGATGACCGCCGGGGTGTCCGTCGGAGCGCGCCACGGGCGAGTGCCAAATACGGCACGCATATGATCCAGTTCTTCCAATGAGTACTGGACCCGGTGGCCAGAAGCGGTTCGGTCGCGCTGAGGAAGACGACCATCTCGCTCAGCTTCGCGAATTGCAGATGCTGTTCGCCCGACAAGGGAGGCTGCTTTCGAAATGGAATACGACGGGCCAACCTTTTGCCCGGTCTCCGGATCGAGCGCACCGTCACGAATACGCTTCAGGATGGTGAGGGCCTTGCGGTGTAGATTGCCAAGGCCGTCTTCCAAGAGTTCATCGGGTTGTGCGTCGAGCGCTGCGTCGGTAGCCATGATCACCGCTTTGTGAGATTGAGGGCGCCAATTAGCACTCTTGGCAGTTTTGAGCAAACTTCGGCCACCAACCTTACAAATTGACCGATGATCTCCGTGCCCTTTTGCGAATCAGGAGTCGACCCGATGCCGCACGTAGTGGTTCAGACCGATGATGTCGGGTCCAGGGAAGGGGGCCAGCGGGCGACATTCCGATAGTCAGCTGGGCGCCCCGATGGCCGAATTGATCGCGCTGTGGACAACCACCGATGATCTCGGTGCAAGCCGATGAATTCAGTGCGTTTCCCCGATGATCTCGGTTCCCTTTGGACCGATGATCTCGGAGCCCAAACCTACTAAAGGAATCTCCTAGAAAAACCGATTCGCGAATCGCTTTTTTCAAAATTGAGATTGGATTTGGTTTCGCCCTGCCAAACCGCTCCGAGATCATCGGCCAACTTGGAGGTTTTAGGCCCGGAATCCCGTCGAAACTGCCAATGGCCTTGCTTTCGAAGCTCAAACCTGTTGTTTAACGACCAACCCGAGGCTCCAATGAGTCGGGAAGGGACGGTTCAATGAGCGGAGACACACTGCGTCCAATCGGACATCAATACGCCCTAGCAATGCTAGGCGGCGGTGAAGAGCGGGTCCGCTCCCTAGCGCAGTCTGCCGGCACTCAGCTCACGATGGATGCCTTCCTACGTGTCCAGGACGAAGAACCCGTTCCGGCATTTCTGCATTCCGCATTGTGCGCCATGTCGCTTCCGACCAAGCGTCCGAAGGACGATACTCTACCGATTCTTCGCGAAGACGGAAAATATGCACTAGCCATCAACCCACGACCAGTTCTCCAGACGGTCGACGGTAAGCCCGTACTACGAAGCGTTGGTGTGCCCTATGGAGCTTATCCACGCGTTGCGCTGATCTATCTGCTTTCGCAGGCCGTCACCAAGCGATCGCGAGACGTGTACTTGGGCCGTAATTTCACGGAATGGATGCGCCGACTTGGCTACCAGACCGTCTCTTATGGCCCACGGGGAACTGCCAATCTGATGCGCGAGCAAGTCGACCGACTGCTTGCGTGTGAATGGCAAATTCGTTGGGAAGGCAACGACGCCGGCGACAACGCATTCGCCGTACGAGACGTAAAGATTTCAAACGAATACGCAGGATCTCTGGAAAAAAATGGCGCGTTTGCCCGCGAAATTCGGATGTCCGAGGCGTTCTATAGTCACCTTATCGACCACGCCGTTCCGTTGAACGAGATTGCAATCCGTGAGCTCAAGGGCACGCCCACAGCTCTCGATCTCTATACCTACCTTGCGTATAGACTTCCGCGCATCAGCAGCGATCGAGGCCAGGTAATATCTTGGGACCAGTTGGCCAAGCACTTGGGGAACGACGCCGATAGCAAGCGCTTCCGCCAGACCGTGCGCGAAACAATGCAATTGGTCTCCGCTGTCTACCCGAACGCTGACGTCGATTTCAGCGGCAGGAAGGTAGTGCTCCGGCCTTCGCCGGCACCTTTAGAGCGGAAGCTCGTTGGCCCGCACTTGCGGTTGCTGGGCGCTCCGGCCCCGGAAACCGCACCGAGATCATCGGTCGCCAAAGCTCCTCGGTCGACTGTTCGGGACATCAAGATCTCCGAGCCCGTATTCCCTTTCCCAGCGGGCAGCCTGACCTATGGCGAAAGGGAAACTAAGTTCCGAGCAATCGGGCTTGAGAAGGGTAAGCCCTGGTGCGTCGACACCATGGCGAACGCATTCCGCACCGGCTTTCCCGGTATTAAACAAGAGAGGACCGATGCGGAGTGGCTGAGAGTCTGGGAATCCTTTGTCATTCGTTATGCCGAGCGACGCGCAAATTCGGATGCCGGCTGACCGATGATTTCCGAGCACTTCGGTTAGGCTGAAGCGCAGGACGAGGGGGAGGGGAGTAGGGTCGAACTGGGCAGTCATGCCCATCGTCAACAACCAACCCAGTCCGGACCTACGCAGCCTTGTTCGGCGCATCGGGGGCAATTGGTCCGGTAATACCGCGATGTGTCGGTGCCCTTGCCATGCCGACAGAACCCCATCTCTGTCCATCCGCCAAGGTGATCGAGCCATTCTCGTAACATGCCACGCAGGTTGCGACAGCCGAGACGTACTCAAAGCTCTTCGACGCATCGCAGACCTGCCGACCGTCGATGCCTCCAGCGTGACGCCCAACTTCCAGCGGAGCACTGGAATTCACCTCGCAATCTGGCAAGCCGGTCGACCGATCGAAGGGACTTTGGCGGAGCGATATGTGCGAGGGGTGCGCCAGATCTGGGCACCACTCGAAGACCTGCGCTTTCACCCCCGGTGTCCACGAGGGCAGGGGAAGCTTGCGAGCTTCGAGCCGGCACTCCTCGTTGCGATGCGCAAGGCGGGCGCGATCGCCGCGATCCAGCGGATTTTCCTCGATCCGTCGACAGCGGACTACACCGAGAAGCGCGTCCTCGGCCAGGCTATCGGCGCCGCATGGACCAACGGCCTGCCAGGCAAGACCATCGGCATCTGCGAGGGGTTCGAGACTGCGGCAGCCTATACATCGCTCACCGGTATCCAGGCTTGGGCGATGATGGGTGCCAAACGCTTTCACCAGGTCGACATCCCGGTCTCAGTCGAAACCGTGATCCTGCTGGCCGACAACGACGCCGAGGGCAGGCGCGCGCGCGAACGCGCAGCCGAATCGTACCGCCGACCCGGCCTTGCAATCGAGACCGAATGGCCGCCGGGCCGCATGAACGACTGGGCGCAGCTCCTCAAGCGGTGAGGGGAGGGGGGCTGGAGCGGGCGTGCCGCTGATCGGCACGAGCTCAGGAGTTCTCCGCATGACCATGACGATTCCGCGCGCCAGCGCCATTCTCGGCGCTGCGCGCACACTTGCCGCCAAGCTGCTGCTCGCTGTTCCGATCGACCGCGCTGCTTTGAGCCAGGCCATGACCGAGAGTGCTGGTGGCAATGACGCCGCAGGCGCCTGGCAGCAGCGCGACAGTTTCGAAGCGCTGGAAGTAGCTCTCTCCCTAGTCATTCCCGAGCTTGTCGGCCGCATGGACGTCGGCGCGGCGATCAGCACGCTCGAGGCGCTCTCGCGCGAACTGCCAACCCACACGGTACGCAGCGAGGAGCAAATTCAATTCCAGCAGTTCTCGACTCCCCCGGCGCTGGCCCGTCTGGCCGTTCATCTGGCGCGGCTTTCCTGCGATGACGTGCTTCTGGAACCAAGCGCAGGCACCGGGATCATCGCTTCGCTTGCCAAGGGCGCGGTCAAGGATCTGATCCTCAACGAACTTGAGCCAACCCGTGCCGACCTGCTTGAGGCTGTGTTTCCGGGAAAGAAGGTCTACCACCATGACGGCGCGAAGCTCAGCGCTATGCTCTCCGGAACCGCGCGGCCGAGCGTTGTTCTGATGAACCCGCCGTTCTCGGTGTCGCATTCGCGCGGGGAAGATCAGAATACCGCGGCCAGGCATTTGCGGGCTGCGCTCGACCATCTACTGCCGGGTGGCCGGATCGTTGCGATCATGCCGGACTGGTTCTCGCCCTCCGCCAGGTACGAAGAAACCTTCCGACGCACCCTTGAAGGAGCCCGGGTCGTCCTGTCGCTCCGTCTGAATAAGGGCGGCTATGCCAAGCACGGCACGGGTATCGCCGTTCGCGTGCTGGTGATCGACAAGGTGCCAGGCGAGATCGGCGTATCCACGATCAATCGCGGTGCGGTCGGCGAACTCTTCGCCGCGTTACCGCCCGTGCCACTCCGGGCAACGTTGCGCGACCCGACGCAGGCGGCAGCGCCCCGACCAAAGCTCAGCCTCTTCCGCTCGGTGAAGACCGGTCCAGCCCGGCCCGTGATCGTGCGAGCTCCCCAGACCAACGACGTCCGCCCCGTCGCCTACGAAGTGCTGGATGAACCTGCCGCGATGGGCGAGCAGCGCGGGGTCTATGCCGACTACCGGCCTTCACGCGTGGTGATCGCGGAAGCTGGCGAACATCCGACCCACCTCGTCGAATCTGCCGCCATGGCGTCGATTGCGGCGCCGAAGCCCAACTATGTGCCCTCTCTGCCCGAACGCACCGTGACGGCAAGGCTGCTTTCGGCCGCCCAGCTCGAAACCGTGATCTATGCGGGCGAGGCCTGGAGCCGCGATCTCCATGGTCGCTTCAGCCATCCTGCTGGCGAGGTTGCGCTCAAGGAGGATCCTGAGGGCAAGCTCTACCGCACCGGGTTCTTCCTTGGCGACGGCACCGGGGCAGGGAAGGGGCGGCAGGCAGCGGCCTGCATTCTCGACCAGTGGCTCAAGGGCAATCGACGCCACATCTGGATATCGAAGAATGCGCCGCTGCTCGAAGACGCGCAGCGGGACTGGACCGCGATCGGCGGATTGCCGTCGGACATTCTCGATCTTGCCCGCTGGAAGATCGGTGAGGAGATCACCGCGCCCGAGGGCATCCTGTTCGTGCCCTACGGCACACTCAGAAGCTCGCGTGTCGAAGATACCCGGCTCGACCAGATCGTCCGCTGGGCCGGGGAGGACTACGAAGGCGTGATCGTCTTTGACGAGGCCCACGAAATGGGCGGCGTCGCGGGCGGGGAAGGGGCACTTGGCCAGAAGCAGGGCTCGCTTCAGGGCATCGCCGGCGTTTTGCTCCAGAACACGCTGCCCCGCGCACGGGTGTTATACGCTTCGGCCACCGGCGCTTCGGACGTCAACAACCTCGCCTATGCGGTCCGGCTTGGACTGTGGGGGCCGGGCACGGCGTTCGCAACCCGCGAGCAGTTCATCAGCGAAATCCGCGACGGCGGCATTGCCGCGATGGAACTGGTGGCCCGCGATCTCAAGGCCTCCGGGCTCTACCTCGCCCGGGCACTCAGCTTCGCAGGTGTAGAGTACGATATTCTGCGCCACGACCTGACTTCAGAGCAGATCGCGGTCTACGACACCTATTGTGAGGCCTGGACGATCATTCACCAGAACCTTGAAGCGGCGCTCGAGCTCACCGGGATTGTCGACGGCCTCGAGAACAAGACGCTCAACAGTGGTGCCAAGGCGGCGGCCCGCAGCCGGTTCGAGGGAACCAAGCAGCGCTTCTTCGGACAGGTGCTGCTCTCGCTGAAGCTGCCATCGATCTATCCCGCGATCGACGAGCACCTGGGCGAGGGCGACAGCGTGGTGGTCCAACTGGTGAGCACGGCGGAATCCATCCTCAACCGGCGGCTCGATGAACTGGAACCGGCTGAGCGTGAGGCCCTCGACATAGCCTATGACTGTAAGGAGTACGTCGTCGACTATCTGACTCGGGCTTTCCCGACCCGGCAGATGGAGGAATACAAGGACGAGCTTGGCGATGTGCGCTCGCGTCCGATGTGGGACGACGCGGGTAACCCGGTCCATAACCCGCAGGCCGAGGCCGCGCGCGCCGACCTGATCGAGCATATCTGCGCCATGCCGCCGATCCCGACCGCGCTCGATGCCCTGCTCGAGCACTACGGTGTGACGGCCGTCGCCGAGGTTACCGGGCGTAGCAAACGCCTCGTCCGTGACGGATCGGGACAGCAGCGCCTCGAAAGCCGTTCACCCCGGACCAACCTTGCGGAGACGACCGCGTTCATGACCGGAACCAAGCGTATCCTGGTCTTCTCCGATGCAGGTGGCACAGGCCGCAGCTATCACGCGAGCCTTGATGCCAGGAACCAGCAGCGCCGGGTCCATTTCCTGCTCGAGCCCGGATGGCGCGCTGATCGCGCAATCCAGGGGTTGGGGCGCACGCACCGCACCCACCAGGCATGTCCGCCGCTGTTTCGTCCGGTCACAACCGACTGCAAAGGCGAGGCCAGGTTCACCAGCACGATCGCCCGGCGCCTCGATGCTTTGGGTGCACTGACCCGCGGCCAGCGCCAGACCGGCGGGCAGGGGATGTTCGATGCTTCCGACAACCTTGAGAGTATCTACGCCAAGCACGCGCTGCACGACTGGTACGGCCTGCTCTCGACCGGAAAGCTCAAGAGCACGACTTTGTCCGAGTTCCAGCGGATGAGCGGGCTTGAGCTCACCGATCATGACGGCGTGCTCCGCGAGGACCTGCCGCCGATCCAGCGCTGGCTCAACCGTATCCTTGCCATGAAGATCGCTGTCCAGAACGCCATCTTCGACGAGTTCCTGACTCTTGTCGAAACCCGCGTCTCGGCCGCCAAGGAAGCCGGTACCTTCGATATCGGGGTCGAGACCGTGGCGGTCGAGGCCTGCGAGGTAATGTCCGACACGGTGATCCGGACCGATCCCGTGACCGGCGCGACCTCGCACCTCCTCGAGTTGTCGCTAACCCAGCGGCGTAAGGTCCTCTCGCTCGAGCGAGTGCTCAAACTGGCATCCTATGAGGAACTGCCGCTGTTCCTGCGCAATGACAAGTCGGGCAAAGTCGCGCTCGGCATCGCGGCGCCCTCGCACATGGACGAGGAGGGCCACATGATCCGCCGCTACGAACTCGTGCGGCCATTGCGCAGCGAGTACCTCCGCGCCGACCGGCTCGACGAGTCCGCCTGGGAGCCCGTCACCAAGGCCAGGTTCAACGCGCTGTGGGAGGAGGAATATGCAGCCGACGAGAGCCAACTTGTCACCGAGACCGTCTATCTCGCAACCGGGCTGCTCCTCCCGATCTGGGGCGCGCTTCCCAAGGAGGACCTCACGGTCAACCGCATCGTCGACAAGTCCGGCGCTTCCTGGCTCGGCCGGCATGTTCACGACTTATTCGTCGATGCGACCCTCGAGAAACTCGGGGTTGCCCGCAAGGCGCAGACCGATTCCGTCAAGATTGCCGCCGCCATCCTTGGCGGGGGCACCTGGAAGGCGCCGCATCCCCTCAATTTCACGATCCGCACAGCCCGCGTGAACGGTTCCCGAAGGATCGAGATCGTCGACGCTGAAGCCGCGCGCATTCCCGAGCTCAAGGCCAAGGGCTGCTTCACCGAGATTATCGCCTACAAGACGCGCGTGTTCGTGCCACTGGACGGCGCCGAGGCGATCATCGCCAGCATTTCCGGGCGGGACTGACCCCCCGTGCTCATTTAACATCACTGCTGTTAGATGGGCGCGGCGATGTTAGGCGCGCTCAATCCGCGTCGATCAGCAGATGGTAGCGCGTCGACTTGAGGGTTCCGGTCTGGCCTAGCGCGCCCATCGCCACCAGCTCCTGCAGGTCACGCGTTGCGGTCGCGCGCGAGGTGTCAGCAATGGTGACGTAGTTTGCCGCGCTGAGCCCACCCTTGAAGCCATCGAGGCCCTCGCGCAGCATGCGGACGATCACCTTTTCCTGGCGCGGATTGAGGCGCCTGCGAAACTTGTCGTGGAACCGCGTCTTGGCGAGCAGGAAATCGATGAGAGCCAGGCTGTGTGCCTGCGCCTCCAGCACCGTCTCGGCAAAATAGACGAGCCAGTCGGAGACCTCGTTGCCCTTGTTGGCGGCTTCGAGCGCATCGTAATAGGCGGAGCGCCTACGCTGGATCGTCTGCGACAGGGCGATGAGACTGGGCTGCCCGATTGCCTGCGACAGCGCCTTCTCCGAGATGGCCCGACCAATGCGGCCATTGCCATCCTCGAAAGGATGGATGCTGACGAAGTAGAGATGGGCGAGACCCGACCGGGTGAGGGCGGGCAGGGGTGCTGTGCCGGCAGGACCGCTCGCGGCGAACCATTCCAGGAACCGGGCCATCTCATCCGCCATCGCGCTCGACGGCGGAGCTTCGAAGTGAACGGTCGGCTTGTGCAGCACGCCCGAAACCACCTGCATCGCATCCTCGTGTTCGCGGTAGCGACCGACCGCCTCGACGTCGCTGCGCCCGCTCAGCACCAACCGGTGCCAGTGCGACAGAACGTCCTCGGTGAGCGGATCGGCAAAGCCGCGGTAGAGGTCGATCATCATTTCCGCGATTCCGCGCTCGGCGGGCGGAATGCGGCGCTTCTCGGTCTCAAGCCCGAACTCGCGGCGCAGCGATACCTGGACGCTGTCGCGGTTGAGCAACTCGCCCTCGATCTGCGAGGTCTTGATAGCTTCGTCGGTCATCACGTCGAGAACGACGCTCGTGCGGTCCTCTTCGCCCAAGTGCTTCACCACGCCGATTATGACGCCCGACTGCTGCAGGAAACGTGCCTCGAGCGCGGCGAGCGCATCGCCGTTCCAGCGAAAATTGGGCCAGTCCGGCTGCTGCCAGTTCCACTTCATGCGGCATTGATCCTGCGTTTATGCCTCACCCAATGCCCTATCGTGAGGCACAAATCCACAATTTATGCCTCAAGAGGCTTTGATCGCGTGGGGCTGCAAGCGATTTGGGACCGGTCGTGACGCCCGGTACGTCCTGACACTGTGAGGGCAGGGGGGCTGGCATGTCGGATGATCCTGAACGGCCCCTTCGGAATCCGGAAATGATATAAGTTGTCGTTCCCGATGCCAGCCGACCGAGTCAGCTACCGACCATCACAAGTCGCTCAGATCAGCCACCCCGAACGTCCGACCATGACAGAAGCTGCCGCCAAACGCCGCGAAGCGAATCGTCGGGAAGGCGATTTAACAACAGTCGCTCTAGTCTCTAGCAAAGATACCTGAAATCAGCCGTTTACCAATGCCTTTACGTGAAGATCGCCCTCTGGGCGACTACTGCTCCACGTTCAGATTGGTGGTGGCGGGTACGACCCCGGCTTCCCGCCGCAGTAGCGTGCGAACCGCCCGGCTCGCCGGCTCGAATGCCGCTTCGTAGGTCATGGCGTGCCAGTCGATGTTGGCGCGCGCGCCGAGTCGATCCTGGTGCAGCAGGTCACGGAGGGCGAGCGTCCGGACGACGTCGCCGTCCAAGCCGTGCTCGCCGTCCGGGTCGTAAACCGTGCACAGCGCCGCCCGCCAAGCATCACGCTCGATCCTCATCGCGTTGCCGCCGTCATGGTTGTTCTGATTGAGCCAGTGTCCCGAACCCAGGCCCTCTAGCACCGAGAACGCGGTCAGGCCGAACTCCATGATGAGATTTTGGAAGTATGGTTCGAACAGCACGGACGGTTGGTTGTGGGCGCGGTGCGCGTGCGGATCGATAAGCGCGGCCTTGAGCTCGAGGCCGACCAGCAGGTGCTTCAGGTTGGAGTTGAGCCGGTGCCGGACGTCCGCATGGAGCCCGACCGGGATGTTACGGCTGAGCCACACGGTCCATTCGTTGGCGGTCGACAGGTGGACGTAGCCGTCGGGGCGTTCGTCGGATTGCGTGATGAAAAACATTGGCGGGCTCCCGGCCGTGGGTCGAGAATGAGCTGGCCTTCCAATCTGAGCACTCGCCTCACTCATGGAAAGGACTTAGTCTACTCCACGGCGAGGGCGCTGACCATGATCGGCAACAGCCTGCGCATCCGGCACTCGGAAGTGACGCAGGAGATGATCTACCGACCAGAGCAGCTGGACTGGCTGTTCGTCCGCAGTTTCAGCTTCATGCGCCTTCTCCTCCTTGCCTCCGGACGGAGCGCTTGAGCATCTAAAGAGGGCAACCAAATTTGAGCGCAGGCTCTTGCAATGTTCCCGGTGCGTTCCCAAGTTTTACCTGAGGTGTGTGGGAGGGGTGGCGTATGAGGCAGCTTGAGGTCGAGAACCAGCTTCGCGATGTGGTCAGCCGCATCATCGTTCAGGTCGAGCTGGCGACTGCGCAGGGCAGGACCGACGTCAATCTGGCGCTGGAGGATGCATTCATCCCCATCTTGAAGTCGGTCTTCAACCTGCCGCACCTCATAAACCTCAACCGTAAGCAGAAGAACTACCCCGGCATCGACCTCGGCGACGACCATGATCGCGTCGCCTTCCAGGTGACTTCCACGACCGGCTTGGAGAAGGTGAAGTTCACGGTCGGCCAGTTCATGAGCCGATCCTACTATAACACGTTCGACGAGCTCTACGTGCTGATGCTCGGGAAAAAGCAGTCATCTTACAGCCAGAACGCCGTTAACGCGCTTCTGACGGAGGACTTCTCTTTCAATTGCGCCAAGCACATTATCGACCTCGGTGACATTCTGGGCATGGTGACCGGACTCCGGTTGGCGGCGCAGGAGCGGGTGCTGGCGGAGTTCAGGCACATCCTCGGCGAGGTTGACGCCTTCATCAGCATCCGTTCCGAGACGGTCGAGGCGCCGACCGCGATCACAACCAACCTGCAGGCGATCCGGCTGCCCGATGCTGTGTACGTCGCCGAACTGACGATCAACGACAAGGCAGTGGTTGAGCGGGCCAAGGTCGAGCTGAGCTACCGGGGTTACGCGAAGGGTCGCAGGGCGGTCGTGAAGATGGCCCTGCTCCTGAACGACGTGCAAACCGACGCATGGGTCTGCCACGATAACAAGTTGTTCTCGTTCACGGACATCGTCGCCAGCGGTCTTGTCAGCATCGTGGACGAAGGTACCGTAGAGCGGCTGGACGTCGCTGATCTGGCGGACTCCGACGAACCGGACAACGTTAACGTCCTAAAGCAGTTGCTCGCGGCCGAGGCACGTCAAATGCTGAAGGCGCGCAACGTGCGCGCCCATCCGAAGGACGGCTTCTTCTTCTTCGTGCCGGTCGAAGATGGCCAGGACATCCGCAGAGAGGCCTGGGTCGGCAAGGCCAGCGCCACGCGCACGGTCTATGTGGTCAGGTATCAGAAGAACGACCCAGACAAGGTCCTGCACCATCAGCACTTCTCGTTCGAGCTGACGTTTTCGAACCTCGGCGGGACATGGTTCGCACAGATCGTGCCGAGCTGGTATTTCTCTTACAACGGCTTCAAGCGGTCGAACTGGCACGATAAGCTACTGTCCAAGCAGAAGCGGCTCGAACTCAACCTGAGCGTCAGAAACGCGGTGCGCTTCGTCGCGTACTTCCTGTCGAACAGCAGCGAAGCAAATGAGGCGGATGAGGCGGATGACACGTCGCTGAGGTTCGGAACGCTCCTCGAGTTCGATGTGGACCGCGATGGCGAGGAAGATGTGGACGACGAGGACATTGCCTCGGATGCCGCGTTCGATGACGACGTGACCGATGACGAGGTGGCGGCATGAAATTGACCACCCTTGCAGAGCCGCTTCTTGAGTTCGGCACCGGTACGCACGTTTGCCCGCGCACGGGCATCGAGAACATGGGCGTCTATGACAAGCGCGATGAGCTGCGCCGGACTGAGCTTCGGATCGGTGTCGTCGGTCGCGGAGAGGGCATTGACCTCTTCGACGAATGGCTTGAGCGCTGCCGGGAGGGCGTCGAGCGCAAGAAGGAGTCCCAGCTCCTAAACCTTTTCCGAGGCTTTGGAGGGGTGAACCAGAACTATGGCTTCCTCACCAGGCTTATCAACTCGCCCCAGTATGCGCGCCTGCTGAAAAAGTCGGAGATCACGGCTATCGTGAAGCTAGCTTCGCGCGCCCATCGCGTAGAGCGGGCGGTGGATCTCTATTACGAGCAGATCCGCTTTTTGGCCGAGAACAGGTCCGTCGACGTGATCGTATGCGTCATGCCGAATGAGATGTTCGACTCCGTGACCACCGCCGCGGTCGGCGATGACAAAGATGACAGCGAACTAGAGAACAATTTTCGGCGGAGGCTGAAAGCCAAGTGCATGCATCTCGGCACGCCGCTCCAGCTCGTTCGCGAGAAGACCATCCTCATCACCAAGTTTGCGGGAGAGCAGCAGGATCCCGCAACGAAGGCCTGGAACTTTTGCACGGCGCTTTACTACAAGGGAAACCGGACAATCCCCTGGCGGCTAGTTGAGGACGGCTCCAAGCTGCGGTCGTGCTACATCGGCATCGGATTCTACAAGAGCCGTGACGGCGAAACAGTGTCCTCTAGTCTGGCACAGGTCTTCGACGAGTTCGGCCATGGCATCATCCTGCGCGGGACGCCCGTTTCGATCGACAAGAAGAACCGGCATCCCTTTCTGAGTGAGGATCAGGCCTACGAACTGCTCAGCGACGCGCTGGACGAGTACGACCGCGCATTGGAGCACATGCCGGCCCGGATCGTCATCCACAAATCCAGCCGGTTCCGCGATGGCGAGCGCAAGGGCTTCCTGAGGGCGTTAAAGGATAAGGGCATCCGCTCGAAGGATTTCGTCGCCATCACGGACACTGACGTCCGCCTCTTCAGTGACAAGAAGTATCCACCTAAACGCGGGACGCTGCTCACCATCTCGGAGACCGAAGGCGTTCTGTATACCAGGGGCACCGTCGACTTCTACAAAACCTATCCGGGTCAGTACGTGCCGAGCCCGCTCAAGATCACCGTCTACGAGCAGGATTCGTCGCTCGAGAGCCTATGCGAGGAGATCCTGGGTCTAACCAAAATGAATTGGAACAACACTCAGATGGACGGGCGACTGCCCATCACACTCGAATGCGCCAAGAAGATCGGCGACATCATGAAGTATGTGGATGTGAACGAGAAGCCACAGGTCAGCTACAGCTTCTACATGTGAGGTTGGCTTCTGCGGCAGTTGGCCCGACGGCGTGGCGACGACGCTGATAAGCGTGAGCAACGCCGAAGCGCCACCTTACGCATTGCATTGCAGGCACCAGGCCTGGACCTCATGACGGTCAGCCCGCCGCGGCAGGCTCGCCCTTCATTGCGATATCGAAGGCCGGGCGGACTAGATCGTCGCGCCATTCGCACGCCCATTTCGCTTTCGCGGAGTCGAATTCGAGCGACCCAAGCTGGTTCAGCGCGATTAAGATCCGGCTGAGCAACGGCGCCGACTGTTGCTCGCAAGCTTCGACGAGCCAGCTGTCCGCGTCTTCGCCGTGACGATCGAGAAATCGGAAGATCGACCAAGTGATCGGCTCGATAATGCCTTCCTTGCTGCATACCAGGCTCGCGCCATCGGGAGCGTCATGCAAGTGCATGCCTGACCGCTCCGGATCGATCGGCACACGCCGGAGCGGGATCGGGCTGGTGCCAACCAGGCCCAGCACAGCGGCGTCGAACAAGCCGACGACGCGATCCTCATCGACCGAATAGGCCCCGATCGGAACCGAGGCAAGGTGGGACAGGATCAGCCAAGCATCGAGATCGCCATAGGTGACGCTGACCTCATCAGCGGGCAGTTCCAGCCGGTGCGGCGTTCCCGGTGCCTTCATTATCACGACGCCATCGTCACGCACGGTCATTTCGAGGCTGCCGATCTCGGGCACCCACATGTTCGCTTTTGTGCCCGCCTTCAGGGGCCGGATGCTCGGGCGGCGATCAAGGAGATGATTGATGAAGGGAAGCGGCAACCCGGACCGTGCCTGTGCGGCTTCGATCATCGCCTGGGCACCGATCACGTCTCCCATCGGCAAGTCGGCCAGGCCGCGGACAAACCATCGCGCAGCCTCTTCATCGTTTTCCTTGTCGATGCGCTTGGCGAGCTCAGCGGCAATCTCCCTTGCCACTTCCGAGGCGATCAGTTCGGGCATGCGCCCGACCATCAGCGCGCGGTTGTCGGTATCAAGGGTCGTGCCGAGCAGGCCAGACTGGACCATCGCCTTGAGATCATCCACCTTGGCATGTTTGCGCAGCGCGTCCTTGCGCACGAGGAAACTATGCAATGCGCGAAGCCGCAGATCGGGCGTGCGGTCATTGCGCTGATAGTCGTCGATGACAGCGCGTGCGAAGGTTGCCGCCTGCTCGATCAGCGGATCCTGCACGAAACGCTCGCGCGTGTATTCAAAGACGCCAAGGCTCAGCAGCGGCGGCAACAGCGCACTGGCATTCACCGGCCGGTCGGGTGCCGTCACCACGCCTGCGACCATCGATTGGAGGAGCCAAGGCTGACGATATTCCTCGGCACGATCCGCACCTTGCATGAAGTCGGTGCCGCTTTCGTACATCACGCGCCGAGCCTGACCGAACTCCTGGTCGTCGAGCGTTCCGACCGGCACGCGCGTTCCGCGCCTGGCGAAGACGGTCGGCTTGCGGCGAGTTTCCCCCATCCACAATCGATCGATAACCGCGGTATCGGCCTCAATTACGAATTTCAGCCGCTGGCCGCTCGACTGAGCGGTAAGTGCCTCGAGCTCGAGGCGGATCGCTTCATGCTCAAGCCCCAGGCCATCGATCACCACGACCAGCTGCGGACCATCCGAATTGCCGAGCGTCTGAAGCCAATGCCGCGCTTCCTCGGCGGAAATCCGCCAGCCCAGAGCCGAGCCCAGGATGCGCGCAATCTCGTCAGCGATGCCGACTGCTGCACTGCCCGACGCCTCGACGAACAAAATCGCCATATCCGCCTCGTTGCGGGTGACGATCGCCAGTTCGCCAGCCACATGCGTCTTGCCGACCAGCGGCGCGCCTTCGATCGCGATGACACGCCTTGTCTGGCGCAGGGCATTGCGGACGAGTGCGGTGGCTTTTCGCGGAAAATGGAATCCGTTGGTGAAAGTAGCGAGCGGCGCGTCCCATCCGCCCGAAAGTGCTTCAAGGGTCTCGCGACTGGCAGCCCGGACCGCTGCCATCCAGACGTCCGAGCTCGGGCCCATCAGCGTACCGATCGCGTCCTTCAGATCTGATTCGGCAATTTTCAGCGCGGCGTTGGCCAAGTTGGCGAAAGCTACTTCGTCGCGCTCGCCCTCGCTCAACAGTCGACCGTCATGCGTCGCATAGCAGTGCGTTTCGGCGCCGTTGGAGACGATAACAAGCGGTGGACGTGGATGCAGCACTCGCGCGTATGAAAGGCCTTGCTCGATATCGGCCTTCGTGAGCTTGGCACCCGGCCGCTTAAGCTCCAGGATCGCGATACGCTCTTTCCCTCGTTCGATGAGGATATCGACGCGACCTTGGCGGCTCGCGACCTTGGAACCATCGATCTTGACGGACTTATGGCCAAGCTTGAACGAAAAGGTCAGTTGGTGCTTGATCTCCTTGCGGTCCAGCCAGGGAATGGCGGCTTGCAGGGCGTCGTTGGCCCTGGCTTCGAGTTCAGCTTCGGTCTTGGTCTTGGTTGCCAGTCCTATTGTCATGCAACCACTCTACACAGCCTCGCGCCCAAATTCATTATTCGCGTCGATCCGACGCGATTTTCCCCGCGATCGATTACAATAAGAAGCGGATCGCCTACTTGATCGATGGTGCACTCGCCGAGTTTATAGCCGCGAGAAGCGCGCTCTCGTCCCGCAACCTTACCGCTGTAGATTAGACAGAGTTGGCAACGCAGTGCGCCGACATCATCCGCCGCAAAGCAGGCGTTGAGATCGATGACGATCGGATCCTGGCGTCAGCGGAGGAGACCGCCGACACGTTCGGGATCAAGGAAGCCCATCTTTATCGCGACTGGCAGGTGTGTCAGCGGAACACTCCGTTGCCGGCTGGCAAGCCAGCCTCAGCCTTGGACGCCCTGAACCCCTGAATCCGTGAGGGGAGGGGGGGTGGAAGGGGTGAGCCGAAGGGCTCGGCCAAATCCGGCCTTCAGGAGCACCCCCATGAACGACATCGAGTTGATCCCGCTCGGCAAGTTGCGCTTGTCCGAAGCCAACGTCCGAAAAAACGACAGCAACCTCTTCATCGAGGAACTGGCCGCCAATATCGAGGCCAAGGGCCTCCTCCAGAACCTGATCGTCGTGCCCGCCAACAAGCGCGGCATGTTCGACGTCACCGCGGGCGGACGCCGACTGCGCGCACTCAAATATCTGCTCGAGGCGGGCAAACTCCCCAAGGATCACCCCGTCGCCTGCCGCGTCCTCGACATCGATGCTGCCGAGCAGTCCGAACTCTCGCTGATCGAGAATGTCATCCGGCTCGACATGACCCCGACCGACGAGATCCGCGCCTACAAGCACTTCGTCAACGAGGGCAGCGACCTCGACGCGATTGCAAAACGGTTTGGTCGCACCCGCCGGTTCATCGAAGGCCGCCTGCGGCTTGCTGACCTCGCCGATCCGATCTTCGCCGCGCTTGAGGAAGGCAAGATCACCCTCGATGTCGCCAAGGCCTATGCGACGACGCCCAACCATGATCGCCAGATGATGGTCTGGAACGAGCTGTCGAACAGCTGGCAGGGCAACAACCCCGATTCCATCCGTCGCATGGTCACGCACAGCGCCATCCGCTCGTCTTCGCCGATGGCCAAGCTCGCCAGCGAAGCCGAATACCTCGCCGCGGGCGGCAAGATCGAACGCGACCTCTTTACCGAGGACGGCGGCGAAACCTGGATCGATGCCGAGATCGCGCAGCGCATTGCCGGGGAGAAGCTCCAGGCCTTTGCGGCCGAGGTCGCCCAAACCTCCGGCTATGCCTGGGTGCGCCCGATCCTCGAAACGCGTGTCACGTACAACGCGACCGAAGACCTCCATCAGGTCCATCTCGAACCAGCCCCGCTCACCGAAGAGGAACAAGTCGAGGCTGACAAGCTACTCGAGACGATCTCGGCGCTCGAAGCGGAAAGCGAGACGCTCGATGAGGACGACGAAGCCGCTGCCGCCGACTTCCAGGCACGCTGGGATGCCGCAAGCAGCGCCTACGATGCGCTCCACGACAAGGCCCCGGTGATCCCAGAAGAGATGAAGGCAAATGTCGGCTGCTTCGTGATCATCGGCGCCGATGGCCAGCCCACCGTCGCGAGCGGCCTCTACAGCGACAAGCCGCTCGAACGGCGCAAAGCCCGCGGGTCCGACGCGGGCGAGGGTGCAGCCGGAGCAGGGGAGGGCGGTAGCGCCGCTCCGGCCCCCAAGCCGTTGTCGCAGAAGCTGGTCGAAGAGCTCGCCGTACAGCGCCGCGACATTCTCGCCATCAACCTCGCGTCCAATCCGGCAATCGCGCTCGATTATCTGATTTTTGCCATCGCCGACTCCCGCGCGCTCTACAGTGCGCAGGCGCTCGGCACGACGCTCCGCGCGCCGTCGCCATCGCTCTACCTCGCCAATTACCCCGAAAGTCCGGCCCACACGCTGATGGCCGACATGCGTGAGACCCTCGACCTGTCATGGACCGAGCACCGCCGCACAGTCGACCGGTTCTCCGCGTTCAGCGCGCTCGACGACGATGCCAAGGCAAGCTGGCTTGCCTGGTGCATGGCAAAGACACTGGAAGCCAGCATGGGCATCGACAAGAAGACCGGTCAGTCCGGCCCTGAGCCGATCGACCTCCACGATCATCTCGCGGCGCTGATGGGGATCAACGTCGCCAGCCACTGGCGGCCAACCTCGGCCAATTACTTCGACCGCGTGAGCAAGCAGGCGCTGCTCGCCCATGTCAGCGAAGTTGGCGGACCGACCATGGCGGCGAGCTTCATGGGCTCGAAGAAGGGCGACCTCTCGGCTTCCTGCGAAAAGCTGTTTGCGGGCGAGACCATCGTCGCTCCCGAGGTCAAGGAAGCTGCGCTCGCCTGGGTGCCCGAGGCCATGCGCTTCCGGGTGCTCGCGGCGAGCGAGCCCGATGAGGAAGCGCCGGTTGCGCACGAACCGGACAGCGATGTGGGCGACCTCGAACCTGCCGAAGAACAGGACGTCCAAGCCGGCGAGACCGTCGACGCCTGAGCCAGCCTTGCCGGCACGCTGCCCGCGCACCCTTTGCGCCCTGCGGCAGCGTGCCGGTCCATCCAGGAACCACCACATGACCATGATCACTAAGCTGCGCGCCCGGGTCTCCCCCGAGGCGATCTCGAAGGTCACCCGGATCTTCAACGGGACCCTCGATGACATCTTCAACGAACTCTTCCAGAATGCCCGCCGCGCGGGCGCGGGCCGCATCACCGTCACCGCTGATCACGCGGCGGACGCCTGCCTCATCACGGTGAGCGATGACGGCGCCGGGATCGCCGACCCGGTTGACCTCATCTCCCTCGGGGCATCCGATTGGCCCGACGAGCGCCGTGCCCGCGAAGACCCAGCGGGCATGGGCTTCTTCAGCCTTGCTGGCCTCGACACCGTGGTCAGTTCGCGGAGCGCGGACGGCGCGTTCTCGCTGGCGATCAAGGGCGATGCCTGGACCGGCGAGGCCGACATCGATGTGCTGTCCTATGACGGGCCGCGCGGCACGACAATCGCCTTCCGTTTCGATCCGCAGCCTGACGGCAAGCTCGAACGCTGCGTCGAGGCCGCCGCCCGGTTCCTGCCGCTTGCCGTCAGCTACAACGGCAAAGACCTCGCCCGCGCCGATTTCCTCGCCGACGCGCACAAGGTCATCGAGCGGGAGGGATTCCGGATCGGCGTGTTCCGCGACCGGCATTCGCCGCACGTTGCGACGCTCAACTTCCACGGCGTGACCCTCAAACACGCCTTCCCGGTCGTGAAGGAAGTCCACCATACCCAATGGTCCGTCCAGGTCGACGTGATCGACGCGCCCGAACTCGTCCTGGTCCTGCCAGCCCGAAAGGAAATCTACCGCAACGCCGCGCTCGACCGGCTCGTGGCACTCTGCCGCGAGGCGATCTTTTCGGTCATCCGCGAGGAACCGTTCCACCGGCTTGGCTTCGAGAACTGGATCGAAGCGAGCTTGCATCACGACGACTTCCCGCAGGCGGCGCGGCAGTTGCCGCTGTGGTACCCGACCCTCGCCCGCGACAGCTACCGCGAGGTGCCGCGGTTTGCCGACCTCGAGCCGGGCGCGGCGATCTACGATGACACCGACTCATTCGATGCCGTCACCTTCGGCCGCGCCTTGCGGCGCTCTAACGGCGGCGAGCTGCACCGCCTTGGCGGCCCCGAACCGCGCGCGTTCTACGAGCCGATCACCAACTTCATTGGCTATACCTGGTACGATGCCCTCGCGGCCTTCGTGCGTACCGGTGAGCGCTACACCTTCGATGGCGGCGCGCCTGCCGACGAAACCGACGCCGTCACCCTGCGCCCCGACGCGATCACGATCGAACTCACCGACCAGCACGACCGGCGGCTCGATCTTGAGACCGACTTTGCGATTCTAGACGACCCTGACTCATGGGGCGATCCGGACTGCGCTCGCATTGCGCTGACCCGGACCACCGCGCTTGGCCCGGACGATCTCACCGACCTCATCATCGACGCTGTGTTTTCGCCCTCGGACGATTCTGATGCGGACAGCTACGACACCCAGGAGACCCGCTTCCGTCACGATGCCGCAGTGCGCGCGCACGCAATCCTCGAAGGCGAGGACGCTGCGATCCTTGCCGGCATCCGCATGGCCTTCGCCGACCGGGTCGCCTGGCGCATCCCGCACGGGCGCACGCTCCGCCTCTCCTGGTCGAGCGCGGCTTCCGGCCTCTCACTTGATCCTGCTCAGGAGGGCCCGGCCCAATGACCCGTCATCCAAAACCCGACGTCGCGCAGGTCATCACTGACCTGATCCTCGAGAAGATCGCCGCCGGCACGGCCCCGTGGCTCAAACCCTGGTCCTCGACCAGCACACGGCCGCTCCGCCACAACGGTGTCCCCTATTCGGGGATCAATACCTTCTTCCTCTGGGCGGTCGCCGAGAGCCGCGGTTACGCCAGCCCCTACTGGATGACGTTCAGGCAGGCGCTCGAACTCGGCGCCCATGTTCGCAAGGGCGAGAGCGGCTCGTTCAGCGTGTTTTACAGTTCGGCGCGCAAGACCGACACCGATCGCCAAACCGGTGAGACAACCGAAAAGACGATCAGGTTCATGAAGTGGAACCACGTCTTCAACGCCTCGCAGATCGAGGGGCTGCCGATGCACTACTACCCCGAGCCGCCTGACCCCAAGGCGATTGGCGCACTTTCGGCCGGGGTGCAGGCATTCCTTGATGCGATCCCGATCCGCGTGATCCACGGCGGCAACAGTGCGCATTACACGCCGAGCACGGACACGGTCACTTTGCCGTCGCCGGGCGCATTTCACTCGATCGAGGCTTACTTCTCGACGCGATGCCATGAGCTCGGCCACGCTACGGGGTCGGCCAAGCGGCTCAATCGCCAGTTCGGCAAGCGCTTCGGTGACGACGCCTATGCATTCGAAGAAATCGTCGCCTCGCTCTGCCAGGCTACCCTGTGTGCCGAGTACGGCCTCCCCAACGAGATTCACGACAGCCACGCGTCCTACATCCACCACTGGATGAAGATCCTGCGCGGGGACAAGACCGCGATACTCCACGCAGCCGCCAAGGCCGAGCAGGCGGTCAAGTGGCTGCGCCAGTTCGATCCAGCGCTCACGGGAGATCTCAAGGAGGCGGCTTGACCGTACCCACTGTGCGATGGCCCAGGCCTGCTCGCAGGACGAACGGGAAGGGGAGGGGGTGGGAGCCCGATGCGCCAGGGGGCGCAAAGGGAGACTTCACCGATGAACTACGATCTCGACTTCCGCTATCGCCGGGCCCTGCAGCCCGATGGCCTCGCGACCATTGCCACGGCAACCCAGGCCGTCGTCGATGCGATGCAGGACGCACGCAACGCCGGTATCGATCCGGCCCGCGATCCCGCGACCATCCTGCTCGCGCGCCACGTCGGGCGCATCGCACTCGGCCACGCGCCGCATGAGACCTTCGCAGAAGACCTGCCGCTGCGCCGGCAGTGCCTCGCCAAGATCGACGAGCTGAAGTCCAAGCCCGCGCTTGTCGCACTGGCCCGCCGCGGCATCGGCTACGACCCGGAAGCCAAGCGCGCCTTCCACCGCGAGGCGCGTTCGGCGCTGCGGGTAGCGGCGCGCCATCTCGGACTCGAGCCCGACCAGTACGATCTGCGCAGCAACTTTGCGGGGCCTGCGGTCTCGGGCGAGATCACGCTCCACGGTGACGAGATCTACGTCCAGGTCTCGATCCCCTGCGTCCGCCCGGGCCGCGAGGTCATGTTCCGCCGATGCAAGGGCCGTCAGGACTACCTCGGCGACCGCAACCACTTCTGCGACATCGCGGTCCTTGCCGCGCCGCACAGCTTCCGCGCGCTCGTTGTGCGCGAGACCGGCCTTTCAATCAATCCGCGCCAGCAGGCGCTCGTCTAGGAGAACCGCCATGGGTTGGCTGTTCATGTCCCGCGGCGGCATGGCCCCGTTCGCCACGCCGAAGGCCTATCTCGACAACCAATGCACCTATCCGCCCGACCCTGAGAAGGGCCGGGCGACGGGCCTGCGCGTCCTCAAATCCACCGTCCGTTCGGGCGCCTACTACGCTGCCTGCCAGAGCTACGACCTTGAGGCGCCGCGCGAGACTTTCGCGATCATCTGCCTCGTCAAGTGGAACCCCGGCGCGCGCAGCGGCGAAGAGTTTGGCTACAAGGACATGAGCGAGACGATGGGGCCGTACAATTACGACTGCCCGGCCTCGATCCTCGACCTGCTCGGTCCTCCCGGCAACGAATATGCTGCGCAGTGGCGCCAGCATTGCCGCCAGCGCCTCGCCCTGACTACGCGCCGCAAGCCGGCGCCGGGCGACATGCTGGTGCTGGCCGAGCCGCTGACCTTCACCGACGGGCAGAGCGAGCGAAGCTTCCGCGTGGTCAAGTCGGGCCGCAAGACCATCCTGCGCCGGGTCAGCGACGGGGTCGGGGTGAAGATCAGCAAGCTGATGAGCCGGGCGTGGACGATCGTGCCGCCGCCCGCAGCCCCGTCAACCTCGTGACCTGGCACCCAAGCGAGTAGCGCCATGACCGACCCCGCACCACCTCAGCGCTCGTCCAAGCGGGCGCGCCTCTGCAGCATCGAGAACGCCAACCGGATCGCAACCCGGGTCGCCGAGCACGTCCAGGGCGACACCGCCGTGGTCAAGACCGGAAACCCGCTGCAGCCCTTTCGCGTGGTGCTGGCGAGCAAGGCGGCGCCGGGGCGCACCGTCTCGCGGGTCGTCACCTGCAACGATGACGAGCCGGATGATCAGTAGGGGCCTGGCCCGCGCTCGACGAACCACGATTGCCCGAGCTCGAAATCCGGGCTGGCCGATACGACCGGGCCATCGGGCGCTTCGCTGACATAGGGCGAAACGAGGTCCTTGCGGCTAACCCCGGCCCGGCTGAGCCAGGCGGCAGTGCGACCGCGGGCCTTGAGGATCGTCAGCAGCCAATCCATCGCCTCGGCCATCTCGACCACCCCGCGCCCGGCGAGGCAGTAATAGATCGCCCGCTGGAAATCATCGCACTGCGCGGCAAGGATGCCGGCGAGCTTCGCTCGTCCGCAGGGCGCATTTTCATGCACCAGCGACACTGCCTCGCGCAGTTCCCGGACCGACAGGTAGGCGTCATCCACGCCGACCCCGATGCACAGCGCCGCGATCGCCCGGCGCACCGGCGGCAGGTTCTCGTCGCACGACGCATCGCGGAGGCCAATGTCGAGATCGAAATGGTCGAGGTGGCTGGGTGAGGGCATGGCGAGATCCTTTCCTAAAGAACGTAGCGTGAACGCTCAGACCCCGTCAACCGGACAACGGAGGGGAGGGGGCACTCGGCGGGGGATCAATCTTGAAAGGAAGAACCGATGATCTCGCATGCTCAATCCACGCCTGTCGCTGTCGACCACACTGCCGAGATCGCCCGGCTCAATGACGCGGCCCGCGCAGGCTCGCTGCCTACTTCGCGTACTGTGTTCACCCGGGCGCTGACCGACATCCTTGCTGGCGACGCCGAGGACCCCGGCACTCGCCAAGCCAGTCTGATGCTGGGTCAGGCGGCGCTGCGCAGGCTTATCAACGAAACACCGATCGAGCCGGGAAACGACCCTCACGGCGAGCGCGATTTTGGCGCGGTCGAGTTCCAGGGGCACAAGATCTTCTGGAAGGTCGATGTCTACGCCAACGACGGGACGTTCTCCTGGGGGTCGGAGACGCCGTGGGACGGGGAGCAAAGCTTCCGCGTGGTCACGATCATGCTGGCAAGCGATTGGTGAGGCGATGAGCCGGTATTCTTTGAAGCCGTATCCGCATCGAACTGACGTGTTCGAGGTGGCGGTCGGGTGGGATGCACATTTCGTCACTTATTTCGCCATTGTATTCGCGGGGCCTGAATCTGCTGGCGAGCTAAGAATTGCCGCTTGGCGAGGGGCGCGACCGAATGAACTCAGGAACACTGCAGCGCTCGAAGTGGCAATCTCCGAATTCGCAAACCTGCCACCACATCTGACGAAGCGGCTAGATGCAGATAGACTCATTCGCCATTCGGCTACTGGTACGCGCCTTGGCAAGATAATGGATACTTTTCTGGGGCATGGATATTAGATCACAAGGCCTCTCAGCCAACGGTCACACCCGCGCCTTCATCTGGCAATTAGGTTCGGCCTCATTTGGTGCAGGTTCGCCCACTCAGATGCGCCTGCACATCGTTTCGAGAGAGAATGGATATGTCTCGTGCCCACACAAAGGTCGTCGCTAAGCAAAACAGATATGCCGCCCGGTCACGCGCCCGAAATACCGATCTGATCGTTCCAGAGGCATTTGTTAGAGGTATTCGGCATTTAGGGTACCAAACTAACGTCGAAGCCCTTGCGGAACTCGTAGATAACTCGATTCAAGCTTATGCGGAGTCGATCGACATTGTTTTTTCATTTCAAGATGCGGACGGGGAGCGGAAGCCAAGCCAGATTGCCATTATTGATGACGGCCACGGTATGGACCCTGCTATGATGCGGATTGCTCTGCTGTGGGGTGGCACTCACCGTGAGAATGATCGCGACGGTTTGGGTCGGTTCGGCTATGGCTTACCTTGTGCCGCAGTTAGCATCGGCCGGCGCTTTACAATATATTCCAAGACCAAAGGCCACCGCCTTCATGCGGTGAAACTTGACGTGGACGCCATCGTATCTGGCAATGCTATATCGAGCCGCAAAATAGCAATTCCGGCTGCTCAGCCTGCCATCCTTCCGCCTTTCCTCCGCCGGGCCATTCGGCAAGCACATCCCACCGGCTGGCGAGCAGGTACCATCATTGTAATCGACTACTTAGACCGA
The DNA here is from genome assembly GCF_012641335.1 of Novosphingobium sp. ERN07. Taxonomy (GTDB): domain Bacteria; phylum Pseudomonadota; class Alphaproteobacteria; order Sphingomonadales; family Sphingomonadaceae; genus Novosphingobium. The sequence continues at coordinate 36,977 of NZ_JABAID010000011.1, forward strand.
CTCGACTGGTCGACCACCTCCGGCCTGAAGCGCAACCTGATCCGACGCTTTGGCGTGACCTATCACAAGCTGCTGTCGGCCACCCGACTTACCATCGACGGAACTGCGGTGCGCCCCATCGACCCCCTATTTCTCAATCCGGATGCCGAACTCTTTGACCTTGATGAAGACAGGGCGATTGCACTCGACCCGGTAAGCTTCAAACTGCACACGCCGGAAGGACGCATCGGGGAGGTGGTTCTGCGTTATGCATGGATTCCACCGAGTTTCGCAGCCACCGACAAGAGCCGCGATGCCGTGGGGATGAATGCAAATGCCAGATTTCCCATTATCAAGCAGTATCACGGAGTTCTATTCAGTCGAAATGGTCGCCTGCTTGCCGTTCAGCCACGAACGCCCTGGACGATTTTCATGAACAACGACCGCTACATCCGCGTGGAGGTCGAGTTCTCTGCCGCCCTCGACGAGGCATTCGGAGTTACCACCTCCAAGCAACAGGTATCCATCACCCCTGAAATGTGGGATCACCTTCGAGTCGCCGGCCTCAACAAGGCGATCGAACACCTGCGGACTAAGGTCAGAGAGGCAAAAAGCGAACGTTTGGCTCAAGAGCCACTCGCCGCACCCCCATCGACCCGAATCACTCCTCGGACGGGAATCTCCCGCACGGCCGGAATACCGCGCGGCATCACTCCAGCCCACGCACTCGACATCCTGCTTGACGAAATAGACTGCCGCTCATCGGCTTCGACGCCCGCGGTGCGGGCGGCTTACCGCAGCCTGTTGAACGGGTGGTTGGAGCGCATGGGCTCCTTAGCCTCCACATCGGCTCAATCACGCACCTGATTGGGGTATACTAGCTAGCGTCGGCCACCAGGAATTGGCATTGCTTTAGTGGGGCTATGATCGGAAGGGGGTGTCAATGAGCAAGAGTGACAAAAAGCCCCGCCAAGCACGCCGATTCGAGCCTTATCTCAATCCGAGCGAGCGTGAAGAACTGCATGGCCTGCTCGATTTCATCGGGCCAGCGCCGCTGCAGTTTGCAGATAGTCTGCGCAACCTCGCGAGAAATTATATCGACGACGGAGAGGGCACTAAGCTCAGGGCAATCTGCCTCTTGTTCGCGGACCTCTTCGATCAAGGTTGGCAAGTATCCCTCAAAAAGGGGGCCTTATTGTGCGAACCCCCAAGCATTGACCGAGACGGAGACCAGACCGTCGAAGACGTCAAAGTGCGTATCCGAACTGCCCTGCAGGCGTCCCGCCGCCGTCAACTCGAAGAGCCTTCAGTTCGTACCTTTATACAAAGGATGGAACGTAGAACACTCCGGCCCGAGGGGCGGAGTTCTGTGCTTGACCTGATAGACTGCGGCGACGAACTGGCCACAGCATTGGAGCGGATTGCCTCAATCCCCGAGCAGGAACGAGATGCAGCACTCGCTGGCGTTGTCGACCCGGTAATCGAGATCTGCCATGCTGGCCGTCGATGCGCTAATACTGGCCTGCCGCTGAACGACATCTGGCGCTATTTCCGACACACTTGGGCACACGAATACCGTCCGATCCCCGGACGACAGCTACTTGTCCTCGTGCGAAACGCCGCACGTCCCAACCGGCCGGTGATGGGCATCGCCATGCTCGCGAGCCCGGTAATGCGGCTCAGCGCCCGCGACACATGGATTGGATGGCTTCGCGGCGCGATGGAGGAAAAGCTCCATTCCGGCACCTGGGATGCACACAGCCTTGCACATGCGATGACCGAGAGACTGGACGCATCCATTTCCTACGTTCGTTGGGATGACCTCGTCACTCCTGATGAGATTGAGAACCCCGTCGAAAACACGGTGCTGCGACTTGAACAAAAGGCGTCTGGGGCAGCGTATGCAAGAGAGCTTGAACTGCGCGCTCACTACGCAGCCAGCAGACAAAGCGACGGCCGGGTACCGCCAATGCGCGGCGCCGTAAAAGCCGACGATCCTGCAACGGACTGGCGCGCAGCGTCAGAAGATCTTCTGTTCGTCCGCAAGCGTGCCGAACTTCTCGCCCAACTCCTCTCGGCCAAACAGACGTTTCGGGCCGCCGAACTTCTCACCAAGCCCGAGACGGCACTGTCACAATTGCTCGAAGCGAAGAGTGGGCAACGGGCGATCGACATTGTTCTGACCGAGTTTCGAAAAGCTGGGCTATCGAGCCGCGTGGTCGACGTGAGCATCTGTGGTGCCGTTGCTCCGTACAATGAGCTTCTTGGTGGCAAACTCGTGGCACTCCTTCTCGCGTCCAAGGAAGTGCGTGATCATTACGCCGAGCGATATGGCGGTCAGGTGAGCGTTATCGCGTCGCAAATGGCGGGCCGTGCGGTTTCTAAGCCGGCCGATCTGCGGGTCCTTACCACTACGAGCCTCTACGGCGTCGGGTCGAGCCAATACAACAGGCTCGTCTTGCGGGCCACCGACCATGCAGGCCTCGACCACGACCTGCGGTGGGACTCGATTGGCAAGAGCAAGACCGGAGGCTTTGGCACGCTGCATCTCGGCGCGGACACTGCGCATGCCTTGCGTCAGATGGCGCAGAGCGTGCACACCTCGCGCCGGATCAACAATCGCTTCGGTGAGGGAACAAGTCCTCGCCTCCGTCAAATCAGGGAAGGTCTCGAGGCGCTTGGCGTCGAAAGCGACTCCATCCTACACCACAATACCCCCCGCCTCTTTTACGCATGCGAACTCGGCTCGAATTCTCGAAACTCGCTTATGGGCATGGAAGGCGACGAATTTCACGCTGCGTCGGCCTCCTCAATTGCCGCGGCCTGGAGAAGCCGCTGGCTCAATAGCCGCACCCGGCGGCCAGAGACCCTTGCGGCACTAAGCTCGCTGGGACCGGCGACCGTCCAGCGCGCCCTCCAAGTGCGCGAGGACGACCTTTTGGCGGAGCCGACTGACTAGCGCCGCAGAAGCTAAAGTTCGATCCAGTCTACGAAGTCGGGATGCCGGTCGGCGACACGTCGAAGGACGCTGCGTAAAGGGCCGGAAGCTGGCCCGATGCTGATCACCAAGGTGTCAATCGCTCGGGTAAGCGGGATCATGATCCATCGCGCCGCGTGGCGGGCGGCCGCTTCCTCGCGGGTCTCGATCAACGGATCGTAATCGTGACCTTCCACTTCCCATTGGCGAAATTTGTAGTCCCACAATTGATCGAGGCTGTAGTTTATCACTGACCACCCCTCTAGGCCCCGACACGAATCGTATTGGACGAAACGGAGTTCTTCACGGTCGGTGGGATAGGCCTCCCGGACATCTCGAGCCGTACCGTCCCATACCTTGCCGCCTATCCCGACATAAGCATCAGCCGGCTCGCTCCTGGGTCCGGAGGTTCTCTTAACGATCGCGCCGGGCGGCACACAGGCCAGCATGTCTACAGGGAAGTTACCCAGCTTGCGGGCTTCCACAACTAGTTCGGCGAGGCGATCAGGCTGTGCCGCAAGATCGCCATCGTAGATGATCACCCTTCCACCGCCTGCGTCGGTATTAGGCTCAAGGTCCCAATCCTCAAGTCCGAGACGCATCGCAACGTCGGCCGCGAACGAGGCCACGTTTGCCTTCATGCGCAGGCACTTCTTCAAGCGGCGGGTTCGGGACTCCACTTTCGATAGATCCAGCGTCCAGTCGGCCACCGAATCCCGAACATATTGGTCGATGCCGTCAGATACGACGAGGCGCGTCGGACCATATACGGCCTTCAGAATGGCAATTTCGTCTCCCGGCCAATCCTGCCCTTCATCGACGAATACTAGGTCCCAGTCGAACTCGGTCGCGTCAGTGCGCATTATCGCGCCAAGATCGTCGGAAGTGACCGCTCCGCTTCGCAGGTAGTTGAGCAAAGATTCCTTGTGCGCATCGTAGTCATCGAGGAACCCGTCATAGCAATCGATAACGCCGAGCTTGAGCATCAACCGGCCAATGAACCCATGGACAGTCTCGATCGCCACGCCGCCCGCCTCAACGCTGCGTGGGACGCCGAGCAAAGACATGGTGCGCCGCATGTCCGCCACGAGCGCCTTGTTGAACGTCAGGACGAGCGATCGTTGACCCGATTGGTCGAATGCTCGGTAAGCCATCTGCAACAAGATCACCGTCTTCCCGACGCCGCCTCGCCCCTTCAGCAGCACCTGGCGCTCACCGAGATCATCAAGCCAAACGTCAGGTAAGGCTGACTTTGCGATAAGGTCCATGCGCCGGCGATCTAGCGGTGTAGGTTCTAGAGTTGCGAAGAGCGGCGAGTTCTCCGCGAGCAGTCGACCAAAAGCATCTTCGCTTCCGTATGACAGCGTCACCCTTCTATCGGGTTCGCGCGGTCCCGCTACCTGGCCAAGGACATTTAGCAATCGCTCGAAGCTTGTATCGCTTGCGATGCAAACGTGCGGCCGCGACGGCAGGTCGCGCTCCTTCAGGCCAGTGAATAGAACGAGGTTTTGAACATGGACATGGTCCAAGCCAAAACGATCGAGCCATTTCTTGAACTCGAACATCTGCGTTCGGTTCTTCTCGGTGACGCATTCCCAGGACTCGACCCCATTCCGCACGTACCGCACAAAGCCCGCCGTGTTTTCGAACCGCACGCCTGTTGCATCGTGAGACTTCACCTCAACGACCAGCGCAAAGTTGCGCACCCGTGCCGCCTTCGGCGTAAACGCCTCGCCCTCTCGGGCGAAGAACTTCCACTCCGGATCGAAGTCACGCGCCGTCTCAAATGAGGCGATCACAACCAGATCGAGGTCTTCGAGCTTCTGCCCATGCATCTTCAAACCAACGAAAATCCGGACCGTGTCGGTCCGGCTTCGCGCCAGGTCTGGCCAAAGATCAATTATGCGTCTTTCAAGGCGCTTGGCGGCAGCATACTCGTCGCCCTCCGCAACACCGGTAATCTCGATCACGCGCCGCCCCCGTGCGCCTTCACACCATCGGCGATCTTCATATCAGCACGCGTTCCTCAACGATCCGCGTGGCCGTTGGAAGGTTTCCGCGCACAAGCAACTCATTGATCGGTATGACCTCGCCGTCCCACTTTTCTCGCATTTCCGCAATACGGGGGTCAGATGGGTGCTCGTCTGTCAACGGCCCCGCCAGTGCAATGACCGCCTGGGATCCATCCGAACGCGTGGCGAGGATTGGAACCACAACGTCGCCCATCCCGGGCACGCTCAAGATAGCGCCACGCTCGTAGGTGACGCCGCCCTCGGAGTTCCGTTCGAGGTCAAGCATCAAGACTTTTGTCGAAGCCTCGACGCGATCGGCGGAGAAAGGCTGCATGGAGTCCGTCAGGAGAAATTCGACGAGCTCCGCACCGACATGCCGGTCCAACAGGCCATGCTCGAACTTGTTTTTGAAGCTCCGCAGGCACCGATAGCACGAGGAATCGCAATTCTCGCGGCAGGTTTTCATGATCGTCAGAGCCCGCTGGAACAATTCCGCTCCGCGGTCGGCCAATTGACGGGAAAAGCCCGCACCACCAGGAAGGGTATCGTAGAGGAATATCTCCGCTTCCAGCCCCACCTTTCCGGCTTGGGTCAGTGCTGGACGATACTCCGCCATCAGTTCTCCAGGTTCGACTTCAAGAATAGCGCAAGCCGCCTTTGCAAGTGCTTCGCTTACCGTTCTGAGCGCGACGTCGGTCGGGAAATAGCCGGGCTTGAGCTTCAAAGGCGCGTCAACCCGGATGGAAAACAGCGCGATGTCAGTAATGAAATCGGTCCCGAGCACGATGTGCCGCGACGTGCGGTTTCCCGGACAGGTCGGATCCTTATGCGGAAAGGGCTTCAGATGCGGATTGAAGATAGATGCCGTCCCTTCCGCTGAGGACTCAATCAACCCGCAAAGCGTGCAATAGTTATAGCCTTCCTGCTTGGGGCCAGTGTTGGAAACAAGGAGGTGTTGCCTGATGGGCATCACCCGGAGTCGATCATTCACCTGAATCCATTTCTCCTCCGGCGCGGGAGTTGGCATTTCTAGCTTGGCCCGCGTCGCATAGCTGGTTTCTGGCATATCGTCGGGAGAGGTAACCTCCTCCAGTCCAATCGGGTGAGCAAACCCGGGTGGCCGAAGCCAATAGCGTGCAGGCCCGAACGTGCCGGGCGATTCACAAGCATGGCAGTCCGCGACGTGGTTGTGGTCAAGGCCGACATCGATTTTCACCGTTTCGGCAAAGCCACACTCGCTGCATTCCCGATATAGTCGGCGGTTCTGCCAAGCGGCAAACCTGTCCTCCGACATCGGCGAGTAGATCGCAGCTGACGTGTAGCATTTGCCCGAAATCCAGACCTGCTTCCCTGGCGCATACTGCGACAATGCGACCGGTAGGCCCTGTGAGGGCGCAAACTTCATAATGGGGCGGAATTCGGTTGATCGCTCCTTGTCAAACACGTTGAAGGTCGCAACGTCGGTCGGGAAGGCATATCGTGGCAACACACCCTTGTAGAGCAGCCGATCGAGCAGAGTACCCGTCAGAGCTTTCTCTGGAGGGGCCTCCTCTCCCACTTCGTCTTGAACTTCGCAGCCGTCATCATCAGGGTCGTCATCGGCCTTCTCGAGCCGTTCACCTTCGACTGCATCGTTGGCGATTGCCTTATCGACTTCCGAAGCGCAGTCTTCGACCATCTCGTCGAGCACAGCCTCTCGCAACTCGCCTGCCAGTTCCTCCGGGATCCAGGATGCCACACGCTCGCGAAGTTCGCCCTCGTTCGCCTCAAGCCATGCCTTGAAGTCCCCAGCGTTCAGAACCGCTCCGGTCGACTTGAAATCCTCAACCGACCCGAGAACCGAAAAAAGGTCCGGGCTTGAGTTGGGATCGAAGGCAGGTAGCCGTACTTGGTGGTAGGCCTGCAGCAGAAAGGCGCGGATGTGCCGCTTCACGATGTCAGGGTTATCTAGCGTCAGTCTGGGATCGATAACCTTTCCCGAGATCATTTCCTTCGGTTCACTAAAATAGTGCTCATCGTGGCTGTCGGCACTGCCGAATGCGACGACCGTAGCAACGGCATTACCGCGACGGCCGGCACGGCCAGCGCGCTGCTGATAGTTCGCGCGCCCCGGGGGCATGTTGCGTAGCGCCACACCCGACAAGGCACCGATGTCGATACCGACTTCCATCGTGGTCGTGCTCGACAGCACGTCAATCGCCGTATTCTGACCGGCGGAAACGCCCCAGTCGAGTTCGACATCCTGGAACAGGAGTTCGTTTTCCTCGGCCTTTGAGAAGACATCATCACTTTGCGGCGCGTTTAATTGAGCGGTGTGCTCTGCTGCGATTAGTGCCATTGGCACTTCCCTCGGTGTACCCAGGGTGCCAAGCACCGGGCTGCGGTAATAGCCCTTCCGCGCGACAAAAACGCTGTCCTCCATGGGATTCAGTTCGACTACCGCCGTGCTTCCGCAGTCGAGGCAATGCGGAATAGTGCGTACCGGCCGGTGAACCGACTTACAGTCGGTGCACCGTCGCCAAGCGCCCTCCAGTTCCAGCGAAAGGTACTGCCCCATAAGGCGTCGGGCACCGCCACCCTGATCCTGGGTGAATATTTCTAGCAACGCCTTGGTCCAGACCTTGAAAGCCTTGCGGGCGGCAGGATCCTTCAGCACGGTGTCCATCGCCTTGAAGGTGCCTTTGCGCGAGTTTACGCTGGTCCCTCGTCCCCGCGGCCGCTTGTACCAAGTGCTAGGCATAGCATTCAGCCAAAAACCAACGGGCCTCCAGCAACGCAGCCACGTGCGAGCCAGGGCGACTTTGTCATCGTCACTCTCGGCGACGCCGGGGATGTTTGGTAGAGCGTGCAGATCCTTGGTTTTGTTGGCACGTTCGCGGATCGAAGCCAGCGCAAGCGCCTCGAGCCCAAGGTATCGGTCTTGGACGGTCTTTACGATATCGTCGAGCAACGCAGCAGGCGGAACCTCGGTTCTGGTCTCCATCCATAGCATTGCAAGTCTTGCGTCATCGGTTTCCGCATTCTGTTGAGCTGCCATTTCGACTGCGTGCTCAGCGGTGGAGAAATTTTCGCCGGATTTCAATTCAGGTCGCAGGCGCACGCCCAGAACCTTCGACGCCAGAAGCACCGAAAGATAGAGCTCATCCAAACTCAGCAATGGCTGGATCACCGTCGACTTCGAAAGTCGACCGAACCCCCAGATGATCAGTGAGCGGAGCGCATCGCGGACAGAATACATCTGCAGGTTCGGGGCCAGACGCGCTGCAACCTGGCGAGAGTCAGAAAAAACGAGCACCTTTCGGCCCCGCAATGGCGCGAAGGCAGAGGCAGCCTGCTTTCCTGGCGGCTGCACCGCCAACTGCCGAGATACCAGAGCTTGGAAGGGCTGGTCACCCTTTGTCTGGTGATCCTGGATTGTTGTTCGTCCGCTGGCCGTCTCGTTACAGACCGCGCAGGGGACGAACCGCCCTCGATGATCCGCATTGTCGTCGGACTTCCCACCTTCGTCGTCGTCATCCTCGTCGACCGTGGGTGCCAGCCTGTTCTTGCGGATATAGACCGTGCGCGTCCGCTCGCCTGTTGAAAGGCGACCAGTATCGAGGTCGTATTCGGCAAGTTCCGCCAATTCCATCTTCTTTGGCGTCTCGAGCAACAGATCAAGCTCGAGAAGCGGGACCGTCTCCATGCCGGGCATGCGCAAGCGTCGGCCGGGTTCTGACCAGAGTGCATCAGGGGAATCGAGGTCATCGGAATAGGCCCGCGCGTGAGCCGATCCGCAACTCCGGCAGGTGAAGAATTCAAGCACCCGCGATCCGCAACTGCAAACCTCATGAGGCTGGCCGTACATCCTGCCGCAGATCCCGTTGCGATCCTCCTCGGCCAGTTCGCTGCAGTCCGGGTCCATGCATACCCAGAGACCGGGAAGCCCTCGATAGAAGTTGTGCACACGGCATGGCAGCGGCCCTGACGCGTCGGGTTGCTCGCGCGCCACGCTGCCGATGGCAAGGAGCGCAGTCACTGCACTGTCCGCGATCTCCGGCGTGTCGGGGAAGATCCTTTCGCCGAGTTCCGCCACGGGCTGAGCGGAACCCATTGTCTCATTCACAATGAGGCCAAGGGGGGGGAAGGTCTTTAGGGCTTCAAAAAGGTCGCGTTCGATCCCCGCAGCGGGCGCAACGCCCCGATGCTTGAGGAAACCAGCAACCGACGCCGCGCGGTCCTCCTCTCGCGGCGAATAGAAGAGCTCCAGATCAACATCCGCCAGCACTTCGGCTTCTGCCTTTGTACCGGGCGCAGCGTGCGACCGCAGGTCAAGATCGCCGGTGACGGCAACGAAACTCTCGGCCGGAACGCCGGAGAGCTGTGCGCCAAACTCGGTCGCGTATTCTTTGCTATCAAAGCTCGCAGTAGCGCAGATCACCTGGAAGCGGTCAGTCGATATCTCGAGCCGGTCACGCAACCGGCGAAGCAGAAGCCCGACTTCGGCCCCGGCCGCACCACGGTAAAGGTGAGCTTCGTCCAGGACGACCGTGAACTTTTCTGCCGGGTTGGCCGCCAACCATTCCCGGGTAGCATCAAAGATCGTCCGTTCGATCGGGCGCATCATCATGTACTCGAGCATGGAATAGTTCGTGACCATGAGATCCGGGCACGATGCCTGGACCTCGTGGCGCGTGATCAACTCGGAATCTTCTTCCAGCGTTACAGCTCGAAGGAAATCTCCGGTTTTGGGGTCAACCCATCGCGAGCCTTTTGCACCGAACCATTTGTCGAGGTCCGGCTTGGCCGGCCACTTACCCCGCTCTTGTAATTGATCGCGAAGTCGCGCCGCCGCCTTCTGCTCGTCAGACACGGGACCCGAGGCCTGGCGTTCAATCTCGACGTAGAACGCCTCGAAGGAGGTAAGCTTGCGCCCGTCCTTTTTTCCCGTTCGGACGCCGGCGTAAGGCGTTCTACTCGTGTACCGCGCAAAACGCGGCGGTCGGCCCGCCCACTTCACGAATTGCGTGACCAGGTCTGGATCACCGAAAATGGCCCGCAAGCGCCCTAACTGGTCGTTCACCAAGGCGTTCATGGGATAGAGCAGCAACGCTCGCATCGCGGGCTGCGCAAACGATGCTCGCCGCTCGGCAGCCTCACGGGCAAATTTGCCGAGGATGGGTAGCAGGAAGGATTCCGTTTTACCTGAACCTGTCCCCGTCATGACTACAAGGTTGCGGCCCTCTACGAGGGCGTTATCGACGGCGTCGGCCTGATGGCGGTAGGGGGGGTCGAAAAGAAGCCGCGGACGATGCTCGCGAGCACTCGACAGCATTTCGTAGATTGATCGGGCAGAGGGCGGCAGCCCCGGCATGTCCCGAAATTTGGCCCCAACCTGATAGCGTGGGGTTGTTTCAAGAAATGGCTCCTGATGGGTGACTCCAGTTCGCTCGAGTAACGTGCGGCGTTGCTCAATCAGTGCAGGGTCACCGATGTGGTAGGTGGCCTCGATATACTCCTTCAGCGAGGAATGGAGACGATCGATGGTCTCCTGAATCGTTCTCGCCATTTCAGTAACGCCCCCTCATGCGGTCGCCCGCGACAAATAGAGTTGATCCTTCAGGAAAGCCTCCTCCGCCTCAACCTCAGCGGTGGCGACTAGGAAGCTCATAAGGCAATTTTCGGGTTCGACCTCCCGACCAATGACCGCGAGCCGCCGCCTTGCCCAGGACGGTATCGGCGAATAGAGATCAAAACGCGAGCCAGCTTCTGCTTCTACTAGCCGGTATTCCTGCGGGCGCCCGGCGAGTGCGTCGATCGCCATTTGAATTCGCCAGGCAGCGTCGCATCCTCTCCAACGGTCACCAGTCATGGGCAAGTCGAGCAATTTTTGCGCAGAGCCTTCACGCAACTCTGCATAGCCCCATAAATCGGCACCATAGGTCTGCGGGCGCCGGACCACGAAATTCCCGGTCAGTCTGCCGGGTCCCGTCCACCGCCTCCGGTAGCTTCTCGTATTCTTGCTTCCATCCAATACCTGAATGTCCGGCACATCGCCCGAACGTGCGCAGGCTGCGAGCCTGCTGTCGAAGCCCGCCAGCAATGTGGCAGCGTCTGACCTCCGCGGAGTGCGGAGCCAACCTTCGGCAGAGAGCTCGCGCAAACCAAGCTCGCGGAGGATTGCCGACAAATCTTCGTCTCCCTGCGTTTCAATAACGCGCAGAGTTCGGTCGGCCATGACACGAGCGCGCATTTCATCTGGAAGAGGCGTTTGTTCGTCGGCTGATATGCCAAGGATAAAGGCGCTACCGCTTTCGCGCGCAACAAAAGCCGGCGGCGCTGCCACCAACCATGTCCCCTTTACCTCATCATCCTCAAGCGCGACATCGCGGACCTCGAGCAGGTCTCCAATCGCAACGAGAGTATCGAGAACCTCCTCCACGCGCTCGGCAAAACCAACAAGGTCGTCGACCAGACCGCGGTGACTATTGACCATAGCCCGCACCAAGGTGCGGGGTGATCCGGGGCACAGAAATCCAGCCAAACGCCGCAGGGCAAGCGCCAGGTAGGCTTCGTCCAATAAGACTGAGCCGGACGGTGCTCCGAGCGCAGCGCGCACCGCGCTCTTCACAATATCCGCTGTGACTATCTCGATCATAACGCCCTTTCGGCGGGGTCGGGCGAACTGTACCGATCTGGTCGATGCCCCAACAACTGGATGAGGCGCTCGCCCGCAGCCAACGCAGGCTGATCCCAAACATTTTTGATGATCGACAACAGATCATCATCAGAAAACGGCATTTTGCCTGCTATGGCTTCGCCCAGGTCAATCGCAGGTCTGGTAATCGCACCCGGCGCAACTTTGTACCGTTGGGCTAATATAGCGAATTCCCGCGCCCTCGCATCCGCTGTCGCATGCGCATGTTTATGCGCGTCCCGCGCCAGGATGAAGGCAAATGCCCGATGCCGCTTATCAAAGCAGTCCAGAAGACCCTTGACCGCGATATCGAAAGAAACCTTGCCGTTCTTCAGTTTACTCTCGGCTCGTGCCCAATCCGGACCGAGCATGACATCGTATAACCGCTCCTCGAGTCGCAAAACGATATTTTGCCGGCGTTCTGCCGCCAGCGCCCCAGTAAGTCGTGCTGCCGACCAGATGCGTATCGCTTTGATTAGAGCGAGTACTTCTTTGGGTTCTACAAGCATTTCGCCGAAATCAGGCTCAATAAGCAAACCGCTCAATCCACCAGAGATCTTGCGTGAACTCACAACGAGAGCTTCGTTCTTATCACCATACGTCGCGACGAATAACCCTCCAGGCGAAGGCGGTTCGATGCCGGTAACGACGTCCTCCAAACTGAGTGGAATGGCTTGAACAGGTCTTTCGAAAGAGGTGAATGTCACCTGTAGAGGTGTTTCGGCATCGTGATCATCGACTAGCCGCAAGTGGGTTGTGCGGTTTGTATCTTGCCAGACCCACCGCAAGGGGGCCACGTCGCGACTGAGCGCAATGTGCACCACGCCCAATTCCTCGCCATCGACGACGATGCGGCCGGCTCCCGCGCCGAGGTAATGCCAGGGTTGCTTTTCCACGCGCGCAAACGCTGTAAAGGCATTTCGCCAGGAATCTGGTCCCAAGGGAAGCGTAAGCTGGGCAACTTGTTCCCGCCCAAGCCGGCTACCCGTGCCGTCAAGCAGTTCGATGGTCACCGTAACTTGACGCCCTGCCGGACCCAACACGCTCAGTTGCGTGAGACCCTCCCAAAATTCGTCAAGGGTGGGGAACGGCGGCTCGCAAGAGACGATCAACCCGGTGTGCCCGATGGTCCCGCTCACCCACGGATTGGGGCGACGGACCGTCAGTGAAATCACGCCTTCCACCGGTCGTTTTGCCGTGTCGTTCGTGTCACGCGCAACGCTGATGCCTAGAACATGATTACCGGGGGCAAGGGGCTGCAATTTCACAAATGTCGGCTCGCCTGGCGGCTTAGCTGGAATTCGTACGCTCGGCCCGGCGCCCAGGCTCAAGATGTAATGATCCAAGGGGTGATCGTGCTCGATGGCGAAGACCGGACTTTCATTTTCAAGCCATTCGGTCGCGCCCTCGCCATCCCAAGCTCGCGCCGCCAGACCGGCCGGCCAGACTCGGATTGTTTCGGCGATCGACAAATCGGCCTTTTTGAATTCTGAGATCAACTCATCCGAAAGGGTGGCCGGCACGTGAAACCGTACGGCGATGACGTCTCGACAAATAATGGACGTAGACTTAGCCAACGAAAGCGAGGGCAAGTCGCCGCGTGCCACAAGAACGTAGGATTTTCCCGGTCTGATCAGCCTGGACAGTACTTCCATCGCTTGGCCATCTGGGCCAATCCGAAACAGCCAGGTCGGCCCCGAACGAATGGTCCCCTCGCCTGCCAGCAGATGCTCCATCACCGCATTTGGCTTTTGGAAGGACAACACTGGCTTGCCTGCCGCAGGCCACAGCTCAAGTGTTCGACGCTGCGAGCCGTTGAGAAGCCAGCCTGGAGGCCGCCAGCCTGGGGAGCCCGCGACTTGGCATCGTGTCGTGCGCAGGAATTCACCAAGTTCCGGAGCGAGGTCCGCAACCTCAGCAAAGCTGGGAATTTCGATTGTGGGGGACCATTCGTCCGTGCGGATTTGTCGCAGCACCAGCGAGGGACGAATGGAAGGTTTATGTTCGGGTTCACGTGAGTTTTGAAGGCCACCGTGCACAGAGACGTTCCGCGCAGCACCTCTGATTATCGCGGTTTCAACCGCTTTTCGCGTGTCATGGAGCCATTGGCGTGCGCTCCTCGCCCGCTCCAGGTCACTGACGATACGTTCCAAAGTTGCAGGGATGATAGTTACCCCAACCTCGGCACGATGTGCCAACAAGGCCAGGACTATGCTGCCCACGAGTGCTTCCTGCTGGAGGAAGTTCTGATAGCGGGAACTGCCACCATAGCTCATTCGAGCTACGTATCGTCCAAGTTCTGCGACCGGCAAGTTCAGTCTAGCCACCAAATTGTAGCGCAAATTATAGAGGCTGCGTGCGAGCTGCGATTGCAGGTCTTTCGGCAGCAAAGAATGGGTTATTGGCCAGGCAATGATTGAGAAATTGCTCGCCCAAGGGCCAACAGGCCGAAGTCCTCCGTAATCTCTTTGAAACCGCCTAAACCAAGAACGAATGTAGGGGCGCCAACCATGATCCCATCCGGGCATGCGCCGCCCAAATGTATACCAATATTCATCTCCGTCGTAGTCGTAACCTTGTTCGGTTGCGAACACGATCCAAAGCAGCCAATGTGTCGAAAGGGTGTATCCGCCGGTGCCAAGCCTTCGCTTAAGGCCATTCGTCATCGACTCTAGTTCTTCTACCGTCAGCCCATGCTCAAGCGCATAGACAGGGAGATTACGTTGGCCTCTTTCTTCTGAAAGGGCTTTGAAATGATGTTCAAGGCGATCTTGAAGTTGTCCAAGTTCGGCGCTCACCGCATGCCCCTGCGAATTACTGCTGAGGCGTGCGCCCGATAAACGAAACCGACCACCGGATCTCCTTTTAGGGCAACTGACCACCCCATCATAACGGCCAACGCACCAATAGCTTACACACTACGAAACCGAGCGCTACCAGAAGAAGACACTGTCCACGGCAGAGTCGAAAATTTCATTAAATCAATTTCATCGCAGCTTTCCGGAGATTGAGGTCATGAACCATGCTTTTAGCGTGCGGAGACCTTTCCGAGCAGGTCTGCGGGCAGCGCCCGCAGCTTCGGCCTGACGGCCGGGAGGGAAGGGGGTGGGAAGAGAGTGATCGAACAAGGGGTTCGGTCGCAATCGATCCACCTAGGAGAACGTCCATGAACATCGGTGAAATCCGCAAGAACGCCAACGGCCAACTGATCGGCTCTGTCGAAACGCTCACCATCACCCGCACCATCGGCCTGCGGCCGGTGACCTCGAGCAACCCGCGCGCGCCTCGCTACGAAATCGTCGCGCTCAACGACCAGCGCCGCTGGGTGATCGTCGGCGCGCTCTTCGAGCTCTCCTCGAACTCGACCGGCGAGAGCTTCTACCAGGGCAAGATCGACGACCCGTCGATGGCGCAGCCGCTCTACATCGCCGCTTTCCCGCGCGAGGATGGCACCATGGCGATCGCCTGGCAGCGTCCGCGCCGCCGTGACAATCGCCTCGGTAGCGCCGAATACGGCGAGAGCGACATGTTCCCGGCCGACGATGCCGGCGGCGACCGCGGCGCAGAGCAGGCCGGGGACGGTCTGGGCGACAGCACCGCGACTCCGCCCGCCAAGCGCGGCCGGGCCAATGCCAAGGACGGCGCCGAACACGATGGCGCGCTGCCGCCGCTCGTTGACGCCTGATCGGCAAGTCGAACTCCAACCGACGGGGACCCCAAGTGGGTCCCCGTCCTCGTGCAAAGGCCGCGGATGAGCCCCCCCGCGCGGCCTGAGGCGGAACGCTGGCACTGCCCCCCGGCCGGCGTTCCGCCTCTTCATTTGCATGGGGATATCCGGAGGACCAAAATGCTGACGATGAGCGAACGCTTCGCCTTCACCACCCGGCGCCATCACGCCTTTGCCAGCACCGGCAATGCCTACGACGCGGTCCAGTGCGACGAGGCCATCCGCACCGGAGACACGCTGGTCGTGCTCGCCGAGGAGGTGGTCGGCGTCGCCATGACCTGGCCGTTCGCGGTGACGCAGGCGCACGGGCATCTCCATGCCCTCTCCGCGCCGCGCGAGGGCGAGACGCTCGCGGATATCGCCCGCTCGCTCCACGTCAGCGCGGCCGACTTCGAACACGCCGCCGAGATCGCCCGGCGTTTCGGAATTCCGCTCGACCCGCAGATCGAGGCGCTGCTCGCCCGCCCGGCGGGCGGAGCCGGCGCGCTTCAGAGCGGCAGGGTGGATTGCTCGGAAGGCGATGAACTTGCCGGCGCATCGACCGCATCGGCGATCACGCGCGCAAGTTCGAGCGCGGCATCTTCGCGCAGGCAGGAGCTTGGAGCCGTGATCCCGACCCGCGCCCAGCCCGGGGCGTCCAGGATCGCATGAGCGATAGCAGACGTATCGATTCGTTCCATACCGTCAAAAGAACATAGAGGGAACATATTTGCAAGATGGCTGGCGTCGCTGCTCGTCCCGATTGACAGGGGAGGGCGGTCCGCCGAGCATCAGCTCATGTGCAACTTGTACCGCATGACCAAGGCCCCTGCGGAAATCGCCCGTCTGTTCGGCGCGCGCAGCGCCTCTGGCGCGAACTTCGCGGCCGAAGTCTACCCCGGCTATCCCGGCCTTGTCGTCGCCGAGGGCGAGACGCGGATCATGACCTGGGGTTTCCCGCTTGTCCTGAAGGCCAAGAACGGACAGCCGCTGAGGCCCAAGCCCGTCAACAATGCGCGCGAGGACAAGCTCGGCACATCGTTCTGGCACCCAAGCTTCGAGCGCCGCCGCTGCCTGATCCCGGTCAGCGCCTGGGCCGAGGCCGAGGGCATCAAGGGCCAGATGACCCGGACTTGGTACTCTCTGGCGGGCGCAGATGTCTTCGCGGTCGCCGGGCTGTGGCGCCCGACCGAGGAGTGGGGCGCGGCCTATTCGATGGTCATGGTCGCCGGCTGCCCGCAGATGGCCGAAGTACACGACCGCATGCCCGTCGTTTTGCGCCAAGAGAACTGGGAGCAATGGCTCGCGGGAACGCCCGCCGAAGCCTTCGCGCTGTGCCAGACCTGTCCCGATGAACTCGCCGTCGATCGCACAGCCGAACGCTGGGGGGCAGGAAGGTCCGCAGCGACGTCAGGCTGAGGGGAGGGGGGCTTCGCCGGTCAGATCAGACCCAAGCGAAAGGACCCGGCCATGGGCGACCGAGCCCCCGTTCACATCACCATCGGCGGCGCACTGCCGCGCGAACATCTCGAAACCTTCGCGGCGCACGCGGGCGACTATGACCTGCGCACCGAATGGGACGGCGAACCCTTCGATCCCGCAGCGCTGCCCGAAGACGAACCGCTTGAGCTCTACGGCACTGAACTCAACGGCGGGCAGATCCCCGAGATCGACGCCTTCTGCGCCGAGCACGGCCTGCCGTTCCGCCGCTGGTCAGGCGGCTGCCCCGGCGCCTATCTCCCCGAGATCATACTGTTCGATGGGCACGGGCCGATGCGCGACTACACGGCGAGCGAAGACGAGTACGTCCTCTTCCCGCCGTCGTGGATCAACAGTTTCACGCGGCTGCGCGATCTCAAACGCGAGATGGCCCGCGCCGAGCTGACCATCCCGGCCTTCGTGGTGACCGGAGGTGCGAGCGATGACCGTAGCTGATGGGGCCCTGCTGGCCGCCTCGCGCGAGGCGGTGCTCGCCCGCTTCCCGCTGTCGCGGGTGAGCGAGGCCTTCTTCGACGACATGCTCGGCGTCCTGCCGCCGGCGCACATCGCGGACGTGCCGGGCTTCTTCGTCTCCGAGGCGGTGTGTGACGACGTCCACGCCCAGTTCGTTGCTGCCGGCGGTCGCTTCTACGGCGGCTATGTCGGGCTGAGGGATCGAGCGGGCCTCATCACCCATGCGCGCATCGCGGCTTTTGATGCCGCCCATCCGGACGCGGTGGAACTCGCCTGGTATCCCGACGCCTGCGAGGAGGCCGCGCGATGAGTCGGCACCGGATCCTCGAACTCGGCGCCGGTCCCGCCGATGAGCCCTGCGCGCAGCTTGGGCAATGCGCGGACTTTGCCGAGGCCAACACCCTCGAACTGCTCGCCTACAAGGCCGCGATCATTGCCCTCAACGGCGAGCCGCCCCTGCCGCTCGGCTTTACCTTGGTCGCCAATGCGCATGATTTTGGGACATACCGGACCTTGTGGCTGGTCTCGGCGGAACTGCCCTTGCCCGAAGACGCGCAGGCCTGGCTCGACGACCTTGCGGAACCGGCCACCTGGATCGCGGCGGGATTTCCGCCGCCCGTGACCTACGAGGGCTCGCGTGCCGTCATGCGCCCATTCCGCGAGGTTATCGCCGCCGCGCTCCAGATCACCCGGGCGAACGCCGACGGCAGCTTCTTCCCCGCTGCGAACGCGGAGCTCCACCGCAACCTGCTCGCCGCCTACGGTCCTGCCACGGTCGCTGCCGCCGACAGCGGGTAAGGGGAGGGGGCTGGAGCTGGGCGATCCTAAAGGGAGTCCAAGCCCATGCCTCGCTTCTATGCCGGGATCGGTGCGCGCGTGACGCCGCCCGAGATCCTCAGCCTGATGACCCGCGCTGCCTTCGCGCTCACCAAACGCGGCTACGTCCTGCGCTCGGGCCACGCGATCGGCGCCGACAGCGCGTTCGAGCGCGGAGCCGGCCGCGATGCGCAGATCTTCCTGCCGGCGGCGGGCTGGCGCGGTTCGGCAAGCGCGTTTCATCCCGAGACGCTCGGCGACGAGCTCTGGGGCAGGGCACGAGCCATCGCCGCCGCGCACCATCCGGCCTTTGCCGGGCTCTCGGCGTTCGTCCAGGCGCTCCACACCCGCAACGTGTTCCAGGCCTTGGGGCCCAGCCTCAATAGCCCTGCGGAATTCGTGCTGTGCTGGACCGCCGACGGTGAGGCCTCGGGCGGGACCGGCCAGGCGTTGCGGATTGCCGCCAGTCACGGCGTCCCCGTCTTCAATCTCCAGCGCGAGCGCGAACGCGCCCACGTCGAGCGCCACCTCGTTCTCTGACCCGATCAAATCCGCGTCTTCCGCCCGTTCTATCCCTTGCCTTGGCAACGGGATGCGTCGGCGCGCGGCAACACGAAAGTCCCAGCCATGTCCTCGATCACGCTCACTCTTGAACTTGCCTGCACTCGCGAGGAAGCCGCGCGCTTTGCCGCGGTCGAGCTGTTCCTCGCCGAGGTGGCCGAAGACGCCGAGGCCGAGCCCCCGGCCGAACTCGACGCGGTCTTCGGTGCTCGCCCACGCGAGACGATCCTCGGCCTTGCCGGGTACCCGCAGCCGCTCGGAATCACCTGCCGGTACGACAGCGAGGGTGGCGTGATGACGCTCGCGGCGACGTGCGGCAAACCCAACCTCGCTGCGCTCCCAGTGCTGTTGCTCTGGCTCTATCCCGACAAGCTGCCCATCGCTTACTCGGTCCACGTGACCGAGCGACCTGACCTTGCGGTCTGGACCATCGTCGGCCTCAATCGGATCGAGATCACCCAGCACGAGGAAGAGGTAGTGACGCGGCTCGAAGCCTTGCGGGCAGGGGGCGACGCGCCCCGGCGCCTCGACCTGCTGCCGACAAAACCGCTGCCCCGATCGGACGACTGATCCCGCTCAGGCGGCTTGCTGCGCGTCCCAGCTTCGCCGCGGCGGCCGGCTGACGCGGGCCGGGAGCGGCTCGCCTTCCTTCCACAGCATATGCGCGACGCCTTGCCCGGCGAGCAGCGCTTCCAGCGGCTCCGCCACCTCATTGTCGCGGTCATGGATGTGGATGGCGCTGGCTTCCTCGCCGGTGTCCTTGAGCACCAGGCTGGCGATCGGCGTGTCGGTGTCGAGATTGACGCGCAGGCCTTTCACGAACCGCCGCTTCTCCGCGACCGCCTTGCCGACGAGATAGCGCTCGTCGCTGGTCTCATAGGGCAGCCACTCGGGCGTCACCGGCATCAGCGCGACCTCGATGAGGTCGAAGGTGCCCTCGCGGCGGCGCGCGAACGAGCCGGCGAGAACCAGATGGCCGCTTTTGCCGTTCGGCCCATCCTGCGCCTGCCACAGCGCGAGTTCGCCCGCGAACCGCTTGTGGAAGCGCCGCGCCATGTCCTGGTCCATCACGAAGGGCATGTCGCCGACATGGCGCAGGACAATTCTTTCCGCGCCGTGCGCGGCAACGATCTCCTTGATCTCGCCCACGACCACCATCATCTCGTCCCGCGAGGCATAGACCCGGGCGAGGGCCGCGCGGCGGCGGGCCCGGATTTGCTCTTTCTCCTCGATCTTGAAGCTCTCGGGCACGAACAGCACGTGGGGCAGGGCTTCCTGCTTCGCCCGGCAGCTTGCCGCCGCCTCGAGCAGCGCGCGGCGCACCACGAACCACGTCCGCTTGCCCGCCATCTTCGGATGCCAGTGGGTCAGTTCGGCCCGGTCCCAGAGGACATGCAGCAGTCCGCGCATCGACAGCTTCTGGCCCGACGACTTCACCGTTGGCTTGTCGTTGGTGAGCGCCGCGGGGGCGAGCCGGGCGGCCCCGCGCGACAGCGGGAAGCCGAGCTTCAGGCTGGTCTCGCCGCTGGCGTCATCGTCGATGACCGCGCTCCCGCGCACCTGGCCCATGCCGGTGAGGTAATCGGGCGCCTCGTAATGATCGCAGGCGGTCGCATGGTGCGCGCCCGAGCCCGGCCAACGCGCGAGCACGTAGCCATTCTGGCGGTGCGAGATGTAGAGGGGGAGGTCGGTTCCCTTGCGGCATTCGCAATGGACCGGGCTTTTGCGCTCGTAGGCCTCGCGCAGCACGTGCTGAAGTTCATCGCCTTCGGCCACGCTGCGGCCGAGCACACGGTATCGCTGGATCATTGGGGTCTGCTCCAATTTCTCGCGATCGACGCTGCCCGTTCGACCTCTCGCGCATCTCCTTTGTATGACGCGGCCCCGGATGGGCGCGCTGGGGCCAGTCTATGCTGGCCTTGCGGGTGCGGCAAGCCTGCCGAGCGGACGCTTCGAGCCTGCCGCTGCACAACCGTGGAGGCCGCCCGCGGTTTGCTGGCGTGGCGGCATATGCCGCGCTACCGGTCCTCTGATGGACGACATATTCGCTTCGCAGCCCATTGCAGGCGCCACCCTGGCGCGCAGCGACATCGCGCGCCTGATCGGCAGCGCCCCGCGCACACTCGTCGACTGCGACCTTGAAGAGGCCGACCTCTCCGGGCTCGACCTCACCCGCTGGCGCTTCGAACGCTGCAACCTTCGGCGCAGCGATCTTGCGGGGGCAAAGCTTGAAGGTACGGTCTGGCAGTCCTGCCGGGGACCGTTCGCCAATTTCTCGGGCGCGAACCTCAGCGAAGCCGAGTTCGTCGGCGGCGACTGGAACAATTGCGCGATGCGCCGGGCCACCCTGACCTCGACCCGGTTCACCGGCTCCAAGCTCACCGGCGCCGATTTCACCGAGGCGCGCGCCATGCACATCCACTTCGAGGAAGTGCTGCTGGTCTCGGCCAAGCTGCCCGGCTTCTCGTTCCGCAAGGAAACCCTGCGCCGGGTTGATCTGTCCGGTGCCGATCTGCGCAAGGGCGATTTTCGCATGACGGTGTTCGAGGACTGTTCCTTGCGCGAGGCGATGGTGGCGGGATCGCGGTTCGAGGGCTCTGACCTGCGCGGCGCCGACCTCGGCGGGCTGCGCCTGGTCGATGCCGGGCTGTTTCGCGGGGCGACGATCTCGCGGGAGCAGGCCGGGCAATTGCTGGGCGAACTTGGGCTCAACGTCCGCTAGCCGCAGGGCGGGACCGCTTGCCTCAGTCCGCGGCGCGCTGGTCCTTGTCCAGCTGTTCGCTTACGCCTTCGGCAAGGCCGAGGCACAGCGCGGCTTCCTCGCGCGTGAGCATGATCTCTTCAGCACCGAACACGGCAAGCTTCGTGCGCAGGACCTGCGCCATCGCGCGCGCCACCTGCAAGGCGCTTGGCATTTGCTGTGGATCAGCCATGTGCCGGGATCCTTTCCCCTGGGCAGCTCTGCCTGCGGCAGCGGGGCCGGACAAGTTGAGCTGGTGGGACGAGCATACCGGTTTTGGCGGGGTCTGGCGAGGTAGTGAAGAGGGAAGGGGCACCCCGGCGCCCGCGTCCCACGCGGGCGCCGGGGCGACCCGCTCTACTCGCTAGGGCGGAGCGTCGGCGCTTTCGCACCGCCGCCCACCCAAGCTCGCCGGCATGGATGCCGGCCCTGCGGGTGACGATCGGGGCCAGTGGGGAAGACGGCGAGGCTGGTTGGCGTCGGCGGGCGAGGGCGCTAGACTCCGCCCCATGCCGATCGTTCTTGCTGCCGCCGTCCTCTGTCTCGCACCTTCCGTCCACGACGGCGACACGATCCGCTGCGGCCGCGAGCGGGTCCGCATCGCCAATATCGATGCACCCGAATTGCCTGACAGCCCAAAGTGCAAGGACCGGCGGCGGTCCTACGCATGGTGCGACTTTGCCGCGGGCGAAGCATCGCGGGTTACCCTTGCGCGGCTGCTGTCGCGTGGGCGGGTCATGATCACGCGACTTGGCACCGACCCCTACGGGCGGACGCTTGCCACGGTCTCGGTGAACGGCGTGGACGCCGGCGACTATCTGGTCGCGCAAGGCCTCGCGAGGCCGTGGCGCTGAGCGTCCTTATCGAGAGGGGCGAGCCTGGCTCGCCTGCGGGCGCCAGCTTGCGCATCTGACCAAGACCCTTGCCGAGGCGCATGGCGCTGGACGGGGAGGGGCTGGTCGCGGCTTCGTGTGACCCCACGCGTCACTGACCAGCATGGTGCGGGGGCCGAGGAAGGCAATGCCCTCTGCCGCGGGCGCTGACGGTTGAGAGCAGGTCCTGGCAAAATGGCCGAGGCTGACGGGTCTGACCTTGGCGGGGATCCGCTGGGCCTGACCTGACGAAACCGCCCTTCGTTTGCCGATGAACCCTGCAGGGCCAGTCCCTGGCCGCAACCCAAAAGCAGCGGACCGTGAAGCCCTTCAGGCTTACCGCACCACTCCTCGCTTTTGGGTTTCCCTCACATGCGTTCGGTGCGGGCCCGAGCCTTTGGCCCTGCCTGTGGTGTTCATCGGCGGGCGGTTCCGCCGAGTTCAAGCCACGGAGATACCCCATGAAGAACCTCGTCATCCTGATCGGCCGCATCGCCGCCGCTCCTGAAACCCGCCACGCCGGCGAGACCGCGATCACTTCGTTCACCCTCGTCACCGATCGCCCCAAGCTGGTCGATGGCAAAACGGTCAAGAACGAGGCCGGCTACACCGAGACCCTCGCCGAATTCCACCGCGTCACCGCCTTCAACGGCCTCGGGACTTCAGTCGCCAAGCACAAGAAGAAGGGCGACCTGGTCGAGGTGCAGGGCCGCCTCCACTACTCGAAGTGGACCGATCGCGAGGGCGTCGAACGCTACGCGGTCGAGATCGTCGCCGAGGAAGTCCTCTTCCTCTGACGCCCGAGCCGGGGAGGCGGCAGCGCCGCCTCCCATTTGGCCAAGGCCAGCCCCCCATCACTCATGCAGTCGCTGCGACGGACGAACCACCGGTTGCGAAAAAGGCAACCCGCGGCGTCTATTTCGCACTTGCAGCATCAGAACCCTGCACCCATATCAGCAGGGCCTTTCAGGCATCCTCTCCCAAAACTTTCCAAGGGGCCGGCTCACGCTGGCCCCATTTTTTTGCCTGCCGGATCGGCGGCTTGTGCCCCTTCGGGCATGGCATCTGTGACACTTTGCCCTCGGGCGGAGTGTCAAGTTGCGCCGCGCGCGTGACATGACAGGAAGGGCGGGTCATCGATCATGCCTGCACGATCTCTAAAGCGGTCGGGGAGAAAGGGCAGCGCACGTGGCCGCGCAAATCAGATGGCGCCTCCGGGCGAAGTGTCACGGGCGACAAACGACAGTGCAAGGCACAAAGGGGATTCACAGGATTCACCTTTTGTGCTCAATACTGCTCGATGGAACGAGCCCAAGAAATCACTGGTGTCGGTGGGATCTACGCGGTCCTGGTCGAAGCCTCGAACCGGCCGCGCTACGCCTTCCTCGTCCTCCAGCTTGTCGCCGAGATTGCCGACGGGCGAGGGCAAGCTGGGCCCTTCGTTGCGCAAGGCGGTGTGCCGGTGCTGCTGCGCGAATGGCTCTGCTCCCAGCTCATGCCGATGAGCGAACAGCCCGCACGCCGCGCTGCTCTGCGCGCGCGCGTGGCAGCAGCGCTGAAGGACGAACTGACCGGTGACGCTGTTCGCGATGCGGCGCGCATCGACGCAGCGGTCGAGGAACAGGTCCAGGCCGTCGGCCGCGCCAACGTCAGCCGCGCGATTTCCGATCTGGTCCGCGCCGGGCTGATGAGCCGGCACTATGCGGGCTACGCCACCAACCACAAGAACCGCGGCGGCGGCCGCCATGCGGTCTACGTGGTCAAGCCGGGCGTCCTTGCGCTGCTGCGCAAACCCGCGCCGCTGCGGCGTCAGGGCTCGCGCGCTGCCGATCCCCAGGGCGAACTCTTCGCGGCCTAAGGCCCTGGCGCGCTGCGGCGACGCTCCTATGGCGCGGCGGCAACCAATCGCCTAGGAAACCCCCGACTGTGGATTGGAAAGGGTCTCGCCCGCATGGAAAACGAAGCACTGCTGGATCATGTCGCCGATATCGTGTCTGCCCATGTCAGCAACAATGCGGTCGCGGCCGCGGACCTGCCGGGCCTGATCCAGGCGGTCTACGCTTCGCTTGCCGCGCTTGGACAGGCGCCGGAACCGGCGGTGGCAGAGCTGAAGCCTGCCGTCTCGGTGCGCGCCTCGGTCAAGCCCGACGCGGTTACCTGCCTTGAATGCGGCGAGAAGATGAAGATGCTCAAGCGCCATCTCGGCACTGAGCACGGGCTGACGCCCGCCGAGTACCGTACGCGCTGGAGTCTGCCCGCTGACTACCCGATGGTCGCGCCCGACTATGCCGCCAAGCGCAAGGAGCTGGCGGTCAGGATCGGCCTTGGCCGCAAGCCCGGCCAGAGCCCGAAGGCTGAGGCCAATGCAACGCCGGAAGCTGCACCCAAGGCGCAGCCCAAGGCCGCCGCGACCCCGGCAAAACGCAAGAAGCTCGGCGTTGCCTTCGGCTCGGCAGACGCCAGCTGAACCGCTGATTTCCGCCAAGTCCTTGATTTCATTTAACATAATTAAACTTATCAATTTATCCCACGTTTTGACAAATTTGGATATTTGTGGGATAACGCCGACATGTTCGGCTTCCGCTCCTTCAGTGACGAACAGTCACGCCTGCTGGTCAACCTGCGCATGCGGTACGGGGCGTGGATCGACCTTGAGCGCGAACGTGCCGCGATGCCTTACGATCTGCGCCGCAAGACCGTCGGGGCGCACGAGTATCTCTACCGGATCCATGACCGCGGCGGCAACGGCAAGAGCCTCGGCCCATGGAATGCCGAGCGCGAAGCCGAGTTCACCGTCTATCATGCCCGCAAGGCGGAGCTGAAGCAGCAGCTCGAGGGCCTCAGGGCCTTGCTCGACGAAAGTGCTGCGCTCTATCGTGCGCTGCGGCTGCCGCTGCTCTCGAGCGATGCCGGCCCGATCCTGCGCGAATGCGACCGGCGCCAGCTGCTTGGCTCTCACCTTTACGTCGTCGGCACCAATGCCATTGCCGCCTACATGATCGAGGCCAACGGTTTCGTTGTCCTGCCCGACGAAACCGAAGATTTCGACCTTGCCTGGGTCGCGGGCGAGCCCGACCTTACCGGCAAGGCGATCTGGGACATGCTGAAAGCGGTCGATCCCACATTCACCATCAATAGCGAACGAGATTTCCAGGCGCGCAACGCCAAAGCCTATGAAGTCGAGCTGCTGGTCGCTCCATCGCGTGTCGACACGCTCGGCACCGCGGATCGTCCGCGCCCGGTGCCGCTGCCTGAACAGGAATGGCTCCTGCTCGGACGCCCGGTCGATCAAGTCGTCGGCTGCCGCGACGGTTCGCCCGCGCGCATCGTCGCCCCTGATCCGCGCTGGTTTGCTCTCCACAAACTCTGGATGGCGGCGCAGGCCAAGCGCAACCCGCTCAAGCGGCCCAAGGATCGCAAGCAGGGGCTGGCCCTCCTCGATACGATCGCCCTTCATATGCCGCATTACCCTCTGGATGCTGCTTTCGCAGCGGACTTGCCCGCCGAGCTTCAGCCTTTCTACGCCGAGTGGAGCGCCCAACGCCCCACAGCCGCAAGCAGTAGCTGGTAGGAAGCCATGAAAGATAACGGCGAATGACCACCAATTCGGGCGAGACACCGCCAAGCCAAGCAGCTCTGTTTGCTGATGCCCTCAACAGGCTTGAGCAACAAAATTTCCGCCGACTCGTCCACGAAATCGTGGCTCCTGCCGGAACCGACCAACTCACCATTCGCTACACGAAATCTCGCAGCTTACTCCTTGAACCCGATTTCGCCAGCGTCACGATGCGGACGAGCGCCGCCGAAATCGTCGTCAACGGACAGACATGCGGCGCAATGTTCGCTTCTGTCTTGCGCAGCGACGGTGACGACCAAGATGTCTTTCACGACGTCTGCGACGGTGATTCCGAGTATCTCCTCGACGTGGCACGTATCATAACCCGGAATTGGAATTTCGAGGACTTCCCGCGACGTCGCGACATGCTCATCCTCGACCGCATCGTCGTCAACCCCGAGTACGAACGGCGTGGTCTCATGCGCTCCGCTCTCGCCCCGTTCCTCGAGGCCTTCAGCCCCAACCCCCTTCTTTCGATCCTTAGGGCCTTTCCTCTCGGCTACGAGCGAATCGGACAGCACGCACGCGGCTTTACCGCCGCTGCAACCGGACTTGTCGGTTACTACGAGAAGGCGGGATATCAACTTCTTCCCGACCAGGATGGCGCCGCCGGATGGATGCACCGGCCCACCGCGCACACCAGACCACTTCGCTGACCGCGACACCGTCGGACCACACCCGTCAATTGTGCCGTCACCGCTCAGGGATTTGCCCAGCGCATCTAGGGGATGAGTTTTGCGGTTAACCCCGAACGCCCAGATGGGGTTCGGGGGCAAAACCGTAATCTCTCTCTCATCTCGGTGGCTGAGCGAAATCAGCATCGCCATAGCATGACGCCTGGGAGATTGGCGGCCGTCAAGGATCGCGGGTGCCCCCCGATTTTGGCCTGCTGCGGCTAGTGCCTTGCGAGCAAAAATCGGCTCCCCCCACGCCCGCTAATCGCGGCGGCAGCGCGTGCGCGCCGCCGTCCCTGACTGCCTGACTCCGGCGTCCTTCAAGGCACATCTTTCATCAGCGTGATGAGAGAAAATTCCTTTTGGAGGTTATCATGACGGACCGTTTCTCGAACTTCGCCGACCTTGCCGAACACTATGCCCGCGAAATCGCCACGCCCGACTACGCCCGGGCATTCATGGAGCAGACCGAACTGGCCAAGCTCTCGATCGAGCATGAGCCGAGCGCTGTGGAAATGCCCGACCCCGAGGCGGCGCAGGCGGCGATCGAGATGATGCTGGCAACGGTCTTCGACCTGTTCCGCGACACCCGGATGGAGGACTTCGCGAGTGAAGTCGCCTGGGGCGTGGCCAACAGCTTCCATGTCGTCGCCAAACGCCTCGATGACCGCGAGGATGCCATGGCGAACCGGTTGCAGGAAAAGCTGCGCGAATACGATCCGAGCGAGGTTTACGCGACCGATCTGGAAGACCTCACCATGCAGGCCCGCAGCCTTGCCGAATGCCGCGATGCGATGGAGTGCATGCGTGACCACGCCGCGCGGATCTACCTTGTCGAAACCGGGCGGCCCTTCTCGCCGGTGCGTGGGTCCAGGGTGTCGTCCAAGACCAATGCCTCGATGATCGAAGCACGCGACTATCTCGCGGCACAGAAGGCGCAGCGGCGCGAACAGTTTGCCCCATCGGGTCCGGTCGTGGTGTTCTCGGGCGGACAGCAGTTCACCGACATTGCCCTCGTTGAAGACTATCTCGATGCGATCCATGCCCGGGTCCCGTCGATGGCGCTGGCCACGACCGCACAGAACAAGGGCGCGGACGTGATCGCGGCAGCCTGGGCATCGCGCCACAATGTGCCAGTGATCCTGTGCAAGCCAGATACCTCGCGGGGACCTTCGGCACCCTATCAGCGCAACGCACGTATGCTCGCCTTCAAGCCTGTCGAGGCGGTGGTGTGCAGCGGCGGCGGCATCCAGGCGAACCTTGCCGACCGGCTCCGGGAAGCACGCATTCCCCTCCACATCGTGCGCGACGCTTCGGTCCAGAACGACACTCCGGCGGCGCGGACCAATCCCGCAGCGCAAGCTGAGCGGCCTGCGATGAAGCGCACGGCATGTGGCACCGTCAATGGCGATGAACTCCCGCCGTTCTGAGCGGGGCCTGCTCTGATTGCATCAACCAGAAGGGTGTCCGGCCTCACCGCCGGATGCCCTTCTTTTGTGTCGACCCGGACGCACACTGTCATGGCCCGGCTCGCTCGCTTCTTGCCCTAGCCAGTAACGGCCTGACGGCCTGCTGGCGGGGGCGCGAAGGCTTCGCATCGGCCGGGCGGACGAGACCCGTGCCTGGGACCACCGGGGGTGCTGCCCAACAGGGTTAAACACTCTCGTAGAATTCCAAGCATGATGGCCGCCATTGGCCCGCGTCAAGAAGGGCGGTTCCCCCAATTTTTACGCCTGAAGAAGGCGAAAAAATCGGCTCCCCCACCCCCGCTGCGCGGCGGGCCGCGGGCGGCCCGTTCCTGACCCGGGCCAAGCTCGGCCATCCCGGAGGAGACCTCTTCAATTCCTTTGACAGGAGGCTCACATGAACGCTCTTACCAAGACCCTCGACATCCCGGCTTTCGACGCCATAAGCTATGACGCAGCAGTGCGCGCCGCGACGATCCGGGCGCAGCACAGCTTCTTCGACCAACACGTCATTGAGGACGAGTTTGGCTGCTTTCTCGCCATCGACGAAGGCGACTACAACGCCCTGCCTCAGGACCTGATCGACCGGATCGTTCATTCCGTCCCAGGCATGATGGCCGACGACTTTGACGAAGCGAACATCGCCCGCGCCGCGAGCTTCATGAGCGTGGTGATGGATCCCGAATGGGACGCCGACTGCCCGTTTTGAAATGATCATCGACCGCAGCGCCGGAGGGCACCGACAAGGGGCTCTCCGGCCCCTTTTTTTCGTGTCCAGATAAAGCACAGCCGGGGCCCCCTCGCCTGCCTGCGCAAGGCAGGCAGCAACTTTGGGAACCCCGGCTGCGCTGGCCTCTGTCGAGGCCGGTTTCAGCTTGCCCGAAGGCGCTTCTCGGCTTCGTCCAGACCGAGCTTTCCGAGAGCGGCGAAGAATGCTTCGACCCTCTCGAACGGCGCCTTGCCGAGAACCGACTTGTGCATCAGCTCGACGCTTGCCGCCCGCTCGCTTGTCCGCAGTTTCGCCTCGCGCGCTTCCAGCGCTTGACGCTCCTTTGCGATTGCCTGTCTTTCGGCTTCGAGACTTCCTTTTCTGGCCATGGTTGTACCTCGTAGGTTGGTGCTGAAACCTCCCGCGCGCGAGGATCGGCATCTCGGTCCGCTTGGCAAGCCCCCTTGCCCCTTTCTGCATCGTTTACCCCTGCCGATCCTGGGCAATGCCGCAGCTTCGGCATGCCGCTGACAGGCCGTTCAAGGCCCACCCGGATTCGGCTTAGATCCCCCAAAACCACGAGCCATCAAAGCTACAGGATCAAAGGGAAAAGGAGCAGACCGTACACGGCAGTGCCGTTCCAGAACTGGCGGAAATGCGTGCGTTTACAGATGATGCGAAATGATGCGCTTTGTAATACAGTAAGGCGCAGGCGTCCGAACCCCCTGAATATCTGGGATTCTAGCGGTATTACAATGTAATACGCGGGCCCTCAGCCAAGCCTTTGCTTGCCAAGGTTTGGAGGATCGCCTAAAACAGGCGTCGCGCAATCCCCGCCGGGCCCTTTTCGAAGGGTTTGGCGATGACAGAAACAGTGCTGATTACGGTCCGGCTTCCGCAAGCCTTGGCCGATGCGGCGCAGGCTGCGGCGAGCGCAAAACAGGTCTCCCGTTCCAACCTGCTGCGAATCGCGCTGGAGCATTTCCTCGGCACCATTTCGGGAACCTCGGAACAGGACCGGCGCCGGCAGTTCTCTTCCGAATATCTGTTCCTCGTTGCCGACCTCATTGTCCAGCGCCAGTACCCCGACGTTCATACCGCGCTGATCACCGAAGCCGAGGCGCGGATGGAGGCGGTCTGTGCCGCGTCCTGACACCTGGTCGGACCAGGCGCGGCCGGGCAAACTCCAGCACCATTCGGCGCGCGGAAGTATGCCGCGCAACGCCGGTGATTTCACCCGCGGATCGCAGCTCATCACCCACGAATTCATGATGTGGTTCGCCTCGGCAAAGATGCCGCTGCTGGTGTGGTTTTTCACCTTCCTCGTGGCGCTTTCGATCGTCCTCGCGCTGCTGCTTCACGAGCACGAAGTGCAGATGATCCTGATGCGGATCTACGCCGCAGGATGGAGCTTCATGGAGTTCAATCCGCGCAAGATCCTCAACTTGACGCTGCCCTCGGGCGAAGTGATCCCGGCGCCCGTTTCGATGATCGCTAGCCATCCCGATGTCGTGATCGCGTGGAACAAGCTGATGCGCGCGATTTGGGGTTCGCTGTTCATCTCGCTGTTCGTCGCCGTGCCGATCGCGGTGTGGTTCATCGACTTCTCGAAACGGCGGGGCAAGTCGATCCTCGAAGAACGACACCAGCGCGGTGCCATGCTGGTTGATGGCGCCCAGCTGGCCGATGTCATCAACGCCCACAACCGCGATATGCTCGGGCTGGAAGTCGTCCAGCAACTGCCCGGCAAAACCCTCCAGGACGTCCTCGCGATGCCGCTCATCGAGCGCAAGGCTGCAGGCATCCACCACGCCTACTCAATGGCTGGCGTGCCATTCCCGTGGCGGACCGAGCAGGCTCACACAATCATGATCGGCTCGACCGGCACCGGCAAGACAACGCAGATGCGCGCGCTCATCGCGCAGATGCGCGTGCGGCGCGACCGGGCGGTCGTGTTCGACCTGACCGGGGCCTATGTCGAGGCGTTCTACAACCCCCAAACCGACACCATCCTCAACCCGATGGATGAGCGCTGTCCGTCCTGGTCGGTGTTCGCCGAAGCGAAGAACCATGCCGATTTCACCGGCATCGCCGCAGCCCTGCTTCCGGCTGATGGCGGCGGTGCCGAGCCGTTCTGGATGCTGGCTGCGCGCACGCTGTTCGTCGAGACGTGCATCAAGCTCATCAAGCTTGGCGAGGCGACCAACCAGGCACTCGCTAGCCGGCTGATGATGGCCGACCTCAAGGAAGTCCATAAGCTCCTCGAACATACCGTCGCCGATCCGCTGACAGCGCCCGAGGCAGCCAAGATGGCCGAGTCCATTCGCGCCGTATTCAACACCAATGCCCAGGCGTTGCGGTTCCTGCCCGAAGGCAAGGAACCGTTCTCGATCTCCGATTGGATCCGCGCCGAAGACAAGCCGGGCGCCATTCTGTTCATCACCTCCTCGCACAACGAACTGGTGCTCAATCGGGCGCTGCTGTCGCTCTGGATGAACCTTGCGGTCCACACGCTGATGCGCCTGCCGCGCACCCGGGACCTGCGTACATGGTTCTTCTTCGACGAGGTCCATGCGCTGCACCGCCTGCCCGCGATCGAGGACGGCTTGCAAACCGCCCGCGGCTTTGGCGGGGCCTTCGTGCTCGGCATCCACTCCTTCGCCAAGCTGGCCGAGACCTATGGCAAGGAAGGGGCGCAGAACCTCGCCTCGCTCGCGCGAACCAAGCTGATCTTGGCTGCAGCCGATCGTGACACCGCCGAGCACTGCTCGGACTACATCGGTCACCGCGAAGTGCGGATGATGGATGAGGCCTACAGCTACGGGTATTCCAACATCCGCGACGCCGCGACGATCACCCCGCGCTCCGAAGTGCAGCCGCTCGTCCTGCCCGATGACATCATGAAGCTGCCTTCGCTGAGGGGCTTTCTCGTGTTCCCCGAAGGCTTCGATGCCGCCCGGATCAAGCTCACCTACAAGGACTATCCCAAGGTCGCCGAAGGCTATGTTCTGCGCCAGCATGTTGAGCCCATCGAATTCAGGCGCGAACCGCAGGCTGATGACGGCGATGAGGCGGGCGGCCGCGAAACCAAGGACGAGCTCGAACTGCCCCGGGACACCGAGCCCGATGAGGCTTTGAGGCACGCCCGTGCGGTCACCCCTAGCCAAGAAGAACTGAACTTCCCGGCGTCACCGCCGATCGGTCCCAGCGATCTCCCGGTGTCAAGTTTGGGGCGTTCGATGATTGTCAGCCAGCAGATCGCTGGCGGTCCGTCCCAGCCCCATGCCCGCGATCTCGAGGCGGGACCGAAGCCGGTCCAGCAACCGGCAAAGACTGCGCCCCAGCGCCAGTCGCAAGCCGCCCGTGAGCTGGGCGAAGCGGCCGAAGAACGGGGGCGTGATGGCCGAACGCGCGAGGGCGCCAAGGAAGCCGAACTGGATAGTCCTAGCCTCGATGACGGACCGGAGATGTAGCCGATGCATTCCATCGCATCCGTCCGGTCGTCGAGCGGCGCAGCCGACTATTTCGCGAGCGACAACTACTATACGCCCGAGGAGAACGCGGAAGCTGGGGTCTGGGGCGGCGAGGGTGCGCGCGCACTCGGACTTGAGGGTCAGGTCGAGCGGGATCAGTTCGAGGGCATCCTCAATGGGCGCCTGCCCGACGGCGAGATGGTGGGGCAGGTCGAAGGGCGACGCCTGGGTCTCGATCTCACCTTTTCAATGCCCAAGTCCGCTTCGATCCTGGCGCTTGTCAGCGGCGACAGGCGCATCCTCGATGCGCATCTAGCTGCCGTCAAATCGACCATGTCGCAGCTTGTCGAGAAGCAGTTCGCTGAGAGCCGCAACTACGAGCGCAGCCGCAGCGGTGAACCCCAGAAGACCGGCAATCTCGTCTATGCCCTGTTCGCCCATGATATGAGCCGCGCGCTCGACCCCCAGGGACACATACATGCCGTGGTCGCCAACCTGACCCGCGATCCCAAGGGGACGTGGAAGGCGCTGTGGAATGGCGAGATCTGGAAGAACAACACGACGATCGGCCAGTTCTACCATGCCGCCTTTCGTGCCCAATTGCAGAAGCTCGGCTACGAGACCGAGGCTGCTGGCAAGCACGGTTCGTTCGAGATCAAGGGCGTCCCCGCCGAAGTCATCAAGGCATTCTCGACCCGGGCCAACGAAATCGAGGCCAAGATTGCTGAAACCGGCGCCACCAGCCTTGCGACCAAGAAGCAGATCACGCTCTATACCCGCGATCCGAAACTGGCGCCCGAGGATCGCGGCGTGTTAGTCGAAGGCTGGCAGCAGCGCGCCGCCGCCCTTCAGTTCGACGGCAAGGATCTGGTGGCCGAAGCCAAGGCACGGGCTGATGTACAGGCCCGGCCCACGTTCCGCGAAACGGCCACAGCCGCATTCGGCGAAGTCGCCACCCGCATCAACGCGGCGCTGCGCACCCCGAGCCCGCTTGCAGTGAGCGGGGCGGCCGCCCTCTTCATGCCTGCCGAAACGATCAAGGCCCAGCACGCCACCGCGTCGGCCATCCGTCACCTTTCCGAGCGCGAAGCCGCTTTCTCGCCGCAGGAGATCCTGGCGAGCGCGCTCGGATTCCAGATCAAGGGACTCGAAGGGGGCGCAGTGGTTCAGCGGATCGGCGAACTCATCCGCGATGGCCACCTTATCCCCGGCAAATCGGACCGGCTCGACGGTCATTTCGACCTCGTGACCACGCCTGCCGCATTGGCGATGGAACAGAAGATCCTCGACACGATCGACCGGGGGCATGGCGAGGGCCGGGTATTCATGCCACCCGAGACGGCGATGGCCCGGCTGCAGGAGGCTGCGCGCGAACTTGGGCAGACCCGCGCCGGGGTCGATAGCTGGCAGCTCAACGAAGGCCAGTTGGCCGCGGGAGTGGCGATTCTCTCCGGAGGCGACAGATTCCTCAACATCCAGGGCGTCGCGGGTGCGGGCAAATCCACCTTGCTCGGCGCACTGGACAAGGTGCTGGACGCAGAAGGGATCAAGCTTGTCGGCCTTGCCTTCCAGAACAAGATGGTTGCCGACCTTCGCGGAGGCGGAGGCGGAGGCGGAGGCCAGGCCATTTCGGCCGAACAGATGCGCGAGGCGGGGATCGAGGCCTATACGATCGCCCGGTTCCTCAGCACCTATGCTTCAGCTGCGGCAGCCGGTTCCGGTGAACGGTTCGATGCGGCCAAGGCGGCCTTAGCCAATACCGTCATCATCACTGACGAGAGCTCCATGGTCTCCTCGCGTGATATGCTACGCCTGACCACGCTCGCCGAACAACTTGGCGTCGCCAAGGCGCCGTTCATGGGCGACCGCCAGCAATTGTCGGCGATCGAGCAAGGCAAGATGTTCGCGGTCTCGCAAGCTTCGGGCCAGGCGACCGTGCGGATGGACGAGAACATCCGGCAGAAGAACTCCCCGCTGCTTCTCGCTGTCGCCGGGCTCTCGAATGAGGGCCATGCCGGCCTCGCGCTCGACATTCTTGCCGCCCACGGCCGGGTCATCGAAGCGGGCCCCGACCACGTCGCCCGCGCCGCCGAGCTGTGGTTGTCGCTAAGCCCTCAGAAGCGCGAGGCGACCGCGATCTTCACCGCCGGGCGGGACGACCGCGCCGAGATCAACGCGCGGGTCCAGGCGGGGCTCCTGAAGGAGGGCACGCTCACCGGCGCCGGCGTTGCGCTTACGACGCTCCAAAGCGCGAACGCTACGCGCGAAGAACTGCGTTTTGCCTCGACCTACCGGGTCGGCCAGGTGCTCGAGGCGCGGATGGATGTGCGCGAGATTGGCCTCAGGCGCGGCGAGTATGAGGTCAGCGAGGTGCGCAAGGATGGCAAGGTCGTGCTCGAGCGCGATGGCAAACGGAAAGTCATCGATCCCGACCGGATCAACCCCGACCACCGCTTCGACCGGCTCGGGCTCTACGAGCAGAGGCAGATCAGGATCCACGACGGCGAGACCGTGTTCTGGCGCGACAAGGACGCAGGCCGCGACATTGCCAAATCGACCTATGCCACGGTGCTCGAGGCTCGCGCCGAAGGAATCCGTGTCGAACTGGCCGACAAGCGGCAACTGGTCCTCGCGCCCGGCGACCCGATGCTGCGCCGCCTTGACCTCGGTTATGCGCTCAATGCCCATATGGCGCAGGGGATGACCAAG
Source organism: Novosphingobium sp. ERN07 (assembly GCF_012641335.1). GTDB lineage: Bacteria > Pseudomonadota > Alphaproteobacteria > Sphingomonadales > Sphingomonadaceae > Novosphingobium. The sequence continues at coordinate 71,916 of NZ_JABAID010000011.1, forward strand.
CCGGAGGCGATCGAGGTGATCTCGTCTGCGCAGCGCAACCTCGCGACCCAGCGGACCCAGAACGTCCTCAATACGCGCGCGACCGACGACATGGTTGTCGTTACCAACAACCTCGATTCCCTTAAGCAGCAGCTTGACCGCACCCCCGGCAACAAGACGTCCGCGCTTGAAGTGACCGGCAAGGTCGAGGTCGAGCCGCGCCATTCCAATCCGATCGATAGTCGGCAGGTGCCGGAACTGAGAATGAGCCCTGAGCTCAAGGCCAAGCTCGATGCGGTGCTGGGGCCTGCGCCCCAAGGCCAGATGCGCCAACTCCCCGTCCCTGAAAAATCGCTGGGGCTCGACCTGTGAGGACGCGGTTCACCGTTTCGGCCGAGGCGGCAGCGCGCGTGTTCGACCGCGCGCATTCGACGTTGGTCTGGCTTGCGGTCCTGGTCGTCGTCCTGCCCGAGCCCGCGGTGCGGGGCCTGGCGATCGCAGCGATGGTCGCGGTGGCCTTGGCGGCGAGCGTCGTCGCCTGCCTTGCCAAAGGCAGCCCCCCTCACCCCCCAGCACCGCAATCTGGAGACTGATCATGGCCTATGAGCATGATGAAATCGGCGACTTCGCCAGCGAGCGCGATGCGCAGGACTGGGCCGAACGCAACAACATCGATCCCACCGATCTCCACTTCCGCGCCCGCGGAAAGCGGGGTGTCACCCTGAGCGTGCGCCGGTCGGCGCTCGGGGATTCTTCGAAAGCCGACCTCTCGTTCGGTCGCCGAACCGGCTTTTTCTAAAACCCAAGGAGTCTGAAGATGAAGCGATATCTCTGCCTGATAGGAGCCATGCTCGCCGCCGCGGCCACCCCTGCCCTGGCCTCGGAAGCTCGGCCCTCAGCGCCGACTGCCCCCGCTGCTGCCCAGCGAACTGCCGATCACCAGGCGATGTCCGAACAGGTCCGGCAGGGTCTCGTCCAGTTGCGCGAGACGCTCGAGGCCCGCAAGCGCGAAGCCAAGCAAAGGGCGACGGCCGCCCAGAATGAAGCCAACGGCCTATGCTCGGACTGTCCCGAGAAGGATGCCGAGGCCCATCACCATTCCGTCAGCGAAGAGCGCAAGGCCGACTGCCCTGAGTGCACCGACCGCGCGATCTACGCCTGATGGGGTGCGGCGCGGTTCGGGCCACCTCCCACCGGACCGCGCCGCTTTCCCGGCTGCAGCCTTGGCTGACCGTACTGCCGTCACTCTTGAACAAGGAGTTCGTTCGATGAATTCAGTTCCTTCGCGGCTATGCCGGGAGCCTGCCGTCGGTCTTATCGCTGGGGGGCAGTCCTACGATGCCGAGCTCACCATTGATCGCTGGCAACTCTGCTACTTTGCCGGGCCGGAAGGGATCAGCCTTGGCGTCGGCGGCAGGCTCGAGATTGGCAGAGCGAGTCCCCGCGTGGTCGAAGTATGGGAAATTCACCTTTGCAACGGGCACGCGACGCAGCGCTACTTCAACAAATTCCAGGATATTCCCCAAGGTGCAGTCGGTGCTATTGACCTGTCCGATGACCGGGGCGGCGCGATCGTCGTACGGCCAAGCGATCCGGTATTGATCTACGAGCTGCTCGAATTGCAGCGCACGCGGCAACTGTCGTTCCATCCTTTTCAGGAACTCAAGTTGCTGATGACGATCGCCGAGACCGATATTGACGACTTTCTCGCCGTCCATTCGATGCATTTCTACCTCTGATACCCGGAGTGCACTTAGACAGGAAGCTGTCGTTGGGATTGTCCCTCGTCTCCTGCTAGAGACTTCCTTGCTTGGAATCGCTCCCGGCAATGCCCCCATCACCTGCGAACCAGTCTTGCCTATGAACCGCCCTGCCCGCTTTACAGCCAACACGATCACCGGAACTCTTGAGGCCGGCGCTCGAGGGCCGATCATTCGCGACGCGGACGGCGTAGCATGGCGACTGCATTTTGGCGAAGAACCGGTGCCTGATCACCTTGACGGAAAGGTGAGTGTGCGCGGCAAAATCGTTCAGCCCGACAGGATCGAAGTCGAATTCTGGGCGCCGCTGGGAGGTGAGTGATGAATTTCAGTGCGCAAATTTTGGCCGTCCTCATCAGCTTATTGAACGCTCCGAGTTAAGCCGGGCATTACAACACTGAGGCGACCAGATTGCTTTCACGCAGTCAAACGTCATTTCGATACGAGCAGATACCTAACTCGCACCATTTCAGAGGCATTATTCGGCAAATTTAACCTGGTGAAATATTGACAGATTTCTCCAATTGAACAATCGTTTGCGTGACAATGGGCTTCGGGGGCGCCTAGATGCGAATGCAGCGACTTCTGATCGATCGAAGTACGCTTGACCTGATCGCCGCCGACGCCCAGGACTTCCTGAATGTGCTCAACGCATCCGGTCTTCATCAGGCTTCAGCAATGATGCTCGGCGTGTTGGAGCAGCTGCAATCCGACCGGGCAAACCTGCCGGAAGAGCGCGGAGACGCCGCGCAATCCTCCCAGCCTAGCTGAGATTGCCCGCCGGCACGCCGAACGGGATAACTCTGCCGTCCGCACCAGCTTCGCGGGTCCCCTGCCCAAAGACCCTGCCGTCCAGTTCAAAGGTCGGCGCGAACCGGACGATCGTCGCCACATCGGCTGCCTCCAGATCCGCCAGTGCCTCGATCGCGCCGAGCACGCTCTCGCGCGAGGAATAGATGTCTTCGCGCATCAACAGGCGCGCCATCGAGGCCGAACGTTCGCCAATGGCAGCCGCGATCTTCTGGTGCATCCGGAAAGACTGTTCGGCATCGTCGGCCCGCTGCGACCAGGCAATCCGGCGATGAAGCGCGTTGGGAAGCACCATGCGCGCCATATCGGGCATCAGCGTAATGCGGGACATGCGCATCACTTCAACATGGAAGCGAAGGTTCTCGAGCACCACGCGTTCAAGCGCCTCGGGATCACCGGGCGATGGTTTGCGGGCCTCCAATGCCAGCGCGCCCAGCAGCGATATTTCTGCGGCGGTTGCGCGTTCTGCCGCTCGGTATGCGGCGAGTCCCTCGAAATTGGCGCGCATCTCGAAGAGGTCCTCGATCTCTTCACGGCCCCAGGTGCGCACCGCAAAATCGCTCCGCCCCTGGCGGGTAAGGTAGCCTTCATGAGTGAGCGCATTGAGCACTTCAGCCACCGCGACCGGGCGGCAAGCATAAACGTCGGCCACGTCCGCCTTGGAAATCGCCTGCCCGGGCAAATAGCGCGCGGACAGGACCCCGAACCTGATTTCGAGGAACATGAGTTCAGAAAGAGACTGCGCTCTGGTCAACCGACCTCCCTTGTGGACGGGTTCTTGCCCGCCGCATCATTGCAGGCAATCTAGCACAAGATCGATTTGATTTCCGAATCCGGGTGGTTCGGATTATCCGGATTGCGTTGTCGGAGAGCAATTAGAGGCATCGGTGGCGAAACCAAAATTGCCAATCCTGCGAACGATTGCCTGCCCGGCGCAGGTTGTCTTCGCTTTGCTTCGAGAGCCGCGCAAGCGGCAGCGCTATGACAATCCCGACCACCTTCCTGGCTTTCAGGATCTTACTGAAGGCGATGCGCCGCGCTTTGCGCAAGAGCTCATCGATCTCGGCCTTGTTGGCCGCGATCACGGCCGCTTTACAATCGTCGACTGGACCATCGAGCGCATTGTCGAGCATCTGGCGCTTGCCGGATCTATCCAGGCCCTGGCTGCGGCTCAGGTGGCTGCACTGCATGGCAAGGTCGATTTTGCTTACCTTGAAGACATCAACGCGGCGCTCAAATCCTATGAAGCGCAGGCGGATAACCTGCTGCAAGGCGCCTTTCTCGATTACCAATGGCATCTCGAACTTGTCCGCCTCAGCGGCAACCGGGTGGCCCTTGCCACTTATGCCAAAGCAATCCCGCCTGCGGTCTGGATCGCCGGAGCGAACTACTTCCAGCTCGAAGAGGCGCGAAGCTCGCTGATCGAGCATGACCGCCTGGTCGCCTACATGAAGGCCGGGGATACCCTGCGTGCGCGGGACGCCGTGTCGTTTCATGTTGAGGAAGCAGTGATGCAAATTCGCCGCGCAGGGGCGGCGCGGATCGAGAGTTATCCGGGCACTTAGACCCAGGATTTCAGCGCATCGGCGCTGCGAGGGGAGATGGTGCGGACTGCACGCGGGGGCTCGATCTGTTCCTGGCACATGATTGAAAATTCAGTCCGATTGGGGTAATCATGGCCGGGGCGAGGAGACCCTCGATGGACCATGATCGTTACGGACTGGATGGAATGCCGCTCTCGTGTCGCGGCGCTGACTGCGATCCCGTCACGGGTATCGCTTTCCCACGGGTGCGCGGAAAAAGTAGCACCGGAATCCCGCATCTCAGGGTAATTCTCGCAGGTCTGATGCTCGCGTTCATTGGCTTCTTCGCATGGCAGACGCACCTGCTCGGCTGAAGGCTTAGGTTCGCCTCCGGGCGACATGCAGGTGATCACGTTCTGGTTTGTCGGGGAAACGCTCGAACTGGACAGCATAGCCCTCGCCCAGACGGTCTCGAACCTGCTTTGCCCAGCGCTCGCCCTGTTCATCCGAGATGTTGTTGCCTCTGAAGTCGAGCGCACGGTCGGCGTAGTGCGCCGATCCCGCCATATGCTGGGTGCTGTCGTTGCCCGAGGTGACTACCGGCGCCGGCAGACCAAGTGCGCGCGCCTCGTCCGCGACCACGCCCAGCGCAGGCACCAACTCACCATCCATACGGCCGAGCCGAGCGCCAGGTTTGACCGTCATGCCAAGATCGCGCGCATAGGCCGCCCCATCGACTGGGCCTTCGGGGATGGCGAGCAAGGTTCCTCCCTCAAGCGGTGACGGCGCGAGCCTATCGGCGCGCGCAACCTGCGGTAGTGCTGGCGCTTGTGGCATGCCCAGACCGGCGTTGGTGCCCAGCGAACCTGTGCCAGAGATGTCGGAGACGTCAGTCAGCTCGTTGATCCGGTGCGCCCTTAGGTCACCCATCAGGTCATCCATGATGTAGGTGATGGCCTGGTCACGGCGGGTGAGGTCGCGATAGTCGAGCCGTGGGTTCGAGATGTCCGGCAGGTGCCATTCGGGATGATCACGCTGCAGCGTCTCGTAGCGATCCTGGATGAGGTTCGACATGTCGCTCGAAATCTGGAAGCCATGGCTTTCGGCATAACTTGCCTCGGACATCATCCGAGTGCCGATCTCTCGATATCGGGCGGCGGCAGCACGGCGTTCTTCCGCTTCTGCAACTCGCCAGTCACTACCGTCTGTATTGGTCCGCGAATGGCTATGATCGGAATAATCCGAGCTCTGGCTGTAGGTTCCCGACGACTGGATATCGCCGCTCGAACCGCTGACGACCACCCGATCGCTGGTCTCTTCCGACTTGTCTGTGCCGCGTGTGGTCTGATTGGTGGCCGAACGTTCTGTGCCTGCCCGTGCGTCGTCGCCAACTTCCTTGCGGCCGAAAATCGAGCCTTGGAGGGTCGCCGATAGGCCGCTGCCAGCAATATCCTTGCCCGGAGTGCCCAGAGTTCCGGAGCCAGTCAGGCTTGCGGACGAACCGAAGGTCCGGCTCGCAAAGTCGCCAGAAGACCTCGAATTGCCTTCCCGCAGGATCAGATCGTTGTTGGTGACCTCTCGCGTCGAACTGCCCTTGGCCCCCTCAACCACCACGTTGCCACCGACATTGTGGGTGTCGGAAGCCCGCGAGCCGCTTTCGCGCCGCGCGCCAGAAACGTCACTGGTTGCGGTAACAGCGCTGCCGAACTGGCCCTTCGAACTGGTCCAGCTGGTCGAGGTGCCGTTCTCGATCTTGTCGGCTTCGCTGAGGTACCACTGCCCTTGCGACCTGAGGTCTGTCGCATAGCCGCGGGTCATGGTCGGCTTGAACGGCAGCTGCGACATTGCGCCATTGGTATCGATGACCGAATGGCCTGAGCCATATTCGTTGAACATGCGCCCGTCCGCCTCGCGGAAACCCGAATGCCCGGCACCTGACAGGAGGTTTGGCGCCATGTTCCACTGCGACATCTGCCGGTTTTCGGCGTTGAGATTGCCGTAACTGACATCGCCATAGGCGTAGTTGCCGGTAGTCCGCTCGAGCGCCGCGGCGTCCGAACCAGCCTGGACGGGGGCGAGCATCGAACCCAGGTTGTTCGCCACCGACATTGTTCCGCGCATGACCATCAGCGCCAGGACTGGAACCGACATCATCAGGAACCCCGCCATGGTGGCGACGTCCTGGTTCACCGCATCAATCCCCGCCCAGTTGGCAAGGCTCACGCTTCCCGCCGCAACCGCATTGGTCTGGCTCGCCAAGCGATCCATGATGAAGGAGTGAATGAGGACGTAGATCGGCCCCCAGGCCGAGAGATAGAAGAAGCCCGAGAAGTAGCCCTTCAATGTCGCAATCCCGCTGCGCGGGAACAGCAGCAGCGGGAAGACGATCGGAAAGAGCGCGTAGAAAACGACGGTAAGGACCACGCCGAGCACGGGAATCCAGATCAGGCCCTGCTCTGCCGCGGTCGTCATGGCGTTGCGCGTCTGGGTGTCCGCGCGTTGGAGCGCGAAGGAGTCGGCGTCGGCATTGCCGAAATCGAGCTGTGCAGCCTCGAAGGCATCGACCATGCTCTTCTGCTTGAAGAACTGGTTACGGGGCATCGCAGTGCCGGTGAGCAGCTGCGAAACGACCGGCACGTCGGCGGCAAGCTTCGCGTCAGCGGCGGCTTCGGTGAGCTTGGGATACATCGAGTGCGCGAATGGCAGCGCATAGGCGTTGATCTGCGCATCCCACTGGTTGTTGATCAACGTCCAAGCCTGAGCGCAAGTCTTGCCTTCGATATCGACCGTGCCCGCACCCGTATCGGTTAGATACTTCATGCCGCGGTTGGTCGCGGCATTGACCCCGAGTTCGGCCCAGAGATCGGGCGCTTCGCTCAGGAGCTTGAGGCTCTTGGTGCCCAGTAGAATGTCGTAATAGGCGCACTGCTTGAGGTAGCCATCGAGATTGGCCTTGAAGACGGGATCACGGATCTCGAAACCGCGCACCTTGTCCCACAACCGCGCACCATAGACGAAGCCCCCGGTCGAGTAGTTGAGCGCCGCGGGCATGACGAAGACCGTCTCGGCGGTGCGGGTCAGGTAATCGCTGACCTGGCTGGTGAACGAAGCCATCGCGGCAAGCCCGATCGGCACATTGGCAACGGTGGCGGGCGCGAGGCCCGGATTGACGCGGTCGGTGACCTTGACTGTCACGGTCGGGACCATCAGCACGAGGTAGATCAGCGTCGACTGGACGAACCAGCGAAACCACGCTCGCCAGTCGAGGTCCATGGCGGTGATGATGAGCGCGTAGATCAGCCCCATCACCATGCAGACGCGGATCAGCGACTTGAACCCGCCCGATCCGGTCCAGGCCGCGATCGCGTTGAAAGTGTTGACGAGGTAGTCGCCGCCCCCGACCGTGAAAACCTCGAGCATGGCCGAGGCGCTCCTACTGGACCTGGCTGCCGAGCGTTCGCGAGAAGCGAAGCGCGGCCGACATTTGCGGAGAGAGCTGGGTGCGGAGGGTTTTTTCCAGCATCTGGGTGCGCTGGATGAGCGCGAATGTCTGGTCGAAGCGCTGCGAAGTGCGCGCCGCGATCCCGAGGAAGTTGCGCCGGGTCTCGTAAAGACCTTCGCGCCATTCACGCAGGGAGTCCGCGTCGGCACCGTTGAAGTCCGAGCGCGCGTTAACGGCCATGTCGATGAACCGCATGGTCATGGTGGTGACGAGATCAACCGCGACGATTTCGGAGAGGTCGTTGATCTCCTGAGCTGAAATGCCAAATTCGGCTGCCGCGCTCACGGTGATGATCTTGTAGACCGGCACGCTCGCCATACCCAGAAGCTGGATCTCCGCCGGGGTCAGGGAGGCACCCGGATCACGCACTTTCAAGGCCATGCTCTCGATCAGCGTGCGCACCCGTGCCTTGATCGCAGCGTTAGGTCCGATGACCATGTCGGTTTCGCTGGGCGCCATGCACTTGGTCGTATCGCCGCCGCAACTCCAGTATCTGTGCGGTGCCTGCGAGGTGCCATCGAGCATGGCGCTGATGAGTGCGGGATCGGCGGGGCCGATGAACTGGACCCGCGGCTTACCGCCGTTGCCCGCAGGATCGTAGATCACGGTGCCGACCAGCGTCATCAGGAACTCGCGGAACTGTGTGTCGAACCCGCCGTACTTCTTGCCCAGTGCCTCCCAGGTGTAGTTGTTGGGCATCCCGGCCTGTTCCTTCATGTCCGGGTCGGAATTGGCGCCCTTCAGGGCTTCGCGCTGGCCGCCATTGTTGCATTGCTGGCGCGCGCGGGCCCAGTCGGAGACTGCGCCCTGGCTGTTGGCGATCGCCTCGCAGATGACCGAACTGGCCGTATCGCTCGTGGGCCAGAGCCCGCCGACCAAAGCCTGTGCGGTTTCGCACGAGGAGATGTTCATCTGGTTCATCTGCTGAACCTTCTGGGCAAGCTCATCCATGACCTTGCCGATTTCGGGCGAGATTGTGTCGATGGCGAGCTTGAAGGCGAAGCCGAGTGCGTTGTTTGCGGTGGCCTTGAGCATCGCGACCAGCTCGGCAGTATTGATGAACGAGAAGGACCCGGCGAACAGGTCGATGCCCCCGCACCCGGCCCGCGCATGCGGCAACTGGATGTTGAAAGGCTGGATGTTCTTCTGGGGAAACCGCGACCACACCGAACCCATCGAATAGTAACCGGCCGACTGGCCCTGGTAGGCGCTGGGGCCGGTGACGTTGGCCTGGACTCCCATGTCGGACATGAAGCTCTGCATCTCGCCTTCGACACCGGCTGAGGCAGGACTGGGCGAGGCAAGCAGCACGGCGGCTCCGAGCACGGCGCCAAGCGCGCGCCGAGAGACCTGCTGGAGGCGGACCGTGATTTGGCGCGCGCGCATCAGTAGTCGCTCCCAGGCTTGACCTGCGTCAGCTGAAAGACGCGGTCCATGATTTCATCCTGGCTGAGGATCCCGTAGCCGATCGGCATCGGCTGCTTGGTGACGGAATCGAACAGGACCAGTGCGGGCACCTGACGGTCGGTGCCGAGCCCCAGCTTCTCGTATTGGCCGCTGTCGACCATGTATCCGGGGAAGGTCGCCGAAGGCCCGCCGTCGGTCGAGACCGCGAGTACCGCGAGGCCGTATTTGTCCGAGACCGCTTTGAGGATCGGCGAGAAAATATCGCAGGCCCCGCAGCTCGAGGCGAAGAAGTAGAACACCCCGTATCGCTGCGAGAGGCTGGCCATGACGCGGTCGCGATCGGACTTGCGCTCATCGATCCACGCGCGCTTGCCGAGCGTCGAGACCGGGCGTTGCAGCGTGTAGTCGAGTCCCGGGTCCTGCCACAGAGCGCGCTGCCAGACGTCCGCAAACATCGAGGATCGGTCGAGTTGCTCGCGCTGGTAGCGGACGTAAGCGGTGACGTTCTCCGGGCTCGGCTCGAGGATTGCGCGCGCCTTGAGTTCCTCGAGCTCGGTTCCGATCGCGGCCAGACGCTCGCGCGCCGGCGGCTGCGCGGGTGCAGCCTTGCGCGGATCCTCTTTGGGCTTCTCGCAGTAGAACCAGGTGCCGAGCTTGCGCTCCTTGCAGTAGAGGGCGTCCTCGGACTGCTGGACCTCAACACCGTCACCGTTCGATGCACGCAGCGGGGCGGTTCCGGCAAGGGCCAGGCTGGAAGCAGCAAGCAGGGCAATGCATTGGCGGTGGTTCATGATCCGCTCCTCTCGAATTCCTTGATCAGTGACATGAAGACAGCGACATCGAGCAGCCGGCGGCCGCCATCGAGCATGCGCACGAGCGCGCTGTAGAAGCCGCGCAATGCTTCGGTTCCGGCTTCGCTCAGCGTGTAGGTCCCGGCCTCCAGGCGCGCCCAACCCCTTGCTGCAATGGCCTTGAGCTGGCCGTTCAGCATGCGGCAGCGCACCGGCTTGTCGAGCCAGGTAGAGACCTCGCCCGCGATCTCGCGCGCCGTCAGGCTGCCGCGGCGTGCGAGCGCCATGCCGATGCAGAATTCGAGCACGGTCATGTCGGCTGCGGAGCCGATCTCGCTTAGCGCCACAACGCTCGCCCCGGAGGAATCGCGGGCCGGTTGGCCACGAGGGATTGGGCCCACTTCAGGGCTTGTGCGCGGCATAATAGGCCTCGATCTTTGCCTGGATTTCGATGAGCGTGGCGGCCTCGTCGGGGAGCTTCGCCGCATCGACGAACTCCGCGTAGATTTCGGAGAAATCCATCACCGAGAGGTCAAGTTGCTGAAACTCGAAGATGGTGAAGCCATCGCAGACGGGCTTCTTGGGCGTCCCCCAGCTCTTGCCGAGCTGCGGGCGGCCCTGTTCCTGGAGGATCCGGCTGATCTTCGACTGGAAGCAGCAATAGACGTCGCGTTTGGAGAGGCATATCCCGAGGAAGCTTGACGAGCAGTAGGTGCCGATCTTGTGACAGAGCCCGGCATCGTCCTTCTGGTCGAGCAGGACCTCAGAGGGGCTGCACAGCAGCGGCACGAGAAGCGGCACGCCTTTGCCAGAACAGCAGTTGGCAAGGCCGAAGACCTTGTGCGCACAGCTTTCGGCCGTGCCTTTGAACAAGGTCAGCGTGGACTCGTCGAATTCGGAATTGGCCTGGCCGAGCGCGTTCAGCGCCACGACCGCATCCTTGAACTCGTCGGATGCTTCGCGGACGATCGGCTCGCAGTCGCCGTTCACGCAGTAGACGTCGCCGCCGCAGATGTATTGCGCGGGCGGCGTCGCGCTACCCGGGATCGGGCACTTGTAGACACGCTCGGCTACCTTGCACGAGCCATCGCCGCTTGGCGGATCGTCGAGGCAAGTCTCATGGTCGAAAGTGCAGCCGGGTGTCGCGTCGAGCTTGCCGCAGTCGTTGCCGCCGCCAATCACGGTTTGGCATTGATAGGTCTTGGTGCTCTCCCAGCAGGGCCGCGTTACCGGCACGCCGTCGATGAGCCGGGCCTCGCCAGGCGCAGTGCAGGTCTCGCTGGCGAGTGTGCAGGTGCCGAGATCGACCGAACAGGCATTGTCGTTCCAGGTTTCGGTGAACCACTTCGAAACCGAACTTTCGGGCACGATCCCGGCGACATTGGAACTGCAGGCATAGACCTCTTCGGGTGCCGCCGGCTCGGCGCAAGCGAGGTAGCCCCCGCCGCCGAAGGGATCGCCGACGAAGTCCCAGGTCTTGCACAGCTGCCGGTCGGTTAGGCCTGCGGCGCTGGCCGTCGTCCGGGTGCAGCTGGGCTCGGACGCGAGCGAGCCGCACTGCTGAAGCCCGGTCACATATTGCAGCGGGAAGCCAGTTACCGGATCGAAGGTCAGCGCGTCGGTGATCCCTTCGTTGTTGCACCGGTAGACGTTACTCACGACCTGGAAGGCATTGGTCGGCGGCGGCTTGGGCACCGTGCCCATGAGATAGACGTTGGGGTCGCTGACGGCCGCGTCGCAGTCGTAATAGTCGACAGTGAGATTGTACTGCGGCACCGGGTAGGTCCCGGTTTTCCGGCAGAGGCTGCTCCCCTCAAGCGAGGCGCAGCCAGCAAAGCCTGGGTTTGTGACGCAGATGTACTGGTAAAGCGTCTCGTTCCACGCCGCGACCGAGAGGCTGCGGGTGCAGGTCTTGGGCTGTTCGACCACCGTCGATCCGACGTTGCAGGTCCACTCAGCCATGTTCGTCCCGCCGGAGCCCGGTGGCAGCGGCACGCAGTTTCCCGTCGAGCCGTCAGCGCTCATTCCCTGCAGGTAAGCGTTGGGGTCCTCGGTGACTGTGGTGGCGCGCGAGAGGTCGCTGCGCTTCACATCAACGGTCGGCCTCTGGCCCGAATTGGCGGTGCGATAGGCGTCGCTATTGTAGCCTGCCGCCGCGCCATCGGCGACCATGTTGCCGGGATTGTCGTAATACTGGGTGAGCCCGGGATAGTTCGCCTGATAGCCCGGAATCTGACCGGCAGCGCCCGGCGCGTTGGTGATCCCCTGGTTGGCGCCCCGGACCGCCGATCCGAGATCGCGGGCCTGCGTCTTCGCTTCGTCCCAGGTCATGGTGGCAGGCGCGGAAGGAGGTGGGGGTGCTGGCGGGGGAACGCCGGGGTCGATTGCGGGCGGAAGCGCGGGTTGCGGCTCGATGAGGTCGTCGGGCGGCGGGATATAGATCTGCGCGTGTGTACCGGTTGGCGCGAGCAGCGCGATCGTGAAGAAGGAGGCGGCAAGAAGGGCCGCCGTTCGCCGACGATTGCGCAAGCCCCGCCCACCCATCTCACTGGCCCTTGGTCAGTTGGGCGAGCGCAATGCGCGCAACGCCGGCGCCTGGCCCCCGGCCGCCGGCGAAGGTCTCGAGCGCGTATTCGACCGTGACGTTTCCGGTGATGCGGTCATGATCGGGTGTCGCGCTCGTGCAGTCGAGCCCGTCGCAAAGTTCGTATTCGCGGCCTGCGGCAACGAAGGTCGGGGCGGCACTGACCTTGAAGGCGCGGAACAGGCGCGGGTCGATCGCCAAGTGAGCCTCCTGGCCCTCGCTGGTCACCACCCGCTTCAGACCTTCGGCGAACGCCTTGGTGCTACCGCCCGGAAAGCCGCGGAACACCACCACCCCGCCTGCCCTCGTAGTGTCGGCAATCAGCCGGGTGAGCGATGCCTCGGGCATCGACAGGCTGGCGAAGACGATGAACATCGGCCCCTCGCCCATCGGCGTCCTGGTATTGGCTGCCGCCCCGCTCAGGAGCTCATCGAAGTCGACTGCGCCGTCCGGCCCTTTGGGCAAGTCGGCAGGATTGATGTTGGCGACAGCCGTCATGCCTTGTTCGCGCAGTTGCTCGGCTTCGGCGCGGTGGGCTTCGCCCTTGCCCGCAACAGCATCGACCAGGGTCTGCGCATCGGCCGTGGCCTCGGTTCCGCGTGCCTTAATCGCCTTCAGATCGAGGCCACCGACATCTTGGGCGATGGTCTGGGCGAGAGCGGCCGAGACGGCGGTCAGGGCGAGGAAGCCAGCAAGTCCGAGGAGCCGGGATTTGTGCGGGAGCCGCGCGAAAGTCATGGGTGTCCTCACAGCATGCAGCAGTTGCGCTTGCGCCAGACGAGGTAGCCAAAGTCCTCACCCTTGACGGGGTAGCCCTTGCCAGTCTGGGGAATGATGGTGGTCGCGCCGACCGGCGCGCAGGCATATCGGCCCTTCACCATCGAGATCGGGTTGGTCATCTGCAGCCGGTATTGCTGCTTGCGCATCACCGGCATCAGGTACTTGTGGCACAGGGCCTTCGAACCCATCGTGCCCCAGGCCAGCGCCTCGCGGTGCATCTTGTAGAGCATGCGTTCGGCGACGAGCCGTGAGGCCTGGATCGGGGTGACATGCGCCGAGACGTGGCCGTTCAAGGGATACATCCCGCCGTTGCAGCCCGCGCACCAGAACATCTGGTCGATCGGCAGCTTGGCAGTCGCCGCGACGCAGTCGGCCGCACAAGCCGCGGTGGCGATCGGATTGGCGAAGAGCGCGACCTCGGGATTGATGATCGAGGTCAGCGCCGAGTCCTGCCACAGCGGGTCGATCTCGGTCACATAGGCGACGTCGAAAGTGGTCTGCTCGAAACAGAGGAAATCGGTCAGGATCTCCATCCAGTAGAGCAGCGGATAGACGTAGTAATGTGACTGCCACTGCGACGAGTTCTGCGTTTTGCCGCCGATCTGGCTGCGCCCCTGAACGTGGCCGTGCCCGATGTCGAAACCGGGATTGAGCCGAATCCCGCCGAGATTGGGGAAGCACCACGCCTTGTTGGTGACATCGACGAGGCGCACCGGCTCCCAGAAGCCCACCGAAATGCCGATGCGCGGGATTGGCGAGCCGCAGGCGCACAAGGGGAACGAGGGGTTCTTGGGGTCGGGCCGCGAGCCCTTCCAGATCGAAAGCCCGCCAATCGAGAGCGGAAACAGGCACGACCAGCAGACATCGGTGATCGGGTTGATGAACTTGCCGTGGCACGAGACTGTATCGGCCCGGGCGGGCGCGGCTGCGACACCGGCGAGCGCCAGCATGGCGAGAAGAACAGCCATCAATCTTGAAGCCCGTTTCATGACTGGCTCTCCCCGCGACAAACCTCGTCGGCGAGGCTCTTGGACCGGAAGTAGAACAGTCCGTGGACCGGGGCGGCGAGCACGAGCAGCAGCGCGGGCACCGCGCCCCACTCACCCAGCAGCGCCTTCGAAAGGGGCAGCAGCAGGACAGCGAGCGCCAACCCCCAGCACAAGCCCGTCCACCATCGCCGCATGTGGCGCAGGCGCGAGGTTTCGGGGGCAGCCATCGGGGTCTTGAGGAAGGTGATCATCGGATGGGTCATGAGATCTTTCCTCCGCCCGCGGGCGCGGCCGGCGCCGGCGGCAGCGGGAACTCGCTGATCTTGAGGCTCGCGCCCGCGGATGAGACGACCGCCGGGGTATGGCGAATGCCGAACTTGCCCGTGAGCGTCCCGCCTTGATCGAAGTAGAACCGGCGCTGCCAGGGCTTCATCGCGTCGAAAGGCGAGCCCGAGACAAAGATGATCTTGGCCCGGGCGTCGCTCCAGGTCTTGACCGCCCAGGCGAGCTCCGCCGCGTTGTCGCCGTCGATAAAGACCAGCGCCTGTCGCAGTTGCACCATGTCGAGCGGATTGACCCGCGTGCCACGCGCCGCGATCAGGTTGCCCTTGGCGTCGACGATATCGTCCTCGGTGACGATCGAGGGATCGAACAGCCACTCGCGCTTCACGCTCGCCGGGGTCATGCCATCGACCCGCTTGGGCCGCCGGACGCTCGCCACGGCCTGTTCCTGCATCTCGCGCTGCAGCCGCTCGATCCCGCCGTTCGCCTCGAGGGTCCTGAGCTTGGTCTCGATTGTCGTGAGCAGATCGGCCTCGATGATCGGGAAAGTCTGGCCCATCTGGCCATAGTCAGCGGCCCTGACTGCCGAGATCAGCGGCCAGCCTATCAGCAGAGCGGCGCCTCCTGCGGCGGACAAGGCAGCGATCCGGCTCACAGCAGCGAGTCCCCGGTGCCGATGATGCGTGCCGAACAGACGAAGCCGATGTCGGCATAGCGGCTATCAAGCCCGTCCTTGTGCTCGGTGCCTACATAGTAGCAGTGCTCGGGTATGCGGCCTGTTGGGCCCGGTTCCAGCGGCTCGCCGCGCGAACTGACCGGCTTCAACCGCGAGACTTCGGCGCCGTTGATCCGCACCACGCTGCCCTCGCGGGTCACCATGTCTCCTGGCATCCCGTAGACACGCTTGGCAAAAGGTGGAGAGACCTTCCCGAAATGCGCGGTGATGAGGCGTGTCTGAGGCGGTGCAAACACCACGAAGTCCCCGCGCGCCGGGCGGCGGTGCTTGTCGATCCAGAAGGCCCAATTGGGGAGCGACCTCGTCGTGTTGATGAGAATTGCATGGTTGTCGCGCCAGCTCGCCAGCGAGGAGCTGGCTGCAAGCGTCGCCGCAAGCGCGCCGATAACCAGCCAGCGGCGGGTGTGCGAGGATCGCGGGGGCAGAGGCTCAGTTGACGGCAGCACTGGCCTGTCCTCCATAGGCGGCGCCCGGCATCGGGGCCGGGGCGGCTCCCTGCGGGGCGCCCTGCCCGTTCATCGCCGCACGCATGGCGCCCATGACGTCACCGGCAGAAGCATTCGCCGGCTGCGGCATCTTGACCTTTGCATAGACTTCGCGGCGGACCTCGGCGGTGATGTCGGGGACATTGCCGGCGAGCACCGCCTCGCCCACCAGCACGATCTGGCCCGTCGCGCCGCGGCGCTCGAGGTTCTTCTGGACCTCGCCCATGAACGCCCGCGTCTCGGTAGTGACCTGCTCGGGCGGCGTCGCCGAGCGGGCCTGGGCCTGGACATATTCGCCCACGATGCCCGAAAGCTGGACCTTGGCGATGGTAGGTGTGTCTCCAGCCCCCAGCACGGTCTTGGTGACCCAGGCGCCCCACAGCCCTGCGGCAACCAGCGTGCCGACAAGCGCGACGGGAATAAGTCCGATGCGGGCCCGGGGTGTGGGCCGGCCTGTACTCACTTCGGCCTCGAACAGCGGACCCGCGGTCGTGCTGGCTGCATGACTTGAGGGCGTTTGGGGGCTTCTAGCCATGGGTGATCTCCCTGGAATTTGAGGTGGCCGCACCGCCCGACTGCGTGAGCGAGTGGCGGCGAAAGAAGCCGACTGCGACGAAAAGTCCGGCGCTGGTCAGCCAGAAGAAGCGAACGAAGTGGTCCTGGCGCTCGGCGCTCGCGGCGACATAGCGCGAGGCGAAGTTGTCGATTTGGAGTATGGTCCCGCCAAAGCTGAAATTGCCCAGCGCGGCGAAGAACAGGAGCCATAGCGCGGCGACGCAGCCCAGCGTGACCACGAGCCATCCTGCGAGACGCAGGCCGTGGTAGCAGGCATCGGCAAGGCGCCAGGACTGGCGGGCAGAGGCGTGAGGCGTGATCATTCGGCCGCCTCCGCCAGTTCACCTTCCATGAAATCGGGGGCACCGGGCTCAGGCGGTACGAAGTCCGGGAAGGCGACCCGCTCGATCGCATCGGGGAGCGGCAGGCCGGCGCGCACCTTTTCCTCGATCTCCGAGAAGACCCGCGGGCTCGAGGAATAGAGCGTTGCCGAATAGGGATCGAGCACCAGTCGTCCGACCGCGAGGGTCTCCGGGCCCTTGATCAGAACGTCGGAATATTCGGTGCCGTTGCGTTTTAGTGAGCGCAGCAGGCTTTCGGTATAGTGGTCCATCTCGAAGCGCTGATGCTTGGCAAGATCATTGATCGTCTCCTCCTTCTGCTGGAGGACGATCGACCAGTCCGAGTTCTCAAGCGCGGCGAGCGAGCCTTCGGACTTGTAAAAGTCATTGAGAGACTGGGTAGCGGTGATCAGCGAGCCGCCATACTTGCGGCAAGTGCGGGCATAGGTCTCGATTGCCTGGCCCATCTGTCCGCCGCCCAGAAGCTGCCAGGCCTCGTCGATCATCGTGAGCTTGGGCACCGAACGGTCGAGATCGCGCATGACGCGCAGCGTCAGGAACATGAGTGCGGTGAGCGCCACTGAACGCAGTTCCGGTTTCGATGAGAGATCGGAGAGCTCGAACACGGTGAGCCCGGCGGACAGGTCGATCGAGCATGCGCCTTCGAAGAACCGGCCATAGGTGCCGCCGGTGAGGAACGGCGACATGGCGTCGGCGAGATCCCCGGCATAGGGCGAAGGCAGTGCGCGGAGTGCAGCCGCGACATCGTCGATCGTCCCGGCGCGCTGCTTCTCGCGCCAGACCTTGCTCACCGCGGAATCGATGAGGCCGCGCTCGGTGTCGGACAGCCGGTCCTGCTGGCGCGCCATCTGGCCGACGATCGATTTCAGCATGGCGAGGCATTCGACCTCGTAATCTTCGCCATCCTCGTCGCTCGACAGCGCTTCGCCGTCGATCATGTCGAAGGGATTGAGCGAGAAGCCCGACGACAGTTTGAACTCAACGAAGGCGCCGCCAAAGGCTTTGGCCATGTGCTCGAACGAACGGCCATCGTCGATCACAATGACCTTGGCCCCTGCCCCCGACATTGCCGCGCAGACGTCCTGCAGGAAGACCGACTTGCCCGAACCCGACTTGCCGAAGACCGCGACGTTGTGGTTGCCGGCGGCATTCTGGAACGGCGACCAGAAAAACGGTTGCCCGCGCCTGCCAATGAGCAGGACATGCGGGATGTGACCGCCGGTATGCTCGCCCTGAAGCGGCGCGATCGATGCCGCGGTCGTCGTAAGCATGGTCTTGAAGCGCTTCATGCGCTTGAGGTCGGCCGAGAGACCATTGGGCAGTGACAGCGGCATCGCCGCGAGGAGCCCCATCACCTGGAGGTAGCGCTCGTCGATGAGATCCCATCCGCAGGCCTTGTAGACCGACTTTACCATGCGCTCGTTGATGTCGCCCTTGCCGAGCGGCGAGAGCGCGCCGACGCCGTAATAGACCTGCGCGAGTTTGCGGCCCTGGCGGATCTGTCCTTGCACGTATTGCCATTCGTCGCGCTGTTCAGAGAGTTGTGGCAGGAACCGCGCGGAGCGGCTGTCGGCGAGGCTGGTGGTGCGCATGACCTTGAGCCCGGCGCGCGAGGCGACCGCGTCCTCGTCCTGATAGACAAGTCCGAGCACAGTCATGACATTGCAGCCGAAGCGCAGCTTGTCGTTGATGACGTCGCCGATGATCTTCTGGACGTCCCACGGCGCCCACTGCTTGGGCAGGTTGCGCACCGAGAAGAAGCGCCAATCGAACTTGTCGGGCACGACCTCGCCGATGACCGGCGCGCCGTCCTCGCGCTCGCCTGTGGGGCGAAAGCGCTCGGTGTGGAGCACGATCCGGTCGGGGGTGACGTGCGTTTCCAGATCGCGCCGCACGCATTGGACGTTGATCGGATCGAGCTCGGAATAGTGCTCGGGCTTGTCGGCGTTATCGACCGCCGGGCAGAGAAAATCGTCGAGAAAGGCGATCAGTTCAACAGGTGTCATGTCGCGCGCGGGGATCGAGAGAGCCTGCAGCGTGCCGCGCAGGCTCTCGCGCACCGACACGAGTGTGTCGGCGCCGATCGGACCGCTGAGCCGGGCACCGATCGAGAGAATTACGCGGGTATTGCGCAGGTAAAACGGCGCATCACGCGAGATCGACATCCAGGCTGCCCGGCGCAGCCAGCGCGCGCGGTGCATCGCGGCGCGGCCGTAGACGCCCTTGGCGACAACGCGCGGCATCACCCAGTCGGCAATGCGCTCACCGACCGAGGGGCTTTGCCAATGGATCAGCTGGATCTCGCAGCCTGATGGCACGGCGTCAGAGAGGAACTGGGTGAGAAGTTCGCCGCTGCGTTCGTCGGCCCCCATCATCGGGGCCAGCTCGAGAATGAACCCGATCGAGTCCGTGTTGATGAACATGCCGTGCTTCTTGTCGAAGCTGCGATAGGGCAACCAGTTCGAGAGCATCGGAGCGCCCAGCACCGGGCGTGTTGCCTCGGGATGCGCGCTTTCGCCGAACAGCATGTCGAGGAACCGATCCCAGAAGCCGCGCGAGGTCATTGCCCCTACTCCTCGACCTTGGCGGGAAAGGCCGCCGGTGCATTGGCCGGCGATGTTTTGTCCGCGGCGGCCGATGGCGCTGCGGCAGGCGGGGCAATCGCTCCACTGCGGGCAGGATCCGTGAGCTTTGCTGCCGATGGGAGCGGCGCTTTCGCGGTTTGGGCGAGGCGCGCCTGGACTTCGGCGCGGATGGCATCGATGGCATTGCCGGACCCCCGCGCAGCGGCCTTGGCGCGCGCTGCCGCGACCGCTTCAGGCGTTGGCAGGGATGCCAACGCGGCGTCGGCCGGTGCGGCGATCGGAGCGTCACGGCCATCGATGAGCTGAGCAGGAACCCCGGGTGCGGGCGCTAACGCCGCGCTGGCGAGGCTGACCGCCCTGCCCTCGACTTGCTCCCCAAGGTTGGGCTCGCCCGATGACAGCTGCATCCAGGCGCCATCGTCGACCACCGCGTGAACGATCCGCGGCTCATGGAGATTGCCGCCGCCATCGACGAAGGACGGGAACACGACCTTCAACACCCGGCGCTCGCGATGTATCATGCCATTACCGGAAGCAGCGAGCCTGCCCGAACCGGAGGGGGTGTAGGCAGCTGTGACAGGCCTGGCCGCCGCCGATTGACGAATATACGGCCCCGCTGGCGAATGTCCGGACGTCATGGGCCGGGCATTCTGGATCACCGACAGCGCTTGATCGTCTATCAAAGTCGAAGGTGCGCAGGTCCCGCCCGGCGCGCTGCAGGCGAAGCTTCCCTTGATGTTGCCGCCGAACAGCGAAGTGCAGGCTGCAAGCTGGGTCGCGGCAAGCCCGACCGCGGCAAAGCCCGCCGCCCGGCCCAGACCGCTTGGCGCGCGATGCTCAGCGAGCATGCCAAGGCGCACGGCAAGCCGCCAGAATGCGAGACCGGATCCGAGCGAGATCGTCTCGGCGCCAAGGCTTACATGGCCGCCCGAACGGGCCCAGGCGCAATGGCGCAGCTTTGTCAATTCGAAGGGCGTGAGGTCCCGACCGATTGGCGGCCCGAAGGCGAGCACGAGATCCTGCCACAGCCGGATTGCCTCGCCGCGTTTCAACTCAACGCGCGGCAACGAGATTGCCCCGCGCGAGCGCCGCGCGACCGCGCGCACCAAGCTCGCTTGGCTCTTCGGGTCAAGCGCGGTCACGACTTGGCGCCCTTCAGCCATTGTTCGAGCACCTCACGCGGTCGGAACCCTTCGATCACCGCGCCGTCCGAACGGACGATCACCGGGGTTCCGGCCAAGCCCTGCTCGCGGGCGAAGCGCTCGTTGGCATCGAGCGGCGAGGTGTCGCAGGCGCGCGTGTCGGTGATCGGCGTGCCGGCATAGGCGGCCTTGACGGCTTTGCGCCGATCGCGCGCGCAGAACACCTGGTTGGCAAGATCGCGGCTGCCGAGCACCGAGATCGGCCGCTCGATCACGCGCACATTCATGCTTTCAAGCACGCCCGACAGCGCCCGGCAGTAGCCGCAGCGAAAATCGCTGAACACAGTGACGGACGGCCCCGAGCTTGCTCCCCAGACAATGCCGCCCGCCTCGGGCAGTGCGGCGAGCGACATCATCCGGGGGGCTCCGCTCGCCGTCGGCGTGCTGACGCCGCGGCGGGGGGTCTCGACTTCCTGTGCTTCCTGCTTGCTTCCCGCCGCACCGCCAACGAGGAGATCGGGATTGACCTCGAGCAGCCGGACCGCGGTCAGGTCCTGACGGGTCTGCATGTCGTAAACGCGCCCGATGAGCAGGTAACGCGCGGTCCTGTCGACATAGAACAGCTGCGATCCGGCGGTCACTTCGCAGACCCCGTCAACCAGCTGGCAATTGACCCGGCTCACCTGGGTGCGCGGCAGGCGCTGCTTGAGAAGCGCCGTGACCGCCTGGTCGGCCTCGGACGGCGCGTGAGCGCTATTTGGCGCGGCGTCCCCGGCGCCCGCAGCATTGGCATTTGCCCAGACCAGCGATCCGCCGCTGCCGAGCACGATTGCGGCCAGCGGCATCAGGGCTTGGCGAAGGCTAGGCCTGCAAAATTTAAGTGGTTTCAGCTTCATTGCACCCTCCTCATCCGTTGATGAACACGCCTTCGAGAAACACGATTTCGACATCGATCCCGGTCGGCATTTCGATCACGGGCTGGTACTGCTCGGCCCGCTCGATCAGATATTTGCTGACCATGTCGCCCGAGGTGGCGATGCCTTCGCCGAGGCCGCCTTCGAGAATGTCGCCGGTGCCAAGCTTCTGGCGCTGGCCGTTCACGCTGACGTTGGTGCCGGTGAGCGTCGAATTTGTGTTGGCTGAAAAGCCGCGGCCAAACCCGCCCGCGAGCCCGGCGAGGAAGGCCTGGCCGATCAGCGAGCCCTCGCGGCTCACCACCCTGCCCCTGACCCCGGTTTTGCCGCCAAAGGCGATGAAACCCTTCACGTCGGAGACCGCGTAGCGCCCATTCGGCTGCGGGCAGGTCATCCGCTGCAGCTTGACGTAGACCTTCTCGCTCGAGAGGTCGCCGCGCGCCGCGCCGTTGACCAGACAGCCCGCGATATTGGTCGTGAGCAGCCGCCCGTTGTCATAGACCGATCGCGCGGGGCCAGTGATGCGCAGCACGACCGGCAAAGGATCGGTCTGGCTCTGGACACCGGCAGCGGCGTCGACCCCGACGATGACCTTGGCGACCGCGATCGAATTGGGCGGCAGGTAATTGGCGCTGTCGGTGAATACGGTGTTCCCCTTGGGCACTGGACTTCCCGTCCCGCTGGTGCCTTCGCCAAACGAGACCAGGCTCACCTCACTGCCGCGGCCTCCTGTCATGCCAGCTGCTGCCAAGGCCGCCTGACCGGCAGGCGTGCCTGGCGCGCTCTGGTAGCTCGGCGGGCTGGTCCGCCCATAAAGGGCATTGGGACCGGCCGAAGTCGCGCCTGGTCCGACAACAGGCTGGCCCATGATCGGCGACTGGCGCGCGGCGGCGAGCGCAGCCTTCAACTGCTCGTTTTCGTTCTGGTAGGCCGACAGCACCCGTTCGGTATCGGGCGAAATCCCTGCTGGCCCGCTGCTGCCTCCGCCTCCGCTTTGGGCCTGACTCTGGGCCAGCTGTGCTTCCAACTGGTCGGCACGCTGCGCGCGGGCGGCGAGCGCGCGCATGTTGTTGTCCATCGACATCATTTGGGCCTCGGACTGGGCGCGCCATTCCTTCTCGGCCATGTTCTTGTTGACCATCTCGTCGACCGAGACGTCGGCGACCTGACGCTTGACGTTGCCGTCACCGCTCTTGTTTTCGCCTGCGAAGATCCACGACGAACCGATGATCAGCGCGGCGAGCCCGCCGGCACCAAGCAGCAGCATCTGCTTCTTCTTGACCGCCTCGTTGGCGATGATCGCATCGCCAAGCGGCGACGCATCGCTGCTGTCTGGATCGGTTCCGTGGCCATCAGCCGAAGGACCATCGAGCGCCTTGGGACCTTTGCGGAACGGGTTCTTCCAGTCCATCACTGGCCTCCATTCGATTGGATGAGGTAGACGGCAGCCGACTTGCCAGGGGCGAGTTCGCTGACCGGGGTCATGAAGGCGACGCTGCCGCGGCCTGCGAGCAGGTTCTCATCGAGCGGCAAGGGACCCTTCCCGGTGTTGCGCACCTTGAGGATCAGGCCCTTGAGGTCCGCACCGCGGTATTCGCCGACTTGCTGGACCTCGAGTTTGCCGACTGCGACCGGCTCGAGCACGCTTTGCCGGATCTCGAACCCTTCGATGGTCTCGCTGCGATACATGGCCTGGGCGAGGCGTACTGCGGTGTCCTCGGGCGAGGAGCGCACTTCCCAATCCCGCGCGGCTTCGGCTTTGACTGCAGTGTTGGTGACGAACACCTGCTCTGCATCATTGCCCCGAACCTGGCAGAGGAACTTGTAGACGAAGCCCTTGCGGGTCGTGCCGAAGAACGAGAGGTTGGGCTTGGTGAAGCCATCGGGCACCGAGATGTATATGTCGCCGCGCACTGGTTCGTTGACGATCTTGAAGTCCTCGGCCGGGTTGCCGGTGGAGATCTTGGAGACCGAGGCGAACTGGTCGCCGGCAAGGCTGATGCGGGTCAGGTCCTTGGCCGAAGCGGTGCAGGCGACCGTGCCGTTGTCGGCCGCAGGGATGCTCTGATCCGCTAGCGCGGAGCTTGCCGTCAGGCAGAGCGCGCCAAGGCAGATGAGCGCCGCGCCCACCGGCCGCCCGGCAATCGCCAAGGGGCGTCCCGCCAGCACTGTCCCGGCGCCGATGGCGCCCCAAGCCAGAACGGCCATCACTCGTCTCCCCCATCGGTGCTGTTGTTGGCGCTGGCGCGTCCGATGACTTTGCCCGCTGCATCCTTGGTGATGCGCCCGAACCCGGCGAGCTTCAGGCTGACGCCCGAGTAGCTCCACACGTACCGGAAGGTCCGGGCTTCGGAGGTGACCTCCTTCGAGCCGACAACCGTGTGCAACACGCCATTCACCTCGCTGGTCAGCGCATCGGGATCGACGGAGAGGTTCTCGATCGTGAAGAACTGCGAGACATTCGAGCCGCTCTGCTCGTTGAAGATCTTCATCAGCTCGGCCTTCATTCGGCCGTGGGTCCTGGGATCGGTGATCTCGAGGATCGAATCCATCCAGTATTGCAGGTTCGAGGGCGAACGGTTGAGCGTCAGCAGCGCAGCATCGCGCGTGACCAGCTCGAGATAGTCCTTGTCGACGTGGCTTGATGACAGCGTCAGCGGCTTGGCGAGCACCGGCTGCAGCACGACCTCGCGGTCGCGGCGCGCGGCGGTCAGTGTCAGCACGACGCTCAAGGCAAACAGGCCGGTCGCTGTGATGGCCAGCAGGTTGCGTTGCTTCAGGAGCCGCTGCGCCTGGCCGTGTGAAATCGAGAGGTCCATGACTGTGCCGTCCTCAACCCGCCATCAGGCGTAGATGGGAGGGCGGCGTCGCTCTCAGCCCCATGAAGGCACCGGGCAGGTACCAGTAGGCTGAATGGATGATCCACGAGACGGCTCGTCCCGCCTTCAACTTGCGCAATCCCCACCAGGCCAGCACGCTTGAAATCAGACCGATGAAAATATGTTGAGACAGGATGCCCCACGCGAACGGGATGATCATTGCGAGAAACTCATCGAGTGTCCAAAACCCGATCAGCTCCGGATCATCGAGATGCGCGGGAACCGTGTAGTGATTCATGAGCGGCACCGCCCTCGGTGATGTCCGACCGGATGCACGGATGCTTTGTCCGGACGGAACGGGGTTGGAGGTCAGATCGTCGCGGTGACCGCAGCGGTGACGATGGGCACGCCGGTGCCGGCGCCGACGCCCACCCCGACGGGGATTGCGACCTGGCCAAGGCTGAAGCGGCCCGAGGCAAGCCCGACGATCCCGCCAGCCAGGCTGAGCACGGTGATGATCTTGCCGCCCGAACCTTCGAGGAAGCCGGTGAACGAGGTGAGCGCGGTGTTGAAAGTCGTGTCAGCGCCGGCCATTGCGACTTCGCTGCCGAGCAGGCTGGCGACCGCGGCGACCGCGGCTCCCTGGATGAGCGCGGCGCCCTTCCCTTTCATCGTGAGTTTCATGTTGGTCATGTCCTTTTCCAAACACCGTGATTGTCACGGCCTTCAGAATGAACAGATCAGCGCTGCCAGGAGCAATTAAGGGGCGGTTTAGACACGAAAACGAATCGGAAGATTTCCGAATGGCGAACTTTGGAGCGCCTATTATTTCCCCATGAGGGAAATGCGTTTGCTGTTAAGGGAACCCTGTTTCCCTTTTGGGGTGATGTTGTTTCCCCGCGCGGGAAACCCAATTGCCGGGACGGGAAATTGATAGTCCGACTCGAAGCCCCCGCCCCGGATTCGCCAAATTTACAATTTTGGATCATTGTGTCGGCCGACACATGCCCTGGATAACCCGTCAATGGCCGCAGGAACGCGCAACGTCCGTATATTCGTGAGCCAACAGTGCTTTGAACTGCTGGTGGATGCGATGGCTGCGTTTTCCAAGCAAACCCGCCGTTTTCAGACGATGCGGATGACCGTTCAGGCTGCCTGCGCAAGGCTAAAACCCCACGGGATTTCTAGGTTCGAGCTTGAAGAGTTCCTTGCCGAGTATCCCATCGAGGGCGATATCCGGATCCATCTTGAGGTCACACCTGAGTGGTCAGCTGATTACGATATGATGCGAGCCAAGATGAAGGATATCAGCGAAAAATCCGGTTCCGATAAGTCTCTCGTACCCTTCGTAGTATACCTCGCGGTAAGGCATAATCTTCTATAGGTAATTTCCGCAGGCGAATTGCGCGCTTCTTAAGACTCTTGACAGCTTATGCCATCCCATAGACGTTTTGCCGTGGGAGGAAGGGAGCATGCCTCACAGGAACTTGACGCCTGAGACGGTCTTCAAGCCAAGCAGCCCGCCGGGCAGTGAACCCGTCTTCGCTTTTGCCAGCCCCAACCCGGGAGGCTGTGAGCAGGATCAATACAAGCAGCTCATCAATGCTGAGCTTGCGCGCCAAGGCATACTTCCTGCGCACCTCGCCGATCGTATGTGTCTCTCGCGCCCCAAGCTCCACAAGATACTCAAGCAGACCAATCCTCTTACCGACGACCTGCGTGACCGCATTTTTGACGAACTTGGGATGGACCACGTTCGCGCCAAGATCAGCGTCGCCCTGCTTCACGATCCGCGGGCCTATGCGGAACAATCCGTCTTCCTGGCCACAGAGAGCCTGAAGAGCTTCTATCTCGAGGTGCTGACATGCCGCCGGGGCTCGATCGAGGTGGATCTGCGTCCGGCTGTAATCCACGAAGCCGCGCGGCGAGCATATGACTTGCTTCTCTCCCACCAGGAGCGGGTCATGCAGAACAGCCAGACCCTGCAAGCCTGACTGGGCACGCATGGGCCCCGAGAACATCGCAGCGTGGACTCAACTCTATGCCGCGGTTGGGCTGCTCGCTGCGATTTGCTCGGGGTGTGCGCTCCTCAAGACGATCTACGACATCCGTACGGGATTGATCACGCCGCCGACGGGGTCAGTGCTGCGCTGGTTGCTGTGGTTCCCGAAAGTTTGGCTGCATTTCCAGCTCAGCTACCTCTGCGGGTTTCCAAGCATTCTGGCCATCGCCATCCTGTATGCGCACTATATCGGGTTCGCCGCTTTCGTGCCCGCGTAGGTCATGAGGGATACCTCGCGGTAGCCTGAGGCTCGCACTGCGATGTTGGCCGCCATAGCCCGCGCGGCAACGGTCGAATTTGAGCTCCCAAGTTTAGTGAGGCGCACCCAGTTGGTTGTGATCGCCTGCACGTAATTACGGGTCTCCGGGATTGCAGGAATGTTGCCCAGCGCGAGTGAACGACGTTCTGGCCCAGCATTGTATGCAGCCAAGGCCAGATCGACGCGCCCAAAGCGATCAAGCTGCTGACGAAGGTAGCGTGCCCCCGCCCTCATATTGGCAAGCGCGTCCCAAGGGTTCCTTAGCTCAAGAATTCTCGCTGTTCCCGGCATGACCTGCATCATGCCCATCGCCCCTGCCCCACTCAGTGCCAAAGCCTTGTATCCTGACTCCTGGGCAATGACCGCGTCCAGAAGGCTCTCAGGAAGCCCGTTCTCGCAAGCTATCGCGGACATTGCTGCAAAATGGGCTACTCGGCGGCTCTCCACCTCAGGAGACAACCACCAGGTCGGGCGATACCCATTCTGCAGACACGATGACGAGGTGGAAGGCGCCAGGATCGCCGGATGTTTCGGTTCGAAAAGTCCTGACGGGTCGTTTCCGCCAATAGCGTGGGTTCTATCAACGCTTCGGCGCGCATCGGCCGGCTCAACCAACCCTTCAAAGTGGGTGGTTAACGCGACTCCGACGGCCCCCTGCTCATTTTTGGCGGTAGCGAAAAACGGAGAAAAATGGACAAGATCGACTTCTCTGGCCTTCGCGGCCGAGACGCAAATCATTGTGGCAGCGACGATCAAACTACGATTAGATGAAATCACGACACACCCTTTCTAGGCGGCGTGCGGATCTGATCGGGAATGCGCGTGGTCAGAAAATCAAAGATGGATAGCAGAGTCAATCTCTGCGTAACCCCATCAGACGAGCCAAGCAGGCGTCCCCAAATCACGATAGGAAAAACCACCCATTTGACCCACCACCCGCATAGCGGAACACAACCTCAGCCCGGGTCACTACTCAGCGCAACTCAACATTGTCGGGGGTTTGCTCGTGAGAAGATCATCTTCTCGATTCGGGAGGATTTAGTCAATTGCGTGCATCGAAGCCGCAGTTCACCTCGATTGGGGCGCAAGTAGCTTCGATAGAACGACTTTATGGCTTCGGGCAGGTTCTGATCCCCAGAAAGGTATAGGCAGGACAAAATCCTACGATGCCGGTCAACAGCGGCACGATGCCGATCCAGCCCCACGGTGTCTGCGGGCCCACGAACACGAGTGCGATCAGAACCAGTCCGACGATGACCCGCAGCAAACGGTCCAGGCTTCCTTCGTTACGCGGCATGACAAGCAGTCCTTTGCATTGATGAGGACATCAGGATTGCGCCCTTCCCGCGGTGACGTATGTGACTAAGTCACGCAGTTCATCAAATACTCGGATGGGAAAGCTGGACCAGTCGTTTTGGGTCCAGGACAGTGATGTGCCCGCGCGCAAGTTCCACCAGACCGTCGCGGGCAAAGCCGTTCAGTTGCCGACTGACTACTTCTCGAACTGACCCAATCTCCGTGGCCAGAGACTCCTGAGTCGCAGTGACCTGGCCTTCGTTGTCCATCATTCGCAAAAGCGCCCGTGCCATACGCGTCTCTATTGGCGACAAAGCAACGTCCTCGACCAAGCGTTCGAGATCCGCAAACCTGGAAGCGACAGCGGCGAACAGTTGCTGGCGGAAATTCGCATCCTGGACGACGAGACGCTGAAACTCCCCAACCGGGATAATCTCGATTTCGAGATCCGTCTCGGCCTTCCCTTCTGCTGAATAACTGGTGCCATTCACGAGGCAGCCGAACGTCTGAAGGCACACTTCGCCAGGCCCTACGCGGTAAAGGATGATCTCCCGTCCATTCTCAGCGGTCAGCATCACCTTGATGGTTCCACTGTGGACGACAACAAAACCCGAGCAGGCTTGTCCCGCGTGGAACAACATCGATCCATGTACGAACTTCATCATGGCACGATCCCTCGGCTGCGATTCAGTCGCTGACAATAGAGGCCGGGCTCTGGGGACAATGCAACCGCGTCGCGATCCCGAGCCGCACCGGGGTGAACCAGTCTGCCTATCCTTCGCCGTAAACGTCGCGGAGCGCGCGGTCTGCTTCATCAGCATAGCGGCGCTGGACATATTTCTCGGTCAAGATTCCGAGCACCGCGCCTGATGTGGAAACTACGGCAAGATCGTCCGCTTCACATTCTTCGAAGCGTCGCATGATTTCGCCAATGCCGTCCTCAGGACTGAGAAATGCGGTCTTGAGGATAGCCAGATCGCCCAACGGAGTTTCACCTGCAAGCGTGGGGGCAAATGCAACGGCCGTTGGCACCATACCAGCATAATGCCCGGCCTCATCGATCAGCAACACTCGGCTTGTCGAACCGAGTGGAAACTGCAGACGAAACTGATCGATTGCAAGCGTTGCCGGAGCTGATGGTGGTGCAGCGCGCATCATCCGCCTCGCGGTCCACGCCCGCATCCAACCAATATCACGGGCACTTCGGATAACTTCACCACGTAGATGGAGGCGCCATGTTGAGAACGAATAGCCAAAACGATCTCGCACGAGTGCGCTCGAGCAAAGTGCGGCAGTCAGAACCGTCGCGGTGATCTCGAAATCATGTGTGGCTTCGAGTACCAGCAGCGACATGGTCATGGGGCCGCCGACGATTGCTACGGCAAGAGCGGCCATGCCGACCAGAGCGGCGTCCGTGTAAGTGATCGGCATGACGCCGGGGATCATCATCCACAACGCCGCCAGAATCTGTCCGAGGAGCGCGCCAAGGAACAAGGACGCGAAGAACAGGCCACCGCGGAACCCGAAGCCCAACGATATGACTGATGCCAAAGTCTTCATGACAAAGATCAGCACAAGTGCACGCATTGCTAGTCCCGCGTCGATGGTCAGGTGAAGCGCCCCGTGCCCGGCTGACAGCGCCTGCGGGGTCACCCAGGCGATCGGCATGAGGAGCACGCCGCCAAGGGCTGGTCTCGACCATTCAGGAAGTGGCGAACGCCGGACCCAGGCTTCCACGCTTGAGACCAATCGCATGATCACGATCCCGACTACGGCAGCGACCAAGCCGAAGCCTGCATAGAGCAGATAGTCGGCGGTCGTGATCGCGCGGCTGCTGCTTGCCGCGATCAGATAGGGCGTCGCCCCCAGCGTTCGCGCGGTAATTACCGCAGATATCGTCGCTGCCGCGACCGGCGCAATGCTGGCCGGGGTGTAAGCACCGATCACGATCTCGAAAGCATAAAAGGCGCCTGCCAAGGGCGCTCCGAAGGCGGCCGCGATGGCTGCGCCGGCGCCAGCCCCTACCAGCACGCGAAGGTCCGCACGGCGTATCCGCAATGCCTGGCCAAGCCACGACGCGATGCCGCCGCAGGACTGCGCGTAAGCGGCCTCCAGTCCCACCGAAGCGCCGCAGCCGTTTGAGAGCAGCGTCTGAGCCGAGATCAACAAGGTGTCTCGCACCGGGATGCGCCCGCCGTGAAGCGCATTGGCTTCAACAACGTCGACGGCAGCCCGTCGCCGATGAATATAGAGTGCGCCAAGGCCCAGCAGCAGACCGCCAAGCGGCAATGCGAGCAGCCGAATTGGTGCAATCTCGGCGAGGCTGCTTAACCTTGACTGGCTGTCGAGGCCATAGGTCACGACCTGCAAGGCTCGGGCAAATTTGCCGAGCAACGAGGCGACAAGTCCCGCCGCAATTCCGACGCCAGTTGCAAGCAGGATGAAGCTGACTTCGCTGACCCGGAACAGGCGGCGAGCCAAGGCAATGGCGGCCGACGTTCGAAAACTGGGGGTCAAGGGCATTTTCAACATTATTCGTGGCATCGCTGACTGCGCTGATGGTTCAGGCTACGTTGAGTGTTCCTTGGCAACAGTGCACCGCCACCGGTCCATTCCATAGCCCAGGGTCTACTCATGAGTCTCGCGCAAGGCGCACAGCACGGTATCGCGTTTACATCCCTTGGGCTCGATCCGGTCCTGCTGCAACTGGGGCCGTTCGCCTTACGCTGGTACAGCATGGCGTACCTTGCCGGTATCGTCATTGGCTGGCTCTACCTCATTCGCCTGACCCGGGGCACAGATTCTCCTCTCGGACGCAATGATGTTGACGAACTCATCACATGGGCAACGGTCGGCATAATTGCCGGCGGACGACTGGCCTATGTCCTGTTTTACGAGCCTGCAGCCTATCTGGAGGATCCTCTCAGCATCTTCACTCTATGGCGCGGCGGGATGTCGTTTCATGGCGGTGCATTCGGGGTCGGCCTTGCAATTTTCCTCTTCTGCCGAAACCGCAAACTTATCTGGCTTCGGGTGCTCGACTATGTCGCGATGTGCGACCCGATTGGCCTCATGCTTGGCCGGATCGCGAATTTCATCAACGGTGAATTGTGGGGACGACCGACCAACCTTCCCTGGGGCATTATCTTTCCGGACGGCGGGCCGCTCCCGAGGCACCCAAGCCAGCTCTATGAGGCAGTTTTGGAAGGACCGCTACTTTTTCTGGCCTTGTGGGCGCTTTATCGCTTCAGCAGCGCAAAACAGCGACCGGGTGTGCTGACCGGGAGTTTCGTGTTTGGCTACGGCGTTTTGCGGTTCCTCGTCGAATTCATCCGCGAACCCGATCAGCAGTTGATCGCTTTTGCGCAGGTGACAGGCCTGCACATGGGCCAGTGGCTCTGTGTTCCGATGATTATCGGCGGCGGCGCACTCATAGCGCGTGGCTTCAATCGGCCTGAATTCAAGCCAATCCAACTGGCTCCCTGACCCGCACAAGGGGGGCTTGCGCGGGCCAGAGAAGGCAGAACCTCATTCGTCGAGGTCTTCATCAGGAGACATGCGGAACTCGTGCCACATGCCGTTGATGATGCCGAACGATACGGCGAGGCCAAGACCCAAAATCCACGAAAAATACCACATGAGATCTAGGCCTCCTCAATAGAAATCCGGGTTTGTCTGGACATCGCGCAGCGTGATGCGGCCAAACATCACCCGGAAGGCCCATGCTGTGTAGCCGAGCACGATGGGCAGGAAGATAATCGTCACAAGCAACATGATCCACAGCGTCAGATGGCTTGACGAAGCGTTCCACACTGTCAGGCTGGAGCCGGGATCGATCGAACTCGGCAGGATGAAGGGAAACATCGACAAGCCGACGGTCGCGATGATGCCGGTGGTGGCGAGCGACGATCCGGCAAAATTGATCACATGGCTGCGCTGGCGAATACCGAACCAGGCAATGATTGGCCCGAGCAGGCCAAGCGCTGGCGCCGCAACCATCCACGGATGTTTGCCGTAGTTGTCGAGCCAAGCGCCCGCAGCCGCAATCGTGGCAGAATAGTGTGGGTTGGATGGACCGGCACTATCAACGATGCCCTCAATGCGAAATCCGATTTTGCCGGTGGCGACAAGCACTCCGCCGAGGGCAAAGAGGATGACGCTCGCGAGGGCCGCGATGCCTCCGTAGCGCCGCGCCCTTGCAAGGGCAGGACCTTCCTCGATCTTGAGCGAAAGCCAGCCTGCTCCGTGGAGCGCCAGCATGGATACTGATAGCAGACCGGTCAGCAGAGCGAAGGGCGAGAAGAGGCCGAGCAGCGTGCCTTCATAGTGGCTACGCAGATCGCTATCGAGGCGGAAGGGCGCGCCTTGCAGGACATTGCCGACGGCTACCCCGAAGACCAGCGCCGGCACCAGCCCGCCGACGAACAAGGCCCAGTCCCAGCGCGCGCGCCATGCCGCGTCTGCATGCTTGGAGCGATACTTGAAGGCGACCGGCCGAAGAATCAGCGCCGCTAGCACCAGGAACATCGCCAGGTAGAAGCCCGAAAAGCTCACGGCGTAGACAAACGGCCAGGCAGCAAAGATCGCACCGCCGCCTAGAATGAACCACACCTGATGGCCTTCCCAGTGTGGCGCGACCGAATTGATGACGAGGCGGCGCTCATCATCGGTGCGGCCAACGAAGGGCAGGAGCGATGCGACGCCGAGGTCGTATCCGTCTGTGAGGGCGAAACCGATCAACAGAACGCCCATCAGCGCCCACCAGATCACCCGAAGCGTCTCGTAATCGAGAGGGATATGCATGTCCCAAGCCTCCTTTATTCTGCCGGGAGCGGTGCGAAGCCGCCATCACGGATGGTCGCCGACCGGGGTTTGAGATCATCATGGGCCTCAACCGGACCCTTTCGGATCGCAGCAATCATCAGCCGAACTTCGATGAATGCCAGAGTCGAATAGAGCGCAGTAAAGCCGATGATCGTGGCCCAGACCTGACCAATTGTGAGCGAAGATGCGCCAAGGAAGGTGGGTAGCACCCCGTCCACGGCCCAAGGCTGCCGCCCGATCTCGGCCAGCACCCAGCCAAACTCGATAGCGAGCCAGGGCAGCGGCATGATCGCTACCGCCACGCGCAGGAACCAGCGCCGCTCGAACTGGCAAACCGAAGCGCAGTAGAAGGCCAACGCGAAGAAGCCGATCAGGAAAAATCCAAGCCCTGCCATCAAACGAAACAGCCAGAACATCACCGGGACGTTCGGAATGGTGTCCTTTGCAGCGATGAGGATCTGGGCATCGCTTGCTTGACGGGGGTCTGCGATCTGCCGCTTGAGCAGCAGCGCATAACCAAGGTCAGACTTGTGCTGTTCAAACGTCTGGCGCGCAGCAAGATCATTGCGGTTGAGCTTGAGACGCTCGACGGCGTCATAGGCGATAATTCCGCTATGAATGCGTTCATCGGCTTTCAGGACCAATTCGTTGATACCGACAACCTGCCCGGAGAGACTCCGGGTCGAGATCAGCCCGAGAACATAGGGCACCTTGATTTCATACCGGGTCGTGTGAGTCGCAAGGTCGGGAATGCCGAAAAGCGAGAGACCCGCTGGCGCCGGTTCAGTCTCCCACATTGCCTCGATCGCAGCGAGCTTCATCTTCTGGTTGTCAGTCAAGGCATAACCAGACTCGTCGCCAAGCACGACGACGGAAAGCGAGGACGCCAGACCGAAGGCTGAGGCGACCATCATCGAACGCTTGGCGACGGCGACCCACTTGCCTTTGAGCAAGTACCAGGCCGAGACACCCATCACGAACACCGAGGCGCAGACATAGCCAGCGCTGACGGTGTGAACGAATTTTGCCTGCGCCACGGGATTGAAAAGCACCGAATAGAAGTCGGTGACTTCCATCCGCATCGTCTGCGGGTTGAAGCTGGAGCCGACCGGGTTCTGCATCCAGCCATTGGCGATCAGGATCCAGAGCGCGGAGAGATTGGTACCCAGGGCCACCATGAGGGTAACGGCCAGATGCCCGATCTTGGAGAGCCGGTCCCATCCAAAGAACATCAGACCGACGAATGTCGCTTCAAGGAAGAAGGCCATGAGGCCTTCGATCGCCAGTGGCGCACCAAAGATGTCACCTACATAGTGCGAATAATAGGACCAATTGGTCCCGAATTCGAATTCCATGGTAAGGCCGGTAGCAACGCCTAGTACAAAGTTGATCCCGAACAGCTTGCCCCAGAAACGGGTGACGCGGCGCCAGATCGGGCGGCCCGTCATCACGTAAATGCTCTCCATGATCACAAGAAGGAACGAGAGGCCCAGCGTCAGCGGCACGAAGAGGAAGTGATACATCGCGGTCAGCGCAAACTGGAACCGTGAGAGTTCGACTACAGCCATATCCATCGTGAAGCGTCCTTCGCTTGCTGCGCCGGATGGGGCTCGACTCGCGACACCCCTTCGTTTAGTGAAATTGTGAATATAAGAATATTGTAATATGGGCTGGCCGTCAAGCCATCGAGTCGGAATTTATGCCTGTCACAGCGTCGGAGTTCTTTGCTGCAAAGTCCCCAGGAGTGCGTCGGGCCACCCTTTGGTGGAGCGCAGATACGCTGGGTGCTGCTCTGTTCGCCGCGAGCCTAGCTGTGTGGCTAGGTGGTGGCATTGGCTCCCATTCACTTCAACACAAGTTTTGGATACTGAGCGCGCTGGCGCTGAGCGGCACGATCCGTGCAATCGTTCAGGCTTCCGCCTCCCACCACGGCCAGCGAGCAGCCAATGCCGTGAAGCTAAGCCTGCGACGACGCCTGTACGAAGCACTATTGCCGACCGGATTTCGACGTGGGCGCTTGCCTGGCGAAGATCTGCGCACAGCGGTCGACAATGTCGAAGTTGCCGAGGGTTATATTGGCCGATTTGCCCCGATCAGGTCAGCGGCTGTCTTGGCCCCACTGATCTGTGCCGCACTGGCCGCATTGGCCAGCTGGGTTGCCGCTGCGATCATGCTGGCCACTTTGATTCCTTTTGCGATCGGAATGGCGCTCGCAGGCAACGCCGCTCGGGTTGAAGCCGACCGCCAGCTGTCGGCCCTTTCCCGCATGACCGGCCTGTTCGTCGATCGCGCTCGCGTGCTGCCGACGATTGTGAGCTTCGGGGCAGAAGAGCGTGTCACCAGGCAGATTGCAGGCGCGGCTCGCGAAGTTGCCGATCGAACGCTCCTGGTTCTGCGGATTGCCTTTGTATCGAGCGCCGTGTTGGAGTTCTTTGCCGCGCTCTCGGTGGCACTGATCGCGGTTTACTGCGGATTTTTACTGCTTGATCTGCTTCCCTTCCCGGCCCCGGAACAGCTCAATCTCGGACAAGCCTTCTTCGTGCTGGCAATGGCCCCGGAATTCTATCTCGGCATGCGCCGCATGGCAGCTGCCTATCATGAGAAACAACAGGGTGAGGCCGCTGCAGCGGCCATTCAGCCGGAACTCGAGCGCGCAGAAGCGCTGCTAGAGGCGATGAAGGGGGCGCCAGCTATTGCCGACCCACTCATGATTAAGGATCTGGTCATCCGATATGACGATGGCAGCTGCATCGGGCCGGCTACTGCCAGTTGGCCGGCAACTGGTCTTCATGTAATTACTGGACCAACCGGGGCGGGAAAATCTTCCTTGCTACATGCGCTGGTGGGAATGGCTCCCATCGCATCCGGCCGAATCATTGCATCAGGTGAAATTATCGCTCCGGGGAGTCTGAATCCCCAGATTGGCTGGTGCGGGCAGCGCCCCTTCCTGCTGCCAGGGTCGCTTCAGGACAATCTCCTGCTCGGAGCGCCCGCCGACCGAGCGCCTGCATGGGCTCAATTGGTGGCCAGACTCGGATTGGACGAGATGATTGCCGACCGCGGATGTGACCTTGTCATTGATCCGACCGGGGCTGGCTTGTCCGGAGGCGAACGGCGGCGCATCGGCCTCGCAAGGGCAATCCTGTCGAATAGGCCCATACTTTTGCTCGACGAGCCCACTGCTGATCTAGACGCGGCGACCGCCCATGCCGTCGTGGATATTTTGCTGGAAGTCGCGCGCACCCGACTGGTGATTGCCGCGACGCACGACCCGCTTTTAGTGGGCAAGGCAGGCAGCGAAGTGACCTACTCATGACGCAGGACCTTCTCGCTATTGCCCGGCGCAGCCAGCGCCGCACCAGCCTCACTGCCAGCCTGGCCGGAATGATTGCCGCGGTCACAGGCGTTGCTCTTGTGGCGATCTCGGGCTGGTTTCTGACTGGTGCGGCACTTGCCGGGGCTGGCGGCATCGTTGCCGTTCAAGCCTTCAACTATCTTCTGCCTAGCGCCGGTATTCGCGGACTCGCCATTACTCGTACCGTGTCGCGCTACTTCGAACGACTGCTTGGCCACCGCGCTGCCCTGCTCGCGCTTGCCGATCTGCGACCGCAGATTTTTTCCCGGCTCGCTAGTGCCGACATCGATGAAATATCAAGCCGCAGCGGCGGCACGATCGCCGCCCATTTGGGCTCTGACATTGAAGCGCTTGAAGATCTGGCGATCCGTCGTGTCGCGATGACTGCCGCTGCGGCTGGCGGGCTGGCTGGACTCGGCAGCGCTCTGCTGGCGGGCTTGTCGACCGCTCTGGTGCTCGTGCTTGGTCTCGGGCTCACACTGCTGGGAACCCGTGTTCTGGCGCCGCGTCTGCTGGCTAAGCCTTATCGCGACCATGGCGAAGCGCTGCAATCGCTCAAGAGGCTGTATTCCGAATATGCGAGTTGCAGCGTTGATCTCGCGCTATACGGCCAAGCCGGACGGGTGAGTGCGATCCTTGAAGCGCAAGGCCTGCGTCTCGATCACGCTCGCCTCGCTATCGTCAGGGGCGAAGGACTGCTCCAGGGATTGCAGCTCGCGCTCGCCTCGCTGACCATAGCAGGAATGCTTGCAAGCATGCATGCGCCTCTAGCGATCCAGGCACTCGCAGCCCTTGCTGGCGCCGGAGCCTTTGAAGCTTTGGGCAGCCTGAACCACTCATTGCTGCAACGATCGCGCGTCGAGGCTGCGCTCGGGCGGCTCACAGTCATTGCAACCCTGCCTGCGCGAACGAACATAGAGAAACTCAGCCCGTTTGGCGGGCGGAAACCGTCAGTCACGCTTGGTAACGATCACGGGGCGATCACAGTCGAAGCTGGCGAGCGGATACGTATTGCCGGTGTCTCGGGCAGCGGCAAGTCGCGTCTCGTCATGAGCCTTGTCGGCCTGCGGCGCGATGCCCCGGAAACAATCCTGGTGGATGGGACCAAAGCGACTGAGCTCAGCATCGAAGCCCTCCGCGAAGTCTTCGCCTTTTCGGGCCAAGATGCTCCGCTGATCGCCGGCACAATCGCGGACAATCTTCGGCTTGCGAAGCCGGGGGTCACCGAACCCGGGATGTGGTTGGCGCTTGAGGTCGCCTGCTTAGCCGAAACCGTGCGCGATATGCCCGATGAACTCGAAACGTGGCTTGGTGCGGAGGGCGCTCGGCTTTCCGGTGGACAGCGCAAACGCCTTTCGCTGGCACGCGCGCTGCTTGCCGAGAAATCCTGGCTCGTGCTCGATGAGCCAAGCGAAGGCCTGGACCTTGCAACTGAACAGCAATTGGCGTGCAAACTCGATGCCTGGCTGCGCGAGACTGGCACTGGGCTGGTTTTGGTCAATCACCGGCCTGGACTGGACTGGCTGGCGAAAGACGTTCTCGAACTCTGATCGTTCAGCTTCTAGGCTGCACTCGAGCGAACATAGCTGCTCCAACCGGTCCCGGGGCGATAGCCCTAGGAACAAACGCATCTTTGTCATCGGCCGCGCTGCATAACTTTTCAATTGCTTCGCGCGCTACGTGCAGCGTTGCCGGATTGAGCGAGTAGAAAACTTGCTTGGCTTCGCGACGGGTCGCCACGAGCTCAGCCTTTCGCAAAATAGCCAGTTGTTGGCTTAGCCCAGGCTGACCAATTGCCGTCTTCTGCTCAAGTGCGCTCACCCCATGTTCGCCGGCGACGAGAGCTAGGAGGATGCCCATACGCGAAGGATGGCCGATAACGCGGAAAAGATCTGAAATGTCTTCCGTTCCGCTGGCTGCGCGCGTCATGATTTCGCTTCTCCGACTTCCTTGTAGAACCAGCCAGTGGCGGTCTTGCTGGCGAGCGCGTCTGCAGTCAGAAAATCGGGATGTTCGAGCACTTTGCCCCCTGGTTGCCAACCCTCGGGCGTAATCACCGAACCATCTGCCGATCGCTTTAGTGCTGACACCAGTCGCAAGATTTCAGCAACAGACCGTCCGACATTGATCGGATACCAAGTAATGGCGCGGACTATCCCTTCCGGATCAATGACGTAAACCGCACGGACCGAGGCCGCAGTATCCGCCTCTGCCGATACCATGCCAAAGGCGCGGGCGATCTCGAGAGTAGGGTCTTCGACAACCGGAAAGTCTATCGCGACGCCGAAATCATCCCGAAGCGCGCGAATCCAGGCAAGATGCGAGAACAAGCTATCGACTGAGTGGCCAAGCAGCCCGCAATCAAGCTTCGCGAATGCATTGGAAGCTTTTGCAAAGGCCACAAACTCGCTGGTGCAGACCGGTGTAAAGTCAGCCGGGTGCGAAAAAAATACAAGCCACCTGCCCCGGTACTGGTGCAGCGACACCATGCCCTCGGTCGAACGGGCGGTAAATTCGGGCGCGGCTTCTCCGATCCGAATGGGCGTTGGCTGCGCCTTGCCTGTGTCCTGTTCCGTCATATAAATCCTGTCAATCAGGCCATCATTTTCTGAATTTATGCAAATGTCTGCGCATCTGCAACACTTTCCCGGACTTTAACCTGCTCGACCACGCAAGGATTGCATTGATCAAAGTCAGTCAGCTGCGTGAGAACCGGATGTGTGGTTCGGTTCAGGAGAAGTGCACGGGCAGGATCTCAACCGAAAGCGGAACATCATAGCCAAGGCCGTAGTGATAATAGGTCGGCTGAGAAATCAGGCGGAGCAACTCGTAAGCCCTGAAGCGGATGGCGCGGATGGGCCCCATGTCGCGGGCCGGTGCCAAATGCTCGCGCACAACGTGCACGTTCCATTTTCTGTGATCGGGTTCGAGCTGGATCTCTAGCTGCTGGGCCAGCTTCTGGAGCCCGACTTCAACATCGGGAACCTCCATAAAGCCAAAACGCATCTCGACGCGAACCAACCGGCCATTTGGATTGTCCTCGATTACGGTCGTCTCGAAACGATCCTCATGGATGAAGGGAACTTTTGGATGGTCGACATGGACGAAGATGATGTTGCGAGGCAAAGCTCCGTTGCGTTCCCACAAGAGCTGTAAGAGCGCCGGTGCGCGCCGTGTCTTCTTGGCGCAATTGTGCGCAGGGATCATCAGCACGGCAGTCTGCTCGATGAAACGATCAGCGGTGCGGTGAATTGCAATGACATCCGGCATCGGCAGCGCGCGGCGCGAGAGATAGGCTGCCAGAGTCTTGGCTCGCCCCCAGTGCCAGACCAACATCGTAGAGAAGACTGCAAGGCCAATGCAGAGAGGGACATAACCGCCCTCCAGCACCTTCGTCGAATTCGCGATGACAAAACCTGCATCAATCAGGACTAGCGGCGCGAAGACGAGCGAAGCGGATAGCTCTGACCACTTCCAGACTTTGCGCGCGAGCACCATCATCGCGACGGAAGTCATCAGCATGTTGCCAGCGACGGCTAGCCCATAGGCAGAACCCAAGGCGGCGCTGGATTCAAAACCAATGACCAACGCGACGCATCCGATAAACAGTAGCCAGTTGATAAAGGGAACATAGACCTCCCCTGCCTGCCCGCGGTGCGTGTGTTTGATTTTTAATTGCGGGAACAGTCCCAATGCGATCGCCTGGGAAATCAGCGAAAACGTTCCTGAGATCAGCGCTTGCGAGGCGATCACAGTCGATAAGGTGGCCAACACGATGAACGGCAACAGGAGAACTTGCGGCACGAGATGAAACAGCAGGCCGGGTCCAGTTCGTGCAGGGTCCAACAGAAGATAGGCACCCTGTCCGAGATAGGTGAGGAGAAGCGCCGGAAACGCGATGGCAAACCAGGCCCGGCGGATCGGGGCGGCTCCAAAATGCCCCATGTCGGCATACATCGCTTCGCCGCCAGTGACGACCAATATGACGGCGCCAAGCAGGAGGAGATTGGCGCTCAGATTGCCATGAATTAGCAGTTGCACTGCGTGTAGTGGTGAAAGTGCAGCCAGAATTGCGGGATGCGCAGCAACTTGCATGCCTCCCAGAACCGCGATCACGGCAAACCAGGTCAGCATGACCGGGCCGAACAGGCGCCCTACTGCCCGGCTTCCCCGGTGCTGAACCCAGAACAGGCCTGCCAGCAGACCCAGTGTTACAGGTATGACAAAGCCGGACAAGCTGGGTGCTGCCACCGCGAGGCCTTCAACCGCCGAAAGAACACTGATTGCCGGGGTGATCATGCCATCGCCGAACAGCAGGCCCGCTCCGAGCAAAAGGGCCCAGGCCAAGAGGGAGCGCCCTTTCCGGTTAAACCGGTCAAGCAGACCATAGAGCGCGAAAACCCCGCCTTCCCCGTCGTTGTCAGCGCGCAGCACCAGAAACGCGTATTTGAACGCCACAACCAAGGTAAGCGTCCAAAGAATGAGCGAAATCCCGCCCACAATCTCGTCCGGCGTCGGTGCCATCAAGCGATGGGCAAATAGCAGTCCCACCGCGTAAAGCGGCGACGTGCCGATGTCGCCGAAAACCACGCCCAACGCGCCAAGTTCGGGGGTTGCGCGCAGGTCCCGTCTAGGCATTGCCGAAAGGGCCTTGCGCGACGAACCTGCCCCCAGCGGAACCCGTCCGGATCCGCTGCATGGGAGGCGCCGTCTGGTTCAGTTCTTCACTAAATGCGTGATCTTGCGCGCAACCAGCCAGCTTACTGGGATAGCAATCACGAAACCTGCGACGACCGCGATGATAATCGGCCGGGCCGTATCGTATCCCATGCTCAGCGCGACTGTCACAAGGATTCCCATGAGGGTCGTGCCGATCACGAAATGCAGTGCAAAAGCTATGCGACTTTGCATAATCGGTCTCCGCTTCAACCCTCCCTACAAACCGCACAGGAAGGTTCATTGATCTCACGCAAATAGTTGGAAATAAATGATCATATCATCCAGACCTATAGCTGCCTTGCTTCGGCATCATTTGCCTGCAGCGGCGAACTGGTCGTAGGCTTCGACCGCCTGCGCGGCATACATGAGGCTCGGGCCGGCACCCATGTAGAGGGCCATGCCCATGACCTCCATGACTTCCTCACGGGTTGCGCCTTGCTTCACAGCCGCTTGCGAATGAAATGCGACGCAGCCGTCGCAGCGGATCGCGACCGAGATAGCGAGCGCGATAAGTTCCTTGGTCTTGGTGTCGAGCACGCCCTCTTCGGTCGCAGCCTTGGCCATGGCCGAGAATGCCTTGGTGACTTCGGGCGAACCGAGGCGCACTTCCTTGATCGCGGTCGAAAGCTCGCCCGCCATGGCTTGCCAGTCCTTGTGCATTACCGTTCTCCTTTGATAGCTGCCCGTGCGCTCAGGACTGGAAAACCATCCAGTTGCGATAGAGCATGTATCCCGCCACGACGACGATCAGCGCAGCAAATACGGTGTTGAGACGTCCCTTGGCAGCCGACAATTTGCGGGCAGCGGTAGCACCAAGAACCGAGCCGACCATCCCTCCGGCAATGAAGCTGGCAGCCAGAGACCAGTCGAGCAAATCCGATGCCGCATAGTTTGCCGCAGTGGTTAACCCAAACGCAGCCACAGCAATGAGCGACGTTCCGATTGCGCGATAGATTGGCATCGAGGTCGAGGCGACGAGCGCGGGAACGATCAGGAAACCGCCGCCTATCCCGAAAAACCCTGACAGCATCCCGGTGCCGACCCCGAAAAGGATGACCTTGGGCAGATTGTCACGGTTGCACTGGACGCCTTCGATCCCGGCTTCACCGCGTCCGCGATACATTGCGAAAGCCACGACCAGCATCAGCAGCGCAAACAGGAACAGCAGTTTCTGGCCGTCAAAAGCCTTGCCGAGCGTCGATCCGCCGAGCGCGCCAATCACACCGGCGAGGGCAAAGGAGCCGCCGCAGCGCCAGTTGACGTTTTTCTCGCGAGCATGATTGAACAACCCGGCCAGGGCGTTGGCAGCGACAGCTAGCGCGCTAGTTCCGATGGCCAGGTGCGGGCTTTTCACACCCACGACATAGACCATC
This sequence comes from Novosphingobium sp. ERN07, assembly GCF_012641335.1. Taxonomy (GTDB): domain Bacteria; phylum Pseudomonadota; class Alphaproteobacteria; order Sphingomonadales; family Sphingomonadaceae; genus Novosphingobium. Next base: position 113,809 of record NZ_JABAID010000011.1, read on the forward strand.
AAGGGCACGGCCAGGATCGAGCCGCCGCCTCCGACGAGGCCAAGGGTGAAACCGATCAGCACGCCGCTCAGCGCACCCAGGATATATTGGAGTTCGCTGAACATCTGGGTGCCTTGCGTCTAAAGGAGATTCAGCGGCAGTTTGAGATAACTGACACCGTTTTCTTCCGGCTCGGGCAGATGCCCGGCCCGGATATTGACCTGGATCGAAGGCAGGATGAGACGCGGCATGCCGAGCGTCTTGTCGCGCGCCTCGCGCATGGCAACGAATTCTTCTTCGCTCACGCCGTCATGGACATGAACATTGCCCGTTCGTTCTGCACCGATAGTTGTTTCCCAAACATAGGTCTCCCGGCCCGGTGCCTTATAGTCGTGGCACAGGAAGACGCGGGTCTCATCGGGAAGCTGCATCAGGCGCCGGATTGAGCAGAACAGTGTGCGAGCATCGCCGCCGGGAAAATCAGCGCGGGCAGAGCCATAGTCGGGCATGAACAGGGTATCGCCAACGAACACGGCATCGCCGATGACATAGGCGAGGCAGGCGGGCGTATGTCCCGGTACGTGCAGCGCTGTGGCGCCAAGGTCACCCAGCTGGAATGTTTCACCATCGCCCATCAGGCGGTCAAACTGCGAACCGTCTCGCGCGAAGCTGGCGGGCTCGTTGAAAACACCGGCGAACACATTCTGAACGGTCACGATTTCGCACCCGATGACCAGTGTGCCGCCGAGTTGCTGCTGAAGATAGGGCGCATCCGACAGATGATCGGCGTGGGCGTGGGTTTCCAGCAGCCAGTCGAGCGTCAAACCCTGTTCGCGTACATATGCAATAACGGCATCGGCCGAGCCATGACTGGTCCGCCCGGCCGCCTGATCAAAATCCAGTACGGGATCGATAATCGCGGCGCGGCCGGTGACCGGGTCATGCACCACATGTGTCGCGGTGAAGGTCGGCTCATCGAAGAAGGTCCGAATCACAGGTTTGCCCGCTACCGCACGCGCGGCTTCGATCTGGGCCGTCGCGGCCTGAATGGCACTGTCGTTCATGGGGTAATGTTCCCGGTGAGGGCATTCAGCCGCCAGGCCGCAACGGTCTGCATGCCTTCGGCCTGAAGCAATGCCGCCTCGGCCTCAATGGCTTCGCGTTCCGCATCAAGCACGGCTAAGGTGGGCTTGGCGCCTACCTGGGCTTCGAGCCGGGTGCCGCGCAATGCCTCGCTGGCGGCTTCTGTACGCAGACGGGATGCCTCAGTCATGCGCCGCGCGGTGACCAACCCCTGCCAGGCGTCAATGACTATACCCTCCAGCGTCTGATCGGCCTGCCTCAACCTTGCCTCGCTGGCATCGAGATCGGCATCAGCAGCGCGGGTCTGCGAAGAGACGCGCCCGCCTGCCCACAAAGTCCAGCGCCCGCGCACGCCGACCGCGACTGAGTCCGCCTTGTAACCGGGAAAGAATTGATCCCGCACATGAGCCGCTTCAGCGAACGCTCCGACGGTGGGCATACCTTCTGCCTTGGCTGAACGTACCCCGGCTCGAGCGACATCGACCCCTGCTTTGGCTTGACGCAAGGCAGGGTTGGAAGTTCGAGCCATATCCAGCGCTTCGTCAATCGTTGCTGGAATATGCGGCAATTCCGGGAGGGCTGCGAGATCCCCGGCAGGTTTGCCTGTCAGGCGCTGATAGGCAGCTTCAGCGGAAGTTCGCCGACCTTGCGCTTGCGCGAAACCAGCGTCGGCCTCAGCCTTGCGTGCACGCGCCTGCGCCAGTTCGGAACTAGCGATCTCCCCGGCGCGAAAGCGCAGGCCCGCCTGCCGCTCGGTCTCAACAAGTTCACTCACAAGCTGGCCGTAGCGGGCTTCGAGCTTTCTCGACGTCAGGACCTCGGTGTACGTGCTGACGGCAAGGACGATGGTTTGCAGCCGCGCCTGCTCCGCACCAAAGCGCGCTATGTCCGCGCCGCCGCGCGCCTGATCGACGGCGGACGAGATTCGACCGCCAGCATAGAGTGGCATCTCAGCTGTTGCCTGCAGCGCCAGCGGCGAAACATTGTCGGCGGTGATCCCGAAAAATCCCCCGTTATCGATCCTCCCGGCACCGTACGAGCCTTCGATCCGCAGGAGCGGATTGCTCTCGGCTCGGGCTCGGTCAAGCCGGGCTTTCGCCGCCGCCTCACCGGCTGTTGCTTCGGCAAGCGTGGGGGCGTTGGCCAGAGCATCGGTGATGGCGGCGGCGAGATCCTGCGCCGAAACCGGGGGAGCGGCAACGAGGCAGGATAGCGTGACCATAGACAGGATCAGACGGCGCATGTCAGGTCCGATTCAGTTGAAAGCATTGCCGGGCCTGACACCCAGCTTCTTGAAAATCATTGCCGCAGGGCAAAACCCGGTGAAGCTGGCCTGAAACATGTTCGCACCCGCAAACGCAGTCAGCCAGAGAAACCCAGGATGTACCCAGTGCGCCAGCGCCAGGCTGGCCAGGACCACCACTCCGGCAAAACGGAAAACCGCAGCATCAAGCATCATGGCTATTCTCCTTATTTGAAGCGCAGCTTGCGGATGCCGAGGGCGTGCATCGCCAGCTTTTCGTAGAAGGGTTCGCTGGTGCCACGCCGTACTTTGTGGATGAAATATTTCTCGAAGCCGATCTTCGCGAGGTGAACCCATTTCCCGCTCGACGACCAGTTAAGGTTGCGCGGTGGGATTTGCGGTTGAGCCACGAATGCCACGCCTCCATCGCCAAAGTCGGCCAGACAGACAGCGTTCCAGGTGGCTTCCTCGGCCGGCTCCTTGCCTTCCAGTTCAAGCTTGAGATTGGCGGCAATGGCGGTGACCATCGATTCGATCATAAAGCCGGTCTTGGGCACGCCGACAGGAACGGGCGTCGGCCCGATCGGCGGGATCGCCACACAGACCCCAAGCGAATAGACGTTCTTGAAGGTCGGATTGCGCTGGTGCTTGTCGGCGAGGATAAACCCGCGCGGATTGGTCAGTCCCTCGATACCGTGGACTGCGCCCACCCCGCGGAAGGCGGGCAGGATCATCGAATAGCCGAACGGAAGGTCATGGGCCGATTTGACCGAGCCGTCATCGGCTACTTCCTCGACGTGCATGGAGCCCTCTTCCACCTTGGTGATGCGGGCGTTGGTGATCCACTTGATATGGCGATTGCGCAGTTCGCTCTCGAGCAGGGTTTTGGTATCACCAACCCCATCGAGGCCAAGGTGGCCAATGTATGGTTCCGGACTGATATAGGTCATCGGCACGCGATCACGGATCTTGCGGCGCCTGAGTTCGGTATCGAGGATCAGGGCAAACTCATATGCCGGGCCATAGCATGACGCCCCTTGCGCCGCGCCAACCACGATGGGCTTGGGATCTTCGCAAAACTTGTCAAAGGCATCCGCTGCATGGGAGGCATGGTCGGTGCGGCAGACCGACTGCGTGAACCCGTCAGGCCCCAGTCCGGCCACTTCGTCGAATGCAAGTTCGGGCCCGGTTGCGATCACAAGGTAATCGTAGGGCAGCGAGGTGCCATCATTGAGTTCAACCCGATTTTCTTGCGGGTGGACTCGCTTTGCTCCAACGGCGGTGAAACCGATGCCCTTCTTCTTCATGATCGGCGGCAGGTGGACCTTGATCGCCTCAGGTTCACGCCAGCGCACAGCGACCCAAGGATTGCTGGGGACAAACCAGTAATCTTCCTGATCGTTGATCACCGTGACCTCCGCCTTGCCCTTGGCGGCATCGCGGATTTCATAGGCGGCGATCGTACCGCCAAGGCCTGCGCCTAGGATGATGATCTGGGGCAATGACATATCGGTTCTCCCGCAATCCTGTCTGACGCCGCAGTTCCTCAGAAAATCTGTCGAAAGGCGTGCCGACACTCTGTATCGGACTTGACTTATATAAGGCGTTTCCGATATGAGCAAGGGGTAAAGTTTGCACAGAGCCGCTTGCGAGCGGTCACCCGACGAAAGGACGAACCAATGGTTTTTGGGTTTGGCAAAGCGAAGCATCCCGAACTGACTGCACAGGAACTAGATGCGATGCTGCGCACGGGTGATGCAGTCGTCGTCGATGTGCGTGAGGTTGACGAGTTTGCCGCTGGCCACATTCCGGGCGCAATCAACATGCCGCTGTCGACGTTCCAACCATCCAGGCTGCCGGACACCGGAACAAAGAAGTTGGTCCTCACCTGCCTCGGAGGCAAACGCTCAGGCATGGCGCTCGACAAGTGTGGCGTGGCGCAGGCTGCGGTCGACACGCATCTTGCGGGCGGCTTTGGCGCCTGGCAATCGGCCGGATTGCCGGTCGAACGATAAGAAACGTCAGCAAGGAACATGACGATGCGGGGATACCTGTCGGCCTTGACCGCTCTCAGCACAGCGGTTCTCAGTCTGCCACTGACCGGTTGCAGCAGCAGCGAGGAGACTGCGCAGACGGCAAAGGCGCCTGCAGGGCCCCGCTTGGTCCTCGGCGCCAGTGACACGGTCAGTTGGCAGGACGTGAGCGCGGAAATCGCTACGGTCGATCAGGCTCAGGTTCTCGCTCGCATTCCCGGAATATTGACCACGCTGACGGTCAAGGAAGGCGACATGGTCGCCAAAGGCCAGGTCATCGGGCGCATTGTCGATAGCCAGCTTGGCTATCAGGCAGGTGCTTATGGCGCGCAGGCTGCTGCTGCCCAGGCCCAGGCCGCGCAGGCGCAAGGCGAATTGTCGCGCGTCCGTTTCCTTTACCAGAACGGTGTCTATGCCAAAGCGAGGCTGGAACAGGCACAGGCAGCCGCAGCAGCAGCCAATGCCCAGATTCGCGCCGCACAGGCTCAGCAAGCGGCGGTAGGTGCCGTGGCCGGGCAAGGCACGGTGACCGCCCCTGCCAGTGGCCGCGTCTTGCGCGCCGATGTCCCGGCCGGTTCCCCGGTTGCACCGGGTATGGCAATCGCAGTGATTACCGCTGGCCCCACGATTGTCCGCCTCGAAATGCCCGAATCGCTGGCCGACAAGGTCCATGCAGGATCGCGGGTGACCACAAACAACCTGAATGCCGGAGCCGGCAGCGGAACGAGCGTGGGAACTGTGATCAAGGTCTATCCATCAGTCACCGCAGGGCAGGTTACGGTTGATGTGGATATGCCGGGAATCGACAACAAGCTGATCGGCCGCCGAGTTGCCGCCAAGGTCGAGACAGGCACGCACAAGGCCCTGCTGGTGCCGGCGAGCTATGTCACGAATCGCTATGGCATCGATTATGTGACCCTCCTGACCAAGGACGGTTCTGCCGCGCAGGTGCCCGTGCAGACTTCAGCCACGACGGAACCGGGGAAGGTCGAAATCCTGTCGGGCGCAGCTGCTGGCGATACGCTGATAGGTCCGACTGGCGCGGTCCCAGGTGCTGATCAGTCAAACGGGGCGAAGCACTGATGAATCTCGGCATATCGGGCAAGCTCACCCGAGCGACGATCATGTCGCCGCTCACGCCTCTGTTCCTGCTGGCAGCAATTCTTGTCGGCTTGCTGGCCACAATTACGATTCCCCGCGAGGAAGAGCCGCAGATCAAGGTGCCGATGGTCGACATCATGGTCCAGGCACCGGGGCTTTCCGCACGAGAAGCAGTCGAACTGGTGGGCAAACCGCTCGAGACCATCGTCAAGAGCGTTGACGGGGTCGAGCACGTATACACACAGGCGCAGGATAACGGCGCGCTTGTTACGGCTCGCTTCCTCGTGGGATCGAATCCCGAAGACGCAGCTATCCGCATCAACGAAAAGATCGAGGCCAACAAAGACCGGATTCCGGTTGGCATCCCCGCCCCGCAAGTAACCGTACGCGGCATCAACGACGTGCCGATCGTGGTGCTGACGCTGACCCCCAAACCGGGCGCAGCAGGACGATGGGACGACCAGGCCCTGTCTGAACTCGCTGGCAAACTCAGGACAGAAATCGCCAAGGTCGACGACGTCGGCCTGACCTTCATCACCGGAGGCCAGCATATGGCGCTCCGGGTCGTGCCGGATCCTGCGAAACTGGCACTCTACCGCGTGCCCTTGGGCAATTTGATCGAAGCTGTTTCACAGGCCAATCGCGCTTTTCCAGCGGGAACCGTGCGCGAGGCAGGCCAAGCAGCGCTGATCGTTGCCGGCCAAACGCTGCGCGATGCACAGGAGCTTTCGAGCCTGACCGTCCGCTCCGCTAGCGGCGCGCCGGTGCTGCTCGCCGATGTCGCGAAGATCGAGCAGGCGCCGACCCAGAATCAGGCCCGCGCTTGGCGCTGGGCTAAGGACGACCATGCGGCCTGGAATATGGGCCCGGCAGTCAGCCTCGCCATTGCCAAGCGCGCCGGGGCTAATGCAGTTGCCGTTTCAGAAGGCGTTGTCGAGCGGGTCAACACCCTCAAAGCCACGCTGATCCCTGCGGGCGTCGAAGTCTCCGTCACGCGCAACTATGGCGAAAGCGCCAACGACAAGGCCAACGAACTCATATTCCATCTCGCGCTGGCAACGGTGTCGATCGTGGTACTGATCGGCTTTGCCATTGGCTGGCGCGAGGCCGGTGTCACCGCAATCGTCATCCCGACGACGATCATGCTGACGATGTTCGCGTCGAACGTGATGGGCTTCACCATCAACCGGGTCAGCCTGTTCGCACTGATCTTCTCGATCGGCATCCTCGTCGATGACGCGATTGTCATGATCGAGAACATCGCGCGCCACTGGGCGATGAACGATGATCGGTCACGCATCGATGCCGCAGTCGATGCCGTGGCCGAGGTCGGCAACCCGACAATTATCGCCACCTTGACCGTGGTCGCCGCATTGCTGCCAATGCTGTTCGTCTCGGGACTCATGGGGCCTTACATGGCACCGATCCCGATCAATGCCTCGGCGGCGATGATCTTCAGCTTCTTCGTCGCGGTGATCATTGCCCCGTGGCTGATGGTCCGGTTTGCGAGGCAAACGCTGGCGCACGGACACGAAGAGCACGGCGGCAAGCTCGGCGCACTCTACAAGCGCTATGCCAGCAAGGTCATCGCGACCCCGCAGAGCGCCAAGCGCTTCCTCATCGTAGTTGGCGTCGCAACGCTGGTTGCCTGTTCGATGTTCTATTTCAAGGCGGTGACAGTGAAGCTGCTGCCGTTCGACAACAAGAGCGAAGTTCAACTGGTGGCTGATCTGCCCGAGGGCACCAGTCTGGAAACGACGTCGCGCGTGCTGGAACAGGCAGCGGCCGTGGCCAGGACCGTGCCCGAAGTCACCTCGATGGAGGCCTATGCGGGAACGTCGGCTCCGTTCAATTTCAACGGTCTGGTCCGGCACTATTTCCTGCGCAATGCGCCTGAAATGGGCGACCTGATGGTTACACTGCTGCCCAAGGGCGACCGCTCGCGTTCCAGCCACGACGTTGCGGTTGATCTTCGCGAAAAACTGAAGGCGATTCCCCTGCCCGCCGGTGGTTCGCTCAAGGTGGTCGAAACTCCTCCGGGACCGCCGGTTCTGGCGACCTTGCTCGCCGAAATCTACGGCCCAGACGAAGCCACCCGTCAGAAAACTGCGATGCAAGTCGAAGCGATCTTCAAGTCGGTGCCTTATATCGTCGATGTCGACAACAGCTTTGGACAGCCGCGCCCGACGCTCAAGCTGATCCCTGACCGGTCCAAGCTCGATCACTATGGCCTGTCCGAACGGCAGCTGTTCGACAGCATCGGTGCGCTGCTTGGCGGCCAGGTGGTTGGCTATGCCCCGCGCGGGAGCGAGCGCGATCCGCTGCCGATCGAGCTCGCACTCGATCAGTCGCAACGCAGCTGGTCGGCATCGCTCGCCGCAACGCCTGTCGCAGCGACACCCACTGGTCAACTCGTGCCGCTGGGCGAACTGGTCGCAGCGAAAATGGAGCCGGGCGGCCAGGCCATTTTCCGCCGCGATGGGCGGGGGGCAACAATGGTAACCGCCGAACTCGCCGGTCGCTATGAAGCTCCAATCTACGGTATGCTCGCGGTGGATGACGCCATCAACGCCTTCGACTGGAAGGCGCATGGGCTGATAAAGCCCGACATCGTTCTACACGGCCAGCCAGAGGACGAGAGCAAGGCCTCGGTGCTTTGGGACGGCGAATGGGAGATCACCTGGGTGACCTTCCGCGATATGGGCGGTGCGTTCATGGTGGCTCTGCTGGGCATCTACGTGCTGGTCGTCGGCCAGTTCCGCAGCTTCACCATCCCGCTGGTGATCCTCACCCCGATCCCGCTGACGCTGGTCGGCATCGTCCTTGGCCACATCCTCTTCCGCGCGCCGTTTACGGCCACTTCGATGATCGGGTTCATCGCGCTCGCCGGGATTATCGTGCGCAATTCGATCCTGCTGGTCGATTTCATCCGCCACACCCGATCGGCCGACAAGAGCTTGCGCGAAACGCTGCTTGAAGCCGGCATGATCCGCTTCAAGCCGATCGTTCTGACGGCAGCCGCCGCGATGATCGGCGCGGCAGTGATCCTGACCGACCCGATCTTCCAGGGGCTGGCGATTTCGCTGCTGTTCGGCCTCGCCTCCTCGACCTTGCTGACCGTGCTCGTTATTCCAGCAATCTACATAGTCTTGCGCGACGATGGTCGCCCGTTTCCGGAACCCCAAGCATGAAGCCGACCGATCTTTCCGAACTCAAGGCTAACGCCGTGGTTATGGCGGGGCGCCTCAAACTTATGAGCCACCCCGAACGTCTGCTCATGTTGTGCCGCATGGATGAAGGCGAAGTTTCAGTAACCGAGTTGGTGGAATTGGCCGGGCTTTCCCAGTCCTCGGTCTCCCAGCATCTCGCGATGCTGCGCGAAGAAGGCGTCGTCAGCATTCGCGGCGAGGCGCAGACCCGCTTCTACAGCCTCAAGGATCCCATTGTCCGCGGCGTGATCCATTCGCTGTGCGAACTCTGCAACGATACAGGCAAATGACATCTGTCCGCCATTGGAAGACATAGCCATGCCCGATCCCGTCCTGATCATCTGCCCGCGTTGCACAACCACAAACCGGGTGCCGCAAGAGCGATTGGGCGCGGGAGGCAAGTGTGGGCGATGTGGTGGCCCACTATTTGATGCCCATGCGATCGCGCTTGGCGCGCTCAATTTTGACGCGCATCTGAGCAAGAGCGGCATTCCGCTACTGGTGGATTTCTGGGCAACATGGTGCGGCCCATGCCGCCAGATGGCACCCGCGTTCGAAGCGGCAGCGTCCCAGCTTGAACCTTATGTCCGGCTTGGGAAACTGGACACAGAAGCAGAGCAGGCGATCGCGTCACGCTTTGGTATCCGGTCAATTCCAACCATGATCCTGTTTAGAGGCGGTAAGGAAGTGGCCCGTCAGTCCGGAGCCATGCCTGCTGGTGCGATCGTCAATTGGGTCCGGCAATTACTCACTGCCTGAACCGCGATTAAGTTGAGTTTTGCTCTTCGACGGTGATCCCTTCACGGATATTGTAGAGCCGCCGGAAGGTCGGAATGATCTTCTCGTCATGTGTCACAACGATAATCGCGGTATCGAACTGCCGCGCCATGCTGTTGAGCAGATCGACGACCGCCAGCGCGCGGACGCTGTCGAGCGGTGCGGTGGGTTCGTCGGCCAGGATTACCGGCGGGCGATTGACGAGGGCGCGGGCAATGGAAACCCGCTGCTGCTCGCCGCCGGAAAGCTGTGACGGCATGGCCGCAGCCCGGTGCCCGACGTCGAGTGCATCAAGCAGATCGCGCGCTTCCTTGCGGGCGACGGTGTTGGGCTTGCCCGCAAGCATCGGCAGGAGCGCGACATTATCGGTCACGTCGAGAAACGGGATCAGATAGGGTGCCTGGAAAATGAAGCCGATGAGGTCGCGCCGCAATGCGCGCAAGTCGCGGACCTTCCAACCACCGTCGTAGATCACATTGTCGCCGATGATCATCCGGCCCGAACTTGGCTCAATCACCGCGCCGAGGCACTTGAGCAGCGTGCTCTTGCCCGAGCCCGATGGCCCGATCAGCCCCACGACCTCGCCCTTGGCGACCGCCATGTTCACCCCGCGCAGGGCATGGACCGCCGTGTCGCCGCTGCCATAGGTCTTGACCAGGTTCTCGATGCGGATGCCTTCAGCCACCGATTGCCTCCGCCGGATCGACCTTGATCGCCGCATGGATGGCCAGCAGGCTCGCCAGCGTACAGATGCCCATGACCACGAAGAAGCCGCGCAGCGAATCTGCCGGAAGCAACAGCACGTATTTCGGGAAAAATGGCGCCCAAAAGCTCGCGGCGATCTTGCCCACAGCAAACCCGATCAAGCCAAGGCCAAGCGCCTGTTGCAGGATCATGCCGGCAATCGTGCGGTTGCGTGTGCCGATGAGCTTGAGCACGGCGATCTCGCGGATCTTGCCGATCGTCATGGTGTAGATGATGAAAGCGACAATAGCGGCGCTGACGATGGCCAGGATCACCAAAAACATGCCAATCTGCCGCGCGGAATTGGCGATCATCTTGTCGATCAGGATGCTCTCCATATCGGCGCGGGTATAGACCGTCACCCGCTGCCAGCGTCGGATTGCCGCGGCGACCTGATCGGCATCGGCCCCCCGTTTCACCGTCACGAGCACGGCATTCACATTATTGCTGGTCGCCTGGGCAGCATTGACCGCTTCGGCCACAGCGGGGTATCCTGGCGGGTTCAGCACCGGGCTGGACGCCGTGCGTGCCCGTTGGCGGACTATGGCGTCGCTGTCCTTATCGAACTGCGCATCCTGCGCGTCCTTAAGCGACAGGAACAGCATGGGGTCGCCCCCGGACGACACCATGCGGCTGGTCAATCCGACAATGCGGTATGTATTGCGGCGCACTTTCACCCGGTCGCCGATGGCGAAGCCGGTTTTCACGTCTGCTACAGCCTCATAGTGGCCGTGCACAATCCGGCGACCGGCGAGCAGATGAGGCGGCTGGCCCGGCTCTCCGGGCAGGGCAACTTCCGCGCCCACCACCATGACCCGCACATCACTGCCTTCATGCGCAATCTGCATGGTCAAATAGGTAACGCCCGCCGCACGATCGACCCCCGCCATGGCGCGGATCGGGCGCTCGGTATCCTCGTTGAGGCTCGATGGCTCGGCATAGGGACCAAGCGTGTCCTTCTGTACGACCCACAGGTCCGCGCCGCTGTTGTCGAGCAACGCCTGGGCATCGTCCACCATGCCGCGATAGACGCCAGCCATGGACAGGGTGACGCCGATCAGCAGCCCCAACCCCACGCCAGTGAGGACGAACTTGCCCCAGCCATGGAGGATGTCGCGGCCGGCCAGGCTGATCATGGAAACCCGATCACGGTAGTTTGTCGACGATCGAGATGTTGCTGCCTGTCGATAGCGGCCGAGCGCTGTGCAGGACAATCCGGTCGCCCTTCGTTAGCCCATCCAGTACCTGGACCCAGCCATCCGCATCTTCGACGCCCAGCCTGACAGGCACGAATTCGAGATCGCCTTCACGGATCGCCCAGACGCCGAGTTTCCCACCGACCCGGTAAATCGCGGCATTCGGCACGGCCAGTGCCTTTGATCGTGCCGGCAAAGCGATAGTGACTTCCGCCAATTCACCAATCGGCGGCTCGCCGATCGCCTTATCGAAGCTCACCTTCGCGAGCACTTCCTCGGTCACTGGATCGGCAACCGGCTCAACCCTCAGGATCTTGCCGCCGAGGCCTCGGTCCGCTTGCGAGCGCAGAACAATCCGCGCCGGCAACCCGGCGACCAGACCTGCGGCCCGCGTCTGGTCGAAGCGAGCATTGATCCACAATTCGGCAGGGTCGACGACTTCAATCACGGCTTGTCCCGCAACAACCGTCGTACCCGGTTCGGACAGGCGGCGGACGACCAATCCCGCGCGCGGCGCAACAAGGCGCAAGTTGGCCTTCTGTTCGACGAGGGCCGCGCGTTCGGCACCGGTGCGGCCGCGATCCAGCGCTGCGGCACTACGGTTCGCCTGTGCCGTCGCCAATCCTGCCTGCGCTGCGGCGAGTGCCTGTCGGCGCTGATCAAGTGCGGCACGGGTCAGCCAGCCACCGCGAAACAGTGCCTCACCGCGGTCGGCTTCATTGCGCGCCAAAGCGAGTCGTGCGCCCGCATCCGCAATCTGCGAAGTAGCGGCCTGTTCAAGCGCCGCCGAACGTCCTGCACTCCCCGATGCCGCCGCGATTCGCTGGTCAAGGTCGATGGGATCGATCACGGCGATCAGTTGCCCCGCTACCACGCGATTCCCGACGTCCACAGCAAGGCTGGCAACGCGCCCCGGTGCAGTCGGGCCAATACGCTGCGTATAGCGTGCTTCCACGGTGCCGATGCCAAACAGCGCTGGAGCAATCGCCCGCTCTTCCACGGTCACCGCCGTGACACGCACAGGCGCAAGCGGCCCGAACCGGAAAGCCACCCATGCAAAGAGCAGAAGCAATGGCACCAGAACCGCCACGAGCATCCAGGTGCGCCGATTCAACGTGAAAGGCCCCAAGGAGAACGGCATTTTCATTTCACGGCCTCCAGGCTGCGGCAAAAGAGCGCAAAATGCCGCTTGGACATGGCTGGCAATGCCGAGAAATCATCGATGGCGAGCGCCTGCATGACGAGGCCCTGGACAAGCGCCAGGAACATCACGGTTGCCGCTTCGAGATCGGCATCCACGGCAATCTGCCCGGCGGCATGTGCAGCCGACAGTTCACCTGCCACCCTAGCGCGATACGTTGCCATCAACTGCCGAACGATCGCCTTGGCCGGAGTTTCGCCGACACGTTGGAGTTCACCCCACAGGATGCGCGGGACGCCGGTATTCTCCATGATGAAGCCGATATGTGCTGCCAGAATGGCCTCGAGTCGGGCTAGCGGCGGCAATGGCACGATAGCGTCGAAGCGGCGCTGCAATTCGGTGCAGGTCCAGTCAAGAACCGCCGTCCAAATCGATTGCTTGTCAGGGAAGTGGCGAAACAGCGCGCCTTGGGACGCACCCATGGCCGCTGCAATCTGACCGGTGGTGATATCTGCCGGGTCACTCCGTGCCGCCAGACCGATCACGGCTGCAATAGCTTCGGCGCGCCGCATTTCGGCAGAAAGATAAAGACGGCTCATGCCGGGCCAATGCCAGAATAAAAGCGAGCCGTCACTTTCTTTCTGGCTGGGATTGGCTTATGATCCCCTTAGCTGTTACGCCGCTAAAGGACGTTCGATGACCGAAACTGCCCTGCCTCAGGACGATGCCCTGAAATTCGAAGATTGGGCTGGTGAGATGGGGGCGCGGTGGCTCGCGAACCTACGAGGTTTCGAAAGCACGATAGCGCCTGTTGGCGAGGCGTTGCTGGCCCGAGCGGCATATTGCCCTGGCGAGCGGGTGCTCGACATCGGCTTTGGCGGTGGCGCGACATCCCTGGCGATTGCGCAAGCTGTCAACCCCGGCGGCGAAGTGATCGGCATCGACATTTCCGCCGATCTGGTGACCGCGACAACGCACCGGGCTGCACTTGCTGGCATCACGAATGCCCGCTTCATCTGCGCGGATGCCGCAATGGTCACGCTTGACGATGGCCCGTGCGACCGCCTGTTCTCGCGCTTTGGCAGCATGTTCTTCCAAGACCCCGTCGGTGCGTTCACCAATCTGCGCAGCTTGATCAGACATAGCGGCCGGATCGATCTTGCAGTCTGGGGGCCTCCTTTGCAAAATCCGTGGATGCTGGAAGGCATGGCTGTTGCGCGCCGTCATGTCGACATGCCTGCACCTATCCCGCGTGCACCAGGCCCCTTCGCGTTTGAAGATGTCGACTATCTCAGAGAAGTCCTTGCGGCTTCGGGCTTCGAGCAGCTGGACATCTCTGTCGCACAGGGTCTGCTCCCGGTTGGCGGGCCCAGCGCAACAGCCGAAGACGCACAAGCGTTCGTGTGCAACGCCCTCGCTTTCGGCCAGATCCTTCAAGATTGTCCAGAAGCTGTCCAGGCAGCCGCCACCTCTGAATTGACCAAACTTTATGCAAAGCATTTCCGCCCAGGTGAAGGTGTCATGATGGGATACACCGCCTGGCTGGTGTCGGCAGTCGCATGACCAAGGTGAATTCGACCATACCTAAGCTGCGGTATCTGCTAGCAGGACTTGCTTCGACGTCGTTCGGCACAGCTGCGCCCGCCATTGCCGAACCAACGCAGGTCACTGTCCGGGTGATCAGCCGGGATGCAAAGTTCGTGGGCGATGGTACGGGCGGTGCCCGGGTAACGCTGCGTGAAGCGGCCAGCGGCCGCGTTCTAGCGAGCGGGACGACGACAGGCGGGACCGGAAGCACCGATCTGATCATGAATTCGGCGGGACGCAGCCCGCTGCGCGCCAATACCGAAGCCGCGGCATTCAACGCCATTCTCGATATCGAGAGCCCGACACTTGTCGTTCTCGAAGCGGAAGGGCCGCTCGGTCGGCCCGGATCGCGCATCAAGGTTGCAGCCCAGCGCTGGATGATGCCCGGAGTACCCGTTACCGCAGGCGATGGCTGGGTCGTCGAACTTCCCGGCCTTGCCATCACACCCGCTGTCTCTCGCGAAAATGGCAAGATTCGGGTCACGGCAAAGGTAGAACCCATGTGCGGTTGCCCGATCACTGCGGGCGGCATGTGGGATGCGGCCGACTACCGCGTGACGGCAAGCCTCTGGAAAGGACATCGCCGCCAGAGCCAGACCGATCTAGTTTTTGCTCGTGCTCCTGGAGGCTATGAAGGCGA
>NZ_JABAID010000012.1 GCF_012641335.1 Novosphingobium sp. ERN07
GATACGCGCTCTCGCCCGCGCGCCACGCACGGCGCCGCGCCGATCGCGCGACTTGTTTGCGATTTCCCAAGGCGTAACCGTCCGCACTCGCCAGCGGATGCAGCGTAGCGTCATGCAAAAAGGGGCCACCGCAGCAGCCCCTCTCCGTTCACTCCACCACGAAGCTCAGCGCGCCATCACCCTCGTCGATGCGCACAGTGCTGCCATCCGGCACTTCGCCGCCCAGCAGCTTCTCCGCCAACGGGTCCTGCAGATACCGCTGCACCGCCCGCTTCAAAGGCCGCGCGCCATAGACCGGATCGTAGCCGACCCGGCCCAGCCAGCGCTTTGCCGCATCGGTCAGGTCCAGCACGATCTTGCGATCTTTCAGCAGCTTGGCCACCCGCGCCACCTGAATGTCCACGATCGGGGCCATGTGCTCCTGACCTAGCCTATGGAACAGGATGATCTCGTCCAAGCGGTTCAGGAACTCCGGCCGGAAGTGGCCGCGCACCACATCCATCACCTGCGGCTCCACGGTGCCCACGTCCTGCCCCTCTTCCAGATTGGCGAGGTATTGGCTGCCGAGGTTGCTGGTCAGGATGATCAGCGTGTTGGTGAAGTCCACCACGCGGCCCTGCCCATCGGTCAGGCGTCCATCGTCGAGAACCTGCAACAGCACGTTGAACACGTCGGAGTGCGCCTTCTCCACCTCGTCGAACAGCACGACCTGATAGGGCCGCCTGCGCACCGCTTCGGTAAGAACACCACCTTCATCATAACCAACATAGCCCGGAGGCGCGCCGATCAACCGGCTTACGGAATGCTTCTCCATGAACTCGGACATGTCGATGCGGACCATCGCATTGTCGTCGTCGAACAGGAAGCCCGCCAACGCCTTGGTCAGTTCGGTCTTGCCCACGCCCGTCGGGCCAAGGAACAGGAAGCTGCCCAGCGGACGGTTCGGGTCTTGCAAGCCAGCACGCGCACGGCGCACCGCCTTGGACACGGCCAGCACCGCGTCCTTCTGTCCGATCACGCGCTTGCCCAGCACCTCTTCCATCTTGAGCAGCTTCTCGCGCTCGCCTTCCATCATTCGGTCAACCGGCACCCCGGTCCATTTGCTGACAACGGCGGCGATGTCGTCGGCGGTCACTTCCTCGCGCAGCATCGCGTTCGCGCTCACGCCCTGCGCCTCGGCAAGCTGCCGCTCCAGATCGGGAATGCGGCCATAGGCAAGCTCCCCGGCCTTCGCCAGGTCGCCATTGCGCTGCGCCACGTCCAGCTCGCTGCGCGCCGCATCGAGCGCTTCTTTGACCTTGCCCTCGGCGGCAATCTTGTCGCGCTCGTTCTGCCAGCGCGTCGTCAGCTCCGCCGATTGCTGCTCAAGGTTCGCCAGTTCCTCGCGCAAGGTCGCCAGCCGGTCCTTCGACGCGGTGTCGGTCTCCTTCGAAAGCGCCATCTCCTCGATCTTCATCTGGATGATGCGCCGGTCGAGTTTCTCGATCTCCTCGGGCTTGCTTTCCACTTCCATGCGGATGCGGCTCGCTGCCTCGTCCATCAGGTCGATGGCCTTGTCGGGCAGGAAGCGGTCGGAGATGTAGCGGTTGGACAGGGTTGCGGCCGCGACGATCGCATTGTCGGCAATGCGCACGCCGTGGTGCAGTTCGTACTTGTCCTTGATGCCGCGCAGGATGCTGATCGTGTCCTCTACGGTCGGTTCGCCCACGAACACAGGCTGGAACCGCCGCTGGAGCGCAGGGTCTTTCTCGACGTACTTCTGGTACTCATCCAGCGTCGTCGCGCCGATGCAGTGCAGTTCGCCACGCGCCAGCGCGGGCTTGAGCAGGTTGCCCGCATCCATCGCGCCTTCCGATTTACCCGCGCCGATCAGCGTGTGCATCTCGTCGATGAACAGGATGATCTGCCCCTCGGCGCCCTTCACCTCGTCAAGCACGGCTTTCAACCGTTCCTCGAACTCGCCGCGATACTTTGCGCCCGCGATCAGGCTGCCCATGTCGAGCGCCATCAGCGTGCGGTCCCGCAGCGAATCCGGCACGTCGCCATTTGCGATGCGCAGCGCAAGGCCTTCGGCAATCGCGGTCTTGCCCACGCCAGGTTCACCGATCAGCGCCGGATTGTTCTTGGTGCGGCGGGCAAGGATCTGCACGGTGCGGCGGATTTCCTCGTCGCGGCCAATAACAGGATCGAGCTTGCCCTCACGCGCCGCCTCGGTCAGATCGCGAGCATATTTCTTCATCGCGTCATAGGCATTTTCCGCGCTGGCGCTGTCCGCCGTTCGCCCGCCGCGAAGCTGCGTGATCGCAGCTTCCAGCGCCTGCGGCGTCACGTTGGCCGCCTTCAATGCCTGCCCGGCAGACGTTGCAGAGGCCAGCGTAAGCGCCACCAGCATCCGCTCCACGGTAACGAAACTGTCGTTCGATTTCGCCGCAATCTGCTCAGCCGAATCCAGCACGCGCACGGCGTCGTTGTCCAGACCGGGCGTCTGTTGCGCGCCCGAACCTGAAACAGCGGCGATCTTCGCCAGCGCCTTGTCCACTTCGGTCTGCGCCAAAGCAGCATTGCCGCCCGCGCGCTGGATCAGCCCGCTGGCCATGCCTTCGCTGTCTTCCAGCAAGGCTTTCAGAATATGGTCCGGCGTGATCCGCTGATGGTTCATGCGGATCGCCACGGTCTGCGCGGCTTGCAGAAAGCCCTTGGCGCGGTCGGTGAATTTTTCGAGGTTCATGGTGTTGAACGTCCTCCTGTTGCGCCAGACATGGTGTGGCTTTTTCGCAACACAAGGGCTGCGCCGACGAAAAAGCTACGACCTTCGACTAGGGTCGTTCCTTGATGGAACGCAATGCGCATTGCCGACCTCCAACCCCTCCCGCCTGCGGGAGGGGAGCGAGACTTACTGAACGCAGTGAAGTTAGTCGCAGCGGGGTGGGCTTTGGCGCAACGTCACTTCCCTGGATCAGCCGCCTTCGCCGCTCCCGGCGCAAACTCCTTGCCGAAGAAGCTGCCCGCATACCACTTGGGCCGCTCATCCGCGTTCGCCAGCGCCTGCACGGTGTAGTAGTTCACCTTGGCGAACAGTGCGCCTGCCTCCCAGTCAAACGGCAGCTTCATGTCGTCGCTGGGTTTGTGGTAGTGATCCTTCAGGAAATCGCGGAAGGCCTTTTCGCCCGGCCCGGCAAAGCCCGTCATCATGAACACGGCGGGCACGCCCTGCTGCACGAAGCGGTAGTGATCGGAGCGGGTGAACAGCCCCTCTTCCGGCATCGGATCGGGCGAAAGCGTCAGCCCGGCCTTCTTCGCAGCTTCGGCCACTGCCGGCCCCATCGTCGAATTTTCGGCACCAAACGCCACCACATCGCTGAACTTGTAGGTCAGGACCGGCATGTCGAAGTTGACGAGGCCGACTACTTCACCCTTCACCACCGGATTGCGCGCCAGATAGTCTGACCCGATCAGCCCGCCCTCTTCGCCCGTCAGCGCCGCGAAAAGCACCGAGCGGCGGGGTTTGTCCTGCGCCACCGCACGCGCCACTTCCAGCATCGTCGCCACGCCCGAAGCGTTGTCCATCGCGCCGTTGAACAGCTTGTCATCACCCTTGCCGTGATCGCCAATGTGATCGAGATGCGCGGTCATGCCCACGAATTCGGCGCTGAGTTTCGGATCGCTCCCCGGCAGCATGGCAACCACGTTTTCGCTCGTCACGTCCTTCCACGCGCTGGCGAACGCAAGGCTGGCTTTCGCTTTCAGATCAAAGCCCTTTGGCCGCCCGCCCTTGCGCTCCGCCTCGGCCAGAACTTTGGCCAGTGGCTTGCCCGCAGCGGCAAAGAGCGGCGCGGCGGCATCGGGGTTCAGCGTAACCGACCCCTTGATCGCGCTCGCCCGGCTGAACGCCTTGCCATCGGTGCCGACCCAGCCCTTGGCCGGACCATCAGAAATCTCCACGCGGCGCGGCCACGGGCGGCGGGCGGTGTCTTCGGTCGTCGGCACGGCGATCACCGCCACCGCGCCGCGTTTCATCGCCATCACCGCCTTTTCGGAATTGAGATGCGCGCCCAGTTCGCTCGGCGTGCCTTTGGGAAAGCCCGTCAACACGACCACGATCTTGCCCTTCACATTCAGGCCCTTGTAATCGTCAAAGCCCAGATCGGGGCGGTCGAAGCCGAAGCCTGCAAAAACCAGCGGCGCTTCCACCGCCACCGCCTTGTCGGTCAGGCTTGGCCGCACCAGAACTTGGGTGGTGTCAGACAGCACCTTTTCCTTGCCGCCGAATGTCAGTGCCAGCTTGGGCGTTCCATCAAGCCGCGCTTCACGCACGGTCAGCTTTTGGAAGAACGTGCCATCGGGCGCTGCGGGTTTCAGCGCCATCGCGATGAACTGCGACGCCACATAATTTGCCGCGATATCATAACCGCGTGTGCCAGTGTCGCGCCCTTCCAGCAGATCGTCGGCAAGGAACGTCACATGCGCACGCACAGCCTGCGCGTTGAAAACCGGTTCCTGCGCAAAGGCAGGCGCGGCGGTCGAAGCCAGCAGGGCGGTGGAAAGGAACAGCTTGACGTTCATCGGGTTCTCTCTGTCGTTCGTCGAAAGGAATTGAGCGGCACCTGCCCGATGGGCACGCGCCCCTTGCACGCGCGATCATGGGCACTAGAAAGTTACCAATCAAACCAAATCTGGGGCACGCCATTCGGGCCACGTTCAGGCCGAACCCGCTCTGGATTTACGGAACAACGGCAGCTTTCCTGCCAGACTGACAACATCGGGAATTCCATGCAGCGCAAAATCACCGCCAGCCTGATCGCTCTTTCCGCCGCAACCGCGCTTTCCGCCCCGACATTCGCGCAAGAGGCAAAGCCCGCGCCGCTCTCCGATCTGGTGTCGAAGGTCCAGATTCCCTACGAAAGCTTCAAGCTGGACAACGGGCTGACCGTGCTGGTCCACACCGATCGCAAGGCTCCGGTGGTGGCGGTATCGATCTGGTACGGCGTGGGGTCCAAGAACGAACCCAAGGGCAAAACCGGATTTGCCCACCTCTTCGAACACCTGATGTTCAACGGCACCGAAAACGTGCCGGGCGATTTCTTCACGCCACTGCAGCAGGTTGGTGCGACCGATGTGAACGGCACGACGTGGTTCGATCGCACCAACTATTTCGAAACGGTGCCCACCGCCGCGCTCGACATGGTGCTGATGATGGAATCGGACCGCATGGGCCACCTGCTGGGCGCGGTGACGCAGAAGGTGCTCGATAACCAGCGCGCGGTGGTGCAGAACGAAAAACGGCAGGGGGACAACAACCCCTATGGCATGGTCGAATACGAACAGCTCGAAAACCTCTACCCTACCGGGCACCCCTATCATCACTCCACCATCGGTTCGATGGCAGACCTCGATTCGGCCAGCCTTGACGATGTGAAGGGCTGGTTCAACGATCACTATGGCCCGAACAATTCGGTCCTCGTGCTGGCGGGCGATATCGATGCCGCCACCGCAAAGGCCAAGGTTGCCAAGTGGTTTGGCGATATCAAGCCCGGCCCGGCGGTAAAGCCGGTCAGCGCCCCGGTGCCCACCCTGCCCGCACCATTGGCCAAGACGATCAAGGATCAGGTTGCCACCACGCGCATCTATCGCATGTGGGCGATCCCCGGCCTCGACAATTCCGATTACCTGCCGCTGGAACTGGCAGGATCGGTGCTGGGCGGGCTGGCCTCGTCGCGGCTCGACGATGCGCTGGTGCGCCAGCAGAAGGTTGCCGTATCGGTTTCCGCCGATGCGGAAGTCTTTGCCCAAGCCGCGCAGTTCGTGGTCAAGGCAGATGTGACGCCGGGGCAAGATCCGGCCAAGGTCGCCGCCGCGCTGGACGCTGAAATCGCCAAGTTCATCAAGGAAGGGCCGAGCGCCGACGAACTGCAGCGTGCCGCCACGACCGAGACCGCAAACCAGATTCGCGGGCTGGAACGCACCGGCGGCTTTAATGGCAAGGCCCCGACGCTGGCCGAGGGCCTGCTCTACAACGGCGACGCCGCCCATTACCGCACGGAGCTGGAACGCATCGCCGCGATGAAGCCTGCCGATGTCCAGGGCGCAATGGCCAAGTGGCTGACCCGCCCGGCCTTTGCGCTGACGGTGGAACCCGGTGAGCGGACCGAAGGCGGCGAAGGGCGCGGCGGCTACTACACCGACAACGCCACCGGAATGCGCCCGGCGTTCTATGCCGATCCGGCCATGCCAATGAAGGGCGCGCCGTCCTCCACCGTGGGCGCGGCGGACCGTTCTAAGCTGCCTGCGGTGGGCGAACTTGCCCCGCTCGATTTCCCCGCGATCCAGCGCGCCACGCTGAAGAACGGCATCCCGGTCTATTTCGCCAAGCGCAGCGAAGTGCCGACCGTCTCGGTCCGCGTCAGCTTCGATGCGGGCTATGCCGCCGATCCCAAATCGGCACTGGGCACGCAGTCCCTGCTGCTCAGCCTGATGAACGAAGGCACTGAAAAGCTCGACAGTTCGGCGCTGGCGCGCGAACGCGAACGGCTGGGGGCGAATATCGCGCTGTCGGCGAACAGCGACATGACCTCGTTCCAGCTTGATGCGCTGTCGCCCAACCTTGCCCCTTCGCTGGGCCTGCTGGCCGATGTGGTGCGCCGCCCCGCGCTCAGCCCCGCCGAGCTGGAGCGCGTCCGCACGCAGCAGCTTACCGCGATTTCGGCGGAGATGAAGGACCCGCAGGCGCTGGCCACCCGCGTGCTGGTGCCCACGCTCTATGGCAGCCATCCTTATGCTTTCCCGTCGAGCGGGCTGGGCGATGCCGAGGTGGTGAAGAAGCTGACCCGCGACGATCTGCGCGCTTTCCACGCGCGCTGGTTCCGCCCGGATACGGCGAAGATCTTCGTCGTGGGCGACACCACGCTGGATGCGGTGGTGAAGATGCTGGACGACAGCTTCGGCAACTGGCCATCGAACCGCATGGCGCGCCCGGTGAAGGATTTTTCCACCGCGATCCCCACACAGAAGGCCCGCGTCATTCTGGTGGACCGCCCCGGATCGCCGCAGTCCTACATCATGGCAGGCAAGGTCATCGACACCAAGGGGACCGACGATAACGTGGCGCTGGGCACCGCTAACGACATCCTTGGCGGCAACTTCCTTGGCCGCATCAACATGAACCTGCGCGAGGCCAAGGGCTGGACCTATGGCGCCTACAACGGCGTAACCGAGCCGCTGGATCGCGCGCGCTTTCAGGTGATCGCCCCTGTCCAGACCGACCGCACGGGCGATTCGCTGGTCGAAATCAAGCGCGAGATCGACGAATATGGCACGACCAAGGGCGTGACAGCGGAAGAACTCGACTGGTCAACCAAGGGCAGCGCCCGCGAACTGCCCGGCATGTTCGAAACCAGCGCCACCGTACTGGATGGCATGGCCAAGATCG
This sequence comes from Novosphingobium sp. ERN07, assembly GCF_012641335.1. GTDB lineage: Bacteria > Pseudomonadota > Alphaproteobacteria > Sphingomonadales > Sphingomonadaceae > Novosphingobium. The sequence continues at coordinate 7,427 of NZ_JABAID010000012.1, forward strand.
TGAACTTCAAGCGCGCAGACGATTTCTACGAAACGCTTGGCGCACGCTATGGGAAGATGACGGTGGCCGACGTGGACAAGGCGTTCCGGTCAAAGATCAACAGCGACGGCATGGTCTGGGTCGTTGTGGGCGATGCCGCCAAGGTGAAGCCGCAGCTTGCCGAGTTCGGCCTGCCGGTGGAAGACGTGGCCGCGCCGAAGTGATGCGCGCTCTCCCCCTCCTCTGAAGAGGAGGGGGCTTCACCTCACCAATTTCGTCATTCCCGCGCAGGCGGGAATCCAGCGCGCAACCGTTGTAACTGGATTCCCGCCTGCGCGGGAATGACGAAGGTATGGCGGCAACCCGCCTTGCTATTGACATGTTTGTAGATAAACTACCCCCACCACTCACAATGGGAGAGCATCCATGTCAGTCGCAGGCACGTACACTTGCGTAACCCGCACCCCGATGGGCGATCAGACCAGCACGTTTACTGTCAACGTCGATGGTGACAGCTTCACCGGCAGCAACGCCGGGCAGATGGGATCGATGGAGGTCGAGAACGGCAAGGTCGATGGCAACACGCTGACCTGGCAGATGAAAATGACCGTGCCGATGCCGATGACGCTCGATTGCACCGCCACCGTCGATGGCGACAAGCTGGACGGCAAGGTGACGGCGGGCATGTTCGGCACCTTCCCGATGGAAGGCACGCGCGCCTGATTTTGGGCTTCGAATGATAAAAGGGGGAGTAGGCCGAACGCCTGCTCCCCCTTTTTGTATCAGCGTGCCGCAGGTGTAGTGGCAGCGGCCTGAACGGTCAGGTCCACCACCTTGTCTCGGTCATAGCGCATCACGCCTTCGATCGGCATTACGCGATCGACTTCCAGCCCAAACCAGTTGGGCATCCGGTCCACCGGTGTGAAGCGCGCCGCCACGACCATATCGGCAGGGACGCGCGGGTCGCTGAACGCAGCGGGCGCGAAGGCAAGCGATGTAGTGCCTTCGGGAAGTTCGAGCGAGTTTTTCGCCCGCGTTTCCTTCGGGCCGCGCAGGGATTCGATCCACGGCAGGCGCATCTTGCCAAGCGAGGTGATCTTGCCCGCATCGGCCTTGAACGCCACGGTGCCAAGGCACGCGCAAATCCCGCCGGCAACGCCCATCATCACGCTGCCATAGAACACGTAATCGCCGGGTTCGACTTCCTGCAAATAAGTCGATGCGCCGCCTTCGGCCTTCGCAACGCGGTTTTGCGGACCGATGTAGACGGGGTGAACCTGTTCATAGCGCGGCCATGAGAAGTTTGCCTCGGTCGGTTCCTGCGGCTCGGTCGGGCGCTTGACCGAAGGGGGCGACTTGGCAAACACCGCCATTTCGCGTTCCCAGCTCGCGTGCTTCTTGACCCACTTTTCGTGTTCCTTGGCCAGTTCCTCGGCACGCTTGGTGGCGTGTTTGGCGGCCTCTTCAGCGTTCGGGCGCTTCATCAGCAGCGGGTTGACCTGATAGTCCCCCTGCACCGCGATATAGGCCTTGGCAGGGTTCAGCACGACCTGCGGCTTATCGGCCACGGCCTTGTTTTCCCACTTCTCCTTGTCGTCTGCCGCGTGGGCCGCGAACGGCACGAGGGCGAATGCGCTGATCAGCGCCAGAGCGTTCGAAATCTTCACAGGCCCAGATCCTTTCCTGCCGGGACGGGGCCAGACGCCACCTTGGCTTGTTGGGCCAGCAGCTTCTGCCGCTCGGCCTCTTTCACGCCATCAAGCCCTTCCTCGAAATTGAACGGCTCCCACTTTTCCTTGGCAAGCCCGAAGCGGCCATAACCCTTGTAGTGCATACATTTGCGCATGTTCACGCGGCGCAGGCGGCGCTTTTCGGATGAACCGAAGATCGCGCTCATCATCGCGTTGGCGATCAGACCGCCCGCCGCACCTGCCATCGTGTAGGTATAGGGATAGGGCGCGTCCTGATAGCGATAGCCCGAATCCAGACCGCGCGCCAGATTATCGCATTCGCGGATATCGGTCAGCGCATCGGCAAACGATGTCTCTGCGCGATTGAACACGTAATACTTGTCGAAGTCTTCTTCGATCAGCGGCGTTGGCGTGAATGCCAGATCGGGCATCGGCACGCTGGCCGGGTCCGGGATCGCGGTCATCACATCGTCGGCGGTGGCTTTCGCGGCGTCCTGCGCACGCGCAACCCCGCTTGCCGCCAGCGCGGCACAGGCCAGAACGGCCAGCGTTTGCTTCATATAGGCACCCCCTCGCCACGCTGCATGGTGCAGACGTGACGGGAGATTACCTAACCAGCGGCGCAAGCCCCGGCAAGATGGTCTTACGCGGCGACCTGTGAATTCAGGACAGCTTCTTCTTCAGCAGTTCGTTGACCACGCCGGGGTTGGCCTTGCCCTGCATGGCTTTCATCGTCTGGCCGACGAAGAAGCCGAACAGGGCTTCCTTGCCGCCCTTATACTGTTCCACCTTGTCCGCATTGGCGGCGAGGATGCCGTCGATGGCAGCTTCGATGGCGCCGGTGTCTGACGTCTGCTTCAGGCCTTCGCGTTCGACGATGGCGGCAGCGCCGTCACCCGTCTCCAGCATCTTTTCCAGCACCTGCTTGGCGATGGAGCCGGAGATCGTGCCATCGGCAATCAGCGCCAGCAGTTCAGCGCCCGCTGCCGGGCTGACCGGCGAATTGTCCAGCCCCTTGCCCAGCTTGTTCAGCGCACCGAACAGTTCGGAGATCAGCCAGTTGGCGGCTTGCTTGGCCACCTCTGCCTCCGGCTTCTTCGCCTTCGCTGCGGTTTCGGCCAGCAGCGCTTCGAACCAGCGCGCGGTTTCCACGTCCGCCGTCAGCACGCCTGCGTTGTAGGCCGAAAGGCCCAGCGCGATTTCATAGCGCGTGCGCTTGGCATCGGGCAGTTCCGGCAGGCTCGCGCGGCATTCCTCCAGGAAAGCGTCGTCCAGTTCCAGCGGCAGCAGATCAGGATCGGGGAAGTAGCGGTAATCGTGCGCATCTTCCTTCGACCGCATCGAGCGCGTTTCGTTGCGATCAGGATCGTAGAGGCGCGTTTCCTGCACCACTGTGCCGCCATCTTCGATCAATGCGACCTGACGCTTGGCTTCCTGTTCGACCACGGCCATCACGAAGCGGACCGAGTTGACGTTCTTGGTCTCGGTGCGGGTGCCGAATTCATCGCCCGGCTTGCGGACCGAGACGTTGACGTCCGCCCGCATCGATCCCTGATCCATGTTGCCATCGCACGAGCCGACGAAGCGCAGGATCGTGCGCAGCTTTGAAAGATAGGCCCCCGCCTCTGCCGGAGAGCGCATGTCCGGGCGGCTGACGATTTCCATCAGCGCCACGCCCGACCGGTTGAGGTCGACATAGGACATGGTGGGGTGCTGATCGTGCATCAGCTTGCCCGCGTCCTGCTCCACATGGATGCGCTCGATCCCGATGGTCTTCACGCTATCGGGGTTCTTGTCATCAAGCTGGATGTCGATAGCGCCTTCGCCCACGATGGGGTGATAGAGTTGGCTGATCTGGTAGCCCTGCGGAAGATCGGCGTAGAAGTAGTTCTTGCGGTCGAACCGGCTCCACTTGTTGATCTGCGCATTGATCGCCATGCCGGTGCGCACGGCCTGCCGGATGCACTCGCGGTTGGGCACCGGCAGCATCCCCGGCATTGCCGCATCGACAAGGCTGACCTGCGTATTCGGCTCCGCCCCGAACGCGGTGGCCGCGCCGGAAAACAGCTTGGCATTGGTGGTGATCTGCGCATGAACTTCAAGGCCGATCACGACCTCCCATTCACCAGTTGCGCCCTGAATACGATATTCGCTCATCTTACCACCACTTTGCCGGACGGGCGGAGAACTGTGCGCGCTGTTCGAGCGCGAGGCTGGCGTTGAGGACGCCCTGTTCGTCAAATGCCTTGCCGATGACTTGCAAGCCTAATGGCAAACCATTGCGGTCCAGCCCTGCCGGGACGGACATGGCGGGCAGACCGGCGAGGCTGGCGGGCACCGAGAACACGTCGTTCAGGTACATCTCCAGCGGATCGGCGCTCTTTTCGCCCAGCGCGAAAGCCGAGGACGGCGCGGTGGGGACGAGGATCACGTCAACCTGCTGGAACGCCTCAGTAAAATCGCGCGCGATCAGCGTGCGGACCTTCTGCGCCTGCGTGTAATACGCATCATAGAAGCCTGCCGAGAGCACATAGGTGCCGATCATGATGCGGCGCTTTACTTCCGGGCCGAACCCGGCAGCGCGGGTGGCAGCGTACATGTCCTGCAGCCCTGCGCCATCGGGCAGATCGCGCAAGCCGTAGCGCACGCCATCGTAGCGGGCGAGGTTCGAGGATGCCTCTGCCGGGGCGATGATGTAATACGTCGGCAGCGCATACTTGGTGTGCGGTAGGCTGATTTCGACGATTTCTGCACCCGCATCCTTGAGCCATGCGATGCCATCGTCCCACGACTTGGCCACGTCGGCGTCCATGCCATCCAGCCGGTATTCGCGCGGGATGCCGACCTTCTTGCCCTTCATGTCGGCGTTGAGGCCTGCGGTCCATTCGGGCACCGACAGGTTGAGGCTGGTCGAATCCTTGGGATCGAACCCGGCCATCGCTTCGAGCATGATCGCGCAGTCGGTCACATCGCGGGCCATCGGGCCTGCCTGATCGAGCGACGAGGCGAAAGCGACCACGCCCCAGCGCGAGCAGCGGCCATAAGTCGGCTTGATGCCCGAAATGCCGGTGAAGGCGGCGGGCTGGCGGATCGAACCGCCGGTGTCGGTGCCGGTGGCGGCAGGTGCGATGCGCGCTGCCACGGCAGAGGACGAACCGCCCGACGAGCCGCCGGGGGCCAGTGGCGCGGTGTCATTCGGACGCCGCCAGGGGGAGATCACGTTGCCGAAAGCGCTGGTTTCGTTCGAGGAGCCCATTGCGAACTGATCGAGGTTCAGCTTGCCCAGCATCCCCGCGCCCGCATCCCACAGCTTCTGCGAAACGGTGGATTCGTACTGCGGCTTGAAACCTTCGAGGATTTTCGATGCGGCGGTCGTCTGCGTGCCGTGGGTGGCGAACAAGTCCTTCATGCCGATGGGGACGCCCGCCATCGTGCCAAGCGCCTTTCCAGCGGCGCGGTCCGCATCGACCTTTGCCGCAGCTTCCAGCGCCTTTTCGGGCGTGGTGACGATGAAGGCGTTCAGCGCGGGCTGCGCCGCTGCAACCGCCGCGTTGAATGCGGTGGCGACTTCGGTGGCGGTGAAATCGCCCTTGGCCACGCCATCGCGGATGGCGGCAATGCCGAGATCAGTAAGCTGGGTCATTATTCGATCACCTTGGGCACGCCGAAGAAGCCATGTTCGGGCGCGGGCGCATTGGCCAGCACCGCATCGCGGATATCGCCGCCGGTCAGCGGATCGGCGTTCACCACGTCATCGCGCAGGCGCTGGGTGTTGGGGATGACGGCGGTCATCGGTTCGACGCCGGTCACATCGACTTCGCCCAGTTGTTCGACCCAGGCGAGGATGCCGTTCAGTTCGGGAACCATCGCGGTCAGGTCGGCCTCGGTCACCTTGATGCGGGCCAGCGAGGCGATCTTGGCCACGGTGGCGGTATCTACGGACATGGCGGATACTCTTCACGGGAGAAAAAGGAACGCCGCGCGCTACCAGAGCGCACGGCGTGCTTCAAGCCGAGGCGGGACCACAAGGCCCCTGCCCGGCAGATATCAGGGTTGCTGTGCGCCCGGCATCGGAGGCATCGGCATACCGCCGGGAGCCGCACCGGCTCCACCAGCGCCGCCCTGCATCTTCTGCATCTGTTCGAGCATCATGCGCTGCTGTTCCAGTTCAGCCGCGCTCTTGTAATCGATCAGTTCGATTTCGAACACGAGATCGGAATTGGCGGGAATGACCACTTCGCCAGTCTGCGGGTTGCGCTTTTCGTCTGCGCCGTAGGCCTTCTCCGCCGGGATTTCGAGGACGTACTTGCCGCCCTTCTGCATCTTCGACAGGCCTTCGGAGAAGCCGGGGATCACCGTTTCGAGCGGCAGCACCGCGCGTTCACCGCGATCGAACTCCTTGCCGCTGGCCAGACGGCCGACATAGTTGATCAGCGCAACGTCGGCCTTGGTGGGCGAACCGCCGGTGCCGGCCTTGACCGTTTCGATCTCGATCCCCTGATAGCGCGTGGCATAGGCAACGCCTGACCCCAGCACGACAGCGGCGATAACGCCAAGCCAGATCTTGCCGACCGAGCCTTTGGCAACCGGCTGAAGCGGAACGCGGGTGATTTCCGACATGCTTTACCCCCTGAAGCGCGATTCGCCCGAATCGCGCCGGATGATTCGAATGACTGAGCCGTGCCCAAGGAAAAGGGCGCCGATTTCGGCGCCCTCCTTGGCCCATAAGGGCGCTAACGGCAAGTAGCCAGATGGAGCCTTGCGGCCCCGATCAGCTTACTTCGCGCCGTCACGCTCCTGGCGCTTGCGCTCAAGCTTGCGGGCGCGGCGAACGGCAGCAGCCTTTTCACGAGCGCGCTTTTCCGAGGGCTTTTCGAAGTGGCGACGCAGCTTCATTTCGCGATAGACGCCTTCACGCTGCAGCTTCTTCTTCAGCGCGCGAAGAGCTTGGTCAACGTTGTTATCGCGAACGAGAATCTGCATAAACCGCTACACCTCAAACTGTCGGCAAGAGCCCGCAAAATCAGCGGGAGTTGCCCTGATTCTGGAAATACAAAACGCGCCGAATCCGTACAGGACCGGCCCGAACGGGAGCGCCACTAGCCAAATCGGGCAGCAAAGGCAAGCAAAGTCGTGCATTTCCCGGCCCAAGTGTTTAAGGGGCGGCAGATGAACTCTCCCAATACCCTGACGGCAACCGCCATCGTCGCCATTGGCGGCGGCATCGGCGCTATGCTGCGTTATCATGCGGGGCGCGCGGTTACGTCCGTTGCCGGTCCCAATGCGGTGTTTCCGTGGCACACTTTCCTGATCAATGTGGCGGGCAGCCTGCTGATGGGCCTGCTGGCCGGATGGCTGGCGCGCGAAGGCGGCGGCGAATCGCTGCGCCTGCTGCTGGGCGTCGGCGTGCTGGGCGGCTTTACCACCTTCTCTGCCTTCAGCCTTGAAACGGCCATGCTGATGCAGCGCGGCCTTTATGGCATGGCAGGAGCCTATGCGCTGGGTTCGGTGCTGGCAGGCGTGGCCGGGCTGTTCCTTGGTCTTTCATTGATGCGAGGTGCGGCATGAAGGCTCCTCGCAAGGGACAGGGCGCGCTGTCCGACGTCAACGTGCGCCAGTTCACCATCGGCAAGGATGATGAAGGCGCGCGGCTGGACCGCTGGTTCAAGCGGCACCTGCCGCAAGTGGGCTTTGCCACCGTATCGCGCTGGGCGCGCACCGGGCAGATCCGGCTGGATGGCAAGCGTGCCGATGTGGATACGCGGCTGGAAGCGGGGCAAACCCTGCGCGTACCGCCGGGCAATGCCACGCCGGTCGGCACCCCCGGCAAGGGCGAGCGTCCGCGCGCGCCATTGACCGAAGAGCAGATCGAGCTGGCCGAATCGATGGTGCTGGAGAAAGACCGCGCCGCAATCGTGCTGAACAAGCCGCCCGGCCTTGCCACACAGGGCGGCAGTGGCACCTATGAACATGTCGATGGACTGCTGGATGCCTATGCCGCCGATGGCGGTCCGCGTCCCCGTCTGGTTCACCGGTTGGACAAGGACACTTCGGGCGTTTTGCTGATCGCCCGCACGCCGGGCAGCGCAGCGTTCTTTTCCAAGCACTTTTCCGGCCGCTCGGCGCGCAAGATCTATTGGGCGTTGGTGGTGGGCGTACCCGATGTGAAGGACGGCCTGATCGAACTGCCGCTGGCCAAGCAGCCGGGCACCGGTGGCGAGAAGATGATGGTGGACGAAAGCGGACAGGGCCAGACCGCCCGCAGCCGCTATCGCGTGATCAGCCGCGCAGGCAATGCGGCAGCATGGGTGGAACTGCAGCCGCTGACCGGGCGCACGCACCAGTTGCGCGTGCACATGGCAGCCATCGGCCATCCCATCGTGGGAGATGGCAAGTATGGCGGGCAGGCAGCGTTCCTGACTGGCACGATCAGCCGCAAGATGCACCTGCACGCCCGCCGCTTGCGCATCGAGCATCCCGAAGGCGATCTGATCGATGTGACGGCGCCCCTGCCCTCGCACTTCGAAGCGAGCATGGCCAGCCTTGGCTTCCATGAAGAAGACGGCGATCTGGAAATCGATCCGATCAAGCCGATCCCCGAAAAGACCATGCAGAAGCGTGCGGCCAAGGCCCATGCCAAGGAATACCGCAAGGAACGCCGGGGCGAACGGCGCAAACGCGCCGATGGCGAGAAAGGCGCTGGCAGCGCGGGCCGCAAGCCTACAGGCAAGCGTGCCGGTCCGACCAAGGCTCCTGCCAAGCCGGGGCCGAAGCCTGCAGGCAAGCCTGACGCGAAGGCAGCGGCACGACCTGCCAAGCCCGCCGGAGTTCGCTTTGGAGCCGCACGCGGGTCCGAGGCGCGCAATGCCGAGGCGCGGTCCACCGGCGGCAGGGCCTCTGCCCGCAAGCCCGGCACCGGTGCTCCCAAGGGCAAGCCGCGCTGATGCACCCCAACCCGGCGTTCCGTCATGACGACCGCGCGCTGCTGGAAGCGCTGATCGGCGAGATCGGCTTCGGGATGGTCTTCGCGACCGTCCCTGATGGCCCGCGCGTGGCGCATGTGCCGCTGCTGTCCACTGGAGACGGCGCGGTGCAGTTTCACCTCGCGCGGGGCAATGCGCTGACCAAGCACCTTGACGGGATGATGGCCCTTGCCGTCCTCAACGGGCCCGACGGCTACGTATCCCCGCGCTGGTATGCCGATGCGGCGCAAGTGCCGACGTGGAACTACGTGACGCTGGAACTCGAAGGACGGGTGCGGCAGATGGACCAGGAAGGCCTGCTCGGACTGCTCGAAGCCTCATCCAGCCATTACGAAGGGCGCATTTCCGAAGGCACCCCGTGGACGATGGACAAGATGCCCCACGACACGCTGCGCCGGATGATGGGCGGTATCGTAGGCTTCGAAATGGAAGTGCTGGCGTGGCGGCCTACCTTCAAGCTATCGCAGAACAAGAGTGCCGACGAGCGAGCCCGCGTGGCGGCGGGGCAGGAGGCCCAAGGCTCTCCTGCGATTGCCGAACTGATGCGGAGGCTGGTGCCGTGAAACTTGCGATCTTCGATTGCGACGGCACGCTGGTGGACAGCCAGGCCGATATCTGCGCGGCGATGGATGCGGCGTTCACCGCCGCCGGGCTGATCCCGCCAGAACGCCATGCCACACGCCGCGTCGTGGGCCTTTCGCTGCACGAGGCGATGCGCCAGTTGCACCCGCAGGGCGAGCATCGCGATCACGCCAGCCTGACCGAGCTTTACAAGGACGCCTTCCGCGCGCGGCGGGCAGCGGGTGCCGTGGGCGAACCGCTGTATGAAGGCATCGCCACGCTGGTGGCTGACCTTGCCACCGAGGGCTGGCAACTGGCAGTGGCGACGGGCAAATCGGACAAGGGACTGGCCCACTGCCTCGCCTCGCACGGGCTGACGAAGCACTTCGTGTCATTGCAGACGGCGGACCGGCATCCATCAAAGCCCGATCCGTCGATGATCGAACAGTGCATTGCCGACGCAGGCGCGGACCGGCTGCGCACGGTGATGATCGGCGATACCGTCTATGACATCCACATGGCGGTGAACGCGGGCGTCAAGGGCATCGGCGTGGACTGGGGCTATCACGAAAGCGACGAACTGATCGAAGCCGGGGCGCAGGCCGTGGCGACGAGCATGGCCGAACTGCGCGCGCTGCTGGGAGCCATTGCATGAGCGATCCGGCGGCCGGACGGTTCTTCGCCTTGCAGGCGGTGCGGCTTTCGGGCGCAATCATGGTGCTGCTGGGCGTGATGATCGGGACGGGGCGTGCGCCTTCGTTCCTTGGCAGCGTGCCGCAGGAAGTGGGTTTTGTGCTGGCCGTGCTGGGCATGGCTGAATTCTTTTACGTGCCGCGCCTGCTCGCGCGGAAATGGCGGACGCCGGACGGACAATGAAGCGGTTTTACAAGCATGTAACGGTCGAGGCGGCAGATAGCGGCTTCGGGGTGCGGCTCGATGGGCGAGCGATCAAATCGGTGGGCGGCAGGCCGCAAGTGGTGCCGACACATGCGCTGGCCGAAGCGCTGGCAGCGGAATGGGCTGAACAGGGGGAGGAGATTGATCCCACCCGCTTCCTCTATCGCGACATGGCAGACTACGCTCTGGACGTGGTGGCGCGAGACCCAGCGGGCGTGATTGGCGAAATCCTGCCTTACGCCGAAACCGATACGCTGTGCTATCGCGCCGAACCGGACGAGGCTTTTGCCAAGCGGCAACGCCTGATGTGGGAACCTTTGCTGACGGATGCTGAAACACGGCTGGGCGTAAGGTTCGTGCGCGTTTCTGGCATCATCCACAAGCCACAGCCGCCCGAAACGCTGGCGCGATTGCAGGCGAAACTGGACCGGCTGAACCCGTTCGAACTGGCAGCCCTGCGCAACACGGCCAGCCTTGCCGCATCGCTGGTGATCGGGCTGGCCGCGCTCATGCCGGGGGTTGACCTCGACGCGCTGTGGGACGCGGCAAATCTGGAAGAAGACTGGCAGGCCGAGCTTTGGGGCAAGGACGAAGAGGCGCTGGACCGGCGTGAAAAGCGCTCTGCTGCTTTTGCGGCGGCGGCGCGGTTTGCGGGAATGGCGCGAAGTTAGTCACCTACAAACCACTGCACCCCCGCGAAGGCGGGGGCCTCGGTGTTGTCACAGAACATCAGTGTTAACCGACTGAGGCCCCCGCCTTCGCGGGGGTGCAGTGATTATCGGGTTGAGGGGTCTACTCCACCCAGTCAGCCACCTGCTTGGCTACGGCATTGGCCGCTTCATTCAGCGCAGGGCCAACGTATTGCGCTTCCGCTTCGGCCACGGGCACGGTGCTTTCGAAGCGCTTCGTTTCGATCTTTCCGCCTGCTTCCTTGATCGCATCGAGCCGCACCACCGCCATGCGGCTGCGCGCGTCATAGCCGATGTCGAGCAGGCGACCCGAAAGGTGCTGGCTGCTGGCACCCGGCTCGCCCTCGATCACCAGACGGCTGCCACGCGCGCGGATCGTTTCAGCCAGCAGGCGCTGGAACAGACGCGAGGGGCGTTCGATCCACATCGTCTTCTTCAGGTACGCCACATTGGCATCGTCGATCTGCACCGGCACGCGCGTAACCGAAAGGCGCGCCTCGGCGGCAGGTTCCATCACCACCAGCGCATTGCCGATCGTGCCAATCGTGCCGCTGCCAACAGCGGGCGCGGCAGTGGGGGTGAGCGACAGCAGCGTTTCGGGCACCTTCGGGCCAAGGCTGACGCAGCCGGACAGGCTGGCGACACAGGCGGCGGCGATCATTGTGTTGCGGATCATGGTCATCGCCTCATCAATCCTTGTAATCAGGCAGCTTCGGACCGCCGACAAAACCGCCGATCCCGCGATCATTCAAACGGTCGGTTACTTCACGCAAGGACCGCGTGGTGGCCTGCAGGTCGCGAATGGCGGCTTCGGCAGCAGGCAGCGTACGTTCGTTCAATTGGCGGGCGGCGGGACGCGCCTCACCCAGAGTGCCCTGCAATTCATCCGCCGCGCCTTGCGCCGATTTCAGCGTCTTGCGCAGTTGCTGCGCCAGCCCGTTGCCTTCGTCGTTGAGCATCGAATCTGCCGAGTTCGTCAGCTTCTCGAACGCAGCCAGCGAGTAGCTCGCCTGACGCAGCGTGGCCTGCAATTCGGCCAGTGTGCGCTTCACATCAGGCGAGGCGTCGGCGAGGTTGCCTGAAAGCCTGTCAGTGTTGGCGAGAATGTTCTCGATCGACTTCTGGTTCTTGTCAGACAGAACCATCGTCAACCGTTCCGTCAGCGTGGCAAGCCGTTCGAGCAGGAGCGGCGCGTTGGACAGGATTTCACCCAAGCCAGAGCGCTTGGTCGGTATTACGGGCACGCCTTCGGGGCAGGTCAGGCGCTTGTTTTCTTTCGGGCATTCAATCGGTGGAGCGCCCTTGTGGGCACCGGTAAGCTGAATCGTGGAAACGCCGGTAAAGCTGCCCTGCACGCTGGCGGTCGTCCCCACGAGGATCGGCACCTTCTTGTCGACGGCAATGCGCACGCGCACGAATTCGGGATCGCGCTCCCACAATTCGATGTTCTTCACCTGCCCCGAGGGCACGCCGGAGAACGAAACTTCCGATCCCTTTGCCAGGCCATCGACCGATTGCTTGAAGAAGATGTCGTATTCGTTCAGCTCGCCCTGGTTGAGCCGGGCGATCCAGACGGTGAGCAGGGCGGTGGCCGCCAGCAAGGCCAGTGTGACGAGGCCTACCCAGATATGGTTTGCGCGCGTTTCCATTGCCTGTCCTTATGCCTCATCCGCGCCGGCCTGCGAAGGCGCGTCTGCGGAAATGCGTGTCTTGACCGCTGCGTGCCGCTCTTGCGCGTCCTGCGCCGCGCGGCCACGCGGGCCATTGAAGTATTCCTGTATCCACGGATGGTCGAGCGCGAGCAGTTCGGGAATCGTGCCCACCGCGATCACTTTCTTGTCCGCGATCACGGCCACGCGGTCGCAAATCTCGTAAAGCGTATCGAGATCGTGGGTGATCAGGAATACCGTGAGATCAAGCGTCTGCTGCAATTGCAGGATCAACTGGTCGAAGGCCGCCGCACCGATCGGGTCCAGTCCGGCAGTGGGCTCATCCAGAAACAGCAGTTCGGGATCGAGTGCCAGCGCGCGGGCCAAGCCGGCGCGCTTTTTCATGCCGCCCGAAAGCTCTGACGGATACTTGCTCGTCGCCTCGGCAGGCAGGCCCGACAGCAGAACCTTGTAGCGCGCGATTTCGTGGCGAAGATCGTCGCTGATTTCGGGGTAGAATTCGCGCAGCGGCACTTCGACATTTTCCGCAACGGTCAGCGTCGAGAACAGCGCGCCGCCCTGAAACAGCACGCCCCAGCGGCTGCGGATGTCGATATCGGAATCGTCCTGCGCATCGGTGATCGTATCGCCCAGCACGTCCACTTCGCCCGCGTCGGGGATCTGCAGCCCGATGATCGTGCGCATCAGCACCGATTTGCCCGTGCCCGATCCGCCCACGACGCCAAGGATTTCACCTTTGCGCACGTCAAGGTCGAGGCCGTCGTGGATCACGTGCGAACCGAAGACGTTGCGCAAGCCGCGCACCCGGATGGGGAATTGCGCCTTCTCCATCAGCCCCACCCGATTTCGGTGAAGAACACCGCAAAGAAGGCGTCGAGCACGATGACGGTAAAGATTGCCATGACCACTGCTGCGGTCGTTCGCGTGCCGACTTCCTCGGCATTGTTCTTCACCTGCATCCCCTGATAGCAGCCCGCCAGCGCCACGATCAGGCCGAACACGGGCGCTTTGGTAATGCCCACCCACACGTCGTGCAGCGGTACCACTTCCTGAATGCGCGCAAGGAAGGTGAAAAACGGGATGCCCAGCGTGATGCTGGAGAGAAAAGCGCCGCCGATAATGCCGATAAACGCTGAATAGAAGCCGAGCAGCGGCATCATGAGCATAGTGGCAAGCAGGCGCGGCAGAACCAACGCTTCCATTGGCGAAACGCCGATGGTGCGCATGGCATCGACCTCTTCGGTCAGCTTCATCGTGCCAAGCTGCGCGGCGAAGGCCGAGCCAGACCGACCCGCGACCATGATCGCGGTCATCAACACGCCCAATTCGCGCAAAGTGAGGCGACCGACGAGGTTGACTGTGTAGATTTCGGCCCCGAACTGGCGCAACTGCACTGCGCCCTGTTGGGCGATGACGATGCCCACCAAGAAGCTCATCAACCCGATGATGGCGAGCGAATTGACGCCGACCAGTTCCATCTGGTGCACCAGCGCCTTCATGCGGAAGCGGCCCGGATGGCGGATCAGCGTGCCGGATGACTGGATGACCTGCCCGATGAAGCCGAGAACCTGCAGCGCGCCCTTGCCGAGCCCGATCATCACCTCGCCCACGTGGGCGGGGACGCGGCGCAGCAGCGGCAGGCGCGGGGCGCGCACGTTTTCAGCGTTGGTATCGGCCTTGCTGATGGCATCGACCAGCTTTTGCGCGGATTCGCTGCAACCGGTGATCTTCGCATCGTGATCGCGCGAAAGCCGCCACACCGTCCATGCGCCGACGGTATCCATGCGGGTGACACCCGACAGATCGATTTCCGCGATGGATTCGCTCAAATCACGCAGCCGCGCATCGGTGCGCCCCAGCGAGGATACGGTCATCGGCCCGCTAAACGCGAGCTTCGAGGCCCCCTCCCCGGTGGCGGGCACAATGGTGAAATCGGTCAGTTCCCGCATCTTGCCCGCTTCATGGGGTATTTGGTCCAAGGCGACAAGTGCATCACGTGCGCTGTAACGGTGGAACCGTGTCTACGGTTCCCCGCGGCGCTTGCAGGCAGGCGCGCGGGATGGCAAGGCGCTGCGCCATGACCGAGCAGAATGCAAACGAACTGGCCAAGACCTTCGAACCCGCCGGGATCGAGGCCAAATGGTATGCCCATTGGGAAAACAACAGCCTGTTCCGCCCCGAACGGCCCGATGCCCAGCCCTATACCATCGTCAACCCGCCGCCCAACGTAACTGGCTCCCTCCACATTGGCCACGCGCTCGACAACACATTGCAGGACGTGGTGATCCGCTATGAACGCCTGCGCGGCAAGGATGCGCTGTGGGTGGTGGGCACCGACCATGCGGGCATCGCCACGCAGATGGTGGTCGAACGCCAGATGGAAGCGCGGCAGGACAAGCGCACCAACTACACGCGCGAGCAGTTCGTGGACAAGGTGTGGGAGTGGAAGCACGAAAGCGGCGGCACGATCACCGGCCAGCTTCGGCGTCTGGGCTGCTCGATGGACTGGTCGCGCGAGCAGTTCACGATGGACCCGCATTTCACCAAGGCCGTGGTGAAGGTCTTCGTCGACCTTTATAACCAAGGCTTGATCTACCGCGACAAGCGGCTGGTGAACTGGGACCCCAAGCTGAAGACCGCGATTTCCGACCTTGAGGTGGAAACGCGCGAGATGCAGGGCGGCTTCTGGCACTTCAAGTATCCGCTGGCCGATGGCGTGACCCGCGACGATGGGCTGGATTACATCGAGGTCGCCACCACGCGCCCCGAAACAATGCTGGCCGATATGTGCGTGGCGGTGCATCCTGAGGATGAACGCTACAAGAGCGTGATCGGCAAGGATATCCTGCAACCGCTGACCGGGCGCCGGTTCAAGGTGGTGGCCGACGAACACGCCGACCCGGAACTGGGCAGCGGCGCGGTAAAGATCACGCCGGGACACGATTTCAACGACTTCGAAGTGGGCAAGCGCGCCGGGATCAAGGCGGCGGACATGCTCAACATGTTCGATGCCGAAGCCAAGGTGGTGCAGACCGCTGACGGGCTGGTGCCCGCCGAGTTCATCGGCATGGATCGCTTCGACGCACGCAAGCTGGTTGTCGAGCGGATGAAGGAACAGGGCTTCCTGATCCCGCACGTGACCAAGGACAAGGAAGGCAACGAGGTTCTGCACGACGCCGAACCGCGCACCATCCAGACGCCGTTCGGCGACCGCGGCGGCGTGGTGATCGAACCGTGGCTGACCGACCAGTGGTATGTCGATGCCGAAACGCTGGCCCAGCCTGCGATTGCGGCGGTGCGGTCGGGCGATATCGAGATCGTCCCGAAGACATGGGAAAAGACGTTCTTCAACTGGATGGAGAACATCCAGCCTTGGTGCGTGAGCCGCCAGCTTTGGTGGGGGCATCGGATTCCGGCTTGGTATGGGCCGCGCGCATTCGCTGCTGACGAAAAGCTCTCACCGAATTTTCCAGATTTATCCTACTCAATCTCCCAAGAATTTGCGACCGCTAACTCGGTTTCTTTGGATGACGCAGCATTCGTCTTTGAGTCTGAGGACGAGGCAATCAAGGCTGCGAAAGCCTACTACAAAGAAAAGCTTGGTCGAGATGTTGGCGTAGTCCTTTGTGAGAATAAAGTCGAAGCAACTCATTTAGCGCTTTACGAGATTGAGGACGGCGAGAACGTCGTCGCTATCTGGCGAGACGGAGACGTCCTCGACACTTGGTTCTCCTCCGCGCTGTGGCCCTTCGCCACGCTCGGCTGGCCGGATGAAAACGCCCCGCTGCTGAAGAAGCACTATCCCAACGACCTGCTCGTCTCGGGCTTCGACATCCTGTTCTTCTGGGATGCGCGCATGGCGATGCAGGGGCTGCACTTCATGAAGGAAGTGCCCTGGAAGAAGCTCTACCTCCACGGCCTCGTCCGCGCGGCGGATGGCGCGAAGATGAGCAAGTCGAAGGGCAACGTGGTTGATCCGCTGGGCCTGATCGACAAGTACGGGGCCGATGCGCTGCGCTTCTTCATGTGCGCGATGGAGAGCCAGGGCCGCGATGTGAAGATGGATGAGCGCCGCGTCGAAGGCTATCGCAACTTCGCCACGAAGCTGTGGAACGCCGCGCGTTTCTGCCAGAGCAATGGCATCACCGGCAGCACGTCGGTCGCCGCGCCTGCAGCCACATCGGCGGTGAACAAGTGGATCATCGGCGAGGTCGTGGAAACCGTCGCCGCGCTCGATCAGGCAATGACCGACCTGCGCTTCGATGCGGCGGCGAACACCGTCTATCACTTCGTGTGGGACCAGTTCTGCGACTGGTACATCGAACTGATCAAGGGCAACTTCGATGCCGAAACCAAGGCCGTGGCTGGCTGGGTGCTCGACCAGATTCTGGTGATGCTGCATCCGTTCATGCCTTTCGTGACCGAAGAGCTTTGGCACGCTCTTGGCGATCGGGATGACGAACTGATCGTGGCGGCGTGGCCGAAGCCGGAAGCAGCGGTCGATCCGGCGGCCAAGCGCGAAGTCGAATGGCTGATTACGCTGGTTTCGAACCTGCGCACCGCCAAGAACGAACTCGGCATTTCGCCGGGGGCGAAGCTGGACGCCTACCTGCCCGAACCTTCGGCGCAGACACGCGGCATCATCGAAGCGAACCCCGCTGCCATCGAACGTCTGGCGCGGCTCAACGGTATCCGCTTTGAAGCAGCGCCCGCAGGCGCGGCAATGCAGGTGGGTGCTGGCGATGCCAACATCGTCGTGCCGCTCGAAGGCGTGATTGACATCGCCGCCGAAAAGTCCCGTTTGGAGAAGGCGCTGGCGGTTTCGCAGAAGGAAGCGAAGTCTTTGGAAGGGCGCTTGAGCAATCCTTCGTTCGTCGAAAAGGCCAAGCCCGAAGCGGTCGAGAAGGCCCGCGCCGATCACGCCCTGCACGCTGCCGAGGCCGAACGTCTGGCGGCGGCGCTGGCACGGTTGGGGTGATCTTCAGCGGCACTTTGCTTCCCCTCCTTTTCAAAGGAAGGGATCGAGGGGTGGTTTTGACCCGCAGGGTCACTTCTGCGCGCCACCACCCCCAAACCCCCTCCTCTGAAGAAGAGGGGGCTTAAAGTCATGCTAACGCTCGCCACCGTAAACCCCGGCGAGGCGGAGGTTTTCTCCTCATTACAGGGCGAAGGCCTTGGGCTGGGGCGGCCTTCGGTGTTCATGCGCCTGAGCCGTTGCAATCTCGCCTGCCGCTGGTGCGACACAGCCTATACCTGGCGCTTTGAAGGCGACAATCGCCCGCACCGCGATGAAGTGGCGTTCGAGCGGGCGGAAAACCAGATCGCGATGAGCGAGGAGGACGCCGCTGCGCTGATCCTTGCGCACCCCGAAGACCGGCTGGTGATCACCGGGGGCGAGCCTTTGCTGCAAGGCGCGGCGCTGGCGCGGGTGGTCGCTCTGTTGAAAGCGGCGCGCCCTGCCCTGCATGTGGAGATCGAGACGAACGGGACCGTGGCGGTACACCCCGCACTCGATCCGCTGATCGACCAGTTCAATGTCAGCCCCAAGCTCAAGCATTCGGGGAACGATGCCGCGCTGGCGCTGGTGCCTGAGCGGCTGGCCGAATGGGCGCAGGATGCGCGCGCATGGTTCAAGTTCGTGGTGGCATCACCCGCCGATCTTGCCGAGATTGCCGCGCTGCAGGAGCAGTTTGGTATTGCCAGCGATCATCTGTTCGTGATGCCCGAAGGCACAGCCAGTGCAATCTTGCGCGAACGGTCGCGCTGGCTGGCCGAAGAGGCGCTGGAGCGCGGCTGGCGCTTTACCGACCGGCTGCATATCCATCTTTACGGAGATACGCGGGGGACTTGATCCCGGTCTCAAATCGCCTGTCCTTAAAAAAGCCTCTTCTAAAAACGAAAGCGCCCCCGCGCAGGCGGGGGCCTCAGTCGGTTTACGCTGCCGTTCCATAACAACACCGAGGCCCCCGCCCCCAAGTTTTCTCAGGCGCGGGGGCGCAATGTGGTTTTGCTCAGAACGGAATATCGTCGTCCAGATCGTCGCCAAAGCCGCTGCCGCCGCCTTGGTTCCAGCCACCGCCCTGCGATGCGCCACCCGAAGAGGCACCGCCACGCGCGCCACCGCCGTAGCTGCCACCGCCAGAACCGCCGCCCGACGAACCACCATCATTCCAGCCACCACCGCCGGACGAACGGCCACCGCCTGAACCGCCGCCCGCGCCGTCGAGCATGGTCAGCACGCCGCCCATGCCGCCAACCGAGATTTCGGTGGTGTAGCGATCATTGCCCGATTGGTCCTGCCACTTGCGGGTGCGCAGCTGGCCTTCGATGTAAACCTTGCTGCCTTTGCGCAGAAAGCGTTCGACAACGCCGACAAGGCCATCCGAATTGATCACCACGGAGTGCCACTCGGTGCGCTCCTTCTTTTCGCCGGTGGCGCGGTCTTTCCAGCTTTCAGACGTGGCGATACGCAGGTTGGCGATGCGGCCGCCGTTCTGGAAGCTCTTCACTTCCGGGTCGGCACCCAAGTTGCCGACGAGGATGACCTTGTTGACGCTGCCTGCCATCGAATCGTGTCCCTTTTGATCTGGCGGCTTGCCTAGCGCATCGACCCGCGCCACGGCGAGTCACCGTGGCAGCGTTTCCACAGCCGAAGGCTTCGTTTCAGCCCAATCCGGCGGCAGTCGCAGCCCAGAACGTAATCCCCGCCGCCGCATAGGCCAACGCGAAGAGGTAGGCGAGCATGAAGGCAGGCCATGTCCAGCCATTGGTTTCGCGCCGGGCAACCGCGATGGTCGAAAGGCACTGTGGCGCGAACACGAACCATGCGAGGAACGCCAATGCCATCGGCAAGGTCCAGCGCGATTTCAGCTGTTCGCCCAGATCAAGCGCGGCCTGCTCCTCGTCCTCTGCCCGCACGGCATAAGTCGTGGCGAGCGAACTGACCGCCACTTCGCGCGCGGCCATCGCGGGAATGATGGCAAGGCTCATGTCCCGGTTGAAGCCGATGGGTTCGAGAACGACCGACAGGCCATTGGCCAGCGTGCCTGCAACCGATGCGTTGATCTGATCCTGCCCCGGTTCGGCACGCGGGAAGTTTAGCAGAATCCACAGCGCAATGGTGACAGTGAAGATCATCGTCCCCGCACGCCGCAGGAATATCCACGCGCGCTGCCACAAGCCCAGCGCCAGATCCTTCACCGTGGGAAGCTGATACTTGGGCAATTCCATGATGAAGCCCGAAGCCGCGCCCTTCGTCACCGAGCGCCGCAGCACCAGCGCCACCAGCATCGCACCCAGAATGCCTGCGACATAGAGGCAGAACAGTACGAGGCCCTGCAAACCGACGCCGGGGCCGACTGCCCGGTTGGGGATGAACGCGGCGATGATCACCGCATAGACCGGGAGGCGCGCCGAACATGTCATCATCGGGGCGATCAGGATCGTCGTCAGCCGGTCCTTGGGATCGGTGATGCTGCGCGTGGCCATGATGCCGGGAATTGCGCAGGCGAAGCTGGACAGCAGCGGAATGAAGCTGCGCCCCGAAAGGCCAACGCCTGCCATCATGCGGTCCATCAGGAAGGCCGCGCGAGCCATGTATCCGGTCGCCTCCATCACGAGGATGAAGAAGAACAGGATCACGATCTGCGGCAGGAACACTACCACCGAGCCGACACCCGCGATAACGCCTTCGGTGAGGAGATCGCGCAGAAGGCTTTCGGGCAGCGTGGCCTTGGCGAAATCGCCGACTGCACCGACAAGCGCCTCAATGCCATCGGCAAAAGGCGTGGCCCAGGTGAACACCGCCTGGAACACCACGAAAAGCAGCGCGAACAGGATCGGCGGCCCGGCCCAAGGGTGCAGCAGCAGCTTGTCCATACGCGCATGGATGCGATGCTTCGCGGTTTCCGAAAGGATCGCCCCTTGCGCCATCTGGTGCGCCAGCATCCGCCGTTCGGGCAGAGTAACGTGCGGGCGCGGCGCGGGATGCGCAGCCTCTGGCCGTTCGCGCGCTTCGCCAATGGCAGCGGCCAATTCGGTCAGGCCGCGACGGCGCACGGCGACGGTGGGGATCACCGGCACGCCCAGTGCGGTTTGCAGCGCGGCGGGATCGAGCGTGAGGCCATCGCGCTCTGCCAGATCGACCATGTTGAGCGCAACCACGGTGGGGCAGCCCAGTTCAATCACTTCCTGCGCGAAGACGAGGTGCTGCTCGAGGTTGGAGCTGTCGAGCACCAGCACGATCACGTCGGGCTTCGCCTGCCCTTCCTGCTCACCCATGATGACCTTGCGGGTCACTTCCTCGTCCGGGCTGGTGGCATCAAGGCCATAGGAACCGGGCAGATCGACCAGTTCCACCGGCTCACCCGATGGCAGCAGCAGGCGGCCTGCCTTGCGCTCAACGGTAACGCCGGGATAGTTGGCGATCTTCTGACGCGCACCGGTCAGCGCGTTGAACAGCGCGCTCTTGCCCGCGTTCGGGTTGCCGACCAGCGCGGCGACTGTCGGCATCCGGCTCATGCCGCACCCCTTTCGGAAAGCGCCTCAACCGTCATCGCGCGGGCGTGGACCCGACGCAGGGCCACGGTCATGCGGCCAACCTCCACCGCCAGCGGATCACGCCCCATGAACACCCCGCGATAGGCAAGGCTGACCCGCGCCCCTTCATCCAGCCCAAGCGCGCGCAGGCGCTGCGCCTCTTCCGCAACGAGCGCGGACCAATCAACCGACGCGATTCGCGCAGGCGTGTTCAGGGGGAGTTGATCGAGCGTCACCAGTTCCCGCTGCCATAGCGCGGGGGTGATTGCAAGTCATTCGCAATAGAATTGCTCTGGATCAAAAAGAAGGTTCCGGCTCAAGCTGCCGGGTAACGCAACCTTCCCAGCAGGCGCATCAGCGAGAAGGTCTCGTCGCGCGGCTTGAGCAGCTTGGCTTTGGCCTTTTCGAACTGCATCACGTTCTCGATCCGGCGATCCAGAAACGCGCGCGTTTCTTCATGCCCCTCGCTGCTGTCCTGCGCGAAATAGGCCAGCGTGGCGGCATAGATCGAGCCGAGCGTCATGCGCTTGGTGTAATGGTTGTAATCGGTCGCCACATCGCCCGCGAGCCGCCACATCGCATCCGCGCTGGACCAGCCGAGCCGCGTGGCGGCGGGCACGTTCTGCGGCATGGCCATGATGGCCAGCGCGCGACGCAGCGCCTCCTCCTTGCCCACCAGCGCATCAAGTCGGAACTGCACGAGACGGCGAATACGCTCACGGATCGGCAGGTTACCCAGCTGGCTGGCGGGCAGCGCGGCGGCCATATCGGCATCGATCCGTTCGATCCACGCCGTGATCATCTGCATCGCGCCGCCATCGAAAGCGAATGCGGCCAGCGCCGGATCAACGCCTTCCATTTCGGCGGCTGCGGTCACAGCCTCGCTCTTCCAGCCATCAAAGGCGGCAGACTCGGCAATGGCCGGAGCAAGGCGGAGGCGCAGGGCTTCGAGCGAGGTATCTTCAGTCATATGCCTACAATGCCCGGCTCAGAAAGAAGGTCCATAGGTCTTCTTGGGCGCAGTGCCCTTGGCTTCGGTGGTCGACCGCTCGATTTCGCCAAGCACCGCGCTGCCCTTGTCCAGCGTGGCATAATCGCGCGCGGAACGACCGGAATTGTCCGGGCGGTCGGGGTTGGCCCCGGCCTTGATCAGCATCCGCACCAGCGCCAGATCCTTGCGATGGACCGCACTGATCAGCGGGGTTTCGCCGGTATTGTTCGCCTCATCAATGCGCGCGCCAGACTTGATCAGTTCGTCCACGCCTTCGATGAAGCCCATTTCACAGGCCAGCACCAGCGGGGTAACACCCCGATTGTCGCGTGCATTCACGTTCGCGCCCTTGGCGATCAGGAACTGCACCCACGTGAGGTCGCGGCGCGCGGTGACGATGTGCAATCCGGTTTGGCCGGTGGTGTAATCCTTGGTGTTGACGATCTGGGTGCCCGGCTCGTTCAAAGCCTCGGTCACCTTGTCGCCCTCTTTCTTGCGAACGGCTTCAAGGAACTTGTAGCTTTCGGAGAACTGGGCCTGCGCAGGAATAGCGGTGGCAGCAGCCAGCAGGATCGCCACCACGGTCAGCGGCCTGCGGATAATCGAAAGCATTCATTCCTCCTGTTGCGCGCCCCTGCAGCCTTACCGGCCGGATGGACTCGCCTCTTGCAAGGTCACGGTTAGCAGAGCATGAACCGGCGCGCCATGACCAGCACCTTCAAATCGTTAGCCGTCGCCCTTGCGGCAACCTGCACTTTCGCACTTTCGGCCTGTGGCGGAAGCGTGGGCGAAAGCCCGCCATTGGAAGGCGCAGCCATTGGCGGCAATTTCACGCTGACCGGCAAAGACGGAAAGCCAGTGAAGTGGAGCGATTTCAACGGCAAATACCGCATCGTCTATTTCGGTTACACCTTCTGCCCCGACGTTTGCCCGGTCGACATGCAAAACATCGGCCTCGGCGTGCGCCAGCTTGAAAAGGCGCATCCCGATCTTGCCGGCAAGGTCGTGCCGATCTTCATCACTATCGACCCGCAGCGCGATACGCCCGAAGTGGTCGGTGCCTTTGCCGCGAATTTCGGGCCGAACGTTATCGGCCTTACCGGGACAGAAACGCAGATTGCCGACGTTGCGAAGAAGTGGGCGGTGTTTTACGCCAAGCGCGATGGCGGCACGCCCGACGCCTATCTGATGGACCACAGCCGTGGCGTGTTCCTGATGGGTCCGAAGGGGGAACCGATTGCGCTGCTCCCGGCAGACAAGGATGCCAAAGCCGTTGCCACCGACCTTGAAAAGTGGGTGCATTGAGCGCTGACCGCTTCTGGGAAAGGCCGGTCGAGGCCCTGAGCCGCGAGCAGTGGGAAGCCCTGTGCGATGGCTGCGGCAAGTGCTGCCTGCACAAGCTGGAAGATGATGCGACCGGCGATGTCTATCACACCAATGTCGCGTGCAAGCTGCTGGACCTGAAGACCGCGCGTTGCAGCGATTACAAGCACCGGCGCGCTTTCGTGCCCGATTGCCTGCGGTTGACGCCCAAGCTGGCGCGGCAGTTGCCGTGGCTGCCCGATACCTGCGCCTATCGCCTGCGCGCCGATGGCGATCCCCTGCCCGAATGGCATTACCTGATCTGCGGTGATCGCGATGCGGTTCATCGCGCAGGCCAATCGGTCGTCGGCAAGGCCATCAGCGAGGTCGTGGCGGGGCCGCTGGAAGAGCATATCGTGCCAGCGGACCATTTCGATGCGTGAAACACGCGGAATGCTCGATTGGCTGCGCAAGGCCGATCCGCGCGCCAAGGAAGCGCCAGCGCCCAAGGGCGTATCGCGGCGCATGATCGCCGTGGGCGGGCGCGATCTGCCGCTGGTAATCCGCAAAGTCGGCCATGCCCGGCGTATGACATTGCGGCTCGCCCCGGATGGCAGCGAAGCGCGCGTGTCCATCCCGGCATGGGGCCGCGTGGGCGATGCCGAAGCCTTTGCGCGTGATCGGGCGGACTGGTTGGCCGGGCAACTGGAACGTCTGCCAGAAGCGGCGGCTATCGCGCCTGATGCAAGCCTGCTGTTTCGTGGCGAAACGCTGTTGATCGCCTGGCAGACGTCAGCGCGGCGTAAGCCAGTGATAGAACAGGGGCGCGTGATCGTGGGCGGCCCTGCCGAGGGCCTATCATCCCGGCTGCAAAAGTGGCTTGAAAGCGAAGCGCTGCGGCAGTGTGCCGAGGATCTGACGCATTATTGCACCCGTGCCGGAGAGCCACTGCCACGGCTTTCGTTGTCACGCGCCCAGCGGCGCTGGGGCAGTTGCGCTTCGGACGGCACGATCCGCATCAACTGGCGGCTGATCATGGCGCCCGATTTCGTGCGGCGTTCGGTCGTGGCGCACGAAGTCGCGCATATGCGGCACTTCGATCACAGCCCGGCTTTCCACGCACATCTTGCAGCGCTTTATGAAGGCCAAATTGACGCGGCGAACCGCTGGCTCAAGCGGTTCGGGCGCACGCTTTATGCACCATTCGGGTGAGAACTAGCGAAATGGCCGTCGAACCTCTATCTAGGCGCGCATGAAGGGTTTTTTCCGCAACGTCTCCCCGCGCCGCGCCGCCGTCGATCTGTGGGAAGTGCTTGGCGCTCCAAGCGAATACCGTCTGGTCGGCCTGCTAATGGCAGCGGCGGTCACCGGCGGCGTGTTCTATGTGATGAGCCAGCAGGGCGGCAGGGGTCTGCCCCGCCCGCCTGAGATCATCTATTTCCCCAGCTTCCTCGAAGGCCGCACCGACGCTGAAATCCTTGCGGAAAACCGCGAAGCCAGCGCCAAGGCCCGTGCTGCCGAGGCTGAAGAGGAAGCCAGCGCTGAGCGCGTGCGCCAGATGTATCGCGCAGTGGGCAATGCCACCGGGGTCGATGCCGACAAGGCCTATAAAGAAGGCAATGCCGAGCGCGCCGCGATCAAGGCCAAGATCGACGCCGAACGCAAGGCGATCCTTGACCGCAATCTGGTGAAGAACCCGGTGTTCGAGGCCGAACAAAAGAAGTTCCGGGAAAAGTCCGAAAACACCGGCGAATGAGCGCGGCGGAAGACCAGCGCTGGCTGAATGCAGCCGCTGCGCTGGCCGCGCGTGGACGCCCGCTGAGCAGGCCGAACCCTGCGGTTGGCGCGGTGATCGTCAAGCACGGCATAGTTGTCGGGCGCGGGTGGACGCAGGCTGGCGGAAGGCCTCATGCCGAAGCAGGCGCGCTGGCCCAGGCAGGCGCGGCGGCGCAGGGCGCGACGCTCTACGTAACGCTGGAACCTTGCGCCCACGCCAGCACGCGCGGGCCTTCGTGCACGTCGCTGGCGCTGGAAAGCGGCCTTGCGCGCGTGGTGATCGGCGTTGAAGACCCTGACCCGCGCACGGCGGGCAGCGGGATCGCTGCGATGCGGGCGGCAGGCATTGCGGCGGAACTGGCGCCCTGCCCTGCGGCGCGGGAATCGCTGGCGGGCTACCTGACGCGCACCGCTTCGGGCCGACCGCACATTACGTTGAAACTCGCAACCTCGCTCGACGGCAAGATCGCGCTGGCGGACGGGTCCAGCCAGTGGATCACCGGGCCGGAAGCGCGGGCGCATTGCCATGCGGAACGCGCGCGGGCAGACGCCATCCTTGTGGGCGGCGGCACGTTGCGCTCCGATGCCCCCCGGCTCGACGTGCGTCTACCGGGGCTGGAACAGCGCAGTCCGCGGCGGTTGGTTCTGACGCGCGGGGACGCACCTGCAGGATGGACGGCGGTTTCAGATATTGCCGCGCCCGGCGCATTTGGCGATGCGCAGTATCTCTTCGTTGAAGGCGGCGCGCAGGCGGCAGCGGCCTTTCTCGCCGCCGATATGGTTGACAGGCTGCTGATCTACCGCGCGCCGATCATCGTCGGGAATGGCCTGCCGTGCATCGCAGACATCGGCTTGGAGTCTTTGGCGCAAACGCACGGGCGCTGGCACAATGTCGACAGGCGGACGCTTGGCAGCGATGCGCTGGACGTTTACGAGCGGGTCCGCTGAAGGAGATTTCAATGTTCACCGGGATCGTCACCGAAGTCGGCAATATCCTCTCGATCGAGGAAATGGGCGACCGTCACATCACCATTTCCTGCGCGATGGACCCCGCAAAGATTGCCATTGGCGCTTCCATCGCCTGTTCGGGCGTGTGCCTGACGGTGGTCGATAGAGGCGGCGTGGCGGGTGAAGGCTGGTTCGCGGTGGACGTTTCGGGCGAAACGGTCAGCCGCACCGCGCCCGAACAGTGGCAGGCCGGTGCCCCGCTCAATCTCGAACCCGCGCTCAAGCTGGGCGATGAACTGGGCGGGCATATCGTGACGGGCCATGTCGATGCGGTGGGCGAAGTGGTGGGAATTTGCCCCGAAGGCGCATCGCTGAAGATCGGCATTTCCGCGCCGAAGGAACTCGCGCCCTATATCGCGGCAAAGGGTTCCATCACCGTCGATGGCGTATCGCTGACGGTGAACGAGATTGCCGACCAGCCCGACGGATCATGCCATTTCGCGCTGAACATCATCCCGCACACCGCCGAGGTAACCACGCTGGGAACGCTCGCGCCGAGGCGGAAGGTCAATCTCGAAATCGACGTGCTGGCGCGTTATCTCAAGCGGATGCAAAGCCTCGCCGCCCAGGGTTGAGAGGCATTTTCCGAACGACACCTAGATGCACCTAGATGCACCCAGGTGGCACCAAGGTGTTCAAAACGCAGCCAGAATGCCCGTAAATCAGGCGCAACCCAGCACGATCTGCAACAACTGTTCCGGCTGATCCGACATCAAATCGTGACTGGCCTCAGCCTCGTGATATTCCCACGCGGGATCGTCCTGCACGGCGTCGGCAAACTTCGCAAACGGTGTAGGCTGCCAGCCATTGGCGAAGACATAGATGCGCCGAGGGATTTTCGCTTCCTCGCCGGTGAAGCGCACCGCCTCTACCAGCGTGAGCAACGGATGCGGCGATAGGACCGCGCTTTCAAGGCCCGGCAGTGGGGCGACTGCGCCGGGGCTGTGCTTCTGGCTGCCGATATAGTGGTTGTGTTCCCAATCGCCGGTCAGATCCCAAAGCGACTGGCCATCGCGCGGCAGGAAGGCATCGACATAGACGATGGCGTCTATCCGGCTGCCAAGCCGCGTGGCAACGCCGGTAATCACCATGCCGCCCCACGAATGGCCGACCAGCACGAAGCGGTCTAACCCCGCGTCGGCGATCTGGGCGCAGACATCATCGATGTGCGTCGTCAGCGTGATGCCGGGATGGAACTCTGCCTTGCGACGGCCGAGGCCCGTCAGGTCGGCGGCGAGGACGCGGTGGCCGGCGGCGATGAGATCGGCTTTCAGGCGATCCCATGCAAAGCTGCCGCCCCATGCGCCGTGGACCAGCACGAAATCGGTCACTGATTGATGCCGTGCTTCTTATTGTAGCCCTGCAGCCATTCGAGGGTCTTGGTCAGACCGCCGAAGGGGTAGAAGTGCAGGCGGACCTTGCCATGTTCGGCGCCAAGGCCGCGCGCGAAGGCATCGACCAGCTTGTCCGGTCCGGCCGTGCCGAGCAGGTTCGTGACCGAGATACCGTATTTCTTGAGCACCGAGGTGGAGGCACCGACGCCGCAGCGGGCAGCAAAGGCCAGCAGGCGCTTGATCCCGGCGGGCCCCGGCACGCCGATGCGGACCGGGGCATCGATGCCGCGCGCGCGCAACTCCTTGAGCCAGTTCAGGAAAGCATCGGGATCGAAGCCGAACTGGGTGACGATCAGCGGGGCCATGCCGCGCGCGGTGATATCGGCCACCTTCTTTTCCAGCACCGCCCAGCATTCAGCTTCGGTCATGTTGGGATGCCCTTCGGGGTGCCCGCCGATGCCGATGGCCTTGATGCCGCTGCGTTCGAACGCGCCGGTGGCAATCAGCGCAGAGGTATCGAAATAAGGGCCGACCGGTTCGGGCGGATCGCCTGCGACGATGAAGCAGCGCTCAACGCCAGCCTGTTCGACCACGGCGCGCAAGTAGCCTTCGAAATCGTCTTCCGATGTGATCCGGCGGGCGGAGAAATGGGGCATCGGCTCAAAGCCGAGTTCGCGCACCGCAACTGTGGCCGCAACGCGGGCGGCAACATCCTCACCGGGGAGGAAAGTAATCGCAATTGGGGTTTCAGCCGGGATGAGCGGGGCAGCATCGCGCAGCGACGCTTCGTCCTTCGCGGTCATCTCAAGCGAGAAACCATCGGTGATCCCGTTGGGCACCTTGTCCCAGTTGGGATGGATTTGGGGTGTTGCCATGATCGGGATCCTCATTGAGTCTTGGGCGATCCGCCCGGCCACCTTTGCGGTGATCCGGGCGGAGCCTGTTTGATTGGCCTTAGCGAGCGGTGCGCCAGCCTTCGGCGTAGGCTTCACGCGCAACGCGGCTGTACGGAACCGGCGAGACGATCACGCGGACGTTGAGCTGCTTGTGCGGTTCGACGGTGGTCTTCCTGGTGCCGCCGTTTTCTTCGCCCCAGACCACGTGCAGTTCGGTCCCGAACGGGATTTCGGGATCGATCGTGGCGAGCGAAAGCGCCTGCTTTTCGTTGTAGGAGAAGCCGGTGAACATCGAGAGGCCAACGGTCTTGCCATCGGCATCGACAACGCGATCGTAGTTCGACGACGCATAGTTCGCGAGCGGAACGTCGAAGAACTTGTACGCTTCACCATCGGGGTTGAACATCGAAGCCATGATCTTGGCCATGTCTTCAGGATGCCAAGCCAGCGTCACCTTCTTGCGCTGTTCGGCGGGGTTCAGCGCTTCGAGAGCTTCACGACCGTGGAAATCATGGTCGAACTTCACGAAGTTGCCGTAACCCAGTTCCCACGGGTTGAGGTAGTAGTCTTCGATGTTTTCCGAAACGAACGACCCGCCGATGGAACCGGTTGCTTCGTAGCTGTCAGCCGCCAGCCATTCGCGGAAGCCCTTCAGCTTTTCGCCGGTGTAGATGGCGGGCAGCGGCGACGGGATCCAGCCCGACTCCAGGGTGTTCGAAGGATAGGCGCGGCTGCCGCAAGCGATCAGGCCGAATTCCTTGCCCGCTTCCAGAATGGCGGCGCGGATTTCTTCCTGCTCTGCATAGGGGCCCCAGATTTCAAGACCCGGTGCGCCCGACATGCCGTGGCGCAGCGTGCGCACGGTCTTGCCGGCGATGTTCATCGTCGACATGTTGAAGAACTTGAGCTGTTCGAGCGGACCGCCGTGCAGCTTTTCGATCACGGCCCATGCGTTCGGCCCCTGAATCTGGAAGCGCCATTCCTTGCGCGTCACGGGCTTGCCCATCGGACGCATCGGCGAACGGTCGTCCAGTTCGATTTCGCAATCGTAGCCGCCGGTGGCAGCGTGATAGCGCAGCCAGTTCGAGGCAGGGGCGCGACCGACATAGGTGAACGATTCTTCTTCTTCCCAGAAGATGATGCCGTCACCGATGACGTGGCCATAAGGCGTGGTGGGAACGTACTGCTTGGCCTTGTTGACGGCCCAGCCCTTGGGGCTGTTGATCATGGTGTCGGACAGCAGCTTCAGCGCGTCCTTGCCACGAATATACAGGTTCACCATGTGGTGCGACTGGTCGAACAGCACGGCGCTGTGCTGCCATGCCCACTGCTCCGAACGCCAGTTCGAGAATTCCGGTGCGACGACCGGATAGACATATGCACCAAGCTGCGAGTTGCGCAGCATTTCGACCACATTGCCGTTCTCGTTGATTACCTCTTCGAGGTTCTTTGCCATGTTGAACTCTCCCGACTGTGAAATGGCCAAGTTTGAAAAGACGAGTTGAAAAACTTGTATGCAACACATACAATCTCCGCAGAGATTCGCAATGGGAAATGTTGCGCCTTATGAGCGCGGCACAAACGGGAGAGATTTTGATGAGCGCATCGCTGATTCTGACGCTATCTTGCGAGGACAAGCCGGGGATCGTCTCGCGCGTGACGGGCAATCTATTCGAAGCTGGCGGCAACATCCGTGAAGCCCAGCAGTTTGATGACCCCCTGAGCGGGAAGTTCTTCATGCGCGTGGTCTTCGATCCGGGCGCGGGATCAGTTGACCAGTTCCGTGCAGCATTTGCGCCTGTTGCGCAGCAATTTTCGATGGAATGGAACCTGCGCGACACATCGGTGAACCGCAAGGTGGTGCTGATGGTCAGCAAGTTCGACCACTGCCTTGGCGATCTGCTTTATCGCACCCGCATTGGCGAACTGCCGATGGATGTGGTGGCAATTCTGGGCAACCACCCCAAGGAAGCGCTGAACATTTCGCTGATCGGTGACATTCCCTATTACCACCTGCCCATCACCAAGGACACCAAGCCGCAACAGGAAGCCGAAGTGAAGCGCATCGTTACCGAAACGGGCGCGGAACTGGTGGTGCTGGCGCGCTATATGCAGATCCTTTCCGACGATCTGGCTGCGTTCCTTTCGGGTCGCTGCATCAATATTCATCATTCCTTCCTGCCCAGCTTCAAGGGTGCCAAGCCCTATCATCAGGCGCACGCACGCGGGGTGAAGATGATCGGTGCGACCGGCCACTATGTGACCGCCGACCTCGATGAAGGCCCGATCATCCATCAGGACGTGGAAACGGTGACCCATGCCGACAGCCCGGAAGATCTGGTACGCAAGGGCCGCGATGTGGAACGCCGCGTGCTGGCCGAAGCAGTGCGACTCCATCTGGAAGACCGCGCGCTGGTGAACGGCAACAAGACTGTTGTGTTCAAAAGCTGAGCGCTTTGATCAGTTGAGATCTGGCGGCGGCGGGGGCACCATGCTCCTGCCGCCGTTTTGCTGCGGGAGAGAGACAATGCACGTCAACGCGCTGGACCACGTCAATATCATCACCGACCGTCTCGACGAGACGGCAGAGTTCTATCGCGCCCTGCTGGGGCTGGAGCGGCGCGATGGGCCGCCGCCGCTCACGCCGCAGAACGCGCAGTGGATGTATGATGCGGGCGGCAAGGCCATCGTTCACATCAACGCCGTGGATTGCCCGCGCGCCTATGACCGCGACGTGCAGCCGGGATCGTTGACCGGGGCGATCCATCACGTGGCATTGAACTGTTCAGGCTATGATGAAACGCTGCGCCGCATCAGCGCGTTGGGGCTGGATTGCCAGACCAACACAGTAGAGGCCATCGGTCTGCGGCAGATATTTACCGCAGACCCCAACAACGTGCTGCTGGAACTGAACTTCTTCGGCGACTAGGCCGGAATCGCACCTTCCAGCGCATCGGCCAGTTCCATCGGGAAGGACAGATAGGGGCTGTGATCTGCGGGCAGCGTCACTACGTTTGCACCGGGTGAAAAGTGCAGCATTCGGCGCTGGCTGTCGATCGGGATGGTGCGGTCTTCGGTGCACTCCACATAGGTGCGCGGAAGGCTGCCCCAGCGGTGGGGCGTGACATGGACCTTCTGTGCGCGTGGCGCGTGGGGTTCGGCCATCAGGCGCGCCATTGCTGCCGCGACCAGATGAGGCGGTGAAAGCTGGGCGAACACCGGCGCAGCATTTGCCGCATCGATCTCTGTCGCCACGCCTTCATGAACCTTGCGGATGATGCCATCGAAGGCCGGGTTGGCACCTTCAAGCTGCTTGAATTCGGCGCGGCTCATGCCATCGGGCAGCATCATCGCGCAGATATAGACCAGTGCATCCACCGCAGCCGGATCGCGCTCTGCCGCCGTGGAGACGACAAGCCCTCCGCGTGAGTGCCCGGCGAGAACCACCGGCCCAACGCCTTGCGCTTTCAAATCGCGGCAATGCTGCGCAGCAAATTCGCCCCAGCCATCCAGCGTTACAGCGGCCATTTCCGCTGCCGTGCCGCCCATGCCGGGAAGTGTGGGCGCGACAACCGTGTGGCCCCGCGCACGCAGAATGTCCGCCACCAGATCGAAGCACCAGCCGCCGTGCCACGAACCGTGAATGAGAACGAAACCGGCCATCAGCGGACTTCTCCCGACCAGACCCGGAGACCCGGTGCGGTGCGGTCTTCACCCTTCAGCGCTTCGGCAATGGCTGGGCGGGCGGTCATGCGGTCGCGCCATTCGCACAGGCGCGGGGCACGTGCGGCGATTTCCATTTCGGGGAACATGCGTTCAACCATGATGCCGCAGTGGGAATAAAAATTGATGTCGGCAAGGGTATAGGTATCGCCCGCCAGCCAGCGGGTTTGGCCAAGTTGTGCTTCCACTTTGGCGACAGCATATTCGATTTTCGCCGTGGCATTGGCAAGGTCTGCTTCGGAAAAGCCGGAGCGGGCGGTGGCCCATTTCTTGCGCTGATCGGGCAAGGGAATGCTTTCCAGCAGCTTTTCGAAATCGCCACTTTCGATGTTGCGTGCGATGACGCCGACCATGCGGTGCCAGCCGTGCATTGAAACGAAGTTCATCACGTGTTCGTCAACGAACTTGTTCCAGTAGCGCATCCGGCTTGCGCCCACCGGATCGCGCGGGCGCAGCGGGGCGTCGGCGGGCTGGGCATCGGGGAAGGCGTCTTCCAGATATTCGTTGATGACGGTGGTGTGGGTGATGATCGCACCATCATGGTCCAGCACAGGCACCTGACCTTCGGGATTGATGGCGGTGAACCACGGCTGATGCTGTTCGAACTTGTGCAGATCGACATAGATGCTCTCGTAAGCCAGCCCCTTTTCCTTCAGGGGAATCATAGACTTCAACGAGTTCGCCAGCGGTTCGGCGTGGTAGTATTTCAGGCTCATCGGTTCAGACTCGCATTGTGCCAAGCATGCCGCCGTCCACGGCCCAGCTTTGGCCGGTCACGTGGCTGGCGGCATCGGAAAGAAGGAAGGCGGCGACTTGCGCCAGTTCTTCAGGCTGCCCGGTGCGGCCCTGCGGGACCGCCTTGGCCATTTGTTGCGCGGCTTGCGGAGGAAGGCCATCGAGCATCGGGGTTTCGATCAGGCCGGGCACGATGCAATTGCAGCGCACGCCGTGTTCCGCCGCTTCGTTGGCCACTGCGCGCGACAGGCCGAGCACCGCGTGCTTGCTGGCGACATAGCCCGCGTTCATCGGCAAGCCGCGCTCGCTGGCAAGGCTGCCAGTGACGAGGATCGCACCGGTTGCGCGCTGCTTCATCGCGGGTAATGTGTGCTGGATTGCCCAGAACACGCCTTTCAGGTTGACCGCCATGACCGCATCGAACGCTTCGTCGGTATAGTCTTCAACGGGCGCGAACATGCCGCCGATCCCGGCGTTGAGGAACAGCCCGTCAATCGGGCCATTGGCGGCGACGGCATGATCAAGCGCGGCGTGCAGCGCGGACTTGTTGGCCACATCGGCAGCGGCGAAGGCGGTGTTGCCGCCGAGATCGTGTGCGGCCTGTTCCAACAGATCGGCGCGGCGGGCAATCAGGGTGACGTTTGCGCCCGCCGCGACGCAGCATTTTGCCGTGGCGCGGCCTATGCCGGTTGAAGCTCCTGTAATGACAATGTGCTTGCCGGTAAGATCGGTCACGTATCGCTCCGTGCGATGAAGGCGGCCCATACCCGCGCCTCGTTGCTGTCATGCCCTTCGGGCGACCACTGGCGCTCCATGATGGCGCGGGCTTCGGCTTCGGGCATCTGGCGATGGTCGCGGTTGAGGCGGTAGAAGAAGGCCGAAACGCGCCAGTTCATGATGCAATGGACGTGAACGGGCTGTGGGCCGTCCTTCACCGCATCGACGAATGCGGCGAAGTGATCCTCGCCCGGCGCATCGAACGGCACGGGGATGTGGGTATAGGCGATGCCGTGTGCGGCCAGTTTCTCTCCCTCGCCTGCCAGCGCTTCGGGATGGGTTTCCAGTGCCAGATTGATGACGTGGCGCACGCCAAGATCGGCAAGGCGCGCCACGTCCTTATCCTCGATCCGGCCAGACGTGGTGGTTTCGGCGTCGAGCCTTTGCCACGCCCGGATATCGACCGGATCGGCCATCGTTCAGGCTAACCCAAGCAGGCGCGCGGCGTTGTCCTTCATGATGCCGGGCATGACTTCTTCCTTGAAGCCGACCTGCAGCGCCGCATCGATCCACTTTTGCGGGTGGATCAGCGGGAAGTCGGAGCCGAACAGCATCTTCTTCTTCAGTTGCGTGTTGGCGTACTGGATGATCTGCGGCGCGAAGTATTTAGGCGACCAGCCGGACAGATCAATGAACACGTTGTTCTTGTGCAGCGCCATCGACAGGCTTTCATCCACCCACGGCCATGACGGGTGGGCAAGGATGATCTTCATGTCGGGGAAATCGACCGCAACGTCATCCACCAGCATGGGCTGGCCGTATTTCAGGCGCATCCCGCCGCCGCCGGGCATACCTGTGCCCATGCCGGAATGGCCGGTGTGGAAGATGGCAGGTAGACCGTATTCGGCAATGACTTCATAGATCGGATAGCCGACGCGATCTGCCGGGTGGCAGTTCTGGGCGATGCCGTGAAACTTAAAGCCCTTCACGCCATAGTTCTCGATCAGGTCACGCGCTTCTCGCGCGCCGAACTTGCCCTTGTGCGGGTCGATAGAGGCAAAGGCGATGCAGATGTCGTCGTTCTTGAGCGCCATTTCAGCGACTTCGTAGTTCGACACGCGCTTGGCCCCCATGCCGCATTCGGCATCGACTGTGAACATGCAGAAAGCGATCTGCTGTTCGCGGTAAATCTCGACGATTTCGGGCATTTTTGGCCGTTCGCGCGGGGCCTTGAAATAGGTGCTGGCCGCATCGAAGAACTGGCCCATGACCGGATCTTCGGGATCGTGGCACGAAATCTCGGCATGGACGTGAACGTCGATGGCCTTGATCTTCGAAAGGTCGATGGGCACGGAATTGTTCCTTTGTTTGGCAGCGTCAAGCCAGCCCTGCCGCGATACGGCAGAGCTGGCTTCAGCATTCAGGCGCGGATCAGACCAGCGCGTCCTTCTTGACGGTGATCACCTGCGTGTAGGTGAACTCCTTCAGGCCTTCGATGCCGTATTCAGCGCCAAAGCCGGACTGCTTGTGACCGCCGAAGGGCGCGAAGGGCGAGAGGTGGAGGAATTCGTTGATCCACACCGTGCCAGTTTCAAGCTGTTCGGCAATCTTCACGCCGCGTTCCGCGTCCTTGGTCCACACTGCGCCCGCAAGGCCGTAGTCGGAATTGTTGGCGCGTTGGATGACTTCCTCTTCGGTCGAGAACTTCATCAGCGGCATGACCGGTCCGAACTGCTCTTCGGCCACGATGCGTGCGTCTTCGGGCGGGTTGTCGAGGATGGTGATCGGCACATAATAGCCCGAACCCGAAGGATCGACATCGCCACCGACGAGGAACTTGTAGCCGTTGTCCTTGGCGTCCTGAATCAGTTCGCACACGCGCTCGAACTGCTTCTTGTTCTGGATGGGGCCAACGCCGGTGCCCTGATTGGCGCCGTCACCAACCGTCACGCCCTTGGCATATTCGGCAATCGCGGCGCTCATCTCGTCATAGATGTCTTCGTGGATATAGACCCGCTTGGCCGCGACGCAGATCTGGCCGGCGTTGGTGAAGCTGGACCAGAAAAGCTGTTCGGCAACCTTTGCCACATCGGCATCGGGCAGAACGATGGAAGCGTCGTTACCGCCAAGTTCAAGCGTGATGCGCTTCAGGTCTTTCGAAGCGCCTTCCATGATGCGCTTGCCGGTGGCGGTCGATCCGGTGAAGGTGATTTTGTCGATATCGGGGTGCGAGGTCATCAACGGCCCCAGCGAATCTTCGCCGGTGATGATGTTGACGACGCCTGCGGGCACGATGTCCTTGATCAGTTCGGCAAACTTCAGCGTGGTCAGCGGCGTGAACGGCGACGGCTTGAGCACGATGGTGCAGCCCGACAGGATGGCGGGCGCGATCTTCTGCACGGCCATCAGCACCGGGAAGTTCCACGGCACGATCCCCGCGACAACGCCCACCGGCACGCGGCGCGTGCGGCTGAGGCGCGTATCGCTATCCTCGTTGATCGTCTCTTCAAGGCTGAGGGTGGACTGCGCGCTCATGATCGCGGCGCTGGCACCGATTTCGTGCTGCGCCTGATGATGCGGCTTGCCCTGTTCGCTGGTGAGCAGGCGATAGAGTTCGTCGAAGTTCGCTTCGACGGCGGCGGCCATGTTGCGGATGACGGCGCGGCGATCATCCACCGGCGTCTTCGACCAGGTTTTGAACGCGGTCCGCGCGGCGGCAACCGCACGGTCCAGTTCGGCAGCGCCACAGGCAGGCACGCTGCCGATAACCTGTTCGTTCGCCGGGTTCACGACATCAAGCGAGGTTGCCGTGGTGACAAGTTCACCATTGATCAGATTGGGATAAAGCTGCGTCATGATTCTCTCCGAGGGTTATAGTTGCTATGATTCATAGCAATCTTGTTAGTGCCCTTCCAGTGCCTTGTCCTCGTTGGCACGTTTTATCACGTAATGCCGGATCGATTCGATCTGCTCCTTGGTCATATATTTGCCCCAGCCGATCATGCCGTTGTCGACCAGCGCACCGTCATGCACGACAGTTTGCCACGCACCGGCATCGGCATTCACGCCGCTGTGGCGCAGATCGGGCAGCAGACCGCCGATGGCTGCATCGCCGTGGCAGACCGTGCAATATTTGCCATAAAGGTAGCTGCCCTGCGCAATCGTGGCAGGAGTGCCAACAGGCGCAGGCGGATCAAGCGGACGTTCTTCGAACGGCGGCGCATCGGGCAGCTTACCCTTTCCGCCCAGCTTGAACACCAGCAGGCGGCTAATGTTGCGCACCGGGCCAGACTTGTCGGCCAGCACGCCGGTTGCCAAAGGCCACACGCCACCCCAGCCTGCCAGAACGGCAACGTACTGATCGTTGCCGACCTTGAACGTAACAGGCGCGGCGACGACGCCGGTCTGCGCCGGGAACGACCACAGTTCCTTGCCATCCTTGGCGGAATAGGCTGCGAAAGTGCCTTTGGCATTGCCCTGAAACAGCAGACCGCCCGCTGTTGCCAGCAGGCCACCGTTCCACGGCCCGGCGAACGGAATGCGCCAGCGTTCCTTCTTTTCTACCGGATCCCACGCGACCACAGCGCCCGTCGTGGCGGCCTTTGCCGCTTCGCGCGCTTCCTTGATCGCAGGCATCGCACCGGCAGAACTGTCCAGCCCCACGTTGAAGCCAACGGCCTGCGGCTTCCAGTCTTTTTCAGGGAAATAGGGATAGGCCGCGAATTGCGCCGGGATATAGACCAGACGATTGTTCGGATCAAAGGCCATCGGGTGCCACGAATGCGCGCCAGCCGCACCGGGTGTGCTGATGAATGGCTTGCCCGTCTTGTCATAGCGCGCTTCGGGATTTTCAATCGGACGGCCATTGGCATCCAGACCCTTGGCCCAGTTCACCGGGGCATAGGCGTTGCCCGAAATGAACTGCCCGTTGGTGCGGTCCAACACATAGAAGAAGCCGTTCTTGGGCGCCTGCATCAGCACCTTGCGCGGTTTTCCGTCAATCTGAAGGTCCGCCAGAATGATGTGCTGAGTTGCGGTGAAATCCCACGTTTCGCCGGGGGTTTCCTGAAAATGCCAGGCGTATTCGCCGGTCTTGGCCTTGATCGCCACGATGGACGACAGGTAGAGGTTATCGCCACCACCGGGCGAGCGATAAGCCTGATTCCACGGGCTGCCGTTGCCGACGCCGATATAGAGCAGATCAAGCTCAGGGTCATAGGCCATCGCATCCCAAACGGTGCCGCCACCGCCCAGCTTCCACCATTCGCCTTTCCAGGTGGCTTCGGCCTTCTTGAGATATTCCTCGTCGTTCTTCCCCGGCATGTCGGGCACGGTGTAGAACCGCCAGACCTGCTTGCCGGTTTGCGCATCATAGGCCGTAACGTAGCCACGCACGCCCATTTCCGCGCCGCCATTGCCGATGACGATCAATCCGCCAATCGCACGCGGTGCGCCGGTGATCGTATAGGGCTTGGACTGATCGACGGTGACGGTGGACCACACCTGCTTGCCGGTGTTCCGATCCAGTGCAATCAGCCGACCATCAAGCGTGCCGAAATAGAGCTTGTCACCCCATGCGGCCATGCCCCGGTTCACCACGTCACAGCAGGCCTTTACCGCGGTTTCGCCCGGCACCTTGGGATCGAATTCCCACAGCAGCTTGCCCGTCAGCGCGTCATAGGCCTTGGCCTTGGACCACGCGGTGGTGATGTAGATCTTGCCATCGATTACCAGCGGCGTGGCTTCCTGTCCGCGCGCGGTGTCCATATCGGCAGACCATGCAAGGCCCAACTGGCCGATGTTTTCCGGCGTGATCTGGGTGAGCGGGCTGAAACGCTGTTCGTCATACGTGCGACCATAGGACAGCCAGTTCGCCCCATCGCCCGCGATGATCTGCTGTGCATTGACGCCGGGATCGGCATTGGCAGCCATCGTGCACGCGGCCAGTGGCAACGCCAGCGCCAGTGTTCCTGCGAGCACGAATTGCAACTTGCGGTTCAATCGCATCTCAAACCCTCTCACCCAGTCCGGTTATCGCCGGATCAATTCACCATGCGGTCGCTGTTGCCCCAGTACGGAGCGCGCAGCGCCTTCTTGTCCATCTTGCCCGCTGCGGTGCGCGGAATCGAGTCCACAAACTTGACAGATTTCGGCGCTTTGACTCCGCCGAGCCGATCCTTGGTATAGGCGATGATCTCAGCCTCGGTGATCCCGTCTGCAACCACCACGGCGTGAACCTGTTCGCCCCACTTTTCATGTGGAATGCCGAATACACAAGCTTCGCGCACGGCTGCGATCTCGGTCACGGCAGCCTCAACCTCGGCAGTGAAGACGTTGAACCCGCCGGACACGACCATGTCCTTTTTGCGGTCTACAATATAGAGGTAGCCGTCTTTGTCGAACTTGCCGACATCGCCGGTGTGGTGCCAGCCGAACTTGCGGATTTCGGCGGTTTCCTCAGGCTTTTCAAAGTAGGAATGCGTCACCAGCGCACCGCGCACGCAGATCTCACCCGCCTCACCCAGCGGCACTTCGTTGCCATCGTCATCCAGCAGGGCAACCTTGATCGAGCGCGAAGGCTTGCCGCAGGCGGCCAGCTTTTCGGGCGCTTCCATCGCGAACTTTGCCACATCCTCGGGCGGGAACCATGCAACGATCATCGGGCATTCGACCTGCCCATAGGACTGGCACATCGCCGGGCCGAACACTTCGACCGCCTGCCGCAGTTTTTCCGGGCTGCACGGCGAACCGACGAGGATGAAGATGCGCAAGCTGGAGTAGTCATGGCTGCCCAGTTCGGGCGAGGCCAGCAACTGGTACAGCGCCGTCGGCGGCAGGTACATGTGCGTGACCTTGTGCTCCGCAATGGTGCGCAGCACGCGCTCTGCATCGAAGCCGGGCAGGATCACCTGCGTTGCGCCAAGGCTCAGCGTCGAAAGCGCAATCGGCCCCGCCGCATGGGTGATCGGCGCAGAGACAAGCGCCACCGGATTATCGGTGCGACCGCCCATGCCATCGGCAGCGGTTTCGATCATCGTGCCCCAGCCAAGGTTGGTCACGTTCGCGCCCTTTGAAGGGCCAGTCGTGCCTCCGGTGGGGAAGATGCCGACCATGTCCATCAGGTTGCCGAAGGCGTCGATTTCCGGCTCGACGAAGTCTGCTTCGGAAACGCCGTCCATGAACTCTTCAAGGCTGGGGTCATCGCCCATACGCTGATCGAGGCAGACGAAGTGCTGGAGCGTGGGGCACAGGGCCTTGAGCTGCTCCACCTCGTCAGCCTTGGACGAATGATAGACCATCCATTTGAGGCGGACGTAGTTGATATAGGCGGCGTTCGCATCAATCGCGTTGCGCGTGTTGACCGGAATCCACTTCCCGTTCGCACGCCACATGGCGAGCAGCGCGACCAGCAGCATCCCGTCGTTCGGACCATAAAGACCAAGCAGATCCTGATTTTCGAACCCGCCTTTTTGCAGCGCCGCAGCGATGCGCACCGAAAGCGCCTTCGTTTCGGCAAACGTCATTGAAAGACCGGTATCGGTATCAACAATCGCAAGGCGCTGCGGGTTGCGATCATGGCCACGGTCAAAATAGTCGATAGCGCGCATTGGTTATCCCCAACGGTTGATTTCTGGCCCCGGCGCCCATGCGCGGAGCGGGTCTGGAACAGTGGCGCGGGCAAAAGCCGCCTGAATGCAGGGCAGCGCAGTGGTGCGTGCCAGCCATGCCTGTGTGCGCGGTGCTGCGGTGAACGCTTGCGGCAAAAGCGGCTCCATCGCGGCAAGCCACGAGTACGTCACCAGATCGGCAATGGAGAAAGACCCCATCAGCCAATCGCGCCCATCGACCAGTTGCTTTTCACAGCGTTCGACCGCAGCGGCGACCTTGGCTTCGCTATCCGCGATCTGCGCGGCATCAATGCGGCCATCGTGCAGCGCCTGCCAGCGTTCGCGCAAATCGTCCGATGCGATACTCGCGGTGATATCCGCAAAACCCTCTGCCGGGATGGCCGCAAGGGCCGCCTGCGCACTGGCGACATTGCCCAGCAGCGCCGCGGCGGGCGAAAGCCGCTCGGTGATCTGGCGGCACCACATCATCATTTCCCAGCGGGCAAAAGCATCAGTCGGCTGCAAGCCCGCGCCCCCGGCTGCTTCATCCAGATACTGCGCGAGGAAGACAGATTCGGTCATCGCCTCTCCATCTGCCACCAGCACCGGCCCTTCACCCTCAATCCCAAGATCGAGCGCGATTGAGTCCGAAATACCGGGCAGTGCATGACGCTCTCCCGCCAGCAGATCGATGTGGCGACATTCGATAGCAAGGCCCGATTCCGCCAGCGCCGCCAGGACGGTCAGCGAAGCGCCATTCGGCTCGCCGTGATAGAGAATGGCGCTCATCCTTCGATCTCCGCCATGATCAGGCCATAGCGATGGGCGAGGTCCGTTTTCCCCATCGCCCACGTCTTCTTGACAGCATCGCGGCTGTAGACACGCTTCAGCCAGCGCATGATGTTCGGCGTCTTGTCCTTGCCCGCCAGATCGGGCTGCGACAGTGGCAGCGAATAGGTGCTGTTGAAGATGTTGATATCGGCCAGCGTATATTGGTCAGAGCCGACATAGGGCCGCTTGCCCAGTTCCTCTTCCAGCTTGGCGATGCCCAGCCCCACACGGCGGCGGCTTTCGGCCATTTCGCTGTCCGAGAAATTGCCGCTGATCGCCTTGCGCCATGCCACGCGGCGTTCAGGCAGTGGAATGCGTTCGATCGCG
This sequence comes from Novosphingobium sp. ERN07, assembly GCF_012641335.1. GTDB lineage: Bacteria > Pseudomonadota > Alphaproteobacteria > Sphingomonadales > Sphingomonadaceae > Novosphingobium. The sequence continues at coordinate 48,683 of NZ_JABAID010000012.1, forward strand.
GCATCGAGTTCTGCCGGGTCACGTTGGCGCACCATCGGCCCTACGAACACGCTCCACCCGATCATGGAAAAGCTGGGGCCGAGCCACTGGTCCATGAACTTCATCCACCAGCGCACCCGCCAGCGGTCCTGCGCATCACCGGGCATCAGATCAGGCCCGGCGAACTGGTCGTTCACATATTCCATGATCGCGGTGCTTTCGGTCAGCACGCGCGAACCGTGGGTCATCGCCGGGATCGTGCCCTGCGAGTTGATCGCGAGGTATTCCGGCTTGTGCTGATCGAACTGCAGCATGTCGATGTAATGGCTGGCAAAGGGCACGCCCTTTTCCATCAGCGCCAGCATCGGCTTGCCCGAATTCGCATTCGGCTCCCAGTGATAGAGGGTAACCTCGTCCATCCGCCGCCTTGCCTCTCTCCCGATTCCGCTTGTCACGGAATTTGTTAGTAACACATACTAAATCAGCGGGAGCGCGGGTCAAGCCCGCTCGTCTCGAAAATTCGTGTCATGGCTATGGCGAATGCGCAGACCAGCGCACCCCGCCGATTTTGCGGGTTTCACGCAGTGCAACGGCGCGGATGGCAAAAGGGGCACGTCCCAAAGAGACGCGCCCCTCAAGCTTTCTGGACATCCGACGCGAGGGATCAGCGCGCAGTCATGGTCCAGCGGAAGAGATGGTTGCGGCCAGAGAGCGGCGCGGCCACAAGCATTTCTTCCGTGAGTCGCAAGCCCTGCTCCTCAAGAAGCCCTCTTAGCGCAGTCCAGTCACTCCAGCGAGTGAGGCCCGTCACCCTTTGCGGGGAACCGAGCGCACGCCGTGCGTTTTCCAGCCCATCGGCCAGATCGATTTGCTGCGCCCCGTGCTGCGTGGCGGCAAAAGCGAGCGATTCCGGTACACGGCTGTCAAACGCCACCAGCGGCGCATCGCCAAGGCTGGCGGCAAAGGCGGGCGCGGCAACAGCCGTTCCAGCCAACGCGCTGCCTTTCAACATCGAACGGCGGGAAAGGCGCATCAACCTGCCTTCCCCAAATAGGCCGCCACGGCATCAAGCTCGGCGTCGGTCAGATCAACCTTGGTCTGCTGCGGCATCGCGCCCTTGCCCATGCGCACCACTGCTTTCACGTAATCGCGGGTCAGATCGTCACGGTTGGCAAGCAGGCCCTTTTCCGGCGGATTGCCCGCCATCATCTGCTGCTTGGTCAGCAGGTTGGTGCCCATGCCACCAACCAAATGACAATAGCCGCACTGCGCCTCGAACACGGTCTTGCCATCGCGGCCCAGCTTCAATCGGTCACCCTCTGGCGCAACCGGGCGCATCATGTAGGGCGGCATAGGTGGGGGGCCTCCGGCAGGCGGCGCGGCATAGGCGGCAGCGCCCACGGCAACGAGAGCGGCGGCAATCACGATACGCTTCATATCAGTTGCCCCCCTTGTAGGCAGAGCCGCGCTTGTCGGCATAGGCCGCAGGCCACACGCCCTGCTTGCCCGGCGCGATGATCCCGTTGGGATCGAGCGCGGACTTCACCTTTTCGTCGAAGCGGCGCAGCGCGTGGTTGTTGAAATCGAAGGTTTCCATCACCGGGTCCATCCAGCCCAGATGGGTGCGATATTCCGCATAACCCGCCTTGGCCGTCTCGACGATCAGCGCATCGAACAGCTTGCGCATCTTCACGACTTCCTCAGCGTTGTCGCGGTCATACATCAGCATATTGACGTTGTTGGCAAAGCGCCCGCCGATGGTGAAGCTGGCATAGAAATCGACGTCGAAATCCGCGATGATCTTGCGGCTGCGCGCCATCTGATCCAGCACGTGCTTGCCCGTGGCGGGCACCACCGGCGAAAAGCCCATGTGCGCCCCGCGCCCGCCGATCCAGTCGGACATCTGCAATGGCACGGCAGACGGCACGCCCATCGTCGTTTCATACTGCCCGATGGGATCGCCCTGCCGCCACCAGTGCTCTGCAGGTGCGGCATCGAGATGGCGCTTCATCGCCGCCTTCACCACTTCGGCCCGCGCCTTGACCACCGGTTCCTCACCATAAAGACGTAGTGCGACCTGCCAGTAGCCGAGCTTGTGCTCTTCCAGCAGTTCTTCGACGCGCCATTCGGGAATGGCCGATGGCTTGTCCCAGAAGTCCTTGCGCTGGCCTTTCAGCACCATCTTGCCCAGCCACGACGGGATGAACACGTTCTGATCGATCAGGCCGGATATCTTGAGCGGCGTGATCGTGTCGATCACCCAGCCGATATCCTCAACCTTCGGGATATCCCACACGATTTCCAGCGAGGTTTCCGGCGCAGGCTGCAGCCACACGCCTGCCTTGGTCACCACGCCAAGGTTCGATTGCGAGAACGCCAAATCCCACGTCGGGCCATAGCTCATCGGGAAGAGGTGCCACGCCGGGTTGTTGTTCATCGCGCCCATGCCGGTGCGCACCAGATCGCCATCGGGCAGCACCGCCTCGATCCCGCAAAGGTTGCGCGCGTGAAGGCCATAGGGCGTGTAGCCGATGCCGTGTTCCAGCGCATTGCCCAGCACCGAACCCCAGGCGTTGCCGGGGACCGAAAGCCACAGCGGGGCCTTTTCGCGCTGAATCTGGTCGTAAAGATCAAAGAAGCCCACGCCCGGTTCGACCACGCAGTACGCCAGCTTGTGATCGAGTTCGAGCACCTTGTTCATCCGGCCGAGGTCCATGACCACGGTGCCTTCCATGCGCGGCGCGGCAGTGCCATAACCCAGGTTCTTGCCACGCGCGACGGGCCAGAGCGGCACCTTATGCTCGTTCGCCAGCCGCACAATAGCGCGCACTTCGTCCACGCTGGCGGGCGCGACGGCGGCAGACGCAGGCCACTCCTCGGTGCTGCCGGGGGCGTATGTATCTGCATAGGCATCGCGATCAGCGTCGGTGTCCATGGCCCATTCCTTGCCCACGACACCGGCAAATGCGGTCATCGCAGACTGGAACTGCTTGGGGCTGACGCGAGGGGGCAGGTGAAGCTTCACCGGACGGATTCTCCCATGTGTTTTTCTAACAATTGTTATTGTTATGCGGTGTGATGAGTTTTTCGTCAAGCACTCTCCCCCTCCTCTTCAGAGGAGGGGGCTGGGGGGTGGTGCTTGCAACCTTGAACAGCGCGCGAACCACACCACCCCCTACCCCCTCCTCTGAAGAGGAGGGGGCTAGAATACCGATCACGTCAGCGCGTAATACTTCACGTAGTTGCCATCAGGCTTGCGCTCGCCCACGCCGATGAAGACGTGGCGGGTCAGCCAGTCATGCTTGCCCTTGCTCGTCTCGAACGTGGGCTGCGCGCGCAGGTAGTATTCGGCGTGAGGCACCGGTTCGCCCCCGGCAAAGGCCCAGGCGCGCAGCCGGTCCATCGTGCCCGGTTCACGCCCCCACAGAAAGCCCTTGTTCTGCATGTAGATCAGTGTGCCGTCATCGACTTCCAGCACATAGCGCGCATCGAAGACGGCGGTGTCGTCCGGCCGGAAGAAGGCATAGTCCCCGCCCGAATTGGGCACGGCCTTTCCTTTCAGACGCGGGCCTTCAAACTCGCCCTCGTCCACATAGACCGCGCTGCGCATTCCGCCCGATGGCAGATCGGGCACCATCTGCACGCGGGTGAAGCGCAGGCGGCAGGCGAAGGCAAATTCGAGGCGGGGATTGTCGAGCGTGGAGAAGTCCATTCAGCGGTTCCTTATCTGCCACCCTCCCCTCGTCATCCCGGGCTTGACCCGGGAACCCGCTTTCTTTTGCGACATCAGCAGAAGGAAGCTGGACCCCGGGTCAAGCCCGGGGTGACGAGGGTGTTTGGGGTGTGGCGCAAAGCATCAATAGTTCGACAGGATCGTCAGGCTCGGCCCGTCCAACGGCTTTCCGACCTTCTGCTTTTCCAGCTCATCCTTCCGCGTCTGTCCTTGCAGATCGATCAGGTAGGCGTGGATCGCATCGGCATCGTCCATTGAAAGGATATCGTTCCAGCGCGGCATGCCGTTCTGCACCAGCAAGCCCTCCATCACGATCTCGCGGAACATCTCGTGGCTGGCGGGCTGCATCCGGCGTAAGTCCGGTGTGATCGAACGGGGCTGGTTCGCGTGGCAAATCGCGCAATTGCCGAAGAACAGCCCCTGCCCGCGCGCGATGGTTGCCGCCGTGACACCCGGCGCTTGCGCAGGCGGTGCCGGTGCCACTTCCAGCGCGGGGCGCATGTCAGGCTTTGGTACTGCGCCACCGCCGATCTTGAACACCAGCAAGCGGTTGGTGTTGTAGCGGTTATAGGCCGCCGAATAGCGGGGCACGAAAGGATAGCCTCCACCGCCCCACCCGGCCATGACCGCGATGTATTGCACGCCGCCCACCTCATAGGTCATCGGCGCAGCCATGATCGCGCTGCCGGTGTCGATCTCCTTGATCAGCCTGCCAGTCTTCGTCTCCCGCACGAAGAGCTTGCCGGTAACTCCACCATATATGGTCAGCCCGCTGGCGGTGGTCAGCACTCCGCCCCGGTCCTGCCATCCAGCGGTATCGGCGGCCCAGACCGTCTTGCCCGTAAGCGGATCGATAGCACGGATCTGCGCGCTCGCCGGGTTCTTCAGCGCCTCCGCATAAGCGGGCGTCTTGCGCACCGCTTCACCGAATGCGGGCGGGAAGCCAGCCAGCGCGGCTTCCACGTCGGGCGTGAAGATCAGCGCGGCATCGTTGTTCAAGGCCCGCGCCTTGTGTGGCTTCTGCCCCTCGGTCATGAAGATCAGGTTCCCCATGTCCAGCACCGCGCCGACATAGAGGCCCGTGGCCGGATCATAACTGGCGGGATGCCAGTTGCGCGCGCCGGTGGTGGCGGGGAACACGATCTTGGGACCGGTGGTATAGTCCGCCGCTTCTGGATCGAGGATCGGGCGGCCCGTCTTGGGATCAATGCCCTTGGTCCAATTGGTACGCACGATGGGATTGGCGCGCAGCAGCTTTCCGTCGCGCCGGTCAAGGATGTAGAGGAAACCGTTCTTGGGCGCGTGCAGCACCACCGGGCGATCTTCGCCATCCACTTTCATGCGGGTGAAGATCATCGGCTGCGTGGCGGTGAAATCCCAGTTGTCGCCGGGGGTTTCCTGATAGTGCCATTTCATCCGCCCGGTCTTGGGGTCAAGCGCGACAAGGCTGGCAAGATAGAGGTTGTCACCGCCTGCGGGTGATCGCTTCGACGTGGCATATGGCCCGCCGTTGCCCGTGCCGACAATCACCAGCCCGGTTTCAGGATCGAAGGAAATCGCATCCCACGGACTGCCGCCGCCGCCGATATCCCACCGACTGTTCGGGTCCCACGTTTTCAGCGCGGCTTCCAGTTGTGGCGTTTCCTGCGGCCCCAGCTTGGGATCATGCGGCACCACGTGCCAGCGCCAGCGCAGCTTTCCGGTTTCCAGATCGAGCGCGGTCACATAGCCTCGCACATCGTATTCCGCGCCGCTCATGCCCACGACCACCACATCGCCCGCAATTTCCGGTGCGCCGGTGGAATTGTCGCCGCGCTTGCGATCTTCGATGAAATCGGTCTTCCACACCACCGCGCCGGTCTTGGCGTCCAGCGCGTACATCCAGCCATCGAGCGCGGCGACGAAGACCTTGCCCCGCGCCACCGCAACACCGCGATTGACCATATCGCAACAGACCGTGCGGTTGACCTGCATGTCCACTTCGGGTTCGAACCGCCAGAGTTCCTTGCCCGTCGCCGCATCGAAAGCATAGGCGCGGCCCGTGGTGCCGGACGTGTAAAGCACGCCGTCCATCACCACCGACGTTGCTTCCTGCCCGCGCAAGGTGCCAAGATCGGCCTCCCACGCAAGGCCAAGCTGGCCGACGTTTTCGGCGTTGATTGCGGTCAGGCGGGAGTGGTGCGTCTTGCCGATATCGCCGCCGGGGCTGGTCCATTCGGAACCCGCGCTCACTTGCGGTGGCGAAGCACCGATAGCGCAGGCGGCGAGCACCAGCGCTCCTGCTGCCAATATCCCCTTTTTGACAAAGCGCATCACAGCGAATCCCAAGGGCTTGGCATCCGGTAAGGCACCGTGATGAAATTCGCCTCGATCTGTTCGATCATGCCGTGATCGATCTTGAACAGTTCCGAGATATAGAAGCTGTGCGGGCGCAGCACCGGGCTTTTCACCGTGCGTCCATCGGTAAGCTGAAATTCGCGCAAGCAGCCCGAATGGTCGATGAAGCCGAAGGCCAGCACCAGCCCGCGCTCTTCATCGACCAGCGGAAAGCGGCGAGCGCGCAGATCGTCGTCATAGCGGTAGTTGCCCATGCGGAACTGCTCTTCGCAGCCCAGCGCGGATACCGGCACGATCTTGGCAAAGTCCGGGTTGCGCGTGGTCTGGACGCCGTTTTCCACGCGGTTGCAATCGGGGTGAAACTTGGTGTGGATCGTCCCGTCGTTGCGCTGGAGCGTGTCGAAATAGCCGTTGGACAGTCGCACCATCTCTTCGCGGGCAACCGGCGCTTCCGGTTCGCGGTGCAGGATCGGCTTGTCCCAGTATCGGCAGTTCTCGAACTTGATCCCGCTGTCAGACTGGCGGACGATCAGCATTTCGCATTCGGCAATCTGGCCTGCTTCGTTCAGTCCAAGGCGCAGCGTGAAGGCGGATTCCTCAATGGGTTCGATCACCGTGCCGAAGTAGCCTACTTGGCGCGTGCGCGTATCGGCAAAGCGCAACTGGTAATCGCCCAGCCGATCGATCGTGCCCCAAACGCCATCACCGATTTCCAGCATGACGTTGTTCTCGCTGTGATTCGCACCTTGCGCCCAATCGAGCGAATGCGGATCGCGGGCGTTCAGCGCGGCCAGAAAGCGGTCCAGAACGGCATAAAGCTCGGCGCGGGTCATCACTTCTCCCAAACTTGTCATTGAGGCTTTGACGGCCTTCTCATCGCAAGGCATACTCTACCAAATGTTATAAATAAAGGGGAGAGAACGCATGGCGCGGACCGCGCAGGAACAGGCCAATCACGATCTGGTGCTGGAGATGAATCGCAACGTCCTGATCGCGATGGATAGCAGCGCGGTGGACCGGTACATCGCGCCCGGTTACGTCCAGCATTCCTCCTTGGCCGAACCTTCTGTAGCAGCTTTGAAGGGCTTTCTGGATCGCGTGCGCGCGGAATCGCCCGATGCCACGCAGACCATCCACCGCAGCTTCGTCGATGGCGATCACGTGATTACCCATACGCAAGTAGTGCGCTGGCCGGGCGATGCTGGCCTCGCCGTGGTCGACATCTTCCGCGTGGAAGACGGCCTGATTGTAGAACACTGGGACGTGATTCAGGACGTGCCGGAAAACCCGGTAAACCCCAACAGCATGTTTTGAAGGGAGAGAAACGATGCGCCTTTTCACCACCGCAATCGCCTTCGCGCTGACCGCCAGCGCAGCGCAGGCCGAGGAATGCAAGCTGACGCCGAAAGAGGTCGTCAGCCAGTTCATGGACGAGTTCTACATGCAGAAGAAGGTGCGCTCCTCCTTCGAAAAGTGGGTCGATCCCGGCTATATCCAGCACAACCCCTTTGCAGCCACCGGGCGCGATGCGGCGATTGCCTTTCTCGAACCGTTCGTGGCGAACAACCCTACGCAGAAAACCAAGATCCACCGGATCATCGCTGACGGCAACCTCGTCGCCGTGCATAGCCACGGGTGGAACGAAACGGGTGATGCGGCGGCCAAGCGCGGGTTTGCCGTGGTCGATATCTTCCGTGTGGAAGGGTGTAAGGTGATGGAGCACTGGGACGTGCTGTCTCCGGTGCCGGAAGCTTCGGCCAACACCAACACGATGTTCTGACCGGTGAAGCGGTTCGACAACACGTGCGTGGCGATCCTTGGCGGCACCGCCGGGATCGGCCTCGCCGCCGCGCGCATGTTCGCAGCTGAAGGGGCTAAGCTGGCGATCACCGGGCGTAATACCGACGCTCTGCGCGAGATTGCGGAGGAACTGGACGCCATCTGCATCCGCTCTGACATCGGAATCCTGAACGACACAGAGAACGCCCTGAACGACACCAAGGAGGCTTTAGGCGGCATCGATGTGCTGTTCGTGAACGCTGGCGTGGGCGGTTTTGCGATGGTGCCCGACGTCACGCCGGAGTTCTGGGACAATATCCACACGGTCAACTTGCGCGGTGCGTTCTTCGCCATCCAGAAGGCCCTGCCGATGATGCGCGATGGCGGATCGATCATCATCACCGGCTCCATCGGATCGATGGCGGCCGTGCCCGGCAATGTCGCCTATGCCGCCGCGAAGGCCGGTTTGCGGGCGATGGCGCGCATCGTGGGCAAGGAACTTCTGCCCCGCCGCATCCGCGTCAACATGGTCAGCCCCGGCCCGACCGACACCGAAATTTTCAAGCGCGATGCCAGCGACGCGGAAATTCAGGGGATGCGCGACATGCTCTCATCCGTCGTCCCCATCGGGCGCATGGGCACGAGCGAGGAAGTGGCGCGCGCGGTTCTGTTCCTCGCCAGCGAGGAAGCCAGTTTTATCAATGGAATAGACTTGTGCGTCGATGGCGGCTGCATCGAACTGGGGTAATTACGGCTGCGGCCCTGTCTGCGCGGCGCCGGCCAGCGTGCTGCCGCTCTTGTCGGGCAGGGTCCAGATGATCAGGTTCATCAGCATGACGCCCGCCAGCGTCAGCATCAACACAGGACGCTTGCGCTCTCCCCGCCGGAACAGGAACGCCGCGCCTGCAACAAGGGCGATGGCGGCGAGCATCAGCAGGGAGAGCGCAGTATCGAGCATCAGGGGCCGTTAGCTGCCGAAAATGCCCTTGGCCATACCGGCAAGGTCGTTCAGCGGATTGCCATCGCCGTCCTTGTCGAGAAAAGCCGTGACCTTGCTCAACGCACCCGGGTTCTGGCCGAGCATCGACGCAAAGTTGCCCAGTGAGCCTTCTCCGCCGATGTGGCCGACAATTTCCTGCAGCTTCGAGGCATCAAGGCCCGTGTTTGCCGCTGCCGTTTCAATCGTGTCGCCCTTTGACTGATGGCCGGCCGCCAGTGCCGCAATGGCGTTTTCAGCCATGTCGGGATCGATACCGACCTTGGCCGCGAGGTTCTTCACATCGACGTTTCCGGCCACCTGGCCAAGGATCGAATCAAACAGGCTCATTGCAGTTCCCTCCAAAGCGGAAGGCTGCAGCTTAGCGGCGACCTGTGCGTTTGCCAGCAAGGGATGGGGCCAAACCGGTCCGCTTCAGGCCTGCTCGCACAGCGCCTGCAACTGGTCGGCGCAGGCGTTCCAGCCTGCCTCGAAACCCATTTCGGCGTGGTTGTTCATCGCCTCTTCGGTCCAGTGCCGGGCGCTGGCAGTGTAGCGGGTGCCCTCACCTTCGGGCGCGATTTCCCAGATGCCGATCATGAAGGGGCCGGAAGGCTGAAAATCAGCCGTCACGGCATCGGTCGTGACAAAGCGCCGCCCTTCTTCCCAGGCCAGAAAAATGCCTTCCTGTGGCATTTCCTCGCCATCAGGACCGTGCATCACCATCGCGCTACGGCCGCCCGGGCGGCGATCCTGTTCGATCATGGTGATCCACCACGGTTTGGGGCACCACCATTCCTCCTGCCGATTGGCAAGGACGTCCCACACCTTTTCAGGCGAGGCGGCGATGTAGCGGGTGATCGAAAGCTCGTTCATCTTCAAAAATCCTGTCGGCTCAATCGCGATCGGGCGCGCCAAGCGGGAAGTAGTGGCGGAAGCGGCGTGCATCTTCGACACAGCGCGCAACAGGCGGCATGGCCAGAAGCTGCGCGCGCCATCCGCGCAACCGTGGGCAATCTTCGGGAATGGGCGTGACCCAATCGGCATAGAACAACGCCGGTGCCGCAGCGCATTCGATCAGGCTAACACTATCGGGCATGGCATAGGTGGCCAGCCAGCCTTCGATCCAGCGATAGGCCCGCGTTACCCTTTCATCCACCCGCGCCTGCGTTTCCGGCGAGACGGAGCCGGTGCTGATCGCTTCGTCCACACACTCCTGCATTGCGTTCATCACGTAGTTGTCAAACACGCGGTCGATCATGCGCGTGCGGATCGCCGCGTCAGGATCGGCAGGTATCAGCGGCGCTGCGCCGGGGTGGTGCAGCGCAAGATGCTCTATGATCGGGCTGGTTTCGAACACCTCGCGGCTACCATCCACCAACAACGGAAACTTGCCCATCGGGCTGACCTGCTGGACGCGGGCATAGGCCGTTGCCTGATCCGGGTTTTCCCCATCAAGGCTGTGGAACGTGAAATGCGTGCCGTTGGCATAGAGCGCTATCAGCACTTTCCACGTGTAGGACGAGAAGGGGTGACCATAAAGCTCGAGCATCACCCTTCCCCTCGCATCGCGGCTTCAATGGCAGCATGATCAATCTTGCGCATCGTCATCATCGCCGCAAAAACGCGTGCGCGCACGTCAGGATCGCGATCGGCCATGCCGGTCGTCAGCACGCGCGGCGTGATCTGCCAGTTCACGCCCCACTTGTCCTTGCACCAGCCACACGCGCTTTCCGCCCCGCCATTGCCGACGATGGCATCCCAGTAGCGGTCGGTTTCTTCTTGCGTATCGGTCGCCACCTGAAACGAGAACGCCTCGGTATGGGGGAACTGCGGGCCGCCGTTCAGCCCGATGCACGGCGCACCCAGCACGGTGAATTGAACCGTCAGCACCGTCCCCGCAGCGCCGCCGGGAAAGTCACCCGGCGCGCGGTGGATGGCATCAAGGCTGCTGTCGGGAAACGTCGCGGCATAGAAGCGCGCCGCCTCTTCGGCATCGCCATTGTACCAGAGGCACAAGGTCAGCGGGGGGACTGTCGCGGTCATGCGTCTTCTCCCTTGGGGCCGACAACGCCGAAGACGGCTCCATCAGGATCGGTGGCGACGATGATCCAGTCACCGCCAGGCACCTCGTGCGGTCCCATCATGACGGTGCCGCCCGCCGCCTCGATCGCAGATTTTGCCGCAAACGTGGACGGAACCCCGAAATAGACCAGCCATGACGGTGGCCTTGCCTTATCCATCTGGGGCATGATCGCGCCGAGTACATGCCCATCGAAATCGATGAAGTCGTAGTTGCCCATTTCGCCCATCGGCATGGAACTGTTGAATTCAAAGCCGAAATGCCGAGCATAAAAGGCCTTCGCTCCTTCTGCATCGCTGGTGGGCAGCTCGTTCCAGCGCACGTGCTGCACGCCGTCGGCTTTGAATGCATCGCTCTTTGCATCGGGACGGTCCGCAGGTGGGCGCGGCTGCATCAGGTAGAACGGCGCCCCTTGCGGATCGGTGACCATAGCAAAGCTGCCCTCGGCAATATCCGTCCGGGGCATCAGCACTTTGCCGCCATCGGCCTGCAAAGCCCCCAAACCGGCATCGATATCGGCAACCGCAAAATAGGGCACCCAGACCGGGCGGGCACCGCCTGCCCGCATCTGGTCCGTCAATTGCAACGCACCTCCGGTCGTGCCGCCATCGCTGCGCAGGATCATGCGATAATCCATCGGCGATTGCGGATCGGATTTGGAAAGGCGCCAGCCGATGACCTTGCCGTAGAAATCGGAGGCCACCGCGAGATTGCCGGTCATCAGTTCATACCAGCAGAATGGAACGGGGCGGCTCACCGGTCCGCTCCCAGAGAAAGGAACGTGTTGAAACCGCCCACGATCATGCGAGTGCCATCGAACGGCATCTCCATCGGCTTGGCCATTTCAGACATCAGTTTTTCCATCGCAGCATGAGCCGCATCGCGGCGCGCCTTGTCCGGCCATTCGGCCCAGCTGAACACGATGACCTCGTCGGCGGTTGCCTCGGTAGCGCGATAGAAATCGGTGCGCTTGCCGTGCTTCACATCGTCACCCCAGGCTTCGACCACGCGCAGCGCGCCATGCTCGATCATGATCGCGTCAAACTGGCGGGCGACTTCCTCGTACTTCTCACGGTTGGCGGTAGGGACCGCCAGAACGAACCCATCGATATAGGACATGACAACTTACTCCTCTCTGGCTTCCCTCCCGAACAACATCGCGAAATAGCGCCGCAAGTGCACAAGCTGCTCGCGTGCAACAGTGGCTGCGCTCTCCTCTGGTTGTGTCTTGGCCAGCACGAATGCACCCTGAATCACGGCCTGAACATGCCGCGCCAGACTTGCCCCTGTCGTGCCCGAAACGCCGCATCGTGCCACGGCTGCGTCAAGATCCGCCTCAAGCGCGCGGGCATTGCCCATGATGCTTGCTTCGGCGGCCACGCGGATGGCGGCGCTGGATCGGAATGCCTCCTGAACCAGTGTGCCGGCAACGCAACTGAAGGCTTCGGGCGGCCCACCGATGAGGGCAATGCGCAGATCGAGATAGCCCAGAACGCGGTCCACCGGATCGGGCAAGGCATGGAACGGCGCTTCAGCAAAGAAGGCGGCAGTGCTGACCGACCAATAGTCTGCCGCCGCCACGCCCAGCGCTTCTTTCGAGGCGAAGTGGTGGAAGAACGCGCCCTTGGTCACCCCTGCTTCGGCGCAAAGTTGATCGACCGAAGTCGCCGCAAAACCGTTTGAACGAATCAGCTTTACCGCCGCTTCCAGCAGTTTCTCCCGCGCGGTCACCGCCGGGGGGCGAAAGGAGCGATTCGGGATCACTTGAATATGCATACCGACCAGTTGGTATGCTGCAAGGGCGGAGCGATGGATCGAGGCGGCGCATGGGTGTGCCGCCTCTCACCTCACGCTACATCGCCATGATCCGCTGCGCGATCGGCGCTTCCTTTTCGGCCACAGCGGCCCACGCCGGACGCGCCGCCACGCGGTGATACCACGCCGCCGTTTTCGGGCGTGCCTGCGCATCGACCCCGTGGCTGACATAGGCCAGCGTGCGAAACATCGAGGCAACGGCGATATCGCCAATGCTGATGCTTTCGCCCAGCAGCCAGCCTTCATCGGGAACCACGCTTTCGAACCAGTCGATCCAGCGGGGCAGTTCAGCTTCGCCCTGCAAGGCAATGGCTTCGTCCCCGCCGACCTTGAGAAGTTTTGGGCCGACAAGGCGGTTGAACAGGATTTTCAGCCCGGTTGCTCCCAGCACCGTATCGGCAAATTCATCCCAGAACACGGCCTTGCCGCGCAGCTTCGGATCATCGGGGATCAGCTTGGGTTCGGGGTACTGCCCATCCAGATAGAAGGCGATGGCCGTCGAATCGGCGAGCGTGAAGCCTTGGTCATTGATCGCCGGAATCTTGCCAAGTGGGCTGACGCCGAGAAATTCGGGATCGCTGCTTCCGGGTCCGCCGCGTGCCAATTCCCAGGAAATTCCCTTTTCCGTAGCGATCACCGCCACCTTGCGGACGAACGGCGAAAGCAGCGCACCGTAGAGCTTCATCGAAAATCTCCCACTCCATTGGACAGGTTCTTGGAAACCTTATTGCAGCGCCGCGCCCGCGCGTATAGGCGGGGCGGTGATGAGCGAACTTCCGAACAGCCACGCGACGACGCTGCTCGCCGCGCCCGACACGCAAATCGATGTCCGTGAGACTTTCGGCATCGATATCGACATGAAAGTCCCCGCGTTCAGCCGCGCAGACGAGCGCGTGCCCGACGTGGACCCGACCTATGTGTTCGATCCCGACACCACGCTGGCGATTCTTGCAGGCTTTGCCTACAACCGCCGCGTGATGGTGCAGGGCTATCACGGCACTGGCAAATCGACGCACATCGAACAGGTTGCGGCACGGCTCAACTGGCCCTGCATCCGCATCAACCTCGATGCGCACATCAGCCGCATCGATCTGGTCGGCCGCGATGCCATCGTTTTGCGCGATGGCTTACAGGTGACCGAATTCCGTGAAGGCCTGCTGCCGTGGGCGCTGCAGACGCCGACCGCGCTGGTGTTCGACGAATACGATGCGGGCCGACCGGACGTGATGTTCGTGATCCAGCGCGTGCTGGAAACCGAAGGCAAGCTGACGCTGCTCGACCAGAACCGCGTGATCCGCCCGAACCCGCACTTCCGCCTGTTCGCAACGGCCAACACCGTGGGTCTGGGTGATACCAGCGGGCTGTATCACGGCACGCAGGCGATCAACCAGGGCCAGATGGACCGCTGGAACCTCGTCGTCGCGCTGAACTATCTGGCGCAGGAAACCGAGGTCGAGATCGTCACCAAGAAGGTGCCGGATCTGAACCCGCAGACCGTAGCCGACATGGTGCGCGTGGCCAACCTCACGCGGCAGGGCTTCATCAACGGCGATATCTCCACCGTGATGAGCCCGCGCACGGTCATTTCGTGGGCGCAGAACAGCCAGATCTTCAACGATGTGGGCTTCGCCTTCCGCCTTTCGTTCCTGAACAAATGCGACGAGACGGAGCGCGTGCTGGTGGCGGAATACTACCAGCGGGTGTTCGGCAAGGACTTGCCCGAAAGCGTCGCGCACCGGGGGTAAGCCCCTCAGGCGCTGAAATTGAAAAGGCCCCCGCAATTGCGAGGGCCTTTTTCGTTGGATCACCCGTTCGGTGTGATCAGATACTTCTCGCACGTGCGCCGTGCATTGTAATCCAGCGCTGCATCGCGGGTCAGCGCCTGCTCCAGCGTTACGCGCGCCTTATAGTTGCTGGCAAAGGTGGTCGTCAGTTCGGCCATCACCCGGCGGCGCATCTTGTCGACCACTTCGGCCCCCAGCTTGCCCATCCACGGTGCGAGCAGCCAGCCCGACACATCCCAGCTGAAGCCGAAGTTGCGCGTCAGCACCGTGGGCGAAAGATCGAGCGCGCCATAGATGAAAGCATGTTTGGGACTGTTGGAGCCATACCGGCTACAGGCTGCGCCCGAATTGGCCACCTGCTCCATCACCGTCATGATCTGACTGACGAGTTTGCCGCCGCCGATGGCATCGAACGCCATCGTCGCTTTGGTGGCCGCGACGGCAGCGGTCAGGTCCTGAAGGAACGTCTCCTTCGAACTATCGACGACATGTTCCGCGCCCAGCCCTTTGAGGATCGCCAATTGCGCATCATTGCGCACCACGTTGACCAAAGGGATGCCATCAGCCTGACAGATCTTTACCAGCATCTGCCCAAGGTTCGATGCTGCGGCGGTATGCACCAGCGCGCTGTGCCCCAAGTGACGCATGGTCTCGGTAAAGCTGAGCGCGGTCAGCGGATTGACGAATGCCGAAGCCCCCTGCTCTGCCGTTATGCCGTCAGCCAGTTCCAGGCACATCGCGGCATCGGCCACCGCCAGCGTCGCATACATGCCGCCGGGAAAGCAGGTCACACGCTTGCCCAGCAAGGCCTGTGCTTCCGGCGCATCCCCCGCCGCGATGACCGTGCCCGCCCCTTCGTTGCCCACCGGCATCGCTGCGCCGTGCCGCGCAGCCATTGCGCG
Source organism: Novosphingobium sp. ERN07 (assembly GCF_012641335.1). Lineage (GTDB taxonomy): Bacteria > Pseudomonadota > Alphaproteobacteria > Sphingomonadales > Sphingomonadaceae > Novosphingobium. The sequence continues at coordinate 64,071 of NZ_JABAID010000012.1, forward strand.
GACAGCAGGTTCCGGCATCCGCGCGACGATCTTGCCGTCAGAGAAATCGCCGCTCTCAACATCGGCAGGCCCGAACAACAGGCCGAGGTCCGACGGGTTGATCGGCGTCGCTTCCACCCGGATCACCACTTGCCGTCCTTCGGGTGGCGGCAAAGTGAAATTCTCAAGGCTGACAGTAAGCGTTCCATCCGAATCAAGTTTGGAAACAATGCGCTGGCCGCTCAGGTCGGTCATTTCTACTCTCCGGGATATGTTGCGGAGACGAAGTATAGACCTTCCGGAGGCGCGTTAAGTCCTAATTTGCTACGGTCTTTTGCCGCAAGCGCTTCGGCCACCTGATCCACGCGCCATTGTCCTTGTCCGACCAGCGCCAGACACCCCACCATCGAGCGCACCTGATGATGCAAGAAGCTGCGCGCCGCCGCCTCGACGATGACGCGATCACCTTCACGCCGCACGTCCAGCCGGTCGAGCGTCTTGACCGGACTGGCTGACTGGCAGTGAACCGAGCGGAAGGTGGTGAAATCGTGGCACCCGACCAGCAGTTGCGCAGCTTCGTGCATCGCGCCTTCGTCCAGCGGTTTGGCAATCCGCCATGCCTTGCCCAGATCGAGCGTCAGCGGCGCACGGCGGTTGATGATGCGGTATTCATAGGCTCGGCCCACGCAGGAAAAACGCGCGTGCCAGTCCTCGGCCACCTTGATGCAGTTCAGGACCGCCACCGCGTGCTTTGCCAGCCGCAGATGCGCATTCAGCGCTTCGAACATGCGGAACGGATCAAAGCTGCGTGACAGATCGAAATGCGCGCGCATACCCAGCGCGTGAACACCGGTATCGGTCCGGCCCGCGGCGTGGACCGCCACCGTCTCGCCTGTCACCGAATGGACTGCATCTTCCAGCGCCTGTTGCACACTGGGGCCGTGCGACTGGCGCTGATAGCCCATGTACGCCGCGCCGTGCCATTCGAGGGTTAGGGCGAAGCGCATCAGCCGAGCTTTGTGCCCGCCGCAATGGCCCGCCCGCGCAGCAGCGCTGCGGCATCCATCGCCGGACGTCCCGCCCGCTGAATCAGCGTTGGCCGCACTGCATCCTGTCCGCAACCGATGGTCAGCGCATCGTCCAGCACCATACCTGCATCGCCGCTGCGCCCAACAACGTCAGCTGCCAGAACGCGATACCGCTCGCCCTCAAGTTCAAAGAACGCCCCCGGCGCAGGCGCAAAGGCACGCACCTGCCGCTCAACATCCGCCGCATCGCGCGTGAAATCGAGGCGGCTTTCGGCCTTGTCGATCTTGTGGGCATACGTGACGCCCTCGTCCGGCTGCACCACAGGCGGATGTGCGCCAAGGTCCGCCAGCACCGGCACCATCAGCGCAGCCCCCTGATCCGCCAGTTCCGCTGTCAATTCGCCTGCCGTCTTCCCATCGACCGGCGTTTCAACCTTGGCCAGCATCGGCCCGGTATCCAGCCCGCGCTCCATCTGCATGATAGTGACGCCCGTCATCGCATCGCCTGCAAGGATCGCCCGTTGCACCGGCGCAGCCCCGCGCCAGCGCGGCAGGAGAGAGCCGTGGACGTTCAGGCACCCCAAGCGCGGCGCATCCAGCACCGCCTGTGGCAGGATCAGGCCATAGGCCGCCACCACCGCCACATCGGCATCCAGCGCCGCAAATGCCGCCTGCTCGTCTGCGCCTTTCAACGTAACAGGCGTTCTCACGTCGATGCCATGCGCCTGCGCCGCCAGATGCACGGGCGAAGGTTGCAGCTTCTTGCCTCGCCCCGCCGGGCGCGGCGGTTGGCTGTAGGCGGCAATCACATCGTGCCCCGCCGCGACCAGCGCTTCGAGCGTTGGCACCGCGAAATCGGGGGTGCCCATGAAGATGATGCGCATAAGCTTGCAAATGGCCTTCCGTTTGTCGGCGTCGGCCCTATCTGTGCTGGCATGGCATCGCAAGAGATCGAGGCGCTTTCCGGCGCACTGGCGCGGCTTCCTGGGCTTGGCCCCCGCTCGGCTCGGCGCGCCGTGCTGTGGCTGATCAAGCGGCGCGAAACGGCGCTGCCCCAATTGCTGAACGCCTTGACGCAGGTTCAGGAGTTGCTGGTCGAATGCGACACCTGCGGCAATGTCGACACCACCAACCCCTGCGGCATCTGTGCCGATCCGCGCCGCGATCAGCGCGCGATCTGTGTGGTTGAGGAAGTGGCAGACCTCTGGGCGCTTGACCGCGCACGCCTGTTCACCGGCAAGTATCACGTGCTGGGCGGCAGGCTTTCCGCGCTGGAAGGCGTCCGCCCTGAAGATCTGACTATCGGCCAGTTGCTGGGCCGGGTAAGCCGGGGCGGCATTGATGAAGTGGTGCTGGCGATGAACGCCACGCTGGAAGGGCAGACGACCGCGCACTACATAGCGGAGCGGCTGGAAGGGATGGCCGTGCGGGTGACACAACTTGCGCATGGCCTGCCTGTGGGTGGCGAACTGGATTATCTGGACGAAGGCACCTTGGCACAAGCGCTGCGGGCGCGAAGGCCAGTGGCATAGCCACCCTTGCGACTCTGCCACATCTTCCTTATCTGCGCCCAATGGCCATCCGTGAAATCCTTGAAGTTCCAGACCCGCGCCTGAAGCAGGTCTCCGTCCCCGTCGAAAAGTTTGACGACGAGTTGAAGATGCTCGTCGAAGACATGTTCGAAACGATGTACGATGCCCCCGGCATCGGCCTCGCCGCAATCCAAGTGGGCGTGCCGCTGCGCGTGCTGGTGATCGATCTTCAGCCCGAAGACCCGGATGCTGAGCCGGTGCCGTGCAATCACGATGGCCACCACCATCATCACACGCCCACCAAGCGCGAACCGCGCGTCTTCATCAATCCCGAAATTCTCGAGCCTTCCGATGACCTTAGCGTCTATCAGGAAGGCTGCCTTTCGGTGCCGGAAATCTATGCCGAAGTGGAACGGCCTGCCCGCATCCGCGCGCGCTGGCAGGATCTGGATGGAAACACGCATGAGGAAGCGATGGACGACCTCATGGCCACCTGCCTCCAGCACGAGATGGACCATCTCGAAGGCATCCTCTTCATCGACCATCTGTCGCGCCTGAAGCGCAACATGGCGCTGAAGAAGCTGGAAAAGCTGCGTAAGGTGGCTTGAAGCAACTAGTGCAGGGCAAAACTTTTTTCTGCCCTTGCTGAATCCAACATTGATGATACGTTCTCAATCTGTTCACAGCAGAGGGAGAATCGTATCGACTGACTACTAACGCTCCGGGAGCGGATAATACCCGCATCTGCATTGGCTCAACGTCATACGCTCGACGCCAACCGACCTGAAGTCGCCAACGCCTGCAAAACCGGCAAAAGAACCGGAAAAGCATAGCAGTCGACAACGGTAACTCATGGCTGAAATGCATCCCTGACAGAGTCGGCAGAAGCCAAAAACTTATGCAAAAGGAGTCATGCCATGAAGGTATGGCAGTATCTTTTGCGTCAGGAACACGAGCTCTTTTTTTGGTGCATTATTTCTGGTGCAGGTCATCCGATCTGCCATTCCACGGTGGGCTTTCCTACTGCGGAAGAAGCTTTTGCGCACATGATGGGTTTCCATCCAAAAGAGCATTTTTGACGCGAGGTCGGTGGGGTGCACCCTCACCGACTTTGCGGAGACTTGGAATATCTATGCAAGACGCTTCAGGCCTGATTGTCTCAGTGATGGCTATGATCATTGGCTTAGCCATTGGCTGGTTTTTCGGCTCTCGACCCGCCAACGAATGGCGAGCAAGACATGACCAGCGCGATGCTGAGGCGAAAGCGCACGAAGGCACGGTCAAGGCGATGACCGTGGACCTTGCTGCGATGAGCGAGCGGGTGAAGGCGCTCGATGCCCTTGGCGCAGAACTCGCCACGATCCGGCTCGAACGGGATCAGCTCGCCCCGGCCCTTGCCGCCGCACGGCAAAGCGCGATGGATGCCGAAGCTGTGCGAATCGAACTCACGCGCGTGCGCGATGAACGCGACGGCTTCCGCACCGCGCTTGAACGCATGAAGGCCGATGCAGAGAACTTTGCCGAACAGAAGCGCCTGCTGATCGAAGCTCAGGAAGCGCTGCGCAAGGAGTTCGAGAACGCAGGCAACAAGGTGCTGGAAAAGGCACAGGAAACCTTCCTTGCGCGCGCGCAATCACGGTTCGAAGAAAGCGAGAAGACTAGCGCTGAACGGCTGAAATCCCTGCTTGCACCCGTAGATCAGCGGCTGCGCAGCTATGAGGAGCAGGTGCAGAGCCTTGAAAAGCAGCGCGTGGATTCGTTCGGCCAACTCACGGGCCTGATCCAGTCGATGCGCGATGGACAGGAAGCTGTCCGCGCCGCCGCCGCGCAACTGGGCAACTCGCTGCGCAACGGCCCGAAAACGCGCGGGCGCTGGGGCGAATTACAATTGCGCAACGTACTGGAACAGTGCGGCCTTTCCGAACACACCGATTTCGTCACCGAACATTCGGTCGAAACCGAAGAAGGGCGTCTGCGCCCCGATGCCATCGTGCGCGTGCCCGGCAACAAGCTGCTGGTGATCGACGCCAAAGTATCGCTCAACGCCTATCAGGATGCATTCGAGGCCCAGGACGATGATACGCGCAAGATCGCACTGAACGCGCACGTCCAGTCGATGCGTAACCATATCCAGACGCTGGGTGCGAAATCATATCAATCGCAGTTCGAAGAAGCGCCCGACTATGTGTTGATGTTCGTGCCGGGTGAGCATTTCATCGCCGCTGCGCTAGAACGCGATCCGCAGCTGTGGGACTTTGCCTTTGAACGCCGTGTGCTGCTGGCCAGCCCGACCAACCTCGTCGCCATTGCCCGCACTGTGGCGCAGGTCTGGCGGCAGGATGGCCTTGCGCGTGAAGCGCGGGAAATCGGCAAGATGGGCGGCGAACTCTACGATCGTCTGGCAGTCGCTGCCGAACATCTGAAGCGCGTCGGAAATGGGCTGGACAGCGCGGTGACCAACTACAACAAGTTCGTAGGCAGCTTTGAGCGGAACGTGCTTTCCGCCGGACGCCGTTTGCGCGAGAAGCATATCGAGATCGGCAAGCGCGAAGTGGAGGAAATCCCTCTGGTAGAATCCACGCCGCGTTATGCCGATGCGGAACCGGCGGCACTGGCAGCGGTTGCCAACGATGAAGGAGATGTGGCGGCGGAATGATTGCACGGCATCGGTCTTGCCTCGCTACACTGGCTGCGGCGCTGACGCTGACGGGGTGTGACAGCGAGCCAAAGGCTGAGCCGACTCCTGTTGCGGTGGCAGCGCCCTTGCCACAACCCGCCCCCAGCCCTGCCCCCCTGCCCGAACCGGAACCAAGCGCTTCCGCCGCGACAGCGATGGAAGAACCACCTGCGCTTGCCGGCATTCGCTACGCCCCGCGTGACGATTGTGCAGACAAGCCCGGATGGCCAGCATTCCGCAAAGCGCTCGTCACAGCGATCAAGGCCCGCGATGCCGATGCAATGGCGGCACTCGCCACGCCGGATATCGCACTCGACTATGGCGGTGGGAGCGGCACGGCAGAATTGAAGAAACGACTGGCCGATCCTGAGAGCGGACTTTGGCATGAACTCAGCACTATCCTGCCGCTCGGCTGCGCGGTCGAAGGTGGGTTGGCTGCGATGCCGTGGGTGTTCTGGAACGTGCCCGAAGCGGTCGACAGCTATAACGCCATGCTGGTTCTAGGTAATGAAACGCCCTTGCGCGAAAAACCCGGCGGAGAGGACATCAGCCCAGTTGGCTGGTTCATCGTCGGCATAGACCCTATGGATTTCGATCCGAAGGCAAATACGACCCGTGTCACGCTGGACAATGGCCAGAAAGGCTGGGTGGAAACAGCCAAGTTGCGCAGCTTGCTGGACTATCGCCTGATTGCGGAACCCAAGGATGGCGTGTGGCGCATAACCGCCTTTATTGCAGGCGACTGATCAGCCGCGCACAAGCTGGAGATCGAGTGCGTGGCCGCCCGAAACGAGCCGCATTGTCGATCCGCTGCGTTGCATTTCCGGCGCAGCGGAAAGCAGCGCGTTTACCGCTTCCTCCTGCTGCCACACCGGTCCTTCGCAGAACATCCGCGTGGCCATCAGCGGACCTGCCAGCAACCGTCCGCCTTCGACACGATAATCGCCGCCGATGCCATTACAGCCGACGTTGGCTGACAGACGGGCATCATCAAACCGCATCGCCGCCTTTTCGGGAACCGCAGGCACCGCGCCATCAATCCGCATGATCGTCCAATGCGTGCCAGCCAATCCCGCCGAGCCGCTGGGTGCGGTGGCACAGCCGCCCAACATGGCAGTAGCGGCAAGGGAGAGGGCGAACATCGAGCGCATGACGCTCTCATACACCGGTGCGACTGACCGAAGGATTAACCGCGCAGTACGTTCACGTTCACGCTTCGAGTGTTGCCAGCACTTCGTAAGCCAACACTGCCCCGGCGACCGCAGCGTTGAGACTGTCAGCAAGTCCCTTCATCGGCATGGTCACGCGAAGATCGCAGGCCATCTCGTAGTCTTCAGGCAGTCCGCGCGATTCATTGCCAACCATGACGAAGCAGGGTGCCGCATATGGCGCACCGCGATAGGGCACGGCTTCGCGCAAGGATGCCGCCACCAATTGGCCTTCGCTCTGGCGCAGCCAGTCAAGGAACTCGTCCCACCGCGCCTGCGCCAGTTGTTCGGTAAAGATCGCGCCCATGCTGGCGCGCACCGCCTCTACGGAAAACGGGTCCACGCAATCGTCGATCAGGATCAACCCGCCCGCGCCCACCGCGTCGGCCGTGCGCAACATCGTGCCCAGATTGCCCGGATCGCGCATCGCGTGCGCCACCAGCCAGATCGGCGCGGCATTGCGGCCGATCAGCGCGATGGATGTATCCCATTCGGCAAAGACGCCCGCCACCGCCTGCGGGTTTTCCTTGCCGGTCACTTTCGCAAGGATATCCAGCGGCAGTTCGATCACGTCGCCGCCAGAGCGCGCGACGTCTGCTTCCAGTTCGTCGAGCAGCGGATGCCCTTCACGCCCTTGCACCATCAGCAGGATTTCGGGCAAGCGCCCGCTCTCGCGCGCATCGGTCAGCAAACGCAGCCCTTCAGCAAGGAACTTGCGCTCGCGCCGCCGGTGCTTCTTTTCCCGCAAACTGCGGACGAACTTTACCGTCGGGTTGGAATAGCCAGTGATGATCTTGCGCGTCATGGTGCCCCCATGCGGCAGGCACGCCATCGCGGCAAGGGGAGCAACCGAATGCCCGGATTTTTCTTCAGCGCGTTCCGAGAATGGCTACTTTCGAGAACCGGCGCGCAGCGACCATTTGGGTCGTGAGCACCGGAAGCGCAGAAGGTGGCTGTTCGCAGGCCGCGATGGAGGAAAAGCCGGGCATTCGGTCAATCTTCTCCGAAGCCGTCCTTGATCAGCCCGGTCAGCTTCATCAGGATCGCATCGGCCTCACCCTCAGGCCCCGAAACGGTAACATCCACCGTATCGCCCTTGGCCGCGCCCAGCATCATCAAGCCGAGGATCGAACCACCCGCAGCGTCTGTGCCATCTTTGGCAACGGTAACGTCAAACCCAGCAGGCAGCTTGGCCACCGCATTCACGAATTTGGCACTGGCGCGCGCATGAAGGCCGCGCTGGTTGACAATCGTCACCGTTTCGCGAGTGACGTAACCCTGTTCAGCCATTTCATGCATCCTGTCCGAGAAATTCGGAAGCAATCGTTATGTAGTTGCGGCCGGCATCGCGTGCCGCCGCTGTCGCTTCCTTCACGCCCATGCAGCCGCGCGCCTTGGCAAGGCGGATCAGCATGGGCAGATTGATTCCGGCAATCACCTCGACCCTGCCCGCCTGCATCAGCGAAATCGCCAAGTTCGATGGCGTGCCGCCGAAAAGATCGGTGAGGATGATAACGCCTTCGCCGCTGTCCACGCGCTTTATCGCGTCGGCAATCTCTTTGCGGCGCTTTTCCATGTCATCGTTGGGACCGATGCACACGCCGATGACATCGCTTTGCCGCCCGACAACGTGCTCCATCGCATGGATGAATTCGTCGGCAAGCGCGCCGTGGGTAACCAGGATAAGACCGATCATGAAGGGGGCAGGCTCCGAAGTGCGGCCGAACATTCTGCCGCTTGCGCGATGAACGCAAGCTTGGCCGGAATGCCAGACACGCAAGACGACTGGGAATCGAAATGCATGGCTTCCAGTACTGCCTCACCCATTCTTCTTTTCCTGCGCGCCGTGAACGGGTTCTGTCTCAAGGCTTTTGCCCTTCGAGCAGATCTGCCGCGCGCGAAGCGAGGTTGCGATGCAGCAATGTGGGAGAAAATCCGCCTTCGCGCAAGGCGGAAGCGATCTGTTCGGCCATGAACACCGAACGGTGTTTTCCCCCGGTGCAGCCGAAGGCCACGTGGACATAGGCTTTGCCCTGTTCGCGATAGCGCGGCAGCAGCATCAACAGCAGATCGCGAATCCGCGCAAACGCCTCGGCAAAGGCCGGATCTTCGCGGATATAATCGCCCACCGCCGCATCGCGTCCGGTCTGTGGACGCAAGGCGTCCACCCAGTGCGGATTGGTCAGAAAACGCATGTCGAACACCAAATCGGCCAGCGGCGGCGTGCCACGTGAAAAGCCGAAACTGCTGATCGTCAGCGTCGGCTCGGCCGCACTTTGACCGCCGAACTGCGCGCGAATCGCTGCTTGCAGATCGTTGCTGGTAAAGCTGGTGGTGCTGATCACCACGTCCGCCCAGCGGCGCAGCGGTTCCAGCAGTTCACGCTCGGCCATGATGCCGGTGGCGGCGGGCTTGTCCTCGCTCATCGGGTGGCGACGGCGCGTTTCGTTGTAGCGGCGCTCAAGTTCCGCACCGGCACAATCGAGGAACAGCGCGGTGATCTGCAGGTCGCGGCGCTGCGACAGTTTCTTGACCAGTTCGATAGTCCGCGCCGGATCGAACCCGCGCGTACGTGTGTCAAAGCCGATAGCCATCCGCGCACCCGATTCGGCGCGCGCCGATCCCGGCTCGGTTTCCAGCAGACGGTCGAGCAGGCGGATCGGGAAGTTGTCAATCGCCTCCCAGCCCAGATCCTCCAGCGTCCGCAGCGCGGTGGTCTTGCCCGCGCCAAGCAGGCCGGTAACCAGAAGAATGCGTTGCGGGGCGGATTCCTGCGTCATGGTCATTCAGCTTTGCGCCCTCTCGCAGCGCTTGGGAAGTCCGCAGTTCTTCGCTGTCCCTATTCAGGAAAACGCGCCAAACGTCTTGCCGTATTTCCGCAGCGCGAGTTCGGCACGCAAGGCAAGCATCGTACCGCCCGGCCAGAGCCGCACCAGTGGCAGATCTACACCCAGAACCTCAACGCGCTCCGCCACGTCGATAAAACGTGGAGCTTCATCATCGAGCCGCAACACGAGCGCTACCGGGACGGGCACCGAAACCGGAAAGTCCACCAACCCCACGTTGCGCACTTCCAGCTTTCCAGCGATGCGCGGATGCGGCGCGGCAATCAGACCCCCGCCCCGCGTTTCCAATATCACGCCATCATCGCCCACCAGCATGGCGCCGCGATCGATCAGTGCCAACGCAAGGCTCGATTTGCCCGCGCTCGGCACACCATCAATCAACACGCCGCACCCACCGATTGCCACGCAGCCGAATTGTTTGGCTTCGCTCATTCCTCATCTTCCGCTTCGAGCGGCACGCTCAGCACCAGCCACGCTCCGGGCCTGCCATCGGGCCTGTCGCCAATGGCCAGCGTCCCATCATGCGCTTCTGCAATTGTGCGCGCAATGGCAAGGCCAAGCCCGCTGTGTGCGCCGAACACCTCCTCGGCGGGACGCACGGAATGGAACCGCTCGAACACTTTCTCGCGCTCGGCCACGGGTATACCGGGGCCTTCATCGGCCACGCCAACATGCGCTGCCTCGCCATCGCCCCACACCACCAGTTCCACCGCGCCGCCCACAGGCGAAAACGACACGGCATTGTCGAGGAGATTTTCCAGCACCCGCTCCAGCCGTGCGGCATCGCCGGGAACCACGGCATCACCGCTTTCCCGGCGCAGGCGAATGGGGATGGAACCCCGCGTGCGCACGTCACGCGCGCCGACTACCTGCGATGCCAACGCCGCCAGATCCACCGCCACAAATGTCGCACGGCTCAGTTCAGCATCGATCCGACTGGCGTCGGCAATCTCGGTAATCAGCCGATCAATTCGCTGCACGTCATGCGCCGCGATATCGGCCAGTTGGCGGCGCAGTACAGGGTCATCCACCCGCTCCATCGTTTCCAGCGCGCTGGAAAGCGAAGCCAGCGGGTTCTTCAGTTCGTGCGCCACGTCGGCAGCGAACGTCTCGACCGAATCGATGCGTTGGCGCAGCGCCGTGGTCATGTCTGAAACCGCGCGGGCCAGCAGGCCGATCTCGTCACCGCGATCAGGCAGGCGCGGCACCACCACCTCGCGTTCGCGCCCCAGCCTTACGCGCACTGCCGCCCGCACCAGCGCGCGCAGCGGCTGTACGATAGTCCGCGCCAGAAACAGCGAAAGCTGCACCGAAAGAAGCAGCGCCAGCCCGATGATGATCACCAGAGTCTGCCGCGCATCACGCACCGATTGTGTCACGTCGAGCGCATTGCGCAAGCTCAGCAGCACTTCGCCCTTGTCCCCAACGGGCGTGGCAGCCGTGATCACTGGCGTTCGATCAGGTGCATAGCGCAGGTAAACTTCGGTCCGCCCCGATGCGCGCGCGGCCTGAATCTCTGGCCAGCTTCCTGCCGGGCGCTCTGCCGTATCGCTGTAACGCTCGATTGTCGGCGCGTTGACGATGAAGTCCACGCCCCGGTCCAGCAGCCGCGCGGCCTGCTGATACCAAGGCTCGCTTTCGGGATCGATCAGCCGGAACGATGGCGGTGCTTCCAGAAAGCTGTCGGCAAGTAGGTGGCTTTTCGCGTCATAAAGGCGCAGCCGCAGCGCCTGTTCGCTGCCGATACGCGCCAGCAGCGCCTTGCGCGCCTCCATGTCGTCATCGGTCAGGCCATCGGCAGCGATTTCCACTTCCGCCCGCGCCAGCTTGAAGCGCTCCTCGATCAACTGTTTACGATAACTGTCGAGGTAGAAGAACCCGCCCGCCAGCAGCGCCAAGGCAATGACGTTGACGAACAGGATACGCGTGGTGAGCGAGACGCCCCTTATCCGCCAAAGATTGCGCAACCTTCGCCTGGGTGCGCGATAAGGCGTGCCGCGATCATTCGTCGGCAAAGCTGTAGCCCGCGCCATAAAGCGTTTCTATAGCGCCGAACCTGCCGTCCACCGCGCGGAACTTGCGACGCAGGCGCTTGATATGACTGTCGATCGTGCGGTCATCGACGAACACATCGTCATGATAGGCCGCGTCCATCAACTGGTTGCGCGTCTTGACCACGCCGGGCCGCATCGCCAGGGCCTCAAGGATCAGAAATTCCGTCACCGTCAGCGATACCGCAACCCCATCCCAGGTCACAGCATGGCGTGCCGGGTCCATCACCAGCCGCCCGCGCCGGATCGGTTCGGGCAGAGGTTCACCATCCGGCTCTTCTTCCTCAGCCTCGCGCCGCACGATATCGCTGCGGCGCAAAATGGCCTTGATCCGCGCTACGAGCAGACGCTGACTGAACGGCTTGGCGATATAATCGTCGGCCCCCATCGAAAGGCCCAGCGCTTCATCAGCCTCATCGTCCTTGCTGGTAAGGAAGATAAGCGGGAGGTCGCTTTTCTCGCGCAGGCGGGCAAGCAGTTCCAGCCCGTCCATCCGTGGCATCTTGATATCGCACACCGCCAGATCGGGCGGATTGTCCAGCAGCGCTTTCAGCGCGGTATCGCCATCGTTGTAAAGCCGCGTGGCGAAGCCTTCGGTTTGCAGCGCGATCGAAACAGTTGTTAGGATGTTGCGATCATCGTCGACCAGCGCAATCGTGCGCGGGGCATCGGGCGCGTCCGGGCGGGCGGGCTGCTGGCTGGCCATTGCAGCAATGCATCTACCGGTCACACGCAATCCTTGCAACTTTCCAGCAATTTCGTCGCCATTTTTCCAGCCATTCCCGCTGCAATGCAGCATTTTCGCGATTGCATGGCGTGCAACTTGCTGCGCAAAAAACTTCGTTGTCGCGTGTCATTTGACGCAGCAAAGGCAGGTGACTATGCGCAGGTCGAGAATCAGTGCATTCGTATTCGCAAACCGTGCGCCGCAGGGCAGTCCAGCCCTTCCGGTGCCACTAACGGGAGGCCAGAAGTGTCCGATACCAGCCTGAACGTGTCCCTTGCCAGCCAGGGTTTCCCGCAGCCGGCAGAACTGTTCGCCAACCTCGGCACTGCGCCTCTTGTCGAACATGCGGTTCGCAATGGTGAAGGCCTGCTCTGCGTTGATGGTCCGCTTGTGGTCGAAACCGGCAAGCACACAGGTCGCAGCGCCAAGGACAAGTTCATTGTCCGCGATGCCGAAACCGAAAACACCGTGTGGTGGGGCAAGACCAATGTTCCGATGACCCCGGAACACTTCGCCAACCTCAAGGAAGATTTCATCAAGGCGCTGGGCGCGAAGGATCGCCTCTATGTGGCCGATCTGTTCGGCGGTTCGCAGCCCGAACACCGCGTCAACGTTCGCGTGATCAACGAATTTGCATGGCACAACCTGTTCATCCGCACCCTACTGGTCCGTCCGACCACGGATGAACTGGCCTCGTTCGCGCCCGAATACACCATCATCGATCTGCCCAGCTTCCGCGCAGACCCTGAACGCCACGGCAGCCGCAGCGAAACCGTGGTTGCGGTCAACTTCACCGAAAAGCTGATCCTCATCGGCGGCACCGCCTATGCGGGCGAAATGAAGAAGTCGGTCTTCGGCATCCTCAACTATCTGCTACCGGCAAAGGGCGTGATGCCCATGCACTGCTCGGCCAACGTAGGCCCCGATGGCAAGACGGCTGTGTTCTTCGGCCTTTCGGGCACCGGCAAGACCACGCTTTCGGCAGACGCCAGCCGCACCCTTATCGGTGATGACGAACATGGCTGGTCGGACACTGCCGTGTTCAACTTCGAGGGCGGCTGCTACGCCAAGATGATCCGCCTTTCGGCAGAAGCAGAACCCGAAATCTTCGCCACGACCAAGCGTTTCGGCACCGTGCTGGAAAACGTCGTGATCGATCCCGTCACCCGCACGATCGATCTTGATGACAACTCGCTGGCTGAAAACAGCCGTGGTTCCTACCCGATCGATTTCATCCCGAACTGTTCGGAAAAGAACCTCGGCCCGGTCCCGGCCAACCTCATCTTCCTCACCGCTGACGCCTATGGCGTGCTGCCTCCTATTGCGCGCCTCACGCCCGATCAGGCGATGTACCACTTCCTTTCGGGCTACACCGCGCGCGTTGCCGGCACCGAAATCGGCGTGACCGAACCCGAAGCCACGTTTTCCACCTGCTTCGGCGCACCGTTCATGCCGCGCCATCCGTCGGTCTATGGCAATCTGCTGAAGGAACGCATCGCCAAGGGCGGCGTGAAGTGCTGGCTGGTCAACACCGGTTGGTCCGGCGGCAAGGCCACGCAGGAAGGCATCAAGCGTATGCCGATCAAGGCCACCCGCGCACTGCTCAACGCCGCGCTCGATGGCAGCCTGAACAGCGCCACTTTCAAGAAAGACCCGAACTTCGGCTTCGAAGTGCCGGTCGAAGTGCCCGGCGTGGATACGAAACTGCTCGATCCGCGCGGCGCATGGTCCGATGCGGAAGAGTATGACAAGACCGCGCAGGAACTCGTGCGCAAGTTCGTCGACAACTTCCAACAGTTCGCTGAACACGTCGACCAGTCGGTTCGTGACGCGGCACCCGTCACGGCCTGATAGAACAGACCAAGACAAAACGTTTCGAGGCCCCCATCGCGGGGCCTCGTTTCGTTTCAGGCCAGTGAAAAGGTCAGGCTGCCAGAAATGCCTCAAGGAATCGGCCAACCCCGCCGAAATTCATCGGCAGTGCGGCAACCGGGCGGTCATACCCTTTCAAGTCCACGTCGATCATCTGGCCGGGAGTGAACCGCACATCGCCCAGCGCGCTGAACACATCGCCCGCCACAAGGATATCGCAGCCCGTTTCCTTCGTCGCGGTTTCCAGCCGGAACGCGGTGTTCACCGCTTCGCCCATCGCGGTAAAGTCTGCCACTGCGCCGCTGCCGATATTGCCTACAGAGGCAGTGCCCGCATTGTACCCGCAGCCAAAGCGCAGCAGAGACGGCGGTTTGTGGCGCTTCTCCGCCAGCCGGAAGATTTCCTGATAACCGCTGATCACGTCCAGCACGGTCACCACATCACGGCGTGAAAGCGCATTGGCCGGGTGCAGCCAGATTGCCATGATCGCATCGCCGATGAACTTCACCGACCACGCGCCCGCCGCATCGAGCAATTGCCCAGCCTCGCGATTGATGTCGCTCATCATCGCCGCAATCGCGCGTTCGCCCATCGCCGCCGAAAGCTGGGTAAAGCCGCGAATGTCGATGACCATCGCGCTGACCAGTTGCTGGTCCATGAAGAACTGCGTGCGCCCCGCCATCGGATCGGGCAGTTCCACAGGCGCTGCCGCCTGCACGAATTCGATGATCTGGCGACCGATCTGGATGCGGTCGCCCGATTTGAGCTGCGTGGGTGTTTGCACCGGGCGTCCGTTCAGCCAGGTGCCATTCGTGCTGCCCAGATCGTTCAGCGTGCAGTGGCCGCTGGCGTTGCGACGGATCATGGCGTGTTCACGCGATGCGAGATTGTCCTCCAGCACAACCGTGTTGGACGGTGCACGACCAAAGCCGCAAATGCCCAGACGGGCTACAGGGATCTCGCGAACGGCGCCCCCAGCCTCCATCCGCAGGTACGTATCGCAATCGTCGGTCGCCACAGCCCCCTCCGCAGATCGACAAGCTTTGTAACGATCCCGCAAGGCTTGGAATGTGCCGTATGGCACGCCTTTACCGTTTTTGTATCAATCCGGGATGGCAGGACGGGCGCGAATCTGCAAGCCTCAAAGGCCAAAAGTCCCAAAATCAGGCAGTCTCAGGCGAAAAGAGCGCTACTTTTTAGCAGGTTGTACGCTTCCACCACCTCCTGCAACCGACCTTCAAAAGTGCGATCCCCGCCGTTCCGATCAGGATGATACTTGCGCACCAGTTCGGAATAGCGGCTGCGCAACGTGCGTCGGTCTGCGTCATAGCCAAGGTGCAGCGCGTCATAGGCTTTGCGCTCGTCCGGGCTGATGCCCCGCTGCGCCGCATCCGCCGCGCGTTGGTGATCGGCCCGGCGCGCCTTTGCCCGCTGCGCTATGGCCTCCAGCGGATCGGCAAAGTCGGCCCAGCGCGGTGCAGAATCGATTCCCGCATCGGGCCGGAACGCCCGCGTCTCACGCTCCCATCCGGCGATGGGCGATTGCGCGCGCAGGATTTCCTCCGGCGTCATCCCGGCAAAGAAATCGTAGCCTGCATTGAATTGCCGCACGTGATCGAGGCAGAACCAGCGATAGTCCCCCGGCCCGTCGAAACCTGATCCCCGCACACCGGGCGCACGAAATTCCCCCGCCTCGTCGCAACCGGGGGCATAGCAAATGCGCCCGGCACCGTGGACGCGACCGTGGAACTTGTCGTTACGCATGTGGCTTTCACATGGCGACGAACGCGCTAGAAGAAAACCCATGACCGGACCAATCGCACAGGAAATCGAACGGCTTCTGACAGAAGCCCTCACCCCCACCCGCCTCGCGGTAATCAATGACAGTGCGAGCCACGCCGGCCACATGGGCGATGATGGCACCGGCGAATCGCATTTCACCGTAGAGATCGAAAGCGCCGCCTTCATCGGCCAGTCGCGCATCGACCGCCAGCGCATGGTCAACAAGGCACTGGGAGACCTCCCCGGCCAGCGCGTCCACGCTCTTGCGATCAAGGCCAAAGCGCCGGGTGAGTGAGCGCCGCATCCGCCGCGCCGCGCGCATCCTGCTGATGGACGAGCATGACCGCCTGCTCCTCATCCGCTTCGCCCCCAAGGACCGCCGCCCGTTCTGGTGCGGCGTCGGCGGTGAATGCGATCCGGGCGAAGATTTCCCCGCCGCCGCAGTGCGCGAGCTCTTCGAGGAAACCGGCCTGCGCGTGGAAAGCTGCGGCCCGCAAATCGCCGCCCGCGCCGATGATTACCTGACGCTCGAAGGCGAACCCATCACCTCTGACGAACGCTTCTTCCGCGTCATCACTCGCAGCTTCACGCCCGACACCACCGGCCACACCCAGATCGAGCGCGAACTTATCAAGGAATTTCGCTGGTTTACCCGCGCAGAACTGGCAAACTGGCACGAACCGCTGTTCCCCGTGAACATCCTCGACCTGCTCGATCTTGAGGCTGCACAGTGACCGATCCATTTATCCAGACTATCACCCCTGTCGCCCACGATCTCGGTGCTTTCGAAGTCCGCCGCGCCATCCCCTCGCGCCAGCGCACGATGGTCGGCCCGTTCATCTTCGTCGACCAGTTCGGCCCCGCGCACCTGCCGCCGGGCACCGCGATGGACGTGCGCCCCCACCCACACATCAACCTCGCCACCGTCACCTGGCTGTTCGAAGGCGCAATCGATCACCGCGACAGCCTGGGCTCCTTCGCCACGATCAGGCCGGGCCAAGTCAACCTGATGACCGCCGGCAGCGGCATCGTCCATTCCGAACGCTCGCCCGAAACCGAACGCCCCGGCGGCCCGCACCTCTACGGAATGCAAACCTGGCTTGCGCTCCCTGACGGCAAGGAAGAAATCGCCCCCGCCTTCGAACAGGGCACCAACCTGCCGGTGGTAGAAGACGTCTGCGTCAGCGCCCGCGTGATCATGGGCACCCTATGGGGCCAGACCGCCCCGACAACCCAACACGCCGCCACCATCTACGCCGAGATCCTGCTGGCCCCCGGTGGCAGCCTACCCATCGATGCAGAGGCCGACGAACGCGCCGTCATGCTCGTAGGCGGCGTGGCAACCATCGACGGCCACCCGCTGGCCCTCTACGACCTCGTCGTTCTCGCCCCCGGCGCCGTGCTGAAACTGCAATCCGAAACCGGCGGCCGCGTGATGCTGATGGGCGGCGAAGCCTTCACCACCAAACGCCACGTCTGGTGGAACTTCGTCAGCTCCAGCCGCGACCGGATCAATCAGGCCAAGATTGATTGGCAGGCAGGCCGGTTTCCGAAAGTGCCGGGCGATGAGGCGGAGTTCATCCCGCTGCCCAAGGTGGCGACTACGGTGAGTTATCCTTGATCGTCTGATTGTCGCGCGAAAGGCATTCCTTCCCTGTGATAATTGATATAATGTTAGATCAATTATCACAGGGAAGGAGGCAAGCTTGCAGATCGGACTTCTCGGCACGGTGCGAACCATCAATCCAGCCGTTCGCCCGGAAATCGGCGCAGCACTGCCATCAGGCATCGAATTATCTGCCTGGCCTTCACGGATTGGTGCATTTCCGGCGACGCCCGTGGAAATGGCGATGCAGGCGATCGGCCATCTCGAAGCGGGCCTCAGCGCGGCAGAAGCCGGTGCACACGCCGCCGTCATCGACAGTGTAGCTGACTACGGCATCGACGCACTGCGCGCAGCTCTTGCCATTCCCGTTGTGGGATCGGGCGAAGCAGGCCTTACTGCAGCCGCGGGGCACGGTCGCTTTGCGATCATTACGGTTTGGCCAAAGTCCATGAACTTCGTCCCCGAACAACTGCTTCGGCAACATGGACTGGAAGCGCAGTGCCTCGGTATCCACAATGTGGCTGAAGAAGGCGTATTGGATGCGATTGCCGGACCTGACGGATATCTCAACCGCATCAATCGTGCAGATCGCTCCGTGTTCGACAAAGTGCTGGCAGCCGTCAATCGGGCGATAGAGGAGGGCGCACAAGCAATCATGCTTGGCTGTACCTGCATGTCGGGTATGGCAGCCAAAATCGCAGCCAATACCAGCATTCCCGTGATCAACCCATTGTGGGAAGCGGCCAAAATGGCCGTCGCTCTCGCCCATAGCAGCGACTCCACGGGCATAAAAACGGATCGAGCAGATTTGGTGCGCCGTATGGTCAACGCTGTTGCGGGAGAAGTGGACGAAAACTGCCCGGTCTGCGTAGCGGCTGACGAGTTTGACTAAGGGCAAAGCCTGCCACCTATCGGCATGATTACGATTGTTTTCCTGTAAGGCTGATTTGAAGGAAACTGCCCCTTCCCTCTCCCACCAAACCCTGACACCATGCCCTTTAATGGGTCGATTAAGACTCATCCAACGGAGAACATGGGGATGGCATTTGCAGGGCAGGCGGTGTGGATCACCGGGGCGTCTTCCGGCATTGGCGCGGCAATGGCGCGAGCCTTGGGGAGCCAGGGCGCGCGGCTGATCCTTTCGGGGCGGAACGAAGCAGCGCTGAACGATCTCGCAGCACAATGCCAAGACGCACTGGTCCTGCCGTTCGAGGCGACCGACTACGACGCTGCCGCCCGCGCTGCCGATAGGGCGTGGCAACACTCCGGCGGCATCGACATGCTGGTCAACAACGCCGGCATCTCGCAACGCTCGCTCGCCGTGGATACCGCGTTCGAAGTCTATGACCGCATTGTCGCGGTCGATCTGCTCGCCCCCATCGCACTCACGCAAGCCCTGCTGCCCCGCATGGCAGAGCGCGGGTCCGGGCGCATCGTCATGGTTTCCAGCATTGCGGGCAAAGTCGGCTCGCCCATGCGCACCGCCTATAGCGCGGCGAAGTTCGGCCTGTTCGGCTATGCCGATGCGCTGCGCGCCGAAGTGGCGGGGCTGGGCCTGAAAGTCCACGTCATCGCCCCCGGATCGATCCGCACCAATGTTTCGCGCAATGCTTTGGCTGCCGATGGATCAGCGCGCGGGGTAAGCGACAAGGCCATTGAGAACGGCCTTGATCCCGATGCCGCCGCGCAGACGATGCTCGACGCCATCGCCGCCGACGAGCGCGAAATCATCATCGGCACCGGCATGGAAAAGCAGATCGGAGAACTGCGCCGCACGCCCGATGCCCTGCACGATCAGATGGCTGCCGTCGTCGCCAGCGGCTATGTGAAAAAGATGGAAGAGGGAGCCTCCAAATGACCGACCTGCAACGTGTAACACTCGCCAGCGGCATCGAAATCGATGTGCTGGACACTGGGCCAAAGGACGCTCCCACCCTCATCTTCCTCCACGGTTTCCCCGAAAGCCACCGCACCTGGCGGCACCAGATCGCGCACCTTTCCACCCGCTTCCGCTGCATCGCGCCCGACCAGCGCGGCTATCGCGGATCGTCGAAACCGCAGGACGTCGCCAGCTATACCCCTGACAAGTTGATCGGTGACATCTTCCAACTCGCCGACGCTCTAGGTGTCGGGCAGTTCACCATCCTGGGTCACGACTGGGGCGGTGCCATCGCGTGGGGCGTTGCCCTGCTGGGCCAAGGAACCCGCGTCACCCGCGCGGTCATCGCCAATGCGCCGCACCCCGTCCTCTTCCCCCGCCTGCTCTGGACAGACCGCCAGCAGCGCGAAGCCAGCCAATACATGCGCGCCTTCCGCGATACCGGCAACGATGCGCTGGTGCGCGAACATGGCCTTGGCGCATTGCTGATGAAAGCGCTGAACTGGGAACGTGCGCCCACGATGGAAGAGGAGGAACGCGCCGCCCTTTTCAAGGATTGGTCCAACCCCGATGTCGCCATCGCCATGCTCAACTGGTATCGCGCCAGCCCGATGGCCGTGCCCCCGATGGACGCGCCGTTCGAACTGCCCGCTGGCTATCAAGACGCACGCGTCCCGCCGCTCACCATCCCCACGCTGGTGATCTGGGCAATGGACGACATGGCCCTGCCGCCCTGTAACCTCGACGGAATGGACCAACTGGTCACCCAGCTAACGCTCGAAAAAGTCCCCGATTGCGGCCACTTCGTCCCGTGGGAAGCGCCGGGCAAAGTCAACGCCGCGCTAGACCGCTTTCTGGCCTGAACCTCACCGACACGCTGCCCATCCGCCGGTCCTCCGCGCTTGATCCAGGTGCAGGTGGTCGGCGTGGGCGGCATTGTAATCAGGTGAAAGGACGGTCGAGAAACTGTCGCAAGCCGCATCGCGCGCAGCGCGCAGGAACGCAGCCTTGTCGCCTTTATCCCCCCAATCTTGCAGAACACCGATCCGCCGCCCATCCTCCAGCACAAAAGCGGCAATATCGATGGCGTTGCCAGTCGCATGTTCGCTCCAGTTCCCGGCAGATCCCCCGCCAATCCGCCGGCAACTGTTCGTGCCGAGATGCTCGATCCGCGCCACTTGGCTACCCAGAATCCGCTGCGCCGCCGGTTGCACGCCGTGCCGCAACCAAAGCGCCAGCCCCGCATCCACCGCACACGTCGCCTGCACCCCGCGCGGAGTCAGCGCCACATCGGCCTGCGCCGCGCTTGCCAGCACTTGCCGGTCATCACGCAAACACTGCCCCTCCCCCGCAGGCGGCAAGGCCTCGGCAACGATCAGGCTGCGGTCCAAAAACGCGCGACATTCGGCCCGATCCGCGCGCAGCGCCCTCACTTTCATGCTGGTCGCCCAGCCCGTTGGATCGGTCAATACGAGCGGCGCCCACGGATCGTGTTCCGGGTGGTCCTTCAGCCACACAAATCCCGCTGCTCCTAAAGAAGCCGCACAAAGCAGGCCCACCACGGAGCGGATAACGGATCGGCGCATTCCTGGATAACCGCGCAACCCGCCTTTCGTTTCAGCCGAACCACTCCACCCACGCCCCATGCGCATGGGCGGTGCCAAGCACCACCGGCTCTTCACCGCCCGGCCAGTACCGCACCGTCAGTTCATGGCGGAAGGTCTGGCGGTTCGTCTCCAGCATGACCCACGCCAACCGACGTTGCGCATCGGCCTTTGCCCCCGCCTCGGCCATAGCCGCTTCGATCCGCGCGCGGGTTTCGGGCGGCAGGTATTGCCAGACGATGGAATGGAAAATCACGCGGGTCGTATCGTCTTCCTGCGCCGCCGCCAGCCGCGCGTCCACAAAGTCCGCCGCGTCCATCTGCACCACATCGGGAGCCTTCTCCCCGGCAAGCGCAATAGCCGCATCGATCCGCCCGATCCGCTCCGTCACTTCCGCCCAGACATAGGCCTTCAGCCGCAAGGCCGCCTCGGCATCAGCCAGATTTACCGGCGCCCGGTCGCACCCCTTGATGCCAACAATCTCCACCGCCCCTTCCGGCGGAGGCGACCCACGCCACTCCGGCACGATCCGCATGGGCGATCCTTCCGGCCCCACCTCTGTCCCACCCAGATCAAAGCGAAACCGCTCCATCATCGTGTTCACACCCGCGCTCGCGCCCAGTTCGTTCAGTTCGAACCGTGGCCCCACCCGCTGCGCCAGCCACAACAATGCCGCCATGATCGAGGCAGACCGCCCCGCCTCATTGGTCTGCGGCGGCCCGTCCAGCCACGGCAGCAGCGCCGCGTCATGATCTCGTGTAACGGCCAGAACCAGCGCGTCCACCTCGGCCTGATCGGTCACCTGCCCGCGATAGACCGGTGCCAGCCGGGCATCCGCCCCCTTCAGCACCAAATAGTGAAACCCGCCCGCCAGCCGCAGCGGCAGCGCGTCTTCCAAAGGCTTGCCCGGCCACGCAGCGATTCGCCTCCCGACCTGCGTCGCGCCGTCAAGCAGTGCCAATTGCGCCCGCACCACGCGCCCCGTGCAGGGTGCCCCATTGTTCGTGGCATGGTCTGCCTGCCATTCGATGGCTTTTGCGACCTCATCGATCTCCATGATCGGGTTCATTCGGTTGCCCTTTGCGCTGCTGTGCCATAAGGGCGGCGGGTTATGACAACCGCCGCACCGCTCGTCTTCGCCCTGCCCAAGGGCCGCATTCTTGAAGAGGCCCTGCCTCTGCTCGAGAAAGCCGGTATCGTGCCCGAAGCCGATTTCTTCAACAAGGCCTCGCGCGCCCTCTCCTTCGCCACCAACCGGCCCGATGTAAAGCTCATCCGCGTGCGAGCATTCGATGTGGCGACATTCGTGGCCCACGGTGCGGCGCACGCAGGCGTGGTCGGGTCCGATGTGATCGACGAATTCGACTACGCAGACCTCTACGCGCCGGTCGATCTCAACATCGGCCACTGCCGCCTGTCGGTGGCAGAGCCGGTCACGATGGTCGAAAGCGGGGCCAACGCGCGCGAAAGCCATGCCCGCGTTGCCACCAAATACCCCAACCTCACCCGCCGCCACTTCGAAAAGCTGGGCGTGCAGGCAGAGGTGGTGAAGCTGAATGGCGCGATGGAACTCGCGCCCTCGCTGGGTCTTGCCAGTCGCATCGTCGATCTCGTCTCCACCGGCCGCACGCTGAAGGAGAACGGCCTTGTGGAAACGAGCCAGATCCTGCCGGTTTCGGCCCGCCTGATCGTCAATCGCGCCGCCTTAAAGACCGACAGCGCCCGCCTCGGCGCGCTGGTCGACGCTTTCCGCGCGCTCGCTACAGAAAGGCAGGCCGCCTGATGCTTCGCCTCAAATCCAGCGATCCCGATTTCGCGCGCGCTTTTGCCCGTCTGGTAAAGGACCGCCGCGAAAGCGACGAGAACGTCGCGCGCGACGTACAGACCATCATCGAAGACGTGCGCCTGCGCGGTGATGAGGCTCTGGCGGAATATACCGCCAAGTTCGATGGCCACGCGCCAGTCGAAGACGCATGGCGCATCAGCCCGGAGGCCTGCCGCGAAGCCTTCGACGCGCTCCAGCCAGACCTTCGCGCCGCGCTGGAACTCGCCGCCCAGCGCATCCGCGAATATCACGCCGCGCAACTGCCCGAAGATCGTGACTACACCGACGCCAGCGGAATGCGCCTCGGCGCGCGCTGGCGCGCAGTCGATGGCGCGGGGCTGTACGTGCCCGGTGGCCGCGCCGCCTACCCCTCATCGCTGCTGATGAACGCCATCCCGGCCAAAGTCGCGGGCGTCGAACGCCTCGTCGTCGTCACCCCCACGCCAAAGGGTGAGGCAAACCCGCTGGTCCTCGCCGCCGCGCATCTTGCCGGCGCTGACGAAGTGTGGCGCGTCGGCGGTGCACAGGCCGTAGCAGCGCTTGCCTATGGCACAAAGCGGATCAAACCGGTCGACGTGATCACCGGCCCCGGCAACGCATGGGTAGCCGAAGCCAAGCGACAGCTTTTCGGCGTGGTCGGCATCGATATGGTCGCCGGGCCGTCCGAAATCCTCGTGATTGCCGACAGGAACAACGATCCGCAGTGGATCGCCGCCGATCTGCTCAGCCAGGCCGAACACGATCCCGTCGCGCAGTCTATCCTGATTACCGACGATGCGGCCTTTGCCGATATGGTTGCGGATATGGTCGGCGTCGAAATCGCCATGCTGCCCACGGCCAAGGTCGCCAAGGCAAGCTGGGACAATCACGGCGTAATCATCGTCGTCGATTCGCTGGATGAAGCACCCGCGCTCGCCAATGCGCTCGCCGCCGAACACGTCGAAATCGCCACCGACGATCCGCAAGTCCTGTTCGACCGCATCCGCCACGCCGGATCGGTCTTCCTCGGCCGGATGACTCCCGAAGCCGTTGGCGATTACGTCGCCGGCCCAAACCACGTCCTGCCCACCGGGCGCCGCGCGCGCTTCTCGTCGGGCCTCTCCGTTCTGGATTTCATGAAACGCACCAGCTTCATCGCGGCTTCCGACGCGGCGCTTGCCGCCGTCGGCCCTGCCGCCATCGCCCTTGCCGAGGCGGAAGGCCTTGCCGCCCACGCCCGCTCCATCGAACTGAGGCTCGGCATATGACCCAGATTTCAGGCAAGGCCCGCGCCGCCTCGCGCCTCGCTGCCGTGCAGGCGCTCTACCAGATCGACATGGAGCAAACCCAGTTGCATCTGCTGCTGGACGAGTTCCACCAGCACCGTCTGGGCGCAGAGATCGAGGACGTCGAATACATGAAGGCCGACGTGCCTTTCTTCGACGATCTGGTCAAAGGCACGGACGCCCGCCGCAACGAGATAGACCTTCTGCTCTCGGCCAAGCTGGCCAAAGGCTGGTCGCTTGCGCGGCTCGACAAGACCATGCTGCAAATCCTGCGCGCCGGTTCCTACGAACTGCTCGCCCGCAAGGACGTGCCCGTCGCCACCGTCATCACCGAATATGTAGATGTCGCGCACGCCTTTTTCGAAGAGCGCGAGGCGAAGTTCGTCAACGGCGTGCTGGATGCGGTGTCGAAGGACGTGCGGTAAGCATAGAAAAATCCTCCCTGTTTTCGCGAAGCGCAAACGAGGAAGTGGCATTCGCACCAGCGAATGACGGAGCGGCCTATTACCTCTCACATTCGTCACCCCCGCGCAGGCGGGGGGCCAGCGTACAAGAAAGTCGCCGCAATGCGACGGCCTTCATCTCACTGGATTCCCGCCTGCGCGGGAATGACGAAGTTGTTCAGAACCTACAACCGCTCCGCGTGCCAGCGGATATGGTCATCCATGAAGGTCGAGATGAAATTGTAGCTGTGGTCATAGCCCGGCTGTAACCGCAGCGTCAGGTCCACACCCGCCGCCTTGCACACCGCATCCAGCAGTTCTGGCCGAAGCTGTTCGGCAAGGAACCCGTCCGCCTCGCCCTGATCCACCAGCACAGCGCCTGCGGGCCGCTTGCCATCCTCGATCAGCGCCACAGCATCATGCTTGCGCCATGCTGCCCGGTCATCACCCAGATATCCGCCCAGCGCCTTGTGACCCCACGGCACCTGCCCCGGCGCCACGATCGGCGCAAAGGCGGACAGTGACTTGAACTTATCTGGATAGGTCAGCCCCAGCGTCAGCGCTCCGTGCCCGCCCATCGAATGGCCGGTGATGCCCATGCGATCCAGATCGACCGGGAAGTTCGCCCCCAGCAGCGCGGGCAGTTCTTCGGCGATATAGTCCCACATGCGGTAATGCTGCGCGAAGGGTTCCTGCGTGGCGTTCACATAAAAGCCCGCGCCCAGCCCGAAATCATAGGCCGCATCCGCATCATCGGCCACGCCTTCACCGCGCGGGCTTGTGTCCGGCGCAACAAAAACGATGCCGAGGTCAGTGCAGGCCTTCCGATATTCGCCCTTGTCGGTCACGTTGGCGTGGGTGCAGGTGAGGCCCGAAAGGTAGACCAGCACCGGCAGCTTCGCACCCGCTTCCGCCGCCTGAGGGGGCAGGAAAACCGAAAAGGTCATTCCTGTCCCGGTCGACGTGGACTCGTGCTTGTAGACACCCAGCGTGCCGCGGTGCGCTTTCGAAGTCGAAACCGTTTCCAGTGTCATCAGGCGATAATGTCCAATGCGCACAGCTTGTTGCCCGCAGGATCGCGCAGATAGGCGAGGTAGTAGGGCGAACCTTCACGCGGTCCCGGCGGATCTTCGCACGCCGTGCCGCCAGCAGCCACGCCAGCTTCGTACCAGGCATCTGCCTGTTCGGGCTTCATGCGGAAACCGATGGTGCCGCCATTCGCACCGCAGGCAGGATCGCCATTGATCGGCTTGGTCACGATGAACATCCCGCCATTGTGCTGATAGATCAGCCGCCCTTTGGGATCGGTAATCGCTTCCGGCCCGCCAAAAGCCTTGAACGTGGCGTCGTAAAACGTCTTGGCAGCGTCGATATCGTCGGCGCCCACCATCACATGGCTGAACATTCGCACTCTCCCATACGGATTGCATTGGCAAGAGAGCTAAGCGAATGCCGTGGTGGGTCAAGCGTCCATGCGGGAATTCTTTGTTGCCAATTGGCCTCAAGCTGCGGGATCGAGCACGCCGAGTATGGCGACCACGGCCACTACCCCCACTCCCGCTGCAAGCTCCAGCAACAAGGAACGCCGCAGGCGCGCTTCCGCCCCTGGCTCGCCACGCACCAGCCCAGGCACGATGCGCCAGCGATTGCCCGCCGCCAGCGCCAGCATCAGGCCGAAAAGCGCGATCTTCACCGCCAGCAACAGCGTCCAACCACTCTGCCAGACCGGCGGCAATCCGGCGATGGCCAACGTGTTGACCGCACCGGTCAGCACCAGCACCGCCACCACCACGCTACCGGTCCGTGCAAAGCGCGCTAGCGCTTCAACATCTGCCTTGCCGAACAGCGCATCAGCCAAAAACGCAACAAGCGCCCCGATCCACAGCGCCGCCGCGATCAGGTGCAGCCCATCGGCCCAACGGTGCAGTGCCCATTCGCTCGCCCCGGCATGGCCGGTCAGCGCCATCGAGCAGAGCGCCACCGCGCCTGCCAGCGCCATCACCGGCGCGCGCAGCACTTTCAGCGGCACGATTGCGGCAATGATCACACTGGCCAACGCAGTCAGTCGCCATTCCATGACGGCACCCAGCGGCGTTGCGGCCAGCACGGCCTCGGCGGTCGACTGATCGAGTTCGGCCAGCGGCACCCCGGCCATCGCGGCAACGCTTTCCAGCGCCCACCAGACAGAAGCTGCCCCGGCCATCAGCGCCAGTACGCCAAGCGCCCCCCGCATCCGGCCAGAAAGCGCACGCCCGGCAGCCAGCGCCTGCAACGGCAGCCCGGCCACAAGCAGCAGCGCAATATACGCCACCGCTCGCGCCGCGATGAGTGCCCCCGTTTCCAAAGGCTTAGCGGACGGTAAAGGCGTACTGCCCTTCGATGCGGTGCTGGTCACCCGCCACCGCGTGCCACTTCAGGTTATAGGTTCCGGCAGGCAGGGCGCGCGGCAGTTTCACGGTCAGAACCTTGCCCTTGGTTTCGCTCTTGAAGCCCTTGATCGGCATCGGTGCGTGGTTGGCCATGCCGGGCATTCCGGTCATCACCAGCTCAATGCCCGAAAGCGGCCCGACCAGATCTTCGGAAAAGGTCAGCGACAGCGTGGTGGGCTTGGCCACTGCGGTGTTGGCCGCCGGGGTCGAGGACACCAGCTTGGGATGGGCAAAGGCCGTGCCGGGCAGTGCGAGCAGGAGCGGAGCGGCAAGAAGGGCGAGACGGCGCATGGGAAAAGTCCTTTCGGCTTGGGATCTTGACGGGTTTACGCAAGGCGCAGGCCGATCCCTCAACCTGCAGCGAAATTTTATCTTGAGGGATTTGCCCAAGCCGCGCGTAATAGAACTGCCTGCAACAAGGGAACCCAGTCCGCGATGGCAGACATCGACGATCTTCTCGGCGCGCTTGCCGCCAAAGCCCCCCCGGCTTTCTCGACGCTGGAAAGCGACGTTTTCCAAGGCCTTGCCCGGCAGCGTGAACAAGCCACAGCGCGGCGCGGCATGGTGCTGGCGCTGGGCGTGGCGGCGATGGTGGGCATTGTGGGGGCCATCGCCCCCGCCGCTCCGGCTCAGGCAGAACCGCTGTTCGGCGTGCCGCAATCGGCACCATCGCACCTGCTGGCAGATTGATGGCCCCCGCTCTGCGCCATATCCTCGTCGCGGTTCTTTCCGCCGCCGTGGCTCTTGCTGCCAGCCACTTTGCGCGAGGGCTTGTGCCCGCCCGGCATGGCAGCGAATTGCACCAGTTGATGCATGACCGGCTCGATCTGACAGCGGAACAGCAGACCAGGATCGACCAGTTGGAGAAGGACTTTTCCAACCGACGCAAGGCACTCGACGCGCAGCTTCGGGCATCCAACATCGCGCTGGCGCAGGCGATTGAGGCCGAGCAGCAGATCGGCCCGAAAGTGGGCGCAGCGGTCGATGCTTCGCATATGGCGATGGGGGAATTGCAGAAAGCAACACTGGCGCACGTCTTTGCCATGCGCAGCGTGCTAACCCCTTCGCAACAGGCAATTTTCGACCAGGAAATCGCGCGTGCGCTGACAAGTCCGAACAACACCTAGATGCACCTAACAGCACCTAGACGCACATGACCGACCCCAAGGCGCCCGCAACAGACCGCGAACTGGTCCTGCGCGCGCTTGGGCAGCACCAGCCCTCTTTCCGCGAATTGATGGCGCGCCATCGCGAGGCGGTTTACCGCGTCGCCCGCCATCACACCGGCGATGAGGGTGAGGCGATGGACGTGACCCAGGAAGCGTTCATCTCCGCCTTCGCTTCGCTGAACAGGTTCGATCCCGACCGCCCGTTTCGCGCGTGGCTGCTGCGCATCGTCATCAACAAATGTCGCGATTGGGCACGTCGCCGCGCGGTGCGCCGCCTGTTCCGCATGGCCAAGCCGCTCGACGATGCCGTCCACATCGCAGACGAAGGGCAAGACCCTGAATCCGCAGCCATTTCTGCGCGCGAACTGGCGCGGATTTCCGCCGCCGTCTCCGCCCTTCCCGCCAACCTCAAAGACCCGCTGATCCTGTGCCGTCTTGAAGGGATGAGCATGGCGGAAGCAGGCCAAGTTCTTGGCATTTCGGAGAAAGCCGTCGAAACGCGCATATACCGCGCACGGCAGAAATTGTCGGAAATTCTTGAGGGATAGCGCCGTTTGCTGCGTATCAGCAGGCAATGGACAAGACGCTTCTCCTCAATCGCCGCCGCCTCCTTGCCGGAGCAGGCTCGCTCGCTGCAACGCCGCTTTTTCCCGCATGGGCGCAATCTGGTCACGGTGGCCATGCGCGCCATGCCGGAGCTATGGCGGGTCGCAATTCGGGCGGCACTTTATCGGGCGATAACATTGCCTTGAGCATTGGCGCGGCGAAGTTCGCCGTGGGTGACCGCTCAGCCGCCGCGGTGGCCGTCAACGGTTCCATCCCCGCCCCGCTGATCCGCCTGCGCGAAGGCCAGCGGGTGCGGATCGCGGTGACCAACACCTTGAAAGAACAGAGTTCCATCCACTGGCACGGATTGCTCGTGCCGTTCCAGATGGACGGCGTGCCCGGCCTGTCCTTCCCCGGCATCGATCCGGGCGAGACGTTCATTTATGAATTCCCAATCCTCCATTCCGGCACGTTCTGGTATCATTCGCATTCGGGAATGCAGGAGGCCGTCGGGCTTTACGGCCCCATCGTGATCGACCCGGCAGAGCCTGATGCCGCCGCCCCGTTCGACCGCGAATATGTGCTGATGCTGGCTGACTGGAGCCCGGTCGATCCGCACAAACAACTCAGCAATCTCAAGACGATGGGCGGCTATTACAACTGGCAGCGGCAGACCGTGGGCGGGCTGCTGAAAGGCAAGGATCAAAGCCTCAAGGACCGCCTCGAATGGGCGAAGATGCGCATGGATGCGACCGATATTTCGGACGTGACCGGCGCGACATATTCCTATGTCATCAACGGGCATGATTCCGCCGCCAATTGGACCGCGCTGTTCCGCCCCGGCGAGCGGGTAAAGTTGCGGATCATCAATTCCTCGTCGATGACCAACTTCAACGTCCGCATTCCCGGCTTGCCGATGACGGTGGTGGCCGCCGACGGTTGCGATGTGCAGCCGGTGGAGACCGACGAATTCCAGATCGGCATTGCCGAGACCTATGACGTGATCGTGCAACCCGCTGAAAACGCCGCATTTGGCATCATCGCGGAAGCTATCGACCGTTCGGGCATGGTGCGCGCAACGCTTGCCCCGCAAATCGGCATGGCAGGCGCCATCCCGCCGCGCCGGGCACGTCCGATTCTGACCATGCGCGACATGGGCATGGACATGAGCGGGATGGATATGGGCACCGGCGGCGAGATCGATCTGTCCCAGCCCGCGAACGAAAGCATGGAGGGCCACTCCATGAAAATGCGCGACCTTTCGCTGGCCCCCGGCGTCAAGCCGGGACCGGGCGTGGCGACGATATCGCCGATGCCGGCAGACCGCCTGGCCGACAGGCCGACAGGCCTTGAGGACGTGGACCACCGCGTGCTGACTTATGCCGACCTGCGTTCGCGCAAACCCAATCCCGATCCGCGCACGCCCAGCCGCCAGATCGACGTGAACCTGACCGCCAACATGGAACGCTACATGTGGTCCATCGATGGCGAGACGATTTCCGGCGGCGCGCAGCCGATCCCGTTCCGCACCGGGGAGCGGGTGCGGGTGAACCTGATCAACCACACGATGATGCCGCACCCCATCCACCTGCACGGCCACTTCTTCGAACTGGTGACGGGCGAGCCGGGCAACCGGCCGCGCAAGCATACGGTGAATGTCCTGCCCGGCGGCAAGGCCAGTTTCGATCTGACGGCGGATGCGGAAGGAGACTGGGCATTTCATTGCCACATGCTGCTGCACATGCACGCCGGGATGATGCGCGTGGTGACTGTTCGCGCGGCGGGAGATGCGGCATGAAGGCGGTGTTTTTCGCCGGAGCGGCGCTGCTGATGTCCGCGCCTGCACTGGCGCAGGAAGCCGATCCGCACGCCGGGCACGACATGGGCCAGATGGACCATTCGGCACAGCAGATGCCGCAGGCCGAGAGCGCAGACCTTCATGCCGGGCACGCGATGCCGGCCACCGTGTCGGACAGCGAAGTCGGCAACGCTCCCCCGCCGCCGGTGCCGACCGACCATCCCGCCGACCAGTTCTGGGACAAGCAGCGCATGGCGCAGGCCCGCGCCGATCTGGCCAAGGAAGGCGCGTTCTTCGGCAACGCCTTGATTGCCGACCGGCTGGAATACCGCCCGCGCAATGGCAAGGATGGCTATGCATGGCAGATCATGGGCTGGGTGGGCGGCGATATCGACCGGCTTTCGTTTGAAACCGAGGGCGAAGGCGCATTTGGCGAATCCCTGGAAACCGGCGAAGTGCGCGCAGCATGGCGGCGGGCCATCGATCCGTGGTGGAATTTCGAACTGGGCGCGCGGCAGGATTTTGGGGCTGGGCCGGACCGCACCTATGGCGTGATCGGTATCGAAGGGCTTGCCCCCTATTGGTTCGAAGTGGGCGCGCACGCTTTCGTTTCAACCAAGGGTGACGTGCATTTCCGGCTTGAGGCCGAACACGACATGCGGCTGAGCCAGCGGCTGATCTTGCAACCTTCGGTGGAGATCGACGCGGCAGCACAGGACGTGCCCGAACTGGGCATTGGCGCAGGGTTCGAGAAGGTCGAACTGGGCGCGCGGGTGCGGTATGAATTCGCGCGGGAATTTGCGCCCTATGTGGGCGTCCACTGGGAACGCAAGCTGGGCGAAACGGCACGACTGGCACGTGCGGATGGGGAGCAGGCTTCGCAGGTTAGCGCGGTGGTTGGAGTGCGGATGTGGTTTTGAGGAACTGCTGATCCTCCCTGTTTTTGCGAATGCACAAACGGGGAGGTGGCAGTCGCCGCAGATGACTGACGGAGGGGTTCTGGCTTTTACCCCTCCACCACCAGCTTCGCTGGCGGTCCCCCTCCCCATTTGTCCTGCGGAAAAATGGGGAGGAATTTTAAGTTAGCCAATGTCGAGCCAGCGCAACGTGCAGGCGCACGCCGGTTTCCATCACCGTATCGTTGAAATCGTAGTGCGGGTTGTGGAGCGGGGCCGCGTGGTCTGCGGTGCCTTGGCCAAGCCAGATATAGGCGCCGGAGCGCTGTTGCAGCATGAACGAGAAGTCTTCGGATGTGGGCGCGGGTTCGGGGGCGAGTTCGGCTTTTCCAACCGTGGCGGCCACTTCCAGCGCGTCCGCAGCAGCTAGCGGATCGTTGATCGTGGCGGGATAATAGCGGTCATAGTCCAGCGTGCATTGCACTTCAAAGCTGGCTTCGATGCCTTTCAGCATGGCGCGCATACGCTCTTCGATGCGGTCCTGAACCGCCGGGTCGAAAGTGCGGACGGTGCCGCCGACCATGACCTCTGCCGGGATCACGTTGTGCGCGTGGCCGCCGTGGATTTCAGTGATCGAAAGAACTGCCGCTGCATAAGGCGGCACCGCGCGCGATACGATGGTGTTCAATTGCTGGACCAGCGATGCAGCGGCGAGGATGGCGTCGGGGCTGTCCTGCGGGATGGCAGCGTGGCCGCCCTTGCCGGTGACGGTAATGCGGAACTTGTCTGCCGCGCCCATGATCGCGCCGGGGCGGGTGCTGATCGTGCCTGCAGGCAGGCCGGGCCAGTTGTGCAGGGCATAGACGCGATCACAGGGGAAGCGGTCGAACAGGCCTTCCTCGATCATCACGCGCGCGCCGCCCTGCCCTTCTTCGGCGGGCTGGAAGATGAAGTTCACGGTCCCGGCAAAATCGAGGTCCGCCGACAGCACCCGCGCCGCGCCCAGCAGCATGGCCACATGGCCATCGTGACCGCAGCCGTGGAAAGTGCCGGGGGTCTTGCTGGCCCAGGGCAGGTTTGTCTGTTCGTGAATCGGCAGCGCGTCCATATCGGCGCGCAGACCCACGCTGCGGGTGCCTTCCCGCCTGCCTTTCAGCACGCCGACAAGGCCAGTGGTGCCGATGCCTTCGTGAACCTCGATCCCCAGCGCGCGCAGTTCTTCGGCAATCCGTGCCGCCGTGCGGTGTTCGCAAAAGCCGAGTTCGGGGTGCGCGTGGATATCGCGGCGCAGCGCGACGAGATCGGGCAACAGGTCTGCAATATCGGTCATGTCAGGTGTGGGTCTGGCCGAAGAGGTTCTGGATCGGGAAATGATGCTTGATGAACGGCGATTTGATCACGACGTAGGAGAAGTATTTCTCGATGCCGTAATCGCTTTCCAGCATCCCTTCGATGATCGACTGGTAGTGCGAAACGCCGCGCGCCACGAATTTCAGCAGGTAATCGTAACCACCTGAAACAAGGTGGCATTCCACGATCTCGTCGATCTTCACGATGCGGCTTTCGAAGCGGGAAAAATCCCCCCGGCGATGTTCGCTGAGCGTGACTTCGGTGAAGACCGTGAGGAATTCGCCCAGCTTGTTGAGGTTGATATGCGCGCCATAGCCGGTGATGTAGCCCGCCTTTTCCAGCCGCTTTACCCGCGTCAGACAGGGGCTGGGTGAAAGGCCGACCGCATCGGCCAGTTCCACGTTGGTGATCCGCCCCTCCTGCTGGAGCTTGGCGAGGATCTTGAGGTCAATCCTGTCGAGCTTGGGTCCGGGCAGCATGGCGTTTGTTCCCCCGTCAGTATCAGGCGACGCCAGCCGCAAGGGCCGCGCGAATGTCAGGCTGTTCGAGCAACTGGTCGAGCGAACGTTCCACCCGATCGAAGATCATGTCCATCTCCTCCAGCGTGCAGCACAGCGCGGGCGCGAAGCCCAGCACGGCGTTGGCAAAGCAGCGGACGATGACGCCGTTGCCATAAGTCAGCTTCGAAAGCCTGCCGCCGATATCAAGCGCCGGATCGAACACGGCCTTCGTCGCCTTGTTGGGCGTGAGTTCGATGGCACCGAGAAGCCCGCGATAGCGCACATCGCCCACCAGCGGATGCGCCTTGATGCGTTCCATGTGCTGGGCGAACCGTTCCCCGGTCTTGCGGCCATTTTCCAGCAGACCGCCTTCGCGGTAGAGCCGCAGCACTTCCAGCGCCACGGCGGCGGCAACGGGGTGGCCGGAATAGGTCTGGCCGTGGCCGATAGGCAGTGCGGGCGATGCGCCATCGGCGATGGTCTGATAAACGTGATCGGCCATGAACATCGCGCCCATCGGAATGTATCCGGCGGTCAGGCCCTTGGCCGTCGTCATGAAATCGGGCGAAACGCCTTCGTCCTCGCAGGCGAAAAGCGGGCCGGTGCGGCCAAAGCCGGTGATCACTTCATCCACCAGCATCAGAATGCCAAGGCGGGTGCAGGCTTCGCGCAGCGCTTTCAGCCAGCCGCGCGGCGGCACGATCACCCCGCCCGACCCCTGGATCGGCTCGCAGCAGAACGCTGCCACGTTGTCCGCGCCCAGTTCCGCCACTTTCGCTTCCAGCGCGGCGACGGTGGAGGCGATCACCGCCGCGTCGTTATCGCCTTCGGGGTGGCGATAGGGATAGGGCGAGGCGATGTGGTGCTGCCACGGACGCGGCAGATCGAAATTTCGGTGGAAATTGCCCAGCGCGGTAAGGCCAGCGCCAAGGCTGCTCGATCCGTGATAGCCCCATTCCAGCGCGATGAAGTGCTTCTTGTCGGGCTTTCCGGCAGCGTTCCAGTAGTGAACGATATAACGGATGGCGCTGTCCACCGCATCAGACCCGCCCTGCGTGAAGAACACGTGATCAAGGCCATCGGGCGCGGCGGCGGTCAACTCTCCGGCAAGGCGGATGGCCGGTTCGCTGGCGAAGTGGAAATAGCCGGTGGCATAGGGCAGGCGGCGCATCTGCTCTGCCGCCACTTCAACGATGCAATCCTGCCCATAGCCGACGTTGACGCACCACAGGCCCGCAAAGGCATCGAGCACGCGATTGCCTTCGGCATCGGTCAGCCACATGCCCTTGCCCGATTCCAGCACGATCGCGCCGTGCTGTTCGTGCCCACGGAACGAGGTGACCGAGTGGATCAGGTGATCGCGGTCGATATCGACCAGCGAGCGGTTGGTCAGCGCAGGTGAAAGGGCGTTCATCGCAGGCTCGTCCATTGGTGTATCAATGAAGCGAGCCTAGGCCGGCGGCAAGAGCGGGTTTGGCCGAATGTGGGGGACGAAGGGTGGTTGGGCCGCATTCAGGCCGGTGGGCGCAGCATATTATGCCGCGCCCTTTTTGATCATCAGCCCAGCGCCTCGGCAATGGCCTTGCCGCAAGCATCGGTGCTGGCCGCGCCTTTCAGATCGCGCGTGCGGGCAGATGGCGTGGCGAGAACCTGTTCCACCGCGCGCATGATGGCGGCGGCAGCTTCTGCTTCGCCCAGATGTTCGAGCATCATCGCGGCGGACCATATCTGGCCGACCGGGTTGGCGATGTTCTGCCCGGCGATATCGGGGGCGGAACCGTGGACCGGTTCGAACAGCGAAGGGTGCGTGCCTTCGGGGTTGATATTGCCCGATGGCGCAACGCCGATGGTGCCGGTGCAGGCCGGGCCAAGATCGGAAAGGATATCGCCGAACAGGTTCGATCCGACCACCACATCGAAGCGATCCGGGTTCAGCACGAACTGCGCGGTCAGGATATCGATGTGATACTTGTCGTGGGTCACGTCGGGATATTCTGCGCCGATGGCTTCGACGCGCTGGTCCCAATAGGGCATCGTGATGGCGATGCCGTTCGACTTGGTGGCGCTGGTCAGGTGCTTCCGCTCGCGCTTCTGCGCAAGGTCGAAGGCATAGCGCAGCACGCGGTCCACGCCCACGCGCGTCATCACCGTTTCCTGAATCACCACTTCGCGGTCGGTATTGGGGAACATGATGCCGCCAACAGAGGAATATTCACCCTCGGTATTCTCACGCACCACCCAGAAATCGATATCGCCAGGTTCCCGGCCCACCAGCGGGCATGGCACGCCCGGCATCAGGCGGACGGGGCGCAAGTTCACGTACTGATCGTATTCGCGGCGGAATTGCAGCAGAGAACCCCACAGCGAGATGTGATCGGGCACCGTATCGGGCCAGCCCACCGCGCCGAAGAAGATCGCATCGGGGCGGCCGATCTCTTCCTTCCAGTTGTCCGGCATCATCTTGCCGTGGCGCGCATAGTAATCGCAACAGGCGAAATCGTGCCACTTCTGCTCGATCTCGAAGCCATAGAGTGCGGCGGCCTTTTCCAGCACGCGCATCCCTTCGGGCATGACTTCCTTGCCGATGCCGTCGCCGGGGATGACCGCGATGGTGTGCTTGCGGGTGTTGCCCAAAGTGTTGCTGCTCATCTGTGCCCCCAACGTCAGATCTTCAGGCCGCCGATGTGGAAGGCCTTGGTTTCCAGATATTCCTCGATGCCCAGCGTCCCGCCTTCGCGGCCAAGGCCCGATTGCTTGATCCCGCCGAACGGGGCCATTTCCATCGCGATGGACCCGGTGTTGAGCGCGATCATGCCCGCCTCCAGCGCCTCCGCCACGCGAAACGCGCGGTCGAGGCCGGATGTGTAGAAGTAGCTGGCAAGGCCATAAGGCGTATCGTTGGCCAGCGCCAAAGCCTCATCCTCCGTCTCGAACCGGAACAGCGGGGCGACCGGACCGAAGGTTTCCTCCGAAGCGAGGCGCATGTCTGCATTGGCTTCACCGATCACCAGCGGACGCAGGAAATTGTCGCCTTCGCGGCCCTTGCCGGAGAACAGCACTTTGCCGCCCCGCGCAATCGCATCCTCGACATGGGCCGAAACTTTATCGACCGCCGCCCGGTTGATGAGCGGGCCGGTGGTGGCATCGGCGTCCATGCCATTGCCCACATTGAGCGCCGAGACAGCCGCGCCCAGCCGCGCGGCAAATTCGTCATAGACCGGCGCGTGCACGAGGATGCGGTTGGCGCAGACGCAGGTCTGGCCAGCGTTACGGAACTTCGATGCCATCGCCGCCTTCACCGCCAGATCAAGGTCGGCATCGTCGAACACGATCAGCGGCGCATTGCCGCCAAGTTCAAGGCTGAGGCGTTTGATCGTATCCGCGCTCTGCCGCATCAGCAGCGCACCCACGCGGGTAGAGCCGGTGAACGAGAGCTTGCGCACCACCGGACTGGCGGTGATCGCCGCGCCGATGGCCTGCGGCATCCCGGTGAGCAGATTTATCGTGCCCTTGGGGAAGCCTGCGCGCATCGCCAGTTCGACCAGCGCCAGCGCTGTGAACGGCGTCATTTCCGAAGGCTTGATCACCACGGGGCACCCCGCGGCCAGCGCGGGCGCGCATTTGCGGGTGATCATTGCGGCGGGGAAGTTCCACGGCGTGATCGCGGCGGAAACGCCGACCGGTTCGGTCATCACGATGATGCGGCGGTCCCGCTCTGGCGATGGCACGTTGCGCCCACCCACACGGCGGCCTTCTTCGGCAAACCATTTGATGAACGTGGCGGCATAGCGCACTTCGCCCTGCGCCTCAGCCAGTGGCTTGCCCTGTTCGGCGGTCATGATCCGGGCAAGATCATCGAGATTGGCCAGCACCAGCGCGTGCCATGCTTCGAGCAGCGCAGCGCGTTCGTTCGCGGTCCGGCGACGCCATTCGGGCCATGCGGCTTGCGCAGCAGCAATCGCTGCGTCGGCTTCCTCTGCGCCGCAATCAGGCACGGTACCGATCACATTGCCCGTGGCAGGATTGGTAACGTCCAGCGTGGGCAAAGTGCCCGCGATCCATGCACCGTCAATCAGCGCGGCCTGCCGCAGCAGGGTGGGGTCATTCAGGTTCAGCATGTTCACCCCAGTGCCTGTGCTGCAATGGCAAAGACTTGCGCCGCATCGCCCGGCACCGGCGCAGCGCCATGCGCCATCATCGTCACGCGGCCCACTTCGGGCAGCCCCAGCTCTTCCAGCCAAGGGCCAAGGCCGCTGCTTTCGGGAATGTCGATGCGGCAGAAGCTGCCCGATTGCGTGCCCAACCAATGCGCGATCAGCGCCTGCGCGCCGGTCAGATCGGGCGCGACGACTGGCGCTATGGCCCAGCCGCGCCCGAAGCGGCGCAGCACGGCAAAGCCGGTCTGTTCATGTTCGCGGCACAGCACCACCGTTTGCCCCTCGGCCTGAAAGGCATCGAGCACTGCCTTGCGATCCATGCCGGCAGCCGCCGCATAAAGCGCTTCCAATGCAGCACCATCGGCGGCCCCCATCGGGCGCACGCGCTCCCCGGGCCGGAGCTGGACCAGCGGTTGCGCGGGCGCGATGGCCTGATGCTGGCACACCGTGCCGAGCTCAACGAAGCCCAGCTTGCGATAGAGCGGCAGGCCTTCCTCGGTGGCATTCAGGATCACTGTGCGGCCCTGCAACCGGTCGAGCATCGCATCCATCAGCCTGCGCCCAAGGCCACGGCCCTGCATCGCCTTGCTCACGATCACCATGCCCAGCGTGGCGAAGCTCTCCCCAAAGCGCCAGCCCATGATCGTGCCGACAACCTTGCCGTCTACCTCGGCCACCACGCCTTCGCCGATGGACAGGAACAGCGCCAAGTCCTCTTCGCGGTGCGGCCACTGCTGTTCGAAGCAGAGTTCGGCGGCGGCATGAATATCCTCGCCGGTCATGTCGCGCATGACGATCTGCGCCGCGTCCTGAACTGCCATCGGTTGCTCCCGGATCAAACTGGAGAGTGGGTACGCAAGGCACCCTTTGCAGCTTCAGGGTCTAAACAGCCGCCACCAACATGAGGTGCCGGTTTTGCATTTTATTCGGAACATTATCGCGCCGCATAGCGCCCTATTGCCGCACCGATTGCGCAAAGCACGGCATAGACTGCCGCATCCCCTGCACAACCGGAACACCTTCGATGAGCCTGTTCGATCCCGATAGCATCCGCCCCGCGCTGGCCGCCAATTTCATCGGCGGAATGCCGGTTGTCGGGCGCGGCCACAGCTTCATGGTCACGCGCCCATCGGACGGCGGGATGCTGGGCGAATTGCGCTCCGCCGATATGCAGCAACTGGCCGATGCGGTGGGAAATGCCGCGCTGGCACAGAAAGCCAGCGGTTGGGGCACGATGGAACCGCGTGGGCGAATGCGCCTGCTGCGCCGGTGGGCCGACCTGATCGAAGCCGACGCCGATACCCTCGCCCCGCTGGAAGCTGTGGGATCAAGCCGCACGCTGGCTGAAATCCGTAGCTGGGACTTGCCCTATACCGCCGAATGCATTCGCTTCTTTGCCGAATTTGCCGACAAGCACGGGGGCGAAATCGGCGCGACCACGCCTGATAAACTCGGCTTCACCCTGACCCAGCCCTATGGCGTGGTGGGGGCGATTGCGCCGTGGAACCTGCCGCTGGTCATGGCTGCATGGAAGCTCGGCCCCGCGCTGGCGGCGGGCAATGCGGTGGTGCTCAAGCCATCCGAACTCACCCCGTTTTCGGTGGTGCGCCTTGCCGAACTGGCGGTGGCGGCGGGCCTTCCGGCGGGCGTGTTCAACGTCGTTCAGGGCGGCGGCGCGGATGTGGGCGATGCACTGGTGCGGCATACGGCGGTGGGCAAGGTCAGCTTCACCGGCTCCACCCGCACCGGCCGCGCCATCATGGCCGCCTGCGCCCAAACGGGACCAAAGCCTTCGACACTGGAACTTGGCGGAAAAAGCCCGCAACTGGTCTTTGCCGATGCCGATCTGGCCAAGGCATCGGCGCTAGTCGCGCGCGCCATCACGCTCAACGCCGGGCAGGTCTGCGTGGCGGGATCGCGCCTGCTGGTGCAGGACAAGGTGCGCGATGAAGTGGTGGACCGCCTGACCGCCGCGTTCGAAGCGCACCACTTGGGCACGACATGGGATCAGGGCACCACGATGGGGCCGATCATCTCGGAAGGCCAGCTTGCCCAGATTGACGGCATCGTCCAGCGCGCCCGTGCTGCCGGGGCAGAAGCGGTGACCGGCGGCGCGCGGGCAACATCGCCCCAATCGGGCAGCTTCTATCAGCCCACGCTGCTGGCTGGCGTGGCAGCAGACAGCGAAGCCGTGCAGGGCGAAATCTTCGGCCCGGTGCTGACCGTGCAGTCCTTTGCCGACGAGGAGGAAGCCATCGCGCTGGCCAACGGCACCGCCTATGGCCTTGCCGCAGGCGTCCACACCAACGACCTGTCGCGCGCAATGCGTGCGGTGCGAGAGCTTGAAGCGGGCACGGTATGGGTCAACCGCTATGGCCGCTCGGACGATTTCATCCTGCCCACCGGCGGCTTCAAGCAATCGGGCGTGGGCAAGGATCTGGGCCGCGACGCCTATCTCGCATCGTGCAAGGTCAAGACTGCGCTGATCCAGATCTGATTGCATTTGTACAAAATTTGGTACATAAACGCAGCAAGGAGACTTGCCGTGGACGTGATCAGCTATTCCGATACCCGTGCGCATCTGAAGGACGTGATGGACCGCGTGGTGGAAGATCGCACGCCCGTTGTGATCTCCCGGCAAAAGGCGGAATCGGTCGTGATGATCTCGCTGGCGGACTGGAATGCCATCGAAGAAACGATGCACCTGCTTTCATCGGCAGGCAACGCGGCGCGGCTCAAATCCGCCATTGGCCAGCTTGACGCCGGAAAAGGCCAGACACGAGAGCTGATTCAGCCGTGAAACTGGTTTTCGCGGATGCAGCCTGGGAAGATTACCTGCACTGGCAAGCCACCGCGCCCAATGTGTTGCAGCGGGTGAACGATCTGATCAAGGAATGTCAGCGCACCCCATTCAAGGGCACGGGCAAGCCGGAACCGCTGAAAGGCGATCTCAAGGGCTGGTGGTCACGCCGGATCACGCTGGAAGACCGGTTGGTCTATCGCGTATCCGGCAGTCTGCCCGATCAGCAGTTAGAAATCGCGCAGTGCCGGTTTCACTACTGAATTACGCAAACCGCTTGATCGAATAGCCCTCAATCGGAATGTCGGTATGCCCCGTGGCGATCAGTTCGGCCATCGTCTCGCCCACGCCGGGGCCGATCTGGAACCCTGAGCCGGAGAAGCCGAAGGCATAGAACAGGCCGGGCACGGTGCCGCTCGGCCCCATCACCGGCAGGCTATCGTCGGTATAGCCTTCGATGCCCGACCACACGCGGATCACCTGCAATTTCGCCAAAGCAGGCGCAAGGCGGCGCAAGTGGTGGAACTGGGTCATCGTGTTCTGCGGCATTACATAGGCGCGATATTCGTCCGGGTAAGAAGGAGCGCGCGTGGAGCCGCCCAGCACGATATTGCCGCGTGCGACCTGCCGGAAATAGACGGTTTCCACCTCGTCAGGCGTCATCACCCCCACGGCGGGCAGGATGGCGTAGGGCACAGGTTCGGTCACGCTCATCGTCGGCGCGCGGGGGGTCAGCTTCACCGGCTCGCCAAACTGGCTGACGATCTTGCCGGCCCATGCACCCGCCGTCACCAGCAGCGTCGGTGCGCGGAAGCGGCGGCCATCTTCGGCTTCCAGTACGAAGTCCTCACCGATCTTGGCGGCGTGAACGATCTTCGTATCCTCAACCACCTGCGCCCCCAGCTTCATCGCCGCGCGGGCAAAGGCGGGTGCGGCAAGGCGCGGGTTGGCGTGACCATCCAGCGCGGAATGCGATCCAGCCAGCACGTCTGCCCCCAACCACGGAAACCGCTCGCGCAGCACGTTGCCCGACAGCAGCTCAAGATCGAGGCCTTCTTCGCGCGCCTGCGCGGCGTATTCCTCCATCTTGCCGACGTTTTCGGGCCGATCGCGGAAGCACACGCGGATGTGGCCGTTCTGCAGGTATTCGACGTCCGCGCCGAGCAGCTCGTTGGCGCTGCGCCAGATACGGCTTGCCCGGTTGGCCAGCGGCAACTGGCTGATCGGACGGCCTTGACGGCGCACGTTGCCAAAGTTGGTGCCGCTCGCCTGCCGCCCCACTTTGTCGGTTTCCAGCAGGACCACCGAAAGCCCGCGCTGCGCAAGGAAGAACGCGGCGGAGCAGCCCATCAATCCGCCACCGATAATCGCAACGTCTGCGGTACTTTCAGCGGCACTCATACGTCGGTCCTCGCTGTGCCAACAGGGATCGGTTTGACCGGTGCCTGCCCGCGCAAGCGCCCGGCGCATTCCACCGGCTCCCCGCGCAAGGCAGCGACGATTTCCGCCGAAGCATTGCCGCAATAGCGCCCCTGACAGCGCCCCATGCCCACGCGGCTGAACGCCTTG
Source organism: Novosphingobium sp. ERN07 (assembly GCF_012641335.1). Lineage (GTDB taxonomy): Bacteria > Pseudomonadota > Alphaproteobacteria > Sphingomonadales > Sphingomonadaceae > Novosphingobium. The sequence continues at coordinate 105,609 of NZ_JABAID010000012.1, forward strand.
GCCCGGTTGGTTTCGGTAGCATAGGCCTCGCTCACGCTGGCGCGCAGCGTGGCGGCGGTCACGCCTTCGCAACGGCAGACCACCGTGCTGTCCGCCGTATCGGCAACGAACTGGTGCGGCCAGGGGAATGCCTCGGCCAGCCCTTGCGCAAACCGCACATAACGCACGCGTTCTGCGCGCAGGTGACGGCAACGGTCCTTGTCCACTGCCACGCCCATATCGGCCAATGCCGCCAGCGCAGCCAGTTCCCCGGTCACTTCGGCTGATCGCGCGCCCAGAACTTTCGCGCCATCGCCCGCAAGGTACAGCCCCGGCACATGCGCGCGGCCATCGCCGTCGATTTCCGGCAGCCACTGCCGCGTCGCCTTGTCGAAGGCGAAGCTGGCGCGGGCGAGGTCGGCAATCTGGGTTTCTGGCCGCAAGTGCCAGCCCATCGCCACGGCATCGCATTCGAAATGCCGCAGCGTGCCCGATGCGGTGCGGATGGTCACGCCCGATACGCCGGTTTCAGGATCGCCGGTGATCTCGGCAGGAGTCATGCCCGAAAGCACCGTCACGCCCGCACGCTTAAGCGCCAGCGTCAGCTTCATGCCCTGCCACAACAGGTCGGGCTGCTCCGCCAGCTTGGGCAGCGCCTTAACCCGGCCCGCAAAGGGCGAGGTATCGAGCACGGCCACGACATTCGCGCCCGCCTTCACATACTGCGATGCCACCAGATAGAGCAGCGGCCCGGTGCCCATGAACACCACTGCCCCGCCAATACTGCATGCCTGCGCTTTGAGCGCCACTTGCGATCCGCCCAGCGAATAGCATCCCGCAAGCTGCCAGCCGGGCACCGGAGCCAACCGGTCAGTCGCGCCCGAACAGACGATCAGCCGATCATAGGGGATCGCTTCCGTCTCCCCCGCCCGCGTGGCCCAGACGTGGCCTTCCGCAACATTCCACACCAGCGTTTCGGGGCGATAGTCAATATGCGGCAACAGCGCATCGAACGCTCGGTGGACGGCAGCCGCGCGATGGGCTTCGGAGCCATAGAGCGTATCGTAGCTACGCTTGAAATGGTCAGGCTGGCGGCGATATATCTGCCCGCCCGAACGGCGACCTTCGTCGATCACGACCGGGAGCACGCCAGCTTTCACCAGCGCTTCTGCCGCGCGCACGCCCGCAGGCCCCGCGCCCACGATCACTACCTGTCCGTTCATGGTGCCACCGCCCAGTCCGCCGTCAGCGGCTGCGTCGAAATTGCAAGGCCCTCGGCCACCTCGGTCGAACAGGCGCGAAAGGCATTGCCATCAGCATCGCGCACCCAGCAATCCTGACACGCGCCCATCAGGCAAAAGCCCGCCCGCCGCTCCGGCCCGAACTCCGCGCTGCGCAGGGCATGGCCATTGGCGAGCATCGCCACCATCAGCGTATCGCCCGTCAGCGCGGTAATGTCGCTGCCATCGACAGTCAGCCGCACCGGCGCGCGGTCAGTCTCGTCAAGGCGGCGGAAGCGGCCGGTCATGCGGTCAATTCCTCCAGATCATGCAGTTCGTGATGGCACAGCAGGGCAAGGCCGTCTGCGGTCCTGACGAGCGGCGGCTCGGCATTGCACTTCCCACTCACCGCCACCGGACAGCGCGCAAGGAAGCGGCAAAGATCATCCCCCGCCTGCCCCGGCAGAACGCCCGCACGCGGGCTGGCGTGTTCCAGCCATCCGGCGCGCATTTCCGGTACAGAGGCCATCAGCAGGTCCGTATAGGGATGGTGTAGCCCGCGTGCGAAAGCCGCCGCGTCTGCCTGCTCCACCGCCGTCCCGCCATAAAGCACCAGCACGGAATCGCAGAAGGCGCGCACCGTGGAAATGTCGTGGCTGATAAACACCGTGGCGATGCCCAGATCGCGGCGCAATTCGTCGATCAGTTCAAGGATCGCTGCGCCCACCACCGTATCAAGCGCCGATGTCACCTCGTCACACAACAGCACATCGGGCCGGGCGGCCAGCGCGCGGGCAAGGTTCACGCGCTGCTTCTGCCCGCCCGAAAGCTGGCGCACGTTGCGATCCGCCACGCTTGCCGGAAGGCGGATCAGATCGAGCAGGCGGGCAACTTCGGCCTGCGCCTCTGCCCCTTTCAGCCCGTGATAGAACGCCAGCGGACGCGCAAGCGTCTGCCCCACCGTATGCACCGGATTGAGCGCGGTATCGGCGTTCTGGAACACCAGTTGCACGCGGCGAAACTGTTCGCGCGTGCGGCCTTCCAGCCCTTTGGGCAATTCCTGCCCATCGATGCTGACAGACCCCGCACCGCGCGGCAGCAGCCCCGCAATCACGCGCGCCAGCGTGGATTTGCCCGAACCCGATTCCCCGATCACCCCCAGCGTCGCGCCTTTGGCAAGGGTTAGCGAAATGTCGCGCAGCACCGGCACTTTACCATAAGCGGCGTGGACACCTTCGACCTTGAGCAAGGGCGTCTGGTCCGCCATCGCAGGCGCGATGCGCGCATGGGGCCGCGCCGCCGCCATCAGCGTGCGTGTGTAATCGTCAACCGGGGCATGAAGGATCTGCTCTGCCGCGCCCTGTTCGCGCGTGCGCCCCTGATTCAGCACCAGAATGCGGTCTGCCATCTGCGCCACCACGGCCAGATCGTGGCTGACATAGATCGCCGTTGCGCCCACCGCGCTGATCGCGGCCTTGAAGGCTTTGAGCACTTCGACTTGCGTGGTCACGTCCAGCGCGGTGGTCGGCTCGTCCAAGATCACCAGTTCGGGCCGCGTGATCAGCGCCATCGCCGCCATCAACCGCTGCAACTGCCCGCCCGAAAGCTGGTGCGGATAGCGCGCGCCGATGGTGTCCGCGAACGGCAGCGCCAGTGCGCGAAACAGCTCGACCGCGCGGGCCTCTGCTTCCGCCTTCGAGGCCAGACCATGCACCAGCAGCGGTTCAGTCACTTGCGCCATGATCGTGCGCGATGGGTTGAACGCCGAAGCCGCGCTTTGCGCAACATAGGCCACCCGCCGCCCGCGCAAGGCCTGAAGCCCCGCCTCGTCAAGCTGGTCCACCCGCGTTTCGCCCAGCCGCACTTCGCCGGTGATCGTCGCGCCAAAGCGGGAATGGCCCATCAGCGCCAGCGCGATGGTCGTCTTGCCCGAACCTGATTCCCCGATCAGCGCCAGCACCTGCCCGCGCTCGATCTCGAACGAAACGCCATCAACGATGGCCTTGTCGCCCGCAGTGATGCGCAAGTCCTTTACCGAAACATGCGGGCTCATCCCTGCTTCTCCGCAGGTTTCAGCGCATCGATCAGCAGGTTGGCCCCCACCGTCAGCGTGGCGATGGCAAGGGCGGGCACGATGATCGCGGGCGCGCCATCGGTCAGCCCCGAAATATTCTCGCGCACCAGCGATCCCAGATCGGCGTGCGGCGGTTGCACGCCAAGGCCAAGGAACGACAGGCCCGACAGCAGCAGCACGATGAACACGAACCGCAGGCCGAAATCCGCCAGCAGTGGATGGATCATGTTCGGCAGCACTTCCCGCAAGGCAATGTGCAGGCCCCCCTCACCCCGCGCCCGCGCTACGGTCACGAAATCGAGCGAGACGACATTCACCGCCAGCGCCCGCGCGATGCGGAAGTTGCCGGGGACATAAGTGATCGCGGTGATGGTCAGCAGCAGCCCCAGCGAAGACCCGAAGGCCGCGACCATGACCAGCGCGAAGATCTTCGACGGGATCGAAATCAGCGTATCCATCGCCCGCGAAAGCACCTCGTCCACCCAGCCCCCACGCACCGCAGCGGTCAGCGCCAGCGACGTGCCGATGGCGCAGGCCAGCAGCGCCGCGCCAACGCCGAGAAACACGGTGTAGCGCGCCCCCCACAACAGGCGGCTCAGCACATCGCGGCCAAGGTAATCGCTGCCGAGGAGGAATCTGGCCGAGAAGCCGGAGAACACATCGTAATCGACGAAGGCTCCCACCGGATGCGGCGCGAACAGCGGCCCGAGCAGCGCTGCCGCCAGCCAGAACAGCACCAGTCCCAGCCCGATCCGGCCCGAAAGCGGCAGCCCCTTGGCAAAGGCGATGAACCGGCTCATTGCGCGCGCAGCCTTGGGTTGGCGAGGATCGCCACAACATCGGCCACCAGCACCAGCGCCAGATAAATGCCGCAGAAGATCATCGCGCAGGCCTGCAACAGCGGCATGTCGCGGCTTGTCACCGCGTTGACCATCAGGCTGGCAAGGCCGGGGAAATTGAAGATCGTCTCCACGATGATCGCCCCGCCAAGCAGATAGGACAGCGAAAGCGCCACCGCGTTGACGATGGGCCCGACGGCATTGGGCATGACATGGGCCATCACCACGCGGCGGAACGGCACGCCCTTCAGCCGCGCCATTTCCACATAGGGGCGGTCAAGCTGATCGGCCACCGCAGCGCGCGTCATCCGCGCCATCTGCGCCACGACGACCACGGCCAGCGAAAGCACCGGCAACGCGCACGACCGCATCGTGTCCCACAGGCTCGCTTCCTCGCTCACCAGCGCGATGGACGGCAGCCACAGCAGCTTGACCGAGAACACCAGCACGCCCAGCGTCGCCACCAGAAATTCAGGCACCGCCACGGCGGAAAGCGTCAGCACGTTGAGCGTGCGGTCCAGCCGCCCGCCGCGATTGATGGCCGATACGATGCCGATGGCCAGCGCCAGCGGGACCGAGACGAGCGCAGTGAACGCCGCCAGCATCAGCGAATTGGGCAGGCGTTCGGCAATCACATCGCGCACGGGCATGTTCGCCACCAGCGATTGCCCCGGGTCGCCTTGCAGCATCCCGCCCAGCCATGTGGCGTATCGCGTCAGCGCAGGCCGGTCGAGGCCCATCTCGTGCCGTAGCGCGGCCACCTGTTCGGCCGTGGCGCTCTGCCCCAGCGTTTCCTGCGCGGCATCGCCCGGCAGCAGGCCCGATATCGTGAAGACCACCACCGACACCAGCAGCAGCGTGATCAGCGCAGAACCGATGCGCTTGGCCAGAAGCGGCAGCACACCAGACAGTGCAGACCGAGGAGCGACCGAGCCAGCCATCAGGCGTCCCACCACGCATATTCGGCAAAGCGATAGCCCATCAGCCCGCCCAGCGGGATCGCGGTCATCCCCTTCAGCCGCCGGTCATGCCCGTCCAGCATGTGGATGAACACCGGGATGGCCACGCCGCACTGGTCATGCACCAGTTGCTGCATCTCGCCGTAAAGTTCCTTGCGGCGCGCCTCGTCCGCATCGGCGCGGGCCAGCGTCAGCAACTGGTCAAAGCGGGGGTTCTTCCACCCGCTTTCGTTCCATTCGGCGTCCGACCGGAAAAACTGGCTGAACACCAGATCCGCCGTGGGCCGGGGATTGGTGTTGCCGAAGCTCATCGGGTGCTTCATCCAGTGCGTGGACCAGTATCCATCGGCGGGCATCCGGTTCACCGCGAAGTCCAGCCCGGCCTGCGCACCATATTCCTGCAGGACCGAAGCCATATCGACCGAACCTGCCGCTGCGGGCGAACAGTAGATCGGCAGGCGCACACCTTTCAGGCCAGAGCGCGCGATGTGCCACTTCGCTCGATCCAGATCGAGCACGGTCTGCGGCACGGCGGGGTTGTAATAGGGATGAAATGGCGGGATCGGCTGATCGTTGCCGATGGTGGCATAGCCCCGGAACAGAGCGCGCTTGATCAGCGGGCGGTCGATCAGGTGCTTGATCGCGGCCACGAAATCGGGATTGCCGGTGGGCAACTCGGTCTGCCGCATGATCAGATCGGTGTAGAGCGGCGAAGGCGTGGTCAGGATGCCATGCCCCGATGACCGCTCGATCCGCCGCGTGGACAGCGGCTGCACGGCGATGATCAGTTGCACGTCGCCCGCCAGCAGCGCATTCACCCGGCCAATCTCGTCGGGAATGGCAATGATCTCTATCCGGTCGAGATAAGGTTCACCATCGCGCCAGTATTCGGGGTTGCGCGTCACCACGGTGCGCACGCCGGGGCGGAAATCGGCAAGGCGGAACGGCCCGGTCCCATTGCCAGTGGGCTTGGCCTCGCCCGCCGGGACGATCAGGAAATGCGATTGCGAAAGGATCGCCGGAAGATCGGCATTCGCGCCTGCCAGCGTGATGATCACGCCATGCCGCCCATCGGCCCGCACATCGGCAAATTGCTTGGCGATAGAGGCGACTTTCGACCCCAGCTTGGGATCAAGATGGCGTTGCAGCGAATGCACCACGTCGGCGCTGGTCAATTCCCGGCCATCGGCAAAGCGCACCCCGCGCCGCAGCGCGATGGCCCAAGTGATGCGATCTGTCGTTTCGATGCTCTGCGCCAGAAACGGACGCGGGCGCAGATCCGCTTCCATGCGGGTCAACCCACTGTAGAGGCAGAAGTGCCGCACATAGTCGGTCGCCATAGCGCCCTTGGCGGGATCGAGCGTGTCTGCGGTGGACGATGATTGCATCGCCACGCGGATCGATCCGCCCTGCCGTGGCAGTGCCCGCGCCGGTCCGACAAGACCGGGCAGCGCCAGCGCGCCTGCGCTGGCCAGACCTGCTCCGATCAGGCCGCGTCGGCTGAGATGCAGCGGCGCGCTCAATGCAACCAGTCCTGCAGGCGATACCACGCGCCTACCATCGGCAGGAACCACGGCTTGCCCAGATGGCCGGGGATCGCGGGCCACGAAAGGTCGGCAAAGGGATTGGCCGCCACATCGCCGCCCATTACGCGGGCCATGCGTTCACCCATCGCGGTGGCCATCTGCACGCCGTGGCCGCTGTATCCCATCGCATAGAACAGCCCGTCATGCTCGCCCGCGCGCGGCAGACGGTCCGCCGTCAGGTCAATCGCTCCGCCCCAGCACGCGGCCACGCCGATGCCGGACAGCTCCGGGAACATCTCGCGCAGTTTGGCCTCAAGGATGCGGCCAGACTTCGCATCCGACGCCGGGTTCGACAGCGCAAACCGCGCCCGCCCGCCAAAGATCAGGCGGTTGTCGGCGGTCAGGCGGAAGTAATTGCCGATGATCCGGCTCGTCACATAATTGCGCCGGGTAGGGAAAAGATGTGCCGCCAGATCGGCAGGCAGCGGGTCGGTGGCGATCACGAAGCTGCCCACCGTCACGATACGGCGACGGAACCACCCGAACGGCGGATAAGGGCTGTTGCCCCCTGTCGCGACCAGAACCTGCTTCGCCCGCACGGAGCCGCGCGGCGTGGTCAGCTTCCATCCAGCGCCCGCGCGCTCCAACCCTTCGACCGGCGCGTTTTCCCATATCCGCGCGCCCGCCCGCACTGCCGCTTGCCCAAGGCCAACGCCCAGCTTGCCGGGATGCAGTTGCGCGCTCGTCGTCTGCACCAGCGCGCCGTGGAAGCCTTGGGCGTTGATCTCGCCCGCAAGCTCACCGGGGCCGACGATCAGGACATTGGGGTCCACTTCCTTGAGCAGCAGCGCGTGCGCGGCTTCCAGTTTGGGAAAGTGTTCGGGCTTCGCCGCCAGCTTCGCGCGCCCGCAGCGGGTGAAATCGCAATCGATCCCCTCACGCGCGGCGATGCGGCCTACCGTCTCGACCGCTTCGACATGCGCCAGATACCACTTGCGCGCCAGATCGACGCCGTGGGCCGATGCCAGCGCGCCGAAATCATGCGCAGTCCCGGCATTGCACTGCCCGCCATTGCGCCCCGATGCCGCGCCCGCAATGCGCCCCGCCTCGAACAGCATGACGCTAGCCCCACTGCGCGCCAGTTCCAGCGCGGCGGACAGGCCGGTAAAGCCGCCGCCGATCACGGCAACGTCGCAATCGCCCTCGGCACGGCCCTGCTCACCACCTGCAAAGGGCGGCGTGCTGGATTGCCAGTAAGAGAGCGACTGCGGCTGCATCGATCAGAGGCCCACCACAGCGGGAAGCGCGCCGATGTGCGGAATTTCCACATCGCGATAGTTACCGTTCGAAGGTTCGTGCCCACGCCCCACGAACACCCGGCAGCCAAAGCCAAGGTCGGTCGCGGTATTCTGATCATAGCGGAAGCTGGATGACACGTGCATCCCCACCTCCGGCCCCATGCCAAGCTGGTCGAACATATATTCGAACGCCTGCATCCGCGGCTTGTAGGCCTGCGCGCTTTCGGCGGTATAGACGCGGTGGAACGTCGCGCCCAGCATTCCCACGTTCGACATGATCTGGCTGTTCATCGCGTTGGACAGGATCACAAGCGGGATCTTGTCGCAGATCTTGGAAAGCCCGCCCGGCACGTCCTCATGCGGCCCCCAGGTCGGCACCGCTTCATAGATCGCATCGGCATCGGATGCGCGGAACTCCACGCCCCACTTCTTCGAACAGCGCTCAAGCGAATTGGCGATCACATCGCGATAGGGCTTCCACGCGCCCAGCACTTCATCAAGGCGATAGGCGCCCCAGTCCTTGCAGAACTTCGGCAGCGCTTCGGCGGGCAGACGGTCGGCATAAAGCGCCGTTGCCATCTCGGTCATGCGGAAGCGGGTCAGCGTGCCGTAGCAGTCGAAGCTGATGAACTTGGGGGTGAAGACGGCGGTGCTCATGGCTGGCGTCGATCCTGTGTCTGAAGCCCCCCGGACGATGCCGGACGGCGGCCTTTGCTGATGTGATAGCACCATTCCCAAGGCGGAACTTGCACCCGTTCGGCATAACTCCGAACCCCCTCGCGCACTTTTTGCGCCGCACATCACGGCATGTCGTGCTGCGTCTCAATAACCGCGGGTGCGGTCCACTTCGCCCAGCAGTGGCTCGCCCGCCAGCAATCGCAGCACATTGTCGGCCAGAACCTCTCCCGCCGTGTCGTGGCGCGTCTCTGCGGCAACATGCGGCGTCAGGAAAATCGCGGGATGGCTGTATAAAGTGTGGCCCTCCGGCAGCGGTTCAGGCACGGTCACATCCAGCATCGCGGCGCGCAACTGCCCGGAATCGAGCGCTGCGATCAGATCGTCTGCCACCAGATGCCCGCCCCGTCCCGCGTTTACCACGGCACTGCCGCGCGGCATCTTTTCAAAGGTTTCACGGCACAGAATGCCGCGCGTCTCGTCCGTCAGCGGCAGCAGGCACACAAAGATGTCCGCCTGCGCCAGAAACGCATCGAAGCCATCGGCCCCGGCAAAGCACGTCACGCCATCAATCTGATGCGCGCTGCGGCTCCAACCCGATAGCGGAAAGCCCAGCGGCTTCAGCATTTCCAGCGCCGCCCTGCCCAGTTCGCCCAGCCCCATCACGCCCACGCGCGTTTCGCTCGCCAGCCGGGTGTGGCGATAGGTCCAGCGCCCTGCGCGCTGCTCGGTGATGAAGAACGGCAGATCGCGGTGCAGTGCAAGGCAGGCCATCGCCACATATTCGGCCATGCCGGTGATTATGCCCTGCTCCACCATGCGCACCACGCGCACCTGCGGCGGCAGCGCATCCAGCGGCAACTGGTCTATCCCCGCGCCGACGCTGAACAGCACTTCAAGGTTCGGGAACTGCGCGATGAAATCGGCAGGCGCATTCCACGCCGCCAGCCAGCGCACGTGCGCCGGATCGACTGCATCGCGCCCCCAGCGGCGAAATGCCAGTTGCGGCACCCGCGCGGCAAAAATATCGGCCCAGATCGCTCCGCGCGCCTCAAGCCCGTGATAGAGGAAAGTCATCGATCAAGCGTCCTTCGGGCGCAGTATCATGTCAACGGCGCGCAAACGAAAGGGCAGGCAGGCCAAACGCCCACCTGCCCCCGCGTCATTCACACCCTCAGAACGAGAAGGTCGCCCGCACGTTGAACGCGCGCGGCGCGCCCGGTGCGATCCACTGCCGCGAATAGGACGCGGTGTAGAACTCCTTGTCGAACAGGTTGGTCACGTCCGCCGTCAGCTTCACGTTATCGGTCGGCTCATAGGTGGCCATCAGCCGCGCGATGACATAGCCCGGCAGTTCGAACGCCGTGCCCGTTTCGCCCAGCCGCTTGCCGACATAGTTCACGCCAGCGCCAAGGCTGAACCGCTGGTCCCCGATCACGAAGCCCTTGTTCACGATCAGGTTGGCCGCGTGCTTGGGGATGTTGATCAGCCGGTCACCCGGATTGATCGTCAGGCCGAAGTCCTTGTCGCCCGCCGCCGTGGTCCATTCGGCATCGAGGAAGGCATATGTCGCGATGACGGTGATGTCGCCCGGCAGGTTGGCGTTGAAGTCCATCTCGATCCCGCGCGAACGGGCCGCCCCGCCTGCGATGGAGAACCCGGCATTGGCCGGATTGGGATCGGAGGTGAGGATGTTGTTCTTCTTCATCGTGAAGGCCGCGATTGAACCGCTCAGCGGTCCGCCCGGCTCACCCAGGCGCAGGCCCACTTCGTAGGACTTGCTCATTTCCGCCGGGAACGGACGGCTGAGCGCGTCCACGCCGCTGTTCGGGCGGAAGCCTTCGCCATATCCGGCAAAGACCGAAACGTCGTCGTTCACTTCATAGAGCACGCCACCGGTCGGGCTGAACTGTTCGATGTGGACGCGGGTTGTGGCGTTGGTGTTCCGGTTCAGCACGGTCTGGCGGTAATTGTCGTAACGCCCGCCAAGGCGAACTTTCAATTGGTCCGTCAGATCGATCTGATCCTGAAAATAGGCGCCCCACGCCTTTTGCGTTTCATAAGTGTTGGTCAGCGGCGTCGCGCCCAGCGCCAGCGTCTGCCCATAGACCGGGTTGAAGATATCGACGGCATAGTTTGCCGCCGTTACCGCAGCGCCCGTGGTGTAGTTCGCCGGGCGACCGCGAAGCTGCACCAGATCGATGCGGAAGCGGTCCCAGTCTGCTCCCACCAGCACGTGGTGCGTGATGCCGCCGGTGTAGAACTTGCCGGAGATTTCGCCGCGCACCACCATGTTGTCGGTGCTGTAATCGCGCGAACGGCGCTGGCGGGCAAGGAAGTTGCCCGGCTTGCCCAGCGTCTGGCGGCGGTTGGTGCCCAGCGGATCGAGTTCGGCTTCGCTGGAAAGCCCGGAAAATTCGGTTTCGCGATAGCCGAAGCCTGCCAGAAAATACCAGTCGCCGCCCAGCTTCTGCTGGAACTGCACCTGATGGCCCAGCACCTGCACGCGCATCCGCCCGTCGCCCGGCTCACCAAAGAAGGTGGACCGGTCCACCACGCCCAACTGGCCGTTCACCGCAATCGTGCCGCGATCAAACGGCACGCGATTGTCCATGAATTCCAGTTCATAGGACAGGCTGGTGTCGTTGCTCGGCTTGAACATGATCGAAGGGTTGGCGGTATAGAGCGTTTGGCGCACCGTATCACGGAAGCTGTCGCCATCCTGCGCTGCGCCGTTCAGGCGGATTGCCACGGTATCGCTGATCGAAAGGTTGTAGTCCGCCTCGACGCGATAGGTGTTCCAGCTTCCGCCCTGGACCGCAAAGGTGCCGAAGGTTTCGCCCACCTTGGCCTTCTTGGTGATGATGCTGATCGTGCCACCCGGCTCGCCACGCCCGAAGACCGCGCCGTTCGGGCCTTTCAGCACTTCGATCTTCTCGATGTTCGAAGCATCGCGCGGGCCGCCATAACCACGGCCGCCGTTGAACCCGTTGACCAGCACGCCACCGGCAAAGTTTTCGTCCCCGGCAAAGCCGCGAATGGCAAAGCCATCGAACAGGCCGCCGAAGTTGTTCTGGCGCGAAATGCCGCTCGAAAGATCAAGCGCGGTGTCGAGCCGGGTAATATTGAGGTTTTGCAGCGTCTTGGCATCGATCACCTGCACGCTTTGCGGAATGGCCGAAAGCGGCACGTCGCCGCGATATTGCTGACGCTGGCCGATCACCACCATTTCTTCGGCAGGTGCAGCCTCATCGACGGCGGTGCTCTGCGCCTGCACCATCTGCGGCATCGCTCCCATTGCCACGCTGAAAAACAACGCGGCCTTTACTGCGGACATTTTCTTCATCGCAACTTCACCCCTCGTCTGTGATGCGTATGTACGACCCGCTCATGCAATGTAACAATGTTACATCATCGACAAGCGAAATCGCGGTTCGAGCCGTCCTGCGGTTTATGTTTATGTGTCGAGCCTATGCCCCTGCAGACGAATCTTGCGTCGAAGCAGCGGGGCGTGGCGGGTTATTATTGTGAAATGTTGGTGACACTGGCGTTTTGTGCCGTCTCTGATTTGTCGCAAATCGTTCGCAAAAAGGCCGGGGTTTTAGCCCCGGCCTTCGCGTGTTCCGCTTGTTCGCAACCCTAAAGGTACTTGAGCCACCAGATATCCTTGCGCCGCTGCTTCACCCCGGAAAACCAGCGCGTGGGCAGGTAAAGCGGCACCACCAGCAGGGCCACCCATATCCACACCGTCGAGAGATTATCGACGCCGAACACCGTGCCCTTCACCGGCCCGTACAGCGCCAGTGCCACGTGGTAGATGCCCTTCAGCACATAAAGATGCAGGATATAGAAGAACATCGGTGCCCCGCCGAGATAGGCCAGATGCGGAAGCGCGGCGCTGTCCTGATATTTCTCGAACAGCGCCAACAGCAGCACGCCCGTGCCGACCGTGGGCAGCAGGAACAGCAGCGACGGCGGATATTTGGTCAACGCCAGAAAGCTCATCACCGTGCGCAGCGGCGTTTCGGCAATGAACCACGGCTTGTCGCCATAGAAATTGAGATAGCGGATCACCACGAAAGCGCCGATCATGCCAAGACCCAGCCACACCAGCCGCTTAAGCCGCAGCGCAGGATCGCTCCCCTTGGCGAACCACGGCCCGGCGGCATAGCCCAACACGATCACGCCGATCCACGGCAGGACCGGATAGGTCGTCTTGGCGGTCAGCCCCAACCCAAGATCGATCACCGAACGCTGGTGCAGCACCGCCCAGATCGCATAACCGCTGTCTTCCGGCGTCAGCACGATGCCGTCGAGCAGGTTGTGCAGCGCCACGATGGCCAGTCCCAGACCGAACTGCGCCTTGCGCGGCAGATAGATCAGCCCCGATAGCGCGACCATCGCAATCCCGATGGCCCAAATCACCTGCAGCCAGAACCGCGCGGGCGGAAATTCAAACGTCTGCGTCGGCCATGCAAGACAGATGACGGTAAGTTCGAGGAATATCAGGAACAGCCCGCGTTTGAGCAGGAACTCGCTGACTTCCTTCTTTGTGCGCGACTGACCATAGAGCCATGCCGAAAGGCCGGTGAGTGCCACGAACGTCGGCGCGCAGAAGGTCGACAGCAGGCGCGTGAAGAACAGCCCCGGATCAGTGGTGTTCGCATCCACCGGATCGCTCACCTGCAAGTGCAGGAAGAACGTTTCGCGCACATGGTCCACCAGCATGAACAGCATGACCAGCCCCCGCAACGCATCAATCGCCAGCAGGCGCGTGCGCACCGCTGCAGGGTTGGCGGGAATGGGGGTGAGCGCGATGCCCGGCGCGTTTGCGGCAAGTGTGGTCATGTCGGTTCCTACCCGTGCGATCTGTTATTCTTCTTCGTGCGGCAAGACGAAGGAAAGCGATGCGCTGTGCTCCATTCGTTCGTACTTCGCCGGATTGTCGCTCGGTGTCACCAACACACCCATCAGCACGTTCAACCCCTGATTGCGCACCGGCACCGTGGCATATCCATCGGCATCGGTCTTTGTCTGAACATGATCGGGATCGTTCACCCAGTCGGCAAGGATCGACACGCCGCTTGCGGGCTTTCCTTCGAAATATGCGCGGATGCGCAGCGGCTGGCCCATTTCCTGCGGGATCGCGGTGCCGACCGGTACGATCTGCAACCGGTGGCCAGCAATCATCGGCACCGCCTGTTTCGGCAGGCTGGCCAAATGGACCGCATATTTGAAATTGTGTTCCGAAACGACGGCACCAAGTACTTCGTCACGCCCCTTGTTGTGCCACGTTCCGGCCTTGTCCTTGCTCCACATGCCGTAGTCCATGACCGCTGCGACCAAAACCGCCGGACGCTCGCTTTCGACCACCGGGACGATCCCCGCCGCACGCAGCTTTGTCGGCACCGGTTTGCCCGCCGCGTCAAGACCGGTCACCGCATTAATCAGCGGCAGGCGCTTTACCGCATCAAGATCATCCGATCCCACACCATAGATCAGCGCAAGCTGCTTTGCGCGCTGGGCAAACCAGATGCCGTGGGCCTGCGCGGCACTGCTACCCAGCGCCGCCATCATCGTCGCCACGGCGACCCCTGCTGAAACGTAACGGGAAACCTTGCGCATCTTGCACCTCCAGATGGCATCCCGGCCAGCTCCCGACCGGATGTGTCCAATATGGCAAGCTTATGACTCGGCGGCAGCGGATCGTGTCGAAGATGGTGGTCTGCCAGCATGATCGTGTCGGCTTTGCCCGCCGCCAAAGCACAATCGAACCGCAGACGTATCCACCTTGCTGCGGGTGCCAAATACGTGGCAAGGCGTTGGCCAGCTTAGCCGAGGCCCGACCATGAACCCCGCCCATACCGGCGTGATCGCCCAGACCATCCAGCTTGCACTGGCCCCTGTCTTCGTGCTGGTGGCCATCGGCAACATCATGAACATCCTGACGACGCGCCTTGGCCGCATCGTTGACCGTTCGCGCACCTTACAGGGCAAGCACGCCGAAACCACAGGGCGCGATCACGACGTGGTGGTGATCGAACTGCGTTATGTCGACCGGCGCATCCATCTGATCGGGCGGGCGCTGCTGCTGCTGGTGCTGTCGGGCCTTGCCATCGGTGTTACCGTAGGGTCGCTGTTCATTGGCGAGATGGCGAGTCTGGAACTGCGCAACCTGACCGGCGTGACCTTTTTCGTCGCCATCGCACTGCTGATGGTAGCGCTGGTCTATCTGCTGCTGGAAACCCGCATCGCCGCCAGTTCGCTGCGCCTGCCGCAGGAACTGCTGGAGCTTGAGCGGGATATATAGTCCCGCTTCAGGTCAGGAGCTTCGCGCTCTTTTCGCGGATCACGCCTTCGATCATGCGCTTGGCAAAGCCGAGGCTGGCGGGCAGGTCAACTTCGACGACCAGTTCCTTTTCCGCCAGTTCCACCCCGCAATCAAGCGTGTAGCCCATCGCGCTGACGGTCATCACCATGTGATCTTCGTCGGTGAAAGCGGTGGTCACGGTGGCCATGCCATCAGCCTTTGCTGCTGCCTGCGCGGCCTTTTCACGCAGGCGCTTGCGGGCTTCGTCACGGTCGAGCGTGTGGGGAATGGCGATGCGCATCAGGGGGCCTTCGGTGCTTCCAACTGAGGCGACGCCTCTAGACCCTCACCATAGCGGTAGTCCAGAAAGCGCCCGCGCACCGCCAGCGCATCGAGATCGCCCGACGCGAGTTGGCGGGTGATCGTGTCGATTTCGGTGCTGATCTTGCCGAGGCCATCGGCAAGCTGTTGATCGGCGTTGCGTCCGCCGCGCTCTTCGCGCCGCAGGTGGGCAGGAATCTTGCGGTAGCTTTCGACCATGCCGGGAAGATGTTCGCCCACCAGCTTGCGCACTTCGGCAACGGCGGGTTCGGCAGGATCGATGCCTTCAAGCTGCAGACCCAGCCCATCGAGCTGCACGCCGATCTGGTCCACCAGTTGCACCGCCGGCGCGGGCAGTGCGGGGCGCTGCGCTTCGAGCCAGAGTTCGGTGCGGCCGACCATCGTGCGCACATCGCCGGTGTTGAGCGCGGACAGAGCGGGTACTTTCATCTTCGGGAACGTGGCGAAGAACCACAACGCCGCCACGATGGACAGGCCGAGCACCATCACGCCGGTAAAGCCGATGCCATCAAGCACTAGCCCCGCCGTCATCGCCGCCACCATCAGCACGCCAACCGCCATCGCCATGCGCGCGGCCTTCTTGCCGATGTGCTGGCGCTTCATTTCGGCAGAGCGCCGCCCGATGCTGCGCCGCCCGCCCGCCTGCTGGCGCGTGAGCGAGGTGCGGGCTTCGGACAGAATCCGGTCGCTTTCATGTGCCGGGGAGTTGGCCATCGAAGGATCAGCCCTCCAGCGTCAGCAGCGGCGAGGTATCTGGCCCCGCCAGCTTCGCCTGCGCCGCGCCTTCGGCCCGCGCGATATAGCCCTTCGACTTTTCCACTTCGCCCGAAAGCGTATCGACCGTCTGCTTCATCGCATCCAGTGCCTTCAGCTTGAACGTATCGATGGTGTCCATCGTATCGTAGATGTTCTGGAAAGCGCGTTGCAGCGTTTCCAGCGGGATCGTGCTGGAAACCGCCATTTCGTGAATCTTGCCGGTCTGTTCGCGCAGCAGCTTGCCGGTGGAATCGATCATGTTCGCGGTGGTGGTGTTGAGCGCGGTGATCTGTTGCAGCACAAGGCGCTGGTTCGTCATCGCCTGCGCGACAGTGACCGCCGTGCGCAGCGCTGCGACAGTGGTGGTGCTGGCGCGGTCCACGCCCTTCACAAGTTCGACGTTGTTCTTCTTGACCAGATCGAGTGCGAGATAGCCCTGCACGGTTACGGCCATCTGCGTGAGCAGATCCTGCGTGCGCTGGCGAGTGTAGAACAACGCACTTTCACGGATCGCCTTGGCCTTGGCAGGATCGGTGTGATCGAGATCGGCGGCGGCGTCTTCCAGTTTCGCGTCGAGCGTTTTGGAGATGTGGATCATCTGTTCCAGATTGCCCATCGCCTCCCACAGCTTCTGCCGTTCGACATCGATGGCCGCATTGTCCATCAGCAGTTCGTCCTTGCCCGACGACAGCCGTTCGAGGATCGCCTTGATGTGACCCTGCGCCGATGTGTAGCCATCGAAATACTTCTTCAGGCTATTGCCGAAAGGAATGATGCCCAGGAACTTGCGGCCCGTGGACAGCTTTCCCTGCTTGCCGGGATCGAGTTCCTCCACCGTGCGGCGCAGCGCGGCAAGGTCTGAGCCGACGCCGGTGTCCTTGTCCATCGCGCGGACCGGGCGATCCAGGAAGCGGTTCGACATGCCTGCCGCTGCCGCAATTTCCTTGCGGCCCATGTTGGTGAGCTGATCGACCTTCTTGCCGAATTCCGGGCTTTGCGCATCGACTGCAATGAGATCGTCCACGAACGCATCGACCTTGGATTCCAGCTTGCTGCGGTTCTCGTCCGAAACGGGGACCAATCCCGCCGCTTGCGCAGGCGCGACCACGGGCACCGGATCGGGGGGCGTGAGCGTGATCGGCGTCATCGTGGTGGTCTCGGTCGAGGTAGAGGCCATTGTCAGTCCAGCTTTCGTGTTGGGGCAATTGGCAACATGGTATGTCGTACGCCCTCGTGCAAGCTGTCTTATAACGGCAATACAGCCGGGCCTTGTGCCATATCGACGGACAGCGCATCGGGTTCCATGAACGGCGATATGGAAAACGGATTGCGATGCGCGGTGTTTGGCGCGAGCGGCGGGATCGGCGCGGCGCTGGTAGAGCTGTTGGCAGCGCGCGGGGACGTGTCTGAGGTTCACGCGCTGGCGCGCAAGGAACTGTCCTACAACGGAAAAATTGTGCCGCATCGCTTCGATTTGGCTGACGAGGAATCGATTGCACAGGCCGCAGCAGCGATGAGCGCGCCGCTCGATCTGGTGATCGTGGCGACGGGACGACTGGTGCGTAAAAATGGAACCGGACCTGAGAAATCGTGGCGGGCGCTGGATGCGGCGGGCATCGCTGAACTGTACGCTGTGAATGCCATCGGCCCCGCGCTGATCGCAAAGCATGTGCTGCCGCTGTTGCGCAAGGACGGTCGCCCGGTGTTTGCAGCGATTTCGGCGCGGGTCGGCTCGATCACGGATAATCGTTTGGGCGGGTGGCACGCCTATCGCGCATCGAAGGCGGCGCTCAATATGATGGTGCGCAATTTCGCCATCGAACTGGGGCGGCTGAACCCGGTGGCGCTGGCCGTTTCGCTGCATCCCGGCACCGTCGACACGGAGCTATCACGACCATTTCAGCGCGGCGTGACACCGGAAAAGCTGTTCACGCCGGAACAGTCTGCGCGGCACCTGTTGACGGTGATCGACGGTTTGACGCCCTTCGACAGCGGCAAGCTGTTTGCTTGGGATGGGACCGAACTGCCATTCTGATGCAAGGCTGCATCCGGTGGCGTTCCGTAACACGACTGAGGCCCCCGCCTTCGCGGGGATGCAGAGGTTTATCCGCTGGCGAGTGCGGACGGTTACGCCTTGGGAAATCGCAAACAAGTCGCGCGATCGGCGCGGCGCCGTGCGTGGCGCGCGGGCGAGAGCGCGTATC
>NZ_JABAID010000013.1 GCF_012641335.1 Novosphingobium sp. ERN07
TGCATCGACTGCCGATTGCTCCCATGCGAAAGGCGCGTGGATCACCGTCGGAGAGCAGGTTTTTAATCCCGTCGACGTGTTCGAAGCGTACCAAACGCTCAACCGTTGATCACGGTGATACGCGAACCCGCTTCACGCCAATTTGTCCACGCCACCTAACCTAAATCCCCCTGCCGCGATTCAACCCCATGAGTGACCAGCCCATCCTGCGATCATGCAACAGGATTGGCAACAATGACGCCCGACCAAGTCCGCCGCGAGGTTATCGCAGACCTTGGCCGCTTCACCCATGATCCGCTTGGCTTCGTCCTGTGGGCCTTCCCTTGGGGTGTGCAGGGAACGTCGCTGGAAAGCGAGGACGGGCCTGACACGTGGCAGCGCGAGCAACTCAAAGCCCTTGGCGACGATCTGCAGGTTGACCCGTTCAAGGTCATTCAGGACGCCACGGCATCGGGTCACGGCATCGGCAAATCCAGTCAGGTGTCATGGCTAATCCTGTGGGCGATCATGACGCACGAGGATACGCGTGGCGTCGTTACCGCCAACACTGAGGGACAGCTTCGCACCAAGACATGGCCGGAGTTGTCGAAGTGGTATTCGCTGCTGCAGTTCGACTGCCTGCGCGAAATGTTCGTCCTAGAAGCAACGTCGATCCATTCGACCGAAGCGGGCCACGAACGCACCTGGCGCATAGACGCTATCCCTTGGTCCGAGCGCAACACGGAAGCATTCGCAGGCCTTCACAATGCCGGGAAGCGGGTAATCCTGCTGTTCGACGAAGCCTCATCGATCATTGACGCGATCTGGGACACGGCAAGCGGTGGCCTGACCGATGCCGGAACAGAAATCATGTGGCTGGCCTATGGCAACCCGACCCGAAACACCGGGCGGTTTCATCAGGCCATAGTTGGGCGTTTCCGCAACCAATGGCGTCATCGGATGATCGATGGCCGCAATGTGAAGCGCACCAACAAAGACCTGCTGGCGAAGTGGGTGGAAACCTACGGCGAGGACAGCGACTTTGTTCGGGTGCGCGTGAAGGGGCAGTTTCCGCGTGCGAGTTCGGCGCAGTTTGAGGATCATGGTTCGACCTCAAGGTTCAGGGCTTCGATCAAGAGACGGCGTATTTCGTGGACTTCATCCAAAGCCTTCATCAATGCCGCTTCCGTATCCGGAGTCACGGGCAGACTATCCGCGAAGTACGGGTGCTTGTCCGGTAAACCTGCGCAATGTGTTGGTTCGCCTGATCACGATCGAACGATAGGCTGGATCGGCAAAGTGCAAGAAGGGATGAGGACATGCGTTTCAAGGACAAGGTTGTTATCGTCACAGGCGCTGGCTCCGGGCTGGGGCTGGCGACCGTGCAGCGGTTGGCCGAAGAAGGTGCGGCGCTTGCCCTGGTCGATCTGCGTGAAGATTGGCTGGAATCTGCAAAGGCAAGCTTGCCCGAAGCAACCCGGGCCAAGTTGATCAAGGCCGACGTGGCGGATGTGGAGCAAGTGCAGGCCTATGTCGATGCCGCGCTGGCCGAGTTTGGGCGCATCGATGGGTTCTTCAACAACGCAGGGATCGAAGGGCGGCAGAACCTGACCGAGAATTTCGGTGCCGACGAGTTCCATCGCGTGATATCGATCAACCTTGATGGCGTGTTCTTCGGAATGGCGGCGGTTCTCAAGGTCATGCGCGAGCAAGGCTTTGGTGCAATCGTCAACACCGCCTCGGTTGGCGGCATTCGCGGCGTTGGCAACCAGAGCGGCTATGCGGCTGCCAAGCACGGTGTCGTCGGTCTTACCCGCAACTCGGCGGTGGAATACGGGCAGTATGGCGTGCAGATTAACGCTATCGCACCAGGGGCGATCATGACGGCAATGGTCGAAGGTTCACTGCGCCAGATCGGCGGGGACGATTGGGAGGAAACTGGCCGACAGTTCGTATCGGTCAATCCGATGAAACGTTTTGGCCGACCGGAAGAAGTCGCGGCGCTGGTCGCGTTTCTGCTTTCTGGCGAGGCACCGTTTATCAATGGCGCGACCATTCCCATAGATGGCGGACAGTCATACAAGTATTGAGCAGCGCGGTGCTGTTGATAGGAGTGGCGAGGTTAGTTGATCATCCCGTCATGTTCCTGATATAATGTTTTCACCTGCACGAATAAGGTGAAAACATTATATCCAGAGGAAGTGACTGTAAGTGACCATTGGTGGCATTGTTCCCGCTCTTGGTTATTTAACCTATCAGAAATATACATGATTAAGTAGCAATGAAATTATGATTTTCCAGTTATTACCTTCATCTGGTACGGCGCATCATTCTCTCGAGCGAAAGAGAGAAATCCATCAGCTGATTCATCAGATTCGGCAATGTTGCTCTCATCAGAACGGACTTTGAGCCGTAAATCTGAATGAGGGCGTCGTTCACAGAAACTTCGTCAAGCAACAGCCTTGCGTACGCTTGATGAAGCTCTGGTTCCCCGATGCAATTGCTTGTTCAGCGGCATTTCAAGCTTGCTAACCTTATCAGGAGTGATGGTGGGGGCAGCGCAGGCAAGACGTTGTGATAGCTTGGCGATCTCGGCCGCCAGTTCGTTACGGCGGAAGCGAAACCTGATCATGCGCTCCCAAAGTGCCTTATCCTTCACTGACCAACGTCGGAGCAGGGCCTGCATCGCCAATCAGCAGATGCGGCATGGGTGCCACTCAGATCACTTGGTGCGGGGGCCAGATGCGGCTGCTCTGTAGCAACTCTGCTTGTTGTATAACTGAGTTCATGAATGGAGCGTCGAAACGATCTCTTGCTCCTCCCATTTTTGGAACATAATAAGAACATATGAGAATCGTCCTTACCCCGATGCACGGCAGCGCAGAGCCGTTGGAGGTTTGTCGCCACCAGTTCGGGGTCGCCTCGCTCGATGCGGCGTTGGGGGGTGGGCTGATGCGTGGGCGTATCCATGAAATCTACGCAGCCGAAAGCGATGATCTTGCCAGTGCTGCGGGATTTGCCTTGGGCATGGCAAAAGGCATGAACGATCCGCAAGGAACGGTTCTGTGGTTGCGAATGCAGCGGGCCGCACGCCTTGGCGGGGTTGTGCAAGCTAATGGCTGCGCCGAACTCGGCGGTGCACCGGGGCAGATGCTGGTGGGTGTTGTGCCCGACGTCATGGCTTTGTTGCGCGCGGCGGTAGATGCCTTGCGCTGTGCTGCGCTGGGTGCAGTCGTGGTCGAAGGGTGGGGCGCGATGCGCGAACTGGACCTTACCGCCAGTCGCCGCCTTGCGTTGGCAGCGGAAAAATCGGGCGTGCCCTTGCTGCTGCTGCGCTATGACGCCGTACCCGTGCCTAGCGCTGCGCAGACCCGCTGGCAGGTGACCTCTGCGCCTTCATTGGCGCTTCCCGGAAACGCGCCGGGGATACCGACTTTCGATGTGACCTTACTGCGCCAGCGATCCGGCCCTTGCGGCCTTTCCTGGCGGCTGGAGTGGGACCGTGACCGACGCTTGTTCCGTGAAACGACGCTATCTGGCGCTGTGGTTTCCTTTCCTGCCGACCGAACGACTGCGGATACAGGAGGAAAGGACAGGCAGGCGGCCTGACACGCCGCTGGTCCTCGTTGCCAAGATCAAGGGTGCGCTGCGACTAGGTGCTGTCGATGTCCATGCCCGCGGGCTGGGAATCACGTCCGGCCAAACGCTGGCCGATGCACGCGCGCTGCATCCCGACCTCACTGTGGCTGATATGAACGAGGACGCGGACCGTCACTGGTTGCAGCGGTTGGCCGAGCACTGCATCGCCTGGTCGCCGCGCGTGACTGTTGTCCCGCCTGATGGCGTGACGCTGGACATCGCGGGAAGCGAACACTTGTTCGGCGGTGAGGCAGGCCTTCTCGCGCAGGTTGAGGATACTTTCACGACAATCGGGATGAGCGTGCGCATGGCTACGGCCTCCACTGCGCAAGGCGCTCAGGCGCTGGCCCGTCATTCCCGGCTGCCTGTCATGGACGAACGGCAGGCCTTGCGGATGCTGCCCGTGGTTGCGCTAGGGCTGGACGAAGAAGCGACGCTTGCTCTGCGCCGTGCGGGTCTGAAGACCATCGGTGATGTTGCGGCACGTGCCGCAGCCAGCATTGCTGCGCGCTTTGGTGCGGAGGCTGTGACTGCGCTCCGTCGCCTGCTGGGTGAGGAACACGCTCCGATCGACCCGCTGGCGCAACCCGAACCGCTTCATTTTGAGCGCCGCTTTGCTGAGCCGGTTGCACTTCAGGCCAGCATTGCCGCCTGTTTCCTCGACCTGCTGCGCGAGGCGGCGCGGACGCTCGAACAACGCGGGCTTGGCGGGCGGCGCTTTGTCCTGACGCTGTTCCGCAGCGATGGGGCGCGCCACCGGCTGGCAATCGAGACAGGTCTGCCTACGCGCGATCCGGTGCCGGTGCTGCGACTGTTCGACGAACGGATCGCTGCGCTGGCCGATCCGCTAGACCCCGGTTTCGGCTATGATCGCATAACGCTGTTTCTGCCGGTGACCGAACCGCTCGCCGCCAGCCAGTCCGCGCTTGATGGCGGCGAACAGAGCGCAAGCGTTCTGGCAGACTTGATCGACCGGCTCAGCACGCGACTGGGGCCGACCAGCCTGTGCCGTCTCATCCCGCAGGATAGCCACATTCCCGAACAGGCGCAGCTTGCACTCCCTGCCATCCACGCGCGCGAACCTGCCCGGTGGCCCGCATCGCCAGCAGGCGAACCACCGTTGCGGCCGCTGTTCCTGTTCGATCCGCCGCAACCCGTGGAAGTTATCGCACAAGTGCCCGATGGGCCACCGCACCGTTTCCGCTGGAAGCGAAAACTGCACGAGGTGCGGCTTTACGAAGGACCTGAACGGATCGCCTCCGAGTGGTGGCGACGCAAGGGCGGCGAAGCCACCGGTAAGGGTGGGCTGACACGCGATTACTACCGGGTCGAGGATGTGCGCGGTCGACGCTACTGGATATTTCGCCACGGGCTCTATGATGAAAAGCCCGATCCGAACTGGTATCTGCACGGGCTGTTTGCATGACCGGTCCTTCTTCTTTTGCCGAACAGCCTCCTTTTGCCGAACTGGTCGCGGCCACCAACTACAGCTTTCTGCGGGGTGCCTCGCATCCGGCGCAGATGGTGGCGCGGGCGCATCATCTGGGGATGGCGGGGATCGGCATTGCAGATCGCAACACCGTGGCGGGGGTGGTGCGTGCGCATGTCGGCTGGCGCGAAGTGGGTGGTATTGCGGGCGGCTTTCGCCTTGCCGTGGGTACGCGGCTGGTCTTTGCCGACGGTACGCCAGACGTGGTCGCCTACCCCGCCACGCGTCATGGCTGGGGACGGCTGACGCGGTTGCTGACGCTGGGCAATCGTCGCGCTGAAAAGGGCGGTTGCACACTGCACCTGCCGGATCTGCTGGATCATGCCGATGACCTGCTGCTGATCGCCACTGGGCGCGATCGGGCAGTCCTGGAGCGATTGACCGAGGCGCGCCGCGGCGCGGTATGGCTGGCCGCGATCATGAAACGTAGCGGCAGCGATGCGCGACGCTTGGCGCAAGCACAAGCTCTGGGTTCGGCCTGCGGCGTACCGCTGCTTGCCACCTGCGATGCGCTCTACGACCATCCCGATGCGCGCCCCTTGCACGATGTGCTTACCTGTATCCGTGAGGGCGTGACCATAATGGAGGCTGGGCGCCGACTACTCGCCAATGCCGAGCGCCACCTCAAACCGCCCGCTGAAATGGTGCGCTTGTTCCGTGCCTGCCCGGAAGCTGTCACGGCGACGACCGAGTTCCTTTCGCGCATCGATTTCTCACTTGACGACCTGCACTACGAATATCCGCATGAACCGGTGCCTGAAGGCTGGCAGCCGCAGGCATGGCTCGAACATCTGGTTCAGCAAGGCGGGCGGGCGCTATTCCCCGATGGCCTGGCTGAAAGCTACCGGGCCGTGCTGAGGCAGGAGTTCGACCTGATCCGGCAGAAGAACTACGCTTCCTATTTCTTGACTGTGCATGACATCGTGCACCATGCCCGCAGCCTCGATCCACCAATCCTTTGCCAAGGGCGAGGCAGCGCCGCCAATTCGCTGGTCTGCTATTTCCTCGGCATCACACCCATTGATCCGGTGCGCGAAAAGCTGCTGTTCTCGCGCTTCCTGTCCGAAGAACGCGATGAGCCGCCCGATATCGACGTGGACTTCGAGCATGAGCGCCGTGAGGAGATCATGCAGTACATCTACGCTCGTTATGGCCGCGAACGTGCGGGCATTGCCGCTACGGTGATCCACTATCGCCCGCGCAGCGCGCTTCGCGAAGTGGGCAAGGTGCTGGGCCTGACCGAAGACGTGACCGCGCGGCTCGCCTCCACGATCTGGGGGAACTGGGGCGATGACGTGCCTGAAGCACGTGTAAAGGAAGCCGGGTTTGACATCGCCAACCCGCAGATCGCGCGACTTAAGGCGCTGGTCGATCAAGTGCTGACCTTCCCGCGCCATCTTTCGCAGCACGTTGGCGGTTTTGTGCTGACCGAAACCCGGCTCGACGAACTGGTGCCGATCCACAATGCGGCCATGCCTGACCGCACCTTTATCGAGTGGGACAAGAACGACATCGACGCGTTGGGGCTGATGAAGGTGGACGTTCTGGCGCTGGGTATGCTGACGTGCATCCGCAAAAGCTTTGATCTGATGCGCCAGCATGGCCTGCCTGACCTGTCGCTGGCCTCTGTCCCGCGCGAGGACAACGCCACCTATGAGATGCTGCAAAAGGGCGATAGCATTGGCACGTTTCAGGTGGAAAGCCGCGCGCAGATCGCAATGCTACCGAGGATGAAGCCGAAAGAACTGTACGATCTGGTCATTCAGGTAGCGATCGTCCGGCCCGGTCCCATTCAGGGTGGCATGGTCCATCCTTATCTGCGGCGGCGCAACGGTGAAGAGGCCGCGCTCTTCCCAAGTCCCGCACCTCCACACGATCCGAACGAACTGCGAGAGGTTCTGGGAAAGACGCTGGGCGTACCGCTGTTTCAGGAACAGGCGATGAAGCTGGCTATCGTGGCGGCCAATTTCACCCCACCACAGGCTGACGGCCTGCGCCGCGCGATGGCTACGTTTCGCAACCACGGAACGGTACACAATTACGAGGATCTGCTGATCGATGGCATGGTGGCGCGCGGTTATGAGCGCGATTTTGCCGAACGCTGCTATCAACAAATCAAGGGCTTTGGTGAGTACGGCTTTCCTGAAAGCCATGCACAGGCCTTCGCATGGCTGGCCTATGTCTCGTCATGGCTTAAGCGCCACCACCCGGCTGCATTCACCTGCGCGCTGCTCAACAGCCAGCCGATGGGCTTTTATGCACCTGCGCAATTGGTCCGTGATGCGCAGGAGCATGGGGTCGAAGTGCGTGCTGTGGATGTGAATTCCAGCCATTGGGACTGTACGCTGGAAAGGGCCGAAAACCACGCGCTTGCGCTGCGGCTGGGTTTTTCCCGTATCGATGGTATCCGCAAAGATTGGGCCGATGCCATCGTTGAAGCTCGACTACACGGTACTTTCGTTTCGGTTGAGGATATCGCCCGGCGCGCCGCTTTGCCGCCACAGGCCTTGCGCAGACTGGCCGATGCCGATGCCTTCGGATCATGTGCACAATCTCGCCGCGATGCCCTGTGGGAGGTACGCCGCACGCCGCCCACCCAGTTGGCGCTCTTTGCCTTTGCCG
The DNA here is from genome assembly GCF_012641335.1 of Novosphingobium sp. ERN07. GTDB lineage: Bacteria > Pseudomonadota > Alphaproteobacteria > Sphingomonadales > Sphingomonadaceae > Novosphingobium. The sequence continues at coordinate 7,730 of NZ_JABAID010000013.1, forward strand.
ATGCTCCCGAACTTGGTCAGGAACCTGCTGCGCACCTGCCTCCTATGCCCCTGACCGATGAGGTCATAACCGATTATCAGACAGCACGCCTCTCGCTGAAAGGGCACCCGATGCAGTTCCTGCGGGCGAGGCTGACGTCTGAGGGCGTGCTATCCTGCGCAGATGCCAATGTGTTGCCCGATGGCCGCAAAGCAAGCGTCGCCGGTGTCGTCCTTACCCGGCAGCGTCCCGGCAAAGGCAATGCCGTGTTTATCACGATTGAGGACGAAACCGGCGTGGTCAACGCGCTGCTATGGTCCCGCGATCTCGACAAGCAACGCCGTGCCGTCATGGCCGCGCGCCTGATGTTGATCCAAGGCGAAATTCAGAAAAGCAAGGAAGGTGTGGTCCACCTGATGGTCAAGCGCGTGATCGACCGCACGGCGATGCTCGACCACCTCACCGATCAACAACCCTTGGCACAGCAAACCTCGCGTGGTGACGAAATCCACCATCCCCAGCGTCCCCGCCAGCATGGCCATCCCCGCGACGTCAGAATCCTGCCAAGATCGCGGGATTTCCATTGATGCTTTAGAAGCAAACGCTCCTTATCGAAGCATGGCAAATCAGCAACTTCCGATCATCCGCACAGTGGGTGCACCTTTGCAGTCTCAGGATTTCCGCATCCAACGCTGCCGTTTACGTCCTCAACCTGCGCCAGACCGACGGAATTGCCGACATCTTTGGTATCATGCTCTGCTTCGGGAACTTCAAACTCGATGAAGCCGTTGAGCGATTTGAAGGACTTTGACGTCAGGAGGTAGGAAATCTTGTATTGGCCTGCTGCTGATACCGACGTGGGAAGCCTGAAGTTGAAGGTTTTTCCCTTCGACACCGCCGCGTCGATATCGTTATCCGAAGGATAGACGCTTATCTCGCTGTCATCGGGCAGGTAGAGCGTGACGCTTATCAGCTTGGCGGGTTCGGCAAAGTTCAGCCCGATTGCGCTGATGCCGTTGCGTTGCGCCGAATCTGCTGCGGGCGACGACGATACGAGCATGTCCTGCGCGGCAATCGGGGCTGCTTGCGCCGATACGCTAAGCGCCATTGCGCCAAGGCTGGCGAATATCGACAGGTGGTTCGCGAATTGCATCGCCGGAAACTCCGAAAAAGGCGGGTGTGCGATGTCGAGGGACACGCACACCCGCAGTCATGGCTTCCCCAAGGGTCGGTCGCAGTGAGTTGGGGGAAGCCAAATCTCGCAATGATCAGCAGCCGGATTTCTTCTTTTTGCCAAAGCCGCCGAGCATCCCACCAATCACGACTCCCGCCTGACCACCAATCGCACCGCCGATGGCGGCTCCGCTGGCATCGGGTTGGCATGGAGTCTGCGCCGCAGGTGTGCTTGCGGCGGCTGAAGCGCTGGATGGCGATGCAGATTTTGCGCTTCCCGCTGGGAAAAGCGCGAGAATGCCGGGGGTGTTTTCATACTCGGCCCCCTGCGGCGAGGTCTTGCCGCCGGACAGCGCAAACAGATTGTTCACGTCAGCCACTGCGGTGTTCTCGGCCTCGGAGCGGGTCAGCTTGTGCAGGCGCGATGTGCAGTAGATGCCCCATTCATCGACTTCTTCCCCGCTGCATGCCGCGCCACGCTTGAGCCGCGATGCAGGGGCCTTGCCCTGATAGGGCGTGGAGCAGATATTGAGATTGCCCTCATCGGTCCAGTACCCCACCGGGCAGCGATCAAGCTGGTTGGCCTTGGTGATCGACCCGTATGTCGGCGGAACATAGGTGGCCGATACCTTGCTGGTGCAATAGCCGAACTCGCTTTGATAACCGGCGGCGCAGGCACCGTTCTTGACATAGACCGAAGGTGCGCCCGATCCGGGATAGCACATGTTCGGATTGGGCTTGCTGTTCTGCGCGGTCGAGCCTTGGGTGTAGCCCGATGGGCAGGTGCCGCCCACGCGGGTGATCGGGCCGGTCGAGCCTTGCGCATGTGCGGGTACTGTCAAACTGGTGAATCCCGCCAATGCCAGCGCCGTTGCGGCAGCGAATGAAACAGTACGCATGAAACTGCTCCTGCTTGTTCGATGACTTCAGAGAGGGAAGATCAGGGACGCTTGGTCGAACACCAGACGCGGTAGACCTCGTAGTATCCGGCGGCGCAGCTTTCGCTTTCGGCCTTGCCATAGATCTTGGGCGAACTGCTGACCTGCGGTGCGCAGATGCTGGTGTCGCCATCAGGGTGGCTCCATCCCGATGGGCAGGCGACAGAGCGCTTCGGCTTCACCACCGGTCCCTGATTGGTGCCCTGCGCCGATGCGGGAGCCGAAAGGCTCGACAGCACAACAGCGGACAGCAGGCTGAGGTGCAGGCCACCAAGGCCGATGGCCAGGCGCATTTTCATGACGATATCTCCTCGCGATGGCGGGCCGACCGGCAGGTAGGCTTTGCCTGATGAGGGGCTTGCTAGCGGGGCGGGGGAGGGTCGCCCATGCCATCAGACATGGTGCCATATCGTGGCATGTCGCGGGCGGCAGTGGCTGAATTCTGCCATTTCGACGCATCCTTGCGGTTGCATCGCGGAACTGCGTGGCTACGATGGGTCAGGGAAAGGGTCGGGGGAAGCAGTGGCCGTGCAAGTGAACTGGCGCCAGTTGGGCAGGCTGGTGGTGATGATCTGTCTGGTACAGGCCGTCTATTGGCTGCTTGTCGAAAAGCCGCTGTTCCGGGTGAACGTCAGTGAGGCTCCGCCATCGGCAGAGCAGGTCAGAACACAGATCGCCCGGCTTTCTGCACCGACCCTTGGCAATGTTGCGGATGCGGACTTCAGGGATGTCGAACTGCCGTGGACGCACTGCTGCGATACCGCGATGTTTGCTGTTCGGATCACATTCCGGCTTGATGACGTGCCGTCGGCCGGGCTTGGCCTGATTTCGCACCTGCAGGTTGATAACTACCGCCTTTATGTGAACGACAGCCTGCTTTTTGGCGAAGGCCGCATGGGGCCGGGCAACGGCACATTCCACGGTCAGAAGACCTTCCTGACTCGAATACCGGCAGGACTGGTGAAGCGCGGCGACAATGTGCTGACCTACATCACCGTTCGCGATGGCTTTCCCTATACCGATATTTTCCCGCCCCAGATTGGCGAGTTCGAGGCGATGCGCAGCTTTTCCGCGCGCAGGCTGTGGGCGCTGAACGACTTTCCGCGTTATAGCGCCGGGTTGCTGGGGCTGTTGGGCCTTCTGGCCACGGTCATGGTCTTCCGGTCTGATGACTGGCGCTTTGCCGCATGGTTGAGCGCGCTGTGCGGGGCGTTCGTGGCGAACTATCTTTACGGTGTAGAACTGGCTCCGCCCTTTGATGGATGGGGACGGATGCTGGCGTTCTTTGCGATCAACATGTTCATACCCACGGCGCTTCTCTGCTTCATTGATACCTGGACCCGCAGGCCCCTGCGGTGGCTGATGCCGCTTGTACTGGGCATTTATCTGGCCGCAGTCGGGTATATCGCATGGCGCATCTATGCCACCCCGATGCCCGATGCGTTTGATGTTCCGGCAATCGTGTGGATATGGATGCTGGCCGGCTTGAGCATCGCCACGCTGGTCCGGTTGTTGTGGCATTTTGCCCGTGCACCAGAAGACCGTATGGTCGAAAGCGCGTTGATGTCGGTTCTGGCGGTGGCAACGCTGCTTGATGCCTTGTGCAACTGGTTTCCCGAATGGGAATTGCGCGAAGGCTATCTGATAAACGCCGCGCCTTTCCTGATGCTCGCGATGCTTACCGCGTTTCTGGCCCGGAATTTCCGGTTGTTCCAATCGCAAGCCGCGCTCACCACCCTGTTGCAGGCCAAGGTCGAACAGCGCGAAGCCGAACTTGCCGTTGCCCATGCGCGCGAGCAGGAGTTCGTGCGGCAACAGGCCCATGATGTCGAGCGTCGCCGCATCATGCAGGACATTCATGACGGGCTGGGCAGTCAACTCATGTCGATGATGCTGTCGGCGCGGTTGGGGGAAGCCGAACCGGCACAAGTTGCCGAAGGGCTGCAAGCGGTGATCGACGAGATGCGGCTGATGGTCGATTCGATGGACTCCGTAGGTGAATCGCTGGAAGCCGCGCTTGCCACGTTCCGTGCGCGGATGCAGCCGCGCGTGGCCGCGGCGGGGCTGCAGCTTGACTGGCTTCAGGCAGAGAGCCTTGCTTTGCCTGATTATGGCCCGCGCGAAGTCCTGCAGTTATTCCGTATCCTGCAGGAAGCGGTGACCAATGCGTTGAAGCATTCGGGGGCAGATCGCCTTGCGGTGGAGATCGGGCCAGAGGGCGATGGCGCCGTGGCTATTCGCGTATCCGACAACGGAAAGGGCAGCGCCAAGTCAGGTGTTGGCAGGGGCCTGACCAATATGGCGCGGCGTGCCGAAGCTATTGGCGCACGCTTTGCGCTTTCGTCCGAGCCGGGGGCGGGCACGCAGGTTTGCCTGCATTTGCGGCGTGATGCGGTGGCCACGGCCTAAACGTTCTTGTGCGCGGGTCATGCCATGTCGTGGCATGGTGGCGGTTTCGTTGCCGTGGTAGTTCAAGGTCATGTCAGAACCGTCCGAACGCAAAACTGTCCGCATTGCCATCATCGAGGATGATCCGATGGTGCGGAAGTATTTCATGCGCATCCTTTCGGCTGAAGAGGGCTTCGATGTGGTGGGCGTCGCGCCCGACATCGCTACCGGCAAGGCATTGATCGCGCTTTGCCCGGACCTGTTCCTGATGGACATCGGTCTGCCCGATGGCAGCGGCTATGATCTGGTGCCCGATATCAAGGCGCGCTCTTCGGCCAAGGCTCTGATCATCAGCGCCTTTGGCGATCGCGACACGGTGGTGCGTGCGCTTTCTGCGGGTGCGGACGGCTATCTTCTGAAAGACAGCACGCCTGCACAGGTGTTGGATGGCATCGCCATCACGCTCGATGGCGGCGCGCCGGTCAGTCCGGCGGCGGCGGTCTATCTGCTCGATCTGCTGCGCAATCCTGCTGCCTCGCCCGCCATCGAAACCCCACCACACGATACGGGGCTGACGCCGCGCGAAATGGACCTGCTCAGGGCGTTCGCTGCGGGCCGAAGCTACAAGGAAGCCGCGCGCGATCTTGCAATATCGCCGCATACGGTCGGGAACCACGTGAAGTCGATCTACCGCAAGCTGGAAGTCCAATCTCGCAGCGATGCGCTACGGGCGGCGGGATTGCGGCGGTAGCCCAGCCGCGATCACCGCCCTTGCGCCGCTCAGGCTGAGGTGGTGAGCATCGAAATAGGCCGGGCGGCCCGCGACGATAAGGCGCGATCGGCTGCCATCGCGCAGGGCATCCAGCGGATCGATCACGGTCACGCCCCGTTGCACCCAGCGGCGGTAGTGGGCGGTGAGCCATATGGTCTGCGCATGGTATTGCGCCATGCTGGCACCTTCCGCCTTGTCCACTCCGCCACGCGCGGCGGCATGGGCCAGATGGCGGGGAACATCGAAGGTTTGCGGCGGGACCGGGCCGATCAGCACCACCTGCTTTCCTCCTGCCTGAAGGCGCGCAATCGTCTGGTCGATCAAGGCCGCCATGCCCGGCTGGTTATACGCCGGGCTGGCCCAGAAAGCGACGAGATAGACTTGGCGGATCTGCGGGGAGGCCAGCAGATGCTGCAATGTGCTGGCGTTGCTTTGCGCGCAGCCGGGATCGATCGCGACGGTATAGCCGATGACGGGAGGGCAACTCGCGCGGGTGCGCTGCGTGATCGAACTGCCGGTTTGACCCAGACGTTCACCCAGCGCCCATGCCAGTTCGACACCGTGGCTGTCGCCCCACAACATCGCTGTGGCACGAACTGGCGCGCCCAGTGTGCAGGCCGCGCTCTCGCCGCCCGCGCTGTCGATGATACAGGCCCCGCGTTTGGGGCTGACGTCGTGCACCGCGTCGGCCATCTGCGTGACTTGCGCCGGGAAGCGCGCAGGCCATCCGCCAAGCGGCAGCATGGCAAGTGCCACCGCGTTGATAGCCCCCATGCCGCCTGCACTCAGGATGAAAACCCGCCGCCGATCAAAGCGCTGCGCATTGCGGAAGGGCCGTTCGATAATGCGCCAGCTTGCCCAGGCCAACGCAAAGCTGGCTGCGATGACCGTAATTTGCCGGATGCCGCCAAGCGGCGCGTCGGCGGTATATTCCGCAAAAACGATCAGCGGCCAGTGCCACAGATAGAGCGAGTAGGAAATCAAACCCACGCCCACCATCGCCGGCAATGATAGAATGCGCCCCATCAGCGTGCCGGGCGCAAAGCGGATAAGCAGGACCGCACCCAGAACGGGAGCCAGCGCCGCAACGCCCGGAAACACGGTGCTCCGATCATAACTCGCCACCGACCACACGATCAGCCCCAAACCCGACAGCGCCAGAATCTGGGCCTGTGGACGACTGTCCGCCTTCGCCGGAGCCGAGAGCGCAAGCAGAGACCCGGCCATCAGTTCCCACGCGCGGGCGGGCAGCAGATAGAATGCAAAGCCATCGGTATCGGCCTGTTTCCACACCGCCAGTGTAAAGCTGACCAGCGCAAGCAGGACGACGATCATCACGCGCTGGCGCGGTGCCGCCTTGGCGCATATCCATAGCACCGCCGGGAAAACGACGTAGAACTGCTCTTCCACTGCCAGCGACCAACAATGCAGCAGCGGCATGGAATCTGCGGGACCGCCGAAATAGCCCGTCTGGGTGAAGAACCAGACGTTGGCGAGAAAGCCTAGCGTCATCAGTGCTGATCGCGGCACGCCAGCAAAGTCGGCTGGCAGATAGAACCATGCAGCCAAGACAAGGACGATTGCGATCATTACCAGCAAGGCTGGCAGGATGCGCCGGGCACGGCGCTCGTAAAACTGCAAAATCGAGAATTGCCCGGCGTCGATCTCGCGCGCGATGATCCCCGTGATCAGAAAACCCGATATCACGAAGAAGATATCCACGCCAACGAAGCCGCCAGAAAAGCCGGGAAGCTTGGCATGAAAGGCAAGCACAGGCAGGATTGCCAGTGCGCGTAGTCCGTCAATGTCCCGGCGATAGGCGGCTGATGCAGTCATTCGCAGTGGTCACTACCTCCACAAGGTTAATCGCCGGTATCGTGCAAGCGATCCGCCTTTCGGCAATGTTTGCGTTGGGGTGAATGCGGAGTGGGACTTTGCCGCTTGATCCGCAGAGTCTTTTGTGATTCAACAAAAATCATGAATACCCGCCGGTCGCCTCTGCTTCCCAAAGACAGCCTTACCCAGTCGCTTGCGCTGCTTGCGCTGCTGGTTCTTGGCGCGATTGGCGTTGCTGGGCCAAGCGGCCTGCTTGCATGGGGTGAAAATGCCCGATTGTTGCAGCAGCGGGAGGTTGAAATCGCCCAGCTCTCCGCAGAGCGGGACCGGGTAAAGAACCGTGTCGATCTGCTCGACCCGCGCCATGCCGATCCCGATCTGGTCGGGGAATTGCTGCGCAGCAACCTTAATGTTGCCCATCCCGATGAACTGGTGATCCCCGTCGACAACTGATCTCGGCGTCATATCTGCTCACGTCGTGCCGTGGTGGGCGGGAACGCTTTGCCCTTTTCCGGCTTGATCGTACTTGATGGCAAGGGCGCATGAGTGGGGGCATGATCGCGTGGCAGAAGTGATCGCGAAGGATCAGAGCGGAATCGGCTTGGGCGGCGTGCCGGAACCTGAAGATCCTGCCAGCGAAGATACCGAACCGCATTCCGCATCCGTATGGCGCTACGCCCATGCCAGCCGCGCCCATGCCGTTATCGATGCGGCAGATTACTTTGCACTGATGCGCGAAGCGATGATGCGGGCAAGGCAACGGATATTTCTGATCGGTTGGGATTTTGACACACGCATCCTGATCGGCGGAGGGCGCCGCTGGTGGAACCTGCCGCGCCGCCGCATTTCGCCCGCTCGGTTGGGGCCGTTCATCGTCTGGCTCGCCACGCGCCGCAAGAAGCTCGACATTCGTGTGCTGAAATGGAACTTCGGCGCGTTCAAGGCGATTTTCCGGGGTTCGATGATGCTGGATCTGCTGCGCTGGTGGCGGCACCCGCGCATCGTGTTCAAGCTGGACAGCGCGCACCCGCTGGGGTGCAGTCATCACCAGAAGATTGCCGTGATTGACGATCGTTTCGCAGTGTGTGGCGGGATCGATATGGCGGGTGACCGGTGGGATACGCCCGAACATCTTGATGATGATCCGCGCCGCAGAAAGCCTGGCAGTAAGAAGCTGTACGGGCCGTGGCACGATTGCACTATGTTGCTTGAAGGCGAAGCTGCGCGGGTGCTGGGCGATTTTGGCCGAAAGCGGTGGGAGCAGGCGAAGGGCAAACCCTTCGGTCCTTGTAAGCCGCAGGAATCCTCACCTTGGCCATCACGCATAGAGGCGGAATTCCGCAACGTGGAAATAGGCATCGCCCGAACCCGCTCACATTTTGCCGAGGCGCGCGAAGTGCGCGAGGTGGAGGCCCTTTTTCTTGAACATATCGCGCGGGCGAAACGGTTCATCTATTTTGAAAACCAGTATTTTTCCTCCCGCAAAATTGCCGAGGCCATCGCGCAACGGATGGCTGAGGCTGACCCGCCCGAAGTCGTGCTGATCAACCCGCAAAGTTCGGATGGATGGCTTGAACAGACCGCGATGGATGGTGCCCGTGTGCGGCTGGTCCGGGCGATTGAACAGGTTGATCACAAGCGGCGCTTTTCGATCTGGCACCCGTTCACAGCAGGCGGAAACCCCATCTACGTCCATTCCAAACTGACCATCGTCGATGACGAGATACTGCGCATCGGCTCGGCCAATCTGAACAACCGCTCGATGGGGCTGGACAGTGAATGCGATGTTTTTATCGATTGCGCGCGACCGGGAAATGGCCATTGCGGCGATCCCATCCGCAGATTGCGTATTTCGCTACTGGCAGAGCATTGCGGTATTCCGCCTGAACAGGTAGCGGAACTAATCGATCAGTATGGTTCGATGGCAGGGATGATTGCGGCTGCACCAAAGGACGGAAAGACAGTGCGCGCATTTGTCCCCCATGAGCTGACCGAGGCTGAGCAGGCGCTGGCCGATAATGAGGTGCTCGATCCAGAGCGGCCGGAGGAGATGCTCTCCTTCTATCGCAAAGGGTTGTTCAGGAGCCGTTTTCTCAGACGGCCCGGCAAGTGAAAAGGCCGGCAAGTAAAAAGGGTGGTTGATGAGCAGTCTGGTTGGTCCTGACGAAGACGACGATCTGGCCCGAGGCAAAGAGCCGGTGCCGCAGGATGTGCAGGATGCAATCCGCACTTTGCTACGCTGGGCTGGCGATGATCCGACCCGTGAAGGCTTGCTGGATACGCCAAAGCGCGTTGCACGGGCGTGGAAGGAATACTGCCAGGGCTATGGTGAAGATCCAGCCTTCCACCTTTCGCGCCAGTTCGAGGAAGTCGGCGGCTATGACGAGATCGTCCTGCTAAAGGACATTCCGTTCCAAAGCCACTGCGAACACCATATGGCACCAATCATCGGCAAGGCCGCCATCGCCTATCTGCCGCGAGACAAGGTTGTCGGCATTTCGAAACTCGCCCGCGTGCTGCACGGCTTTGCCCGACGGCTGCAAATTCAGGAACGCCTGACGGCAGAAGTGGCCCAGTGTATCTGGGACAATCTCAAGCCGCACGGTGTTGCCGTGGTAATCGAGGCGAGCCACGCCTGCATGACGGCGCGCGGCGTGCGCACGTCTGGTGTGGGCATGGTCACCAGCCGCATGATGGGCACCTTCCTTGAAGACACGCGCAGCCGCAAGGAAGTGCTAAGCCTGATGGGTTACTGATCCGCGCGGGATATGTGCTGCTCGCCAGCAACGAAACATTACCGTTCAGTTGCTTGGTTGCACATCGCCAAGGGCCTATCTTGCAGGCGTCACCGGGAAAAAACCGGGACGCAGCAGGAGACAGGAACATGAAGACTTTGGCGTTTGCCGCCATCGGGGCAAGTCTGGCCTTTGGCGCGTCGGCACAGGCGATGGAGCACAAGGTGGTGATCGAGCATCCGGTCGGTCCTATCGCGGCTGACTATTCCGGTGCTACCCGCGTCGAGATGCAGCAACTCGGTTCAGCCGGAGCGGCGGGGCGTCCGTCGTCTCTTCGTTGCCAATGGACGGTTTCGCTGGAAGTGCAGCGCAGCGCGCAAGTGGGGGCAAGCCTTCAGGCAAAACGCTCGATGTCGCGTGACAATGTGTTGAAGGGGACTGCGCCGGGCTGGTGTTCCGAACGGGGCAGCGGCATCGACCGGATGGTCGAAGCGCGCCGCGATGATCTGCGCAGCGCCATGATGGCAATGGTGGCGCAGGATCGCGACGTCATCCTCGTTGAAGCTGATGGTGCCCACGCCAAGCTGCGCGAGGGCTGAGGAGATTGATTAGCATGACCGGTATTCATCGACTTTCTGGGCTGGCTTTTGCCGGTGCGGCTGCAATCGTAATCGCACCCTCATCGCAGGCCCAGTCGGTGGATGCCGGTGTTGAGGCTACGACCGACGAAGTGCGGCGCGGCCTTAGCTGGAGCGATGGCGAAGTGTCGGCCTCCGCCGATGCGCGTGTCGGTTTTGGAGGCCTCGATGCTTCGGTGCGGGTGGCCGCGCTGCGCAAATCGGATCGCCATGCCAATGCCGATGTCGTGGGCGATCTTGCAATCGGCAAGGACTGGGAAGCCGGAGCCTTCACCCTGCGGACCGAGGCTGTCGGCCACGTTTTCAGCAATGCCGACAGCAACATGAACTACGGCGAACTCGGCCTTGGGGCGCGCTACACCATCGGGCCGCTGCAATTTGGCACGATGGCATGGTATGCGCCAAAGCAGGACAATATCGGCGGCGACAACCTGCATTTGCGTGCAACCGCCGACGCGGGTCTGCCGGGGTTTCCGGTGACGGTATTCGGCGCGGTAGGGTATACCACGGGTGATACGCGCGATGCACGGTCGGCGCGCTTGCGTCCTGCCGGAGATTATGCGGACTGGAAGATCGGCGCGGAATACACGCAATTCCCGTTCACCATCGGCGTCGATTATGTCGGAACCGATATCGACACGTCGAACACGGTTTCAGTTTCGCCCTTTGCAGACCTGAAGCACGCCGGGGATCGCGTTCTGGCGCGCGTGCGCCTTTCCTTCTGATACAAGAAAGCCCCCGCGTTTGCAGGGGCTTTCCGGTTTATCAGACTGCGGAGTGCTCCGGGGTCAGATGTTTTCGATCATGTGTTCGGCAGAGCTGACCTTGAAGTCGCCCGGTGCTTCGACGAAAAGCTGCTCGACCACACCATCGTTGACGACCATCGAGAAGCGCTGCCCGCGCTTGCCAAGGCCGAAGCCCGAACCGTCCATCGTCAGACCCAGCGCTTCGGCAAGGTCGCCGTTGCCATCGGCCAGCATCGTCACGTCAGACGAGCCGGACGCTGCACCCCAAGCCTTCATCACGAAAGCATCATTGACGGCGGTGCAGGCGATTTCATCGATGCCCTTTGCCTTCAGGTCAGCGGCTTTTTCCACATAGCCCGGCAGGTGCTTGGCCGAGCAGGTCGGGGTGAATGCGCCGGGGACCGAGAACAGAGCAACCTTCTTGCCCTTGAAATAGTCGGTGGACTGGACGGCTTCTGGACCTTCGGCGGTCGCCTTGACGATCTTCACGTCGGGCAGCTTGTCTCCAACAGCGATAGTCATCCCCAATTTCCTTTCGTTCTGGCAGGGCGAGCGTGCCCCGCACCGGTATGGCCGCACGGATATAGGCGCGGCATTGCGGTCTGCAACCGCGCGACGACGATCCGTCAAAATGAAGCGATATAAAGAAAACTTTATATTAAGTTTGCGCATGGGCGGCTGGCGCGCTATGGGCACTTCAGAGGCGCGCTTGCCGCGCAAATATTTTCTATCAGGAGACTGCTTCGTGGCCAGCGTGCTTGACGCCAAGAACGATTATGTGATCGCCGATATCGGCCTTGCCGACTTTGGCCGCGCCGAAATCAAGATCGCTGAAACCGAAATGCCGGGCCTCATGGCCCTGCGCGAGGAATTCGGCGCATCGCAGCCGCTCAAGGGCGCGCGCATCACCGGTTCGCTGCACATGACGATCCAGACCGCGGTGCTGATCGAAACGCTTGTCGCGCTGGGTGCTGACGTGCGCTGGGCCACCTGCAACATCTTCTCGACGCAGGACCACGCTGCCGCCGCCATTGCCGCTGCCGGTATCCCGGTTTTCGCGGTGAAGGGTGAAAGCCTGGCAGAATACTGGGACTATGTTGGCTCGATCTTCGATTGGGGCGATGATCAGACCGCCAACATGATCCTCGACGATGGTGGCGATGCAACCATGTTCGCGCTGTGGGGCGCGCGTGTGGAAGCAGGCGAAAAGCTGTTTGAACCTTCGAACGCCGAAGAAATCGAATTCGTTCGCGCGCTGAATGCTTTCCTCAAGGCGAAGCCCGGCTACCTCACGCAGTCGGTCAAGAACATCAAGGGCGTTTCGGAAGAAACCACCACGGGCGTTCACCGCCTGTATCAGATCGCCAAGGACGGCAAGCTGCCTTTCCCCGCGATCAACGTGAACGATTCGGTCACCAAGTCGAAGTTCGACAACCTTTATGGCTGCAAGGAATCGCTGGTTGACGCGATCCGTCGCGCTACCGACGTGATGCTCGCTGGTAAGGTCGCTTGCGTTGCCGGCTTCGGCGATGTGGGCAAGGGTTCGGCCGCTTCGCTGCGTCAGGGCGGCGCGCGCGTGATGGTGACTGAAATCGATCCGATCTGCGCACTGCAGGCGGCGATGGAGGGCTATGAAGTTGTCACGATGGAAGAAGCGGTCAAGCGCTGCGACATCTTCGTGACCGCGACCGGCAACGAAGACGTCATCACTGCCGAGCACATGAAGGCGATGAAGCCGATGAGCATCGTCTGCAACATCGGCCACTTCGACAGCGAAATCCAGATCGCTGCTCTCGACAATTACAACTGGACCGAAGTGAAGCCGGGCACCGACCTGGTGGAATTCCCCGACGGCAAGCAGATCATCATTCTGGCCAAGGGCCGTCTGGTGAATCTGGGTTGCGCCACCGGCCACCCCAGCTTCGTGATGAGCGCCAGCTTCACCAACCAGACGCTCGCGCAGATCGAACTCTTCACCAAGAGCGAGAACTACAAGAACGACGTCTACGTGCTGCCCAAGCACCTCGACGAAAAGGTCGCTGCGCTTCACCTCGAAAAGCTGGGCGTGCAACTGACCAAGCTGAGCAAGAAGCAGGCCGATTACATCGGCGTGCCCGAAGTCGGCCCGTTCAAGCCGGATCATTATCGCTACTAAAAGTTGCGATAATGATCCGAGTCCCCGCGAAGGCGGGGACCTCAGTCGGCCTATACCGACCGAGCCGGAATACGCAGAAGCCCTCGCCATCGTGCGGGGGCTTCTGTGCGTCTGGGGCTTCATTAAACCGACTTAGGCCCTCGCTTTGGCGGGGGCCCACTCCCTAAGTTGCGTCGCAGGTAACGCATGGTTGATTGCACCAAAGCAATTCGCCGCATTGTAATTGTGCAGCGCACGCCGTAGCGAAAGCGGGATGCCGTTGTTCAACCAGACTGCGCTGGTACTGATCGGAGTGCTTCTTGCCGCGTGGACGGTGGGGGCGGGATGGTTCGTGCTCGATGCCCGCCGCCGTGCGCGCAAGGGTGAAGCGGTCCAGCGGCAGGCGCGCAAACTGGCGCGGATGGTTGATGAATCGCCCGCGTTGCCGCTGCTGGTACGGGCCGATGGCCGGATCGAAGGCCCTGCGCGGCTGGCCGGATGGTTCGGTTTCGATACCATGCCGGGCTACCTGTCCGAACTCGATGCCGAAGGGCGCGGCTTTGATGAGGTGCAGCTTTCATGGCTGAGCGATGCGGTGCGCAAGGCGCAGAAGACCGGCGCGCCGTTCCGCATGGCGCTGACGCCGAAATGCGGTACGCGCAGTCTTGCCGCGCACGGCCACCTTGCCGATCCGCAGGTATCGCCGGGCGGGTCGGCGCTGGTGTGGTTCTTTGATTTTTCGGAAAGTCAGGAAGAACTCGTCCGCCTTCGCGAGGAGACGCAAGGGGCCAAGGCCGATTTTGCAGGGCTGGCCGGGCTGATTGAAGCGGCCCCGCTCCCGATGTGGTTCCGCGGTGCGGACCTGCGGCTGCGCCTGGTCAACAGCGCCTATGTAAAAGCGGTCGGCGCGGTGAGCGCGGATGCCGTGATTGCGCAAGGCATCGAGTTGATCGAACCGATCGAAGGTCTTAGCGCCGCACAAGTGGCCCGGCAGGCACAGGCGCGGCGCGTGCCGGTGGAGCGCTCGGTCCTTGCCACGATCAAGGGGCAGCGCCGCGCGGTTCGCGTAACCGATCTGCCGCTGGGCGATGATGGCATTGCCGGATACGCGGTCGATATCGAGGAAATGGAAGAGCTGATCCGCCAGTTCCGCCGCTTCCGGGAAGCTCAGCGCGAAATGCTCGACACGCTGTCGGCCGGGATCGCGCAGTTCGACGAGAAGCGAAACCTCGTTTTTGCCAACCAGCCTTTCCTGCGCATCTTCGGCGTGCCGCAGGCGTGGGTGGTCGATACGCCGCCGTTCGACCGTGTGATCGACCGGATGCGCGATGCGGGGCGACTACCTGAAGTGCGCGATTTCCCGGAATGGCGGCGCGAGAGGCAGGCGTGGTTCCTGTCGCGCGTGCCGGTTGAGGAATCGTGGCACCTTTCGGGCGGTACGCATTTGCGCGTGGTGGGTCAGCCCATGCCCGATGGCGGTTTGTTGATGATCTTCGAAGATCGCACCGAACAGTTGCAGTTGTCCGCCACGCGCGACACGCTGCTGCGCACGCGCACCGCCACGTTCGACAATCTGTTCGAATCGCTCGCCGTCTTCGCGCCCGATGGAAAGCTGCAACTGTGGAACCGGCGCTTTGCCGCCGACTGGGCGCTGGAGGAGGAGTTTCTTTCCACACATCCGCGCGCCGATGTGCTGCTGGGGCGCATCGCATCGCAGCTTAAGCGACCCGCCCAGATTGGCACCATCGCGCAGGTGATTCAGGCCGCTACGCTTGAGCGTAAGCAGCGCGCCGGGCGGCTGACGCTGGCGGACGGGCGGCATCTTGCGCTGGCTGGCGTTCCGCTGCCCGATGGCAACGGGATGCTCACCGTTCTCGATATTACCGACAGCCAGAAGGCAGAAGCCGCCCTGCGCGAACGCAATGCCGCGCTGGTCGAGGCTGATGCTGTAAAGACGCGCTTCATCGCCAACATGAGTTATGAATTCCGCACGCCGCTCACCTCCATCGGCGGCTTTGCTGAACTTCTGCAAAGCGGCATCGCGGGCGATCTGACCGACCAGCAGAACGAATATGTCGCCGCCATTCTCGCTTCGGTAGAGCGGCTGGGCGAGCAGATCGAGAACGTGCTGGACCTGTCGCAAAGCGAGGCAGGCACGCTGCCACTGGCGCAGGAGCCGGTCGAGGTGTTCCCTCTGCTGACAGAAGTGGTGACGGAACGCGCCGAACGTATATCCGCCGCAGGGCTGACGCTCGATCTGCGGGGCGACAAGTCTGCCGGAACGGTAACGGGCGATGCCCGCCGTCTGCGCCGCGCCTTCGGGCAACTGCTGGACAATGCCATTGCGGCTACGTCTGAAGGCGGGCGCATTCTGGTCGAGGCCGCGCGCAAGAAGGGGGGGCACTTGCAGGTCGTGGTGTCAGATAACGGGCGTGGCATGGAACCTGCCGTGCTGGCGCGGGCGCTGGAAGGCTTGAAAGTCAGCCCGGATGGCAAAGCGGTAGAGCGGCGGCAGGGCCTGGGATTGCCCTTGGTGCGCCAACTCGTCGAAGCGCATGGCGGCACGCTGGAACTGCTGTCCGAACCGGGCCTTGGCACCAGCGCGATTGTGGTTCTGCCATGATCGTTGATCTGCCTGATCTTGCGGCATCCGAAGCTTTCGCGCAGCGCATCGCCGCAGCCTTGCGCAGTGGGGATGTTGTGGCGCTTTCGGGCGGTTTAGGTGCAGGCAAGACCACGCTTGCACGCGGCGTAATCGCGTCGCTTGGCCATGAAGGCGAAGTGCCCAGCCCCAGTTTTGCGATCATCGAAGTCTACGATCCGCCTGCCGTGCGCATTCCGCTGGTCCATGCCGACTTCTATCGCTTGGAAGATCCGGCCGAAGTCGAAGAGATCGGTCTGGACGATTATCGACACGGTGCGGCCCTTCTGGCGGAATGGCCTGAGCACGCAGGCGGCTTCGCGCACGAGGCGGGCTGCCTTTCCATTATGCTGGAATCCACGGAAAAGGGCAGGCGGGCCATTGTAACTGCCGGACCCGATTGGCTAGAGCGAGGCGCATGGATCTGACCATTCCTCCGGGTGCCGAAACCTTCCTCACGCAGGCAGGTTGGGGCGGTGCCGTGATCGAACCTTTGCCGGGGGACGCATCGTTCCGCCGCTATTTCCGCATCCGCCGTTCCAATGGCAACGCGATGCTGATGCACGCGCCGCCGCCCACGGAAGACCCGCAGCCTTTCCTGCGCGCGGCGAAGTGGCTTGATGCCAATGGCTTGCGTGCGCCTCTGATTCTTGCCGAAGATGCGGAGCAGGGCTTTGTCCTGCTGGAGGATTTCGGTGACGTGCGGATGCGCGAATACCTCGATGCTTGGCCGCAGGACGAGGATGAGGTTTACCGCAACGCCATCGACGCGCTGGTGCAATTGCGCAAGCTGCCGCCGGGGCCGTTCACCGGCTACACGCTGGCCGAATATCAGCGCGAAGCGCAACTTTTTATAGACTGGTATGTACCCACGCGCGGCCTCTACGTTGATAGCCGCGCATGGTCGAACGCCTGGGAAGAGGTGATTTCACAACTTCTGCCGCGCCAGCGCCCCGGTGTTACCGTGCTGCGCGATTATCATGCCGAAAACGTGATGCTGCTGGGCGGGCTGGAAAAGCAGGGCCTGCTTGATTTTCAGGACGCGCTGGCTGGGCACCCTGCCTATGATCTCGTCTCGCTGCTGCAGGATGCCCGGCGTGATGTTTCGCCGCAGCTCGAAGCGCAGATGCTGGATTATTACATGCAGAAAACGGGCGAGGGCGATGATTTCCTTGCCGACTACGCCCGCCTTGGCGCGCAGCGCAATGCCAAGATCGTAGGTATTTTCGTGCGACTGTGGAAGCGGGACGGCAAGCCGCGCTACCTTGATTACATCCCGCGCGTTTGGGCCTTGCTGGAGCGCGATCTTGCGCATCCGGCGCTCGGCCCTGTGGCACGGTGGTTTGACGAACATATCCCGGCGGACCTGCGCGCTGCGGGCGGAGGCAAGTTCGAGGTATGACGAAAGTGCTTGCCAGCGATGTGGCCATGGTCCTGTCCGCAGGCCTTGGCAAACGGATGCGCCCGCTTACCGCATCACGGCCAAAGCCGTTGGTGCAGGTGGCCGGAAAGCTGCTGATCGATCATGCGCTGGACAAGCTGAGCAAAGCCGGGGTGGCGCGAGCTGTTGTCAACGTCCACTATCTTGCCGATGCAATGGAGGCTTACCTCGCCAAACGGCAGGTTCCCGCCATCACCATTTCGGACGAACGCTCCGCTTTGCTGGAAACCGGCGGAGGCATGGTAAAGGCGCTGCCGCTGATCGGCAGCGATCCGTTTTTCTGCCTCAATTCCGATAACATCTGGCTGGATGGGCCGCGCAATGTATTCGCGCACCTTTCAGATCATTGGAACGCTGAAAGGATGGATGCGCTGTTGCTGCTGGTGCCGCACGCCCGCGCATACAACTATCGCGGTAAGGGCGATTTCCACATGGATGCACTGGGGCGCATCTCGCGCCGCCGGTCTGGGCGTGTCGCGCCGTTCATCTACAGCGGCATCCAGATCGTATCGCACCGACTGCTGCGCGATGCGCCCGGAGGCGCGTTCGGCACGATGACTTTGTGGCAGCGCGCGATGGATGAAGGGCGGCTCTATGGCCTCTCGCACCTTGGCCTGTGGTATGAAGTGGGCGAACCGCAGATGATCGCGCCGACCGAGGCAGCGCTGAAAAGCGATTGATGGGCATAAGCTCCATCCGTCCGCGCGTCTGGTCAATCGCGGCACACCGGGGTTTTGCCGATGCGCTGGTCGCGGGCTTGATCCCGCGATATCGCGAGGATCGCTTTGGGCTGGCCCGTCTTACGCTGCTTTTGCCAAGCCAGCGTGCGGTGCGCACCATTACCGAAGCGTTCGTGCGGGCGAGTGGCGCGGGCCTGTTGCTGCCGCGCATGGCCGTGGTTGGCGATCTCGATCTGGACGAGACGCTGGGCCCGCTGCTCGATCCCATTGGGGCAGGGGCCGACATTCCCGCGGCAGTCGATCCCACATTCCGCCTGCTGCGCCTTGCCGCGCTGCTGCGCAATGAACTGGGCGATGAGGCACCCGGCGAAGCGGCGCTGATCCGGCAGGCCAAGGGCATGGCGCAAGGCATTGACCGGCTGCTGGTCGAAGGTGTGCGCGTGGAAGACATGCTGGACGAAAGCGTCGTCGGCGTGGCGGCGGAACTTTCGGGTCACTGGCAGGATGCCACGCGGCTGTTCGCCACGATCTTTGCCAGATGGCAGCTTGAACTGTTGGCGTTGGGCAAGGTCGATGCGCCGGAACGCCGCAATCGCCTGCTCGATCATGCGGCGCAAAGCTGGAGAGCCAGCCCTCCTGTCCACCCGGTGATCGCGGCTGGTGTGACGTCAGCCTCGCCCGCTGTGGCGCGATTGCTGCGGGTGGTGGCCGATATGCCCGATGGCGGGGTGATCCTGCCCGATCTCGATCTGGCGCTGGACCCTATGGTGTGGGATGCACTTGGCTCGGCTGGCGGCCCCGATGGCGCGGTGTTCGAACGCGGCGATGTGGTTACCCATCCGCAATATCACCTGAAGCTGCTGCTCAATCGCATGGGCGTGGCGCGTGACGAGGTGGAGCCTTGGCACCGTTCAGGCCTTTCGCCCGCGCCGCCCGAACGCAGCCGCGCGATTTCGAACCTGTTCCTGCCGCCCGAAGCGAGCGTGGCATGGGTCTCGCTCGAAGCAAAGGATCGCCGACTGTCAGGCGTGCGCGTGATGGAAAGCGCACACCCGGAAGAGGAAGCGCAGGCCATCGCCGTTTTGGTGCGCGAGGCGCTGGCCGAACCTGAACGCCGCGTGGCCGTGATCACGCCGGATCGCAGCCTTGCGGCGCGTGTCGTCGCGCATCTGGCGCGCTGGAACGTGGTGGCCGACGATACCGCAGGGCGCCCGCTGCCGCAGACAGCCGCCGGACGTGTCCTGCTGGAACTGGCAGAGCTTGTGGCCGAACGCGCTGCGCCGGTGCCGTTGCTGGCCCTGCTTGGCCACCCGCTGGTGCAGCCGGGAGAGGCGCGCGCGGCGTGGCTTGAGCGGGTGCGCCAGCTTGACTTGGTGTTGCGCGGGCCAAGGCCGGGACCGGGCCTTCCCGCGATCCGTCAGCGCATTGATGAGAACGAGCGCCGATATCCCGGCCTTGCCGCTTGGTGGTCTGGCGTGGAAGACCTGCTTTTCCCCGTCGTGGCGCTTGAAGGTGAAGTAACGCTGGATGCGGCGTTAATCGCCCTGTCCGAAGCAGGCGAAGCATTGTGCGGCACAGGCCTGTGGGCGCAAGCCGATGGCCGCTGCCTTTCGCAGTTCGTCGAACGCTGGCGGGAAGCTGCCACTGCCGCTCCCACACTCCTTGCCTGCGAGGAACTGCCGGCGCAGCTGCGCGATGCGATGGAGGACGTTTCGGTGCGCCCGCCCTATGGCGGTCACCCGCGCCTTGCCATTTACGGCCTGCTCGAAGCGCGGATGAGCCGCGCCGATCTGGTGATCTGCGGCGGGTTGACCGAGGGGACATGGCCCGGCAACCCCACGCCCGATCCCATGCTCGCCCCGCCGGTGCTGCGCGCGCTGGGCATTCCCGGGGCGGATTTCCGCATTGGGCTCTCTGCACACGATCTGGCCGCCGCCCTTGGCGCGCCCGAAGTGGTGCTGAGCCACGCTCTGCGCGATGCAAGCGGCCCGGTGATCCCGTCGCGCTTCCTGCTGCGTATCCACGCCATGCTGGGCGAACAATTGCGCCATGAAACCCGCGCGGTGCAGCTTGCTCAAACGCTGTCGAACCCGCCACCGGTTGCGCCGCATCCCCGCCCGCATCCCATGCCCAGCGTCGAACAGCGCAAAGTGGAGATCGCTGTCACTGCGCTGGACCGTCTGCGCGGCGATCCGTACCAGTTCTATGCCTCGGCCATTCTCGGCTTGCGCAGTCTGGATCCGGTCGATGCCGATCCCACGCCCGCGTGGAAGGGCGATGCGGTCCACAAGATTCTTCAGGACTGGCACGAGGCTGGCGGGTTGCCCGGCCAACTCGTGCCTTTGGCGGAACAGCGGTTCGACGAAATGAGCGCGCACCCCTTCATGCGCGCCATGTGGAAACCACGCCTGATCGACGCGCTGCACTGGATTGAGGAAGAAACTGACCGCCTTGCGGGTGAGGGGCGCGAGGTCTTCGCCATCGAGAAGCGGGGTGAGATGCGGATCGACGGCATCCGCATTCACGGCAGGGCTGACCGTATCGACAAGCTGGCCGATGGCACGCTGGCGGTGGTCGACTACAAAACCGGCAAGCCGCCTTCGGGCCGCATGGTACAGGAAGGCTATGCGCTCCAGCTTGGACTGATCGGCATGATCGCGGCACAGGGCGGCATGGATGGTGTGAACGGCCAAACATCGCGCTTCGAATACTGGTCGCTCGGCCGCAATAAGGATCGCGGCTTCGGCTTCATGGAAACGCCGGTGCTCGAAGGCCGCAAGAAGTCGGGCATCCCGCTCGATGATTTTCTGCCCGAAACCGAACGATATTTGCGTGAAGCCATCGCACGTTGGCTGCTTGGAAACGAGCCTTTCACCGCGCGGCTCAATCCCGATCTGCCGGGCTATGCCGACTACGACCAGTTGATGCGCCTCGACGAATGGCAGGGCCGCGAAGGCGAGGGTGAGGTATGAGCAAGGTCTATCCGCTCAGGGACAATCAGGCCCAAGCCGTCCACCCGCAGCGCACCGTCTGGCTCTCGGCCTCGGCGGGCACCGGCAAGACGCAGGTGCTCTCCGCTCGCGTGCTGCGCCTGCTGTTGCAGGATGGGGTGGAGCCTGAACAGATACTCTGCCTGACTTTCACCAAGGCAGGCGCGGCGGAAATGGCCACGCGCGTCAACGAAGTGCTGGCGGGCTGGGTGCGCCTGCCGGAGATCGAACTGGCCGCGCAACTGAAAGCCATCGGCGCACCATTCGGCCCCGAAACCGTGGCCCGCGCCCGCAGCCGCTTTGCCGCCGTGCTGGATTGTCCGGGCGGCGGCTTGCGGATCGAAACGATCCACGCCTTCTGCCAGTGGCTGCTCGCCTCCTTCCCGGTCGAAGCAGGCTTGCGGCCCGGCACGCGCGCAATGGAAGACCGTGATCGCGCGCTGCTGGTGCGCCAGGTGCTGGCCGAAATGCTGGTGACGGCGCAGCAACACGGCGACGAAGCCCTGATCGATAACCTCGCCACGCTTTCACGCCGGATGAGCGAGGATCAGGTCGAAGCGTTCCTGCTGCGCTGCGCCAGCGCGCTCGATCTGTGGCAGGGCAATGGTGCATGGCAACCGCCGCTGCGCCCGCGCATCAACCGCGTGATCGGGCTAGGTGAGAATGATGGGCCGGAGAGCCTCGCCGCGATGTGCGCCGACGATGCGTTTGATGCGCCCGCGCTGCGCTCCTGCATGGAAGTCCTGCTCGACTGGAACACCGCCAATGGTGCGAAGATGGCAGGCCCGATTGCCGAATGGCTGGCCGCTGCGCCAGAAGATCGCGCGCGCGATATCGAAGTTCTCGCCGCTGCTTTGTGCAACAAGGATGGCGAGCCAAAATGGCTCAAGAACTTGTTGAAGATCGATGGTTCCTACGCCGACGCCGCCGAGCGCGTCATCACCTGCATAGAGGTCGTGCGCGCGCGCAAGGCGCAGCTTGATCTGGCCGACCTGCTCGACACCGCGCTCAGCGTCGGTCGCCGCTTCGCGCTCGCATGGGATGCGGCCAAGGCGCGCGAAGGTTTCATCGATTTCGACGACCAGATACGCACCGCCGCCGAACTGCTGACCAAGCGCGCCAGTGCAGACTGGATACGCTTCAAGCTCGACCGCCGTTTCGACCACATCCTTGTCGATGAAGCGCAGGATACCAATGCCTCGCAGTGGGAAATAGTGCTCGAAGGGCTGGTGTCAGACTTCTTCACTGGCGAAGGCCAGCGCGGCCCTGCGGTGCGCACCCTGTTCGTGGTGGGCGATTACAAGCAGGCGATCTTCGGCTTTCAGGGCACCAGCCCCGAAAACTTTGCCCGCGCCAGCCACAAGGTGCGTGCCCAATTGGCCGATGTGGCCGATATCCTGCGCGATCCCAACCGCGAACTACTGGAACTCGGCCTTGGCCAGTCGTTCCGCACCGCGCGCCCGATCCTCGATTTCGTCGATGCGGCCATCGATCACATCGGCTGGGACCGGCTTGGTCTGGAAAGCAAGCCCGAACGCCATGTCGGGCTGGATATTCCCGGCACGGTCGGCCTCTGGCGCGTGGTAGGTGACGATGCTGCCGAGGACGAGGATGCTGGCGAGAGCGCAGGCGATGAAGGCGCGGAAAGCTGGCTTTCCCGCCCTGATCGCAAGCTGGCCGATCAGATCGCGCTACAGGTCAAAGGCTGGATCGACAGCGGTTTTCCGTTGAGCAAAGGCGGGCCGAAGAACGCTGGTCCCGGCGATGTGATGGTGCTTGTCCGCAAGCGCAAGGAACTGGCCGGATTGATCGTGGCGCGCCTTCATGCTCGCGGTGTGCCTGTCGCAGGTGTCGACAGGTTGCGTTTAGGTGCGCCTCTGGCGGTAAAGGATCTGGTCGCGGCGCTGCGCTTTGCCGCGCAGCCGCTGGACGATCTCAACCTTGCGGCCCTGCTGGTTTCGCCACTGATCGGATGGTCGCAGGAAGAGCTGTTGGAACATGGCTACCGCACGCCCGATCAGGTGAAGGGCAGGGTGCGGTTGTGGGAACTGCTGCGGCGAAGCACGCATCCGTTGGTTGCGGAAACCCTGGAGAAACTTGGCAGTCTGTTGCGCCGCGCCGACTACGAACCGCCGCAAGCGCTGCTGCACTGGCTGCTGGTCGGCCCGTGGGATGGCCGTGCGCGGCTCGTTGCACGGCTGGGGCGTGAAGCGAACGATCCGATCGACGAATTGCTCAATGCCGCAATGGCCTATGCCAGCGCGAACGTGCCAAGCCTTGTCGGCTTCCTGCAATGGTTCGATGCGGGCGAAGGCGAATTGAAGCGCGAGGCGGGCAAGGCTGAAGGGCTGGTGCGGGTGATGACCGTGCACGGGTCAAAAGGTCTGCAAGCGCCGATCGTCATCCTTGCGGATGCGGCGGATGATCCTGACGCTTCGCCACCGCGCGGCCTTCAATTGGTCGAGGATGTCCTTGGCCATCAGCGCAAGGTTCCGCTTCCGCCCCTGCGCAAGGAAGAGAAGGCGCCCGCCGTGCTTGATGCCGAGGCTGAAATCGCGCGGACAGAGCGCGAGGAACACTGGCGTCTGCTCTATGTAGCGATGACCCGTGCCGAGGAAGCCCTGTTCATCGCAGGCGCAAAGGGCAAAAAGCGCAGGAAGAGCGGTGGCGAATTGCCCGAAGACAGTTGGTACGCACAGCTTGAACCCCTTTTCGACGAAGACTGGCGCGACGATGCGCTGTGGGGCGGCATCCGGCAGATCGGCGGGCCGCCACCGTTCGGTGCTGCCCGGCTGGAGCCAGTGGCCGCCTCGCGCATGGCCTTGCCGGAGGTGCTGCTTACGCCAGTTGGCGCCGAGCCACGCCCACCACGTCCGCTGGCACCATCGTCGTTGCGAGAAGACGATGCGCCCGATCCGCCCGCGCCGCCGGGGCCGCACGCTATGCTGGCGGCACGGCGTGGCACGCTCATGCACCGGTTGATCGAACGCTTGCCTGAACTCACGCCGGAACAGCGGCGCGATGCCGGTCTGGCATGGCTGGCGCGAACGGACGATGCGTTCGATGCTGCTGATCACGCCAGCATGGTCGATTCAGCCCTGGCCGTGCTGTCGCACCCCGGCTGGGCCGACGTATTCGGCGCGGAATCGCTGGCCGAAGTGCCGCTAGCTGCCGTGGTGGGCGGGCGCGTAGTCAGCGGCACGGTGGACCGGCTGGTGATCGGCGCAGACCGCATCCGCATTGTCGATTTCAAGACGGCGCGGCGGCCGCCAGCCTCGTTGCGGGATGTTCCGGTAGCCTACGTCCGCCAGATGGCAGCCTATGTCGCGGCGCTGGAAGCGATCCATCCCGGCCTGCCGGTTGAGGCGGCGCTGCTTTATACCCACACCCCGGAATTGTTCGTGCTGCCGGGCGATGTGGTCGCTGCGCAAAAGCTGCGCCTTGCAGGGGTTCAGGAATCCTTGTCCGGCTGATCGGTTGCACCGCGACGCGCAGTGCCTAGATTGCATTCAACCAAACAGGAGTTCATCGAAATGTCGACCAAGGCCGTAACCGACGCCACTTTTGCCAGCGAAGTTCTCGGCAGCAGCAAGCCCGTGCTCGTCGATTTCTGGGCAGACTGGTGCGGCCCGTGCAAGATGATCGCGCCCGCGCTTGAAGAAATCTCGGAAGAACTGGCCGACAAGGTGGAAATCGCCAAGGTCGACATCATGGAAAACACCGACACTGCCAGCCAGTTCGGCGTGCAGTCGATCCCGCTGATGATCCTGTTCAAGGATGGCAAGCCGGTGGCGCAGAAGCTGGGCGCAGCGCCCAAGAGCCAACTCAAGGGCTGGCTGGAAAGCGTTCTCTGATCACTGCCGTTGGGGCACACTTTGCGCCCCCGCGAAAGCGGGGGCCTCGGTGTTTTTACGGAACGAATCGTCAGAAATCAGGCCGGTTCAGCCTCACGCACGGGCTGCACGGCTTCGCTGACCGCAGCCAGAAATTCGTCTGTCGCGCGATCCCAATTGTAGCGCGCGCCTTGCACCGCAGCGCCGATGCGGTCGCAGCGCAAAGCCTTCTGGATGGCCAGCGCAAGATCGTCGTCCAGCGCACCGATCCGCATCGGCAAATCGCCACGCGGGCCGTAGCCGGACTTGCCGATCACATCGAGCGGGCCGGGAACGGCGAACGCCGCAACCGGTAGCCCACAAGCCAGCGCTTCGATCATGACCAGCCCGAAGGTGTCCGTGCGGCTGGGGAAAACAAACACATCTGCGGCGGCATAGGCGCTGGCCAGATCCTCGCCATGCATCGCGCCGACGAACTGAACGTGCGGATAAGCAGCTTTCAGACGTGCCAGATCCGGCCCGTTGCCAACAACCACCTTGGTTCCGGGTACTTCGGCATCGAGAAACGCGGTCAGGTTCTTTTCAATCGCCACGCGCCCGACATTGAGCATGATGGGGCGGGGCAGGTCTGCCAGCGCGGGAAGCGGTTCGTGGCCCGGGCGGAACAGCGCGCGGTCGATTCCGCGTGTCCACAGGCGCGTGTGGCCAATGCCCTGTGCGGCCAGTTCGCCCGCCAGCGTTGGCGTTGACACCAGAACCGCGCGGCTCGCCCCGTGGAACCTGCGCATCAGCGGCCAGAAGTGGTCTGCGCTAAGGCCGGTGCGGACGGCGGCGTATTCAGGAAACCGGGTGTGAAAGGCGCTGGTAAAGGGCACGCCATTGGCCTTGCACCAACTGCGCGCGCTCCAGCCAATCGGGCCTTCGGTGGCGATGTGAACAACGTCGGGGCGGAAATCGGCCAGCGTGCGGCGCGTGCCAAAGCGCGGTGCCATCGCCAGTCGGATTTCGCTGTAACCGGGCAGGGGCAGGGTGCGGAACTGGCCCGGCGTGATCAGTTCAACCTCGTGCCCGCGTGACGTGAGCCGGTCTACCGTGGCAGAAAGCGTGCGGACCACGCCATTGACTTGCGGATGCCAGGCATCGGTACAGATCGCGATTCTCATGCCACTTCCTCCTCAAGCGCGGGAATGGGTTTGAGCGCGGCCTTTACCGCTGCCGCGCGGCGGGTTTCGTCCGCCCAGTCAAGAATGCTGATCTGGCCCATCTGATCTTCGACCAGCGCCGTGCAGCTTTCCACCCAGTCACCGTCGTTGTAATAAGTGATATCGCCGATCTGGCGGATTTCGGCGCAGTGGATGTGCCCACAAACCACGCCTTCCACACCCATGTCCCGCGCGGCGTGGGCCACGGCTTCCTCAAAATCGCAGACGAACTGGACTGCGTTCTTCACCCGCTTCTTCAGATAGGATGACAGCGACCAGTACGGCATCTTGAACTGGCGGCGGATCATGTTGACCCACACATTCGCCCGCAGCAGCACCGAATAGGCCTTGTCGCCAAGAAACGCGAGCCAGCGGGCATAGAGCACCACGCCATCGAACCCGTCGCCATGCGTCACCAGCAGGCGGCGACCATCGGCGGTTTCATGGATCGTATCGAGCGCCAGTTCCACACCGCCAAAGCTCATGCCAGCGTAAGGGCGCAGCATTTCGTCATGATTGCCCGCGATCAGGATGACGCGCGTTCCGCGATGCGCCATCTTCAGGATGCGGCGGACCACTTCGTTGTGCGCATCGGGCCAGTACCAGCCCTTGCTCAGCCGCCAGCCATCCACGATGTCGCCGACCAGATAGAGCGTTTCGCATTCGATGGCCGAAAGGAAGTCCAGCAGCATCGTGGCATTGCAGCCGCGCGTGCCGAGATGGAGGTCGGAAATCCACACGGTTCGGTATTTCCGCTTCGGGCGGAAGCCGCGCGGCTCTGGCAGGTCGAGCCATGCCGGAATCGAGGAAACCAGGTCTGCTGCGGATTTGAACGGGGTCTTGCCGTCATGCTTGGCATTGGTAGCCATGAGCGCACCTCTTTCGATGTGAGCCTCATTTGACGGATTCGCATTGCGCCTGTGTGGCACTGTGTAACCTCGATGAAACAAGTGTAGAACGAATGGTGACGTCCTATGGTGACGCGCAAGATTTCAGGCGCTAGAGAATCACGCGATGCTCACCAGCCTTTCGATCCGCAATGTCGTGCTCATCGAAGCGCTAGACCTATCGTTCGCCGGTGGGCTGGGCGTGCTCACGGGTGAAACCGGCGCGGGCAAATCGATCCTGCTCGATGCGTTGGGTTTGGTGCTGGGGGATCGGGCCGACAGCGGTCTGGTGCGGGCTGGTGAAGATCAGGCAAGCGTTGTCGCCACTTTCGAGTTTGACCGCCTGCCAGATGCGATTCGCTACGCTTTGGCCGAGGCTGAGGTGGATGTGGAGCCGGGCGAACCGCTCATCGTGAAGCGCCGCCTGAAGGCTGATGGCGGTTCCAAAGCTTTCGTCAACGATCAGCCGGTTGGCGTGGCCCTTCTGCGCGAACTGGCGCGCAGCCTTGTCGAACTGCATGGCCAGCACGATGATCGCGGTCTGGTAAACGCCCGCGGCCACCGCGCCTTGCTGGATCGCTATGCCGGCGCCGATGTCGCTGGCGTAGAGGCGGCGTGGACCAAATGGCGCAAGGCCGAAGACGCGCTCGAAACGGCGCAATCCCGCGTGGCGAGGGCGGCGGAGGAGCAGGATCTGCTGTTCGCACACCTTGCCGAACTCAACGCACTCCAGCCTGTCATCGGTGAGGAAGATGACCTCGCCGGCCAGCGCGCCGATATGCAGAAGGGCGAACGCCTTTCGGGTGATCTGGTGGAACTGCAACGCCTGTGGGAAGGTTCGGATTCGGCGCTTGCCACCTTACGCAGCGCTGCGCGCAGGCTGGACCGGATTGCGGGCGAGCATCCGATGCTGGCCGAAGCGCTGGAATCGCTTGACCGCGCAGTGATCGAAGCGGGTGAGGCCGAGGACAAGCTTGCGCGCGCTGCTGAAGCACTGGCCCACGATCCGTCGCTGCTGGACCGTATCGAAACACGCCTGTTCGACTTGCGCGCCGCGGCCCGTAAACACGGCTGCACGGTAGACGAACTGCCGCACAAGATGCACGAAATGCGCGCCGCGCTCGATGCCATCGAAGGCGGCGAAGCGCAGATTGCAGGCCTTGAACGCGCTGCGCGCGAAGCCGCGCTCGATTATCAGGCCAAAGCTGAAACGCTCTCTGTCACGCGGGCCGAAGCCGCGCGCAGGCTCGACAAGGCGGTGGCCGCCGAACTTGCGCCTCTCAAACTCGATGCCGCCAAGTTCCACACCGCCGTTTTGCGTCTGCCGGAAGATCGCTGGGGCGCGGGCGGGATCGATGCGGTGGAGTTTCTCATCTCCACCAACCCCGGCGCGGAGTTCGCCCCGCTCGGCAAGATCGCTTCGGGCGGCGAACTTTCCCGCTTCATCCTCGCGCTCAAGGTCGCGCTGGCGGAAGAGGGCGGGGCCGCCACGATCATCTTCGACGAAATCGATCGCGGCGTTGGCGGCGCGGTCGCCAGCGCCATCGGTGATCGTCTGTCGCGCCTTGCCAGCAACGGACAACTGCTTGCTGTCACGCACAG
The DNA here is from genome assembly GCF_012641335.1 of Novosphingobium sp. ERN07. Taxonomy (GTDB): domain Bacteria; phylum Pseudomonadota; class Alphaproteobacteria; order Sphingomonadales; family Sphingomonadaceae; genus Novosphingobium. The sequence continues at coordinate 36,345 of NZ_JABAID010000013.1, forward strand.
CCCGCAAGTGGCCGCGCGCGGGGACCGGCACTATATGATTGCCAAATCCTCTGAAGGCACCGTCACGCGCACCTCTGTCGGCCTGCTCGATGCCGCAGCCCGCAAGGAAGAAATCGCGCGGATGCTTTCGGGCGCGGAGGTCACGGCAGAAGCGCGCGCGCAGGCAGACCGCCTGCTGGAAAAGGCGTGATGTTCGCCCGCCGCACGGTGCTTGTCGGCGCAGGTGCCGCGCTTCTCGTTTCAAGAAAAGGTCTGGCGATGGAAGAGATCGAACCCGAAAACGTCTACGCCATCATCGGCCAGATGATGTCTGGCCCCGGCAAGCGCGAGGAACTGATCACCTATCTGGGCGAAGGGTCGAAGGACATGCCCGGCAACCTCGCCTACCAGATCTGGCGCGATAAGGGCGACGAGAACAGCGTGTGGATCACCGAAGTATGGCGCGATGAAGCCTCGCACAAAGCGAGCCTAGCCCTGCCACAAGTGCAGGAAGCCATCCGCAAGGCCCGCCCGATCATAGCGGGGTTTGGGGCGAGGGCTGAGGTGGAGCGGGCAGGTAGCGGCCAGTGAGCCTCAGAATGCCCTCTGGTAACACTATCAGGGCGGCACTTGACACGATCGCTATGCCATTTGTTGCCCTGGCTTGGGGTGCCAGTTCGCTTGGCTGCCTCGCCTGGTCCTTGGCCCTGCTCTTTTTTGCCGGATCTGCCGTAAAGGCACTTTTCGTAGCCACGTCATTCCCCGATGCAGCTTGGGTTCTGGGTTGGAGCATTATTGCGTTGCCAGTGGGTTGGTGGAACTTCGGACGGTTCATGAGGTACTTTGGCGGAGAGTCTGACCGTTGGCGTGGGTTGGCATGGGTAACCGTAAACTCTGCACTACTAGTGTTGACTAATCCATTTCTTTGGGGGTTTTGACGTGTCTGTCTACTTTCCGCATATTCTGCTTTCGGACGTTGTGTGAGCGATGGCATCTGAAACCACCGAGGCCGATGCTGCCAACGAACTCATGCGGCTGGCCAAACAGATCGCTAAGCATAACCGGCTCTACCACGCCGAGGATTCGCCCGAAATCTCGGACGCGGAGTATGATGCGCTCGTCCGCCGCAATGCAGAGCTTGAAGCCGCCTATCCGCACCTGATCCGGCCTGACAGCCCGAGCGCGCAGGTCGGCCATGAGGTGGCTTCCTCGCCCTTGCGCAAGGTGGCGCACGAGGTTCGGATGATGAGCCTCGACAACGCCTTTACCGACGAGGAAGTTGAAGAGTTCGTGGCGCGCGTCCGGCGCTTTCTGGCGCTGCCGGATGATGCCGAAGTGGTGATGACCGCCGAGGACAAGATTGATGGCCTGTCCTGCTCGCTACGCTACGAAAACGGCAAACTGGTTCGCGCCGCCACACGTGGGGACGGGCAGGTGGGCGAGGATGTGACGGCCAATGTGGCGCACATTGTTGATATTCCGCAGGAACTGAAGGGCGAGGGCCTGTTCGATATCCCCGCCGTGTTCGAAATTCGCGGCGAGGTCTACATGGCCAAGGAAGACTTCCTCGCGCTCAACGCCCGGCAGGCCGAAAGCGGCGACAAAATCTTTGCCAACCCGCGCAACGCCGCTGCCGGATCGCTGCGCCAGAAGGATGCCAGCGTCACCGCAAGCCGCCCCTTGCGCTTCCTCGCCCACGGTTGGGGCGCGGCGAGCGAAGTTCCGGCCAGCACCCAGTACAAGATGATGCGCAAGATCGCGGATTGGGGCGTGCCTGTCTCTCCGCTGCTGGTGCGGTGCAATTCTGCGGCAGAAATGGTCGCGCACTATCGCAGCATCGGCGCGCAGCGCGCCGATCTGCCCTATGATATCGATGGCGTGGTCTACAAGGTCGACCGGCTCGATTGGCAGGACCGCCTCGGCTTCGTCGCCAAGGCCCCGCGCTGGGGCATCGCGCACAAGTTTCCCGCCGAACGCGCTGAAACCACGCTCGAAGCCATCGATATTCAGGTGGGCCGCACCGGCAAGTTGACGCCTGTGGGACGCCTCAAGCCGGTGTTGGTCGGCGGCGTCACCGTCACCAACGTCACCTTGCACAACCGCGACGAAATCGGCCGCCTCGGCGTGCGCGTGGGAGACCGCATCGTGCTCCAGCGCGCGGGCGACGTGATCCCGCAAGTGGTCGAGAACCTGACGCGCGATGAGACGCGCGAACCCTACCACTTCCCCGATCATTGCCCTGAATGCCGGTCCGAAGCTGTTGCCGAAGAGGGCGAAGTCGATGTGCGCTGCACTGGCGGCTTGATCTGCCCGGCCCAGCGCGTCGAACGCCTTAAGCACTTCGTTAGCCGCGCTGCCCTAGATATCGAAGGGCTGGGCGAGAAGACGATTATCGAGTTCTTCCAGCTTGGCTGGCTGGAAAGCCCCGCCGACATTTTCCGCCTGCGCAAGCGCCGCAGCGATATCGTCGGGCGCGAAGGCTGGAAGGACAAATCTGTGGACAACCTGTTGGCAGCCATCGAAGCAAAGCGCGAACCCGACGCTGCGCGGCTACTATTCGGTCTGGGAATCCGCCATGTCGGTGCGGTGACAGCACGCGACCTGCTCAAGCGGTTCGTCACGCTGCCAGCGCTTCGACATGCAGCAGAACTGGCCCATTCCTCCCCGGAACGGGGAGGGGGACCAGCGAAGCTGGTGGAGGGGCCGGAGAGTTCGCAAACCTCTAAAGACGAACTTCTCTCCATCGATGGCGTCGGCCCGGTCGTGGTCGAGGCGCTGGGCGATTTCTTCCACGAACCGCACAACATCGCTGTCTGGGAAGACCTGCTCTCCGAAGTCTCCCCGCCGCCCTACGTCGTGGAAACCAAAGACAGCGCCGTTGCGGGCAAGACCATCGTCTTCACCGGCAAGCTCGAAACCATGAGCCGGGATGAAGCAAAGGCGCAGGCCGAAGCACTGGGCGCACGCGCGGCTGGTTCCGTCTCTGCAAAAACCGATCTGGTCGTGGCCGGGCCTGGCGCGGGATCAAAGCTGAAACAGGCCGCAGCGCTCGGTATTGACGTGATCGATGAAGCCGCGTGGGCCGAAATCGTCAGGCAGGCGGGATAGGCTGATGCTTGCTGCGCTGGCCGATATAGCCGCAGAGGCGGGTGCCTTGCTCAAGGCGCGCAGGCAGACCATCGCGGTCGTCGACGGATCGACCGGTGGACTGATCTCTGCCAGCCTTCTCGCGATGCCCGGCGCGTCGGCATTCTATCTTGGCGGCGGGGTGATCTATACTCTCAAAGGGCGGCGGATCGTGCTCGATCATCCGCCCGGTTCCCTGCGGGGTTTTACCTCTGCCACTGAGGATTATGCCATCGCGCAGGCCCGCCTGATCCGCGAACGCTACGGCGCGGACTGGGGTATTGCCGAAACCGGTGCTTCGGGCGGCAGCGCCCATCCGCTTGGCGTGGCATCCGGCACCAGCGCGGTGGGATTGGCCGGCCCCGATGGAATTGCAGCGTCAACGCTGACCGTGACTGACAGTAACGACAGACTAGCAAACATGCAGAGCTTTACGCAGCGCGCGCTGGAGCTTTTGCGCGATGCGCTGGTCGCTCATTCTGGCAAGTAGTTCGGCTTCCGCTTTTCCAGAAATGCCTGCATTCCTTCGCGGAAATTTGGGCTGGCCGATGTCATCAGCTGGTTGCGGTTTTCGATGGCCATCGCGGCTTCAAGGCTGGGCGCATCAATGGCAAGGTTCAAGCCTTCCTTGGTCATCCGCAGCCCCATTGGCGATGCGGCAAGCAGGTCTTCGACATAGCTTTCGCCAGCAGCCTCAAGCTCTGCGTCAGGCACCACCTGCGAAACCAGTCCTGTCGCCAAGGCGCGGGGCGCATGGATAAAGCGGCCGGTCAGCATCAGTTCGCTCGCCACAGAAGTGCCGACAAGGCGCGGCAGGAAATAGCTGCATCCCATGTCGCAGGCAGAAAGGCCCAGCTTGATATAGGCGGCGTTCATCTTCGCACTTTCGCCTGCAACGCGGATGTCCGATGCCAGCACGAAGGAAAATCCGCCTCCGCAGGCCGCACCGTGAACAAGGCTTACGATCGGCTGCGGGCAGCGCCGCATCTTGATATAGACGTCCGCAAGCAAGCCCTGAAATCCGAACCCGCCCGCAAACGGCACTTCATCGCGGCTCCCTGCGCGCTCCTTGATATCCAGCCCCGCGCAGAACGCCTTGCCTGCGCCGCGCATCACCACCACGCGCGTATCGCGATCGTGGAACAGCTGGCCGAAATAGCCCGACAGTTCCTGCACCATCAGCAGCGAAATCGCGTTCAGCACATCCGGACGATTGAGCGTCAACCAGTCCGCAGCCCCGCGCTTTTCAATGGTGAAAGTTTGGTAGCCCATCCTGCATCTCCCGATTTAATCGAGTGATTAAGCAGGCGAGGCAGGTCGAGCAAACCATTTTCCTACACGGCCGCGAAAAGGCATGGTCTGTCGATGGAAAACGACCGTGCCCTCAATGTTTTGAACGCCATAAATGCGTCCGTGCAGGGCTTGGCCGTTTTCTCTCTGGACCGTGTAAACTGTGTAAACCTGTTCAGGCTTGCAAGCGTGAACCTGAACGGCTCACCACCGTTTCGACCACTCCGGCAACTGCCCAACGCGACTCGACCGAACGCGCCCACCCGCGCGGCGGCGCAGCCACAGGATCGACCAGTCGCCGCGCACCATCCGTGCAGCAAGACGCAGGCCAGCCTTGCGATAGGCGGCACGCACAGTGGCCTCCTGCGTTTCGAGCAGGCCTGCCAGCAGCACCGATCCACCGGGCACCACAGCGCGGGCGAACGCCGGGGCCAGTTCCACCAGCGGCCCGGCAAGGATGTTGGCGATCAGCAGATCGTATGGCCCGGCGGCTTCCAGCAATGGATGGTCCATGCCCGCCGCGATCACCATCGCCATGCGGCCCGATCCGTCGCCCAGCGGCACATCGTTGTTGGTGGCGTTTTCAGCCACCACCGGGCCGCACACCGAATCAATATCGCTGGCGATGGCGCGGGCGGTGGGCCACAGACGCAATCCGGCAAAGGCGAGCAGGCCGGTGCCCGTGCCGATATCGGCAAGGTTGCGCACGCGCACGCCCTGCTGTTTCATGTGGCTCAACATCGCGAGGCAACCGGCGGTCGTTGCGTGCTGGCCGGTGCCGAACGCTTGGCTCGCCGGGATCACGAAATCTCGCACGCCCGGTTGGGCAAGCGGCGGATACTCCGGCGTGTGAACGTGGAACACGCCCTCGCGGATCGGTTCGACGCCCTGCTGGCTGAGTGTTACCCAATCTTCGTCGGGCAACTTTTCGATGTTGAGCTTTGGCGCTGCGCCTTCGAACAGGTTCGCGATGGCTTTCTGGTCGGCCTTGGTCGGCTTGCGATCCAGCCAAGCTTCGAGCTGCCAGTCTTCCGGCTTGTCCTCGGCAATTTCGCTGCCCGCGATCACGATATCGTGGTCCCAGTCCCACGCATCCTCATGCGCGATGAGGGCGGCCTGAACAACATCGCGCGGGGCAAAGATTGTGACTTTCCAGCTCACTTTGCCAGCGCCTTTTCCAGACGGTCGCGCGCTCCGGCAGCAAGGTTCTTGCAAGCTGCCGGATCGGCGAGCGGTCGCTCACCGGTCATCCGCTCGAACATGGCGCTGGCGGACGGATGCGGGGTGAGGAGAATGCCGCATTCCAGCGCCTCGACTTGCGCGAAAGTGCTGCGGAACATGGCAACGCGATCAGGATGATCTGCAAAGCGGTAGGTGCCGAGCGGAAGCGCTGTCAGGCTGTCGATATAGGTCACCGTGCGGCAATCGGTGCCCTCGCAGGATTTCCAGTACCAGCTTGTCGACCCTTCGGTGTGGCCGGGCGTGGCGAAAGCGGTAAGCCGCAGCGGGCCGAGGCTCATGACATCGCCCGTGCGGATGATATGATCGACCCTTGCCTTGGGCGAACCGTGGATTTCCTGCGCCTGCGGATCGGCGGGGCTGACCTTGCCGGAGCGAATGACCTTCGCGGCTTCTGCGGTGGCGACGAACCTTGCGCCGGTGGCTTTTTGCAGCGCGGCGAGGCCGCCGACATGATCGAAGTGTTCGTGGCTCGATACGATCAGGCCAATATCCTTGGGATTGAAGCCCAGCTTGCGAACGTTGGCCAGAACCTGCGGCACGGCATCTTCCATGCCCGCATCGACCAGCACATGCTTTTCCGGGCCAGTCACCAGAAGCACGGAAACGGTACAGGTGCCGACATACCAAACGTTGCCGAAGATGCGCGCGGGCGGGGCCGGGTCGGAAAAACCGTCCTTGCCTTCGCACTGGCGGACGATTTCCTGTGCGGCCCGGGGATCGGCAGGGGCGGGCGCAGGGGCAGGCGATGTGGCTGTGGCGGCGGCCAGAGCGGCTAGGACAATGCTCATGAACCGACCGTCTAGGCACCCCGATCAATCAGTGCAACCGGCTGTCCTTTTTTACATCCCGCATACGCTTGCGTGGCCGGTCTTTTCGACTAATAGGACTTGGCAATCCTGTCGCGGACGTCCGCGACCGCTGTACCTAGTCGAGGGGGTATGTTCATGGCGCAGACGCGCAAGGCACGGCCGATTTCTCCGCATCTCCAGATTTGGCGCTGGGGACCGGCCATGCTGGTTTCGATCCTGCATCGCATCACCGGCAACGGTCTTGCGTTCGGGGGGCTGGGTCTGCTGCTGTGGTGGATCGGTGCGCTGGCAAGCGGGGCTGAGGCCTATCAGACGTTCCTCGATTGGGTGTGGCTGGGCACTGATGGCGGTTTGCAGACCGTAACGTCGCTCCTTGGTAAAGTGGTGCTGGTCGGCCTGACCTGGGCTTTCTTTCAGCACGCCGCTTCTGGCATCCGCCACCTGATCCTTGATATCGGTGCAGGTTACGAGCTGGAAACCAACGCCCGCTGGTCGAGCCTGACGATCGTCTTCTCGATCCTCCTCACCATCGCATTCTGGGCTTTCGTGCTGCTGCGCTGAGCGCCGGCACGGATCGCATAGCAAGAGAGGCTACCATCATGGGTAACGGCACCTCCATCGGTCGGGTTCGTGGGCTGGGTTCTTCCCACGAAGGCACGCATCACTGGCTCACCGCGCGGCTTACCGCTGTGGGCAACCTTGTCCTGATCACGTTCATCGTCGTCAGCCTCGCGCTGCTGCCGGACTACAGCTACGCCACGGTGCGTGGCTGGGTTGCGCGCCCGCTGCCGTCGATCGCGCTGATCCTGACGATGATCAACACCTTCACCCATGCCCGCATGGGCGTGCAGGTGATGCTTGAAGATTACGTCCACGAAGAAGGCGGCAAGATCGCGGCATGGCTGCTGGTCAATATCGTGCCCTTCGCGGCAGCCGCCTTTGGCATCCTTTCGGTTCTGCGCATTGCGCTCGGGGGCGCATAAGACATGACGACACAGCCTGCCTACAAGATCATCGACCATACTTACGACACGGTTGTCGTGGGTGCGGGCGGTTCTGGCCTGCGCGCAACGATGGGGTCGGCTCAGGCCGGTCTGCGCACTGCCTGCATCACCAAGGTCTTCCCGACGCGCTCGCACACCGTGGCGGCGCAGGGCGGCATCGCCGCCTCGCTTGGCAACAATTCGCCCGATCACTGGACCTGGCACATGTATGACACCGTCAAGGGGTCTGACTGGCTGGGCGATCAGGACGCCATCGAATACATGGTGCGTGAAGCGCCCGCTGCGGTTTACGAACTGGAGCACGCTGGCGTGCCGTTCAGCCGCAATCCCGAAGGCACGATCTATCAGCGCCCCTTCGGCGGCCACATGCAGAACATGGGTGAAGGCCCGCCGGTTCAGCGCACTTGCGCCGCGGCTGACCGCACCGGCCACGCCATGCTCCATGCGCTCTATCAGCAGAGCCTGAAGTACGATGCGGACTTCTTCATCGAATACTTCGCCATCGACCTGATCATGGAAAACGGTGAATGCCGTGGTGTGATCGCGCTGTGTATGGACGATGGTTCGATCCACCGCTTCCGCAGCCACGCCGTGGTGCTGGCAACCGGCGGCTATGGCCGTTCGTATTTCACTGCCACGTCGGCCCACACCTGCACCGGTGATGGCGGCGGCATGGTGCTGCGCGCAGGGCTCCCGCTGCAGGACATGGAATTCGTGCAGTTCCATCCGACCGGTATTTACGGCGCGGGCGTGCTGATCACCGAAGGCGCGCGTGGCGAAGGTGGTTACCTGACCAACTCCGAAGGCGAGCGCTTCATGGAACGCTATGCACCTTCGGCCAAGGATCTGGCATCGCGCGACGTGGTTTCACGGTCTATGGCAATGGAAATCCGCGAAGGTCGCGGCGTTGGTCCGCACAAGGACCATATCTTCCTGCACCTCGATCACATCGACCAGAAGGTTCTGGCCGAACGCCTGCCCGGCATCACAGAAAGCGGCAAGATCTTTGCTGGCGTGGACCTTACGCGCCAGCCTTTGCCGGTTGTGCCGACCGTCCACTACAACATGGGCGGCATTCCGACGAACTATCACGGCGAAGTGGTGACCATCGGTGCCGACGGCAACCCGGAAACCATCGTTCCGGGCCTGTTCGCGGTTGGCGAAGCGGCTTGCGTTTCGGTTCATGGTGCGAACCGCCTCGGTTCGAATTCGCTGATTGACCTTGTGGTTTTCGGTCGTGCAACCGGCCTGCGCCTGAAGGAACTGATCAAGCCGGGCACTGCGCACAATTCGCTGCCCAAGGACAGCGCCGACCTTTCGCTCACGCGCCTCGACCACTTCCGCAATGCCAAGGGCGGTTCGCCCACGGCAGAAGTGCGCACCGAAATGCAGCGCACGATGTCGGCCCACGCGGCGGTGTTCCGCACCGACGAGCTGATGGCCGAAGGCAAGGTCAAGCTGGCCGAAACCTACAAGCGCATGGAAGACATCCACGTTTCAGACCGTTCGCTGATCTGGAACTCGGACCTTGTGGAAACGCTCGAACTCGACAACCTGATTAGCCAGGCGAGCGTGACCATGCATTCGGCGCACAACCGCAAGGAAAGCCGTGGCGCCCACGCGCACGAGGATTTCCCTGATCGCAACGATGCTGAATGGATGAAGCACACCGCTACGTGGTTCAACGGCTGGGGCGGCAAGGGCGGCGAAGTCCGCATCGACTATCGCCCGGTGCACGAATTCACGCTGACCGACGATGTGGAATACATCAAGCCCAAGAAGCGCGTGTACTAACAGGCTTTGACGGCACTCTGCGCTGGTCCAGTGTGGCCAGCGGTTTGTCGATCATGACATGCGATGACGCCGGGGTAGGGATACCCCGGCGTTATTGTTTCTGGCCGACGCGGCCGGAGTGCCGGGGAGGCAATGTGATGACGTTCGACAAGAGGAATATGGCGCTGGGCTTGCTGCTGGGCGCGGGCATTGTAGCATTGGCAGCAGGGGCCGTGGCGCAAGTTGCGCCGCCGCTGCCGCCTGCTCCGCCGGAACCAGCAGCAGCAGTTGCACCGCCTGCGCCGCCCGCACCACCGATTCCGCCGGACGCACCGGACGTTCAGGTGATGACGGGGCAGGGCACGCGGGTGGTCATCGTCGAGCGGGATGGCAAACGCGGTGAAGCTGCGCATGTCCGCGCCGCGATGCGCGACGGCAAGACGTTCGTGTTCAAGACCGATCGTCCTTTATCGGATGCCGAGTTAGAGCGCCGGATTGCCGAAGCGGAGCGTGGCATCCCGCCGCTGCCACCAGTGCGACCGGTTCCGCCCGTCGCCGGGCTATCCGACGGCCATCAGAAGCATCGCGTGATTGTGATGCGCGATGGCAAGCGCGGTGCGCAGACGATCATCGATGCCGACAAAATCGAGCGTGACGCCATGACGCAGGCGATCAATGGCATCCGGTCTGCCCGCGAAGCGATTGCGGGCAATACGGCTCTGTCTGATGAGGTGCGCCACGAAGTGCTTCAGGAACTTGACGCAGAAATCGCCAAGTTGCAGGCGAAATCCTGATTACTGGGCCCGCTGGACGACCGGTTTGCTGACGTAGCTGACTGGTTGATTCTTGCCCGATTTGGCCTTGGCCGATTTGGAATCGCCCTTGTTCTTGTCGTCCTTTTCCTTTTCCTTTGCAGCGTCGCGCGCCGCGTGGATGGCGGCTGCGTCCTTTGCTGTGGCAGCACGGGCAGGGTAGGCGCAGCCACGCTGCTGGCCCACGCCTTTCAGATAGGCGCGGCGAACGGACCCAGCATAGATCGCTTCCTGCCATTTGCGCTGCTGCGCGTTGGCGCCGCTGATTTCGCGGATGACGCCGCCGAAGGGAATGAGCGATCCGACGACCGACTTGGCCAGATTGCCCATATCGATGGTGGCGTTGCCATCATCGCTGGCCACATCGATATCGTCGCCCAGCACAGCGTCGAGATTCGCAACCGCAGCAGCGATGGCCGGGCAGCGTTTGAGGCCGGTCAGATCATAGGGCTTCTCGCGCGCCGTCACGAGGATTTCGGGCACTTCGTCTTTCTTGATATTCAGATCGCTGAGTGGTTTGGTCACCACATCGCCTGCGGTCACTTTTTCTTGCGAAACGGCGGTTTGTGCCAAGGCCGGAGCCGAAAGCGCGAGCGTGCAGGGCAGGAGCGTTGCGAAGCGAAAAGCGTGGCGAAGCATGGTGAAAATCCCCTTTTGCCTCAACTACGCCACTCCCTGCCTTTCGGTTCCGTGAATTGTTGTGTCAGCCGTCAAAGCGCCTTGAACGTGTCGCACTGATCCTCGTCCGCTGTTTCCAGCCCGCGCCGCAACCATTCCATGCGCTGGGCGGAACTGCCGTGGGTAAAGCCTTCCTCTACCGGACGACGGCCTGCAGCCTTCATCAAGGTATCGTCACCGATCTGGTGCGCAGCGCGCATACCTTCTTCGATATCGCCCGCTTCGATCCGGTCACGATTGCGGCCAGCCCAGACCCCGGCATAGCAATCGGCCTGAAGTTCCAATGCGACCGACAGGCGGTTGGCCTGGCTGGGGCTGCGCTGCTGCATCTGGCGCATCTGCGTGGAAGTGCCGAGCACGTTCTGGATGTGGTGCCCATATTCGTGCGCCATCACATAGACCCGCGCGAAATCGCCGCCCGCGCCCATCTGCTGGTCCATCTGCGTGTAGAAATCGGTGTCGATGTAAATGCCTTGATCCGCCGGGCAATAGAACGGTCCCATTGCACTTTGCGCCGCGCCGCAGCCGGAATTGCCGTTTTGTGAATAGAACACCAGCTTGGGCGTTTCGAACGGAATGTTGGCCTGTGCGAAGAGCGGCGTCCATGTCTTGTTGAGCGATGATAGCGCGTTGCAGCTTTCGCGGCTGAATTCATTGGCAGAGCAGCTTTCGGCAAGGCTGGTGCCGCCCTGCTGCTGTTGCTGCGCCGGGGCTTGATTCTGGACCTGTTCCAGCGTGCCAAGCATCTGTGCAGGATCGACGCCGAAAACCACTGCCGCGATCAGGGCGATCACGATCGATCCGCAGCCCAGCTTGCCACCGCCGCCCAGCGGAAACCGTCCGCCGCCGCCGCGCTGGTCTTCGACATTGATGGAACTGTCGAAATCGTCGAGCCGCATCGGCCTACCCCTCTTTTTGCACTTGCGACTGGACAAGCGGGAAGCGGCCAGCAATGCCAGTGCGATCAACCCATCCAGAAACCCCGGAGTAATCGAATGTTCCTGAAGGGCAAGTGCGCGCTTGTTACCGGCTCCACCTCTGGCATCGGCCTTGCCTATGCGCGGGCGCTGGCGGCGGAAGGGGCGAATGTCGTGCTAAACGGCTTCGGTGACGCAGATCAGATTGCGACGCTGTGCGAAGAACTGGCTGCAACCAGTGGTGGTCGTGCGATTTTTGCCGCGGGAGACCTGACCAAGCGCGAAGGCACCGAGGCGATGGTGGCAACCGCGCTGGCCGAATTTGGCGCAGTGGACATTCTGATCAACAATGCCGGGATGCAGCACGTTGCCCCGGTGGATGAATTTCCCGTGGAGAAGTGGGACGCGATCATCGCGCTGAACCTCACGTCCGCTTTCGATGCCTGCCGTCTGTGCATTCCGGGAATGAAGGCGAAGGGCTGGGGGCGCATCCTGTTTACGGCATCGGCCCATTCGCTCACGGCCTCGCCCTTCAAGGCGGCCTATGTTTCCGCCAAGCACGGCATTGCAGGGCTGACCAAGACGCTGGCGCTGGAACTGGCGACAGAAGGGGTGACGGCGAACTGTATCAGCCCCGGCTATGTCTGGACGCCGCTGGTGGAGAACCAGATTCCCGATACGATGAAAGCGCGCGGCATGACGCGCGAACAGGTGATCAACGACGTGATGCTGGAGCGCCAGCCCAGCAAGCAGTTCGTTCAGCCTGACGAACTGGCAGCACTCGCGCTGTTCCTCTGCCGGGATGAGGCACGTAATATTACCGGGGCCAACTACAATGTCGATGGCGGCTGGGTGGCGCAATAAGGCGACCTGCCGAGCACCTGCGTAAAGCTCTGTTCATATTCGCGCCCGCAATTGGGAACTTGCGCCACGCCCCGGCTTTTGAGAGCAAGGGATTGCGACAAGGCGTTTGGGGTTGGCGATGAAGCGTGCGGGGGTGTGGCGGAGTGCTGTGGCGGGGGTGCTGCTTGTCGGCGCGCTCGTTCCCGGTTCTGCACCCGCTGCGCCCAAACGCGCGACACCCCTTGAAATCGCGCTGAAGGCCCATGTCGAGACGCTGGCCAGCGACGATTTTGGCGGGCGCGAACCGGGGACCGATGGCGAGACGAAGACGCTGCGCTATCTGGCGCGGCAGTGGTTCGACATCGGGCTTGAAGCGGGCACCAATATTCCAGGCTCTGGCTGGTTTGCGCCGGTCGAACTGGTTGAGCGCGAACCGGTGCTTTCGCGCGCCACATTCGTGCGCGGAAAGAAGCGAGTCTCTCTGCCTACCGACAGCGTGTTCGTGGTCACATCGGGGCTGAGGAGCCTTGTGCAGGATGCGCCGCTACTGTTCGTGGGCCACGCCACGGGCGGCGGGGTGGGCCGTGCGGAACTGGCAGGCCGGGTAGCCGTGATGCTTGATAGTCTTCCCGCCGGAATGTCTGCCGCCGATGCAGGGGATCGGGCGGGGCGCTTGCTTGATGCAGGGGCTCTGGGCGTGCTGACCGTGCTCGACGGTGATCGCGGGCTGGAGGATGTTGTCGCACGGCGGCGGCGGGCGGGCTATGCAGTCGCGGGCGACAGCCTGAGCAATGAAATTGAGGCTTTCATCTCGCCTGCCACGACGGACCTTTTGCTCACTGGCACCGCGCACCCCACGGTGGCGGAGCTGCGCGCAGATGCCAATGCGCACAGGTTTACGCCTTATCCGCTGGGAATTGCCGGAACGTTTGAGGCGACCAGCGACGAGACACGGATCAAGACGCATAACCTGATCGGGCGTTTGCCGGGGCGCAATGCGACAGCAGGCGCGGTGCTGGTCATGGCGCACTGGGATCATTTTGGCGAATGCGCTTCTGCCCCGGCCGAAGATCTGATCTGCAACGGGGCGATAGACAATGCTTCGGGCCTTGCCGTGATAACAGAAGCGGCAAGAACGCTGGCCAAAGGTAAACCGCTGGATCGCGATGTCTATTTCGTTGCCACCACGGCCGAGGAACTGGGCTTGTTAGGGGCAATGGCATTTGCCGAAAATCCGCCGATCCGGCTCGACCGCTTTGTTGCCGCGTTCAATGTGGACAGCACCGGCCTTGTTCCTGCAGGTGGCCCGATTGGTGTGGTGGGCAAGGGGATGACACGGCTCGATCCGCTGATTGCCGATGTTGTGCGTCGCATGAAGCGCAAGCTGGCGGTGGGCGAGGGGGCAAATGCCTATATCAAGCGACAGGATTCGTGGGTACTGATGCAGCATGATGTGCCAACGGTCATGGTCAGCGGCAGCTATGGCAATATGGAGCGGATCGAGCGCTTCATGGAAGACACCTATCATAGGCCGGGCGATGAAGCCGGGGACCGGATCGACTACGGTGGCATGGCCGATGATGTGAACCTGCAGGTCGAACTGGTGCGCGCTTTTGCCGATGTGAAGCGATATCCGACAAAGGCTTCGACAGCCGTTCAAAAGCGGGGTCAAACCCCCTAGCGCAGCCGCGCCTTCCTGTTTACATGGGCCGCCACGAATCTCCCCGGACCTACAGAAGTGGCACGCATCATGGATATCCCTCTCGGCCTTACCTTCGACGACGTGCTGCTGCGTCCTGCCGAGTCGGACATTGTGCCTTCGATGGCCGATACCCGCACACGGCTGACCAAGGGCATCAGCCTGAACATCCCGGTCGTATCATCGGCAATGGACACCGTTACCGAAGCCGACATGGCGATTGTCATGGCGCAGCTTGGCGGCATTGGCGTGCTGCACCGCAATCTTTCGATCGAGGAACAGTGCGCTGCGGTCCGCGCGGTCAAGCGGTTCGAGAGCGGCATGGTCGTCAACCCGATCACCATTTCGCCCGATGCCACGCTGGGCGAGGCGAACGCGATCATGCGTGCCAATAAGATCAGCGGCATCCCGGTGGTTGAGGCGTCGGGCCGCCTTGTTGGTATTCTGACCAACCGTGATGTGCGCTTTGCCGACAATCCGTTGCAGCCCGTGCGCGAACTGATGACGCACGAGAACCTTGCCACGGTAAAGCTGGGCACCAGCGGAGACGATGCACGCCGCCTTCTGCACCAACGCCGGATCGAAAAGCTGCTGGTGGTGGATGATTCCTTCCACTGCATCGGCCTGATCACCGTGAAGGACATTGAAAAGGCGGTAACTTTCCCTGATGCGACCAAGGACGCTGCTGGGCGTCTTCGCGTTGCTGCGGCAACGACTGTGGGCGAAAAGGGGCTTGCCCGCACACAGGCACTTGTTGAAGCCGAATGCGACGTGGTGATCATCGATACCGCGCACGGCCATAATCGTGACGTTGCGCGCGCAGTCGAGGCGGCGAAGAAACTGTCCAACTCCGTTCAGGTGATTGCCGGCAATGTTGCCACGGCCGGAGCCACGCGCTCGCTGATCGATGCAGGCGCGGATGGCGTGAAGGTGGGCATTGGGCCGGGTTCGATCTGCACCACGCGCATCGTGGCAGGCGTTGGCGTGCCGCAGCTTACCGCCGTGATGGAATGTGCCGAGGAAGCCGAGAAGTCCGGCGTCCCAGTGATTGCCGATGGCGGTCTGCGCACGTCTGGCGATGCGGCCAAGGCTCTCGCGGCCGGGGCAAGCTCTGTCATGATCGGTTCGATGCTGGCAGGCACCGAGGAAGCACCGGGCGAGACGTTCCTGTATCAGGGGCGTGCCTACAAGTCCTATCGCGGTATGGGTTCGGTCGGCGCGATGGCGCGCGGTAGCGCCGACCGCTATTTCCAGCAGGACATCAAGGACCAGATGAAGCTGGTGCCCGAAGGTATCGAAGGTCAGGTGCCCTACAAGGGGCCGGCCAAGGATGTGGTTCACCAGCTTGTCGGCGGCGTGAAGGCTGCGATGGGCTATACCGGCAGCCGTACCATTGAAGATCTGCGCAAGCGTGGGCAATTCGTGCGTATCACCAATGCGGGGCTGCGCGAAAGCCACGTTCATGACGTGACAATCACCCGCGAAGCGCCGAACTACAAGGCGGGCTGAGGCTACCGGAGTGACGCCTTCGGCGCGGGGCCAAGCCGCGATTGACCTGCTCGACGCGGTGATCGCTGCGGCGCGGGGGCAGGGAGCCTCGGCAGACCGGATTGCGGCGGAGTGGTTCCGGGCGCGGCGTTATGTCGGCTCGAAAGACCGTCGCGCCATACGCGAACTGGTATGGAGTGCGATCCGGGCCTGCGGGCCGGTTCCCATGACTGGACGTGCCGCGATGCTGCGATTGGCGGCGGATGATACCGCGCTCGCTGCGCTGTTCGATGGCTCCAATTATGGCCCTGCGCCGATAGAGGCGGGGGAGGCTATGGCCGATGGCGGCATCGCATCGGCATGGCTGGTCGAGCAATTGAGCGCGTCGGGCCTTGATGCCGAAGCGCAAGGTTCCTTGTTGGGGCGTGCCCCGCTCGACATCCGGGCAAACACGCTCAAGATCACGCGCGATGATCTGCGCGCAAGGTTGCCTGTGGACGCGCAACCTGCCATTGCACCGCACGCCTTGCGCCTTCCTTCGGGCACGGCGGCGGAAAGCTGGCCCGAATTTGGCGAAGGCCTGTTCGAAGTGCAGGATGCAGGCAGCCAGATTACCTGCATGGCGTTGGACGCGCAGCCGGGCGAAGCGGTAGTTGATCTTTGTGCCGGGGCAGGCGGCAAGACGCTGGCGCTGGGCGCGGCG
Source organism: Novosphingobium sp. ERN07 (assembly GCF_012641335.1). GTDB lineage: Bacteria > Pseudomonadota > Alphaproteobacteria > Sphingomonadales > Sphingomonadaceae > Novosphingobium. Next base: position 52,708 of record NZ_JABAID010000013.1, read on the forward strand.
ATGGCCAACAAGGGCCAACTGCTTGCCTGCGACATCGACCGTGCGCGCCTTTCGCGCCTGCCAGATCGTGCCGCACGCGCCGGAGTGCTGGCCGAAACGCGCCTCCTTAATCCGGGGCGTGAGATCGAGATGCTGGCCGACTGGCAAGGCAAGGCCGATGCCGTGATGATCGACGCGCCATGTTCGGGCACCGGCACATGGCGGCGCAATCCCGAAGCGCGCTGGCGGCTCGATGCCAAGGCGATTGACCGCTATTGCGCGATGCAGGGCAACGTCCTGACCGTAGGAGCAAGTCTGGTGCGTCCCGGTGGGCGGCTGACGTATGTGGTCTGTTCGCTGCTCGATGCGGAAGGGAAAGACCGTATCGATACCTTTCTTGCGGCCAATCCGGGCTGGGACGTGGCCTTGCCACCGCTGCCTGCGGGCAGTCAGCACGGCTCTGGCTGGCGGCTCGTGCCCTTTCGGGACGGGACCGACGGGTTTTTCTTCGCAACACTCGTGCGGCGTGTTAATTGAAGCGTCATGCAGGCCGGTTCATCCAGTGATCGTCTCCGGCTCAAGGAGTTGCTGATGCGTTACGCCCCCGTTGCCTTTGCCCTGTCGCTGGTTGTCGGCGTGACCGGAAGCATGGGCGTGGCGAGGAGTTCGGCCCCTGTTGACCCGCGCGTGGAAGCTCTTCTCAAAGAGGGTCGCGCTGCGCTGGCCAAAGGCGATGCAGGCACGGCTACCGACAGTTTCGAAACGGCGCTGGTGATTGATCCTGCCAGCAGTGCGGCGCTTCTTGGGCTTGCCGATGCCGCGCGCCGCGATGGGTTGCAAGGCAAGGCGATCCACTATTACCGCGAGGTTCTCTCGCGCGAACCCAACAACGTCGTTGCCATTTCAGGTGAAGGTGGGGCGATGGTGGAAAAGGGCGCGGTCGAAAAGGCCAAGCGCAACTTGACCCGGCTTGAAGGCCTGTGTGGCAAGGGCTGCGCCGAAACGGCAGAACTTTCCGCCGCGATTTCACGCGGGCCTGCGCCAAAGGTGCTTTCGGCAGAGGCGGTTACGGCAGAGCCAAAGGTCGAGAATAACTGAGACCCCGCGAAGGCGGGGATCTTGGTGGTGTTATGGAACTTTGATGTAAATCGGCTGAGGCCTCCGCCTTCGCGAGGGCGCGTAGCACTCTGCGCGGGTCAGATCAGCCCGCGAAACTCTTCCACGACCTGCCGATAGACTCGCTTCTTGAACGGCACGATCAGGTCGGGCAGTAGTTCAGGTTCAACCCATTTCCATGCTTCGAACTCTGCATGTTCATGCGCTTCGAGGTTGATGTCGGCATCCTCTCCGGCAAAGCGCATCAGCAGCCACTTCTGGCGCTGGCCGCGATACTTGCCGCCCCACAACTTGCCCATCAGGAAATCGGGCAGATCGTAGAGATGCTCCTCGCGGCTTTCCGCGATGATCGTGACGAGATGCGACGGTACCCCGGTTTCCTCTTCCAACTCGCGCAGCGCGGCGGGGTGAAGCTCCTCGCCCTCGTCAATCCCGCCCTGCGGCATTTGCCAGGCGTCCGCATTCACTTCCTTGTTGTCGATCCGCTTGCCCACGAACACGCGCCCAGCGCTGTTCACAAGCATGACACCGACACAGGGGCGATAGGGAAGCCCGGCAAATTCGTCGTTCATTTCAACCTTTCCAGCAGCAGTCGCACGGCCTTGAAGATCGACTGCATATCGTCCTGCGCGCTTGGGATCGCCTTGCGCACTTGGGTAAAGCCGTGAATCGTCCCTTTCATTTCAAGGAACACAACTTCGGAACCGGAACGGATCAGTTCCGCGCCATAGACCCGCCCGCTGTCACGAATCGGATCGAGACCTGCCGTCACTAGCACCGTTGGCGGCGTAGTCGAATGATCGCCATAGATCGGATAGGCCCGTTTGTGCCCGGTAACAGCTTGATAGGCTTGTGCAAACCATTGCATCGAATCTGCGGTCAGCAGAAACCCTTCTGCAAAATCGCGGAACGACTGGTGATCGGGTTTATCATCAGAGAGCGGATAGATCGGCACCTGCATGATCACCGGCACGGCAGCAGGCGTTTCGGTGAGGGCTTGCGTCACCACGATGGTCAGGTTGCCGCCCGCAGAATCGCCCATCGGGATCAGACCCGTGATTTCGCGGCCCAGTGCTGCCGAATTGGCGGCGACCCAGCGTGCTGCGGCTTCGCAATCATCTGGCGCGGCGGGGAAGGGGTGTTCAGGGGCAAGGCGATAGTCCACCGCGATCAGCGGCATATCGAGTTCTGCTGCGATTTCGGTGCAAAGGCTGTGGTGGCTTTCCAGATCGCCAATCACGAAGCCGCCACCGTGGAGGAATACCACTGCTGGGCCGGGATCGCGCGTCTCGCGCAGATCATAAAGCCGCAGCGGAATGTCGCCTGCAGGGCCGGGGCAGGTCAGATCCCGGATGACCGCCAGTTCACGCGGCTCTGCCTCTGCCAGTTGTCCCATTGCGATGTAGCTGGCGCGCGCCGCCTCCAGCCCAAGCTGACTCATCGGCGGGGCATCGGTTCCGTTGAGAAAGGCCAGAAAGGCCTGCACGTCTGGTCGCACGTAATGTGGGGTAGGCTCGGTCATGGCAGATCCTCGTTCCCGTGACAGGATTCGTTATAAACATCGCAGTAAGTTTGTGTTTGCAACTTGACGGGCAAGCGCGTTCGGAATCAAGAGCGCAGGAGGATTTTTCGTCATGCGCAGATTTTCTTCTTTGCGAAGGCAGCGAGAGGGGCATAGGCGCGTTTCAGCATCGGGTGAAATTCCCGGCGCGCAGCAGAGGACGATATGGCTACACTTGTTGATGGACCGGACGCGCTGACGGGCGGCAAGGAATCTCCCACCCCCGAAGCGGTGGTCGTGCGTTTTGCCGGTGACTCCGGCGACGGTATGCAGCTTACCGGCGGTCAGTTCACGCTTTCCACTGCGCTGGCGGGCAACGATCTGGCGACTTTCCCGGACTTTCCGGCAGAAATCCGTGCGCCACAAGGCACGCTGTTCGGCGTCTCTGCCTTCCAGATCAATTTCGGTTCGACCGAGATCGACACTGCGGGCGATCAGCCCGATGTCCTGGTGGCCATGAACCCTGCTGCGCTCAAGACCAATGTCGGCGCGCTCAAGGTGGGCGGGTTGATCATCGCCGACACGGGCGAGTTCAACAAGCGCAACCTTGAAAAGGCCAAGTACGAGATCAACCCGCTTGAGGATGGCAGCCTTGAAAAGTGGCAGCTCCTCGCGTTTGACATTTCGGCACTTACGCTTGAAGCGGTGAAGCCTTTCGGCCTTGGCAACAAGGAAGCGCTGCGCTGCAAGAACATGTGGACGCTGGGCCTTGCGCTGTGGATGTTCGACCGTGACCGGCAGCCGCTGATCGACTGGCTGAACGCCAAGTTCGCAAAGAACCCGGTTCTGGCCGAGGCGAATATTGCTGCGCTCAATGCTGGGCACGCCTATGGCGAAACGGCTGAACTGGCAGGGCCGCTCAAGCAGTATCACATCGCTCCGGTCGAGAGCGAACCGGGCCTGTACCGCACGGTTACTGGGGCAGAGGCCATCAGTCTCGGTCTTGTTGCCGGTGCGCAGCTTGCCGAATTGCCGATGTTCTTCGGCGGTTATCCGATCACGCCTGCATCGGCGATCCTGCACAACCTTGCGCGGTTGAAGGAATATGGCGTCACCACCTTCCAAGCAGAAGACGAGATTGCCGCAATCGCCTCGGCTATCGGTGCAAGCTATGCGGGCCAACTTGGTGTGACGTCTTCATCCGGCCCCGGTATCGCGCTCAAGGGTGAGGCGATGGGCCTTGCGATCATGACCGAACTGCCGCTGGTCATCGTCAACTCGCAGCGTGGCGGTCCTTCCACGGGCCTGCCGACAAAGACCGAGCAGTCGGACCTTTACCAGGCCGTCTATGGTCGCAACGGTGACGCGCCGATGCCGGTCATCGCCTCCCGCAGCCCTTCGGATTGCTTCGAGGTGGCCATCGAGGCCTGCCGCATCGCGGTGGAATACATGACCCCGGTTATGCTCCTGACCGACGGCTACATCGCCAACGCGGCCGAGCCGTGGAAGGTGCCCGATCCGGAGAGCTTCAAGCCGTTCCCGGTCACGTTCCTCGAAGAGAAGAACGGCCCTAATGGCGAACTGCTGCCCTTCGCGCGCGATGAAAAGGGCGCGCGTCCGTGGATCAAGCCCGGCACCCCGGGCCTGATGCACCGCATTGGCGGCATCGAGAAGAACCCCGGCACCGGCAACATCGACTACTCACCTGCCAGCCACCAGATCATGACCGACGCGCGCAAGGCCAAGGTCGAAGGCGTTGCGAACTCGATCCCCTTGCAGGAAGTCAACCACGGTGAGACTTCGGGCAAGCTCGTGGTCGTTGGCTGGGGCAGCACGTATGGCCCGATCTATCAGGCCGTGCGCCGCGCCCGCCGCAAGGGCCTCGACGTCAGCCACGTCCACGTCCGCCACATCTGGCCGATGCCGTCGAACCTGGGTGACCTGCTCAAGTCCTACGACAAGGTGCTGGTGCCAGAGATGAACACCGGCCAGTTCAAGACGGTGCTGCGCGACCAGTTCCTGATCGACGCCCAGCCGCTCAACAAGACCAGCGGCCAGCCCTTCACCATCGCGGAAATCGAAGCCGCTATCGTGGACACGCTCGGCGGCCACGCCGGTGGCGAGGTCGATGCCGACAAGACGCAGCTGCCCAGCATCAAGAGTGACAATCCATGAACGAGATGACCAAGATCGCGGTCCAGACCACGCTCAAGGACTGGGAAACCGACCAGGAAGTGCGCTGGTGCCCGGGTTGCGGCGACTACGCGATTCTCAAGGCGGTGCAGCGCACCCTGCCTGAGATCAGCGCCGATCCTTCGAACACCGTGTTCGTTTCGGGCATCGGCTGCTCGAGCCGCTTCCCCTACTACGTGGAAAGCTACGGCTTCCACACGATCCACGGCCGTGCGCCGGCTTTTGCCACCGGCATCAAGCTGGCGAACCCGGACCTCGATGTGTGGCTGGTCACGGGTGACGGCGATGGCATGTCCATCGGCGGTAATCACACGATGCACATCCTGCGTCGCAACGTGAACGTGCAGATCCTGCTGTTCAACAACGAGATCTACGGCCTGACCAAGGGCCAGTTCTCGCCGACCAGCCGCGAAGGCACCAATTCGCCCACGTCGCCGCTGGGTTCGGTGGACCGTCCCGCGCTGCCTTGCGCCTTTGCGCTCGGTTCGGGCGCGCGTTTCATCGCGCGGGCCTATGACGTGTCGAAGAACCTGCCTGCCGTGCTCAAGGCGGCCCATGCCCACAAGGGCGCAGCCTTCGTGGAAATCTTCCAGAACTGCATCGTCTACAACAAGGATCGCTTCGCCGATTTCGTCGCCAAGGGCGTCGCCGACCAGAACCAGCTGTGGCTGACGGATGGCGAGCCGATGCTGTTCGGTTCGGAAAAGTCGGGCGGGGTTAAGGGCATCGCGCTCGACATGGACACGCTTAGTCTCAAGGTCGTCGATGTTGCAGGTGGTGATTGGCAGGCGGCGGGCGTCATCGTCCACAACGTGAAGAACCGCGCTATTGCCCACATGCTGGTCGAAATGCCGTTCGGCCCATTCCCGATGGCGCTTGGCGTGATCTACGACGATGCGCGCCCAAGCTATGAAGACGTGCTGCTGGGGCAAGACGAACAGGCCCGCAAGGGCAAGGACGCCAACCTCGCCAAGCTCCTTGGCAAGGGCCAGACCTGGACAGTCAGCGGCACGGCTGCTGATCCGATCTGACAATCCTGCTTCATCCGCATTCGCAAGGCCGCAAGAACGCGATTCTGTCGCGCTCTTGCGGCCTTTTGCTTGAGGTCAAACAATGGACAACCTGACCCACAGCCTCGTCGGTTGGGCACTGGCTGAAACGGGCCTCAAGAACCGCACGCGCAAAGGGCTTGTCGCTTGCGTCCTTGCGGCGAACATGCCGGATATCGATGTGTTTTTTGGCTGGGTGCCGTGGGCACCGCTGGCGATGCACCGGGGTTTCACGCACGGGTTGGTCGGCGGTGTGCTGGTGATGCCGTTGATGCTGGCGGGCTTGCTCTGGTTGCTTGACCGCTGGCAAGCGGCGAGGGGGCGCATTGATGATGGTGCCCTGCCGATGCACTTCGGCTGGTTGGTCACGCTGTGCTATCTCGGCGCGTTAACGCATCCGCTGCTCGATCTGCAAAACGTCTATGCGGTGCAACTGATGTCGCCGCTCAGCGACCGCTGGTTCCACACCGATGGCTTGTTCATCGTGTCACCGTGGCTGCTGGCGGTACTCGGGCTGGGCATCTGGATGGCGCGGCGCAAGAGGAACGGCGTGCCGACTCTAGCAGCGCTGGCGATAGCTTTTGTCTTTATCCTCATCAACATCGGCATATCGCGGATGGCTGGAGATGCCCTGCGCATGTCCGCACCGTATCCGGCACCGGATCGCGTGTTCGCCTCGCCAGAGCCATTGCTGTTTTGGCGGCGCGACATGCTCTGGCGGCAGCATGGCATTATTGGCCGCGCACAATATGACCCACTGCGCAGCCTTAAGGCGGTTTATGATCACCAACCGCCGCTGCCAGACAAGATGGCCGATCCGCTCGTCAGGCGAGCAACGATTGCCACGCATGACGTGCGCGATTTTCTGGCATGGTCGCAAATGCCCTTCGCCATGATCGAACAACGACAATGCATCGCGCGGGTGACATTTGGCGATGCGCGCTTTGCCGCACCGGCCATGCGCGAAAACTTCAATGCCAGCGCGATGATAGTATTGAGTAAAGCGGAGTGCGCCGCGGCGACGGTCTCAAACCACTGACCTTTCACCGCACCCTGCCCAAAGGGGCATGTCGGCAAGGGTGGAAAGCCGGGCGGTGAGTGGCCAATGTATCTTCATGTCCGCTCCCATTATTGTCTGGTTCCGCCGCGACCTTCGTCTTGCCGATCAGGGCGCTTTGCTGGCTGCTGCGGCAGAAGGGCCGGTAATTCCGGTCTATGTGCTGGACGACGAAACACCCAAGCACCGCCGCCTGGGTGGAGCATCACGCTGGTGGTTGCACTTCAGCCTTTCCAGTCTGGACAAGGCCTTGCGCCAGCGCGGCTCGCGTCTGATCCTGCGTCGCGGCAAGTGTCATGAAGAACTTGCCGCGATCCGCCGGGAAACGGGCGCGCGCACGGTTCATGCCTTGCATCACTACGAGCCGTGGTGGCGCAATGCTGAAAAGGCGGTGGCCAAGGCGCTGCGACTGGAACTGCACCACGGCAATTACCTTGCTCCCGCTGGCACTGTGCTTACAGGCAGTGGTGCGCCGTACAAGATCTACACCCCGTTCTGGAATGCGCTGAAAGAACGTATGCCTCCTGCGGCGCCAACCCCGGCGCCGGACAGCCTCAGCCCGCCGCCGACGTGGCCCAAAAGCGATGCGCTGGACGATTGGGGGTTGCTGCCGACCAAACCCGATTGGGCAGGCGGGATGCGTGAGGAATGGACGCCGGGCGAGGCAGGCGCGCTGGTACGCCTTGATGACTTCGCGGATCGTGCCGACCGCTATGGCGAGTGTCGCAACCTGCCGTCGGTCGAAGGCACCTCGCGTCTTTCGCCTCATCTCCATTTCGGCGAGATTTCTCCAGCGACGATCTGGCACCGGGTGGCCGATGCAGGCGGTTCAGTCGATGTGTTTCTCGGCGAGCTCGGCTGGCGCGATTATGCACAGAACGTGATCCTGCAATTCCCCGATTACGGCACAAAGAACGCGCGCGAAGCCTATGATCGCTTGGAATGGCGCGATGATGATGCGGGTTTGAAGGCATGGCAGCACGGCCGGACCGGCTACCCCATCGTCGATGCCGGAATGCGAGAATTGTGGCACACCGGCTGGATGCACAACCGCGTCCGCATGATCGCCGCCAGCTTTCTGGTAAAGCACCTGCTGATCGACTGGCGCGAGGGCGAGCGGTGGTTCTGGGATACGCTGGTCGACGCAGACTACGGTTCGAACGCTGTCAATTGGCAGTGGACGGCGGGCACAGGCGTCGATTCGAACATGTTCGTGCGGATTATGGCTCCGCTCACGCAATCGCCAAAGTTCGATGCGGCAGGTTACATCCGCCAGTGGGTGCCGGAACTGGCGCACTTACCAGACGATGATATTCACGATCCCGCTATCCCTCCAAGCGGATATCCGGCCAAGATCGTGCCCCATGCAGAGGCGCGGGCCCGCGCGCTTGCCGCGCATGGTGAAATGAAAGCTGCCGGTTGACCTTGCAGGTTCTGCTCGCCCACGACATATCGACATGATGAACGCACAGACGCCAACGAGGGGAGGGCATCTGGTTGCCGGAGGCTGGAACATGTCCGCCGTCGGCCGCCGGTTGGCGCACCTGTTTTCCGGTTCCTTCAGCAAAGTGGTGGACCGCATCGACCGGGGCCTTGTGCAGGGAACGATCCACGCCACGCTTCCCGACGGATCGCAGCGCAGCGTAGGCGGGCGGGGTGAAGGGCCGGTTGCGCGCATCCATCTGAAAAGCTGGAACGCCTTGATTCGCCTCGGCACCGCAGGCTCTATCGGCTGGTACGAGGCATGGGTGGCGGGCGAATGGGATAGCCCGGATCCCGTGCCGATCTTCGATCTGTTCATGCGCAATGCGGCCACACTGGGCGATGTTGGTCGCGCCAAGGGACCGTGGCGGCTGGCGGGGCGCGTGCTTAATTTCCTGCGCAAGAACTCGAAGGCGCAGGCCCGCCGGAACATCGCCGCGCACTATGATCTCGGCAACGACTTCTACCGCCAGTGGCTCGATGAAACGATGAGTTATTCCAGCGCGCTGTGGCACGGCCTCGCACCTGATGCTCCACTGGCAGTGGCGCAGGCCAACAAGGTTGACCGTCTGGGGGCGCGTCTGCACCTGTCGCCGGGCAGCGATGTGCTGGAGATCGGTTGCGGCTGGGGCTATCTTGCGCGGCGCTTTGCCGAAACCACTGGCGCCAACGTCACCGGCATCAGCCTGTCGGACGAGCAGTTGGAATGGGCGCGTCTGGAACTGGCCACATCAGGCCTTTCGGGCATAGAATACCGCCATCAGGACTATCGCGACGTTACCGGCCAATACGATGCTATCGCCAGCGTCGAAATGGTCGAGGCGGTGGGGCGCGAATATTGGCCGTCCTATTTCGATTGCCTCGCCCGTTGCCTGAAGCCCGCCGGCCGGGCGGCGCTGCAATATATCACGATCCGCGATGATCTGTTCGATGCCTATGCCGCCAGCGCCGACTTCATTCAGGCCTATGTTTTCCCCGGTGGCCTGCTGATCAGCGAGCGCGAGTTCGCCCGCCTTGCGCAGGAGCGCGGCCTGACATGGCAGGATCGTGAGGACTTCGGCCTCGATTATGCCCGCACGCTGAAACAGTGGCGCGATACTCTGGATCGTGCGCTGGACGAGGGGCGTCTGCCGCACGGTTTCGATCGCCGTTTCGTCGATCTTTGGCGGTATTACCTGATGTATTGCGAGGGCGGTTTCCGTGGTGGTGGCATCAACGTCAGCCAGATCACGCTGGTCAAATCCGCTTGAACGCCCCGTCGCCGCGATAGCGGGCAAGGATGGTGTCATGGACGATCGGGCTAAGGAGGTTTGCAAAGGCGCAGCCAACGCGGCCAGCATCCCACCACACCACTTCGGCCTGCAGACCCTGCGTGCCGGGCAGCTTCAACCAGCAGCGATCTCCCGGAGACATTCGCTGCAGGGCATTCGCGCAGAAGCCGCCAAGCGCTAGATCGAGAACGACTGTATGAAAAACCTGCCCACCGGACGGCCGCAGCGTGGCGGGAATGTTTACGCGCTGCCGTTGCGCGCTGCGATCTTCCAGCGCCGCCTGCGCATAGATGTCTGTGTTCCAGTCCGTCGCAGTCATGCGGGGCATCCTTGACCCATTGGCATCATAAGCCTGCCGCAAACGCTTCGGCAAACTGACGTCAAGAATCCGCCCAGATTGTTAAAACGGGATAATCAATCCTGGTTAACGCGAATCCGGTGTGGACTGGCAAACTGTTCACCAAGAAGCGCAACTACGGCGTCAGCCACCGCTTCGGGCGGTTTCACGCTTTCCGGGTTCTCGCCAGGATAGGCTTTGGCGCGCATCTTGGTGCGGGTCGCACCCGGGTCAACCACGGCCACGCGGATCGAAGCGGTATTGCGCACTTCCTGCGCATAGCAATTGAGCAGGGTATCGAACGCGGCCTTGGATGCGCCATAGGCACCCCAATAAGCGCGCGGATTTGCGCCAACGCTGCTGGTGACGCCAATCACCCGCGCGTCCTTGCTCTTGCGCAGCATTCCGTCAAACCCGGCGAGCAGGGCCTGCGTCGCCAGCACGTTCAGCGTCAGCGCCTGATTGAATTCACGTGGGTCGATCTGCCAGACAGGGGTCAGCGTGGGGAAGGTGGCAGCGTTGATTACCAGCACGTCCAGTGCCGTCCACCGCCCGGAAATGGCCGTGGCAAGGCGTGCAATGCTGTCAGGCTCGGCAAGATCAACAGGGGCGATGGTGGCACTGCCACCCGCCTCGAAGATATCTTCCTCGATCTTTTCCAGATCCTTGGCACTGCGCGCCACCAGCACGACGTGTGCGCCTGCTGCCGCCAGCGCCTTGGCCGTGGCCGCGCCAATGCCGCGACTTGCGCCGGTCACCAGCGCGATCTGGCCGGTCAGGTCCATGTCAGGCAACCTTTTCGACCGGCAGCGAAAGCTGATCGGGGTTTTCGCGCTGGGCAAGGTCGGTCAACCGGGTCGGATATTCGCCGGTGAAACAGGCATCGCAATACTGCGGGCAAGACTTCTTGCGCTCAGGCTCACCGACGGCACGGTATAGGCCGTCGATGGAAACAAAGGCCAGACTATCGGCATGAATGAAGTCTGCCATCGCCTGCACATCCATACGTGCGGCGAGCAGTTTCGATCTTTCGGGCGTGTCCACGCCATAGAAGCATGAATGTTCGGTCGGCGGGCTGGCGATGCGCATATGCACTTCTGCGGCCCCTGCATCGCGCATCATCTGCACGATCTTGAGGCTGGTGGTGCCGCGCACGATTGAATCGTCGATCAGCACGATGCGCTTACCCGCCACCAGTGCGCGGTTTGCGTTATGCTTGCGCTTCACGTCGGCATTGCGCGCGCCATCTGAAGGCTGGATGAACGTGCGGCCAACATAGTGCGAACGAATGATGCCAAGCTCGAACGGAATGCCCGATTGCTGCGCATAGCCCAGTGCGGCAGGAACGCCGCTGTCGGGCACGGGGATCACCAGATCCGCATCTGCCGGGCTTTCGATGGCCAGTTGCGCGCCGATGGCCTTGCGCACCTGATAGACCGAATTGCCGCCCATGATCGAATCCGGGCGGCTGAAATAGACGTGCTCGAAAATGCACGGGCGCGCGTCGGGCGTGCCAAAGGGGCGATGCGTGCTGAGCTTTCCATCAAGGTCCACCTGAATCAGTTCGCCCGGTTCAACTTCACGCACGAAATCGGCACCGACCACATCAAGGGCTACGGTTTCGCTGGCGAAGACAATGGCGTCACCAATCTTTCCCATTACCAGCGGACGGATGCCCAGCGGGTCACGGCAAGCGATCATACCCTGCGGAGTCATGCAGATCAGCGAATAGGCACCTTCGACCAGGCGCAGCGCATCCACGAACCGGTCCAGCAGGGTCGGGTAGCGACTGGTAGCGACGAGGTGGATGATCACCTCGGTATCGGAGGTAGACTGGAAGATCGCGCCCTTGCGCACCAGATCGCGCTTCAGGAACATCGCGTTCGAGATGTTGCCGTTATGCGCGATGGCGAACCCGCCAGACGCAAGGTCTGCGAACAACGGTTGAACGTTGCGCACGCCAGCACCACCGGTGGTGGAATAGCGAACGTGGCCCGAAGCCATCATCCCCGGCAGTTCGGCCAATGCCGATCCGCTGGAGAAGTTTGCCGCAACGTGGCCGATGCCCTTGCGGGAATAGAACTCCTGCCCATCAAAGCTGGTGATGCCAACAGCTTCCTGCCCGCGATGCTGCAATGCGTGAAGCCCCAGCGCAACTGTCGTCGCAGCGTCACGGACGCCGAGTACGCCGAAAATGCCGCACTCTTCGCGCAGCTTGTCGTCATCGCCCCCGATATCCCAAGGGGCAGCGTCGAAGAGGTCGTTATGTGAGGTCATGGGTCCCGTGGACTCGCGTGGACGCAAGCGCGTCGGCCAAAGCTGGCGCCCAAATGGCGACGTTTGCCCGCGAAGGCAAGGGTTAGGTTTCATCAATGCGCGCAGAACGGCACACTGCCGGCGCTTGGCTGCAAAATCTTAACCAAAATCATTCAGATAATAGCCGATGCGCATCGCTCGCCTTCTTGCATGTCCTGCCGGGGTTTCACTAACCTACTTCGCCCTGGCCGCGGGCTCGGTCGCGTTTGGCAGATTTACCGGCGGCGTGGCGATGGTGTGGATCGCCAGTGCCATGCTGGCAGGCCGCCTGCTGCATTTGCCCGAACATCGCTGGATGCCGTGGGTGGTCGGTAGTGCCATCGCAAGCTTCATCGCTACCGGGCTGTGGGGTTTCGGCTGGATGGCGGCATTTCCGTTTGCGGTCATCAACATCCTCGAAGCGGTTGCTGCAGCGGTGATCTGGCGGCGCATAACGAAAGCATTCTGGCCTTACGAAGCGCTGGAATGGGTGGCTTCGTTTTACATCGGCATTGGCCTGACGGTGCCTTTGCTCTCCGGTGCCCTCGCGGCATTTACGGCCTGGGTTGTCCACGGACAGCCAGTGATCGAAAATTTCACCCGCTGGATAATCGGTCACGCGCTGGGCCTGCTCGCTTGCTTGCCGGTGTTCCACTTCATCTACGGTCGGCTTGGCCGCGGGCGTAGCGCACTTCCACCGCAGGACATGCTGCCGTTGGCTGCGTTGGTTATCGGAACCTTCTCCGTGCTGACGGTTACCGTGTTCGTGCTGGATATGCGGGCGTTGCTGGTGTTCCCAATGGTTTACCTCCTGGTCGCTTCGGCGACGGTGCCCAGTGCAATTCTCACCCAGTTGCCCTTGCTGCTGATCGTGATTGGCGGGGGGATGACCGTTGCCGGAATGGGGCCAATCGCGGCAATGGACTGGCAGATGGGCGACCGCGTCCAGTTCTTTCAACTATATGTTGGCGTGACGGTATTGACCTCGCTGCCGCTGCAATGTCAGCGTGCAAAGCGCGTACTTGAAATGCGGCGAATGCGAGCCCGGATCGCTGAGCTGGAAAACCAGAACCATTCAATGCTCTAGAGGCATTGCCGTTTTTGCCGCTTCACCCTACATCCGCAGCCGCCTGCGCCGTTTTCTGCGTGCAACCGGCAAACCGTTTCCAAAGGGCTGCTGCTTGATCCTCTCCCCCTTCGAATGGACCATCGCCAAGCGCTACATGCTGCCGGGCCGGGGCGAGGCGTTCATCGCGCTCGTTGCCGGCATAAGCCTTGTTGCGGTCATGCTCGGCGTTGCGGCGCTGGTCATCGTCATGAGCGTGATGAACGGCTTTCGCGCCGAACTGCTCGACAAGATTGTCGGCCTCAATGGCCACGCGATCATTCAGGCCTATGGCGGCCGGCTCGAAAACTGGCAGGATATTCTCAAGCGGGTAGAGGCAACACCCGGCGTTACCCATGCTTCGCCGCTGATTGAACAGCCACTGCTTGCCAGTTTCAACGGCCGGGTTGAGGCCGTGCTGGTGCGTGGCAACACCGATGGCGATATCAAAAGGCTTGAAGACAAGCGCGTCGATGGCGTGATTGCCTCGCTGCGGCCCGGATCGGGCAACATCGCGCTGGGATCGCGGCTCGCGCAGAACCTCGGCGCGCGGGTGGGCGATACGATCACGATCATCAACCCGCAGGGCAGGGCGACACCGTTCGGCACTGTCCCGCGCGAAATCGGCTATGTCGTGGCAGCGATCTTCGAGGTCGGGGTCTATGATTACGACAACGCCTATGTCGTCATGCCCATCGCCGATGCGCAGACACTGCTGCTCACCGGCGATTCCATCGGCATGATCGAAGTCACGACGACCAATGCTGATACCGTTTCGCAGACGTTGGCTCCGATAACCAAGGAACTTGAAGGCACTGCCGTCGTCACCGACTGGAAGACCATCAACGCCAGCCTGTTTGAGGCATTGGCGGTGGAACGGGTAGCCATGTTCATCGTCTTGTCGATCATCGTGCTGGTTGCCGTGTTCAACATCCTGTCGTCGCTGATCATGCTCGTTCGCGCCAAGACGCGCGACATCGCGATCCTGCGCACGATGGGGGCCACGCGCAAAAGCCTGCTGAAGATCTTCGTGACCATCGGTTTCGTGATCGGCGCTATGGGCACGCTATCCGGCCTTGGCCTTGGCTTCGTGTTCCTGTTCTTCCGCCAGCCTATCGTCAACGCGATCCAGTGGATCACCGGGCAGAACCTGTGGGATCCCTCGATCCGCTTCCTCACCGAACTGCCCAGCCGCTCCGATCCGGTGGAGATCACCACGATCTGCCTGATGGCCCTGCTGTTCTCGTTCCTCGCCACGCTCTATCCGGCACTCAAGGCCGCGAGCACGGACCCCGTTCAGGTGCTGCGTTATGAGTGATCCCGTTGCCAAAACCCCCGTGGTGCGCCTCAAAGAACTCCGGCGCTCGTTCAGCCAAGGCGGTGTGACCATCGATGTTCTACGCGGTGTCGATCTCGACATTCGCCCCGGAGAGATCGTCGCGCTGCTCGGCCCGTCCGGTTCGGGCAAATCCACGATGTTGCAAGCCATCGGCCTGCTCGAAGGCGGCTTTTCCGGCCTGATCGAGATTGCGGGCACAAATGCGTCAGAGCTTTCGGGCGATGATCGCACCACGCTCCGCCGCGATCACCTCGGTTTCGTTTATCAATTCCACCACCTCCTGCCTGATTTCAACGCGATAGAGAACGTCGTCCTGCCGCAGATGGTAGCCGGCAAACCGCGTGCCGAAGCAGAGGCGCGCGCCACCGAACTGCTGACCGCACTTGGCCTCGCCAAGCGTCTGGACCATCGCCCCAGCCAGCTTTCCGGCGGCGAACAGCAGCGAGTCGCGGTGGCTCGCGCGCTGGCGAACCGGCCAGAGATGGTCCTGGCCGATGAACCCACTGGTAACCTTGATGAAGCCACGGCTGACCGCGTGCTGGAAGAATTCCTCAAACTCGTCCGGGGTGAAGGCAGCGCTGCCCTGATCGCGACGCACAACGAACGCCTCGCTCTCCGCATGGATCGCGTGGTTCGCCTGCACGAAGGCGTGCTGGAATAGGGATACAAGATCACCTTCGCGCGTTTCATCGGGCAAAGGAGATCGTACCCATGAACACCACGATCCGCGCTGAAGCACCTGACAAGGCTTCTTTCTGGACCGATCATGCCACCGTCTTGCGCCGCGAGGCTGCCGACGGCGTATTCCACGGCTTCGCTACGCTCCATTCGGGCAGCTTTGCCGACATGGTCCGCATGGTCGCCAGAATGCCGGAAGGCGAACGCGTTAATCTCGTTATCGAAAAGAGCGGTGATCGGCAGTACAACCCCGCAGAGATCATGGCGCTCCGCACGCGGAGCGACTTCCCCGCCTGACGCAAAATTGCATGTTTCCGCGCTTGATTGCCCCCGGACGCCATGAGACGTTGCGGGGGCAACTGCATTGGGGAGCGCCTGCATGACCGAACCCACCACTATTGCCGATTTCAAGGTAAAGAAGCCCAATGGTGAGACTATCGATCTTGCCGACAAGCAGGGCAAAGTTCTGCTGGTGGTCAACACCGCTTCCAAATGCGGCTTCACCCCACAGTACGATGGGCTGGAAAAGCTGTGGCAGGACTACGGCCAAAAGGGCTTCGAAGTGCTCGCATTCCCCTGCAACCAGTTCGGCGGGCAGGAACCCGGCACGGCGGACGAGATCGAAAGTTTCTGCAAGGTCAACTTCGGCCTCAGCTTCCCGCTCATGGCCAAGATCGAGGTCAATGGCGACAATGCCGACCCGCTCTATGACTGGTTGAAAAAGGAAGCCCCCGGCGTGCTTGGCACCAAGGGCATCAAGTGGAACTTCACCAAGTTCCTGATCGGCCGCGATGGCAAGGTCGTGCGCCGCTATGCGCCGACCGACAAGCCGGAGAGCATTGCGAAGGACATCGAAAAGCTGCTGTAGAATCTGTCGATAAGATAGCCCGAAGAAGGCCGCGCCTCTCGCAAGTGCGCGGCCTTCTTCCTACCTTGAACCCCATGCCCCACGCCCCCTTCGTCCCGCTCCGCATCTTCTCGTCCTACACGATGCTCGATGGCGCGATCGATCCGAAGGCCATCGCCAAGACAGCGGCAGAACGCGGCTTTCCGGCTGCTGCTATTACCGACCGCAACGGCCTCTACGGCAGCGTGGCCTATGCCAAGGCGTGCAAGGATATGGGCGTGCAGCCGGTTATCGGCACCATGCTCGCTGTGGCGCGGCCAGAGCGGGAAGGGGCTGCCACCGGTTTCGGGCCTGCGTCCCCGACGATAGACTGGCTGGCGCTCTATGCGCAGGATGCCACGGGGTATGACAATCTGTGCCACCTCGTCAGCCGGGCGCATCTGGATCGCCCGCTGGAGTTTGACGCGCATGTGGTACTGGCAGACCTTGTGGGCCACACTGATGGCCTGATCTGCCTGACTGCCGCCGGGGAAGGCGCGCTTGCCCGCCTGCTCGCCGGACAGCAGCAGAGCGCCGCAGAAGCCTACCTCGATAGGTTGCAGGAACTGTTCCCCCAGCGCCTCTATATAGAAATCGCCCGCCGCAACGATGCGCAGGAAGAAGCATCGGAAGAAGCGCTGATTGATCTGGCCTATGCGCGCGACATCCCACTTGTTGCCACCAATCCGGCCTGTTTTGCCGAACGCAGCTTCTATGATGCGCACGACGCCATGTTGTGCATCGCCAGCTCCACGCATGTCGATAGCGCCGACCGCCCACGCTCAGGCAAGGAATGGTGGATCAAGCCTGCCGAGGTGATGGCCGAACTGTTCAAGGACTTGCCCGAAGCACTCGCCAACACGCTGGTCGTGGCGCAGCGGTGTGCGACCATGCCGCCCAAGCGCAAGCCGATCCTGCCCAGCCTTGCCGGCGATCAGGAAGGCGAAGCGCGCATGTGCGCCGAGGACAGCCGCAAGGGCCTCGTCCTGCGGCTGCGGCCCTATTATCCCGAAGTCGCCCACGCCGAACTTGATCGTGTGTTGTGTCTTGGTCCCGATGCCGAACCGGATGCGGCGGAATACCCGCAACTCAACGTCGCGGGCGTGTGGGAAGAAGTTCTCGATTATCGCAAGCGGCTTGAGTTCGAAATCGCGATCATCAATCGCATGGGCTTTGGCGGCTACTTCCTGATCGTGGCCGACTTCATCAAGTGGGCCAAGGAAAACGACATTCCTGTGGGGCCGGGGCGCGGTTCGGGTGCAGGCTCCCTAGTCGCCTGGGCGCTGACGATCACCGATCTCGATCCGATCAAGCTGGGCCTCCTGTTCGAACGCTTCCTCAACCCGGAACGCGTTTCGATGCCAGACTTCGATATCGACTTCTGCGAAACCCGGCGCGGGGAAGTGATCCGCTATGTGCAGCGCAAATATGGGCTGGATCACGTCGCGCAGATCATCACCTTCGGTAAACTGAAGGCCCGCGCCGTGCTGCGCGATACCGGGCGCATCCTGCAGATGAGCTATGGTCAGACCGACCGCCTGTGCAAGATGGTGCCCAACCATCCCACCGATCCGTGGCCGCTGCCCCGCGCATTGAACGGCGTGGCCGAACTCAAGCGTGAATACGACCGCGATCCAGACGTGAAGCGCCTGATTGATCTTGCGATGCAGCTTGAAGGCCTGCCGCGCAACAGTTCCACCCACGCGGCGGGCGTGGTGATTGGTGACCGCCCGCTGGCGCAACTCGTCCCGCTCTACCGCGATCCGCGTTCCGACATGCCGGTCACGCAGTTCGACATGAAGCATGTCGAGGATGCGGGGCTGGTGAAGTTCGACTTTCTCGGCCTGAAAACGCTGTCGGTCCTGCGCAAGGCGGTAGACCTGATGGGCAAGCGCGGCATCCAGATCGACCTGTCCGCCTTGGCATGGGATGACGAGCAGACCTACAAGCTGCTCCAGTCAGGCGATACCGTCGGCGTGTTCCAGCTGGAATCCGAAGGGATGCGCCGCACGCTGGCGGCGGTAAAGCCCACGAATTTTGGCGACATCATCGCGCTCGTTTCGCTCTACCGGCCCGGGCCGATGGACAATATCCCCTTGTTCGGCCGTCGCAAGAACGGGCTGGAAAGCATTGAATATCCGCATGAAAAGTTGGCGGGCATCCTGTCTGAAACTTACGGCATCTTCGTCTATCAGGAACAGGTGATGCAGGCCGCGCAGATCCTGGCGGGCTATTCGCTGGGCGATGCAGACCTTTTGCGCCGCGCGATGGGCAAGAAGGTGCAGGCCGAAATGGACGCGCAGCGCCAGCGCTTCGTCGATGGCTGCAAGGACGTTTCGGGCATTCCCGCGGCCAAGGCCAACGAACTGTTCGATTTGATCGACAAGTTCGCAGGCTACGGCTTCAACAAATCGCACGCTGCCGCCTATGCGCTGCTCGCCTACCAGACGGCGTGGCTTAAAACGCACTATCCGCACGAATTCTATGCCGCCGCGATGTGCTTCGACATGCACCAGTCGGAAAAGCTGTCGGTCTTCGTCGATGACATGCGCCGCAACGGCGTTGCGCTCGCCGGGCCGGACATCAACCATTCCGAGGCAGAGTTCACCGTAGAGCGCACCAGTGACGGTTTCGCCGTGCGCTATGCGCTGGCGGGCCTCAGGAACGTGGGTGAAAAGGCGATGGAACAGATCGTGGCGGAGCGCGAGGGCAATGGTCCCTTCGCCTCGCTCGACGATCTGTTCCGCCGTCTCCCGGCAGGATCGATGAACCGCCGCCAGTTGGAAGCCCTCGCCGCAGGCGGCGCGCTCGATTGCCTCGAACCCAACCGCGCGCAAGTGATCGCCAATGCCGAATTGCTGATGGCCGTGGCTGACGAAGCCGTCCGGTCGCGCACGTCGGGGCAGGGAGGCCTCTTCGGCGGAGACGATCACGCCACCCCCGCCACGCGCCTTGCCGAGACAAAGCCGTGGAGCCGGGCCGACCAGATGGCGGCAGAGCGCGAGAACTTCGGCTTCTATTTCGCCGCGCATCCGGTGGAGGAATATCGCGCGGTCGCCTCTGCCAACGGCGCGCGCTCCTATGGCAGCCTGATGACTGGCACGGGCGAGCCGGGCGGACGTTCCGGCGCGGTCATGGCAGCGCTGGTGGAGAACGTGCAGAAGCGTAAGACGAAGAAGGGCAAGGATTTCGTCATGGCCGACTTCTCCGACAGTTCGGGCCTGTTCTCCGCGTCCTGCTTTGAAGAATCGCTGGTCGAACCGTTCCAGCAGTGGGCGCGTGAAGGCACATGCGTACTGCTCAATGTCGAACTGGATCGGCCCAACCCCGATGAACCGCCCCGCGTCACCGTGCGCGGCGCGCGTCCACTGGCCTCGGTCACCAATGCCTCGCGCATGTTGCTGAAACTCGACGTCAGCAAGCTTGAGGCGATTTCCGAACTTGCCATGCTGCTGCCGCGCGAAGCGGGCGGAAAGGGCGAAGTGCTGGCCCGGTTGCGTACCGGTGGGCCGAAGGAACCGCTCGTCCGGCTTGGCAATGATTTTAAACTGGACAGTGACTTAATCGAGCGATTGATTCCGATAGAAGGGCTTGCCAATGTAGCCCTCACCGCAAGACCGGAAAGGCATCTGCGGCTGGTGGAATAAAAACCAAACGGAGAGAGCGATGCAGCAACTGGGCGCGATGCAGGACTGGAAGCTGCGGGTTACACACTTGATCGATCACGCTGCGCGCGAACACGGTGGCCGCGAAATCGTCAGCCGCTGGGCCGATGGCAGCGAAACCCGCACCGATTGGGCAGATGTGCGCCACGATGCGCTACGCATGACTCAGGCCCTGCGCCGCCTCGGCGTGAAGCCGGGGGACCGCATTGCCACGCTGGCAATGAATCACCACCGCCATCTCGTTTCGTGGTATGGCGCGGTTGGCGTCGGCGGCATCCTTCATACCGTGAACCCGCGCCTGTTCGACGATCAGTTGGACTTCATCGTCAACCACGCTGAAGACCGGGTGATGCTGTTCGACAAGCTGTGGGCGCCCATCATCGAACGGATGAAGCCACGCTGGCCCACTGTCGAACATTACATCTGCTATGACAGCAGCGAACCGGCCATCCATTTCGAAGAATGGATCGGCCCTGAAGACGGCGTGGCCGAATGGCACGATGGGGACGAGCGCGATCCCTGTATGCTCTGCTATACCAGCGGCACCACCGGCAATCCCAAGGGCGTACTCTACGAACACCGTTCCACCATGCTCCATGCCCTCAGCGCGATCAGCCCGCCGATTTTCGGCATGGATTGCCGCTCGGTCATGCTGCCCATCGTGCCGATGTTCCATGCGGCCAGTTGGGGGTTGCCGTGGGCGGGCGCGGCAGCGGGGGCGAAGTTCGTCTATTCGGCGGTCAATGATGGCGCGGTGCTGTGCGATCTGATGAACCGTGAAAAGGTCACCTGTTCGGCGGGGGTGCCCACGGTTTGGCTGGCGCTACTTCAGCATGTCGATGCGCACAACGGTGGCGAAATTCCGCCGTCCTTGCAGACCATCGTCTGCGGTGGTTCGGCCATGCCGCGCGCCATGATCGAACGCTTCATGCGCGCAGGGCTTCGCGTTGCCCACGCATGGGGCATGACCGAAACCTCGCCCATCGGCACCACCGGCGCGGAAACGGCCAACTGGGACGAACTGACGTTTGACGAACAGGTGACCGTCAAGGCGATGCAGGGCCGCCCACCTTTCGGCGTGGAAATCCGCTGCGTCGATCTGGGTAATCCCGAAATGGTCCTGCCGCGCGACGGCGTGACAGCGGGCGCGCTGCAAGTGCGCGGGCCGTGGATTGTGAAACGCTATTTCAAGGCAGACACCGATGCGGTGGTGGCCGGGCAGTGGTTCGATACCGGCGATGTGGGCGTGATCCACCCCGATGGCACCCTGCAATTGACTGACCGTACCAAGGACGTGATCAAATCCGGCGGCGAATGGATCAGTTCGGTCGAACTCGAAAACGCCGCCGTTGGCCATCCCGCCGTAGCAGAGGCTGCAGCCATTGGCGTCTATCATCCCAAGTGGGACGAGCGGCCCTTGCTGGTGGTGGTGACCAAGCCGGGACAGCAGGTTTCGCAGGCGGAGCTGAAGGCCTATCTGGCGCAGCATGTGGCCAAGTGGTGGGTGCCCGACGCGGTCGCTTTCGTGGACCAGATTCCGCACACCGGCACCGGCAAGATCAGTAAGAAGGATCTGCGCGAACAGTTCCGGGAATACACCTGGGATCAGGTCGCCTGAAGTGCACCTAGATGCACCTAAGTGTCGGCAAAGCGCGTTAAAACAGGTCTAACTGGCCGTTAGAGCTGGGTCTTTTGAACTGCGTGCAATCAAGGTCGACGTGCGTCTTGCAGATGCCGAATTTGCGGCAGGCGATGCGGAAGCGGGTGCGGATCAGATCGGCCCAAACACCTTGTGGCTTCATCCGCGTGAAGAATTGCGCATCATTATCTTTCCCCCCGCGCACTTGCTGGACGATGGACATGACCTTCGCTGCGCGGTCGGGAAAATGCGTCTCCAGCCATTCGCGGAACAGCGGGGCCACTTCGTGCGGCAGGCGGAGCATAATCCAACTGGCGGATCGCACGCCGCGCGCAGCGGCGGTTTCGAGGATCGCTTCCATGAACTCGTCGGTGATTGCGGGGATCACCGGCGCGATGGAGACGTGAGTCGGTATGCCCGCACTTACCAGTTTTTCCAATGCGTCCAGTCGTTTGGCGGGCGAAGATGCGCGCGGTTCGAGGAGGCCGGACAGGCGCGGATCAAGGCTGGTGACCGATATGCCAACAGCCGTCAGCCGGTGCCGCGCCAACTCCGCCAGCAGACCGATATCATCCAGCACGCGGGCGGACTTGGTGGTGATCGTCACCGGATGGCGCAGTTGGAGGCACAGTTCCAGCACGGCTCGCGTGATTCGGTATCGCCCCTCAATCGGCTGATAGGGATCGGTGTTCGTTCCCATTGCGATGGGAGCGGGCGCATAGCCCTTCTTGGCCAGCGTTTCACGCAAAAGCCCTGCAGCCTCTGGCTTTGCAAAGAGCTTCGTTTCGAAATCGAGGCCGGGCGACAGATCGTGGTAAGCGTGGGTGGGCCGGGCGTAGCAATAGATGCAGCCGTGTTCGCAGCCACGATAGGCGTTGACCGAGCGGTCGAACGGAACGTCGGGCGAGCGGTTGAAGCTGAGGATCGAACGCGGGTGTTCCTCTGTTACGGTGGTGCGCAGCTTGGGGCCGGGGCCGTCAATCCCTTCGCATGCGTCCAGCCAATCACCATCGGCCTCGCGCGTGGCGAGGCCGAAGCGGGTGGGCACTTGCGCCGATTGCGCTCCTCTTCCGTGAATCGACATGGCGCATTAGAACATATAAAGAACATCGTGAAAAGCGGGCAAACGAAAACGGCCGCCCCTGAAGGAGCGGCCGCTATGTTCTTGGCTGGAAATTCAGCCGTTACTGATCGAGGAACGAGCGCATCTTGCGGCTGCGGCTGGGGTGCTTGAGCTTGCGCAGGGCCTTGGCCTCGATCTGGCGGATACGTTCGCGGGTGACCGAGAACTGCTGGCCGACTTCTTCCAGCGTGTGATCGGTGTTCATGCCGATGCCGAAACGCATACGCAGCACGCGCTCTTCGCGCGGGGTGAGGCTGGCAAGGACGCGAGTGACCGTTTCCTTGAGGTTTGCCTGAATCGCCGCATCCACGGGGATGATTGCGTTCTTGTCCTCGATGAAATCGCCGAGATGCGAATCTTCTTCGTCGCCAATCGGCGTTTCGAGGGAGATCGGCTCCTTGGCGATCTTCATCACCTTGCGAACCTTTTCAAGCGGCATCGAGAGCCGTTCTGCCATTTCTTCGGGCGTCGGTTCGCGGCCCTGCTCGTGCAGGAACTGGCGGCTTGTGCGGACCAGCTTGTTGATCGTTTCGATCATGTGGACCGGGATGCGGATCGTGCGCGCCTGATCCGCGATGGAGCGCGTGATCGCCTGCCTGATCCACCATGTGGCGTAAGTGCTGAACTTGTAGCCGCGACGGTATTCGAACTTGTCGACCGCCTTCATCAGCCCGATGTTGCCTTCCTGAATGAGATCAAGGAATTGCAGGCCACGGTTGGTGTACTTCTTGGCGATCGAGATCACGAGGCGCAGGTTCGCTTCGACCATTTCCTTCTTGGCGATACGCGCCTCGCGCTCACCCTTCTGGACCATGTTCACGATGCGACGGAATTCGCCGAGCGACATGCCGGTGGCCGACGCAATGTCCGAGATTTCGGCGCGGATGCGTTCGACCGGAGCCAGTTCGTTTGCGGCGAAAGCGGCCCAGCGCTTGTCGCGCCCGGAAAGGCCCTGCAGCCAGCCATCGTCTAACTCGTGCCCGATATACATGTCGAGAAAGTCTTTGCGCGGCACCTTGTGACGTTCCGCCAGGCGCAGCATCTGGCCACCCAGCGTGGTCAGGCGGCGGTTGAAGGCATAAAGATTGTCGACGAGGTATTCGATCTTCGATGCGTGGAACTGCACCGATTCCACCTGCGCCGTCAGGTCTTCGCGCAGCTTCTGGTACTGCGTTTCCTTGGCGGCGGGGAAATCGTTGCCCGCGCCGAGCACGTCCAGACGTTCGGCCTGGATCTTTTCGAACGCACGGAACAGCGCGGTAATTTCGGCAAAGCGTTCAAGCGCGGCAGGCTTGAGCTGTGCTTCCATCTGGGCGAGGCTGAGGGTGTTGTCCTCCTCCTCTTCTTCGGCCGGACGGGCGCGGCGTTCGCGCAGTTCGTCGTCCTCTTCGTCGGCGGATTCCTCCTCCTCGACGTCTTCTTCTTCCTTGAAGGTTGGCCCGGCGGTTGCTTCGCTGATTTCGGGCTCAGCCTCGTCACCGTCTTCCGACAGGTTTTCGGGCTGCGGTTCCTTGGACAGCATCGCGTCGAGATCGAGAATCTCGCGCAGCTGCATTTCACCGGCGTTGAGCGCTTCGGACCACTGGATGATGGCGTGGAAAGTGATAGGGCTTTCGCAAAGGCCCATGATCATGGTGTCACGGCCAGCTTCGATGCGCTTGGCGATGGCGATTTCGCCTTCGCGGCTGAGTAGTTCGACCGCGCCCATTTCGCGCAGGTACATGCGCACCGGATCGTCGGTCCGTTCGACCGTTTCCTTGCGCTTGATGACATCGGGGCGGTCTTCGACGGTTTCCGCTTCGTCGAGTTCGTCGTCCTGCGCTTTTTCTTCAGGATCGACCGCATCTTCGTCGCTCTCGACGATGTTGACGCCCATTTCCGAGATGGCGGCCATGATGTCTTCGATCTGTTCGGAAGACATCTGGTCCTGGGGCAGGGCCTCGTTCAGTTCATCATACGTGATGATCCCGCGTCGCTTGGCGCGCGCGATCAGTTTCTTCACCGATGCATCGTTGAGGTCGATCAGCGGAGCGTCGCCGCTATCGGTCTTGTCGTTCGAAGCCATTTAACCCCGGTACCACCATATGAGAGCCGGGCCTTGGCAGACCCGAATTGCGCCTATTGCTATAATTATAACGCAGCACGAGCACGGCCCATTTGCCCCAAACGGGCAAGCAATGCCAGCCTTCGCTGCAACAATCTTTGCTGTTCAGCGAAGCTTTCGTCGGAAAACTCCGTTTCGTGGCGCTTTGTCGCATGTTCCAGCGCCTCTTCGACGGCCGGCAATTCGACCAGAAGCGCAACTGCTTCGGCAAGTTCGTCACCTGTCGAATCACCACTTCCGGCCAGAAAGCCGAATCGCATTCCGGCGTAGTCCTGCGCCGACGGGAGCCGAAGCCCACGTTCCAGCAATATGGTGCGCAAGCCTTCGCTTTCAAGCGTCTGCATGGTGTCGGCCTGAACCAGAAGCGCGTCGATCAACGCGCAGGTAGCGGGATCGTCGGGCTTGAGGCGCGCAAGGGCATCGGCGTGGCGGACAATCTGCGCCGGGTGGAGGATCAGGCCAGACAGCACAGCGGCCAGCAGGCTGGTGCTGGGACCGTTGCCGATGCGCAGCATTTTCGCCTTGTCTTGCTCTGCCAGCGGTGCGGGCGCGGGCTTCCACGGCTGCCCTTTGCCGCGCAGGCCGGAGTTGCCCTGCCGGGGCTGGAATGGCACGCGTTCCTTGCGGGCGAAGGCGAGGTCGCCAAAACGCTCGGTCAATTCGCGGCGGTAGAGCGACTTGATGTCCGGGTGGGCAATCGTTTCGCAATGGGCGAGCAGGCGTGCCTTCAACCCGGCCTTGTCCTCTGGTGTGGTGAGCGGGGCGGCATCGCGTTCGACTTCCCACAGCACATCGACAAGGCTGCGTGCACCATCGAGCAGGGCTTCCATCGCCGCAGGGCCTTGCGCCTTGACCACATCGTCCGGGTCCATACCTGCGGGCAGGGTGACGATGCGCAGGGAGTGGCCGGGGCGGAGCAGGGGCAGGGCGCGGGTTATGGCGCGCATGGCGGCGCGCTGGCCCGCAGAATCGCCATCGAAACAAAGGGTGGGCGTTTCGACGAGCCGCCACAGCCGTTCGATCTGGTGTTCGGTCAGTGCCGTGCCCAAGGGCGCGACCGCTTCGGCAATTCCGGCGACGGCAAGCGCCACCACGTCCATATAGCCTTCGACCACCACCACGCGCCCGCTTTGGCGCGAGGCTGGCCCGGCGCGGTGAAGGTTGTAAACCGTGCGGCCTTTGTCGAACAAAGGTGTGTCGGGCGAGTTCAGATACTTGGGCGCATCGGTCTTGTCAGCGCTAAGGATGCGCCCGCCAAAGGCAATCACGCGCCCGCGCGGATCGAGGATGGGCAGCATCAGGCGGCCCCGGAAGCGGTCGTAAGGCTCTTTTCCTTCGACCACGATCCTGAGGCCCGCCTCGATCAGCATGTCATCGGGGAAGGCCGACAACGCTTCTTTCAACGCGGTGCGGCTGTCTGGCGCGAAGCCGAAGCCGAAATCGCGCACCACGCTGGCCGGGAACCCACGAGAGGCGAGATAGCGGCGCGCCTGCTCGCCGCGCTCATCGGCCAGCGAGCGCACGAAGAAGTCTTGCGCTGCCGCCATGACGTCATGCAAGGACTTTTGCTGCTCGGCCTTCTTCGCGGCGCGCGGATCGGGGGCAGGGACTTCCATCCCCGCCTGCACTGCCAGTTCCTTCACTGCTTCCATGAAGGGCAGGCCCTGATGGTCGGTCATCCAGCGGATGGCATCGCCGTGGGCCCCGCAGCCGAAGCAATGATAGAAGCCTTTTTCGTCGTTGATGGTGAAGCTGGGCGTTTTCTCGTTGTGAAAGGGGCAGCACGCCTTGAACTCTCGCCCCGCCTTGGTCACGCGAACGCTGCGCCCGATCAGCCCCGAAAGGGAGATGCGGGCGCGCAGTTCGTCGAGCCATTGGGGGGAAAGGCTCATCGCTGGTTCAACCCGCCAGTGCAGCCTTTACCAGACCGCTGGCCTTGCCCATGTCGAGCTGCGTGCCGTGCTTGGCCTTCAGTGCGGCGACAACTTTGCCCATGTCCTTCATGCCCGCAGCGCCGGTTTCGGCGATCAGGGCGACGATGGCGGCTTTCACCTCATCTTCGCCCATCTGCTGGGGGAGGAATTCCTCGATCACCACCAGTTCGGCCTTTTCCACATCAGCCAGTTCCTGCCGTCCGCCCTGTTCAAACATCGTGATCGATTCGCGGCGCTGCTTGGCCATTTTCTGCAGGACATCGGTGACGAGCACGTCATCGTCCGGCATGGCAGACGCGGTGCGCAGTTCGATGTCCTTGTCCTTCAGCTTGGCGAGGATCAGGCGGACGGCGGCGAGGCGGGGCTTGTCGCCCGCTTTCATGGCAGAAACTTGCGCGGCCTTGATGGTGTCGCGGATCATGGGTTCGTATTTCCTGTGAAGTTGTCCGCCGGAAAAGCGGGAAACGCATCCTCTAGGACAAACTTTCGGGAATCGCTAGGTTGACGCATCGGGGACTCAGGTCTAACCGCCGCCCCTTAGCAACATCGCCAGAACCCCTGCCAACGGAGCGCCCCCAATCATGGCCGACCCCGCACTTTCGCACGCGCCTCAACCAGACGGCGCTACGGGAGTCCTCGTTCTTGCCGATGGGTCTGTTGCCTGGGGACGCGGTTTTGGTGCCAGCGGTGAAGCCGTGGGCGAGGTGTGCTTTAACACCGCGATGACCGGCTATCAGGAAGTGATGACCGATCCGTCCTATGCCGCGCAGATCGTGACCTTCACGTTCCCGCATATCGGCAATGTCGGCACGAACGACGAGGACATGGAAAGCCATGACACGCCGGGTGCCGTGGGCTGCGTGGTGCGCGAGGATGTGACCGATCCGGCCAACTTCCGCAGTGCAGGCACGTTTCAGCAGTGGATGGAAAAGCAGGGCAAGATCGGCATTTCGGGCCTTGATACCCGCGCGCTGACTCGCCGCATCCGCCTTTCCGGCGCGCCCAACGCGGTGATCGCGCACAATCCCAAGGGCGAGTTCGACATTGCCGCGCTGATCGAGCGTGCGCAGACGTGGCCCGGCCTTGAAGGCATGGACCTTGCCCGCGTGGTGACGCGCGATGGCCAGGAAAGCTGGGAAGGCTCGGCCTGGCATCTGGGCAAGGGCTATGGCCGCTCACCCCACGACAAGCGCCCGCATGTGGTGGCGATGGATTTCGGCGCGAAGGACAATATCTTCCGCAACCTCGTGAAAGCGGGCGCGGCGGTGACGGTGGTTCCGGCGGAAACCGCGCTGGAAACGATCCTTGAACTGAAGCCCGATGGCGTGTTCCTGTCAAACGGTCCGGGCGATCCGGCGGCGACCGGGGCCTATGCCGTGCCGGTGATCCAGAAGCTGCTGGAGATGGACATGCCGGTCTTCGGCATCTGCCTTGGCCACCAGATGCTCGCGCTTGCCGCAGGTGCGCGCACCACCAAGATGCACCAGGGACATCGCGGCGCGAACCACCCGGTGAAGCGCATGGAAGACGGCGTGGTCGAGATCACCTCAATGAACCACGGCTTCGCGGTGGACAACACGCCGGGCGCGCTGGGTGACAACGTGATCGAAACGCATGTTTCGCTTTTTGACGGTTCGAACTGCGGGATTGCGGTGAAGGGCAAGCGCGCGTTCGGGGTGCAGTATCACCCTGAAGCATCGCCGGGGCCGCAGGATAGTTTCTACCTGTTCGAGAAGTTCGTGGGGATGTTGGGGTGAAAGAGGAATACATCAAGCTCCTTTTGCTCAATTCTATTCGACGCAAAGAGTTCGTTGCGTTGACCCAGACTTGGTTACCGGAGAGTGAACTCTCCGCCCTTTTTAACGGGGCGCTAGTTCACTCCTTTTCCGTCTTGGAGGTTTCCCTAGAGCAGCAATACTTAGATGTAGTGGCGCAGGTAATCGCAACGCTCGAGGATGAGGGTGTGATCCTCCGAGAGGGGGATGAATACACAGGAAAATATTTCCGCATTGATCATGCGCGAAAAGACTTTTTTATTAAGCGGCATAAAGAGCAAAATCCCATTGCACAGCGGGTTGAAGTTCTTGGCCCTCCATCTTTGGTAGCAGCGATTAAAAAAATTGCTCAAGAGGATGGACTCGTCGCGTTCGCAGGCGCTGACTTGGGTTCGGGCGATAGCTTGGAGACAGTTGCAAATTCTGGGCCAGGAATACCTGCTTCAGACCGCATTGTTTACTTGAATGATAATCAGACAGAGGAAATCTCTGCTGTCGCAGACGAGCTAATTTCCGCAATTGAGCCCGAAAATTCAATTGATGGTGACGTCGATGAGCGGTCAAGAATATTGGCTCAATTGAACGCAGCAAAAGAGCTTCTTAGAGCGACATCTCTCCGAGCATTTTTGATGTATGAGACGTTGTTTCATGCTCTTAATTTGCTCATCGAGAAGTATAGAGATAAAGTTTTGGGGCAGGTCGCCGCAAAGCTGCTCGATCTTTTAATTGAAAACGTATTTGGTGGCGGAAAATAAATGCCCAAACGCACTGACATCTCCTCGATCCTGATCATCGGCGCCGGGCCGATCATCATTGGCCAGGCTTGCGAGTTCGATTATTCGGGCACGCAGGCGGTGAAGGCGCTCAAGGAAGAGGGCTATCGCATCATCCTGGTCAATTCGAACCCCGCGACGATCATGACCGATCCGGACATGGCGCACGCGACTTATGTCGAGCCGATCACGCCCGAAGTCGTCGCCAAGATCATCGAGAAGGAGCGGCCCGATGCGCTGCTGCCGACGATGGGCGGGCAGACTGCGCTGAACACTGCGCTGGCGCTGTTCAACGATGGCACGCTGGAAAAGTTCGGCGTGCAGATGATCGGTGCCGATGCCGATGCCATCGACAAGGCCGAAGACCGCCAGCGCTTCCGCGAGGCGATGGACAAGATCGGGCTGGAATCGGCGCGGTCAGGCGTCGCGCATACCATTGACGGGGCGCTGGCCATTCTGGAGCGCACAGGGCTTCCGTCGATCATCCGCCCCAGCTTCACGATGGGCGGCACCGGCGGCGGCATTGCCTATAACAAGGACGAATTCGTCAAGATCGTGAAGGGCGGTTTGGAAGCGTCGCCCACCACCGAAGTGCTGATCGAGGAATCGCTGCTCGGCTGGAAAGAGTATGAGATGGAGGTCGTTCGGGACAAGAACGACAACTGCATCATCATCTGCTCCATCGAAAACGTCGATCCGATGGGCGTCCACACCGGCGATTCCATCACCGTCGCGCCCGCGCTGACGCTGACCGACAAGGAATACCAGATCATGCGCAACGCATCGATCGCGGTCCTGCGGGAAATCGGCGTGGAAACAGGCGGTTCGAACGTACAGTTCGCAGTCAATCCGAAGGACGGTCGCCTGATCGTCATCGAGATGAACCCGCGCGTTTCGCGTTCGTCGGCGCTGGCGTCGAAGGCCACCGGCTTCCCGATTGCCAAGGTCGCGGCGAAGCTGGCGGTGGGCTACACGCTCGACGAGATCATGAACGACATCACCGGGGCCACCCCGGCGGCGTTCGAACCGACCATCGACTACGTCGTCACCAAGATCCCGCGCTTCGCCTTTGAAAAGTTCAAGGGCGCTGAACCGCTGCTCGGCACGGCGATGAAGTCTGTCGGCGAGGTCATGGCGATTGGCCGCAACATAAAGGAATCGATGCAGAAGGCCTTGCGCGGACTGGAAACCGGGCTTGATGGCTTCAACCGCGTGGTCGGCCTTGAAGGGGCGAGCCGGGACGAAATCACCGCCGCGCTGGCACAGGCGACGCCTGACCGGCTGCTGGTGATCGCGCAGGCTTTCCGTGAAGGCCTGACGGTGGATGAAGTCCACGCCGTAACCAAGTATGAACCGTGGTTCCTGCGCCATATCGCGGAAATCATAGCGGAAGAGCAGAAGGTTCAGCAGGATGGCCTTCCCAACGACGCTGCGGGTCTGCGCCGCCTGAAAGCGATGGGCTTTTCGGACAAGCGCCTTGCCACGCTGGCGGTGCGCGGAATCGGCGTTGCCGGCGGCTTGGGTGAAACGCAGGCCAAGCGGTCTGGCCTGCTGCACGACACGCTGCGCGCGATGGCGGGTGCCACCAGCGAGAGCGAAGTGCGCGCGCTGCGCCACAAGCTGGGCGTGCGCCCGGTGTTCAAGCGCATCGATTCTTGCGCTGCCGAATTCGAGGCGGTGACGCCCTACATGTATTCAACCTACGAAGGCGCGCTGTTTGGCGAGCCGGAGAACGAAGCCGCGCCAACCGACCGCCGCAAGGTGGTGATCCTTGGTGGCGGGCCGAACCGTATCGGGCAGGGCATCGAGTTCGACTATTGCTGCTGCCACGCCTGTTTCGCGCTGGAAGAGGCCGGGTTCGAGACCATCATGGTCAACTGCAACCCGGAAACCGTTTCGACCGACTACGACACGTCTGACCGGCTCTACTTCGAACCGCTGACGGCTGAAGACGTGCTGGAAATCCTCGCCATCGAACAGTCGAAGGGTGAACTGGTTGGCGTGATCGTTCAGTTTGGTGGGCAAACCCCGTTGAAGCTGGCGCAGGCGCTGCAGGATGCGGGCATCCCGATCCTTGGCACATCGCCCGATTCCATCGACCTTGCCGAAGATCGTGAACGCTTTGCCGCGCTGGTGGCCAAGCTGGGCCTGAAGCAGCCCGCCAATGGCATTGCCCGCAGTCGCGACGAAGCCGTGGCCGTGGCAACCCGCATCGGCTACCCGGTGCTGATCCGCCCAAGCTATGTGCTGGGTGGCCGCGCGATGGAAATTGTCGACAGCCTTGCGCAGTTGGACGACTACATCGCCACGGCCGTGCAGGTTTCGGGCGATAGCCCGGTGCTGATCGATCAGTATCTGCGCGACGCGATTGAATGCGACGTCGATGCGCTGGCCGATGGTGACGACGTGACCGTTGCTGGCGTGATGCAGCACATCGAGGAAGCGGGCATCCATTCGGGCGACAGCGCCTGCACGATCCCGCCCTATAGCCTTTCTGACGAAATCATCGCGGAGATGGAACGGCAGGCCGTTCTGCTGGCCAAGGGGCTGAACGTGCGCGGGCTGATGAATATCCAGTTCGCGATCAAGGACGGCGAGGTTTACCTGATCGAGGTGAACCCGCGCGCAAGCCGTACGGTGCCGTTCGTTGCCAAGGCTGTCGGCACGCCGATTGCCAAGTTGGCCGCGCGCGTGATGGCAGGGGAAAAGCTGGCCAATCTGCCGCCGATCAAGCGCGAGATCGATTACATGGCGGTGAAGGAAGCGGTGTTCCCGTTTGCGCGCTTCCCCGGCGTCGATCCGGTGCTTTCGCCGGAAATGAAGTCCACTGGTGAAGTCATGGGCATCGACGACACCTTTGCGGTGGCCTTTGCCAAATCACAGCTTGGTGCGGGCACGAAGCTGCCGCAGGCAGGCACGCTGTTCGTTTCGGTGAAGGATAGCGACAAGGCCGTTGTCCTGCCTGCCGTGCGCAAGCTGGAAGGGCTGGGCTTCAAGATCGTCGCCACGGGCGGCACCGCACGCTATCTGGCAGATGCCGGCGTGATCGTGGAGCGTGTGAACAAGGTGGCCGAAGGTCGTCCGCATATTGTGGATCGCATCATTGATGGCGATATCGCGTTGATCTTCAACACCACCGAAGGCTGGCAGAGCCACAAGGACTCTGCTTCGATTCGCGCATCGGCTCTGGCTTCGCGGGTTCCCTATTTCACCACGGCGGCGGCTTCTGTCGCCACTGTGGAAGCAATAGAGGCACTTCGGACCACTGAACTTGAAGTGCGTTCGTTGCAGGACTATTATAGCTGAACCTTCAAGTCCCCCGGCATCGTGGCATCATGGTCCGGCTCGGCGCATTCGGCGTCGGTCGGTGGGGGCAGGTTTTCCCTTGGTTGCCGTGACGGTTGCCTGTGGGGGCAGACAGGAAAGAGACTGACGGATGGCGAGTGTGGAAAAGCTGCCGATGCTTGCGGAAGGCTATGAGAAGCTTACTGCCGAGCTGAAAGCGCTGCGCGAAGAGCGACCGAGGATCGTCGATGCGATCGAGGAAGCACGCGCCCACGGCGATCTTTCGGAAAACGCCGAATATCACGCAGCCAAGGAACGGCAGGGGCAGGTCGAGGCAACAATTGCCGATCTGGAAGATCGCGTCAGCCGTGCTCAGATCATCGATCCTGCCACGCTTTCGGGCGACAAGATCATTTTCGGTGCAACGGTGACGCTGCTCGACGATGATGACAAGCCGGTGAAGTACCAGATCGTCGGCCCTTATGAGGCAGACGCCAAGAAGGGCATGATCAGCTATAACTCGCCGCTCGGCAAGGCGCTGATTGGTCGCAAGGTTGACGAAGAGATCGAAGTGACGGTCCCGTCGGGCGACAAGTTCTATCTGGTGAAGAAGATCGAATTCATCTGATCTAGTGGATCGCTTAACGAAAAGGCCCCGGAGCGATCCGGGGCCTTTTTGTTTTATCCACTCAGTCTTCCGGCACGCTGGGATCGAGCAAACGGTGAAGATGCACGATGACATAGCGCATTTCGGCATCGTCCACCGTCTTCTGCGCCGCGCTGCGCCATGCGTCTTCGGCACTGGCATAGTCAGGATAGACGCCGACCATATCGACGGCTTTCAGATCGACGAATTCAAGGCCCTGCGGGTCTTTTACCCGACCGCCCATCACGAGGTGGAGCTTTTGCATTGGCGACTTTCCATTGGGGAGGATTCATCAGTGCCACTGACAAAAAGCACGGTTTTGTGCAAGTCGGCCAAAGTCGTATTTGGGCGAATTTATATGCGGGTCAGTGCCGCATCCGCGAGGTGAGTTCGTTGACCTTGCGTAGGGCGGCTTCGCTTGCCTCGATAGCTGCTGAGCGCGCGATTTCTGCGATGTCGATCACCTTACGCTTCGCATCTTCGCTGCCGTCGGCAAGGCGGTCAGTCACGTTGCTGCCGACTTCCTCAACCTTGTGCAGGCCATCGCGCCCGGCATCGCGTGCGCGGGTTGCGTAATCGAGCGCAAGCTTGCCCGCAACCGACGCCAAGCCTGCAGCGCTTTTGCGCAAGCCCGTGGCAGCATCATCGACGCTGCTGGTGCGACGGGTGAACGAGGGGAGGGCCTTTGCCACCAGCGCGCCGAGCAGGATACCTGCGGCGACTGATGCAACGGGATGTTCCTCGATCAAGCCTTTCACCGTTTGCACAGGCTTGGCATTCGCAGTGCGTTCAGCCAGCCTGTTTTTGGCTGCGTCAACCTTGTCGCGCAGCGTTTCGGTCTCGGTCTCGACGGTGGGGGGCGTCACTTCGTTAGTCATGTCAATCTCCGATTCCAACCCTGTCGGCAATCCAACCAGCGGCTTGCTGCAACGGTTCCCGCAGAAACCATGCGAAAAGCGCGGCAAGGGTTGCGCCGATCACGGCTTTGTTTTCGCTTGCGATTTCGCGCGCGGTGTCGATCATCTCAACGGCTTCACCCACGGCGCGTTCCTTCACGCGCCCCGGTGAAACCTCCAGCTTGGCGATTTCCAGATCGCCCCTGAATACGGCCAGCGCTTCGTCACGAAGTGCGCGGGCCGATGCGATGGATTCTGCGCTGCTCATCCAGCATTGCTCCCCTGTGTGAGCGCAGCCTTTGCGCGGCTGATCCTGCGCAAGGCAAGCACGAGGCACAGCCCGGCCAGAATGCCCAGCACCCCGCCGACAATCGCAAGTGCGCCCCACACGCCAACGTAGATGGCAAGCGCAATCAGCAGGCCCACGACCAGTGCGAGGAGAGTGAAGAATCCGAAGGCCAGCCCAAGAACGATCAGGACGGCAATCGCTTTCGCTTCGGTCAGGCCATAGGCTGCTTGGGCCTTGCGATAGGCGATCTCCGCTTGGATGAGGGTCTGCCCATCGTCGATCAAGGCCTTGATCGCGCCGCCTATGCCTTCGTTCTGTACCGAAGCCGGCGGTTCCACGCCGGGTTCGGTAACTTTGCTGTCAGTTTCGGTCATCAGGCTTCAGCCCCCGTTGGAGCCGCTGTCAGTCGTCCGACTTGCCGGAAAGCATCCGTGCGATCACGAAGCCTGCCACTGCTGCCACGCCAACGGCAACGCCGGGGCTTTTCTTCACGAAGTCCTTCACGTCATCGCCCAGTTCGTTAAGATCCTTGGCTTCCAGCTTTGCTGCGGCTTCCTGAATCGAGCGGGCGGCACTGCGCGCGTAATCGCCGTACTGGACGCCCAGCTTTTCATCGATGGTCGGCGCGGTGTCGGAAATGGTCTTGCCGAGCGTGGTCAGGGCATCGCTAGCGCGGGTCTTGCCTTCGACGGCGAGCGCCGCGCCCTTTTCCTTGGCCTGTCCGGCATAGACCTTGGCTTCGTCAACCCAATCGGCGGTAGTGCCGCTGACCTTTGCCTTGTAGGCCGCACCCTTTTCCATAGCTTCGCCCTTGAACGCTTCGGCGCCAGCCTTGGCTTCTTCGATTGCCTTGCTGAAGCGACCCTTTGCCGATTCAGCGGCTTGTTCCACGGCAGGTGCGATGGCCGCTACGGCGTCTTCAACCTTTTTCTTCGCGGCGCGCTTCTTGGGAGCGTCGGCGGGGGGCATCGTGGTTTCGGCCATGTCTCTTATCCCTTCGGCAGTTCGCGCGTTTGGTTTGCCCTCGATATGGGCTGTCTTTGCCATCTTGCTAGACCTGTATGACGGTTTGCAAGAGGATTGGGCCGATAGATCGACCCGGATAGGTATGTTGCACTGCAAACGCGGCTTGCCTGCCACGGTTCCAGCAGATAGGAGCCGCGCCAAACCTTGGCGCCGATTGTGCCGCCGCACTGCAGGGAGCAGACCATGACCGCGATCATCGACATCCATGCGCGTGAAATCCTCGACAGCCGTGGCAACCCCACGGTCGAAGTCGACATCCTGCTTGAAGACGGCAGCTTTGGCCGCGCCGCTGTGCCGTCTGGCGCATCGACCGGTGCGCACGAAGCGGTGGAACTGCGCGATGGCGACAAGGCGCGCTACCTTGGCAAAGGCGTGACCAAGGCGGTCACTGCCGTCAATTCGGACATCGCCGAGTGCATTCTGGGCATGGACGCCGAAGACCAGCGCGATGTTGATCTTGCGATGATCGAACTGGACGGGACGGAGAACAAAAGCCGCCTTGGCGCGAACGCCATTCTGGGCACCAGCCTTGCGGTGGCGAAGGCCGCTGCCGATGCGCGCGGCCTGCCGCTCTACAGCTATGTCGGTGGCGTTTCGGCGCATGTCCTGCCGGTGCCGATGATGAACATCATCAACGGTGGCGAGCACGCCGACAATCCAATCGATTTCCAGGAATTCATGGTCATGCCGGTGGGCGCGCCGTCGCTGGCCGAAGCGGTGCGTTGGGGCGCGGAAATCTTCCACACGCTGAAGAAGGGCCTGCACGAGAAGGGCCTCGCTACGGCAGTGGGCGACGAGGGCGGCTTTGCCCCGAACCTTGCCAGCACGCGCGACGCGCTGGATTTCATCATGGCTTCGATCGAGAAGGCCGGATTCAAGCCGGGCACCGACATCAAGCTAGCGCTCGATTGCGCGGCGACGGAGTTCTTCAAGAACGGCAAGTACGAAATCAGCGGCGAAGGTCTTTCGCTCTCGCCCGATGCGATGGCTGATTATCTGGCTGCACTGTGCGATGCCTATCCGATCATTTCCATCGAAGACGGCATGAGCGAGGACGATTTCGAAGGATGGGCTGCGCTGACAGCCAAGGTCGGCAAGCGCGTGCAGCTTGTTGGTGACGATCTGTTCGTGACCAACCCACGCCGCCTTGAAATGGGCATTGGCAAGGGTCTTGCCAATTCGCTGCTGGTGAAGGTCAACCAGATCGGCTCGCTAACAGAAACGCTGGAAGCGGTCAGCATCGCGCAGCGCAGTGGCTACACCGCCGTCATGTCGCACCGTTCGGGTGAAACGGAAGACGCGACGATTGCTGACTTGGCGGTGGCGACCAACTGCGGCCAGATTAAGACTGGTTCGCTTGCGCGGTCGGATCGTCTTGCCAAGTACAACCAGTTGATTCGTATTGAAGAAGAACTGGGCATGTCGGCACGGTACGCCGGTGCTGCGGCATTCGGTCGCCTTGGCGCCTGATCCGACAGGCAGATTACAAAAAGGCGGCGGTTTCCAGTGCAAGCCGCCGCCTTTTTGTGTGCGCCTAACGCTGATCGATCAATGGGCCATGCGAAGGGCGGGGGAGCCAATTTCCTCATCGCTGCGCATGTCG
Organism: Novosphingobium sp. ERN07; assembly: GCF_012641335.1. GTDB lineage: Bacteria > Pseudomonadota > Alphaproteobacteria > Sphingomonadales > Sphingomonadaceae > Novosphingobium. The sequence goes on from NZ_JABAID010000013.1 coordinate 89,754, forward strand.
CCTGCGATTTCGGAGAAGTAGGCCACCATCTTTTCGTAGCCTTCTGCCGAAAGGCGAACGAAGACGCGGCGGGCATCGTTCATATCGTTCTCGCGGATGATCAGGGCTTTTTCTTCGAGCACAGTCAGCCAGCGAAGCGCTGTCGTTGCCGGAACAGCGGCGCCTATGCAGGCGCTGGTTACGGGCAAGCGCTTGCGTTCCTTAGCCGCGATGAACAGGTCAAGCAGTATGTCCCACGCCGGCTCCCCGAACAATGCGGCGTCCGCGAAGATGTTCCCCCGGCGGCGGCGGTCGCGATAAGTGGCGCGGGCAATTTCAGCCCACACCGGACTGTCCTTTACGGTGTGAGCGCTGGCAAATTCATCGCTGCGTCCTTCGCCATCGCTGGCTTCAAGCTCGTGCGCGATGGCGAGCAGTTCGTTGGCGGCGGCGATCAGGCGTCTGGCCTTTGCGCGAAGAAGATCCTTGCCCATCCGTTGGCAACCCCCTGTTGCAGTGTACGGGACCGGTGAAGGTTCGGTCTGTGGGGATGGGATCAATCAATCACATTGATGGGGCCATTCGGGCGTACCCTAAGTAGATGGCCCTATATTGCAAAGTGCGGCCCGATAATTTGTGTTATTTTACAAGGGAATGATGAACAATCGCAATCTCGAAATTCGGTATTGTTTCGCCAATTTGGAGCAGACTATAGTCTGTTGGTTTTGATCTGTCTCCGTTCTGGATTCAAAAGATACCGCCATACACCCCAGGCATTCACCAAGAGCAGTGCAGCGTTTTGGATGGCCACCGACGACGCGCCATTCGTTATTCCGGAAGCAATCCAGGCGATCGATACGACGACAAACAGCACAAAGCCCCAACCGGTGATGCGGCGGCCCATATCTAGAGCAACTAGTGTTGCTGCGATTATGGTACCAATGGAGGCAAACCATTCAAGAACGCCGTTCATGCTTTGCTCCACTGCCATCAATCCATGGCCACCGGACATCAACCACCATATTGACGCCCCGTTCCGGCAAAGCTGATTTAATCGGTCAATTGGAACGGGCTTCCCAAGACTGCATCGCTATGCCAGCCTTTGTGCGGGAGAGAAGGATATGGCAGACTTTCCGACACGACCGGACGAAGTGGACGCAGCGTGGATCGAGGCGCAACTCGACAAATCGGGCGTTCTGGGGGCTGCGCGTATCGTGTCGTTCGAATGGGAGGCTATCGGCACGGGGCAGGTGGGCGATACCGCGCGGTTCACAATGCGTTATTCAGGGGATGCAGGGCAAGCGCCGCGCACGCTGGCTGCGAAGTTTCCTTCCGGCGATGCCACCAGTCGCCAGACTGCGGCTGCGTTCTCGCTCTATCGCAAGGAAGTGCTGTTCTATCAGCAGGCCGCCAACCACATCGCGATGCGCGTACCGCGCACTTATGCGGCAATGCTGGACGATAACCTTTGCGATTTCGTGCTGCTGTTCGAAGATCTTGGCCCTTGCACTGCTGGCAACCAGCTTGCCGGTTGCACGTTGGCGCAGGCGGAGGCTGCAATGCGGCAGGCTGCCGCGCTTCATGCTCCGACGTTCGAAAGCTCGCTGCTTGATGCCGAATGGCTGCGACCGGATCCGCAGGCCAACGCAACTTTGCGCGCCCTCTATCTGCACGCGCAATCCATCTTTCGTGAACGCTACGTCAATGACTTACCAGCCGAACTTATGGCAATTTGTGAAGGATTGAACGACAATCTCGACCTGTGGTTTGATCGCGTACACCGGCGACGTAGCCTTCTGCATGGTGATTTCCGGCTCGACAATATGTTGTTTGATATCCGAGGGGGTACAGAGCCGATTGCGTTGGTCGATTGGCAGACCTGCGCGGTTGGTTGCAGCTTGACCGATATCGGATACTTCCTCGGTTGTGGCATCGGTTCGGCGCTGCGCCGTCCGAACGAGGTAGCCTTGCTGGACCTTTACTGCGCTGAAATGACCCGTCGGGGTGTTACCCTGACCCGCGACGACATCTGGGACGATTACCGCATTGCCGCACTTCATGGCGTGTCCACGGCGGTATTCAGTGCTGCTTTTGTTGTCAGGACGGATCGAGGTGACGCCAACTTCCTGTCAATGGCCAGAGGAAGCTGCGAACTTGCTCTGGAACACGATAGCCTTGGCGCGTTGAAGCGCAGGATGGAGCACGCCTGATGCTGACCAAAGGTGATGATTTTCCGCTGCATCAGACGCCTGAGCCGGTTGCCTATGCAGGAACCGACCGCAATTTCTATGACCGCTATTTCTTCAATGGATATGCGCCTGACGGATCAGGTTTCTTTGCAGTTGCTTTGGGAATCTATCCGCATCTAAACGTAGCGGACGCGCACTTTTCCTGCATTCGCAATGGTAAGCAGTACAATCTTCATGCTTCACGTGAACTGGGTATGGAGCGGCTTGATCTGTCGGTTGGACCGATTTCGATCGAAGTGATCGAACCTCTCAAGGTCTTGCGTGTGCGGGTGAATGGAGAAGGACTATCTGCTGATCTGACCTTCACGGGGCGAGCTTTCCCGATTGAAGAGCCGCGCTTTACCTATCGCATCGGTCCGCGCACCTTCATGGACTACACCCGCCTTACCCAGAATGGGCACTACGAGGGCTGGATCGAGGTCGATGGGAATCGTCGGGAATTGGCTTCGGGCACCGTCGGGACGCGGGACCGCAGCTGGGGAGTGCGGCCCGTGGGGCTGCCTGATGCGCAACCGCATGGGCACGGGGTTGTCTCGTCATTCTTCTGGCAGTGGACGCCGGTGAACCTGCCCGAACGCTCGCTGTTTTTTCATATCAATGCTGATCGTCACGGCGCGCCGTGGAACACTCGAGCAGTCATCGCGCCTGATGGTGCCGGGCAAGATGGCTTCTACGAAACGCCGGCCGCATCGATGCAGTCACCCATGCAACCGGGCACACGTTGGCCTGCTGGCGGGGAACTGTCGATCCAGCGCCCTGAAGGCCCGTTAACGCTGACATTCGAACCGCTGGTTCGGTTCCAGATGCGGGGTTTGGGATATACAAGCCCGAAGTGGGGGCATGGCTTCTACCACGGCACGCTGGTTGTCGAGCGTGAGGATCTCGTCCTTGCCAATCTTGATCCTATGGCGCCGACGCTTGAGAACCTGCACGTGCAGATTATCTCGCGCGTCATCACAAGTGATGGCGAGATCGGCATTGGTGGCTTCGAACAGCTTGTGATCGGCCCTTACGTGCCGTGGGGCCTCAAAGGATATGACGATCCGGGCTGAGTCCCCCAAGAAATAGGATCAGGGATAAGGATCAGGCCCAGCGTTCGCGCAAGGCGAGCAGGGCAAGTGCCGCCTTTGCTGCTTCGCCGCCCTTGTCTTTCTGCTTTGGATCGGCGCGGACAATCGCCTGAGCTTCGTTTTCCACGGTAAGGATGCCGTTGCCGATGGCCATGCCGTCCATCGTCAGCGCCATGATTCCGCGCGCGCTTTCGCCTGCCACGATCTCGAAATGATAGGTCTCGCCACGAATGACCACGCCAATTGCCACGTAACCTTCGTAATCGCCTGATTGGTCGGCCAGCGCGATTGCGCCCGGAATTTCGAGCGCGCCCGGCACGGTGATGACGTCGGCCTTGTGTCCGGCGGCCTTGATTGCCGCCTTTGCGCCTTCGATCAGCATGTCGTTGAGGTGGTCATAGAAGCGGGCTTCGACGATCAGGAACTTTGCCATGAGTTTCGGTCCTCAAGATGATGATGTCTGACGCATTCTATGCGTTATTCGTGGGCCGCCCTACCGCCCCTGCAAAGACATTGCCACGACAATCGAGTCGCAGAGTTCTGCCGAGGAGAGTGCGCGGTTTTCCGCGGCGATTCGGCATTCTCACAGTGTAGCGTTTCATGCAAGGCGACGACATCACATTTTGATGTCATGCATTTTCATGCAATCCTCGCCAGAATGGTCGCAATTGCAACGTCCTTCCCTTACGGAAACCCCTATTTTTAATTATCCGGTTGACAAAGATTCCGCCCCGTTATGTCCTGTGTCTCAGGTAGCCTGCAGCCAATGACGGGCACCGCTGGAGAGAGAGGTCTGAGCTATGAGGGGCAAGCTTTCCCTGCTGGCTGGCGTATGCATCGCCGCCGTTTCCGCACCCGTGTTCGCGCAGGAAGCACCGCAAACTGCCGATGACAATTTCGGCCTGGAAGAGATCATCGTTACTGCACAACGTCAGGCACAGCGCCTGCAGGATGTGCCGATTGCGGTCAGCGCATTTTCACCCGAAGCTCTCGACAAACAGCAGATCCGCAACACTTTGGATCTGCAACTCTCGCTGCCCAACATCACGTTCACCAAAACAAACTTCACCTCATCGAGCTTTACCATTCGTGGTATCGGTGACCTTTGTGTGGGCGTGACCTGCGATCAGGCAACCGCAATTCACCTCAACGATTCCCCCCTGTTCGCCACGCGCCTGTTCGAAGGAGAATTCTACGATCTGGCGCAAGTGCAGGTTTTGCGCGGGCCGCAGGGCACCTTGTTCGGCCGCAACGCCACGTCAGGCGTGGTCGATCTGATCACGGCCAAGCCGGATCTGAGCGCGTTCGGCGCTTCAGGGGATGCCGAATATGGCAATTACGATTCCGTTCGCCTGCGCGGCATGGTCAACCTGCCACTGGGCGCTTCACTTGGGGTTCGCCTCGCCGGTTTTTATCTGAATCGCGAAGGGTATACCAAGAACCTGTTCGACAATTCGCGGATCGACGATCGCAATATGTACAGCGTTCGCGGCTCGCTCCGTTTCGAACCGGGCACGGGCACGACGATTGATCTCATGGCCCAGTATTTCCATGAGCGCGACAATCGTATGCGCATCCAGAAGCAGGTCTGCCAGACCGATCCGACAGGCATTTTGGGCTGCCTGAACGCGAATTTGCCGTATGGCACCACCAACGGCAATTCGACCCTTGCATCGGTTCTGGGATCACGAGAGTTTTTTGCGATCCGCGGTCTGCCGACGGCCTTCGCATCAGGCAGCCTCTACGGAACTGACACCTATTCGGGCGTCGTCAACCCGGCAGACCCGCGCGTGGTCAATACCGATACCAAGCCGAGCTACTTTACCGAAGAACTGATCGTTGTGGGTTCTTGGGATCAAGAACTTGGCGGAGGTCTCAACCTCAAGCTGACCGGCAACTATCAAGACGTGAAGGTTGATTCGAGTCAGGACTACAACAACTCGGTACAAAGCCGCGCGTTGATCCAGCCTTCGCTGAACACTCTGGCTGCTGCGCAGGCCGGCTTGCTGGGGGCAGGATTGCAGCGCTATCTCGGTCCGGTTGCAGCGGCGCTCATGCCCAATGGTCCTGCCGGTGTGATCTGCACCTCTGCGCCAGTGGAATCTGGCACGGGCGTGTTTGGCGGCAATAGGGTCTGCGGCATGACCCCGCTCGATTTTGACCGATCGGTGCAATACAACAAGAGCTGGTCGGCTGAAGCGATCTTCAGTTCTGACTGGGACGGCAAGTTCAACTTCCTGCTGGGCGGTATCTACAGCGATTATTCGCTCAGCGAAAACAGCTACTATGTGAACTCGTTCGGCCTCGATTATTTCACGGGCGTAGTAGGGGCGTTTTCGGCTCTCGGTGCCGGTGCGCCACCATCCTATCTGGCAACGCCGTACTTCCGCAACAATTCGGATCAGCTCGACATTAAGAGCTACGGCATTTTCGGTGAAGCCTACTACAAGTTCGACGACCGGGTGAAGCTCACGCTGGGCCTGCGTTACAACAACGACGACAAGAAAATCCGCGCACGGACGACTCTGGCCAACTTCCTGACGCCGTTCGGGACCGCTGATGTGTTCAGTTCGCCTTTCGCCGGCAGCTTCGATGCGGACCCAAGCCTCGCCGGAAACCAGCTTTTCCAGAACCGCAGCGCGAAATTCAAGGAGATCACCGGGCGTGCGGTGCTGGACTTCCAGATCACGCCGGATAACCTCGTCTATCTGTCTTACTCACGAGGTTACAAATCGGGCGGTATCAATCCGCCGCTTTCACCGATCTTCACGGTGCCGGAATCGTTCAATCCTGAATTTATCGATGCTTTCGAAATCGGCACAAAGAACCAGTTTGGCGGCCTGACGCTGAACCTCACCGGCTTCTACTACAAGTACAAGGGCTTGCAGCTTTCTCGCATCGTTGCGCGCACTTCGGTGAACGACAACGTGAACGCGAATATTTGGGGCCTTGAAGCCGAAGCCGTGATGCGCCCGGTACGCGGTATGACGGTGAATGTGTCCGCCAGCTACCTCAACACCAAGGTTTCGCAGGACAAGTTCCTTGCCAACCCGCGTGACTTCGGTGCTGGCCGTGCAGATGCGGTGATCATCAAGGACATCACCAACGCGGCTAACTGCGCCGTCGCGTCTACGTCGGGCAGCGTTGCAGGGGTCAATGCCTTTGTGAACACAGTGAACGCCCAGATCAACGCAGGGGCGATCCCCGGCGTTGCTGCTGGGGCCGGGCTGCGACCCACCACGTCGTTCGGTGCCAACAGCGGTATCGCTTCGACCGGGGCCTACAGCATTTGCGCCGCGCTTGAAGGCGTGGCGGCTGCCACGGGCGGCGGGGCGCCGTTCGGTGGGGTTCAGGTGTTCACGTCGGGCATTCCGGTGAACATCAAGGGCAACCAGTTGCCGGGAGCGCCAAACGTCAAGGTATCTGGCGGGGCGGAATACGCGATCCCGCTTGGTGGCCTGACACTGACCCCGCGTGCCGATTTCATCATGACCGGCACGTCGACGGGCAGCATCTTCAACGGCAACATCAACCGCATTCCAAGCTACACGCAGGTGAATGCCCAGATCCAGTTGGATGGCCCGGAGAACAAGTGGTTCCTGCGCGGGTTCATTCAGAACGTGGGCAACTCCAACCCGATTACCGGCCTCTATATCACCGACCAGTCATCGGGCAATTTTACCAATATCTTCACACTCGAACCCCGCCGCTATGGCGTCGCTGCAGGGTTCAAGTTCTAGGATATTTCGACGTCAACCAGACGCGAAACACTATGCGCCGGGGCCTTCGGGTTCCGGCGCTTCTTTTAATGGCCTTGACCTGCCCCCCGGCAGTCCCTCGATCATAACGAGAGTCCAGCGGTTAAATACGATGGCCCGGACGCCTGCACAAGCGCGTCGGGCATGATGCTCTC